>CAXBEX010000015.1:0-121848 GCA_963974965.1 uncultured Colwellia sp. | reverse complement strand
ACTAACAGAGAAAACAATCAATTGATTATCATGACATTAGCGTTAACTTTATTGGTATTAACTTTCTGGGGTTATCGTTTATTAAGAGCGCACAAACGCATTAAAGAGTTAGCTGAATATGACGCACTGACTGGCATTTTTAATCGTGGTCATTTCACCCATGTCGCTAACAATGCCATTCGTTATTGCCAAAGTGCTGACCAAGAACTAAGCATGATCATGTTCGATTTAGATTATTTTAAAAAAGTGAATGATAGCTATGGTCATGCCTGTGGTGACTGGGCATTAAAGAAAACGGTTGAGGTTTGTCAAACTATTGGTCGTCAAAACGACATTTTTGCCCGTTTAGGCGGCGAAGAGTTCTGCTTATTGCTAACCAGTTGCGACAAACAAGCCGCTTTAAAACGCACAGAGGCTTGTAGAAAAGCAATAGCCGAAATAAACACAAAAGAGTGTGGTTTTGATTTTACCATTACCGCTAGCTTTGGTATTAGCGATGCTAAAACCAGCGGTTATAACTTAGAGAAGCTGTTAGCCGATGCAGATAGCGCTACGTATGATTCTAAAGATGCAGGGCGGAATCAAGTGACGTTATTTCAAGCCAATAACACCGAAGAAAAAGTAGTATAAGTTGTAAAACTTGATGATTCACGGCATACTTTTTAATCGTTTATTTGCGTTGCCCCTTATTTTCTTTGACCGTTAAGGCGAACCCATTCTTCTTGTACAGTTACAGGTTCCATATTACACCATTGACCATAAATGCTTTGTAGCGTTTGCGCCTGTTCTTCTAATACGCCTGACAACGCTAACAAACCTTTGTCACCAACATATTCTATAATAGTAGGCGCTAACTCACGCAATGGTCCAGCTAATATATTGGCGACCACTACATCGGCTTTAAATATTGGCATTTGTTGTGGTAAGTCTTTGGGTAAGTAAAGTTCTAACTTGTCATCAACATTATTACGCTTAGCATTGGCAAGGCTTGCTTGAAGTGCTTGTGGGTCAATATCAATACCAATCACTTTTTTCGCGCCAAGTTTTAATGCTGCTAATGATAATATGCCTGAGCCACAGCCAAAATCTACTACGGTTTTATCTTGCAGGTCTAAACCGTCAAGCCAGGTTAAACAAAGCGCTGTGGTTGGGTGAGTACCGGTACCAAAAGCTAGGCCGGGGTCTAACATCACGTTCACTGCATCAGGCTCTGGCACATCACACCAGCTTGGGCAAATCCATAACCGCTTGCCAAATTTCATTGGGTGGAAATTATCCATCCATTCACGTTCCCAGTCTTTGTCTTCTAATTGCTCTAACTTGTAGCGCATTTGCTCTTTATCAGGATGAATTCCTTGTAAATAGCTGATCACTTTATCCATGTCATGACTAGCATCAAACAAACCCATCACCACAGTATTTGACCAATAAAGCACTTCATCACCCGGCAGTGGTTCATAAATTGGGGTGTCTTTAGCGTCAATAAAGGTAACTGCTTGTGAGCCACTAGCAACCAGCCAGTCGCTATATTTTTCTGCGGTTTCTTCGTTGGCGCTTAATCTAAGTTGTATCCAAGGCATCTTTTTGTTCCGATAATATATTCATCATAATTCAGCTTAATGGTAGTTTATCATTCATTGGTGCTAGAGTAGGAACAAATTCACACGATGCAGCGAAAATACAATGTTAGATTTACTTCCCGATTTATTCGATCTTTATCCTGAGCAATTACAATTAGCTGAGCCACTGTTTCATGATTATGGCGGCAAGGTTATTTTTTCAGGCGAGATTGTTACCGTGGATTGCTTTAACGACAATTCAAAAGTGAAAGCACTGGTGGCAACCGATGGCGCTGGCAAGGTAATGGTAGTAGACGGCAAAGGCAGTACTAGCCGCGCACTACTAGGAGATATGTTAGCCGAACAAGCGGTTGAAAATGGCTGGCAAGGTATTGTGATCAACGGTTGCATTCGTGATGCTGGCACTATTGCAACATTGCCCTTTGGCGTGAAAGCGCTTGGCTGTAACCCAATAAAAACTGAAAAGCTTGGTGTTGGCGATATCAACATTGCGGTTACTTTTGCCGGCATTGAGTTTAAAGCTGGTCACTTTATTTATGGCGATGCTAACGGTTTAGCCATTAGCAAAAAGCAATTAACAGTAGACTAGACAAGATTTTCTCTGTTGGCTTATGATAAAGTTTAGTTCTTATTACTAATTAAGTACTAATTAAGTACTAATTAAGAAGACTTTACCCTAGGCCATATAATGAAATATTTCCCTGTTTTTCTCGATGCAAAAAAAATTTCCGCTATGGTTATTGGTGGCGGAGAAGTCGCTACGCGTAAAATTGAATTGTTATTAAAGTCTACAACCAATATTACGGTGATGAGCAAAAATGTGTGTGCTAGTGTTGAGCGTTTGATTAACCTTAATCAACTAACCTGGTTAAAGCATAATTACCAAGCGGGACATTTTGCCAATATCAATTTGGTGATTGCTGCCACTGATAATATGCCAGTCAACAAAGCCATTTACCAAGAAGCCGCGCCGTTAAATATACTCATTAATGTGGTTGACCAACCCGAGCTATGTACCTATATAACGCCCGCCATTATTGATAGAAGCCCAATGATTATTGCTTTATCTAGCTCTGGTAGTTCGCCAATTTTAATTCGCATGCTGCGAGAACAAATTGAAAAAACATTGCCACAAGCTTATGGCAAATTGGCTGATTTTTCGTATAAATTTCGAGATCATGTTAAAGCACGGGTAAAAGGTTTACGCAATAGACGCAGCTTTTGGGAAAACACCCTTAGAGGCCCTATAGGACAAGCTATTCTTGATGGAAAACAACAGCAAGCGGAACAACAATTAATTGCCAGTATAAAGCAAGAAATAGCCCCCCCTTCTGGTGATATTATCTTTGTGTATACTAAAGATGGCAATCCAGATAATTTAACGTTAAGCGCTCATCGCGCTATGCAATTTGCTGATGCGGTTTTTTATGATAATGAAGTAAATGATGAACTGATTGAATATGTCCGCCGCGATGCAGAAAAATTGCCTCAAGCAATGGCTTCAACGATATTAGTTAATTATCAACACGCTATTGAACTGGCCAAGCAAGGACAAAAAGTGCTTTATTTGTTAGCTGGCCATGAAGCATTGCCTCAAAATAAAGCGCTCGATGCCAGTGGTATTGATACTCATACCTTTGTTTGTGGTGATAATAGTCCTATTTGAAATGAGTAGAATTCAAAGCAGAGCAAGCCCTGCATCGTTGGTTCAACCTCTCCTTGTAGAATTGCACTAAAATGAAGCGATTTATTTTATTAGTGCAATTTTTAAAAATTTATAACGGTGAAATCAATAATATAAAATATAATTTTAAATTGTTTTACAATAAGTTATATCTTAAATTAAATTTGTTATTAAAATGGCATAAAATTTGAAATCATAATAGTTAATATTTACCTAGAGTGAAAATTAACTATTATGATTTCAGCTTTTATTGAACAACACAAATTACCAGCAGAATTCAAACACACTGTAGCGCAATATTATAAACCGCTTGCTGATAGAATATTTAACCAATATACAAAGAGTAATAAAGCTTACTTTGTCGGTATCAATGGCTGTCAAGGTAGTGGTAAGTCAACACTCACAGACTTTCTCGCTAGCTATTTAAGAGCACAATATCAGCTTAATGTTGCTGTAATGTCTTTAGATGATTTTTATTTATCAAGCGAGAAACGCAAACAATTAGCACAGGACATTCACCCACTTCTAGCAACTAGAGGCGTACCAGGCACGCATGATATGACTGCCCTTAATCATGTGTTAACTCAACTAATAGAGCGTAAAACAGGGTTCTCTATTCCAAGATTCAACAAAGCTACCGACGAACCATTTCTCGAAGATCAGTGGAACATGATTGAGAAGCCCGTAGATATTACTTTACTCGAAGGATGGTGCTGGGGCGTCAAGTCACAAACTGCTGAACAACTACAAGCACCCATTAATGAACTTGAATTACAACATGATACGAGCGGTGAATGGCGTAATTATGTTAATCAACAGCTTAAAAGCGCTTATGAACCTTTGTATACAACAATGGATTTTTGGTTAGCACTACAAGCACCATCTTTCGATTGTGTTTATAAATGGCGTTTAGAGCAAGAGCAAAAATTAAAAACTAAAAATATTGGCTTAGCGAATTCAAAAATTATGTCTACAGCAGAAATCTTAAATTTCACTCAGTACTTTCAAAGGCTGAGCGTGCAAGGCTGCAATACCATTTCAAACTCCGCTGATGCTATTTTCCATTTAGATTATGATCGTAAGATCACCGATATGCCCCTAGTAAAAATGGAAGTATAAAAACTATGAACACGCTAAAAACACTTATATTTAGTGATCTAGATGGTACGCTGCTTGACCATTTTACTTATCAATCAACAGCCGTAAATAAAGTGCTTGGGCAATTGAAAAGTGCCAATATACCGGTTATTTTAAATACTAGCAAAACGCTCGCTGAATTAGCAATCATTCACCGTGACCTTAATCTAAACACACCGTTTATTATAGAAAATGGTGCTGCGATTTATATCCCAATAAATACCTTTAATAAGCAACCTGAAGGTACTAAAGTTATTGGTAATTATTGGCTGAAGTCATTCTGCTTGTTGAGACAGCATTGGTTAGATTTATTGTCTGAACACACCAAAGAATTCGCCCCGTATTACCAAGGTTTTTCAACACTGTCTGATTCAACGATATCCCAAGTAACAGGGCTAACTTTAGAGGAAGCTATACGCGCAAAGCAAAGACAGTATGGTGAGCCTATTCAATGGTTAGGAGATGATTCAACTAAAAAAGCATTTATAGAACATCTAATTGACTTAGGTGCTAATGTTGTCCAAGGAGGAAGATTTCTTCATGTTGGTGGCTACTGTGATAAAGGCCAAGCGCTGATTTGGTTGACAGAACAATACCGAAAAGAATACCAAGAACATTTTAACAACGCCTCAATTTTTACCATTGCCTTAGGTGATGGCGAGAATGATATTTCAATGCTAGAAGCGGCAGATATCGCTGTACAAGTTCGCTCCCCCGTTCATGATTTTCCAACGTTGTACCGTCAATATAATACAACTCAAACTCAATTATATGGTCCAGAAGGCTGGGCAGAAGCCATACAAGGTCTTTTAGCAGACCAATTACTTTCACATTCAACTAATACATTTAACTAATAAAGAGGTAAACCATGGCTGATTTTTATCAAAATGGTACGGTTACAACGTTACATAATTTAGCACAACGTGACCCTAAAGACATGGCTGCTGAATTATTAATGTTTTCTAAAACACGTCCATTAGGACTCATATTACCTTCTTTATTTTCTGAGTTAGAAGGTAAAGCTTTACCCGATATTATTAATAAACTTAAAGGTGTTGAGTATTTATCTGAAATAGTTATTGGTTTAGACCGAGCAGATTTAGCTCAATATAAACATGCACTATCATTTTTTGGTGAGTTACCCCAACATCATCGGGTATTGTGGAATGACGGGCCTAGATTACAAGCAATAAACGCTAAATTACAAGCATTAGGTTTAGCCCCTAAAGAGCTAGGAAAAGGCCGTAATGTTTGGTATTGCATGGGCTATATTTTGGCTTCTGGTAAGGCTGAATCAATTGCCTTACACGACTGTGATATTTTAACTTATGAAAGAGAGTTACTCGACAGGCTTCTTTATCCTGTTGCTAACCCTATGTTTAATTATGAGTTCTCCAAAGGCTATTATGCCCGCGTTGCTGGTGGAAAAATCAATGGCCGTGTATCACGACTCTTAGTAACACCGTTAATTAAAGCATTGAAAAAAACCGTTGGTCATTGTGACTACCTTGAATACATGGACAGTTTCTTATACCCCTTAGCAGGTGAATTCTCTTTTCGTCGAGATGTTTTAAGTGATATTCGCATACCAAGTGATTGGGGATTAGAGATTGGTGTGCTCTCTGAAATGTACCGTAACTACTCTGCGAACCGTATATGCCAAGTTGATATTGCTGCAACGTATGATCATAAACATCAAGATTTGTCTTTGAGTAATGATAATGGTGGCTTATCAAAAATGTCGATTGATATCAGTAAATCATTTATTCGTAAACTGGCAACACAAGGTGAAACGTTCACCTCTGAAAAATTTAGAACATTAAAAGCGACTTACTATCGCATAGCGTTAGATTATGTCGAAACCTATCGAAATGACGCAATGATGAATGGGTTAACCCTTGATATTCATAACGAAGAAAAAGCGGTAGAGATGTTTGCCCAAAACATCATAACAGCGGGTAATACCTTTTTAGAACAACCCATGGATACGCCTTTTATTCCTTCATGGAATAGAGTTGTTAGTGCTATCCCTGATATTTTATCGCAGTTAAAAGAGGCGGTGGAATTAGACAATGAAGAATTCAGTCAAACGTTGAAGTAAGGTGAATTATGTCAATGCCAATTAATCAGTTAAAACATAAGTTACAAGATAATTTGAATGGAAAGTTAAAAGATAAGTTAACTCAGCAGCTTGCCACTATTTATCAAGATGTAGAACTTGAGCAATCCTATGAAGAAATTGCGCATGCACTCTTAACTATAATGGAGTTGTCGAACAAAGAAATTACAGCAAAACCTTTTACTAACCATTGGTCGGAAAAAGATATTATTTTGATCACTTATGGTGACAGCATAATTAAGGAAGATCAACCGCCGTTAAAAACATTAAAAACGTTTTTAGACAGCACCATTAAAAATACCATTAACAGTGTACACATTTTACCTTTTTTCCCCTACAGTTCTGACGATGGCTTTGCCGTTATTGACTATTCATCTGTTAATGAATCATTGGGCACATGGCAAGATATAGAACAGATAAGTGAACATTATCATTTAATGTCTGATCTGGTGATTAATCACTGCTCAAGCCGCAGTGCTTGGTTTGACAATTTCATTAAGGGTGAAGGGCAAGGGAGTGACTTTTTCTTTACAGCCCTGCCTGATGATGAATTATCTGAGGTGGTTAGGCCGCGTACTTCACCGTTATTAAAAGAAGTAGAGACTGGTCAAGGGAAAAAATTTGTTTGGTGTACTTTTAGTCACGATCAAGTTGATTTTGATTTTCGTAATCCTGAAGTGTTAACAGCATTTACTTCAATCATTAAACAATATCTTGATACAGGCGTAAAAATATTCCGCTTAGATGCTATCGCTTTTTTATGGAAAATTGCTGGAACAACAAGTATTAATTTACCTCAAACACATGAAGTCGTTAGGCTATTAAGAACTCTAATAGAGTCGGCAAATTCAAGTGCTATCATTATCACTGAAACCAATATTCCTAATACACAGAACCTGACGTATTTTGGTAACGCCAATGAAGCTCACGGTATTTATAATTTTTCATTACCGCCATTATTATTAAACACACTACTGACTGGGAATTGTTTATATTTAAAACGTTGGTTAATGAGCATGCCGCCGCCACAAGACGGTACCATGTATTTTAACTTTATAGCATCGCATGATGGTATTGGCTTGCGCCCTGCAGAAGGCTTATTAAGTGAAGATGAAATTGATAACCTAGTAGAAACGATAGAAAATTTTGGTGGAAAAATATCATGGCGAACCTCAGATACGGGTGAACAAAAAGCGTATGAAATGAATATTTCACTTTATGATGCGATGCAAGGCACCGTAAAAGGCAAAGACCAGTGGAATTTTGAACGCTTTATTTGTGCCCATGCCATTATGTTTGCTCTTGAAGGAATACCGGGGATCTACATTCACAGTATGCTGGGAACGCAAAATGACTATCAAAAGTTAGCCAATACACATCATAATCGCTCCATTAACCGACATCGTTGGCATGAAAATGATTTGGAAGAAGCGCTCGCTGATAAAAACTTGCATCATGGAAAAGTACTCTCAACACTAAAATATCTATTGAATACCCGAATTAAACAAGCAGCATTTCATCCCAATGCCACGCAATTTACACTGCATTTAGGTTTACAATTGTTTGGGTTTTGGCGACAAAGCAAAGACAGGAAACAAAGCATTTTTTGTGTCAGTAATGTTTCTGATCAAACGGTTGCATTACCATTAAGTGAACTGAATTTAATTACTACAGAGTCTTGGCTTGAGCTGATCAGTCATACCAAAATAACCGAATTAACCCAAGAAATCACTTTAAATCCCTATCAAACAGTATGGATATCAAACATAGCAAATGGAAATTAAAAGTAATTTGCACTACCCAACCAACCCTGTACTATTAGTCTAGACCTCAATAAAGGTAGTGTTTATATGAGTGAGAAAAATCCTCCGTTAACTATTGGCCGACTCGCTAAAGCCGCTGATGTAAATATTGAAACAGTGAGGCATTATCAACGTAAAGGTTTAGTGGAGGAGCCTGAAAAACCTATTGATGGCTTTCGTCATTACCCCATATCTGCAATTGATAGAATTCGTTTTATTAAGCGGGCACAGCAGCTTGGATTTTCTTTAAATGAAATAAAACAATTGCTTATATTAGGCGATCAGCATTGTGATGATGTACAGGCGCTTGCAAAAGAAAAGCGAGACAAGATCCAACAGCAAATAGCGGGATTACTTACCATTCAAGCAGCATTGGACGATTTGATCTCAACTTGCCACAGTGACGGTGGCACAACACGGTGTGGGTTTATTGACGGGCTGTCTCAAAAAGGGTTTCTGGAGAACTGATTTTTATCACGCCATATAAAAAAATCTTAAAAACACACTTGACTCTGTACTATACCCCAGAGTGTAAACTATCTACTATTAGCCTTGTATGAGATTTAGTTATGTCGAGTTCATCTACACCAAACCGCTCTTTACTATTAGCCATTATTACCGGACTAGGTGCATCAGCGTGCTGTATTGCCCCACTCTTATTGTTATCACTTGGCATAGGTGGTGCTTGGGTAGGTAACCTCACCGCTATGGAACCTTATAGTGGATATTTTACTGCGATAACCCTCGTTATATTAGGTGTAGTTTTTTATAAATTATATATCACTCCTCAGCGATGTGAGGAAGGCGCAGTTTGCGCCAACCCTAAGGTATTAAAGAACCAACGCATTATATTTTGGCTGATCAGCATAATCCTTATCGCGATGATGAGTTTTCCCTATTACGCAAACTACATCATTGACTGATAACAATTTGGTTTAACAAATTTTAATTCTAGACAAAGATTGATTCTAGACAAATATTATTAAGAGGCACGACAATGAAAAAATTAATTACCGTTTCAATACTTTTAAGCGCATTACTTATGTTTGGCAATGCAATGGCAACACCAAACAAAGAGATAACCAGTAATGTTGCTACTCAAGGAATGTCTAAGAAGGTTTTCTCGATTGAAAAAATGACCTGCAAAATGTGCCCTATCACTGTGCGTAAAGCGATGGAAAAAGTAGAAGGCGTTTTAAAAGCTACGGTAGATTATGATGCAAAAACAGCAACTGTTTTATTTGATCCGAAAAAAACCAGCATTGAAGCAATAGCATTAGCGTCGACCAATATTGGCTATCCCGCAACAGTAAAATCTGTGGATTAATAGCTTAGTTTTATAGGCAAATAAACACTGCTCCACAGATATTTGCACAAATTAAGTTTACTTAATTATCGACCTAACCACTTAAAAATTAAGGAATTATTATGTCTTCGGATCAAAGTCCAAGCAATTGTTGTGCTACTAATAAAAGCGAACAACTACATGTTGCTATTATCGGTAGCGGCTCAGGCGCTTTTGCTTGTGCGATAAAAGCCGCTGAGAATGGTGCACGTGTGACTATTATCGAAGGGGCAGATGTTATTGGCGGTTGTTGCGTCAACGTTGGCTGTGTTCCTTCAAAGATCTTAATACGAGCGGCACAGCTTGCTCAGCAACAGCGTAATAATCCTTTTGCTGGGATAGAAAATCATGCTCCTCAATTGAACCGGGCATTACTCGCAAAGCAACAAAGCTCAAGAGTAGAAGAGTTACGCCAAGCAAAATATCAAAACATTCTTGAATCAAACTCAGCATTAACGTTATTAAAGGGGTTTGCCCGTTTCAAAGATACTGAAAAAACAAGTCCTAGCTCAGAGAATAAGCCAATACTTATCGTCACCCAAGAAGACGGTACTCAAGTTGAATTGACACCCGATAGAATCTTGATTGCTACGGGGTCTACACCAACTATCCCACCGATAAAAGGACTAGCGGATACGCCATTTTGGACATCCAATGAAGCACTTTTTGCTGAATATACACCAGAACATTTGGTGGTTATTGGTTCCTCGGTTATTGCGTTGGAAATTGCGCAAGCTTACCGTCGACTAGGGGCTGAGGTGACTATCATAGCTCGTCATACATTGCTTTATAAAGACGATCCACTATTAGGCGAAGAGCTAACTTTAGTATTTGAAAAAGAAGGCATTAATGTACTGACAAATACTCAAGCCGAAGACGTTACACATGATGGCAATAATTTTACTTTAACGCTTCCTTATAAAGGAAAGGGTAAGGGAGATGGAGGGAGAATTCAATGTGATCAATTGTTGGTTAGCACTGGTCGTCATGCCAACACCAGTCAGTTAAACCTAAAATCTATTGAGGTTAAGACTGACACAAATGGTTGTATTATTGTCAATGATAAAATGGAAACGTCTGTTAATGGTGTCTATGGTGCAGGTGATTGTTCTAATATGCCACAGTTTGTTTATGTAGCCGCCGCCGCAGGCAGTCGTGCAGGTATTAATATGACTGGCGGTGATACTTCGCTAGATCTTTCTACTATGCCAGCCGTTATCTTTACCGATCCTCAGGTAGCCACTGTAGGCTTGACTGAAGAGCTGGCTCAAAACCAAGGCATTTGTACTATTAGCCGGGTATTATCAATGGAAAACGTGCCTAGAGCCTTAGCAAATTTCGAGACTGATGGCTTTATTAAGTTAGTTGCAGAAGAATCGACAGAAAGACTAATCGGCGCACAAATATTGGCTCATGAAGGAGGAGAATTGATCCAAAGTGCTGCTCTCGCCATTCACAATAAAATGACCGTAGAACAGCTTGCCGGACAATTATTTCCTTACCTAACAATGGTTGAAGGAATAAAACTTTGTGCCCAGACATTTAACAAAGATGTCTCAGAGTTATCTTGCTGTGCGGGTTAAGTTTCGTACAAGTGATGAGCGCAGGAACGGGCATCGTGCATTCAGAATATAATCGTACTAAAAAGCCTTTAACCTTTTTTAAAGTTTGGATTAAAACGAACAAAAGCAGCGTAATACCTCTTTGGGAAAGTAAAAAACTACCCACGAAATAGTCATCATCATCGACATTATTAGTTGCTTTAACAAGTAGAAATGATCACATAGTGAGTGAGGTTGGTATTATCATGACGATTATTGTAATACCAGTGACACCCCTCGACTATGTTTTCCTTGCTCAGAAGCGGCACTTAACTTGTTATTTCTTTTTATAATTATTTGTAAATCACCAAAAACATCTTGTTTCGTTTTATAGCCCATATGATGTAATGCAACTAGCACCTTTTCATCAATACCTGCGTAGTGCCAAATTTCATTT
Organism: uncultured Colwellia sp.; assembly: GCA_963974965.1. GTDB lineage: Bacteria > Pseudomonadota > Gammaproteobacteria > Enterobacterales > Alteromonadaceae > Colwellia. The sequence continues at coordinate 110,183 of CAXBEX010000015.1, read as the reverse complement.
TTTGGTAAAAGCTGATGATGAAATCTTGGTTTACCAACGGCTTCTTCCGCAGTCATATTAAATTCAAGGGCATTAAGAATGGATTGATATACTGAAGAAATAATGGTCGTGCCACCGGGAGAGCCGGTCACCAATTCAACCGCACCATTTTTCAATACGATAGTGGGAGACATTGAAGATAACATGCGTTTATTGGGTTGAATTTCATTCACTACACCACCAACGGCACCAAAAATATTCGCGACGCCGGGTTTTGCACTAAAGTCATCCATTTCATCGTTTAGTATAAATCCAGCACCTTCAACAATGACGCCACTGCCAAAGGTATAGTTGATTGTTGTTGTATTTGAAACGGCATTACCCCATTGATCTACAATAGAAAAATGAGTGGTATCTCTGCTTTCGTTAAGTCCAGGTTGCATCTTTTCAGTCGTTGAAATATGACTCATTGAAATATTAGCAACACGTTTGGCAAGATAGTCTTTCGCTAAAAGTTGCGATACAGGCACTTGGTAAAAATCTGGATCACCTAAATATTCAGCGCGGTCGGCAAAAACTCGTTTTCCAATTTCAGACAGAAGGTGAATATACTCTTTTGAATTATGTGCAATATCTTGGTCTTTTTTTACCAGATCAAACATAGTTAACCATTGTAAAACAGCAACACCTCCCGAACTTGGCGGTGGTGCAGTTATCACCTCATAATCACGCCATTTCATCTGAATAGGTTTACGCCATTTGGATTGATAATTTGCTAGATCTTTTTCTGTTATTATGCCGCCATTTTTTGCCATAAAATCGCTAATGATTTTAGCAGTTTTACCTTTATAAAAACCATCTCTGCCATGTATTGATATACGCTTTAAAGTTTCTGCTAGCTCAGGCTGTTTAAAAATAGTACCTGCCTTTGCATGAGCAAAATAGTCAGAAAAGTTAACCTTTATACCTTTCTTCTTAAAACTGTTTATGCGCCATTCTATGGAGTTTTGCATAACAGGATGAACAATATAGCCTTGCTCTGCCAACGTGATGGCTGGTTTTAGCAACTCTGACCATTTTTTGCTGCCATATTTCTGGTGCGCTTTCCACATTCCGTCAACTGTTCCTGGCACACCCGATGACAATATTCCGTATAAAGATAAGTAAGGTATCACTTCGCCAGCTTCATCTAAGTACATATCTCTATGGGCTCGGGTAGGAGCAACTTCACGATAATCAAGAAAATCTGATTGTTTATCTTTGTAAATAGTCATAAAGCCACCACCGCCAATATTACCTGCTTCAGGTAAAGTGACCGCTAATACAAATTGTGCCGCTATAGCCGCGTCAACCGCATTGCCCTCTTCTTCAAGTACTTTTTTTACCGCTGCTGCACTGTAACTGTCTGGCATTGCCAAAGCTGCACTCTGTTTTGCATTCGTTGTTGCAGCAAAGAAAAAGGGGCAAGCAACTAACAACATAACTATTTTATGGTTCATTCAATTCATCCTTATGAGAATACACCACTATAAAAGAGTAATGATTTTAAAGCAATTTCCATCCTGATCAGGCGTCCTGAAACTCGCACCTTGAGGTGGATTGGGTACTGAGGGATCCCCACGAATATTTCACTTGTCTAAGTCCGCTATATTAATCGTGAGCTTAGATATTCGTGATAGAACGTGATTAAATTCATCAATAGCTACTTTATACCTGTCATCATCTACTATCTCTCTACCAATCGTTATAAAAGATAAGACAGCCCTGTGTTTAATAGTATTTGCTTGAAGTGAATAATTATATTTTTTCATCGGTGCCGCATAACCTAGGCACCATAATACAAATAAAATTAATGCGGCTATAAGTAGTAAATTATCAAACCGTTTTGTCCTTCTTGATCTCGCACATTCAAGTCCAATACCTAATTTATTATTTTTGGTATCCCTAAAGTTTTTTCTATTTGCATACGTTGACTATAGAGATTAACAACAAGGCTAGCTTTATTCATAAACCTTTGGGGAAGTTTATTTACCATAATAGACATCACCAATATATTCGGCTTTACCTCCGTAAGTATTGTCAAACCACTGATAACTTGTTTTCCAATGGTGTTTATCTTTAGAAAGTGATACTTGACCCCTTACTCTACCCACCCAATACCAACCTTTCTCTTCTACGGCTTTAAACCAAGGCGAACGATACATAGCGTCAGATAGAATAATGGGCTGACACGTTTTTGGTAATAAATCTTCTAGCTTATCTAAAAAATACTGATGTGCCGTTTGAGTATTTAGCTCCTTTTCAGTAAATACCTTTTCATAAATAACAAGGCTACGTCCTTTGATAGCTATACTAGCTCGGTGAAGTTGGAATATTTCTGAGCCCTCGCCCTAAGTATGTGGTTGATACACGTTGATCTCGTATCCCTGAGGATACAAAGGTGAATAAGGTATTTAACCTAACAGAGTGAATTTCAGGGTAGGTATTGCGAATATCTTTATGTATTATATCAGTGAGGTTTGGGTATGCACATTGATTTATGTTAAGTATACCCCGATATTGTTATGCTATAATTCCTCTCCTTATTTCCAATAAATATTTTTATCGCTGTAACTCATGAATAAAACAAAATTATCTATCCGCGAAAAGACCATCTTTGATGGTGTATTCACCAAATATTTTTTAAAATTTCTGTTTATTCTATGGTTCAAATTATCGGGCTGGAAGGTATGCAAATTTCCACCCGAAGGTGCTGGCGTTGCGATTGCCGCACCTCACACGTCAAACTGGGATTTCATCTATGCCCTTGGCGCTGCCATTTTACAAGATGTGAAAATCTACTTTTCCATCAAAGACAGCCTATGTAAAATCCCCCTTTTAGGCACTTGGTTAATGTGGTTAGGTGCTATGCCGATAGATCGTTCGTCAAAAGGACAAGGCCAAGTTGAGCAAATAAGGGCATTTATTGATTCACAAAAAGTTGATTCGCAAAAAGGCAATCGCGTATTCTTCCTATTTACGCCTGAAGGCACTCGTGATGCAGTTACCAAATGGAAAACTGGTTTTTACCATATAGCCCAAGGCTGTGACCTACCAATTTTTCTGGCAAAAGTTGATTACCAAAGTAAAGAAACAGGTGTATTTCATACCTTTAAATTAACTGGTGATAAAGCTGATGACATTCAAGCAATACAGGCATCATATAAAAGCGTTCATGGAAAGTTCCCTAACGATCAATACCCCAAATACATAGGAAAACTACCTGTTATATCTGAGTCAGAAGCCGCGATTATTCGAGCGCTTTATTCATTTAAAGGCGTTGCAACTAAAATGGAAATTAATGCAAAAGCTAAGTTAGCTGAGCTTTCCAGTACTATGCTCGCTTTGTTAGTAGAAAAAGGCTTGTTAGAAAAGCACCCTGTTAACGGTAACATTAATGAAAGCTCTTACCAGCTAACCTTTGCTGGTAAGGGCTACTTTTTACACCTTACGCCAAATATTAGTCATTAATACTTATTCCTTAACGCTTATTTTTTAATAAACACCACACTTGATAATGCCGGCACAGTGAAGCCTTTTTCATCTGCTTTACTGTGCTTTATTATTTCATCAACACCATTTTGTTGAATGGGGTGAAGTTGGTATTTATTAGCGCCAGCGTAAACAAATGTTTGTGCTTTAGTGCTGGTATTAAAGATCACCATCAAGCTTTCAGCGTTATTATCAACAGCATTTTCTTGCGTATCATCAAGTTTCATTACCAATAAACCAAGTTGTTTATTCTGGGTATTTAAAAAGCTTACTTTGTCGATAATATCTTTTGCGGTTGTTAACCTAAACAGTGGCGAACTCATGCGCAGCGCCAGCATTTCTTCAAACACTTTCGCGCTAAATTCAATATGCTTCGCTTGTACATGATCTCGGCCTTGATGCCCTTTTAGTACCACTTTAATTAGTGGCCAGTTGTCTTTATCTTTATCGGCTGGCGGTAAACCCATGTTGTAGTAATTAGTTTGCTTAGTGAAATCAACTCGGTTAAACCAATCGCCATAATCATAACTGTCTCTAAGGTAAGATTTTGAACGCATAAATTCTGAGCCCATGTGCAAAAAGGGAATACCTTGGGCGAATAGTGTGAACGACAAACTTTGCAAGTGCATTCTTACTCGGTCATCAGTAGAAACATCAAAAGGTAGGCGGTATTGGTTGTTATCCCACAAGGTTTGATTATCATGCTTTGAGACATAGTTAATGGTATCAGCAGGATCTAAGGCATAGCCTGTTGGTTGGTCGCCGTAAGGAATATCTTTACCCAATACCTGCTCACCATTTTTTTGATAAAGGGGAAAGGCCGATAAATTGCCCGCTAAACCAACACGTAATTGATCCATACGCAGATCATATTCTTGACGACTACTATCTTCTGCTGAATCGTTTGCTTGTTTCTCATTTGGCTGCTTTTCGTTAGGTTGCATGAACAAGCCATTACCCAATCCTTGTGAGTCACGAGTATTATTACCGCCACCGCGCACCGCATCACGCAATCGATCGCTATAAGTGCCAATTTCACTGCCACCAAGCTCTAATTGACTGGCTTGGATAAAACGACTGTTATTAGCGACTTCACCAAAATTCCAACCTTCTCCATAGAAATAAGTATCACCATCTACTGCACGCACTGCTTCTCGCGCAGCTAACATGGCATTTTTAGCTTGATGACCCATGAGATCAAAGCGAAAGCCATCAATTTTGTAATCTCGCGCCCACACTACCAGCGAATCTGACATGAGCTTTGCCATCATCACCCGCTCTGTGGCGGTATTACCACAGGTATAACACGTTGACTGCTCTACCTCCCCCGTAGTGATGTTAAGGCGGTGATAATAATTAGGTACTATTTTATCTAAAACAGATTTTTCTTTTAAGCCAAATTGATAAGTATGGTTATAAACCACATCCATAATCACGCGAAAGCCTAAACCATGAATGCTTTGCACCATTTCTCTAAATTCCACTAAACGATGTTTACCTTGTGGATTTAGCGCATAACTGCCTTCGGGTACGGTGTAATGAAAAGGATCGTAACCCCAGTTGAAATTATCAAACTGTCGTAGCTCGCTAACTATTAATTGCGCTTGTTCACCGCTGACCTCAAAACTTGCTAATAACGATTTTAAACTTTGCTCCTCGCTAAAATTAGTAAAGTTAGCAAAAGTCTCCGTACAAATTATGATAGTTGGCGCAGCTCCACACACTTTAGCTTTAACTTGCGCAACCGTGTCATTAATATCTATCGACTGGTTTGCATTTTCATTGATACTAGCAAAATCGTACGTTGGCAATAAATGTATATTGTTTAAGCCTGCTTTTTTCAACGCTTTTAAATGTTGAATACCATTAGATTTTTGTTCACTAAAGGCTTTGTATTTACCGCGAACATTTGCAGTAGATAAAGTAGAATCGTCAGAGCTGAAGTCTCGGATATGGGTTTCGTAAAAGATATTATCTTCCACATTTTTAACCCTTGGTACTTGATGCTTTAACCAGTTTTTAGGTTGCGTTGCCACATCGTTCAAATCTACCACTTGTGAGTACTTACTATTAATTGACAAGCTTAATGAATAAGGGTCTGTGGTTACAAGTGTTTCCACTTGTTTCGACTCTGGGTGATAGACAGTCACTTGGTATTGGTAATAAGCCCCGTTAAGAGAGCTATCACCAACAATTGACCAGATACCGGTATTAACATCTTCAACCATAGTTAAACGAGGAATTTCAGCAGGGTTCAAATCATCATTAAAAAGTAATAACTCAACTTGCTGCGCAGTAGGTGCCCATAACTTAAAGTTGACACCAGTAGCAGTGATGGTTGCGCCTAACTCATTAACTTCATCTGCATCATTATCACCACTGGTATACAAGGCATCGAGCACAGCGCCCGTTTGTACAAAAGAAATGTGTTGTGCTTGATGATTACCATCAAGCGCAACAACCATTAATTGCTGCTTTAGCCATGCTTTCGCTTGCGAAGGTGACAAGTCAACGTTATAAGCCTGAAAATCAGCAAGATGTGGAAATTTTTTCGCTGTCTTTTCAGGAAATACAATGGCTGACAACATTATGCTATTAAAACCAACTTTGGTTTTGCTAAATAATTGATATTCAACCGTGTTGTCAGTTTTAGGTAAAACTAATAACTCAGGAGTTAACCAGTGAACTGAGCTATTACTCGCTAGACCAACTAACTCAGGGGTTATAAATGAATTTTGCTCTATACCCGCTGAAGAACTAACAGTAGCGGTTGATTGCTGTTGTGTTTGAGTATCGCCACCACAGGCAGTCAATAATAGTGAAGCGGAAAGTGTTGTGTAGGTTATAAGTGAAACTAGGGGGTTTTTCATCGTAATGAGTCTTTAAAGTTTTTATAGTTACTAACTTACTTGTTCAGCCCATATAAAAAAACTACTTTAGCGTTGCTGCATACGTATTCAAGGAAAAAAGAAATTTATATTAAACGAAAAATTTTCTCAGCTTCGCAAACAAAAAAAGCACCCTAAATATAGGGTGCTTTCGAAAAACGATAAAATGACTAACGTCTATGACATAGGATTTTTAAGGTTTCTTGTTTAATGTTATGGTCGGTGCTTGTGGATTAGGGCCCGCAACAGTAAAAATATACGTACCTGCTTCTGCAATGTTTAAGCTAAGGTTAGTTTGTGAACCTTGCACTAACCCTGTTGCTGCTCCAACAGTAACGATATTATTTTCGCCTGCGCCCATATTAATGTTACTCCAATCAGCATCTGCAACTTTAAACTCATAAACCGCAGCGTTAAGTTCAATTTCAACACTGTAGCTGCTATTGCCAAGGTAGTTCAACTCATCCACAGACCCCCAACCGTTCATACTACCTTTTATAAATACAGGCGTGCCTGCATACATCTCTGCAGTATAAATAGCTAACGTAGGTTCGGTTAAGTCTGACACATCAAGGTAAAAAGTATAATTACCCGCTTGTGTAAATGTCATGCTGAAATTGTCGCTGCTACCTGACACTAACGCTTGTGTTACCGCTTCAGTTATCTCAAAGTCTGCTGACGGAGCGCCTAAATTGACCGTTGACCAATCACCAGAGGCAATTTTAAATGAATGGGTTTCTGCGCTGACGTTAAAGGTGCCTTGGTAAATACCGCCACCAATATGATTCATTACATCGGTTTCGCCCCAGCCGTTCATGCCGCCACGTAAAAAGATTGTGGTGCCAACAAACGGGTCTTCGTTTTTAACCGTTAAAGTAGGCGCATTAGTATCTGATGCATCGAGTTCAAAAATATAAGTACCATCAAGTGCGATGCTAATGCTTAGGTTGTCGTTGCTACCTGGTAATAACATGAACGTTTCACCTTCAGTAACTATGCCACCAGTACTTGGAGCACCTAAGTTGATTGTTGACCAATCGCTTGAAGCAATTTTAAAACCGTAGCTATTTGCAGTTAAAGTAATTGCTGCTTGGTAAATGCCGTCGCCTTTATAAACTAGGCTATCAACTTCACCCCAACCGTTCATATCACCACGAACTAAAGGAATACTATCACCGTAAGGCACTGCATCTGGTGCGCCCGCGGTTGCATAAGCAGATAAACCAGCACCTTGTGCTTCGCCTTGGGCTTTCACAAATACGGCAGTAGTTAATGCTGGTACAGTAAAGCTACCGTCATCTTCATTAAAGCTAGCACTTGCCACTGTGCTGTCTACCGAATTAGCGAGTTTGGAATGTAAAGTGAAACCTGCTGCGGTGGCAACAGTATGAGTTTTATCACTGTTACTGCCGTTAACGATTACCACTACGGCATCGTAATTAGCATCTAAGTCGGCAAGACCAACGCCGTCGTCGATACTCATGACAATTAAACCTTGGGCTTGATTTTTACCAATATTGTGGAAACCCACACGGTTGATAATGTCGTCTGCTGTTGTCAGTCTAAATAACGGGCTAGTTGAACGAATAGCTAAAAACTCGTTAAATACTGAAGAAGCAAACTGCATTTCAGTGCCATAAACTTGTGCTTCAGGTGTGGTTGCCAAGTGCGTTAAAGCTGTATCTTCACGACCACCTTTTTTTATGGGTAACCCTTTATTCCAGTTATTGTCAGTTAAAGTAAAGTCAACTAGGTTATACCAGTCACCAGCATCATAAGAATCTCTATCTAATGATTTAGAGCGAAGGAAGTCACCACCCATTTGTAAAAATGGAATGCCTTGAGAAAGCAAGATAATAGATTGAGACACGTTTTGTGCACGTACACGTTCATCCATGCTCATACTAGTATCTAGTTTAAATTGCAGTTGATCCCAAAGGGTTTCATTATCGTGTTTTGAAACATAGTTAATCACATCAGCAGGGTCTTTGGCGTACATACCAAAAGCACTACCGGCTGCATCGGTGCCATTAAAGTTTTTCAAAACATAGTCAGTTAACGTGCCAGCCATGCCTAATTTAACAATATCTTGCTGCTCAAATGGGTAATTTGAAGAGTCATCGTTGTTAAATAAGGTTGCGTTCCGAATGCCGTCGCGAATACGGTCATTAAAAGTAGCTATTTCAGTACCGGCCATATTGATTTGATCTGCATGTGCAAAACCACGATTATCTCGTGCCCAGCCTTCACCGTAAAAATGATTGTCTGGATCAAGGGCTTGTACTGCATCACGCGCCGCTAACATTTGTGCTTTTGAACCATGGCTCATAATGTCGAAGCGGAAACCGTCAAATTGATATTGTGTAGTCCATTGCTTTAATGAATCGACCATCAATTTGTCCATCATTTTGTGCTCAAGTGCGGTATCACTACAACACGTACTGTTTTTTACACCACCTGTAGTTACATCACGGCTGTGATAATAACCGGGGACAATTTTATCAAGTACTGAGTTATCCCATAAACCGGCAGAATTAGTATGGTTATACACCACGTCTAATACTACGCGTAGGCCAGTGTCGTGTAATCCTTTGATCATTGAGCGCATTTCTTTAATGCGAGTTACGCCATCAGGGTTTGAAGCGTAAATGCCATCTGGTACATTAAAGTGTTTAGGATCATAACCCCAGTTGAAGCTGTCATAATCTTGGATAATATCCATTAATTTAGCCGCATCGTTGCCTGAAGTATTGTAGCCTTCTAGGACCGAACGTAGTGTTTGGTCATCAATGCCCTTATAACAAGGCTCTGCTTCAAAGTTCTTTTTACATAAGTCGAGCACTGTGCTGTCTAAGTCAATAATATCGGCGGCATCTTCGTTGATGGTGGCAATATCGTTAGCAGGCAGCATATGAAAATGAGTTAGACCGTTGTCAGCTAAAGTTTTTAAATGCTGCATTGGCGCTGAATCAAGCTCAGTAAAAGCTAAAAATTTACCACGATTTGCAACACTGGTGCTTTGATCGTTAACACTGAAATCACGAATGTGGCCTTCATAAATCACCGCATCTTCATAATTTTCTATGCTGGCAACAGCGTGTCCTTCCCAACCGTCAGGTTGTAAATCTGGGTCATTTAAGTTCACAAATTGTGAATATTCACCGTTGGTTGATAAGCTCACCGAGTAAGGGTCGGTGCTTTCAATCAATTCGATGGCTTTGTTTTGATGATGATAAATGCTTAATTCAAAACGATAGAATTGACGGTCTAAACTCGCATCTCCTTGATATGACCAAATGCCCGTTGCAGGGTCTTCGTTCATATCATGAGTTGCCGTAAGATTTTTATCGCTATCATAAACCTTTAAATTTACGTCTTGCGCGGTCGGTGACCATAGTGAAACTGACACTGTGCCATTTTCATAAACTAGCCCTAACGTAGCTTCATCAGCATCGTTATCACCTTGGGTATATAAGTCGTCTAAAATAAGGTCGGCTTGTACATAGGTGGCAGCAATAGGCATATCGTCAGCATCATAACCGACTAATACCAGCTGATTTTTAGCCATCGCTTTGGCTTCGTCAACCGTTAAGTTAATACTGTAAGCAGGCCAGTCGGCTACCAATGGTGCTGCAGTTTTTTGCTCGTCAGTTAAATCGACAGGCGTTAATTCCAGCGCAGTACCGTTAACTTGACCATTATTTTCAGCATCGGCAGCAATGCCAGCGGTTGCTGAATAATGCAATTTGGCCGTGATCACATCGGTAGCGTTCCAAGCAAAGGTATTCGTATCAAGCCAATGGCCAGCAATATCTTTAATTTTTAACGCTTGTTCACCTAAAGACTCAATCGGAAATTCAAATACTGAAGCTTCCCCAGAAATGGTGAAGTTCATGCGTTGATAAGTTTCATCATCTTGTTTTAGTGGCATTTTAAAGTTTCCGCCACCAAATTCTTTACCCGCGTCATCAGTACCTTTATGAACAATAAAATTACCACATTCGTTAAAGTCTTCTTTTAGGTTAAATACCCAATAAGCGCCGTAAACTGGGTCAATACCGCTGTGAGATAAGCCGTTGTCCCAGCTTATCGCTAGTGAATCGTCGGCATAGGCATCACAGGTTGTGTCATTCCAATTATGAACCTTATATTCGGCATAGTTTTCGTCGGTACGGTTGTAATACAGCACCGCTTGATTTTCAGCTGGAAAGAACACCGGAATTGCCGCGTTAGGGTCAACACCGACAATACAACTTTCATTTAAGGCATCAGGTACGGTTGGCGCAGCACATTGAATAGGCTCAGGTGCAACACAAGTTGCGCCAGCGGCATCAAGCACCATAGGCACGTCACAGCTTAATAATACTTTGCCGGGTTCAGTTGCATCACCACCACAAGCTGATAAAACTAGGCTAAATAAAGCCATCGCCATTAGCCTTATAAGTGAACCTTGTTTCAACATAATAGATCTCCGTTGACTCGAAATTTGAGCGCTATTTGATGCTAATTTATTGTTAGCAGTCAATTTTTTGAATATTTTCATTTTCATTACTCTCTTTAACTATGCTTACAATGAATAGGTGAAACCTAAGAAAAATTGGCGGCCAAAATATTGCAAAGTACCGGTTTGAGCGGTTTCGCCAAAGTAACTTTTGGTCGGTTCGTCGGTTAAGTTATTCACTTGAAAAACCATGCCTAGGTTGTCGTTCACTTGATAAGACGCTTGATAGTCAACCACGGTTTCGCCGTCGTAATTTACCGTTTGCGCTTCAACAGCCACTTGCTCGGAAACAAATTCATCGCGATAGCGCACACTTAAGCGGGTTTCAAAGCCTTGGTATTCCCAAAATAGCGTGGTTTGCAGCACGTTTTCAGATAAACCCGGTAGTGAAATGGTTAAGTCTTGCTGGCCGAGAGAAGATATTTGTTGAATTTCACTTTCGGTGCGTGAATAGCTGGCATCAAAACCTAAGCCAGACCATAATTCAGGTAAGAATGAAAATATTTGCGTATAACCTAATTCAATACCGCGAATGTAGCCGCCAGCTTCGTCGTTAAAGGCAGTTTCAAAATCACCATTTCTTACTTCTAACGGCACGCCACTTAATGGGTCGGTATACTCTTCTGGTACGGCAAAGCCATTACCGGCAAAGTCGAATTCAGTGAATGTTTGGGTGATAATACCGGCTGATTCTATGTCTTTATAAAAAATAGCAGCAACAAATTTACCATCAGTGTCAGTAAAGTATTTTTCATAAGAAATATCATATTGGTTGGCATAAAATGGTTTTAAATGCGGGCTGTTTTTCGCTTGACCACCAATTTGTGCATAACTGCCAGCAGCTGTATTAACAACACTAATATTAAAGCTAGAATTTGATGCTAAGCGTTCAATATTTGGTCGGCTCATCACTTTAGCAGCCGCAAAACGTAATTGATCGCTGTCGCTTAACTGAAAATTTAAGTTTAACTGCGGCAAATAGTCTCTGTAGGTAGTGCTGATCACCGTAGGGAAATAACGTTGGTTAATTAAACCTACTTCATCAGTAATAAACTGTGCACCCAAATCAGCGTTAGCAAATTCTAGCGGATTGCCGTTGGGGGTGCCGTCATCTGTGATAACTTCACCGTACGGGTCGTATTGGTTGCTTAAACCAACATCTTGTAGTGACGTTGATGCTTGCGTAGTTTCTACCATGCGCACGCCAATATTGCCGGTAACTGGAATACCAGCAATTTCAGTATTAATATTCGCCATCACATAAATTGACAGAACATCTTCATACACTTGACCACTTTCTTTCATGGTCCAGTCAGAGGTATTACCAACAGCGGCGCCATTAATGACACCACTGGCTTTATCGCCCCAAGTTTGTACTGGATTGGGACGTCCTTCAGGGAACCAAGCATCAAGTACCTTATCTTGATCTAAGGCTAAGTAGCTTGGGAAGCTTGAAAAATCGCCGCTCCAGTTAACAATAGTCGCCATATCATCGGTAATGCGAAGCGGTGCCTCTAGTGAACTTAAGCTACTGTCGCTACCGTATTCAAATACTGAACGATCGTTGCTGTATTCACGCTCAGAATAACGGACACCTACTTCAATGGAAGCAATATAGTCGTTGTCGAGTTCGTAAGCAAAATCTACCCGTACAGCGCTTACTTCATCTGAGTTAACATACGGATAAATACCATATTTACTGACCATAACCTTGTTTAAATCGGTAAAGGCATCGGCTTGGTTTAAACCAATGTCTGGTAGGTCTAAACCATTTAATAAGTAGTTAATAGATACATTGTTATCAAGCATTGGCTCGGCTGCATTAGCATCTTGTGCCACTAGCGCCCAAATTAAGCCATTTTGAAATTCACTTGTCGCCGATGAATAGGATAAATCGATATTCATATTTAAGCGATCGCTGATTTGCCAATCGGCATTAATGCCAAAGCTTTGCACTTCATCAACATCAGAGTTGTCATCGTTAACAATTTCAATGCGGGTTGCGCTGTTAGACGTACGGTTGATATTACCGCCAATAACAGAGTTGCCATTAAGCACAGGATTGCTGATAGCAGCTTGATCACCTTCAAATTTCACTCGAAAACCACGGGCAAATTCTTCAGAGGTGAATTTTGAATAAAAACTGTCGGCTTTTAGTCTAAAATTATCAACCGGTTGCCATTCAAGCGTTGCCATGAAGCCATCGCGGGTTTCTTCACCGCCTTTGTGCTGCATTTCAAAACCTTCACTGATGTATTCTTTATTTAGATGAACACCATCATCTTTAGTGGGGCCGTTAGTATCATTGTCAAGGTTATCAACGTCACGTAATTTACTGTAATTTAAACCTACAAATTGCGTGGTAGCGCTTGGTTGGAATAAACGCGCATAACCTAAAGCAACGCCTAGGGTTTCATCTGCAAATTTCCCCTGATATGAAACACTTAAACGATGACCTGTTGAAGTGGCATCTGGCACATCTGCGGCTAAATCGTTATACGTGCCACGGGCGTTAATGCTAAAAGAATGATCTTCGTCGCTAGCCAGCGGGCTCGCTGTGGTTAATTCCACCGTACCAGCAACACCACCCTCAATTAATGAAACTTTAGGTGATTTATAAACTGCAGCTTGTGAGATTAGCTCTGACGGATATTGATCAAATTCAACACTACGTTTACCGCCAGTAGATACTTGCTCACGACCATTTAAGGTAGTAGCAACAAAGCCACCTGACATACCACGAATATTAATTTCTGCCGCTTGCCCACCAGTTCTTACCGCAGAAACACCGGGTAAACGGGATAGTGCATCCGCCATAGAAACATCAGGCAAACTCCCTAAGTCATCAGCGCTGAGTTGTTCAGTTACTGTATCAGCAAAGCGTTTTTGGTTAATGGATTGTATGAGTGAGCGACGAAAGCCTGTCACTTCTATAACTTCTATTTTGTCTATTTTCTCTTGCTCTTCTATGTTATCCGTTTTCTCTGGCACTTTAGTTTGATTGTCTTCTTGAGCATATAAGGCTCCAGAATAGGCAATCAAACCACTAGTAATCATCGCTAAAGTAACGTTACTGAGTTTAAAGCTTGGTTTAATTCTAGACATTTTTTCCCCCTTTGACTTCATCCTTGATGATTTTATTGTTAGATCAGCCTAACTACTGATTTATTAATTACAGCCAATATAGAAAACGAAAAACATAATAGATATAGCTTGCATACGTATTCATACATATGGAAAAGTCACAATTTCAGAGCCGTAAATTTATCCATATATGGTTGTAATTTGGACGGGAGGCACAGCTAGTATAGTGATAAGACACTGCGCTGACACCACAGCACCACTCCTTTTTAAGTTAAAATAACAGCCATAATAGTGATGAATACGTATGCATCAGGCGGGTCGCTGTAGTTATTGACTTAATAAACACAAGTATGCTAAAAAAAGGTTTTTAGTTATATAACAAAGGGAAGTGATGATACCTATCAACTATAAAAGTAAATTCTTAAACAACATAAGTAAAATATCCCTAACTCTAGCGGCCTTTGCACTCTTATTACTATCGCCCCTATCATTCGCCAAAAGTATGGCAACGCCTCCTTTACCCATCAGCGCTTATGGTAGTTTACCTAGTATAAGTAACGTCAAGCTATCGCCTAGTGGTAACGCTCTTGCCTTAATTAAAAACCTTAATGGTACCTTGGTATTAACAACTTACAACCTTATTAATGGCGAAAGCTTTCCTGTTTTGCAAGCGGATAATGTTGACGTAATGTTGAATTGGTACACTTGGGGGAATGATGATGTTTTACTAATAAGCGCTGCATATACTACAAGGCAACGCACAACGAAATATACCTCCACTCGTTTATATAAGTTTGATATCTCGAACGAAAAAAAACTGACGTTATTAATAAAATCTAAAAAATCAAAAGATGAACGTTTGGCACAATTTCAGGATAATATAATCAGTTTGATGCCAACAGAAAAAAATAAAATATTAATGGCAATAGACTTTGATATACCCAACAAACCTTCTTTGTATGAAGTGGATATTCGCACTAAACAAAGAAAGCGCATCAAACGCGCAAAAACCTACATTGATAATTGGATTGCCGATCAACAAGGCCGAGCTAGGATAAGTTTTAACATTGACGACACAACTTTTTCTTATAAGCTGTTTGATATTGATGGCAAGAAAGCTAGGGATTTATGGTCTTATGAAGTATTTGAACAAGGTGTTGTTCATGTTTTAGGTTTTGATTTAGACCCTAACATTCTTTATATACGCGCATTACATCAAGGTCGCTACGCTGTTTTTAAAGTGGATTTACAAGATAAAACCCTCAAGCGTGAATTAATTTTTGCTGATGACAAATATGATGTGGATGGCTCCTTAATGTACTCTCCCAAAACAGGAGCAGTCGTTGGTTTAAGTCACAAGGGCGATAACGATAACAAGGTTTACTGGGATGAACATTACATAGCCTTTAAGAAAGCATTAAACAAAGCGCTTCCTGACTCAGACAATACCATTATCAGCATGTCTAAAGATCAGAATAAATACGTTTTATATTCAAGTTCAAAAACAAAAGCGGGCGATTACTATTTAGGTGACCGAAAAACGAAAAGCCTAGAATATCTTGCCAGTTTATACCCTCAAATTAATGAACATAACTATGCTACTAAGCAACTTGTTCACTATAAAGCACGTGATGGAATAGAAATTGAAGGCTATTTAACCAAGCCTGTAAACAGTCAAGAAAACAGTAAATTACCTGCTATTATCTTTCCTCATGGTGGCCCTATGGCAAGGGATTATGCAGGTTTTGATTATTGGGCTGAATTGTTTGCTAATCGTGGTTATGTCGTGTTCCAACCTAACTTTCGTGGCTCTTCAGGTTATGGCTATGATTTTGAAATGGCTTCTATTGAAGGCTGGGGACAAGCCATGCAAGATGATTTACAAGATGCATCTAAATGGCTTATCGAGCAAAATATTATTGATCCCAACAAAGTTTGTATTGCCGGTGCTAGCTATGGTGGCTATGCCGCCTTAATGGCGGCAGTAAAACATGAAGATAGCTTTAAGTGTGCAGCCAGTTTTGCTGGTGTTTCCGATCTTGAAAGAATTGTTCA
Source organism: uncultured Colwellia sp. (assembly GCA_963974965.1). Lineage (GTDB taxonomy): Bacteria > Pseudomonadota > Gammaproteobacteria > Enterobacterales > Alteromonadaceae > Colwellia. The sequence goes on along the minus strand of CAXBEX010000015.1, from coordinate 94,145 downwards.
AGATGCTCGCCATTTTACTAACAAAGAAGTCGTTAGAAAACAACTTGGTACCGATAGCGACAAACTAGAAGCAGCATCGCCCATTAACTTTGCCAAGCAAATCAATATCCCTATTCTTTTAATACATGGTACCGACGACAAAGTTGTACCCGTTAAACATAGCCGGCAAATGGCTGATGAACTAGAAGATTACGACAAAAACGTTAGATACATTGAAATTGAAGATGCTAACCATCACTTAAGTGTGCAAGCGCATAGAATGCAAACCCTTGAAGAAATGGTTGATTTTTTTGATAAGCATTTAAAGTAATAAAGCTTTTGCAAAGGCAATAAATCAAAATCTACAAATATTATTCATTGCCTGTTTCGCTTGATTTACAATCAAGCACTGCATACGTATTCAATAGCTTTGTGGAGCCAATGCATCTTATGAATACGTATGCATACGCTATTCATCTGCAAATTCACCCTTTATATTAAAGTTGTTCACAAGTTTACTGCTACATTTAAAAAGGTGTGCAGCTAAGGTGACAAAAAACATATAATTATTAAGCCAACAGGAACTGGCTTATAAAAATTAATCAAGGATAGCTAGGGGAGAACATTCAATGTTAAATTTTAAACCAAGCAAGCTGACGTTAGCGCTACTTTCAAGTGGACTGATAGCATTAAGCACACCAACATTTGCTGCTGAAGATGCAGAAGCGGCGAAAAAGAATGCCGAAGAAGAAGTTGAAGTAATTCAAGTAACCGGCTTTCGTAAAAGTGTGGTCGAATCTATTAATCTTAAACGCTATTCATCAAACGTAGTTGAAACTATTTCAGCAGAAGATATTGGTCAACTGCCAGATTCTTCAATTGCTGAGTCTATTGCCCGTTTACCTGGCCTTGCTGCACAACGTATTGATGGTCGTGCAAGTAAAGTAAGTCTTCGTGGTTTCGGCGAAAACGAAAGTGGTACTACCTTAAATGGTCGTGAACAAGTGTCGATCGGCGATAACCGTGGTGTTGAGTTTGATCTTTATCCCTCTGAAATTATGAGCGGTGTTACCGTTTATAAAACCCCCAATGCCAGCCTTGAAGGTGAAGGTATTGCCGGTACTATTGATTTACAAACCATTAAGCCATTAAACCAAGATGGTCGCGTGATTCAATTTAACGGTACTTATGAAAAAACGAGCTTCGGTAAGTTAAACCCCGATGGTGATAATGACGGCTTAGAAGGCAACTTCTTCTACATGGATCAATTTGCTGATGACACTTTAGGTGTTGCTTTTGCTTATACCACCATGACTTCACCAAACCAAGAAAAACGTTGGAATGCTTGGGGTTATCCAACATTCACTTACGATGATGGCTCTGAAGGTTCTATCTTAGGTGGCGCAAAGCCATTTGTTCGTTCTTCTACATTAGAACGTGATTCAGCGATGTTAGTTATTGAAGCAGCGCCAAGAGATGATCTAAAAATGACTTTTGATGCCCTTTATGTGGACTTTTTAGATACAAAAAGGCTACGTGGTATTGAAGTGCCGTTCGCATGGGGTCAGGGATCTATTTCTGCAGATACCGCAATAATTGATCCCGCAACTGGCTTTGTAACCAGTGCAATTACACAAGGTCAACGTGCTGTAGTACGTAATGACTACGAAGAACGTGATGCATCGTTAATGTCATTGGGCTTTAATACCAACTGGGCTGCTAGCGACACATGGACTTTAGATTTTGATGTCAGTTATGCAAAAGTTAAGCGTGACGTTTACAGTGTTGAAAGTTATGCCGGTACTGGACGTGGTGATAACCGCGGTACTGCCGATGATTTAGGTTATACCTTTGATTCAGGCAATACAGGTGCTACTTTCAGTCATGGTTTAGATTATAGCGATTTCAACCTCATTCAATTAGGCGGTCCATTAAGTTGGGGCGGGAGTAGAGCATTAAATGATAAATACGGCGTAACAGGTACTGAATATGAAAACCAACTACAAGATGGCTTTATTAATACCCCAAGTACTGATGATGAGTTAACAGCATTAAGGTTTGCGGCAAGCCAAGAAATTGATTCAGACTTTATTACTGATATTACCTACGGTATTGCTTATCGTGAACGTGTAAAAGATAATCGCTCAAAAGGTTATTATATGACCGCAAGCAGCTTTAGCTATCCTGACAATACCGGCATGCAATCTGTACCTGAACAATACCGTTTAGGTAGCGCATCTTTAGACTTTATTGGTATGGGCGACATGATTGCTTATGATACCATGGGGTTGATTAACGATGGTTATTATAGTCTTTTAGATGCAAACTTAACGGATCCTAACCGTGCAACTCAATCTTGGACAATAACTGAAAAAATAACGTCTACCTTTATACAAGCTGAAATTGCCACTGAAGTAGCAGGTATGGAATTAAGTGGTAATGTCGGTGTTCGTTATATTTATACTGATCAATCATCACAAGGTAGTGCCTCTAATGTCGTTAATAGGTTAGTTGTTGCTGAGCCTACAGATGTTAGCTATAACTACAGCAACTTTTTACCTAGCATTAACTTATCACTTAGAATTGATGATGAACAGTCGTTACGTTTTGGCGCAGCTAAAACAATTTCCCGCGCGCGTTTAGATGAAATGAATGCCTCTTATGGTGCTAGTTATAATGCAAACCAACCTGATGACAATGGCAACTACTGGAGCGTTAATGGTGGTAACCCATCACTTAAACCAAAAGAAGCAGTAGGCATTGATTTATCTTATGAAAACTACTTTAGTGATGAAGGGTATTTCGCGGTAGCCTTGTTCCGCAAAGATATTTCAAACTGGATCTTTGATGGTACATATGAAGTTGATATGACCGGAGTTGCTGACCCTGCCACAGGTATTGTTCCTCCTGCCGATCGCTCTATTGCAACAGGTAGTGGTAAAGTGAATGGTGGTGATGGCAGTCTTTCTGGTTATGAAATATCCGCAACAGTACCATTTAACATTATGTCTGAATCACTAGACGGTTTTGGTGTCATAGCTAGTTACACTGGTTTAAATTCAAATCTTAAAGATCCTGATGGGAAAGAATATGAAATTCCTGGTCTTTCTAAAAGTATTTCCACCTTTACGTTCTACTATGATAATAATGGTTTTTCAGCGCGAGCTAGCATGCGTAAGCGTAGTGATTTTAAAGGGGATGTTTACGGTATAAGTTTTGAGACTGTGCAAGTTGATATTGTTGGCGAAACCATTTGGGATGCTCAAATTGGCTTTGACTTTGGTGAAGCAGGCATTAAGAGCCTAGAAGGTCTTTCTATCTTCCTGCAAGGTTATAATTTAAATAAAGAACCATTCACGTCACTTCAAGGAGACAATGCGCTTCAAGTACGTGATTATCAAGACTATGGTAGTTCTTACTTGTTAGGTTTCAGCTATAAAATGTAGCTCCCTATAAGCAGTAAGTTTTAAACTACGAGAATAAGAAAGCCCTTGTATCGCTATACAAGGGCTTTTATTTTTTCATCTATCATCACGTTTTTAGATGATTTGAGGGCTATGCTTGTTACGCATTACGGTGAAAAGATCAGGCAAGACCATCGTATACGGCTAAAAATAGACGCTGAGCAGGGAGATAAAGATGATTTTTAACGCATAAAAACGTCATATTGATCATAGCAAAGCCAGTAACATTTGTTACTGGCTTTACTATTTCTATCACTTATGACAAGAATTTGATAAACACTATGACGAGGTTTGGTAAAAGTTATGATTTAAATTTGGCGAGCCGCCAATATCGTATGACGAGAATTTGGGAAACTAGCCCAAATGTTGCCAAATCGTTCGATGAATAATTTGGTCGGCTACAAATTTGGGAAACTAGCTCAAATGTTGCCAAATCGTTCGATAAACAATTTGGCAAAAAGTACGATACTAATTTGGACGGCTACAATAGTATAAGCCTAAGTACGATAGAATCTTGGTTCGCTACACTAGTTTAATCAAGCTCTTTGTCACGTTGAACCAACTCATCATACTTAAAAATCACATAAAGATAGCTTACTCCGAAAATTACAGGGATTGCCAACACTAGCCCGATTATAAGCCTTACAATAATAAGAGCAACAGAATCAGCTCCTGGTGAAGATATTATTGATATAACTGCTATCGCGGTCACTAGAATCATCATTCCTTTAGTTAAATCAAATGTATACTGAAGTTTGGTTTTTATCTGTGTCTTGCCTAATTTTTTGGTATTCATTTAATCCCTCTTGCTGCCGGCTTAACCATCATAGTCTCTACAACTTTGTTATTTAATACTCACAACGACTTTTACTTAAATTACATTGATTAGTTTTAGCATTTTGATCTAGCTTAGAATTTGTTATAGACGACACCACACTTTCAACTATTGGTTGCATAGTTTCCTTAAGAGCTTTTGAGTCAATGACTGAATCTATAAGAGCACCAACTGGTTTAGCAACAATTTTCCCTGGCCCCGCCAATGTATAGGCTGCTTCTTTAGCTGCTCCTTCACTAGTTAGTACATTTCCATCCATGCTCTCTTTAATTGCCGCAGCACCCACGTTAGAGGTTACTGCTGTTGATACAGTCATTATAGTTTGTACAGCTTTTGCTCCTCGATAAAGGCTACTTACACCACCAGTTATTGCGCCAGCACCTCCCATTATAAGAGCTTTTCCAAGGTTAAACTTTTTCCCCGTAGCTAATTGTGAAACTGTTTCACCAACAAAGCCAGCAACAAACCCTAAAAAGCCAAATTTACCCGTAGGATCAACCATATTCACAGGATCATTCCCCACATAAGCATAAAGATTCATCTGATCTTCATAACCCACAGGGTCAGTTTGTAAGAAACGTCCTAACTTTGGATGATAAATCCGTGCTTTGTAATAGTATAAGCCTAAGTCTTTAAAATAGAGTTGCCCCGTGTAACCAAAACGCTCTACATTTTTACTGGCAGGTATACCAAAGGCATCATACTCAAAACTGTTTAATAATAAACCACTGTTATTAGTAAGAGCAATAATACTGCCTTGGTGATTAGCATGCAAAAATTTACGGTAACCGCTACTAACACTTGTCGAGTTGTATTGTACCCATGGTTCATCTACTTGGTCGCCATGCACATAGCGAGCAGTTAATGTTCCTGATGTGGTAAATTCAGACACCAAGGCGTCACCATCATATAAAAACTGCTTGGTTACACCTCCTACCGTTGATTGAAATAATCGACCTTTAGGATCATAAATAAAAGAAGCACTTTTAGCACCTGAAACAGAAGTGAGGTGATTTTCAGTATCATAGGCATAATTTAGCGCACCATCAGAGGTTAAATTACCTTTAGTGTCATAAGCTAAACTTACTCCATCAATGCTTTCATATTGATTGAGACCATTACTGATATAAGTACCTTCTAAGTTACCATTACCGGTATAGTCGTAATTAGTATTACTGATGGTAAAAGTGCTAATTTGGTTTGCTCTGTTATAGTCAAAACCAAAGGTAACATCGTTACTTGAGCCATAAATATTTTGATTAATGCTTTCAAAACGTTGTATACCATCAAACAAATAATTAGTTGAAGTATAGCCTCCACCTGTACGGTATATTTTTTTCCTACCGCCTTCTTTGTGATATTCCAAGGTCAATAAGGCACTTGTCCCTTGTTTTAAAGAATTGACACGATTAAGACCATCAAAACCATAAACAAAGTAATTATTATCAGGGTGCGTAATGCGCTCTCTATTACCGTTTTTATCATATTGGTATTTTAAAATACGGGTTTTATTCCCCATATTCGATGTGGCTTGTGTTAGCTCTCCAAAGCCATTGTAGACATTGGTTATACCATAGCCACTGGTTGAACTAAAACGAGCATAAGTTTCTAAATCTTGTAGATTATAGCCATAATAAACATCTGCGCTTGTACCCGATAAATTTTTTAAGGTAATTCGGTTTAGTTTATCTGGTGTATAGTAAATTGTAGAGCCGTTACGTTTGCGCTCGTAAGTAATGTTATCATTCTTATCGTAGCTAAAAGCCACATAATCGGCTGTATTCACGTTACCTATACTTGTTTTGTGCGGATAAATTTGTTTATTTAATCGTCCAAAGCCATCATATTCAAGTGCTGTTTTATTACCATTAGCATCCGTTACATCCGTTTTGTAGCCATTGATATAAGTATATTGAGCATATACTTGTTGTAATGGTGCAGAATAAGCTTTTTGAATTTTAGTGATTTGGTCGCGGCCATTATAGGTATAGTGCGTAACCCTATCATAACCATCATTATTTTGTGTGGCGGCACAGGTATTTGAGGTAGTATATGAATTCATGCGAACCATTTCACATTCCAAACGTCCTAAGTAATCATACTTAAACTGTTTAATATGCTCGACATTACCACTCTTATCTTTAATGGTTTCAGTAAGTTTTCTTCCCCACGCATCATAGCTGTATTCTGATTTAGCAAATAATGAAAAACCTGACCATGCACTCGGTACGGTTGTTTGTGATGGCCAGCTACTTAATTCGCCTTTTTCAACGTTAGTTAATAACCCTTGTGCATTATAAGTATTACGGGTGGCAGCATATTTAATTGCGCCACTGCCATCAGGATCAGGTTTTATAACACCGGTTACCTGACGGTTAAGATTGTAACGATACTCTGTTTTGTATGCAGAGGCACCAGCAAAAACATTAGTTGAACTTATTAATAACAGTGAGGCAATAGTGCTAGTAAAGATATAATTTTTAATATTCATTGATAATCCTTTATCTAATTACAGCTTGGTAAGTTAGCTTTAGGTTGAGTTTCAGAGAGTTTATTGCCGTAATTATCGTAGCTATAACACGCTCTACGTGTTTCTCCATTTGAGGTTGTTGCCACACCTTTTAAGAAAAGGTTATTAGCAACACTTGTATTACCATAGGAATAAGTTGTTTTAATCTCATCGCTAGCGGATGCACATCCATTGCCACTTGCTGCACCCAATAGGCAGGTACTTTCACTAGTTAATAACCAAATAGGCGTGTTTGATTTGGTTATATTTCCAGATGAGTTTTTATAATAAGCATATTTTTGTGAATAAAAATAACGCGTTTGTGGCCTAATACCATTACTATCGGAAGGCTTTGTAACTTTTGAAATCATCCCTGAGTTACAGTGATAGGTCATATCAGTTTGATAACTTTTACCATCCTTAACCCAAGCAGCTTTTTTAATTGTTTTATCATTTGAGCAATTATTATTGTAGTTAGCTGTTGAAATGGTATCAGCTAAGCCAGATCCTGATTTAGCAACTTCTTTTCGCTCTGTAATATTGCCATTAACATCATAAATAAAATGAAGGCTATTTCCGTAACTATATTCCACACTTTCAACTTTTGAGCCTTTAATTAAATTAATCACATTACCCGTTTTATAATCAGTAATTTCATATGGTTCATTAGTGAAGTTATTAATTAATATAGATAAGTTGGTTGGTCCATTAGAGTTAGCTTGTATAGGAACATATTGATATAGTGGCTGACTATAACTATAAGTCCACTCTGCACCTCCTTTAATTGACTTTGACACAAGACCTTGACGTAGCGTATCACAAGTCCATGTAAAACCATTAGAAGAGCAGTGGTATTGATTACCATATTCAAATTCACTGTTAGCTACACCAGAGCTTGTTGATTCAACAATTTTAGATATTCTCAAATTGTCATTTCCACAAGAAGATGCACCTGGTCCAGTTTTACAATAGAGACTATGTGTATAAACTGTACTAATGCCTGATGGTTCGGTGATGACAAAATCACCTCCGTAACCAACACCTTGATACGCACCAGGCCAAGAATAAGTTACTGAAGGCCAAGTTTGGGTTAATGAACAACTATAAGCAGTTGGGCTGCAATACTCTACTGCATTATTAATTGCAGTTATTTCTATAGGTCGACTCCAATCAAAATAATCAGCAGAAGATGAATTTGAACCATATCGATAATGAAGTTGAAGCCCATTAGAGGATGTTACTGACTGTATTCTATATTCAGTTCCATTTACTCCTCCACGCGAATTATAGTGGATTTCAAGTTCCATACCATTTGGATACACAACTTTAACTGCACGTTTATTATGATAAATAGATCCATCATCCAAATAATAAACTTTAATTCCACTTCCTGTTATCCAAAGCCATTCTGTAGCATTTATCTCTGTTAATTGACCACCGTCACTAGATTTTGAGGCATATACTCCATTGATGATCCTAAATGTTTCTGACATCCCGCCTAGAGATGCTGTTTGCACTCCTCCAACTGCAACTGAGGATGACGCAACTATATCACCAGTATAGCTGCCTCTATATGAGCGAAAATTATCTCTAAAAGTATTTATAGTATGGGTAAGTGCCATTTCCCCTGTACCAATACTCAAGTCTGTTTTAGTAATGGAGCGTCTGCCAGTGACCAAATTAACTTGATTTTCGTCTGAAATATTAAACTCAGGAGGGCCTTCAATTGATTCTCCAAAGCTTACTGAAGAAAAAATTATAAAAAATAAAGCTGTAGGTAAATATATAGTTAAGTGTTTTATTTTTTTCATGATTGAAAAATTCCTTTTTATTGTACGGTAACTGAAACAGTGGCCGTGTCTGTTCCACCTTTGCTATCTGAAATGGTATAGGTAAATGATTGTTGTGGTTGTTTAAAACCTACCGCAGTCACTGTAAGATTACCGTTTCCCATATCACTTATACTTAAAAGACTAGAGTAACTTAGGTTAGTAATCGTTAATGTATCACCATCTGGGTCTGAATCATTGACTAGTACATTGATCGTTTTAGGAGAATACAAACCTGATAATGTGATGCTATCTGGGGATGCAACAGGAGAGGCGTTTCCATTGCCAACAGTCATTTTTTTACGGTTACCCGCGTCGTCGTATGTATAATTTTTATCATCCGTTACACCATCAGACACTATAACTAGTCGGCCTAACGTGTCGTATTCGTATGTTATTGTTGAAGCGTTAACTGTTGTAATTAGCAATAAAAACATTAGAGTAGCCATTTTCATTGCTATAAATAAGTATTTGAGCGAATAATTAAATCGTATTAGATTAGGTAACATTTTCCTTGTATCCCTTATTAGTTGTACAGATTAGTTCTTTTTTTGATTTGGAGTGAATCTATTTTCAGTTGCACTTTAATTTCAGGTTTGCTAAAAACCAAGATCAAATTAAATCATATAGAATCCAACAATCTAGATACAGTAACAAATGCAGATTAATTTTTTTTATGAATACGTATGCATAAAAACCATTTAACCTAATTAACGCAATAGTACTTACAGTCTGTATAGTTTATTAATTCCCCTCACTGCGTGAGGAAATAAGCCATTTTAATTTTTCTCGATAAGCGAAAATAGAGCTTTTAGTTCTGTAGGATTCAAAATACTTTGCCCTGTATCTTTATCAATTAACCTTTTCGAAGATCCGTTTTCTTTAAATTGGCAATTTCCACAAGTGTACCTGCGGGGATCTTTTTTTTCTTGTCTGTATTTTTCGGTGTCGTTTTATTTCCACCTCGATTTAAAGTGAGCTCCCGAAGGGCGAGTTTAAAAGGCTTATAGCTGCGTTATTGATTTTGACAAGGACGCTACAGGGATGTAGCCTATTAGAGAATGCAGGAGCATATTCTCCTGAATAACCATTATCTTCAATCAATGCCTTGCCTCTAAGCCTTTTAATTTTCGCTGAGTGGGAAATAACTTAATCAACTTGGTATTACATACGTATGCAGGTTATGAATACGTATGTAACCATTTGCTTCATGCTTAATTATTATTCTACTCTGGTTTAGCTATAACGTTTATTTAGTTGAAACCTTTATAGCTCATATCATGAGTCAAGTGTGTGTTCATTATTTATTAAAACAATAAAATTAAGGAATTGATGATGAGAAAAATATTTTCAAAAGCGACGACGCTAGGTGCATTATTAGCATTGTTCGTAACTTCTTATTCAAGTACGGCTGAAAATAGTTTAGGCCCTGTAACAAGTAAAGATGTTGTCTATCAAATATTAACTGATCGCTTCTATGACGGTGATAGTAACAATAATACTCCCGTAGGCTCACCAAGTCAGATATTTGATGGTACTGGTATCGATTTAAAATTATATCAAGGGGGAGATTTTAAAGGCATTATTGCACAAATTCCTTATTTAAAAAATATGGGCATTACCGCTGTTTGGATTTCTGCTCCCTATGCTAACAGAGATGAACCAATAATAGATTATCAGCCTGATGGTAGCCAAATTACTTGGTCAAGCTACCACGGTTACCATGTAAGTAATTACTATAAAACTAACCCACACTTTGGCGGCATGAAAGATTTTACTGATATGGTTGCTGCTTTACATGCAAATGGCATTAAAGTGATTGTTGATTTTGTTTCAAATCATACCAGTCGTTGGCAAAACCCAACCAATAATTATAGTGCTGAGCATGGTCGTTTGTATGAACCAGACAGAGATATCTATAATAATTTTTCTTTTAATATCAATGGTGATCCTATCGATTTAAATAATGATGGCTCTATTGATAACTTAATTGCCGATCCCAATGGCTCTCTGAATCCGGACTGGTTTCATCGTAAAGGAGATAGAGGTAGTGACAGTAGTCGATTTGGCTATCGATATCGCGATTTAGGCTCATTAGCCGATTTTACCCATGAATTACCTGCTGTTGTTAACTACTTAGAAGAAGCAGCCATATTCTGGAAAAACAAAGGTATAGACGGCTATCGCCATGATGCAACTTTGCATATGAACCCTGCTTTTGCTAAAGGTTTTAGAGATGCGATTGATTCAGCGTCAGGTGGCTCAGTTACCCATTTCGGTGAGTTTTTTATTGGTAAACCTGATCCAAAATATGCTGAATATGCGTCTTTCCCTGATAGAACAAATATTAATAATTTAGACTTTGAATTTTTTAGAACAATAACCAATGTGTTTGGTAACGGCTCTGAAGATATGAACACTTTAGCCAACTTCTATCAATATACGGCTAATGATTACCAATATGAAAATCAAACGGTTACCTTTATTGATAATCACGACGTACCACGCTTTTTAAGAGTTAATGGCGATCAGCGCAGCTTAGATGTTGCTTTAGCTACCTCTTTAACTTCTCGTGGCATTCCAAATATATACTACGGTACTGAGCAATATGTTAATGGTCATGATGCGAGTGAAAATGGTGGGCGAGTATTTTTACAAATAGATAAACCTTTCGATCAAACAACACGCGCTTATAAAATTATTAAAAAGTTATCTGATTTGCGTCAAGTAAACGATGCCTTGGCTTATGGGTTAACAAGCGTACTTTATTCAACAGCTGATGTGTTAGTCATGTCGCGTAAGTTTTATGATAAAGAAGTGATAGTTGCTATTAATAGAAGTCCTTTTAACTCTTACATCGTTCCTAATTTAGCTACTAGCTTACCATTAGGGAATTACAATGACATATTAACCGCTGAACTAGGTGGTGACACAGGAAGTGTTATAAGCGTTGGCGGCACTAAACAAATAGCTTCTTTTCAATTAAACCAACAAGAAGTGAGTGTGTGGAGTTACAATCCTAGTTTAGGTGCCTCACCTCGTATTGGCGACTTGACCTCTGTTGCAGGCAGACAAGGCAACGAGATTACCATTTCCGGTACTGGATTCGATGGGGCTATTCAAGTTTACTTTGGCTCTACTTTGGCAACTGTGTTGACAAATAGTTACAATAAAATCAAAGTTATTGTGCCAAACGTATCGGCAGGTGAACAAATAGTTACGGTTAAAAAAGATACTATTACCAGTAATGATTTTACTTTTAATGTCTTATCTGATGATCAAAATCAAATGATATTTCATGTACAAAAAGCGACAGAACTTGGTCAGAAAGTTTATGTGGTCGGCAGCATTCCTGAATTAGGTAGTTGGGATCCCGCCAAAGCGATTGATGCATTTCATAATCCTGACGCTGTGCAGTGGTATAATTGGTTTTTACCTGTCAGTGTTCCTAAAAGCACAACATTTCAGTATAAATTTATTATGAAAGATGCCGCTGGTACCGTTACTTGGGAAGGCGGAAGTAACCGCAGCGCTACTTCATCGTCGGTGATCAATGGGGTAACAGATTTACCTCAAGCTCTCTTTCAATAACGTTACAAGTAAGCGAATAGCAAGTCGCTATCGCTAGCGGCTTGTTTAATTTAAATTTTACTAAAAAATTATTATCACCTTTCATTATGGAAAATTTTTCATGTTAAAAAAATTATCACTTGTTACTTTATTAACGCTAATATCTTCATATTCTGCCGCAGCAGAAAAAATACAACAAAGCAGTAACGAGTTTGTTCCACTGTGGGCTAAATCAGCTATTTGGTATCAAATATTTCCTGAGCGCTTTCGTGATGGGGATCCAACTAATAATCCTAAAATGGAAGATATTTTGGGTGCTGATCCAACTGAACCACCTAAACAGTGGCAAGTACATCCTTGGGGTGGTGACTGGTATCAATTGCAACCATATGAATTAGCCAATGGTGAACCTGAACTATGGAAGCATTTGTTACGTAGAAGATATGGTGGCGATTTGCAGGGCATTATTGACAAACTAGATTATTTAACTGAACTTGGTATTAATGCTATTTACCTGAATCCTGTTTTTGATTCACCTTCACTGCACAAGTATGACGGTGCAAGTTACCACCATATAGATCCTAACTTCGGCCCTGATCCTGAAGGTGATCGAGCAATTATGGCCACAGAGATACCATTAGATCCAAAAACCTGGCGGTGGACTAAAGCTGATGAGCTTGCTTTAAAACTCATTGATGAATCTCATCAACGTGGTATTCGCATTATTTTTGATGGTGTTTTTAACCATATGGGCATCAATAGCTTTGCCTTTAAAGATCTTGAAAAAAATCAACAAAAATCCCCTTATAAAGATTGGTTCACGGTTCATAGCTTCGACGATAAAGAAAAAGGCACTCAATTTGACTATGAAGGTTGGTTTGGCGTTAAATCTTTACCTGAGTGGCGAGAAGATGAAAAAGGTATCGTATCAGGGCCAAAAGAGTATATTTTTAATGCAACTAGACGTTGGATGAACCCAAAAGGTAAAGGCATGGAGTACGGTATTGATGGCTGGCGATTAGATGTAGCCTTTGAAGTCGCTCACCCTTTTTGGAAAGATTGGCGCACTTTAGTAAAAAGTATTAATCCGCAAGCGTATTTAACCGCTGAAATAGTTGATCAGCCTGAAAAAGTTAAGCCTTATATGCAAGGTGACGAATTTGATGGTGAGATGAATTATAACTTTGCCTTTACTGCGGCTGAATTCTTTTTCAACCCTCAAGGCATGAATATTACGTCATCACAATTCGATAAAAAACTTAAGCAACTAAGAGAACTCTACCCTGAGGGTGTTGCCTATGTGAATCAAAATTTATTTGGCAGCCACGATGCCAATAGAATAGCGTCACATATTGTCAATCGAGGCATTGGTAACTTTCGTGATTGGGGCAAGTACTTTAATTTATCTCAAGCAGCCAGTAACCCTGACTACAACGTGCGTAAACCTAATCAAGGTGAAATTCACTTACAAAAACTTTTTATTATGCTGCAAATGACTTATGTCGGCGCTCCTATGATTTATTATGGTGATGAGGTTGGTATGTGGGGTGGCAATGATCCCGATAGCCGTAAACCGATGTTATGGCCAGATATAAGCTATGAAGACGAACAATTCTTAGCAGACGGTAGTAAACGAGATAAAAACAGCAGAGATAAAGTTGCCATTAATAGCGATCTTAAAACATACTATCAGCAACTGATAACTATTCGAAAAAACTATCCTGCATTGCAGTTAGGTGACTTCAAAACACTACTTGTTAATGATGCCAAAAATTTATATGGCTTCCAACGTAGTTATTCTGTGGACTCAAATAAGCAAATTTTATGGGTCTTATTTAATAATGCAACTACAGAGCAAAAAATTACGATAACAGCGGCTGATGCAAAGCATTTTGTTAACTTAATGACTATGGAAAAATATAACGTTTCAGCAGAACAGTTAATCATTACTATGCCAGCTAAAAGCAGCATGGTATTACTAAAAAATAATGGCTAAAAAATAATGGCTAAAAACAGGTGATATACAAATGACTAATCAGATCAAAAATGTCGTTATTGTTGGTGGTGGTACAGCAGGATGGATGACTGCATCATTATTGGCGAAAATATTAGGAAAAACCCTAAACATTACCTTAGTCGAATCTGACAAAATCGGCATTATCGGTGTTGGTGAAGCCACCATTCCGCCTATCGTTAATTTCAATAGTGCTATTGGCATTGATGAAAAAACGTTTATTAAAGCCACTCAAGGCACCATTAAATTAGGCATAGAGTTTACTAACTGGAATCAAGACGGCGATAGTTATATGCATGCTTTTGGCAGCATAGGGAAAAAATTCCCCTTTTGTGATTTCCATCATTTCTGGTTGCGCGCACAACAGTTAGAAAATTGTGTAGAAAAAAATCAAGAAAATAGTGGCACTCCGGGGAATGACACTAGCTTTTGGGATTATTCATTAAACTACCAAGCCGCTAAAAAAAATAAGTTTGCTGCTTTTAGCAATATTCCTAACACCAATTTACCCGGCCTTGCATACGCTTATCACTTTGATGCAGGGTTATATGCTAAATTTTTACACAAGCATGCGGTAGGTATGGGCGTTAAACGTATTGAAGGCATGATAACCAAAGTCAATCAGCAACATGAATCAGGCTTTGTTGAAAGTGTGCAGCTTGAAGATGGCACTGTCATTACAGGTGATTTATTTATCGACTGTACTGGGCTAGCAGCGCTATTAATAGAAAAAACGCTCAGTACGGGTTTTGACGATTATTCACATTGGTTACCTTGTAATCGGGCTATGGCAATACCTTGCGAAAGAACAGAAACAACAGAACCTTATACTCGTTCTACCGCGCATAAAGTTGGCTGGCAATGGCGTATTCCACTACAACATAGAACAGGTAATGGTTTGGTTTATTCCAGTAAACACATGAGCGATGACGAAGCGAAAGAATTACTACTCAACAACCTTGACGGAAAACCACTCGATGACCCCAAAGTGATCTCATTTCAAACTGGTCGTCGTCGTAAACAATGGAATAAAAATGTTATTGCCATTGGTTTATCCAGTGGCTTCTTTGAGCCGTTAGAATCAACCAACATACACCTAATTCAAACTGCTGCGATTCGTTTAGTAAAATTTTTTCCTCATAACAGTATTAATATTGAGGAAGTAAATGAGTTTAATCGTCAGTCTAAAATAGAGTCTGAAGGTATTCGCGATTTTATTATTTTACATTATAAACTCAATAGCCGTGACGATAGTGAATTTTGGCGAGCTTGTCAGCGTATGGATGTACCAGAATCACTAATTAATAAAATTCAGTTATTCAAAAAAACAGGCAAAGTATTTTGTAATCCTGATGATTTATTTACCGAAATAGCTTGGCAACAAGTCATGATAGGACAAGGTAATGTACCTGAAGATCATCACCCGCTGGTTGACGCGTTATCAAAAGAGCAAGTGGAAGACTTAATGGGTAGTTTAAAAGTTTTAATCAATCGCACGATAGACAAATTACCAGCGCATGATGAATTTTTGAAATCGCTTTAAGCAACTATTGATAGGTACTAACAACCAATGCAAACATTACAATTAAGTTCGTCTAACATCAGTTCTTCTCGCCTTATCTACGGCTGCATGCGCATTGCCAATGACAACTCAAGTCATGATAGAGCCAAAGGTAAATTAGCCATTCAAACAGCCATTGACGCGGGCTATAATCATTTTGATCATGCCGATATATACGGCGACGGTGAGTGTGAAAGCCTTTTTGGTGAGCTATTAAATGAGTCACCCAATTTACGTGATGACATAATTTTAACTTCAAAAGCCGGTATTCGACGCGATCCTAAGCGCTATGATTTTTCACATGACTATTTAATTAACAGTGTTGAAAAGTCATTACAACGCTTGAATACTGACTATTTAGATTTATTTTTATTGCATCGACCTGACTATTTGTTTAATGCACAAGACGTTGCCGAAACCTTCATGGAGTTGAAATCTAGCGGTAAGGTTAAGCATTTTGGCGTCAGTAACTTTTCGCCTTCGCAAGTCTCATTGCTACAATCTGCTTTAAACGAACCGCTACTGGTTAATCAAATAGAAATTAATATTCATAATATCAATAGTTTTAGCGATGGCACCTTAGACCAATGCCAACAATTGGGTATTACACCCATTGCATGGTGTCCTTTGGGCGGAGTTGTTTATCCTGCATGGGGTAATACTTTTTCTGCTGAAGATGAACAGCGCATCGAAACTGAATTAGAGCAACAAGCTCAAAAGTATAGCTGCCAACCATGGCAACTCATACTTGCTTGGCTATTAAAACACCCTGCCAATATTTGTCCTATTGTTGGTTCAACAACGCCAGAACGTATTGTGGCAGCAAAAGCGGCGTTAACACTAGATTATAACCCTGAAGATTGGTATCGTCTGCTTGAAGCGAGAAATGGTAAGCCCGTTGATTAACTATGTCTCCAACTCATCAATATATTTATATATTAAGGAATTTTAATGTTTGTAGCTCAAGTTGCCAGTACCACTGAAAAAGCATCGACTTCGCTAGCACCTACGGATTTATTAAAAGATGAAATAGATCAGGTTGCCAATATTTATAATATTATTATTGAGTTTTTCACCAACTATAGTTTCCAACTGGTTGGTGCGCTTATTATTTTCTTTATTGGTTACATGCTAGCCGGAAAAGTATCTGCTTGGGTGTTAAAATTGTGTCTGCGACAAAAAATTGATATCACGTTAAGTCAATTTTTAGCTAATACCACAAAAATGCTCGTTGTCATCATGATAACCATTATCTCGTTAGGCAAATTGGGCATTAGTGTTACCCCTTTTATTGCGGCAATTGGTGCAATTTCATTAGGTGCCGGTTTAGCATTACAAGGCTTACTGGCAAACTATGCGGCAGGATTTAATATTATTCTTATTCGACCTTTTGTGGTTGGTGATACCATTACGGTTCATGGTGTTACGGGTGTAGTTGAAGAAGTGTTACTTGCTTATACTGTATTAAAAAATGAAGATGATGTGGTTATTACCATTCCAAATAAACATATCGTTGGTGAAATCTTACATAATTCAAAACATGATTCGCTACTTGAACTAAATGTGGGGATTTCTTATGATCATAACCCTTTAGAGGTTATCGAATTACTTAAAGAGGCAATATTGTCACTCGATATTATTGGCGAAAATAGAAAGCTGCAAGTCGGTATTGATGAATTCTCAGACAGCGCTATTACCCTAGCTATTCGTTTATGGACACCTACTATTAATCTATATGCAGCAAAATATAAAGCTTACGCCAGTATTTACAGCGCGCTAGATAAAGCCAATATACATATTCCTTTCCCACAACGCGATGTGCATATTCATCAAGTTACGCCAAAATAATTATATTATTAGAATGTTACAACACTTTATAAATAGCAAAACTCAACGGGGCAAGTTGGCCTTTTTCATTAGACTTTGATTGATAAAGTAATTTAGTCGCTCTCATATCAGCAATAACATCAAGACGTTGCGCTTGTGCTGAGGTGTTATATACCACTATTAATTTCTGCTCTTTCCCCTGAGAAGTAACAACTCGTTGAAGTGCAAAAATGCCTGGTTTATCTTGTGAATAAAGCGTTGTTTGCTGACCAAATCGTAATGCAGGGTATTGCTGATATAACTCGGCATATTTTGCAAAGGTTTGATAAAACAAATGACTAGTGTCGAAGTTATTATCAGCGGTAGTTTTATCTGTTGCTAATAGATCATCATCATTATAACTCGCCACTTTTGATGGCATCATGTCTTGACGCGAAGCTTGATCGTTGCCGTCACCAACAAAACCTTGTTCATCGCCATAATAAATCACGGGAACGCCACGGCTAAAGTAAATCATGGCATGGGCAAGTAAATTACGTTGAATTTGCTCTTGCTCACTGTAGTTATGCTTACTCTGTTTTAACAAATAAGCAAAACGTCCCATATCATGATTACCGGTAAAGTTAACCAGCTGATTCGCATTAGTATTTTCAATATCTGCATGCGCTGTTTGATAAAAATGATCTTGCGCAAATAACTTAGCTAAAACATCAGTGCCTTGTTGTTCAACCAAGGTATTTTCTAGTGATTTTTGCAAAGCAAAATCTAATACTGAAGGTAGTTTTCCTTGGCTGGTATAACGACTCAAGAATTCAGGTTCAAAACTATACACTTCGCCGTACATAAAGAAGTTATCAATGCCCTGTAATTTAGCATGGGCTATTAACGCTGGTGAAAATACTTGCCAAAATTCCATGTTAACGTGTTTCACCGTATCAATGCGGAAACCATCAGGTTTAAATTCATCAATGATCGACTTATAAATATCAGTCATACCCGTAACCACTTTTTCGCTATTGGTATCAATATCATCAAGACCTGCAAAATCACCACGAATTGCGCTTTCACCGACCCAGTTAGAATCACCTTGGTTATGATAAGCATTAATATCATTTAACCATGCTGGTACTTTTAATGCCTCTTTGCCAGCAGGTATTAATGGGCTGTATTTATCACCTTTAGCCAATTGCGCAACAGATTTAAAGGGGCAGTCGCCCTTTTTTTCACCTTTTTCTTCGATAAGCCAACCTAAACCATCATCACCATGACATTCTTTATACTTAATAACGTCCGCCGTGTGATTAGTAATAATATCAAAGAATACTTTAATATTGCGCTGATGAGCTTGGTCAATAAAGTTTTTTAAATCCGCATTACTGCCTAGATGAGGGTCAATTTCAGTGAAGTCTAAAATCCAATAACCGTGGTAACCTGATGTGTTTGCTTGCATCGCTTGGTTTCTTAAAACAGGCGTTAACCAAATAGCGGTAATGCCCATATTATCAAGATACGGTAATTTTTCTGTCAGCCCTGCTAAGTCACCCCCGTGATACATGCCCTTATGCGTTTTGTCTAAACCACCACGAGACAAAGCACGCTTGGTATCGCTTGCTGCTGCGCCTAAATCGTTACTTGCATCACCGTTTTGAAATCTGTCAGGTAAGACAAAATAAAAAACTTCATCCTGAAAATCTCGTTGCTGATAAGGCGCTAATTTAGCCGCTTTTGCACTATCATTCAATTGTGAAGAACTTTCTTTAGCTTCAGTGTTTAATGAGGTGAACAAACTAAAGATTGTTGCTATAAAAATAGCGTTTTTAACAAATACTTTCATGATACTGGTCTCTTATTGTTATTCTCTATGATCTAATTAACTTAAATTAAGTGAAATTAACGTCTTGGTCTTGCTTGTTGCATCGCGTCTGCAATCGTATTCACTGAATCTTGCTGCCAAAATTCTTCCAATGAAACTGGTAATTTTTGTCGCCAATTTGGGTGCTGATCTATAGTGCCCGGAATATTCACTTGCTCAACAACTTCTAAGGCATCTTCTAATGGAATTAACTGAATATGGCTTGGCGCTTGGGCCATGTATTTTTGCACCGCCACGGATAACTCAGTGTTCATTTTCGCGGGCGCTTGCTCTGGTGCTTTGCTCAAATCAATGACATTAAGATCATTCAATGCGGCAACAAGTAAGCTTCTATCTTCAATTTTAGCATTACGCTCCTGTTGCCCCATTGCTTCATTGGGATATAAATTAAGCGCTTGTCGCCATTCTAAGTCACGACCAGTCCACCAACCCGTGAGCGTTGGTAAATCATGCGTAGAAACGGTCACCATAGATTGTGCCGGATAGAGCTCTGGGCGCTTAAAGAAACCAGACTCCCAACGTTCAAAAAATAATACCTTGTAAGAAAGTAAACCTGCCGCCGCCATGATTTCGCCAAAGCCATCAGGTACTGTGCCTAAGTCTTCACCAATAACCACACAGGCTTCACGACGAGACTCAAGGGCAATAATGCGTAAAATATCTTCCAACGGGAAGGTAATAAAAACACCTTCATCGGCTTTCATGCCAGGGGCTACCCAATATTGACGCATTAACCCTAAAATATGATCAATACGTAAAGCGCCGGCATATTGCATATTACTGCGCAGCGCTTTTACTAGCGGTAAATATCCTTGTTGTTTTAATGCCACGGGGTTAATTGGCGTTAAACCCCAATCTTGGCCTAAGGTATTCATTGCATCTGGCGGTGCACCAACGGCAGCACCCGACACATAAACATCTTTATCACACCATACATCAACGCCTGAGCCATCACAGCCTACCGCTAAATCAAGATACAAGCCAACCGGCATACCTAGATCTTTTGCTGTTTGGGCAACCGTTGTTAATTGACGATGAGCAAGCCATTGTAAAAAAGCAAAATAGTTTATGCGGGTTGCATGACTTGTTTGAAAAGCTTTTACTTCATCACTGCTGGGCTCTTGATATGCCGCTGGCCACATTTTCCAACCATAGGCATTTTCATCTTGCGCTCTAAAATGCTCATATAAGGCATCGAAAGTAGTTAAAGACAGTAAGTCATTACCTTGTTCTACTTTAAAGTCATGGAATTCACTCAATAGCCCTTTGTTAGCATTAGCACTAAAGTCTTTAAATAATAAGGCTAAAATTTGATACTTCACATCGGCAACCGCCACGTAATCAATAAGTTCTGACTCTTTAGCAACAGCGAGTTTTGCTTGAAACTCATCACTGTTGAAGCGTTTTTGTGCTGCCTTGCAATCATCATAGTTGGGCACTTTAGTGACATCAATATACATGACATTGAGAAAACAACGACTTGTTGGCGAATATGGGCTGCGATGTGCAGGATTATTTGGATATAGTGGATGCAAAGGGTTTAAACCAATCGCTGAAACACCTTGCTTGGCTGACTTTTCAACCAAACTTAATAAGTCGCCAAAATCGCCCATACCCCAGTTATTTTCACTGCGCAGCGAATAAAGTTGTGCCGCGTAACCCCACATTTTATCGCTCGATGCCTCTTGTGGGCTATAACACGTTTTCGGCGCAAAAATTAAATGGCAGTTTGCCTTTGTACTATCATAATTTGTACTATCATAAGATACCGATAACTGATGATAACCTTGTTCCAAGTTGGGTAAGGTTAATTGATACTTAGCAAAGTGCTCACCATCAAGATGCGTTTCATCAAGTTTAACTAAGCTGCTCAAGGATATTTGTTCACTAAACGACTCCCCTGATTCAGTAATAATATTCCAAGCAATTGTGTCACTTGCATTTGTTTTTATACTGATAACCAACGAATGTTGTTGCTCTTCACATTTAGCAATATGCGTAGCAGGTAAGGTGTTACGCCATGCTTGTTCATTTAATCGTTTGATTTGGGGCTCGATAGCCTCATCACTGGTGAGATCGTAACCCATCGCTTTAAGTAGCGCATGACGAGCTTCATCTTTAGCAAAAACTTGCTTACCGAAACTGTCGGTATAACCTTGATGAAAACCTACCAACTGTGCTAGCTGCTCTATTAAATGTGCACGTGCTTGTGCTCTACTAGGTGAAAAGTCATGTGAAAGGTGATGTGAAGTCATATTCTGATTGCTCTCTATTTTCTTTGCTCAACGAGGCGAGCTGATTAATACTTATTTTTTTTCTTGCTTTCTTGTTTTCTTGTTTTCTTATTTTCTTATTTTCTTATTTTAGTGATATTTTCACTGGTGCTTTCATCAAACACACCAGTGGTTTTAATGCTGCCATTAATTATTCTGCCACGCTAATGAGAAGATAACCGTACTTAGCGGCGGTACTGTAATAGTGATGTATTGTTCCTTTCCTTGGCACTGACCAACAAAGCTTTGCACACCACCTAAATTGCCTTGGTTACTACCACCATAAATTTGTGCATCTGAATTTAAAATTTCTTGATAAAAGCCGGCAACAGGCACACCAATTTGATAATTTTGATGACACTGTGGCGTAAAGTTACAAATCACAATGACGGGATTACTTTTCTTTAAAGGGTTGTCTTCGCCATAGCGAACAAAGCTATAAATAGATTGCTCGCTGTTGTCATGCTCTAACCAAGCAAAGCCATCATGCAGACAATCTTTTTCATAAAGCGCAGGTGTGGTGGTGTAGACTTTATTTAAGTCTTTGACTAAGCGCTGAACGCCACTATGCCAATGACTATCAAGTTGTTGCCAGTCAAGTTCACTGTCATGGTTCCACTCTTTTCCTTGCGCAAATTCGCAGCCCATAAAGAGGAGTTTTTTACCCGGATGAGTCCACATAAAACCATAATATGCACGTAAATTAGCAAATTTTTGCCAAGTATCACCAGGCATTCTATCCAAGATAGAGCCCTTACCATGCACCACTTCGTCATGGCTTAAGGGCAGCACAAAATTTTCATCAAAGGCGTAAATCAAACTGAAACTTAATTTGTTATGATGATGCTTTTTATGGATGGGATCCTCGCTCATGTATTGTAGGCTGTCGTTCATCCACCCCATATTCCACTTATAGCCGAAACCTAAACCGCCTGAGTCCGTTGGACGCGATACGCCCGGCCAAGAGGTTGACTCTTCTGCTACTGAAAATGTCCCCGGATATTGGCTATATAATTCTTCATTAAAGCGCTGTAAAAATGCCACCGCTTCAAGGTTTTCACGGCCACCGTGAATATTAGGCAACCACTCGCCTTCTTTGCGGCTGTAATCTAAATACAACATAGAGGCAACGGCATCAACGCGAATGCCATCAACATGGAAGTTGTCTAACCAATGCATGGCGCTAGCACGTAAAAAGTTAGCGACTTCGGTGCGACCATAGTTATAAATTAAGGTGTCCCAATCAGGATGAAAACCTAAACGGCGATCTTCATGCTCATATAAATATGACCCATCAAATTGGGCTAAACCGTGCGGATCACTTGGAAAATGCCCCGGCACCCAATCAATCAATAAGCCAAGGTTGGCTTGATGACAGCTATCGACAAAATATTGAAAGTCTTCACGGCTGCCAAAACGAACTGTTGGTGCAAATAAACCTACCGGTTGGTAGCCCCAAGAACCATCAAATGGATATTCACTCACGGGCATTAATTGAATATGGGTAAAGCCCATTTCAAGGGTGTATGGAATTAACTGCGCGGCAAGTTCGCGGTAATTTAAAAAATCGCCATTGGCTGCTCTTTTCCATGAGCCAAGATGCACTTCGTAAATACTAATCGCGGCATTTCGCGCATTTCGCTGAGCTCGCTGTGCTAACCACTGCTCATCTTTCCATAAGTAAGCTTGCTCACTGGCAACAACACTGGCTGACTCGGGGCGATACTGTGCTTGACTGCCAAATGGATCAGCTTTATTTTCCAGTGCATTACCATGACCGTCTTTTAATGCAAACTTATAGAGACTACCCACTTGAATGTTAGGGATGAAAATAGTCCAGTAACCACTGCGCCTTCCTTTAGGTGAAGAGTCTTGAGGTGAAGAACCTTGTAGTGTCGACGCATGATGAACAATATTTTCCATCGGATGACATCTGCCATCCCACTGATTAAAATCACCAATAACGGCAACTGAGCCCGCGTTAGGTG
The DNA here is from genome assembly GCA_963974965.1 of uncultured Colwellia sp. Classification (GTDB taxonomy): domain Bacteria; phylum Pseudomonadota; class Gammaproteobacteria; order Enterobacterales; family Alteromonadaceae; genus Colwellia. Next base: position 70,423 of record CAXBEX010000015.1, on the reverse strand, counting down.
CCCATAAACTAAAGGTTACACCGTCAACGCCTTGCCCATTTTTATCAGGCAATGTTTGATAATGTGCACCTAATTTTTGATACGGTTTTTGATGATTGCCTTCATTTAGTAAGTGGATGTCAAATTCAGTTAATATTGAATTTCCACAAGAGGAACCAAATGCAAAGGCATCTTCAATAATTTTTGTTTGACCATGACAAGTCACTTGCAGCAGATAAGCAAACCGTTTTTTACGTCTTAATTTGGCCATAAAAAAACCAGCTGCATCAACTTGCGTTAATGTTGCTAGCGGCTTTTTAGTTTTCTTTTCTATGATGGTAACGCTATCAGCATCGGGAAGAAAAACACTAATAACAAGGAAGCCTTCACTTGATGAATTAGCACTTGATGAATTAGAGCTTGTAAGTGCTTGCAAACCTAAAATAGTATGAGCAGCACCATGACGCGCCTGTGCAATAGCATCAATATCAGTTTGCTTGATAAGAGTGCTGCTTAGTACCTTTTTCACTGCGCTAGTTTGCTTGCTCATACTTTTCCTTTAATCACTTACTTTTTCGATCTTCAAAACTCGTAATTTTCAACTTGCTATTCGAAGCTCATTTTTATGATTTGGTTAAATGCCAAATGTTATCAACGTAATCTTCAATTGATCTGTCTGAGTTGAATTTACCCATCATCGCCGTATTTAAAATAGCCATGCGTGCCCAACGTTTTTTGTTTTGGTACGCTTTACCTAAAGCAAAGTGCGCATCAGCATAAGATTGGAAATCAGCCAACACTTTGTACGGGTCTCCACCATCAAGAAAACTATGTTTCATTGGTGATAACTCACCTGCATTACCCGGAGTGAAATAGTCGGTATCGAGCCAATCTAAACAGGCTTTTATTTCACTATTAGTGTGGTAATAATGATGTGAGTTATAACCGTGATTATCTAACGCTTTCACTTCATCAACGGTTAAACCAAAAATAAAGATATTGTCACTGCCCACTTCTTCTGCAATTTCGATGTTGGCACCATCTAATGTGCCAATAGTCACTGCGCCATTCAGGGCAAGCTTCATATTACCGGTACCTGAGGCTTCTTTTCCTGCAGTAGATATTTGCTCTGACACATCAGCCGCTGGAATAATTTTTTCAGCCAAACTCACACGATAATTAGGTAAGAACACCACTTTTAATTTGTCTTTTATACGGCCATCATGATTGATTTTTTCAGCAATTTTGTTGGTCGCATAAATAATTTCTTTCGCTAGCTTGTAACCCGGAGCGGCTTTTGCGCCAAAAATAAATACCCGTGGCGGCATATCTAATTCAGGGTTTGCTAACAAACGTCGATATAAGGCTAAAATATGCAATAAGTTCAAATGCTGACGTTTGTATTCATGTAAACGCTTAATTTGCACATCAAAAATAGCATCAGGACTAACGGTAATACCGGTTAATTCTTTTATTACTTTCGTTAAAGCAATTTTATTTGCTAACTTGATAGCCATGAACTTTTTCTGGAAAGCAGTTTTATCCGCAAAGTCAGCTAACTGCTTTAAGCTATCTAAATCTTTTGCCCAATCATCGGCAATGGTTTTAGATAACAAGTTTGAAAGCAGCGGATTACACGCTTTTAACCAACGGCGTGGGGTAATTCCATTAGTAACATTGGTTAATTTACCCGGCCATAAAGCATCAAATTCTGGAAATAAGTCTTGCTTGACTAGGTCTGAATGAATTTGTGCAACGCCGTTGACTTTATGTGCCGCAACCACACATAAATGTGCCATTCTCACGGTGCGTTGTTCGCCTTCTTCTATGATAGATAAACGCGTGCGCATGGCTTCATCATTAGGCCATTTAACGGATACTTCATTATTTAAAAATGCTTCATTTATACGATATAAAATAGTCAAGTGACGTGGTAATACTTTGACAAACAAAGCAACAGACCATTTTTCTAACGCTTCGGGTAGTAACGTATGATTGGTGTAAGCAAAGACTTTACGCGCTAGGCCCCAAGTGTTATCCCAAGTCATTTCATGTTCATCTAGCAAGACGCGCATAAACTCTAAAATAGCGATGGTTGGGTGAGTATCATTTAATTGAATAGCAACTTTATCAGCAAATAAGTTTAAATTTTTCGCCTGATATAAGTCACCATGTTGCGCTTCAAAGCGAGCGATAATGTCTTTTATTGAACAGGCACAGAAGAAATATTGTTGGATAAAACGCAGTTCATTACCGGCTTCATGTTCATCATTTGGGTAAAGCACTTTAGAAACACTTTCAGCATGCACCTGATTTTCAAGCGCATTTAGGTAATCACCATTATTAAATTTATTCCAATCAAAAGCGCTATCCGCACGGCATTCCCATAAACGTAACGTATTTACTGTGTCACTGTGATAACCAACAATAGGAATATCCCAAGGCACACCTTTAAATACTTTACCTGCTTGCCACTCTGATTTCATGGTGCCATCAGCTTGCGCTACTTGTTCAACATGACCATAAAGTGGAATATACTGCGCCGATTCTGGACGACACACTTCCCACGGGTTGCCAAATTCGCGCCACATATCAGGTGTTTCTACCTGATGTCCCTCAACAAACGCTTGTTTAAACAAGCCGTGTTGATAATGAATACCATAACCCATAGCATTGTAATCAAGCGTGGCTAATGAATCTAAAAAGCAGGCGGCTAATCGGCCTAACCCACCATTGCCTAACGCTAAATCTGGGCCTTGCTCGCACAAGTCAGCAAGATTAAAGCCTAATGCTTTTAGTACTTTTTCTGCGGTATCGTATAAATCAATATTGTGTAGGTTATTTGATAACAAACGCCCCATTAAATATTCAAGTGACAAGTAGTTAACACTTTTAGCATCGGTAGCAAACTGACGTTCGTTCGTTGTTTTCAATTTAGCAACGACGATATCTTGTAAAGCTAAAGACGTAGCTTGCCAGTAAGCAGACTTAATTTCTTCTTCGTTAGCGATTTCACCTAAGGTAAATTGCAGGTGATGCTGAATACGCGCTTTAAGTTCAGTTGCGTTCACCGATGTATTCGCGGCTGAACTGTTAACTGCTGTTTTTTTAGCTATAATTTTAGTTTTGGCTTTAGTTTTGGTAACCATAAGTACTTCTAACTCTCAATATTCAGATAATAAAAAAACCTTGGTTCTGATTATGCCCATGTGAGCGATTAGGGCAATGAACTACATACGTATGCAAAGAAGAAATAGGCAAAAAAAGCCATGCATACGTATGTAATAATCTGAATTGAACAGAATATCCGCGTAATTAGTCTGCAAAGATGAATTTAATTGATATCAGGAGGAACGAATAAGTAGAGAACAAGAGAGTTCCTGAAACTCGCATCTTGAGTTAGCTTGGGTATGGATATCAAAAATCGCAACACCATCAACATTTATTTTCTATATTTATCAAATGTTTCAGTTTATTTAAGAAAATTTAAGTTCATTATTAATGATAAAAAAAGCAATGATGCGGCTACTTTTAAAATACAGGTAATTATGTAATGCGTATGAACAAACTAATTTATTTACTACTGACGGCTGGCTGGTCACTTAATATTTATGCCGCGCAAGCGACACACACAACAGCTAACTTTTGGGACAATGCAACTGTCTACTTTATGTTAACTGACCGATTTAATAATGGCGATAAAAGTAATGATCTCTCTTACAATCGTACTGCAACCCCAGCAGTATTAAGAGGTTTTGAAGGCGGAGATATTAAAGGTATTATTGAAAAAATTAAAGATGGCTATTTTACTCGATTAGGAGTGGATGCGATTTGGATGACACCATTAATTGAACAAGTGCACGGTTATGATGAATCAGCAGGACTGACCTATTCTTATCATGGTTATTGGCCAAAAGACTGGACAGCTATTGATGCAAACTATGGTACAGAAGCCGATCTAAAACAAATGATTGCCGTAGCACACAAATACAATATTAAAGTGCTTATGGATGTCATCATTAATCATACAGGACCGAAAACCAAGTCAGACTGGGCGTGGCCATCTGACTGGATAAGAACCTCGCCTATTTGTCAATGGGGGAACTACCAACAAAATACTCAGTGCGCATTGGCGACTTCACTTACAGATATCAAAACGGAAAGTGAAGCAAGTGTTGAGCTTCCTCCGCAATTACTCAGTAAATGGAAAAAAGAAGGACGTCTTGAGCAAGAGCTTGCTGAACTTGAACTGTTTTTTAAGCGTACTGAGTATCCACGAGCCCCTAAATATTACCTTGTTAAATGGTTAACTGACTGGGTAAAAGAATACGGAGTAGATGGTTTTCGTGTTGATACGGTTAAACACGTAGAAGCGGATATATGGGCGGTATTGAAAAAGGAAAGTAAATTTTCTTTTAACTCATGGAAAAAGAATAACCCTGAGCAAGTTAAGGACGACATTCCTTTTTATATGGTGGGTGAAGTATTTAACTGGGGATTAAACGATTATAAAAATACGGTAAAAAATGGACGTGGCTATGATTATGGTGACAAGCAGGTCGATTTTTTTGATTACGGATTTGATGCATTAATTAATATGGGGTTTGTTGCCCATGCTGCTCAATCAGCGGAAACAATATTTTCAAGCTATTCAAAATCACTTAATCAAGGTGTACTAAAAGGTAAAGGCATCCTTAGTTATATTGGTTCTCATGATGACCCTGATTCTTACGACACAAAACGAGAGAAAACCTTTGATACTGCTTTCAAATTGATGCTAGCACCGGGTGGCGTTCAAATTTACTATGGTGATGAGTTAGCACGTCCAATGGAGGCTAAAAATGCCTATGGTGATGCAAATATGCGAACTTTTATGAATTGGCAAGATATTAAAAAAGCTGATACTCAAGCTATTTTAGCCCACTGGCAAAAACTTGGTCAATTTAGAAAGCAACAGAACGCCGTGGGTTCAGGCAAGCATAAGCAATTAAATCAATCCCCTTATATTTTTAAGCGTGAGTTGGAGAATGAAGAGTCAGTATTGGTTGCTAAAGATTTGCCAAAAGGAAATAAAAGTATTGCTGTTTATGGGTTATTCCATGATGGAGAAGTGCTTTTCGATTACTATTCGAACCAAACAGCTATTGTAAAAAATGGAAAAATAACGATTAGTAGTGACTTCACCTATTTATTGATAGGTAAAGCGAGCTCTGCTGTGTACGACATGAATATAGGGAAGTAAACTACAGATATACTCAAATCATTAATATTTGCTAAGATAATGCAATAATCACATTCATATGCTGTTTTAATGAAATATCAAATTGGTACTTTTACTTTAGATACCCAAGCGCGGACGCTCTCAGATAGGGATAACTGTCAAAGTATCCGCCCTAAAACTTTAGCATTGTTGTTATACCTTGCCCAAAGATCAGGGCAAATAATCACCAAACAGGAGTTGTTAGATAACATTTGGGATGATGTAACTGTCGATGATGGTGTGGTTTTTCAGTCTATTCGTGAAATTCGACAATTATTTTCTAATTCAAAAATCATCCAAAATTACCCCCGTAAAGGTTATGAATTTACCGTTCAAGCTTATAAGCTTAATCCAAAAAATAATATTTCACAGGCAAAACTAGTCTTATTCAAATATATGCTTCCCTCTGCTTTAATTATATTGGCTGTCGTTTTATTTTTTCCACTAAATATAAACGAGAATGTTGTTATTAAATATGATCATAACATTGTTGTTTTACCGATTAAAAATCATATCCCTTATACCGAAAATGATTGGATATACTTAGGAGGAATGGAGCAATTTATCGCTAAACTTAAAGGATTACCTAACGAAATTTTTGTTCATCAAGGAACTTATATTCCTCGCTTAATGCACATTGCAGGATTAGAGAGAAACTTTCAATCCGCTGATGTCAATAAGATATTCAATGTCTCTGGTGCCACAGTAGTCGTTGAAACTGAAATTCACGGTAATGTTTCTGATTATAAACTGGTTTATAAATTTCACCTTGTGAATAGTGTAAAGCAAGGCGTTATTCTTGATACATCAATTAATAGCGCACTGACTGTGCTATCCAAAAAGTTAGCCGATTTTATTAATTCCCCACTAAAAATAAGCAACAATATTCCCATGAAAGAGTTTAGTGATGCTTTATTTTCTGAAGCAATGATTAGCTATGAATCAGACTGGCATACCTCTATTAGCTTTTTTGAAAGTTACTTGGCATTGAACCAAAAGTCTGTGATTGCCATGATTTATCTTAGTAAATTGTACTTATGGAATAATGAAGTTGAGCAAGCAACGTCCCTCATGAATAAAGCCTCTAAACTTGCTAATAGAGATACTCAGGAAGTAGCCCATATTAATTTGATAAAAGGCAGAATTGCAGCCAAAAAAAAAGATTGGCAACAAGCGATGGAATTTTATGAGCAAGCCGCTAAATCGATCAAAAACAATCTTGATTGGCTTTTAAAAGCAAGTATCGCAGAAGAGCAAGGTTTAGCCTATATTGAACAAAACCTATTAGATGGAGCATTACAATCATTCAATTTAGCGCTGTCTTTTTACCAAATAATTCAAAGCCCAATAGGTATTAACTCTACACAATTGCATTTGGCAGATGTATTATTTCAGCAAGGAAATATTGATGAAGCCATAAGAACTTATTTACAAGCAAAACAAGATATTCAGCGCCTAAACATTGAATTTCTCTATTCAATGCTGGATTACTACGAAAGAAAATTTAATAAGCATTCTGCTAAAGATACTGGTTATAAATTTTAACTAATATTTAGTTACTATCAATATATTGTAGCTATAGTCAACTTTGATCACTATCAAGTACTTGCATACGTATTCAAGATGCCGCGTTAAGCTGACAAGGTTATTATCATAGTGAATAAATATTAAAAAATTTAAGGAAAACATCTTGCGCTACTTTCTATTGGTAAAACCGGTATTGATAAAACAATTGTCTTGCTTGCTAGCTTTCGCTCTGATTGCTCTACCTTCACAGGCATTCAATCAAGCTACTTACCTGAGCCATCAGCTAAAAAATAAAACCTTGATTGTAACGACAAACCAAGGACAAGTAAGCTTAAGCGCTTATTCCGACTCTGCTATTGAGGTACAATATTTAGTTACTAACGACAGTAATAAAGCCGCGTACTTGCCCTCTTTTGCGATTAAAGAAGACGCGATTAAGCAAGGGTTTAACGTTAGCGATAATAGCAATGAACTGACAATGGCACTTGATAAGATAAGCGCAGTACTTAATAAATCCCCTTTTAACATCAGCTTTTACCAAAATGATAAGTTATTGCTTGCTGAAGAAGCAGGATTTTTTACTGGCACCACGGTAGAAGATGAAACACAACATCAGATACAAGGCTTTCGTTTTAAGTTAAGTGAAAACGAAAAACTACTTGGTGGTGGTGAACGTGTATTAGGCATGGATAGACGAGGCCATCGTATGCCGTTATATAATCGTGCTCATTACGGTTATGAAACGCAATCGAATCAAATGAACTTTAGTTTACCTGCGGTTTTTTCGAGTAATAAATACATACTATTATTTGATAACTCAGCCAAAGGGTGGATGGATTTAGGTAAATCGGAACAGAACATCATGCAATTTGAAGCCGTATCAGGTCGCATGTCTTACTTAGTTTTTGCTGGCAAAACTTATCCTGAGCTAATCAATAATTATGTTGATGTGACTGGTAAGCAACCAATGCCGCCGCGTTGGGCGTTTGGTAACTACGCCTCACGTTTTGGTTATAGAACTGAACAAGAAGTGCGCGCTACCGTTAATAAATTTATCGACTTAGACTTTCCACTTGATGCCTTAATTTTAGATCTTTACTGGTTTGGTAAAAACATCAAAGGACATATGGGCAATTTAGCTTGGGATAAAACAGCATTCCCTACCCCAACAAAAATGATCAGCGACATAAAAGCGCAAGGCGTAAATACGGTATTAATCACCGAGCCTTTTATTCTAACAAACTCAAAAAAATGGGCTGATGCCGAGCAAAAACAAGCCCTTGCAAAAAATGCAGAGGGTAAACCAAAACGCTTTGACTTTTATTTTGGCAATACTGGCTTAGTTGATGTGTTCAACGATAAAGGCAAAAACTGGTTCAATGATATTTATAAAACCTTATATCGGCAAGGCGTAACCGGTTGGTGGGGCGATTTAGGCGAGCCAGAAGTGCATCCTAGCGACACCTTACATACTTTAAGCGACGGCAGCGTGGTAAATGGCGATGCGATCCATAATGTTTATGGTCATCAATGGGCTAAAATGGTTTATGAAAATCAGTTAAGCCTAGCGCCAAATAAACGCCCTTTTATTTTAATGCGCTCTGGCTTTGCTGGCTCACAACGCTATGGCATGATCCCATGGACTGGCGATGTAAGTCGCTCTTGGGGTGGATTAAAACCCCAAGTAGAACTTAGCCTACAAATGGGCGTGTTAGGGTTGGGATATACTCATTCTGATTTAGGCGGCTTTGCTGGCGGTGAAAAATTCGATAAAGAAATGTATATCCGTTGGCTGCAATATGGTGTATTCCAACCTATTTATCGTCCACATGCGCAAGACAATATCGCCCCAGAAGTAGTATTTCACGATAAAGACACCCAAGATATTTTACGACAATTTATTAAGCTTAGATATAACTTACTGCCTTATAACTACACACTAGCCTATCAAAATAGCACTACGGGCATGCCATTAATGCGCCCGCTCTTCTTTGAAGAGGAGCTTGAAGATGAACTTAGCTACAGGCAAATGGATAATGCTAAAAGTTACCTTTGGGGTGATGCATTTTTAGTGACACCGGTTGTTGATGCGGGTGTTAAATCAGTATCAGTATCCTTGCCTAAAGGCGTTTGGTTTGATTACTTTAGTGGAGATAGACACCAAGGCAACCAAACTGTTGACATTGCAACTAGCCTAGCAACATTGCCAGTACTCGTTCGCGCAGGTTCATTTATTCCCATGATTGATGACATTCAATCAACCAAAGATTATGATAACAGCAAGCTAACGCTACATTATTATGCCGATGAGTCAGTTAAGAATAGTGAAGGCGAAATGTATGAAGATGACGGTGAAATGTTTCAAGCTAACGCACAAGGTTTTTTTGAGTTATTATCCTTTAAAGCCAATCAAAAAAATGAAAAATTAAGTCTTCATTTATCGAGAAATGATACTCACTATGTAGGCATGCCTCAAAGTAGGCAAATGACATTAGTTATTCATCATTGGCAAAGCCAACCAATTAAAGTCATAGTGGGCAAGAAAGAAGCTAACAGCATCGACTGGAATAAAGAAGCAGAAACATTGACCGTTAAATTTGCTTGGCAACACCAAGATTTAACAATCAATGTCCAGTAAACATACCGCCAGTAAAATTGAACCAAAAACTGCGCCAGTAAAACATAACGTAATTAAATGAGCCTTAACAATGAACACTGCACTAAAAAACACCATCAACTTAATTGCCGATATTGGTGGTACCAACATTCGACTAGCACTTGCCGATGCATCATGTGCTGCAAAATATAAAGACATTGAAACCTATCAATGTGCTGAATTTAATAGCCTAGCCGAGGTACTTGCCCTTTATATTGACAAAAAACAGCTAACGGGTCGCACTATTCATGCCTGTTTAGCTATTGCCTGCCCTGTCGATGATGATTTAATTTCAATGACGAATTTGCCTTGGAAATTTTCACAAGCTGAATTGAAAGCGCAGTTATCATTGAACAGTTTAACACTCATCAACGACTACACCGCCATTGCTATGGCTATTCCATTATTAAATGATGAGCAAAAAGTTAAAATTGGTGGCGGTGAAGCGGTTGCCAATAAACCTATTTCAGTCTGTGGCCCCGGCACTGGTTTGGGTGTTGCTAACTTAGTGCCTGTATCAATAGCAGGAAAGAGCCAATGGCATTGCGTTAGTGGTGAAGGTGGTCATGTTGATTTTGCACCTGTTGGCGAGCAAGAAATAGCTGTATTACGTTATTTAAATACTATTAAAGAGCGGGTTTCATACGAACAACTACTTTCTGGCTATGGCCTTGAACAAATTTATCAAGCGCTAGCTAACACAGAAACTGATGAAGAACAGGCTCATTTATCAGCGCAAGAAATTAGTAAACGAGGCGTTGAAAATAGTTGTCACCTTTGTCATCAAACCTTGTTACTTTTCTGCCAAGCATTAGGCAGTTTTGCAGGTAATTTAGCTTTAATAATGAATAGTCAAGGTGGTGCTTACATTGCTGGAGGCATTGTGCCCCGCTTTATTGATTTTCTTAAAGTAAGTAAATTTAGAGAACGCTTTGAAACCAAAGGTCGTTTGTCACATATTACTTTGCAAACTCCTACTTATGTCATTATAGAACAGCAACCCGGTTTACTTGGTGCTGCGGCCTATTTATTACAACAATAAAAGCAAAAGCAATAATATAGATAAAAAAGGGCGGTTAATTGTAAAGTTCATACTTTCCTTAAAATCTTTATTAGAGACTGCACAAATTGACGTAGGTGTACTGGAACAATTACAAATAGGGCTACCCCTTTATCGAAATGAGGGTTGATCTGGCAGTAATACTGAATTTCTGGTTTGTCACTACTACGCAGCATTTTCAGCTCTTGCTGGCTGTAGTTACTCGTTCGGTCGACCAAGACCAAGCAGCGAAGCGGATTCTCATTACTGCTCTGCCCATCTGGATTAAAGCGATCAAACAATTCCTTTGGTGCTTGGTGAACAAAATGTGGCCAAATAATCGCGGTATTCTTGGCGATCGCACGATACATTGCCGGACTGAGCATAGTGTCGGCATAGTAGTGTTTACGCCAAGGTCTTTTTAACCAGCTTTTAAAACCCTCTTGGATCGAAAACAAAAAAGTATTTCCACCTTTTCGATATTGCGGCAAGAATGCAGCAGAGGCTTTAATTACCGTACAATCTGACATATCTGTAAAGGTGAGTAAGCAGTAACCTACAATCTGCTCATTATGTAAGTAGAGTCGCAACTTCCTCTGATAAGGAACAGAACTATCGAAATATTTTGCTAAATACTCGACCGCATCAATATTAGCAAAGCTAACATTGATGATTTCGCTAAGCGCCTTTCTTTGAAAGGACGATAACCATTGTCTAGACTGTGTTAGGTCTAAAAAAAAAAGCCGACTGATAACCAAGATCTCCTGTAATATTGGGCATAACGCCACATTTAGCTGAAAAGCCCCTTGCCTCCACCAATATAATACTCAAGTTTCAAAGTTCATGTTAACGCTTCTTGGAGCAAGGTAAAACTATCCATTTGCATGACTTGCGTAAAAAAATCAACAACTTTTTGTTTTGAATACCGAAATCTGAGTTAATAAAAAAACTTAAATTATTTTTTGGACTTTTTATCAATACCATGATCAGATCAAATTAAGAATAAACTAACATGCTTCTGCACTTAAGTGTGTAATTTGACCTGTGCCTGAAACAAAAGTGGAAAACAAGAGTAAAGACTCAATCGTTATAATATGTTAATTTAATAAGTTTTAAACCATCCTAACTAAGGCGTTAACGTGTTAAAAATATTATTAGTGGATGATGATGCAGAGTTTACTGAAGTTGCCTGTCATATTATTGAGTTTTTGGGTCATAATATTTGTACAGCTAGTTGCCTGCAAGAAGCCTATAAGTGGCTAGAAAATAACACGTTTGATCACATTATTTTAGATTTTATGCTGCCAGATGGTAGTGGTTTACATTTAATAGATCATATCAAGAAGTCTAATCATGACCCGTATATCACGCTAATTACCGGGCACCCTTTAGTCAAAGGTTTACTAGCGGGATTATGTGGTCCCAAGGTCAATTATATTGCCAAACCCTTGCAGCGTGAAGATTTAGAACACGCGTTAACACAACAATCAAAGCCAGCCCCGTCGAAAAAGTCAAACGGTTCATTACCAAAAAAACATTTTGGTTGCCTTATTGGCGAATCAGAAGCAATGCAAGAAGTGTATACTATGATATCTCGCATTGCGTTAACAAAAGCTAACGTTATGTTATTAGGTGAAAGTGGCGTAGGTAAAGAGTTGGTTGCACAAGCTATTCATACCGCAAGTAACTCCGTAACGAATAACGAAGCTGAATTGGTCGCAACCAATTGTGGAGCATTGGCTAAAGGCTTAATTACCAGCGAACTTTTTGGTCATGAAAAAGGCGCATTTACCGGCGCAATTAGCAAAAAAGACGGTGTGTTTTTACGCGCGGGCAACGGTACATTATTTCTAGATGAAGTAACCGAAATGCCAAGAGATATGCAACCAAACTTATTACGCGTATTAGAAACTAATCGTGTAACACCACTTGGCGGTACAAAAGAGATAGAGGTAAATTGTCGGGTGATCTCTGCTACAAATCGCTCAATTGAAGAGATCGCTCAAAGCAAAGTATTAAGAGAAGATATTTATTTTAGACTCGCCGTGTTTCCAATTAATATTCCACCACTGCGTAAACGAAAAGAAGATATTCCCTTATTAGCCGCAGCTTTTCTTGGAGAATTAAACGAGGAATATCACCGCACGTACCAGTGGAACGCGACACAAATTCAGCGATTAAAAGACTATGACTGGCCAGGTAATATTAGAGAAATGCGCCACGCTATTCATCGTGCATTTATTATGGCCGCTCCTAACGGTACTAGCCTAGCGTTGCCAAAGGACTTTCGTTCACCCTTTTCGTCGATATCAGAAAAAAAGCATAGTTTAAGTGCTGGTCGTACTATTGAAGATGTAGAACGTGAGTTAATTAAAGTTACGCTAGTCGATGTTGAAGGTAATAAGTCGCTTGCCGCAAAAATGTTAGGTATTAGTATTAAAACCCTATATAACCGCTTACATGCCTATGGAGAGTTTGAAGAATAATATCAATTGAGCTAAAACATAATTGGAGTAGCAAGTAATGAATAATCACCAAAACAATTACCAAAGCAAGAGACAATCGGAACAGTCTGAATTTGATCAACTTATTCATGATGCTCGTGGACCGTTAAATATAATTTCTATGCAGGCTGAAATGATTAAATTGTTGCTTGAAAAGGATATGCCCATTGAAAATGCTATTGATGCGGCAAACAAAATAATTATCTCATGCCAAACATGTAGCCAAACACTTGAACAATTATCAACAGTGGCTAAAAACCAAGCTAATTCAAGTTGAGGCAAGTTACTTATAATGACCTACATTGAAAAGTTATTAGAAAACAAGAAGGTATCCTGGAGTTTAATATTCTCTATCGTTATTGCCGTTATAGTTATTAATATTATTCTGGCATTAAAAACCATAGATGATTTATCGATAACTCAAAAAGGTATCACCAATACTGGTGAGATCATTCTTAGCTTAGACAAACTACATAATTTAGTGTTATCTGCTGAAACAGGTCAACGCGGTTATTTGCTCACTGAAAAAGAAGATTATTTACAGCCTTACCAAGAATCTATAGGTCAAGTGATCAAACAAATAAAACTAGTTAACTCGTTAAGTTCAGACATTAATAGCCAAACAAAGAAAGTAGCTGAACTATCTGATCTCGTTGAAATGAAAATGATAGAACTCAGCGCTACAGTAGATCTTGCATTGGACGACAATGAAAAACGCGCGTTAACTATTGTTATGACTGGCCGTGGTAGAAGTTTATATAAAAAAATGGAAAACCTCTTTAATGAGATAAAAGCTCGTGAAATCTTGTATCGCAACAATTTATATAAAAAATTAGAATTAATCGAAAAAGAGGCTAAATTTACCTTTAGTATCTCAGCTATCACTAGCTTTTTACTCCTCGTTGGTATTGGTGTGCTTGTACGCTTAAATAATAGAACTGAGTTGTATTATCGCCAGTCACTAGAAACTAAAAATGAAGAGTTGGCTGAAAAAGTTAAATTACGCACCAAAGAATTAACCGTTTACTCCGAAGAGTTAGCACGAAGTAACCGAGAATTAGAAGATTTTGCTTTTGTTGCTTCGCACGACTTACAAGAGCCTTTGCGTAAAATTAGAGCCTTTGGCGATAGACTGTCAACAAGCTATAACGATGTTATAGATGAACGAGGCTTAGACTTTATCAAACGCATGCAAAACGCAGCTGAACGCATGTCTAACTTAATTAATGATTTATTAGAATATTCACGCATAAATACCCGTGGTAAAAATTTTTTAGCCGTACCATTAGCGCAAATAGTCACTGATGTGATTGACGATTTAGAGGTAGCCATCGAAGAAAGTTCAGCAGTTATCGCGTATCAAGATTTACCTGAAATTAATGGTGATGTTACTCAGCTTAACCAGCTCTTTTTAAATTTACTCAGTAACGCAATTAAATTTAGACAAAAAGATATTGCCCCAAAAATTAATATAATTCATCGAAACGAACCAGTAATAGATCCTGTTTTAAGCACTGAAATCTTATGGCATATTATAACGATAAGCGATAATGGCATCGGTTTTGAGCAAGCGTTTGCAGAAAAGATATTTTTCCCCTTTCAGCGTTTACATGCAAGAACAGCTTACAAAGGCACTGGTATTGGTTTAGCCGTTTGTCGACGTATTGTAGAGCGCCATGGTGGGACGATAACTGTTAAAAGCCAAGTAGAACAAGGAACAACGTTTACTATTCGCTTGCCACATAACTATATAGCCCCAATGACGTAAACTTAATAAAAAGCTTAAGGAATTTTATTGATGAAAACAAGCACCCCCATTGTCATATTAATGGCAGATGACGATGAAGATGATCGTTTACTCGCCCGCGATGCACTAACCGAAAGTAGAGTAATAAACGAGTTACATTTTGTAGAAGACGGCGTTGAACTGCTTGAATACCTTACATACCAAGGTAAGTACCAAGACAAATCGAGCGCACCTAAACCTGGACTAATTCTGCTCGATTTAAATATGCCACGTAAAGATGGACGCCAAGCACTAAAAGAAATAAAAGCCAATCCACAACTTAAATGTATACCTGTTGTAATTTTAACCACCTCAAAACAAGAAGAAGATATGATTAAAGGCTATGAACTTGGTGCTGCCTCTTATATTACTAAGCCGGTTAATTTTGAAGGGCTAGTCGATTTAATGAAAACGTTAGGAAAATACTGGATCGAATTTGTCGAACTTCCTTCTCAACACCACAATAATTAGTCATTCCCTATGTCTAAGCTAACCACACGTATACTATTGGTTGAAGATGACGAAGATGATTACATAATCACCTGCGACTACCTTCAGCAAATGCCAAGCCATCATTTTAATATTGACTGGGTTGATAACGCCGTTGAAGCATTAGCATTGCTGAAAGAAAATAACCATGATATTTGTTTGCTTGACTATCAATTAGGTGGTTTAAACGGTTTAGCCATACTTGAACAAACACGTAATGACGGCTGCACAGTGCCTATTATTATGCTTACTGGGCAAACAGATAGTGAATTAGATAATAGTGCACTTGATGCGGGGGCTGTTGACTACCTGATAAAATCTGATCTTAACAGTGCAAGGTTTAATCGAGCAATTCGTTACGCTTTAGCAAGAAAAGACATTGAAAATGAACGTCTTGAACGCATAAAAGCGGAAACAAGAAATCGTTCTAAAGATAAGTTCTTAGCCCATTTAAGTCATGAGTTACGCACACCGCTTACCTCAATACTCGGTTACACAGAGTTGCTACTTAGCGATGATAACAACAAAACAATACAACCAGAATTAACCACAATATTAGACAACGGCATGCATTTATTAGGGTTACTAAATAACGTGCTCGATCTCTCTAAAATTGCCGCAGGTAAGTTCGAGCTAAATTGCACTACCATCTCCCTTGAAAGCTTTATTGCTGACGTTTACACACTCATGGCGATGTCTGCACAAGATAAAGGCATAAGCTTAACATTATCAGCTAAATCAGCCTTACCCATTGAAATTACCGCAGATCCACTTAGATTACGCCAAGTACTGATTAATATTATTCATAATGCGATAAAGTTTACCAACCAAGGCTCAGTGACTATTGACGTTTGGTTAGATGAGTTCGCTGAAGAAACACGTTTATATTTTTCAATTACCGATACTGGGGTTGGCATTCCTGAAAGCTTATTATCAACAATTTTTAAACCCTTTGAACAAGTACAAGACATTGTTTCACGAAACGAGGAAGGTGCGGGCCTTGGCTTATCTATTTGCAGCGAACTGTTAAAATATATGGGCGGTAATATCTCAGTTGAATCAACATTGGCTATTGGTAGTAAGTTTGTTGTTTGTATCGATCCAGGAAAAATAATACATACCGAGCGCAAGCACTTCACCTTTAAACGTAGCGACTATAAATCAACTACTGAAGCGCTAAGTAAATTGTCAGGTAAAGTGCTAATTGTTGATGATATTGACGATATTCAACGATTAATAGGCTACGTCTGCCGATCTTTTGGACTTGAAGTAAGTTATGGCAATAATGGCCAACAAGCAATTACGAAAATAATATCAGCACACAATTCTGACACGCCGTACGACCTAGTGTTAATGGATATTCATATGCCCGTTTTAGATGGTAAAAGAGCAATATCGCAACTAAGAGCAATGAATATCAATACGCCAATACTCGCGCTCACCGCTGCAAGCATGAAAGGCGTACGAAAAGAACTCTACGATTTGGGTTTTAATGGCGTAGTACCCAAGCCCATTGATAAATGCGAACTACACCAAAAAATAAAACAACAACTAAGCCGTAACATAGATAATACTCACAGCTCAGCAGCGCCAAATTTAACAGCAAAACATGGCCATAATATGCCTCTTCAGCGAGTGTTACTCATTGAAGATGATATTGATGCCGCAGAAATTATCGCATTACTACTTAACAACATCGGTAAACAGGTGCAAATAGCGCACAATGCTAAGCAAGCTAACTATATTGTTAATATTGATGTTAATTGGCAGCATATTTTAGTTGATATGAATTTACCTGACGGTAATGGCCTTGAACTAAGCACAGAGCTGAAACTAAAAGTACCAAACGCCATTATTACTATTGTCAGTGGCAATGAAGTATCTAAACAAGATTTAGCTCAATTTGGCGCACAAAACGCCCTTCTCAAGCCAGTTAATTTAGCTATGTTGCAACAGCTTTTTAATGAAAGCTGATCATGCATGCGCTCCAGTTATACTAACTAGCGCCAAGTTAGAGTTAACTAACTAAAACAGTCTCGTCGTGCAAGTAATACACAAATACCTTGTAATATTTACCGACTGTTAATTTTCTTTTGACTAACAATTAAAAATAAACATTAAAAACAATAACTTAATTATTGGCATAACTGTCGCATAGTTAAGGTATATCAAACAATATAGTCAAGGAGAAATCTAATGTTACATTGGGCATTAACTTTTTTAGTTATCGCAATTATTGCAGCCATCTTTGGTTTTGGTGGGATAGCTGGTGCTGCAGCAGGAATTGCAAAAATCATCTTTTATATCTTTGTTGTGTTATTAGTTATCTCATTGATCGCTAACGCATTACGAGGAAAACATCCTCAAGCTTAACCATTTTAATTTTTAAGGAGAATCATATGAACATGAATAAAAAAATTTCATTAATGGCTTTAGCGCTTGCCGCGGTACTAAGCTTAGGTGCTTGTAGCGATAATAAAGCCGAAAAAACTGGCGAAAAAATTGACAAGGTAATTTCAAACACTAAAGATGCCGCTAAGGATGCTGGTAACAAAGTTAAAGAGGCGGCTAAAGATGCTACCGAGAAAGCAAAAGAACTAGCAACTGACGCAGGTAATGCCATTGAAGATGCCTGTGAAAAAGCTAAAGAAAAATTAGATGCCAAAGATACCGACTGTTAATTGTTCAAACAAAAAAATAGTGTATTGCACACCGATGACCTACTGGTTATCGGTGATTCAAAAATAAAAAAGGTCGGTGGTTGTAAAACCACTGACCTTTTAGAGCACGCTAAATATATTTTATATTTAAGCTTGTTTAACGTCGCTTTGAGGCAAGTATTTTCTTAACAGCACTGGTAACGTTGTTATGTCTGTAACCAAGGCGACGATCATCGCAACACTGGTCAGTAAACCGAACAACATGCTGGGTACAAAGTTAGAAAAGACCAATGTACCAAAGCCAATAACGATCACTGTGGTGGTATATATTAACGCATAACCCACCGATAAATTAGTACGCTTAATCCAATCCTCACTACTGGCTTGCTCAAGTTTAATCTCTGCTAAATAACGATGTATATAATGAATGGTATCGTCCATTGAAATACCCATAGCAACAGCAGCAATGGTTATAGTCATTAAATCTAATGGTATCGAAAATATCCCTAATACTCCCATAATGACTAACGTGGTAATTAAATTAGGCACTAAAGCAATCCACGCCACTTTAAACGATGAGAAAATAATCATCAGTGTTATCGCCATAGCGCCATAAACAATTAATATCGTCAGTATCTGCGAATCAACCAAGCGCGACAATACATCTTGATAAAGGATAAACAAGCCAGTAAGCGTATACTGTTGCTCTTCAATGCCCATTACTGATAATTCTTTATGAATATCTGCCAACAAATCAGCTCTGTTTAAGTCTTTAGTACTGTCTTGTACGCGCATGGAAATGCGTATTTGGTTATCTTTTTCTGAAAAATAAGCGCCAAAAAGTTCCTGCTGTAAATTAGGATCTAAACTTTTATAAAGCGCCGTTAACTCATATTCAGTGAGCGGTTTACCGTTCACTACTTGAGCAATGCGTGTGAAATCTGCAATCGAAGTAATTGCGCCAATAGCTTGTTGATTTGATAACATATTTTGAATAGCGGTTACCGTTTGTACGGTACTTGCCGAAATCACTAAGTCTGATTTCAATTGCTCTTCAGGAATATTAAATAGCACGTCAAATGGTGTTGAACCACCAAACTCTTGGTCGATAAAGGTCAGCTCTTTTCGCACATCTGTTGATTCACTAAAGTAATTTAAAAAACTATTTTCCGCGGTTAATTTTAAACACCCCAGCACGCCAACAATGGTGATTAACACTGAAATGAGAATAATTTTTTTAGGTTGGTTTTTAACAAAACTGGCCATTGCTTTCATACCACGCTCAATCTGGTGGTGCTGTTTAACAAAATCTTGTTTTTTAAACAGGGCAAACAGTAATGCAGGGAAAAAAACTAAGCTGACAATAAAACTTACCAACATAGCAACTACCATCATCCAACCGAAACTGATAACCGGTTGAACACCGCTAAATATAAGCGAGCCAAAACCAATAGTAGTGGTTAAGCCCGCATAAAAACAAGGCTTTATTTTCTGCTTAATCGTTGCTAACACTAATTTTTTATGTGCCCACTGCTTATTTTTTAGTACGAGCTCTTGGTAATGCACAATAAGATGAATGATCATGGCCAATGACAAAATAATTTGCAGGGCAAATACGTTGGCTGAGATAACGGTGACTTTAAAATTAAGGGCGGCTAATAAGCCTATGGTCATCACAACACTGGTTGCACAACACACTATGGGCAATATTACCCAACTTAAGCGTCTAAACAAAAACCACAGTAGTACAGTAATAACTAAAATAATCATCGAACCAAAAAGCACTAAGTCACTCTTAATAATTTGAATTAACTCGTAAGACAGTAAATTGTTACCACCTAAGTAGAAAGCACCGTCTTTATTATAGGGTAATAAAATAGCGCGAATTTTTTCAATTTCATCAATACGTGTTTGTTCTAATTTCTTATTAAGTTTTTGTTGTTGCTGCTTTAATTGTTCCAGTACATTAAGCTCTTGCTCGCTTAAGTCTCTGGTTAATAAATGCCGTTTTATATCAATAATATCATGATTTATTTGCTCTACTTTTTGGTCTGCCTTAAAAACCACCTGTAACGATAACGCAGTTTGGTCTTTATTGATCAGCAAACCTTCATATAACGGATGCTTTTTTAAACTTAGTGATAAGGTTTTTTCATCAAACTTTTGCTTTTCCCAGGTTAGGTTTTCTACCTCAGCAGAAACCACCTCAGCAACGGTAAAAATAGGCACATTGGCAATACTTTTAACCTGTTTAACACGAGATATTTCTTCTATTTCTCTGCTAATTTTAGATAAAGCATTAAGGTTAGGTGTTGAAAACAACTGCGTGTTTGTCGGTTTGAAGGCAATTAATATAAACTCTTGTGAGCCATAACGTTGATCAGCAAGCTGCGTTAAAATGTAATGTTTATTATTATCAACTAACAAGGTATCAGCCGATGCATCTATTTCAAAATACTGTGCTTGCCAAGCTAATACGGCGGTCAGTGATGCAAAAATAAAGCAAATGACATAAGCCCAAATAGTCGAACTTTGTTTAAACATAATTATTCCACCACCGGGTTAATGCTGCTTGCGGGGTTAGTTGTTGATGGTTTTTGCTTTTCAGTTTTAAAAATCTCATTTCGACGTGCTTGACCGTCTCGTTGTAAATTTTGCATATATAAATTACGGACAAACTCATAAGGATTTTCAACATCGGCTAATACATGAGGATATTTAGCTAAAATAGGTATCTGTGCTTGTATGCCGTCAGCGAATAATAGTTGTTGGGCAGCGTTGTCATCATTGATATAATTAAGCGGATGTGCAAAGTAGTTAAAAGCTAATGATGCTGTGTCACGTAAATCAGACGGACCAAGTAAGGGTAAAACAATATAGGCGCCATGCCCTACGCCATAAACGGCTAGTGTTTCTCCGAAGGTGGTTTTATCACGTGCTAGTTCCATCATGCTATTGGCAGGGTCAAATAAACCAAACAAGCCAAGGGTAGAATTGACCAAAACCCGAGCAAAACTTTTCCCCGATTTAGACACCTCACCTTGAAATAAATGATTCACCGCATAAAGCGGTTCACGTAAATTATAAAAAAAGTTGCTAATACTGCTAACAACTGGTTTAGGTACCACTTTTTCATAGCCATTCGCTAAAGGGCTAAGTACGTAGCGATATACGGTGTCATTAAATTTAAAAATAGGTTCGTTGATAAAGCGCAATGAATCTTCTGGTTCACGATAGCTAACTACACTGGGCACATTTTGCTCGGCCGCTATTTCATAGGGACCTTTTACGGGTTGTTCATTATTTATTGATTTTTCAGCTAAATTACCACCTGAAGACGAACACCCTACGCCTAGCGTTAGTAATAATATTAACAACGCATAGTGCAGTAAGCTTTTATTCGTCACCTGCAAATTCAGACTCACGTTGTTTTTCATTGTTAACTCCCTGAAAGTTTCATAACAAATTTACAAGCTCTGCCAACAAAAAAATAGTGGTGATATATACCTAAATCACTTCAAGATGCAGGATTCAGCTGGATATCTTTTACTTTAAGCTACTCATATTAACTATCAAGCATTTATTCAATTAATTATCAGAAACCAAACTAAAAGTAATATGTTCAATATTATAGAGCAATACCCAACGCTCTCTTGGCTCTTTCTTATCAAAAATGATCCCTTTATATCTATTTCCTAATGTTTACCAGACAAGGCTTTCGTCATTTTCATTCACTAAACCTTTGGCGTTCTTTTTGGTTTGAGGTATTCGCGCTTTATCACTGCTGTTACCTGATAAGCTTTCGAATAGCCAGCGCAGGTTATCCTGTTTTAATGTCCGCTCTTTTGCTCTATGGATACGTCAATATTTCATGGGGTTAGTGTCTTGAGCTTTTTATCTTAATTAATTTTTGTATAATATTTCTATCATATCGATATATATGATTTTTGAACTCATAATTTAATTTATCAGCAATAGTTTGAATGTTTTTGGATGTTAGATTCATTGTTAACGTTCGAATGCTTTCATCTAAAATATCAAGTTCGCTTTGGTGTAGTAAGATATGTGCTGCGACTATGTTGGTGGGTAAGTATTGCTGTAATTGCTGCTCTTCGTTGATCACATGTGCCAAAAAAAAGGCAACAAGCCTTTCTATTATGGCAATGGCATACCCATGATTTTTAGGTTCGTTAACAAGATCTTGCAACTGATCAATGTAGTTGAAAATAGCTTGATGATCTTCGTCTAAATTCTTAATACCGACATCATTATTTACATCTGAACCAACTTGTTTCATGTTCACTCACTCAACATTGACAATAATTAGGTAATAGATAAATAACGTTTTATCATAAAGTGTAGTACTAAATCGAAAGTTTACACCTTTAATTAAACATTTACTTAATAAGAGGTTGAAGATGCACAACTTTATTGCACAGGCTATTCCTAAACGAGCTATTCCTAAACAAGCTAATTATGCTGCTTTAATGCTGCTTTAATGCTGCACCTTGAAAAGTGTAGGAATTTATTGAATACGTATGTAATGGATAGCTGTTGATCGCCATTATAGGTATATTAAATTTATTGAAGATGTTATCTGTTTTTCAATATACCGTAGTTTGATATTAGCCAAGCTTCATTTGGCTTTTGTCTCAAACTTAAACTCTGTAAATATTCAATAATTAATATAAGAGTCTGCTACATGACCACGACCGATACTAGTAAAAGTAGTAATATCCCCCAGCAAAAGCCACGTTTGAGTTTTTGGCAAATATGGAATGTCAGTTTCGGCTTTTTAGGCGTTCAATTTGGCTTTGCTTTACAAAATGCAAATGCCAGCCGCATACTCTCAGACTTAGGCGCTGATTTACATTCA
The DNA here is from genome assembly GCA_963974965.1 of uncultured Colwellia sp. Lineage (GTDB taxonomy): Bacteria > Pseudomonadota > Gammaproteobacteria > Enterobacterales > Alteromonadaceae > Colwellia. The sequence continues at coordinate 47,647 of CAXBEX010000015.1, read as the reverse complement.
TTATCGTTATTTTGGTTAGTCGCTCCGATCATGGGTTTGCTAATTCAGCCAATCGTCGGCTCTGCATCTGACAGAACTTGGAATCGTTTAGGTCGACGTAACCCTTACATTTTAGCGGGCGGTTTCGCTGCCGCTATTGGCATGTTATTAATGCCAAACTCAGCAACACTTGCTAGCTTTATTACCCCATTATTTTTTGGCGCGATGATGCTGGCCTTAATGGATGCTTCTTTTAATTTAGCATTTCAACCGTTCCGCGCTTTAGTATCCGATATGGTGCCATCAGAGCAACGTAATATTGGCTATTCAATTCAATCTTTTTTAATTAATATTGGCGCAGTTTTTGGCTCAATTTTACCTTTCGTACTAACGAATGTCATTGGTTTAGAGAACACAGCTAGTGCAGGAACCGTTGCACCATCGGTAATTTGGGCATTTTATATTGGCGCTTCAGTTATGTTAGGCTCAGTATTGTGGACCGTATTTAGAACCAAAGAATATGCACCTGGTACGAACGGTTTAGCCCCATTAGAAAAAAGGGATGCAGAGCAAACTATTAACGATAAATTATCTGAATTTTTCGGCCTAATGAAAACTATGCCAAGTACGATGAAGCAATTGGCATTAGTACAATTTTTCTCTTGGTTTGCTTTATTTATTATGTGGGTTTATACCATGCCTGCCATCGCCCAGCATATTTGGGGCATAGACGCAAAATGGTTTGACCCGCATTATTTAGAGTCTGTAGGTACCATTCCTGAAAATATTGCTAAGGCAAAGGGCAGTGCAGGGGACTGGGTTGGCATCATTTTCGCTGCTTATTCTTTTTTTGCTGCGATTGCCTCACTGTTTATGGCGAAAGTAGCCAGTAAAATGGGTCGAAAACTAACGTACTCTTTATCGTTACTTGCGGGTGGCGTTGGTTATTTAAGTATTATGTTGATGCAAAATCCTGAGTTAATCATGGTCAATTTAGTGATTACTCAAATTGAAGTGCCACAAGGCGCGGTAGATTTATTCCTACCTATGATAGGTATTGGTATTGCTTGGGCTGCAATATTAGCGATGCCATATGCCATTTTAGCAGGCTCGTTACCCGTGAAGCAAACGGGTGTTTATATGGGGATATTTAACTTCACCATTGCTGCTCCTCAAATTGTTTCAGGTATTTTCGCGGGTTGGATATTAACAGCTATTTTTGATAACCAGGCTGTTTACATTATTATGATGGCTGGAGCCTCAATGATATTAGCGGCTCTGTCGGTGTGTTTTGTTAAAGATGGTGTAGAAGAGAAAACGGCTACAAGTGATGATAAAGTAACAACTTAATAAAAAAGTCAATTATATTAACTATTCAACTTTAAATTGAATAGTTAATATCCACAGGATTTTCTAATAACCAACTCAGGTACTATTAAGATGGTTGATATTTCTTTACCTTCAATAGATTCTAATAAAGTGTTCACTAATAACTCACCTGCTAACTTGGTATCTTGCTTAACCGTGGTTAATGGCGGATAAGTAAAGCTGGCTATAGCAATATCATCAAAACCAACAACAGCAACTTGCTCTGGAATTGACATTGTAGACTCTTGTAAGGCCCGCATAGCGCCTATCGCGATTAAATCACATGCAGCAAAAATAGCATCAAATTTTTCACCACTTTCTATTAATTCACAAGCTGCTTTATAACCCGCCTCCTCAGTATAAAGGGCATTAAACTGCATATTGCTATTAACCACTAAGTCATTATCTTTAAGTGCTTGGCAGTGCCCTTTATAACGATCAAAAAACTCGGGAGCATGGCTAGAAGCACTGCCTAAAAAAGCAAAGTTTTTTCGACCTTGCTTAATCACGTGCTCAGTGATTTCTCTGCCACCAAGAAAATTATCACAACCAATAGAGACGATAGGTAAGTTTTTTACTTCGGCGCCCCAACGAACAAAGTGTGTACCTTGTTCGTTTAGTTTAATTAACTTTTCTTCATAATCAACATAATCGCCATAGCCTAATAAGATCAAGCCATCGGCCTTGTTGCTGTCTTCAAAATCAGCATGCCAATCATTACTCGCTTGTTGAAAAGAGACTAAAAGATCATAGCCTTTAACGGCGCAAGCTCTGGTGATACTACCTAACATAGAAAGAAAGAATGGGTTGATGGCAGAATCATCATTGGTAGGGTCTTCAAACAGCAGCAAAGCAATAGTGTCGCAATGTTGAGAACGTAAATTACTGGCGTTTTTATCTACCTTGTAATTTAATTCTTTGGCGATAGCCTGAATTTTTTGTCGAGTTTCTTCATTAACTAAAGGACTATTGCGCAACGCTCTAGACACAGTCGACTGAGAAACACCTGCTTGATAAGCAATATCAAAAGAAGTAGCTTTTTCTTTCACTTAGGTAACCCTAAACAATGTGTTTAAAAACAAGGATAACAAGAATATACCTGAGCAAGCTACAGAAGTATATAGACATGAAAAAAGCCCAAATATAAACTATTTGGGCTTTTTAAGGTAAACATTATTTGCGGTTTACTTTGACGCGCGCGATACGTATTCACCAGAACGTGTATCTATTTTTACTTTTTCGCCAATTTGTACAAACAAAGGAACACGCACTACGGCACCGGTAGCTAAAGTAGCGGGTTTACCGCCAGTTCCTGCCGTATCACCTTTTAGACCTGGGTCTGTTTCTGTAATGTCAATTTCAACAAAGTTTGGTGGTGTAACAGAGATTGGTGAGTTATTCCATAACGTAATAGTACAAATATCACCTTCTACTAACCATTTAACCGTATCAGCAACCGCTTTATCGTCTGCCGCAATTTGTTCAAAAGTATCATTGTTCATAAAATGCCAAAACTCACCATCGGCATATAAATAAGCTAATTCTACTTCCATTACATCAGCACCTTCAACCGTCTCACCAGATTTAAAGGTTTTCTCTAACACCTTACCTGACACTAATTTACGAATTTTAACACGGCTAAAAGCTTGGCCTTTACCCGGCTTAACCAATTCGTTTTCAAGAATGTTACATGGTTCGTCATCAAGCATGATTTTAAGTCCAGCTTTAAACTGGTTAGTACTGAAATTAGCCATAAGTGTGCTCTTTAATTAATTGTCTATTACCTTCATACTACACAGCATCTAAGGTAAAGATCATAAGTTGAAATTAGAATTGTCGCAGATAATAACCCAAATTGACCCGCAATTGCATCTTTGTGATGAAAATTCATGGCAAAAAGATCTGCGTCAAGTCATAACCGACCCGAAAACATTATTAACCTTACTTAATATCGATGCTGATGAGTATTTGCAACATTTCAAAGCCAAACAACTATTTCCCGTACGTGTGCCCTTACCTTTTATTGAGCGCATGAAAAAAAAGGATTTTAATGATCCGTTACTAAAACAAGTAATGCCTTTATCAAGTGAGTTTGTTATATCTGATGGCTTTACAACCGATCCGCTACAAGAACACGATACTGTTGCGACGGGTTTGCTGCACAAGTACAAAAATCGTGTCTTGATGATAGTAAAAGCAGGTTGCGCCATTAATTGTCGCTATTGCTTTCGGCGACACTTTCCTTATCAAGAAAACAGCCCTAACAAACAGCGATGGCAGCAAGCATTAGATTACATTGGTGAACATGGTGAAATTTCTGAAGTGATTTTTAGTGGCGGTGATCCCTTAATGGCGAGTGATGACTATTTAACTTGGCTAGTTGAGCAAATTGAAGCCATTGCTCATGTGAAACGTTTACGAATTCATACAAGATTACCCGTAGTTATTCCAAATCGTATTACTAATAACTTGGTTAATTTATTAAGTCATACTCGTTTAAAGACCACTATGGTTTTACATATAAATCATAGCAATGAAATTGATGCTGATTTTGCTAAAGCACTTGAGCCATTAAGAGCGGCTCGTATTCCACTATTTAATCAAAGCGTACTACTTAATGGTGTAAACGATAATGCTGAAGTTTTGATCGAATTAAGTGAGCAAATGTTTGATATTGGCATCATTCCTTATTATCTTCATCTTTTTGACCCCGTACAAGGCGCTGCACATTTTGATGTCAGCGAAGAAAAAGCAGTGAAAATTGTTAACGAAATGCTCGCTACTTTGCCCGGTTTTTTAATGCCTAAACTGGTTCGTGAAATAGCAGGAGAAACTAACAAAACACCAATAAATCTGGCATAATTGCTAGCAACTCGTACCTCGTACTTTACTACGGTAAAAGTTACGATAAAAGTTACGGTAAAACTATTCTTCAACAACAAAGACAAAAACATGACCAAAGCCATTGAACAACAATTAATTGAAAACATTTCATTGATTTTAAAAAGATCATTAACAGCTGATGCCACTTTGGCCGACTTACGAGAGCATAAAAAAGCAGGGTTTGAAGCGATATTCAAAAAAGATGCAGGCTTTAACGGCTCAGCCAATACCTTTCAACCCTATGTTGAGGAGGTTGCTGATGACTTACTAGCATGGCAAGCCAATAAAACCCAGCAAGAGTTACTTATTCCTTTAGTGAAAAAAATTGAGCAATTATTTACGGTGTTAGCTGGGTTTGAACAAACCCATAGTGCGTAATAAATTTTTAAATCCACTACGCGACTAGGTAGTAAAACAATAGGTAACCTGCCGTTATTGCCTCAATTTTGATAACTGCTTTTCATTAATTGTTAAGTGCTGTTCTAGCGATTTTCTTCAAAGCTTCTTTGTTGTCGCCAAAAATGCAAATGGCTTCACAATGTTTTCTGAGATCTGAAAATAAGATGTAGTAAATTTCCATCTTATTACTTTTTATTGACGGTCTACTCAGTTGTAAAAGCAATTCCTTTTCTCTGGCATTCGGTATTATCAAGAAGAGTGACGATGGTTCTTGAGGAAAAGAAAAATGTAAATCAGTAAGTCTTAAAATACCAGAGTAAATAGAAGTGCTTTTTTCCACTTCAAACGCGCCAATAATTTTGTTGGTGCCTTTTTCAAACCACATCACATCAATAAGCGCGATGGTTCGTTGCGTGTCTTTATCAACCTCAATAATGGGAAACTTTGACAGGCTAATAAATGAAAAATTTTGCCCTTCATGACACCTTGAGCGATCATTAGAGGCACTAATAACATCATAACCTAAGGAATGGCCAATTTTCAAAAGATGATATTGCATTTCCGTATGCAAATCTTCGTCTTCTTTCTCATCCATAACGTCTTTATGTCGTTTTTTAAGTAATTTTTCAATTTTCAATTGCTCATTTTCTGAAAGGGCAACTTCATCACCTATTGGTATTTTTTTAACGCCAACATCAAAAAGAAAACCTGAAAAAGCACCTAAATCTTTTGATAATATGCTTTTGTGTTGGCTATTTTTTTCTATGATCACCTCCCTCATGCGAAGATATTCAGACCATGAACCAAGCTTTACTTTATCGTTGAATAAATGATTAAATCCATTAACCATTGCAGTATTGCATGGTGGGAAAATTTCTGGATGAAGAAAATAAAGAATATTAGCGACAGCAGGCCCTAAACCCTTTATTTTTCGCTGCTCAAGAAGAATGATTTCCCTTATTAATTGCTGTTCTTTTTTTGCGTTATAACAATTTTCTAGAAATTGCCCAAAGGCAACCTTGTTTGCTTCGTCTTCATAAATATCAGGTATTCTAAGTTTTGGTTTCCAATAGAACGCATGTGACGCGCCGATAAACACTTGTTTTTGTTCTGTAATAGCATTGAGTACTACTTCTAGAGATGAGCCTTTAAAGTCATTGCCAAAACGGTTGTTTTTTATATCATCAATCACCATTTTAACGCCACGCTTTATGGAGCCAAAGGCTTTCAATCGTTCATCATTATTTATGAACCAGGTGTTATAAACCGACTCTTGATCTTGTTTAAAGGTATTGAGTAAGGCAGGTAATTCCATTTTTAAAATCCTAATTGATAACGGTACGCCTTAGTGACATTACATATCACTAAGGCGCTAATCTGCTGAGTGAGTTAACTTGATGCTATTTCAGTAACTTGTAGAATTTTCTTTTTCTTCGCTGCTTCTTGAAACTGTAAAACAAAACTATACAGTACAGGTAACACCAGTAAATTTAAAATCAAAACCGTTAACATACCACCCAACATTGGCGCTGCAATTCGGTGGGTTACGTCTGATCCTGTTGAGGTACTTAGCATAATAGGAACTAAGCCAACCATAGTGGAAATTGCCGTCATAGCAACGGGTCGTACCCGCTTTGACGTTGCCGAGAGTACGGCCTCTTTAATTTCAGCCACCGATAAAGGCTCATTGCTAGCTGCACGACGTTTAACAATTTCACTATCAATAAAGCTCAAAACCAATACGCCTATTTCAGCCGCCATACCAGCCAAAGCAATAAAACCAACGGCAACCCCCACTGACATATTATAATCATTGATATACACCAACCAGATGCCACCCACTAAGGCAAAGGGCATTGACATCATCACAACCACTGGTTCAATGACATTGCGGAAATTTAAATACAAGAGTAAAAAAATAATAAACAAGGTAACGGGGGCAATAATTCTCAAACGCTTAGCTGCACGTTCCATATACTCAAATTGCCCCGACCACGTTACCGTATAGCCCGCAGGAATATCCACTTTTTCTGCCAGTATTTTTTTAGCATCACGAACGAAGCCACCGATATCTGAGCTGGAAATATCAACATAAATCCAAGCATTAGGGCGGGCATCTTCACTTTTAATGACGGGCGCACCGCGTCGATAAACAAGCTCGGCCACCATAGCAATAGGAATTTGAACACCTGTTGGGGTAGAAATAAGCACGCGTTTGAGTGTTTCTAAATCATCCCTAAGCTCTCTAGGATAACGTAAGTTAACGGGATAACGCTCTAAGCCTTCTACCGTTTCAGTTATATTCATGCCGCCGATAGCACTTTGTATCACATCTTGTACCGCACCTACGGTTAAACCATAACGCGCGGCTTCTTCACGGTCTATATCAAAGTCTAAATAATAACCACCCACAGTACGATCACCAAAAGCAGACGTGGTTTCAGGTAAGCCTTTCATTGCCTGTTCAATATCTTTTGATATTTTCTGTAATACCACCAAATTAGGTCCTGACACTTTAATGCCTATAGGGGTTTTTATGCCAGTAGATAACATATCAATACGCGTTTTAATCGGCATGGTCCATGCGTTTGCCACCCCAGGAAAGTTTATCGCTTTATCCATTTCAGCCATAACCTCGGTTGTTGTTTTAGTCGGGTCTGGCCACATTTCTTTGGGTTTCAAACTAATAGTCGTTTCCACCATAGACAATGGCGCAGCATCTGTGGCTGACTCGGCTCGGCCAACCTTGCCAAAAACATGATGTACCTCAGGAAAGGTTTTCAAAATTTTATCGGTTTGCTGCAAAAACTCTTTCGCCTTGGTAATTGAAATTCCTGGAAATAAGGTTGGCATATATAAAATATCCCCCTCATCTAACGGCGGCATAAATTCACTACCCAATTGCGAATAGGGATAATAAGTCACGGCAAGTAAGGCGACGGCCAATACCATCGTTACACCCCGAAACTTCATTAATAACGTTAAGGCTGGTTTATGTAGCTTATGTAGTAGGCGGTTTACCGGGTTTTTATGCTCTGGCATAATTTTACCGCGAAGAAAGTATCCCATCATTACCGGCACTAATGTCACGGCTAATATGGCTGAAGCAGCCATCGCATACGTTGCCGTAAAAGCTAATGGGCTAAACAAGCGCCCTTCTTGTGCTTGCATGGTAAAAATAGGTAAAAAAGAGACCGTAATCACTAGTAAAGAGAAAAATAAGGCAGGCCCTACTTCTCTGCTACTATCGCCAATCACTTGCCAGCGTTCGTCATTGGTGAGTTCTCGTCCCTTTTCTTCTCGCACTTTTGCCAAGCAGGTATGAGCATTTTCTACCATGACAATAGCACCATCAACCATAGTCCCTATCGTGATAGCAATACCACCCAATGACATAATATTGGCGTTTAGCCCTTGAAAGCGCATGACAATAAAAGCCATTAATATGCCCAAAGGTAGGGTAATAATGGCAACAAAAGCTGAACGCGCATGTAATAGAAATAGGATCACCACTAAACTAACAATGCCAAGCTCTTGCATTAATGACGTATTTAAACTATCAACTGCACGTTCAATTAAATCACCGCGGTCATAAACGCTGACTATTTCAACGCCTTCGGGTAAGCCTTCTTTCAATTCTTCAAGTTTTGCCCGTACCGCTTGAATAGTCGCCAACGCGTTTTCACCAAAACGCATGATAACAACACCGCCGGCGACTTCACCTTCGCCATTAAGATCCATCACGCCACGACGCAGCTCTGGACCAATATGAACATGCGCAATATCTTTTAACCTAACAGGTATGCCGTCTTCAGTGACTGCCACGGGTATCGCATTGAGATCATCAATAGATTTTATATACCCTTCACTACGCACCATATATTCGGTTTCGGCCAGCTCAATCAAGCGACCGCCAACATCTTTATTCGACTCTTTAATGGCCATTTTTACTTTATTTAAGGGAATGTTGTAGCGCACCAAGGCATTCGGGTCGACTTCAACTTGATACTGTTTAACAAAGCCGCCCATCGAGGCGACTTCTGCTACTCCGTTAACCGTTTGCAATGGGTAGCGCAAATACCAATCTTGCAATGAACGTAATTGGGATAAGTCATGTTTGCCCGTTTTATCCACTAGCACATATTCATAAACCCAGCCAACACCTGTTGCATCCGGTCCTAATGTTGGCGTAATACCTTGGGGAAGCCGACCACTCACATAGTTTAGTGATTCTAATACTCGTGATCTGGCCCAATACATATCGGTATTATCTTCAAATATAATATAAACAAATGAGATACCAAAAAAGGAATAGCCTCGCACTACTTTCGTTTTAGGTACCGCTAACATAGAGGTCGTTAAGGGGTAAGTGACCTGATCTTCAACCACTTGCGGAGACTGACCAGGAAACTCAGTAAAAACAATAACCTGTACATCAGATAGATCAGGAATAGCGTCAAGCGGCGTGTTTTTATAAGCAAACAAGCCCACTAAAGTGATAATTAATGCTGCCAATATGACCATAAAACGGTCTTTTAAGGAGGCAGATATGATGGCTTCAATCATAATTATTGCTCCTCAGATTTTATGTCAGCAGCATTTTTCATCTCCATAGAAGGCATTGTAGGCTCAGCCGGTTTTTTGTTTTGTAGCTGCTTCATCATTTTTTGAGTGGCTTCACGCAGTGAAGATTCTGAATCAATCATAAATTGTGCTGACGTAACCACTTCTTCACCCTCAGATAAGCCAGAGAGAACCGCAACTTGCCCTCTTGATTCTATGCCTAAGGTGACTAATCTTGGTTCAAACTTACCCGGCGCTGTTACTACAAAAACTTGGGTTCGATCCCCAGAGCGAATCACTGCTTGTGCAGGAATAACAATGGCGTTTATTTTGACATCAGAATGTATGGTTACTTCGGCAAACATATCGGGACGTAATAACTCATCAGGATTATCAAAAATTATTCTGACTTGAGTTGTTCGTGTTTTAGCCTCAGCATAAGGATAGATGTAGCCTACCCGTCCTGAAAATATTTTTCCCGGCACGCTGGCTAACGACATTTCAACTTCATCACCGACGTTAATCCAAGGTAGTTCATATTCATAAATATCGGCATAAACCCATACTTGACTTAAATCTACCACCATATAAAGCTCAGTTTTTGCTGTCACATATTGCCCTTGCCTTGAACCAATACTTGTCACAGTGCCATCAACTGGCGTAAGAATGTGCATTTGCTTTTTTATTTTTCGCGTTTTTTCCAGTTCAACGATTTGATGCTCAGGCACATCAAGTAATTGCAAGCGTTCTCTGGAGCTGTCTACCATTTCTTTTGCGCCACGGGCAACATCTTCAAAAGGGCTATTTTTAAGTGTTTTTAAACCATTTAACGCTAATAAATATTCTTGTTGCGTTGAGACTAATTTTGGCGAGTAGATACTCAATAAAACATCGCCTTTTTTAACCGTCTCCCCAGTTTTATCTACCTTTAACTCTTCAATCCAGCCTTCAACTTTAGGATGTAAACGTGCCATTTTTTCTTCATTAAAATCAACTCGACCAGCAGCTCGAACGGTGCGACTCATTGATTCTCGTTTCACAAAGGCGGTGCGAACACCAATATTTTGTACTACCACGGGATCTATTTTAACCGTACCTAACACTGCTTCGTCTTTATTATCTTCAGCATAAACAGCAACATAGTCCATGCCCATTGTATCTTTAGCGGGTACGGGTGAAGTGACTAATGGGTTCATTGCATTTCGATAGAAAAGTGGTTGCTCATTATTTTTGCTTGCTGATGCTACCGGCACTCCATTTTCTTGTGTTTCAGTTAGCAAGATTTTTTGATCGGAAAACAGATAGCCTATGCCTAAACCAATACTCAACATAATAACGGCGGTGCTTAAGATAGATTTATTCATAAATATTTTCCTTGCCAATAGAGGCTTGTAGGCTAGCTAATGCTTGATTGCTTTGTGAAACGGATAGCCAAAACTGTAATTCATAATTAAATAACGTTACTTGGCTACGCACTAAATTTAAAAAATCCACTTCACTGACTTGATAACCAGCCAACATTGACTGCACAGTTTGTCTAGCCTGTGGCAATATGCCCGTTTCAAATAGAGAGCGCTGTTGTTGTGCTCTTTCATAATCTGTCATGTAATTTGCTATATCCGCTTTTACTTGATTAGTTTCATCAAGGTAGGCATATTTTGTTTTAAATTGTTCACTGACTCGCTGTTTGACCTTGTATGACTGTTTACTACTGGCATATAAGGGAATTTTAATGCCGAGTTTAACGGAAAACAGATCAGCTCTATCGTCGCCCATCGGCAGTGGGTTTTGACCCGCGCGGTCGCCATAAGTAACACCAAGTGTAAAGTCTGGATAATAATCTCGCTCGGCTAAATCAAGCCTAGAGTCAGCCGCTGATACTAATTGCCTGTGCTTTTGCAGTAGTGGCCGAGATTTCATTGCCAGTTGATATAGCTGTTCTTCCGCCAACACTTGAGGTTGCTTAAGATCAAGTTGTTGCGGTAGCTTGATGACTGCACGTGGTGCAATATCCATTAAAATATTTAACTGGATCATTTGGCTGTCTTTCAATGCCACGATCTGAATTTTTTGGTCTATTAATTTTGATAATTCTAATTGTGACAATAATACATCTTGCTGCAAGCCTTTGCCGGTTGTATATTTCGTTTTTGCTACTTCGATAAATTGCTTTAGCAAGGCTTGATTATTATCGACTGTTTCTATGGCTCTATCTAAATAAAATATTTGCCACCATTTATTGCTGACATTCTTGGTTAATAATAAACGCATTTCAGCGACATCATAATAAGCCGCTTTGGCTTCAAATTCAGCGGCATCTTCTTTCAAGCTTAATTTACCAGGAAAGGGGAATGCCTGAGAAAAACCTAGTTGTAATTGGGTCATGCCTTCTTGAGTTCTGTCGAAGCTATCCGTTGGAAAATTAGCCGCTCCTAAGGTTAGCATGGGATCAGGTAAGGTTCCCACCTGTGAGGGTATGCTTTTCATCGCTTCATACCGTGCCTGCATTTGTGCAAGGTTAGGGTTGTTTTCTAGCGCAAGCCTAATGGCATTTTGCTCAGTTAATACGCCATATCCTGCCCTGCTATTTTTAATTGCCTGCTTAGCAGATAATGACGAGACTGATAATAAAAATAATACTATCAGCATAGTGTTAAATACGCGCATATTTTTCATCCTTTTGAAATATCATATAAATTAACTTTTTTAAATATTCTACAAATTTGATCTACTTATTTAACTTCATCATCTCGCTTTGACTTATGTTCTAATGTTTACTTTACCAAACAAAAATATATTTCAACAATTTTATTAAGTTTTTTTATACTTTATATGCGGAAACTAATCAATGTTATCTGGCGATACTGAAACCACTTGACCACGAATTAGGTAGCTATATGAAAAGTTGCTATTTGCACAACCAGTGATTACTACTGCAAAAATGAGTACTGCAAAAACGACAAGTGCGATTGTTTTAGATATGATTGTTTTAGATATTTTAGGTTAACATACTAAGCAACCACCGCCTAAAGACGGTGATTGCTTACTTTCTTAACTTCATTTTATGGTGATTATTTAAGACCATGCATGGTATATTCACCTTTTACAATTAATTGAACGGTTACTGGAGCATCGGTTTTATTTTCCCAGTACCAACCATGCGAGCCAGCAAAAGGCGCAGTAAAGCTTCCTTTCATCTCATCTAATGTCGATATAGCATAACTCTCAAAATATCCAGTTGTGTCACCTTTTGGTTCGCCATGTAAATCGAAATACAAGGGTGAGCCATCGGTTTTCCACTCATATTCTAATTTTTGAAATTGCTGCATAATAAATTTGTATTCTATGCCTCGCCCTGCAGGTACGATTACTTCAATGGCTTCTGTGGCATCTGTGGCATCTGTGGCATCTTTTGATTTTTCTGATGTATTGGCAGTGGCGGTTTCTGTTTTTACATTATCTGTTTTTGTATTATGAAAGACCGTTAACCCAAGTGTATGCCCAATACCGGTGGGGTCGATGTTGTATTCAGCAGGCAAAATCACGGTGAATAGTGTGACGGCTGCGAATACTAAGCTAAATAGCGTGTATTTGAGCAGCGCAGTATTCGTTAATATAATCGCTTGTGGCGTTGTTTGTGGCATCGTTTTATCTCTTAAAGTAGGTAAAGGTTTACTAAGCTAACATTGAATTATTTAGTTAGTTAGTTAGTTAGTTAGTTAATGAAATAGCCGGTTAATTGAAAACCTATCAACATAAAGCCAGCACTCATCAACAAACAGTTGGTGTTAGTCGCAAATCGAGTGAAGCTGCTGTGTTTACGCCAAAAATTAATCACTAATAGAATAAAGGCCAAGGCGGTAAACTGCCCTAACTCAACCCCGACATTAAAGGCAATTAAATTGGCAATTAAGCCTTCATCAGGGAGTTGAAACTCTTGTAACTTAGTGGCCAAGCCAAAACCGTGAAAAAGGCCGAAGATCAATACAGCAAGTTTGGCATTGGGTGATTTACCAAAGAGTCGAGTAAAGCCACCTAAATTATCAAAGCCCTTATAAACGACCGACAGACCGATGATGGCATCGATTAAATAAGCATTCACTTGAATGTCACTGAGCACACCAAACAATAAGGTTAAGCTGTGCCCTAAGGTAAACATGCTGACATACAATAAAACATCGCGACTTTTATATAAAAAGAACAGCACACCCACTAAGAACAACAAATGATCATAGCCCGTCACCATGTGCTTAGCACCAATATACAAAAATGGCATGATTTGTACGCCAGTATTTTGCTGTAAAAATGCACGAGTACTATCATCAACACCGTGCGCAAAGGCTTCGATTGGTAACCCTATGATAATTAAGGCGATAAGGCTAAGTAAGCCATAGCGATTGAAAATATTAGACATTAACGGTTTCCTTTGAATCGTTTGTTTCAGTGAGCGTTTTAGTGAAAGTTGGTTGGTGTTCTGGCTTTTCTTCGCGATGAAGCAAGCGATATAAAGCAGGTAGCACGAATAATGTTAACAGTGTTGATGAAATTACCCCACCGATCACCACCGTTGCTAACGGCCGTTGAACCTCAGAGCCAATGCCCGTATTAAGCGCCATAGGCACAAAGCCTAGTGAGGCAACCAGCGCGGTGGTAAGTACGGGGCGAAATCTTGTCAATGCCCCTTCGATAATAGCCGTGTCTAACGCAGCGCCTTCACGTCGAAGTTCTCGAATAAACGATACCATAACTAAACCATTTAATATCGCTATGCCTGATAGCGCGATAAAGCCTACCGCGGCTGATATTGAAAAAGGAATATCTCTCAATAACAACGCGAATATACCCCCTGTTAAGGCCAAAGGCACCCCAGTAAAAATAATCATAGAATCTTTAAATGAGCCTAATGCTAAGAAAAGCAAACCAATAATCATCACCAAGGTAATAGGAACCACAATAGATAAGCGCTTGGATGCTGATTGTAATTTTTGGTAGGTGCCGCCATATTCGATCCAATATCCAGAGGGTAACTTAACAGCCTCAGTAATTGAAGCTTGAATATCCTGAACAAATGAACCTAAGTCTCGCCCTCTAACGTTGGCAGTGACAACCACTCTACGTTTGCCATTTTCTCTATTGACTTGGTTTACGCCTTCAGCCAAGTCCAGTTCAGCAACCTCCTGTAATGGAACATAACCGTTATCGCGCAGCTGAATAGGTAAATAAGCCAACGCATCAACATCGGTTCTTAGCGTTTCAGGAAGACGCACCACGATGTCTGCCCGTTGATCGCCTTGATAGAACTTGCCAGCAATAGTGCCACCTAACGCTGTTGCCAGTTGATCTTGTAGTTGCTTAACGCTTAGCCCATATTTTGCCAATTGGGCAAGATTCGGATTAATCGTCATTATAGGTAAGCCAGTGGTTCTCTCTACTTGAATATCAGCAACCCCCTCAACATTAGCAATAGCGGTATTTATGCTATTACCTAATGCACTTAGAGTCTCAAAATCATCGCCAAACACTTTGATAGCCAACTCTGCTCGAACCCCTGAAAGTAACTCATTAAAGCGCATTTGTATTGGTTGTAAAAATTCATAACGATTACCTGGTACAGGCTCAACCACTTTCGCCAATTCTTCTACAAACTGCGCTTTAGGTTTATCGGGATTTGGCCATTCACTGCGTGGTTTTAAAATAATAAAGTTATCGGCAACGCTCGGTGGTACGGCATCGGTTGCCACATCTGCGGTGCCAATTTTGGCAAATACACGTTCAACTTCCGGCATTTGCGTGATTTTTTCTTCGAGCGTTTTTTGTAAGGCGACGGCTTGTGACAATGAGGTACCAGGAATACGTAATGCATGCATGGCAATATCACCTTCATCAAGGTTTGGCACAAATTCACTACCCAATTTATTGGCAGACAATCCTGCTAAACCGACAAGACCAACCGCTAATAGTACCACCAACCAACGAACTTTAAGCGCAAACGTTAACGAGGGGCGATAAAGTGCTAATGATGATTTGATAATGATATTTTCTTTTTCTTTAACAGGGCCTTTGAACAAAATAGCAATGGCTGCTGGAACGAAAGTCACTGATAAAAACATCGCGCAACATAAGGCTATAACGACAGTAATCGCCATAGGATGGAACATTTTCCCTTCAACGCCAGTCAAAGCAAAAATAGGCAAATATACCGCGGTAATAATAAAGACGCCAAATAATGCTGGGCGGATGACTTCTTTGGTTGCTTCAAATACCAGTGCTAAGCGTTCATTCACTGCCATGGTGCGACCATTGCTGGAAGCTGAACTGAGCTTTCTCAAGCAGTTTTCAACGATGATAATGGCACCATCAACCAGTAGTCCAAAATCTAACGCCCCTAAACTCATTAAATTGGCGCTAACGCCTGCTTGCACCATACCCGTAATGGTCATTAACATCGCAAATGGGATCACCGCAGCGGTAAGTAATGCGGCTCTCATATTTCCTAACAACAAAAACAACACGACAATCACTAATAACGCGCCTTCGAATAGATTCATCTTTACCGTATCGAGGGTTTTTTCGACTAATTTAGTACGATCATAAACAGCAGTAACCGTTATACCTATGGGCAAAGTCGTTTTAACTTCCTCTAACTTGATGCCGACAGCTTTAGCGACGTTTCGGCTATTTTCACCAATAAGCATGAAAACCGTGCTCATCACGACTTCTCTACCGTTTTGGGTTGCCGCGCCTGTTCTTAATTCTTTTCCTTCTTGTACTTTGGCGACATCAGATATTCGGATCACACTACCTTCCACCGTCCTCACGGGGATATTGGCTATGTCATCTAAACTCTCGGCTTGTCCTGGAATACGCAATAACCATTGAGCGCCGTTTTTTTCTATAAAACCTGCGCCTTTATTATCATTGTTATTTTCAATTGCTTGAATAATGTCTTGTTGGTTAAGGCCAAAAGCGAGTAACTTTTTCGGTTCAAAGGCAACCAGTATTTCACGTTTAAAACCACCAATAGGATTAACTTCTACCACACCTTGTACTTGCATTAGTTGAGGGCGAATAATCCAATCATGAACCGTTCTTAAATCAGTAGCTGTTATTAACTTCCCGTCATCATTACGTGCATTAGGCTCAGCATCAACGGTAAACATGAATATTTCACCTAAGCCGGTTGCTATGGGTCCAAGCTCTGGCTCTAACCCAAAAGGTAAATCTGATTTTGCTGATACTAAGCGCTCATTCATTAATTGTCTGGCAAAATAAATATCCGTTTCATCACTAAAAATAGCGATAACTTGCGATAAACCATAACGTGAAACAGAACGTGTACTCACTAAATTAGGTAGTCCTGCCAGTGCGGTTTCTAAGGGGTAAGTAACGCGTTGTTCGACTTCAAGCGGTGTATATCCAGGCGCTTCGGTGTTGATCATCACCTGAATATTGGTGATATCAGGGACGGCATCAATCGGGAGTTTGGTGAAACTCCAAAGGCCAAGTCCAGCGAAGGCTAGTACAGCCAACATAATAATTGAGTTTCTACGGATAGAAAATCTAAGTAAATATTCGAGCATTTTCATTCCTTTTAGGAGTAAGACTTTTAGGAGTAAGGCTTTTAGCCGTAAACCTTGTTGTTAAGCATTCGAATTCAAAGGGAAAACTCTTAGTGATCGTGTGATGCACCAGATTTTTCAACATCGGCTTTGAGGATGTAACTATTCTCAGTGACATATTCAGTACCAACGGATATACCGCCTAACACCTCAATTTCATCACCCACTATGCGGCCTAAGTCAAGCATTCTTACTTCATATTCATTGCCAACCTTGGCATAAACCACGGTGAAATCACGAAAGCTCTGTAATGCGTTACGCTTTACTGCCATCGCTACGTCATATGAGTCAATTTCAATTTGTGCCGTAGTGAAAGAGCCTTCAGACAACAAGGAATCACTATTGTTTACTAAAACACGAAAAAGCTTAGCCTGATCATCCCTAACTTTTAACACTCGGCTATCAATTTTTCCTGTGCGCTTTTCTTCAATACCATTAATGCTCAGTGCTACTTTTGCGCCAATATTTACTTTCGCTAAATCCAACGGAAAAACGGCTAGCTCAGCAACTAAGGTTTCATCATTAGTCACCGTAAGCAATATTCGGCCTCTAGATTGTTCACCTGAGGTAACGTTAACAGCGCTGACAATGCCTTTTTTAGGTGATAGCACCTGATATGACTGCAAACTTTCATTACTTTCCACCGTGAGTAACAATTGGCCTTGCTTAATTGTATCACCTAGTTTGACGTGAACTTTTTTAACCAAACCATCGAACCGTGCATAAACATTATTGGTAGCGTCGCTAGGTAACGTTAAATGACCAAACACCTCAATGGTTTCATGAAATGTTGATGGTCCAACAACGTTAGTAGCGATTTCCATTGCCTCTGCAATTTTTTCATCAATACGTGTTCGACCTTCAAAGTTGTCATATTGCCAACTATAAGTTTTTCCTTGATACTTAGCGGTAAGTGAAACAATAAAAGAGTGCGGTTCATAGATAACCATATCACCACGAAGATACTGACCTTCTTGAAAAAAGTTGATGTCATCAATCACATCACCTAAACGGTTAAGTTTTACGTTTATATCGACCATCGATGGATTGATAGTTTTTCCATCGGCCGTTGCCCACACACGAAATTCAGGTGGTACACCCGTTTCAAAAATGGATAGTTCAATGGCAAAATTATCTTTTTTCAACAGTCGGCCACGATTTGGTCCTTTTTCTGGCTCGGCTGCTGCTATTTTTTGTTCTACAAAGGCATAACTTGAAAAACTCATCGTTAAGCTAGCGACTAAAAGCGTGCTTATTAGCGTTAATATTTTAAGTGTTGATCTTTTAAGCATTAATTTCATCATGACTATTTCTCGTTACTCTTTTCGTTAAAGTGAGCGTTAAAGGGAACATTAGCGGCTTTATTAATGGCAAATAGGGACGTACCAGTTAAACGCTCTATTTCAATATTATTCAAATGGGCATTCTGATAAGCAGCAATCAAGTCTGACTGCGCATCTAATAATTCTTTTTGAGTGTTCATCCATTCGGTATAGCTGTACATGCCAATTTTGTAGGCTTTCTCTGCCTCAATAAAGGCTTGTTCTAATACAGGAATAACGTTGTCAGCTACTGCGTGGATTACATGTTGGCTATGTTTCATTTGTTCAACAAGCACATATAACTGTGTATTTAGCTTATGAACGAGGGCTTGTGACTCTGCTTCCAATTCGTTTTGAGAGGCACGTAACGCTTTTATTTTTCCTTGATTTTGATTCACATCACCAAAAGGAATTGAAATGCCTGCAACCAAACCAAAATCATCGGTTGTTTCAAAGCGGCGTAGTCCCGTTGAAAATTGCCATAACGGTTTAGCTTCAATACGAGCAAGTTCAATTTCAGATTGAGCAATTCGCTGTTTTGTTGCGAAAAGGCTTACCGAAGGCAGTTGGCTTAGCTTGTTAAATAATGAATCAACATCTGCGCTACTGGTTAAAGGTAAGTGTGGTAACGATAATAATGACCCGATTATTATCGTTTCTTTATATTGCTGATTTTGTTGCTGATTTTGTTTTTGGCCTTGTCCTTGCCACTGCGCTAATAACTGATATTTACTGGCATCTACTTCATGGGTTAAGTCTTCAACGACTAATGCTCTTTTAGCAACATCAGCTTGCGATTTTAGTTTATCCACTAAAGAAGATTTTCCCATTTTCACCCGCTTACTTACCGCCTCAAAAGATTTAACCGCTTGTTTTAAGCTCAATTTTGCCAACTTTAGTCGCTCTTCATTGACCAAAACTTGGATAAAATATCTTGCTGTTTGTGCTGCTAAATCTAAAGCTTTAATTTCTCGCGCTAGTGAAACGGTTGCTCCCTGAATTTTAGCGGTAGCCACTTTGCTTTTTACTAAAGAGCTATCTAATAGCCAAGCGATAGATAGCGTAGATTGCGCACTTTTAAAACCGCTATGCTTTCCCGTACCCAGTGCGTCCTCAATAATAAATCCAATTTGTGGCCTAGACTGAATACTTGCCTGCTGTGCATACCCCTTATAAATCTCGGCTTGATTAGCGAAGCTTTTCAGCTCTGGATGCAACTTCATTGTTTGAGATATTGCCGTAGATAAATCAACCGATTTCAAGGTGCTGCCTTCTGAGTATGCATAGCCTGAAATGGTTGAAGTTATCATCAACACAACGTAGCTAAGTTTTAAATAACGCCTTAATAAAAACCGATTAACAGTCGGTTTTTTGTATGCGAATGATTTACCAAATAGTTTCATTTTTAATACCTTAGAGTGAACCTTTGAATGAGCCTTTAACTGATTATTTTAATGGTGTTTTAATGATTGAATAACGTTTCAATAGTGTGATGGAGACTATCTACTGATGTCGTTGATATAACGGCTAAGAGTGTTATTCCAAATAAAACCACTTTCATTGGAAAGGGTTTGAACTGAGCATCACTTAGCAATTGTAGAACTCGTTGTTCAATTGATTGACGACAAAAGTGAACTAACAATTCGCTTTTATATGGTTCATCAATGGAGTGTTTAGCCGCTAACTTAGTAAACTTCACTATGGTACTAGCAGCGTTGTGTGCCTGTTGTGGGCTTTTTACAAATGTAGAATCTGCCGCTTGCTCCATGGAAATTGCCATCATCGATTTTAGTATTTGCTTAACGTTAGGGGTAAAATAAGCACAAAAAAATGAAAATAGCCATTTTTTAAGCGGATCAAAGTAATGTACGTGAGCCAACTCATGCTGAATGATTATCTCAATGTCATCGGATCCTAATTGCTCCATCAATCCAGTGGAAACAAAGCAAGATGGTTTAATTAAGCCACCCGTAAATGCTGTCGGAATAGATGATTCTATAATAAAGACGTCTTCACTCTGCTTTGTCGCTAAAGTACGCAAAAAATTTATTTGATGGTGATTTTTATAAGCCACTACTATGCTTCGAATAGTAATATAGCTACTGAAACCGATAAAAATAATCAAGCTGATGCTATGCCAACTTAAAAAATTAAAAATATCAGCATGATGCCAGTGAGCTAATTCTGTCAACCAGACAGAAATCGCCCCTGATTGTATAAAAGGACTAAAGAGCGTGGTTACAGATAGAGCAATAATCCAAGGTAAAAGCACACATAACCACAATAACGATTTACGAGTAGATATCGTATAATCTGGAAGTTTATTTTTTAGACACCAAAAAACAATCGAAACAAAACCATTGGCAACGATAAAGGCTAACACGGCAACCGTGAGTAGATTTAATGTTAATGCCCATTGGCCATAAATCATTTTTCGGCCTTTGTTTGTAATTTTTGACGCTGTTGCTCAATCATAGCTTCCAATTTATCCAATTGTTGCTCATCAAGATCAGATGAAATAGAAGAAAAAGCAGCGATAACGCTATTTTCATCTTCAGTGACAAAATCATGAGTAACACTTTTAATTAATTGTCCTATCAAGTCTTGGCGTGCAACTTTCGGGTGATATTGATAGGCGTGACCATTTTTTACCCGACTTAACAGATCTTTCTTATATAAACGTTCTAGCGTACTTTGAATAGTATTAAGAGAGCCGCCGCGGTTTTTTTCGAAATAACTGTATACCTGCTTAGCATCAGCAGGTTGACTTTTCCATAAATATTCTAAAACTAGTTTTTCTAACTCACCGAGTAACATAAATTTTTTATCACCATTTTTAATGTATGAGGATAGTGCCACACCAAAAACCGATAGGCAATCGGTTTTTTGATTTATGCTACTTAAAACTGCTATTTAAACACCTATTTTAAGTAACTTTTAAGTACTGATATCACTTCTTCTACCTCTTCCTGTCGTTGCTCTTTTGTCATATCCTCTACCCCTAAGTGCTCCCTCAAATGACCTTCTAATACTTCTTTCATTAGCCCATTTACAGCACCTTTAATGGCAGCTATCTGCTGTAAAACAGCCATGCAATTAGACTCTCTTTCTAAAGCACTCTCTAAAGCGAGAGATTGACCTTTTATTCGTCTAACACGACTGAGCAGCTTTTTTTTACCAACAATGGTATGTGACATAGTTTTCCTATACTTGAAAAGTAGTATACTAGGGTATAGTATATTGAAAAATTTAACTAGATGTATTTCTAAACAGCATAAAGCAATCAATTTAGGATATTTAATGAAAAACGATAGTAGTATTCAGTGGGAACATTCTCATAATTTCGGCATTGACACTAAGCTCCATGAAAACAAAGTAAAACTCGTTTTTTGGTTAACAACCGTGATCATGGTACTTGAAATTAGTGCAGGTACTTGGTCTGGCTCTATGGCGCTGCTTGCCGATGGCTGGCATATGGGAACTCACTCTGCCGCGTTTTTAATTGCTATTTTTGCCTATTCTTATGCTAAAAAGCATGCCAATAATAAGGACTTCAGTTTCGGCACTGGCAAGGTAAATTCTTTAGGTGGTTTTGCCAGTGCTATTGCCTTAGCAATAGTCGCATTGATGATGATAATAGAGTCTGTGCAACGATTATTAGAGCCACAAGCAATTCATTTTAACGAAGCAATCGTTGTCGCGATTATAGGTTTAGTTGTTAACATTGCCTCTGTTTTTATCCTGCACGATGATCATCATCATCATGAAGAGCACCATGGTGGTGAGCATCATAAAGAGCACCATCATCATCACGACCATAATATGAAAGCAGCCTATTTTCACGTACTGGCGGATACGCTAACGTCTTTACTCGCCATTGTTGCTTTAGTCGTAGGAAAATATATTGGTTTACTTTGGATGGACCCATTAATGGGGATTGTTGGTGCTATAGTGATCTTGCGCTGGTCTTATGGATTAATTAAAGATTCAAGTGAAGTTCTGCTCGATAAGTCTGTAAAAAAATCAACCCTAGAAAATATTTCAAATGCGTTAAGTCAACAAAATACTGTAGTCAACGATATTCATGTATGGAAAATAGCGACCGCTCACCAAGCAGCCATCCTTAAAGTGACCTCGAATGAACCGCTGAATTCAGACGAATATGAACGTATTTTAAAGGGATTATTGCCACAGCTCTCACACCTATCGATTGAAATATGCCATAAGTAAATCTCATCTACCTGTTGATATACCAAAGTCACCCATCATTAAAATAATGGGGTGGCTTTTTACACTTAAACGCTTGCTTTTAAGCATGACAAAATATTAAACCACTGAAAAAGAAGAGTTTGTCTTATTTGGCGTAATGTTTGCTTTAATTTAATATGAAGAATATGAAAAACATGAAGAATATTAAAATAAATCAATAAACAAATAAAATGGGGTTCTCTTATGTCTATGTTAAAAGTGTCAATATTAAAAGTGTCAACGTTAAAAAAATTTAGTTCTATTGCAGCTATTTTGCTATGCACCACAACCTTAGCGATACAAGCAAAACCTATCGAAATAAAATTTTCTCATGTGGTTGCAGAAAATACACCTAAAGGGCAAATGGCGTTAAAATTTAAGGCGTTAGTAGAGCAACGTTTAGCGGGTAAAGTTGACGTAAAAGTCTTTCCTAATTCACAATTATTTGGTGATAACAAGGTACTTGAAGCCATACAACTGGGTGATGTGCAATTAGCCGCCCCCTCATTATCCAAATTTAAAAAATACACTAAAAAACTACAAATATTTGATTTACCTTTTTTATTTAAAGATATGAAAGCCGTTGATAATTTTCAAAATAGCTATCAAGGTATGCGCTTACTACGTTCCATGTCTAAAAAAGGTTTACTTGGTTTAGGTTATTTACACAATGGTATGAAACAGCTTTCGGCTCATTCCCCTTTAAAAACACCTAATGATGCTGCTGGAAAAAAATTCCGTATTATGTCGTCTGATGTTTTAGCGGCGCAATTTCAGGCAGTAGACGCATTACCGATAAAAAAACCATTTTCTGAAGTGTTTACTTTATTACAAACCAAAGCAATAGATGGCCAAGAAAATACTTGGTCAAATATGTATTCCAAAAAATTCTTCGAAGTACAAGAGTATATTACTGAGAGTAATCATGGTGTTTTAGATTACATGGTGGTGTCTTCTAACAGCTTTTGGTCATCTCTACCTAATGATATTCGCATACAAGTTGAATCAGCATTAAAAGAAGCTATTGTTTTTGGTAATGAACTTGCCGAGAAAAAAGCCAAACAAGATCGCCAAAAAATTATGGACTCAAAACGTAGTGAATTAATCACCCTATCAGATAATGAAAGACAACAATGGGTTACCGCCATGAAACCCGTGTGGAAACGTTTTGAACGTCAAATTGGCGCTAAAGTTATCGCCGCGGCCGTTGCAGCTAATTAATATAACTGAACGGTAAATACTGTTATTTACCGTTCAATGACTCTGGATTAATTATGTCTTACAAAATATCAGCTCGTATTGAAGAGAATATCATCAGCATACTTCTGGTCAGTATGGCGTTATTGGTGTTTACCGAAGTATTAATGCGTTTTGCTTTTAACATTGGTTTTATGTGGATGGAAGAATTAACACTGACCTTAAATGCTTGGTTAGTATTATTTGGTATGTCGTACGGTGTTAAAGTTGGTGCACATATTGGTGTTGACGCTTTTGTCAAAAAATTACCCAAAGCGCCTCGAAAACTTGCGGCGTTATTCACTATTTTCCTTTGTTTTATTTATTGTGCCTTTTTCTTATATGGCAGTTGGGTTTATTTAGCAAAAATGTACGATATTGGTATATCCGTGGAAGATATGCATCTACCCGAGTTTTTTAATACTTTATTTGATGAGCAAACCTTATGGCAAATTTTTAAAATAGATAGTGAGGAGCTATTAATACCACTTTGGTTAGCACACTCAATTTTATTATTCGGTTTTGCCTTATTACTATTTCGCTTTATACAGTTATTTATTGCGGTATTAAAAGGCACATCGCAAGGTTTCTCTTTTGCAGATGAGGCAGAAGAATCAATGCATTTAATACAAGAAACTGAACTAAACGAACAATCTGAAAAGACAACAACCAATGGAGAACAAAAATGACCATTGCCACGCTCTTTTTAACGTTATTTATTTGTATGTTGTTAGGTATGCCAATTGCTATTGCGTTAGGGTTTTCTAGTATCGTCACCATTTTGTTTTTCTCTCCTGACAGCTTAGCTTCAGTCGCGTTAAAAATGTATGAAGCAATTTCAGAGCATTACACTTTGTTAGCAATCCCTTTCTTTATTTTATCTTCTGCGTTTTTATCTACTGGTGGTGTGGCTCGACGTATCATTGATTTTGCCATGGACTCTGTTGGTCATATTCGCGGTGGTTTAGCTATGGCTTCAGTGATGGCTTGTATGTTATTTGCTGCCGTTTCTGGTTCTTCTCCCGCAACAGTAGCGGCTATCGGCTCAATTGTTATTGTTGGCATGGTTAGAGCAGGATATCCCGAAGATTTTGCTGCGGGTGTTATCACAAATGCTGGTACTTTAGGTATTTTAATTCCGCCATCAATCGTGATGTTAGTGTATTCAGCTGCCACCGAAGTTTCGGCTTCTCGAATGTTTATGGCGGGTTTAATTCCTGGTTTAATGATGGGCGGTATATTGATGATCGCTATTTATGTGGTGGCTAGAGTTAAAAAACTGCCTTCGCGTCCTTTTCCTGGTATTAAACAATTAGCACGCTCTGGTGGTATTGCTATGGGTGGTTTGGCCTTAATATTTATTGTATTAGGCTCAATTTATGGTGGGGTAGCAAGCCCCACAGAAGCATCAGCTGTTGCCGTAGTTTATGCTTACTTAGTGGCCGTATTTGGTTATCGAGACATTGGCCCATTAAAAAACATCCCTTGGAAAAGCAAACAAGAAGGTTTAACCAGTGCCATTTTTAGAAATATTAAACAAATCACTTTTGCCTTTCCACAAAGCGCCACCGACAAAGAAGTAAAACAAGTTATATTAGATGGTGCAAAAGTGAGTATTATGCTGCTATTTATTATTGCTAATGCCATGCTTTTTGCCCATGTATTAACCACTGAGCGTATTCCTCACATGATCACTGAAACGATTGTTGGTTGGGGCCTGCCCCCGTGGGGATTTTTGATCATAGTTAACTTATTACTCCTAATGGCTGGAAATTTTATGGAGCCTTCCGCAATAATATTAATTATGGCACCCATATTATTCCCTATTGCTACGCAACTTGGTATTGATCCTATTCATTTAGGCATAATCATGGTGGTGAATATGGAAATAG
Source organism: uncultured Colwellia sp. (assembly GCA_963974965.1). Lineage (GTDB taxonomy): Bacteria > Pseudomonadota > Gammaproteobacteria > Enterobacterales > Alteromonadaceae > Colwellia. Next base: position 22,138 of record CAXBEX010000015.1, on the reverse strand, counting down.
GCATGTTAACTCCCCCCGTAGGGCTTAATTTGTTTGTTACCGCAGGTATCACCAACCGTAGTATTGGCTGGGTTATTAAAGCCTGTTTACCTTGGTTGTCGTTATTATTATTATTTTTAATACTAATCACTTATGTTCCGCAAATATCATTGTTTTTACCGGAGTATTTCGACAAACTAAACGGTTATTAAACTTTAGTTTAATTTAATTAAACAACAAGGTAGTGCTATATTGAAGGTATTACCTTGTTGTCATTAATCAGGAAAATTAATGTTACAATCAAAACCATTGAAACGCTTTTTTACCACGCTATTAATTGCGTTAGGATTATTTGTAACCGTTAAGTTGAGCCAGCGTTATGGTTTGGAAAATGCCTATTCTGAGCTTGCACAACAATCCCAATCACACCTCGATAATTTAACCAATTATATTGAAAGTATTTTGGGTCGTTATGAAAAAATACCTGCATTGATTGCTCGCCATCCTTTACTTAGCCAAGCATTATTAGCGCCTGATAATATTCAAAAAAACAAACAGCTTAACTTATTGCTTGCTGATTTAACCAGTATTACTCAATCTGCTGATATTTTCTTAATTAATACCTTAGGCATTACCGTTGCGGCGAGTAATTGGCAAAAAGAAACCTCTTTCATTAACCAAAATTTCTCTTTTCGTCCCTATTTTATTCAAGCAATGAACAATAAAGCCGGACGTTATTATGCGGTTGGTGTTAGTAGTAATAAACGCGGTTATTATTTCTCTTATCCAGTAAAAGCGGGTGAGGTTATTTTAGGCGTCATTGTCGTTAAAATTAGCATCGATACCATAGAGCAGCAACGAGAAGACACTTTTGGTGATAATAGTTATCATTTTTTAATCACGGCACCTGATGGCGTTATTTTTATTGCTGATCGCAGCGATTGGCAATTAAAAAAATTGGGGCAATTACCCCAAGAAAACAATCGTTTGATCAAAGCATCAAAACGTTATGGACAACGAGAAATTTCAGCGTTAACCCTAAAAAATATTTACACACCTGAGTTAGCAACAAACTTACAAGCCAATATTATTGAAATATCGAATGTCGATCATAAAGAGCGCTACTTTGCCGTACAAGCCAAAATGCCAAATGCAAACTGGAAAGTACATATATGGAGTAATTTAGCTTCAATAGAAAAACAAAATACCTTAATCACCTTATTTAGCATCAGCATTTATTTTATGGCACTAGTATTAATACTCTTTATGAAAGAGCGTATTAAAAATGGCCGGCAATTAAAAAAATACCAACAGTTGTTAGAATTAAAAGTAGAAAAACGCACCGCTGATTTAACAACAATGAATCAAATACTCATTAAAGAAATAGCCGAGCGAGAAAAAACAGAGCGTACATTAAACGAAACACAAGAAGAATTGATCCAATCAGCTAAGCTGGCCACCATTGGCAATATGTCAGCCAGTATTAATCACGAAATAAAACAACCGTTAACGGCATTAAGAAGTTACGCACAAAATACACTTGCTTTTCAAGCACGTAATATGCACGATAAGGCGGCTGAAAATATCAAGACCATGCTTGGATTAATCGATCGCCTGACAAATATCGTTAGCCAATTCAAGCATTTCACCAAAAAGAGCCACGGTTTAAATAAACCTATCTTGGTGCATGAATGCTTACGTTCGGCGCTAAGTATTGTTGAAAATTTATTACACCAAACCCAATACCAATTGAATTACCAAGAAGATTTATTTTGTCTTGGCGATGAGATCCGCTTAGAGCAGGTTTTTGTTAATTTATTTACTAATGCCCTACAAGCAATGGAGAAACAACAAGAGAAATCGCTTACCATTGAAATACTCAAGCAAGAACAATATGTTGTAGTATTAATTCGAGATAATGGTTCTGGTATTTTAGCTGACAATTTTGATAAAATATTTCAACCTTTTTTTAGTACCAATGAAAGCTTTGGTTTAGGCTTGGGTTTATCCATTTCGCAACGGATTATTGAGTCTATGCAAGGCGAATTAAGTGCTGAAAACCATGAATTAGGTGGTGCTGAATTCAAAATAAAATTACCACTTTTTCAATTAAACTAATACATGGCTATGCACTTGGCTCAGAAAAAAGTGTTACATCGACTGTAGGGGGGGAATTTATAGCCCTTTTGTCGGACTGAAGTCCAACCTACATAAACACGAATAATATAACTAATGAAGAGGTTAAATCATGTTTGCCGTTAACCGTTTAGGTCCTGTGTTTGTACTTGACGACGAAGCTCACATTCGCACAGCCATCGAACAACTTTTACAATTAAATGATTTTGATGTTCACTGTTTTGCTACAGGAAAAGAACTACTAAAACATTTAGATAGCGATTGGCCTGGCATTATTATAAGTGACATTAACATGCCCAGCATGAATGGCATTGACCTAATGACTCAAGTGCAAAAAATAGATAATACCTTACCCATCATTTTATTAACGGGTTTTGGTAGTATTTCAATGGCAGTTGATGCCATGCGCCAAGGCGCCTATGATTTTATTGAAAAACCTTTTGATAACGATCATTTACTTGATGTGCTAAAGCGTGCATTAGAAAAACGTAGCCTCACCATAGAAAACAGAACACTAAAACAAGAGCTTGACCAACACGCAACTCCAGGCCCTCGAATTTTAGGGAAAACTCAAGTTATCAAACAAATGTTGCATATTCTCAATCAAGTCGTTGATGCACCTGCTGACATTTTAATTGATGGCGAAACTGGCACCGGCAAAGAATTAGTTGCGCGTTATTTGCATGATCATAGCCACCGTAAAGAACATAACTTTGTTGCCCTAAATTGTGGTGCAATACCTGAAACTATTATCGAAAGTGAATTATTTGGTGCTGAATCTGGCGCTTATACTGGCGCCGACAAGCGTCGTATCGGTAAGTTTGAACACGCCAATGGCGGTACTCTTTTTCTTGACGAAATAGAAAGCACTCCCATGTCGCTGCAAATTAAGCTCTTGCGCGTATTAGAAGAGCGTAAAGTAGTACGTTTAGGTTCAAATAGCAGTATTGACCTTGACATTAGGGTAGTCGCTGCCACCAAAGTTGATTTGTTAGCTTTATGTGATCAAGGTGAATTTCGTCACGATTTATATTATCGACTCAATTTAGTTAAGGTAAACATTCCTCCGCTGCGTCAACGTATGGAAGATATTCCGCTACTATTCACTCACTTTGCACGTATTGCTTCTGCACGATATCACCGAGAATACATCCCCTTACCACAAGAATGTATGACGAAACTATACGCACATCAATGGCCGGGCAATGTTCGAGAATTAAGAAACATGGCTGAGCGTTATATCTTGCTAGGCTTTGATGCAACCTTTCAACAAAACGACAGTGATCAAAACAGTAATATTGAATCAACACTTACGTTAACCGAACGGGTTGAGTTTTTTGAACGTTCATTAATTGAAGAAGCGCTTGGTTATAGCAAAGGAAAAATTAAAGACACCATGGAAGCGTTAAATCTACCACGCAAAACACTGTACGACAAAATGAAAAAGTATCAAATTGCCCGAGATGAATTTACTGAGTAATGCTTATTTATTTTGTTTTTCATGATGTTCCTATTTGGTTTCATTAAGAAAAATAATTGGGTGGAATTTCACCCAGCAAAAACACCAACAAATATTTTTTCCTTATTTTTTAGGTGGTTAAGTTTTTTTATTTATTGGTATGCTGTTTGCTTTATATAGAGAGATACAAAGAAATACCGTTAGTAATATTAGAAAAATAATCTAGCAAAATAAATCAATCTTTATATAAAACTTGGGGAAAAACAATGAAAAATGTAACTCTTGCAATTACCACTGCAGCATTATTAAGCGCTGCAGGCACAGCTAACGCCGGTGCTAAAATTAAAATTAACGATGACGCCACAATCAACCTTGGCTTTCGCTTACAAACGTTATTAATAACCCGCAGCGGTGACGTTAATACAGAAGACGAATTTAAAGTACGCCGTGCGCGTTTTCGCTTAGGGTCAACTATTACCGATAAAGCCAGCATTTTCTTACAAACCGATGTGTCGGGTAAAAGCATGAACATGATCGATGCCTTTATTACCTTTAAGCCGAGTGAAAATTTTAATATTATTGTTGGTGAAAATATGGTGCCTGCGTCTCGCCAAAATTTAACCTCATCCGCTGCATTAATGACCATGGATCGCCCCGGTATTGCATACAAATCACTAAACTGGGGTGGCCGCGCTTTAGAATCGTTTGCTAATACCACCATTGGCGATACGAAATCAGGGCTTGGTTCAAAATACGCGGTTCGTGATGGCGGTGCTACTGCTTTTGGTAAAGGTAATATCAGCAACGACACTCATTACAAATATTATCTTGGCTTATATAATGGTGCTGATAACGCAGCGAGTGATGGTTATATGTATTCAGGTCGTTTTCAAGTTAACTTTGGTGATGCCGAAAGCGGTTACTACAACGCCTCAACTTATTTAGGCAAAAAGAAAACCTATTCATTAGGGGTTTCGTATACTGCACAAGCAGACGCTACTACTGAAGTTGACACGGGTAATGCCGTTGATTACTCACTATTAACCGTTGATGGTTTTATAGAGCAACCCATGGGTAATGGTACTTTCTCTGCTGAAGCAGCATACAGCAAAATGGAATTAGACGGCGCAGGTTTATTACAAACAGGTGGTAATGGTAAAAATTCTGAAGGTGATGGCTTTTATGCCCAAGCAGGATTTCTTGTAAATGACATTCAATACTGGGCTGGTTATGAGCAATGGGATTCTACTGATACGGCTAATATTGGTACCTTTGATTCAACCCGTTTAGGTTTTACTTATTTTATGAAAGGACAGAATTTAAACCTTAAAGCAGGTATAGAAAAAACCAATTTAGACTGGAATGATAAGTCAGATACTTCTTTTGTATTAGGTGCTTACGTAAACTTTTAATCTCTGCAACGCTAATTCCCCACCGCTGCGGCGTTGAGGATTTTAACCTTGAGAAATTATGAATCCCCCTTCACAGAGCGAATTTGTGCCTTGGTGAAAGCCTTGGCGGGGGGGGGGTCTTAGCTCTGAGCCTTGTTCATAACATTTTTTAACCTAATCCTTAACAATACAACAACTAATCGGTAGATTTATGCTGTTTGTGCAATATTAGCCCCTTCTTTTATATGAAAAAAATGCTGACTCTATAAATTTTCTTCCGCAAACGAAGCTAAACGACTACGCACAACACCATTTAGATTTACCGTTGCACTCCCTGGAAAATCCTTAAAGCGCTCAACGATATAAGTTAAACCAGAAGTTACCGCGGTTAAATAATTACTGTCTATTTGCGCTAAATTGCCACTGCAAACAAGCTTAGTTCCTTCACCACAACGCGTTATAATGGTTTTTAGCTGTGATGCGGTTAAATTTTGACATTCATCTAATAGCACTAAAGAATTTTGGATACTACGCCCGCGCATAAAATTAACAGACTTAAATTGAATGTTAGCCTTTTCCATAATGTAATCTAAACTGCCAGACATATTCTCATCTTGTTTATGTAACACTTCTAAAGAATCAGTAATAGCCGCTAACCATGGCGCCATTTTTTCTTCTTCGGTTCCCGGCAAGAAACCAATAGACTCCGCTATTTCTGGCGTACTACGTGTCACGATAATTTTATCATACAAACCTCGTTCTACTACTTGCTCTAACGCTGTAGCAAGGGCTAACAAAGTTTTACCACAACCAGCAGGGCCTGTTAAAATAACCAAGTCGATTGTTGGATCAAGTAAAGCATCCATTGCCATACCTTGATAAATGTTTTTTGGATGAACGCCCCAAGCCGTTTTCCCTAATAAACGCTCACGACCTAAATCTAAAATTGAGACTTGATCATCACTCCAACCTGTCACTTTGCCAGCAAAACTTTCGCTTTCGTCAATAAGGTATTCATTCATATAACTTAACGGTACTGAGCTTTTATCGACAATATGCGTGGTATTTCGCCCTTCAGTTTGGCTGTCACATACCTTGACTTGCTGCCAAAAATCGCCTTCAAACTGATGATAACCTTTAGTTAAAAACTTAATATCATCAATGAGTTGATCTGTTCTATAATCTTCAACATGCGCCAACCCTGCTCCTTTAGCTTTTAAACGCATGTTAATATCTTTAGTAACCAGCACTATCTTCTTCTTCGGATTTTCCTTTTGTATATGCAAAGCTGCATTAATGATTCGGTTGTCATTTTCATTAAAAGATAAAGTCTTTGCCGTTTGCGCTAGGCTGTAATCATTAATAATTGACAAACAGCCACTGGGATGTTGTTCATCATTTTGTGGTAATTTCACTCCCGCTAAGACTTGTTCTGGGGTGGCATCAAATAAGATATCTTCCAATGCACGAATAGCAACCCTTGCATCTCGGCTAACATCTTTTCGCCTATCTTTAATTGAGTCTAATTCTTCTAACACGGTCATTGGAACAACAACGTCATGTTCTTTAAAAGATAAAAAGGCAAAAGGTTCGTGTAAAAGGATATTGGTGTCGAGAATGTAAATTGTTTTTTCTTCACTCATATAAGCATCTCCAGCCTAATACTATGTAGACAAAATAGTATAATGATACAAAACTAGTGTTATATATACCCAAGCCACTTCAAACAGCTTGGGTATAACATAATCAGCAACTACTATTTAACAATGGCAGTATATTTAAAATATGACAAGAAAAAATTGTTAATCTTTACTAAAGCTAACTATGATTATTACTAACGAAAAGGTACTATAGCGCCCATTTTTAATGCTGCGTATTCAGCATTGTAATTTCGCTTAAATTTTAAGTTGTTTGGAGTTCTTTTTATGCCATTTCAGGTAGGTCAGCGTTGGATCAGTGATAGTGAATCAGATCAAGGGTTAGGAACCGTAACCAGTATAGAGCACAGATTCGTTACCATTGTCTTTACCGCTACTGGCGAATCACGTCAATATGCCAAAGCGAATGCTCCACTAACGCGTGTTATTTTTAATGAAGGTGATATTATTCCAAGCCATGAAGGCTGGACGTTAAAAGTAACCTCTACTAGTGAAGCGCATGGCATTATTATCTATCATGGCATAAAACAAGGGACTGAGCAGAGTGAGGAAGTGTCATTAAAAGAAGTGATGATAGATCACTTTATTAAATTTAATAAACCGCACGACCGCTTACTTAACAGCCAAGTTGACAGGCTTGATTGGTTTCGCCTGCGCAAAGACTGCTTACGTCACCAATATGAGCAACAACAATCTGAGTTAATGGGTTTAACCGGTGCGCGTGTTAGCCTTATCCCCCATCAACTTTACATTGCTGACGAAGTGGGTAATCGCTTTGCTCCCCGTGTTTTACTTGCCGATGAAGTGGGCTTGGGTAAAACAATCGAAGCTGGTTTAATTATTCATCAACAACTTGTCAGTGGTCGTGCAAAGCGCATTTTAATCATAGTACCTGAATCATTAATGCATCAATGGCTAGTAGAAATGCTGCGTCGCTTTAATCTTAATTTCAGCATTTTTGATGAAGATCGCTGCGTTGAAGTGGCAGGTGACGACAATACCAACCCTTTTAGCAGCGAACAATTAGTGCTTGTTAACTTGAGCTTTGTCACTAAAAACCCTAAATGGTACGAAGAACTCATTAGCGAGGACTGGGATTTAATGGTGGTAGATGAAGCCCATCATTTAAATTATAATCATGAAAAACCAAGCATTGAATATCAGTGTATTGAGCAATTAGCGCAAGTGATCCCTGGGGTATTATTACTTACCGCGACACCGGATCAATTAGGTCATGAAAGTCATTTTGCCCGTTTGCGCTTACTCGATCCCGATAGATTCTTCGATTACGAAAAATTTACCGAAGAAGAATCTCACTATAGCGAAGTAGCCGATGCTGCTAATACGTTAGTTGACGGTGAACAATTATCGGTTGCTCAAGAAAGCACCTTATCAGCACTACTAAAAGAGTCTGATATTAGTAAGCAGTTAACTGGTTTAAATAGCGATAACGCACAAGAGCAACAAAGTGTTCGCAAGCAATTATTATCACAATTACTTGATAGACATGGCACCGGTCGTATTTTATTTAGAAATTCACGTAATACCATTAAAGGTTTCCCTGCGCGTGAAACACATGCTGCACCATTAACCATGCCTGAGCAATATCAAGAAACATTAAATGAATTTATGCTTAGCGGTTGCCCTGAAACACTAGCAAAATCCAAGCAAGCTAAGTTTGTTTTCACCCCAGAAATGTTATACGGATTAGGGCAAGGGTTAGATAAACACGCTGACGTATGGACAAGCTTTGACCCGCGTGTTGATTATTTAATTGATTTACTGAAATCATTGAAAAAAGAAAAAGTATTAGTGATTTGTGCACATGCACAAACCGCTATTGATTTAGAAGCAGCACTGCGTGTTAAAGAAGGTATTCGCTCGGCCGTATTTCATGAAGGGTTATCAATATTTGATCGCGATAAAGCCGCCGCTTATTTTGCCCAAGATGAAGACAGCGCACAGTTGTTACTGTGCTCTGAAATAGGCAGTGAAGGACGAAACTTCCAGTTTTCTCATCACTTAGTGTTATTTGATTTACCGAGCAATCCTGATTTATTAGAGCAACGTATTGGTCGCCTTGACCGCATTGGTCAAACCCAAATCATACGATTACACATTCCTTATTTTGAAGATTCTGCACAGCATTTATTATTTGACTGGTATCAACAAGGGATGCAAGCGTTTGAACACACTTGTATTACCGGACGCGTAGTTTTTGAGGCTTTCGGAGAACAATTATTGTCATTAGCGTTAAGTGCCCAGCAGGTTTCTCGTCAAGCTGAGCAATTAATTAGTGACAGTTGGCAAAAGCATTGCCAAATAAAAACCGAGTTAGAATCAGGCCGTGACAAATTACTTGAGCTAAATTCATCGGGTCAAGGACGTGCCCATGAGCTAGTTAAAAAAATAGAACGCAATGACCAACAAATACATTTACCTCAGTTTATGTTTCAAGCATTAGATGTTTTTGGTGTTCAGCAAGACGATAAAGCCGATAATGCTATTGCGTTAAACCAAAGTGAGCATATGCTTAATAGCAATTTCCCTTGCTTACCTGAAGATGGTACCACGGTTACTTTTGATCGTGATACCGCATTAATTAATGAAAACTATCAATTACTCACTTGGGATCACCCCATGGTTCGTGGCGTGATGGACTTGGTGCTTAGCGATGAAATTGGCAATGCCAGTATAGGGTTATTAAAAAATGAAGCCTTACCGGTTGGCACTTTCTTTTTAGAGTGTTTGTTTACTGTGGAAGCTACCGCCCCTGCACATTTACAACTCGGTCGTTATTTACCAACCACGCCCATTCGTATTTTAGTGGATAAAAGTGGTAAAAACCTTGCTGATAAAGTAAGTGAATCGGTGTTAGATAAACAGTTAACACCGGTTAAAAAACAAATGGCATTACAGTTAATTAAAGCGTTAAAGTCACAAATTGGGCCGTTAGTTGCTAAAGCCGAAGAACATGGTAAAGAGCAAATTACTGGCATTCAAGCAAAGGCCTTAACAAATATGCAAACGAAGCTTGAGCAAGAGCAGCAAAGATTAACCGCATTAAAAGCGATTAATCCGAGTGTTCGACAAGCAGAAATTGACTTTATTGCTCATCAACAAAGCGAACTGACACATTATATTGATAAAGCTCAATTAACGTTTGAAGCCGTTCGTATGATAGTGGTAACCCATTAACTAAAAGTTACGAGCAAGAAAAGTACCGAGTAGCGAAGTACAAAACTCTCAGCAGTTTCACTTCGAAACTCGCTACTCACCACTTAAAACATTGAGCGAAGCGAGACAATATGGCCGCAAATCCTGATTTTATCTATCAGCCACCGATGAGCCCTTATCTTGATATTGTTTTTCAAGATGAAGACATAGTCGTTCTAAATAAAAGCAGCGGCTTATTAAGCGTACCTGGCCGTTTGCCTGAACATCAAGATTGCTTGCAAAATAGAGTACAGCGAGTTTTGCCCACAGCGACCATCGTTCACCGCTTAGATATGGCGACTTCCGGCATCATAATTATGGCGTTAAACAAGCCTGCGCATGTGACCATTAGTAGACAATTTGAGCAACGTAAAACGAAGAAAAGCTATATTGCCCGAGTATTTGGTCACGTTAAAGAACATGAAGGTAGTGTTGATTTACCGCTAATATGTGACTGGCCGAATAGGCCAAAGCAAAAAGTTGATCATGAAAATGGCAAACAATCGTTAACCCATTATAAAGTGTTGAGCTACAGTGAACTCACGTCAGGTAAGGATAACTCGGAAAGTGTTAACCCCGCAAGTGATAGCACCTTAGTTGAATTAACGCCTGTTACGGGGCGTTCTCATCAACTACGTGTACACATGTTAGCATTAGGCCACCCTATTTTAGGTGACCGATTATACGCCCACGAGCAAGCCTTAACGGTTAGTCCTAGGTTACAATTGCATGCACAACATTTAAGTTTAGCGCATCCAGTTACAGGTGAGTTACTTACTTTTGACGCGCCTTGCCCATTTAGTTAATATATTTGATTTATAAGCCGATAAAGATTCGAGATCATCATTTCAATATTACAAATGAAATAAAGGATAACTGTGCGAGCGCTAATAAAACTAACAATACTAAAATTAACAATGTCTTTTTTGCTACTAACGTTGACAAACTTTACTGTTTTAGCGCAGCAAGATGAACAGCAACCACCTGAGCAAGTCCTCGCTGAAACTAAGGGTGATTCTAAAAAAACATCCGAAAATACATCTGAAACGAAGGCTGAATCAAAAGACACACTCAAAACAAAGCCAAAAACGATCCCTGTTCCACCGCCAAGGTCACTTACATTACAATATAAAGATGACCTAAAGCATTACCTACCTGCCAACAACGTTAAGCCTTTATTAGCAGGGCCTGATGACTACATCACGTTAATCACTGAAAACTCTAGCGTAAATAATAAAGGCGTGGTCATTTTATTGCCTGATTGGCAGCAAGGCGCAACCAGTCCTAAAGCCATAAACTTTTTACGTAAAGCGTTACCCCTGCAAGGTTGGACTACCATCAGTATTCAGCCTACGAGCAAACCCGAGAATTATCCCTCTAGCGCCTTTAAAGTTAGCGAGCAACAGCAAGAAAACAAAATCATTATTGATGGCTACAAACTTAAGCTTGGCGCAATGATGAATGCAGTGATCGCAAAAGCGAATGAATACCCTGGTATTGTTATGATTATTGCCCAAGGAAATCATGGTGCGATGCTAGTAGAGCTGCTAGCGCAAAATAATGAGCAAGCGACTATTTCTCAAGTGCCTAATGCATTCATTTTATTGAGTAGTTATTTATTAGCTAGTAATAACTTAATTGATGAAACTAACACTGCTTTTGCTAAAAAATTAGCTTATAGCGAATACCCAGTATTAGATTTATACCTAAGACACGATAACCCCATTGTTTTAGATAAAGCTAAACAGCGCCTCGCGTTGTCTAAACAAGAAATGAAAGTTTATTATCGCCAACGCCAGCTAAACAATGATGCTATGGGTTACTACCCTGAACAAGAGTTGCTAACTCAAATTAATAGTTGGTTGAAAGCTATTGGTTGGTAAAAAAACAGTAACGAGTAGGGAAAGTTTCGAGTGGCGAAAAAATAATACTATCAGTGTTTTGCCTTCGTAACTATTAACTCGCTACTCGGCACTTTATTTATCTTGCTTTGAAATCAAATCATACGCAGCTTGAATATCTTGGGTTTTTTCTTTCGCCGCTTCCATCATTGCTGGTGGTAACCCTTTAGCAATTAACTTATCCGGATGATGTTGAGACATGAGTTTACGATAAGCCTTTTTAATATCACCTTTAGAGTTTTCTTTACTCACACCTAAAATTTTATAGGCATTATCAAGTTGTCCGGCCTTAGTCGCTGCATTGCCCCCATTAAATTGTTGATAGCTCTGCCCTGCTTGTTGATTAAACGCAGCACTGGCAATAATCATTTCTAGCAAATTGTCTAACTGACGAGCAGAGTAGCCCAACAGCTTAGCGATAGTATGGAGTACTGCACGTTCTTTAGCATCTAAGTCACCATCAGAAAAGGCCACTTGAATTTGAATTTCTAAAAACATCAATAATAAGTCATGACGATTACCACAAATACGTTTAAACTTTCTTAAACGATCATTTAACGGAAACCCTGTGGTTTTTCCTTCACGAAAAGCATCTTGTGCTTGTTGACGTAGCTCATTGTTCAAGCCAAGTTTATCCATATAAGCACTAGCAAAAGCAATTTCATGATTAGTCACTTGGCCTTTAGCTTTTGCTACATAGCCCATAACAGAAAAGGTGGCATAGAAAAAAGCGGCTTGACGAGCAATATCATCTTCTTTACCACCCGTTATACCGTCAAAATCAAATCCTCTGCCACGGTCAAACATATGTCCCAACCACGCACCTAACAAGGCACCAAATAAATTTTTACTTAGCATGAAGCCAAATAGAAACCCTAGAATTTTTCCCCAAATACGCATACGTTTATTATTTTCCTACACTTTATTTACTCGCTACTCGTAGCTAGAAAGCTACATTTGCTATATCATATACGTTTCATTGCGCATATTTAAGATAACCTTTAAAAATAAATGCTTTTTCTCCGACAATTTTTTTTCTTTATCACTTTATTTTGTGTCGCATTTTCAATGCCAGCGTTAGCTGAAACAATTACTGAAGCACGTACCGAAACACTGACCGAAGCGACAGTGCAGGCTCAATTCCAATGTGCTATTCCAACTTTTTCGCCCATGATAGTCAATGCGCCAAAAATAACCGATGACAGCATTAACATAACATCTAAATATTCGAGTATTGAAAAAGATCAAGTGGCCAACTTTAGCGGTGGTGTCACACTTATTGATAAAAGCCAAATAATCAAAGCTGACCAACTTACCTTTGATCGTTTATTAATGAAATTTAATGCTCAAGGTAATATACACTATCAAAGTCAAAGCATTGACATTCTAGCAGATGAACTCAATGCCAGTAAAAAAGAAAAAGAAAGTACCATGCTAAAGACGGCATACCAACTTTATGGCAATCCAGGGCATGGTAGTGCTAACGAATTAACAATCAGTTCAAAGAATGGATTGGCTTTATTAGATTCAACCTACACCACCTGTGTTGGCGACGAACCCGATTGGCAAATAAAAGCAACTGAAATAAAAATATCAGCCGATGGTAACGTTGGTGAAGCTTATCATGCACAAGTACGATTATTTGACACCCCCATTTTATACTTACCCTACTTCACTTTTCCGGTTTCTAAACAGCGAAAAAGTGGTTTTTTATATCCTACAATTGGCAGTTCTAGTAACTCAGGATTAGAAATTGAAACGCCCTATTATTGGAATATTGCACCCAGTATGGATGCTACAATTACCCCGCATTATATGTCTAAACGAGGTACACAACTAAAAACAGAATTTCGATATTTATCAGCATTGCAAAAAGGTAGTATTAATTTAGAATATTTAAACAAAGACAATGAAATTAAATCAAATAATGACCCGCGCTACCTTGCAAGGTTTCAGCACGTGGGTACATTTTCGGATAATTTCCGCGCTTATATAGACTACACAACCATCAGTGATGACAATTATTTAGTTGATATTACCTCTGAACAATATAATTCTAATGATGCTTATTTATACCAAATAGGTGAATTATCTTATTTTGGTGAACAATGGCAAACCACAATGAAACTACAAGATTTTGAAGTTTTAGGTAATAACCAAACCAGTTACAAAACCTTACCTCACATAGAAATCTCAGCCCAAGAGCCCTTTAATCTACTTTCACAGAAAGGCTTATCAGGGCAATTTGAACTCTATTCTGAACTAACAAGTTTTCAAGCACAAACCAAAGATCAATTAAGTGCCAACCGTTATCATGTTGAAGCAGGGTTTAACATTCCACTATCAACACCTGCTTGGTTTTTAACTTCAGAATTTAAGATAATGCACACTTATTACCAACAAAATAATACCCAAGTGGGCAGTAATTTAAAGGAAACGGTTAACCGTACATTACCGAAAATACGTTTTCATGGCGGTATTAATTTCGATAGCAGTATGCCTTTATTTGGTAATGGCTATATCCAAACCATAGAGCCACAAATTCAATACTTATATATTCCTGAAAAAGACCAAACCAATATTGGTTTATATGATACCACCATTTTACAAGACGACTTTAATGGCTTATTTAGAGACCGAAGCTACAGTGGCTTAGATAGAATTGCGGGTGCTAATCAATACACCTGGGGGATCACGAGTAGAATACTCGATCAATCAAACTTAGAAATATTTCGTTTAAGCTTAGGTCGCATTCAATATTTATCGACTAATAAGCGCTTTGATGAAATATTTGATATTGATAGCAATACTGGAAACCAACAATCATCCCTTGCTGCAAATTTATTTTACCGATTAAATCATAAGTGGCAAATCAGTAGTGATATACAATACAATACTATTGAAAGTTTCACCAATAAGAGTCAAGGTACGCTAAACTATCAAATTGATAAATATAATTCAGTTCAATTGAACCATAGGTATGTTCGTAATGTCTCAGATAGTAGTTTAGAGCAAATGTCATTACTAGCAAATATCGCACTTAACAAAGATTGGGCTTTTGTTGGGCGATTAACTCAAGATTTACAAGAGAAACGCAACTTAGAAAGCTACGCAGGCTTACAATATGAAAGTTGTTGCTGGGCTATCCGTGTAGCCTATCGTAGATATATAAACTCAAACTTAAGTGATGATGGTTTTCCTAATGAAAACCGCGATGAATTTAATAGCGGCTTCGAGCTACAGTTTATCATCAAGGGACTAAATGGTAAGCAAGACGCCATTGGCACACAAGACATGTTTAATTCAAGTATTTTTGGCTATAAACGCCCTTACTACTTACAAAACTAAACATAATAACAATTAATAATGCACCATAACCAAGATGTAATAATTCATGAAAAATTTAGTTACCACTTTACTTAACACGTTAATATTAACCAGTGTACTTTGTGCTGGGTTACAGACAAAAGTACAAGCCGAAGAAAAACAAATCGACAAAGTTGCTGCGGTTGTGAACGCGGGTGTAGTACTCGAATCTGAAGTGCAGGATCTGCTAGAAAACATAAAAAAACAAGCGAAAAAAAATAATCAGGCACTACCGTCTGATAATGCGTTGCGCACCCAAGTTATGGATAAGTTGATTAACGACAGTTTAATACTACAAATTGGCGAGCGCATGGGCATACAAGTTAGCGATGCTCAATTAGATCAAACGATTACCAATATGGCACAAGAAAATAAGCTAACGTTATCTCAATTTCGCCAAGCGCTGATTAGCGATGGTGAAGACTATGAAAAATATCGTGAAAACATTCGTACTGAATTAATTTCTGGAGAAGTTCGCCGTAACAGTGTTCAACGTCGCATCTTCATTTCACCACAAGAAGTCTCTAATTTATTAGACTTAATGAAAGAGCAAGCCAACCATGATGTAGAATATCACCTTGGTCATATCCTAATTGAATTTCCCTCTGATGCGACACAAGCAGATTTGACTGCCAGTAAAGAGCGTGCTGATAAAGTTATTGAATTACTTAATAGTGGTTCAGATTTTACTAAAATAGCTATCGCCTCATCAGGTGGCGCAAACGCCTTAGAAGGGGGTGATTTAGGCTGGAAAAGCATCAACGAAATGCCAACACTTTTCTCTGAGTTAGTAGCTGGAAAAGATAAAAACACGGTAGTTGGCCCTATTCGTACAGGCTTAGGCTTTAGTATTGTAAAAGTACTAGATATTCGTGGTCGTAAAATCGTAGAAGTTGAAGAAGTCAAAGCTAGTCATATTTTAATTAAACCTTCCATTATTTTAAGTGAAGCTAAAGCTGAAGCACAATTACAAGGACTACTAGATCAAATAAAAGCAGGAGACGCTACCTTTGCCGATCTTGCCAAAGAGTTTTCTGAAGGTCCTACATCAGTTCGTGGTGGTGACTTAGGTTGGGCTGACCCAGAAAATTATGATCCTGCTTTTAAAGAGGCCCTTGCGACCATGAAAATTGGTGAGTATCACAAACCATTTCGTTCATCTTTTGGTTGGCACATTATTCAATTAAACGATCGCCGTATGAGTGATGCTACCTCACATACAAATCAAAACCGTGTTTATCAAATTATTCATAATCGTAAGTTTGGCGTGGAAAGTGCTCGCTGGATGAAAGAAACTCGCGATGAAGCTTACATCGAAATTTTTGAACAGGATAAATAAACATGACTAAACGTATTGCCATTACGCCCGGAGAACCCGCTGGTATAGGCCCTGATTTAGTTATTGCTATCGCGCAACATTCTTGGCCAGTACAAATAGTTGTGGTTGCTTCTAAAACGCTAATGACAGAACGTGCTAAACAATTAAATTTATCCGTAACACTTATTGATTATGATGCTAACACTGCGGCAACGCCTCAAGCTAAAAACACGTTAACGATAGTAGACATACCATTAACAGAGCCAACTATCGCTGGCACCCTTAATGTTAACAATGGTGCTTATGTTGTTGAAACCCTAAAAGTGGCAAGTGACAAAAACATGTCAGGTGAATTTGATGCTATCGTTACAGGGCCTGTAAACAAAGGATTAATTAATAAAGCTGGTATACCTTTTAGTGGTCATACAGAATTTTTTGCCCTCCAAGCGAATTGCTCGGATGTAGTTATGATGCTTGCAACAGAAGGATTACGAGTCGCCTTAGTCACAACGCATATACCGCTTGCCTACGTTTCTAAAGCAATAACTTTTGAGCGTTTACAAAAAGTGACACGTATTCTTCATCAAGATTTAACAAGCAAATTTGGCATAGAATCACCCAAAATTTATGCTTGTGGCATTAATCCTCATGCGGGTGAAGATGGTCACTTAGGTCGTGAAGAGATCGAAGTAATGGAGCCTGCTTTTGCACAGCTTAGAGAAGAAGGTATAAATATCATTGGCCCTTTGCCTGCTGATACAATTTTTCAAGAAAAATACTTAAAAGATGCCGATGCTATTCTCAGTATGTATCACGACCAAGGATTACCCGTGCTAAAATATAAAGGTTTTGGTTCATCGGTAAATATAACCTTAGGTTTACCTTTTATTCGCACGTCAGTTGATCACGGCACTGCACTTGAACTTGCCGGCACAGGTAATGCTGATTCAGGCAGTATGATGGAAGCTATTAACACGGCCATCAACTTAGCTAACATCAGTAAGTAATGTTAGCTGGCCTGACAACTAGAGAATACTTATGAACAGTAAAACCCACTTAGGTCATCAAGCTAAAAAACGTTTTGGTCAAAATTTCCTTCATAATGATGCCGTTATCAGTGACATTATTGATGCCATTAATCCTGAGCCAGGCGAGAATTTAATTGAAATTGGCCCTGGTCTTGGCGCACTAACAGAGCCAGTAATCGAGCGAGCAAAAAAGCTATCAGTAGTAGAATTAGATAGAGATCTTGCCCACAGGTTACGCCACCATCCTTTTTTAGCGCCACATTTAACGATTTATGAAACTGACGCCTTAAATTTTGATTTTGCTCAGCTAGTAAAAAGTGAAGATGGTGAAGAAGCTCCCTTACGTATTTTTGGCAACTTACCCTACAATATATCTACACCCTTGATTTTTCACCTTTTAACCTTTAAAGATAAGGTTAAAGACATGCATTTCATGCTACAAAAAGAAGTAGTAGAACGTATGGCAGCAGAGCCTCATTGTAAAGCCTATGGCCGTTTGTCAATTATGACTCAGTACCAATGCCAAGTATTTCCAGTGATGGAAATAGGTCCTGAAGCATTCAAGCCTGCACCTAAAGTTGACTCTGCTATTGTGCGCTTAATACCCCACAAAGAAATTAAAAATCCAGTAAAAGACATTAACGCATTAAACACGGTGTGTTTAGCGGCTTTTAATCAACGCAGAAAAACCATACGTAATGGCTTTAAAAAATTAATTAGTGAAGCGCAATTAGCAAGTCTTGATGTCGACGCCAACCTACGCCCTGAAAATTTAACGATTGATGATTACATCAAACTCGCTAATTTCATTGTCGATAACCCCCCTGTTGAAGTGGTACAAAAAAGCAATAAAAAGCAATCCAGGCGCGCAATAAACAGAGCACATGAGCAAGACTAATAACGACAGAGTAATAGTTAGAAAGGCTAGTCGTTACAAAGGCTGATAGTTACAAAGGCTGATAGTTACAAAGGCTGATAGTCACCAAGGCTAGTAGTTATAAGGGATATTGGTTAAATGGCTATTTATTTAGTTGGCGACATTCAAGGCTGTTATAGCGAACTTAAAGCACTTTTAAAACAAGTTGCCTTTAATCAAGAAATTGATCAACTGTATCTGGCAGGGGATCTTGTTGCCAGAGGGCCTGACTCTTTAGCAACGTTACGTTTTGTAAAATCACTTAATCAGTCGGCAAAAGTTGTGCTTGGTAATCATGATCTGCATTTACTCTCTGTTTATGCGGGTATTAAAAAAGTAAAAAAACAAGATAAACTCGACCAATTACTCGCCGTTGATGATATTGATGACTTGATGAACTGGCTAGCACAACAGCCATTGTTGCAACAAATTGGCAAAGACAACGCCTACATGAGCCATGCAGGTATATCTCCGCAATGGAACTTGCAACAAGCAATAGAGCAAGCCAATTTTGCAAGTCATCGACTTAGCGCTAAAAATAGAAATCAATGGCTTCGTGCAATGTACGGCGAAAAACCAAATGATTGGCAACAAGCAAAAACTGAAGAAGAAAAATTTCGCTATACCATTAACGCCTTTACCAGAATGCGTTATTGCTATAAAGATAAACGATTAGAATTTGAAAACAAATTAGCACCGCTAGCTAGTACGTCAAAAAATCAGCATCAAGCAAGTTTACTACCATGGTATGAACTCTCATCAACCATCAATAAAACAACTTGGGTTTTTGGGCATTGGGCTGCACTTATGGGCCATTGTTCCGTTGCTAATATTTACGCATTAGATACTGGCTGTGTATGGGGAAACCATTTGACCCTGTTACGCTGGCATGATAAAAAAATATTTATTGAACAATCACATAAACTAAGCAGTTAAATTAAGTAATTAAATTAGGTAATTAAAATTCATTTAAAGGTGAAAAAGTTGTGCAGCTTGATATACTCAACTAATTAAAGGTATTTATTGTCAATATACCTTTAAAAAATATTGATATATGTATAAATGATAGTCACTATACATTAGCGTGTATAGAAGGGCGTCAGTCATTGGACTTTATATGGATGTAGGGCCAACTAAACATTTAATCAAAATAACAAAAAAAACTAACATAATAGAATGATGAATTAATAATAATGTTTTTTTGTTCTATAACTAATGCATTTGTTTCAAACTAATTGGTGATATTTATGAATTTAACTGTAGCGATGAAAATCATTGGTGGTTTTGCCATCATTTCAATTCTACTTATTTTAACTAGCGTGATTTCTTTACTCAACTTAAACACGATTAGTGACTCAACTAGCCAACAAAACCAAGTAGCGATCCCAACGTTAAAAGACAGTAATAAGCTTTCATTACAACTTGATAAAATGACAATATCGACCTTAAAAGGATTCTATGAATCAGAACTTACTCTTTTAGCTGATGACTTAGCCTTATATCAAGCGACAAGCACTCAATTTACCTCTGTATTTCAACAGTTAAAAACGTTAGTCCAAAATGAAAATAGTTTAATTTCTAATTTGAATAAAGTTACCCAAGCCCGAGTATTGTTTGAAGAAGAAGCATTGGCTGTTTTCGATAATAGAAAAATTTCTATTGAACAAAAAAACATCTTAAGTGACAAAATGAGTAGTTTAGAAGAAAAAGCCGATGATGCGGTTACTTTATTATTAGATTTAGCGGATCATCGACTAGCTAAGACTAAACTACAACGAGCAATCAGTTTAAGTGAGCAATTAGAGAATCAATTTAATGCCATTGTTTCTTCTTCTTTAGAATATCGCGACACGTTATCGGATAACACAGCTGAATTAATTAAGAGTGAAATTTCGTTCAGTTTAGAAGGCGCTCAAACGTCAGTAAACGAAATTTTTGCTGAACTAACCATGAACGACCTTACTGATACTGTTGATGAGTTGTCTGAATCATTTTCAGCCATAGAGGA
The DNA here is from genome assembly GCA_963974965.1 of uncultured Colwellia sp. Lineage (GTDB taxonomy): Bacteria > Pseudomonadota > Gammaproteobacteria > Enterobacterales > Alteromonadaceae > Colwellia. The sequence goes on along the minus strand of CAXBEX010000015.1, from coordinate 1,762 downwards.
ATTACTTTCTGCTACTACTGGCATACTATTTCATAAAAACGCTCAGTTGGTCGCCAATCAGAAAGCCAAGGATATGTTGAAAGCTGCAGAAGAGGATGCCGACAAAATAACCAAAACTTTAGATACCCAAGTAGACTTAGCCAATAAAGCTACCCTCGCATCAAGTGAACTAGTTAAACACTCGGTGTCTACTGGTACTACAGAAACAATAATTATTGCTATTGTTTCAATCATTATTGCTATTGTTATTGCCCGCTTTACTTTAATCAGTATTACCCGCCCATTAAGTCGTGTTAATGACATGCTTAATATTGTAGCTTCTGGTGATCTTTCTCGTAAATTAGATGAAAGTGGCAAGGATGAATTTGCGAAATTATCTAAAAATTGCAACCTGCTTATTAATAGCTTACGTAACCTAATTGAAAGCATAGTAAATCGTTCTTCACAACTTGCTGCAGCTGCCGAACAAACATCAGCAGTAACATCACAAAGCACTATAGCAATACAAGAACAACGTAATCAAGTTGAACAAGCGGCTTCTGCAACCACAGAAATGAGCAGCACAGCACAAAGTGTTTTATCTAGTGCTAACGATGCACTGGGCGAAATTAAGCATGCCGATGATGAAGCAGAACGCGTTAAAACGATATCTGGTCGTAACCGTAAAACGATAGAGCAATTAGCAAATGAAGTTGATTCTGCCTCCCAAGTAATCAACCAATTGCAACAAGATAGTGCCTCTATTGGCGGAATATTAGATGTTATTCGTGGCATTGCAGATCAAACCAACCTACTTGCTTTAAATGCTGCGATTGAAGCTGCCCGTGCTGGAGAGCAAGGTAGAGGTTTTGCTGTTGTTGCTGATGAGGTAAGAACCCTTGCAAGTAGAACTCAAGAATCAACATCTGAAATTCAAACAATGATTGAATCACTACAATCTGGTGCAAGCAAAGCCGTAACGGTAATGGATGCTGGTAAATTGAAAGCTGGTGATTGTGTAACACAATCAGAAGAAGCGGATAAAGCATTAGAAACTATCACTCATGCAGTGCATGAAGCCTTTGATCGTAGTTCACAAATCGCTACAGCTGCAGAAGAGCAAAGTGTAGTGGCTCATGAAATTAGCGAAAACCTTGAATCTATTGTAGCAATTGCCGAGCAAACCACGGCAGGTTCACAACAAACGGCAGCATCAAGTAGTGAAGTAGCTCGTCTTGCCGAAGAGTTACAACAATCAGTACAAGAGTTTAAATTGTAAAAATCACGTAAACAAATGTAATAATCCAAAAGCCTGCCTTGTTCATACAAGCCAGGCTTTTTAATATTTAATGCTGCACCTTATTTGCTATTTTCATGAAACCCTTTAGTTTGGACACTGAATCCAGCCCTTACTTTACATTCAATAATAACTTGTCTAAATAGATAACTCAGGATCCACGGTGAAATTTGAAATACCCTATGTAGATACAAGGTTCTACTTTGCGTACAAGGATGTTGGTACTTAGGTTTTGTCTGGAACAAAAATATGTAGTCCATCAATGGGGCTATGAATTACCTCTACAAAAAATATCCCCCCTTTCCCGATTGAAATACTTAAGTACTGACCATACATCCATTTATGTCTTATTGATGCTGATTTACAGTGACAAGGTTTGATACTCTTCTTATACCAATCAAATTAATTAATGGTTCAAATTTTAATGAGGGTTAATTTTCAAGAACAAGGCGCTTGATTGAGCAATAGCTGGCTTATGTGGACTCC
>CAXBEX010000014.1:0-149427 GCA_963974965.1 uncultured Colwellia sp. | reverse complement strand
CAGATGTAATATTCTTTGATGTGCTCAAACGACGAGTCCCACGAGTATCACCAATGGTTTCTATGTTAAATGAACTAGTATCAGCTTCTGGAGCGGGTGAAACTGACATAGCCATTGAAAGAATAATTGAACTTAACATACACTTTTCCTTTAAATTGTTGTTGATTAGAATTGTCAATGGAAAATATGCTTAAATCATGCCAAATGGTTTTGGTGTGGCTGTAGACTAGAATTATTAAGGCGTTAGCGTAATAGCGTTATTTTTTATTGGGTGATGATAAGAGATAGCCATAATTATATTACAATGATGGCAGTTTCTTGACGTTGCTATTTACTATTGGTAGTTTTAGATATAGTTTTTATAGATTGTCTTTATAGACAGTTTTTGTTGAGAATTTTTATATCACGTTATTGACTAAACGAAGTGGATTTATTGGTAATTTGATGAGCAATTAAATATTTTTTAAAATGTTCAGTGGCAAGCGGCTTACTATATAAATAACCTTGTAATTGCTCACAACGTAAGCCAGATAGGAAATTGAGCTGTTGATTCGTTTCAACCCCTTCTGCCACAACATCCATGCCTAGGTTATGAGCAATAGTGACAATGGTAGCAACCATATTTCTACCTTGCTCAGACTCTTCAATATCATCAACAAACGCTTTATCTATTTTTAAGGTGTTAAGCGGGAATTTTTTCAAATAAGCTAAAGACGAGTAACCCGTGCCAAAATCATCAAGGGATAAGTGAATTCCCATCGCTCTTATTTGTAGCATAGTATCTATAGCATCTTGTGGGGAGTGCATTACGGTGCCTTCCGTTATCTCTAATTCTAAATGTTTAGCAGGTAATTGGCTTTCTTTTAAAATGTTAGCAATTTGAGTGACTAAATTCGATTGGGTAAATTGTACTGCTGATAAGTTTACTGCAACTCTGCCATCAAATAACCCAGCGTCTACCCATTTTTTTGTGGCAAAACAGGCTTTTCTTAATACTATTTCGCCTATATCAATTATTTGTCCTGTTTCTTCCGATACAGGAATGAAAACTATAGGGCTAATAATCCCTTTACTTGGTGTTTCAAAACGAACCAAGGCTTCCATACCCGCTATTTTACCAGTAATTATTTCAATTTTTGGTTGATAATACACAGAAAAAGAATCGTCTTTTAAACCGTGTCGAATTAAGCTTTCAATTTGTAATCGTTTAACTGCCTGTTTATTCATTGAATCGCTAAAAAATTGGTATTTATTACCACCACTCCCTTTTGCATGGTACATAGCCGTATCGGCATTTTTAAGGAGTTCATGGCCAGTCATACCATCTTCAGGAAAGAGTACAATGCCAATACTGCTGTACAGTACAATCTCTTGATTTTTTATTTTAAAAGGCAATGCTACTGTACGTAATATATCTTTTGCCAACGAGGTAATGGTGTGTATGTCATTTGTACCTTCAAGAATAATACTAAATTCATCTCCACCTAATCTATATACACTATCTTGCTTGCGTCCAAGTGTTAACATGCGTTTGGCAACTTGACATAATATTGCGTCGCCTACTTGATGTCCCATAGAGTCATTGATTTTTTTAAAATTATCTAAATCAAAAACAAGTAAAGCATGGTTAATCTTGCTTCTCACTAAACGTGCTTGATTCGCCTGAAAGTATGAGCGATTGGGTAAACTGGTTAAAATATCTGAACTGGCTAATTTTCTTAGCTCTGCTTCAGTTTCTTTGCGTTTAGTAATATCTGAGAAAACACCAACAAAATGAGATATTTTGTTGTTTTCATCATGAATAATATCTATGTTTAAATCAGTTAGATATATACTGCCATCAGCTCGTAAATTCTCTATTTCTCCGTACCAACTGCCTTTAGTCACTAAATGTTGTTTAATATTTTGAGTGAAACTTTTTGAATATTGGTCGAATGATAACGTTCGCCCAACCATTTGCTTCCTTTCTTTTCCTGTTATACGTTGAAATGCTTTGTTTACATCAACAGCAATAAATTGACGATCATAGATAACGACAGCATCTGATATATTTTGAATACACCTTGCAAACAGTTTTAACCGCTCTTCTGTTTTTTTTATTTGGCTAATATCTTTTAGCGTACCTGTCATACGCAAAGGATTATTATTGTCATCTCGTTCAACTATTTTTCCGCGATCTAAAATCCAAACCCATTGGTTGTATTTGTCTTTTACGCGATATGTTACTTCGAAATGTTCTGTCTTTTGAGCAAAGTGTTCTTCTAAAACGATTTTTACCCTTTCAATGTCATGCTGATGAATATTGGTTTTTATAATACCTTGGTTGTTTTTCTGCTCACTTTTATTACGAGTTCCATCTTGGGGGAACTCTAGAATCCCCCAAATATTAGAGCGGTAAATTTTATCTGTGATGATATTCCAATCCCACATTTCATCACCGCTTCCCCAAAGTGATAATTTTAAACGCTCTTCACTTTCTTTTATTTGTGAGTGATAACGTTGTTTATTTCTATATTGTTGAAAAAGATAAATTAAGAATAACAAGGTAAGTAAACCGTAAACAAGAAGCATACTGGTTGATAACCACCAAGGCGGTAAAATATGTACGTTTAACTGGCTAGTTTTAGCTTTGTTGGGTTCATAAATATCATAAGCCTGTACTTCAAAAACATAATCGCCAGGACTTAAATTGGTATAAGTGGCGCGATTGTTACTATTACCTGTATCTGTGGCTGCATCAATCCAACTTTTTTCTAACCCTATTAATCTATACCTATAACGAAGTTGAGTAGGGAGCTTTGTATTAGGTGAAATAAACTCAAAGCTGATAGGAGACTGCTTATAAGCTAGTTCAAGTTGTGTCAATGAGTTTAGCTGTTTTTCTAGTGTGTAAATATTGTCATTTTTTGGCTTTATAGTGTTTTTTTGTACTATATCGATGCGTTTGTTAGCGATATATAAGTTAGTATATATCGGTTGGGTGATATTCTGATTTATTTGCAATATATCTTCAGGAATGAAAGTATAAAAACCATTAGGTCCACCAAAATAAAGTTTTCCACTTTTCGAATATAGTACAGCTCTTTTCGTGAATTCAGGTGTGTTTATTTTATAATCAGAATCAAAGTTAATAACTATATTATCTTTAGAGGTTATTACTGTAATCCCTTTATTTGTAGCAATCCAAGCATTATTCTTTGCGTCAATGGCAATTGACGCAATATAGTTATTTTTAAGTTTATTGTTTTCATCTAATACCTTTGCATTTTTACTTTTTTTGTTAAGCAAAATGAGTCCATGGGAGTCAGAACCAAGTATTATAGTTTCTCTACTGACACTTATATTATTAATAGAGGATTTAGCGTAATTCTTTCTAATAACAGTTTCTAACCTTGTGTAATTTTTATCAAAGGTAGAAAAATTTAATAGTTCATTTTGTGAGGTTATTAACCATAAAAGCTCATTACTATCTTTTTGTATGTTTATTAGCGCAGATATTCCCGTCTTAGGGTATCTCATAAAGCTTTGAGTGCCAGGGTTGTAATTTGATAAAACCCCTTCGCTATTTATAAACCAAAGACTATTTTTAATGATTATTATTAATTTATTATCAATGTAATTAGATTCATTAAGCCATTTTTTATGTTCAACTAATTTATCTACTTTAGGAAAAAAATTAAAAAGCTTATTACTTTCTGTATGTAGCCAGAGACTTTCATTTTCATCGGATAAAATTTGTCTAACATTTTCATTTATTCTAATTTCGACATTTTTTACATAATTGACAACACTTATTTTAAATAACCCATTTTTCTCAGTTGATATCCAAACAGTTCCATCAGAAGTTTCAGCAAAAGATTCTACACGATAACTTTGATTACCATCACTTTCTAAACCATGATAGAACAAACTAGTTAGTGGAGAGTGTTTATTCAAACCACCACCATAGCTTGCTAACCACATATTGTTATTGTTATCACGATAAACATCCATCAACCAATTTTCATTTATGGAAGTTGATTTTGTATTAGTTTGATAACTGCCAATATGGTTGTTTAATAAGTTAATTGTATTTAAACCATTTTGAGTCGCTAACCATACATGGTTCTCATCAAATTGTTCAATAGCTCTGATGTTTTTTGATAATAAGCTTTGGTCATTATTATTATTTTGTTTTGGAATATCTGTTAGGTGAGATATTAACTGGTAGCGATCATCAACAATATATAGTCCATTATCTGTCGCTAACCAATAACGGTTATCAATAATTTTCATGTCAAATAATGCGTTAGCATCAATTGCTAAATTGAATTTATTTTGTGTTTTAAGTGAACCTATATAGTTAAGGCTCTGACTGAGTAAATGGATACCTTTATCGAAACTACCTAACCAATAGATTCCTTCTTTATCTTGAAAAATGGTTTTTATTTCACGAATGCGTTCATTGTAGTTGCGAACATTTATACGCTTAAATTTTATATCGTTGGTATTTGTGGTAACGGAAAGTGTATGTAAGCCCTCTGTTGTTGATATCCATAATAGAGGCTTTTCTTGATCTTGCGTTGGGAGATTACTTTTATTTTGATAAATATCCCAAATAATATTGTCTTTAAGTGAAGAATGATCACTTGGCTTATTGAAAAAATTATCAAAATTATCAAGTACTAGGTTATAACGACTTAAACCGTTTTCTGTACCAACCCAGAGGGTGTTTTCACTATCAATAAATATTTTACGGATAACGTTATCTGTAATTGAGTATTTGTCATTAGCATCGTGCCTATAAATAACAAAATTATTGCCATCAAAGCGGTTTAAGCCATCTTCGGTGGCAAACCAGATAAAGCCTTGGTGGTCTTGGGTGATACCAAATACGTTGGAGTTTGATAAACCGTCTAACGTTGATAGTTGGCTAAATTTCAACAGGTTACTATTTGATTCAATTATAGTGCTTTCTGTATTAGCACCTGTACCTGTTTCTACTGAGGTGTTATTTAATTGCTCATTTGAAATAGTATTTTCAGATAAGGCATTCACTGAAAAAGCGGTAAAACAAATAACCGTTATAAGCCTTTTGATAGTAGTAATAGAAGGTGTTTTATTAACAAGTAAATTTAAAATATAAGTAGCAGGAAACTTAAAAAAATATGAAAGCACAGTTCAACCTAGTTTAATCTAAAGGGAAATGGAAAATTATTATTCTTATTTTTAAATATAAATACAAACAGATAAAAAATATGCGACAGACCATTAAAAATCATGCGTCACCTTAAGTCAACTTTTGTTGAGCTAGAATTATTTACTTATTGTTCTTTGTCTGTTAATTCTCTATTGGCAGAGTTAATATTTTCTTTGACTTTTTTTAGTGAAATCATTTGCTTCTATGATGTTTTCACTAGTTAACTGGTGCTGTATTTTTTTAGGTAGCTTTGAATCTTCTGCTGGCATAGACATTAGAATGATTCGATCGGGGTTTGATAGTGTCATTAGTTTATTTTTAATGAAGGTTATTATTTCTTCAAATTTTAAAGATAAAATAGCATCTACAAGCTGCTCCTTATGAGTAAACTGTAGATCTTTGTTGCAAATTGCCGCCCAAAAGCGCTGACTTTTAATTCTTAAATTATTATCCTTTTCTTGTAATTGCCCGGCCAAACCATGAACAAGGTGTGACCAATCATCTTCACTAAGGTCCATTATTGTTTCTAAGCTGTTGGTAATAAAGTTGTCAATAGCTTTTGTTAAGGTAATCGCGTCGGTATGCGGAGATTGAATATAAAAGGCAATACCTGGATATCGGTTTATTGGCACATAACCTACACCAACTAAGTAGCCATATTGTTTATCAGTGCGCATTTCTTGAAAAAACAAGGGTGATAAAAGCTGGCTAGTTACCATTGTTAAGGCGACCAAATTATTGTCTCTTGTACCTAGTGGGGTATAAACTACTGTTGCATGGTCATGTTCAGGAATTGTTAGTGGTAGAACAAGTGTTTTTCTATCAGTAATATCAATAACAGGGCATTGCACCGAATGTTCATTGCTGTAATTTTTGTCAAATACTTGCTTTATATTAGCCACTATTTTATTGGCGTGTTCAATAAGCCAGTTGCCATGAATCAGCACTTCAAGGGTAATCTTTTCAAAAAGTTGTTTACTGTAAGCTTGATATTGCGAAAAAGTAACTTTATTTAAAGCCATGGCTAGGTCATCAGAGCAAGGGTTGTTTGGTTGCATTAATGAACTTAATGTAGAAAATAGTTGTGAAATTGATTTACTTTTGTCGCTATTATTCCAGTGGGTGATCAATTGCTGCTTAAACAAATTAAAATTTTCTTGGCTTATATTGTGATGCATTAATCTGTATAAAAGTTTTTCTAACAACCTTGGTTGATTTTCACTGATCCCTGAAACTTGTAAGGTAATACCGCCTTGATGAGCATATAAATGGTAATGAATACAAGCTAACTCTGCATCGTAGTTTTCTTCAACGACAGTATTGGTATATAAATCTACAAATAACCGCGTCATGGCAATGTTTTCAATACATGCTATTGAATAGGGGGAGTCAATACCAATATAAATATAGCCTTTGGGTACTTTAAATGTGGTGTCTTGTTTGTACCACACCGCTAAGCCGTTAGAGGCTTCAATTTTTGTTGGTAATGTGCTCTTGTCTACATTATTAAAAACGTGAGGATTGCCAGTGATGTAAGGGTTTTCTTTCGGTAAAAATAATGTATTGTTTGCTTGGTAATTATGATGAGTCGGTGTTGATAATTGACGCCAATAAGTTAATGTTTCTGCAGCGATGTTACTTATATGATAGGGCACTTGATACCAAAAGCTAGTTTTAGAAAAGCTATTATTTTGACTTACATGAATAACTCGCAGATTGTCGGCATTTAAATAACTTAGTAAGTGACTAACGTTTTTATCATCCATACCAGACATTATATAGTCACCAAAAATATAATCTTCGCATGGGTAATGCTGCATATTAATTGCTAGTTGGCTAACATTATCTAACGGACTACTTTTTTCATGGTAAGTAAATGATAGATCTGCAATTACCTGTTTTTCTTGATAATAGTAAGAAGGTAGTTTTGCTGATTTTAATAGACCAATGTAGGAAAAAACAATACTAATAATGTCATTGATATGCGCTTCACCTAATTCAGTTAAGCTAATGCTGACATTAAAATCTTTAAAGTTAGAGCCATTGATCCCTGAGCCTGCTGTTAAACTCATCGCCCATTGTTTTTGTTTTAGTTTGGCTAAAATACTGCCTTTACCTTCATGACCAATTAAATAAGTTAATATGGATTCGGGTTTATCTTGGTAATATTTATCGATACTCTCCATAGCAAAACTGATGATCAATTGATGTTCATTTTTTACCGGGTGTACATCTATGTGTATTCCTTGATGCTCAGATAAATATAAAGGCGCTGTAACCGCTGCTAACGTTTTATCATTGTTTTTAATTTCGCTGAACATACTTTCGGCTAAATTTTTTAATTCAGCCAAAGGTTGTGGGCCTTCTATTGCCAGTGTCATATAACTAGCTTGATAGTAGCAATCAAAAAAATCGCTAATTTCTTTGCTAATGCTTATCTCATTTCTATCGGCAAGTGTGTCGATATTACCGACAGAAAACTGTGAAAATGGATGTTGTTGGTTTATCGTTTCTTTATGAACGTCGTATAAGCGACGAACATCATCTTTAAGCTTAAGCTTGAATTCAGCTTCAATGTTCTTGCGTTCTTTAACAATAAACTCATCCGCTAATAAGGGAGAAATAAAAAATTGGCTAAAACGATCTAGTGCTTCATCGAAATGTTGATGATGGATATCGAAGTAAAAACAGGTGTGCTCTGTTGCAGTCCAAGCATTGTTACTGCCACCATGCTGGCTAATAAATTTTTGATACTCGCTGCTATCAGGATACTTAACTGTGCCTAAAAAGAGCATATGTTCTAAAAAATGTGCTAACCCCTGCCTATCTTGAGGATCATTAAAATGACCCACATTAACAGCTAATGCTGCAGCGCATTTATCAGTATCCTTGTTATGAATCAATAAAACGCGTAAACCATTGTCCAAGGTAAGTGATTGATATTTTTTAAAATCATTTGGACTTTGCTTCAACTCATGGCTCCTATTTATATTGGTTTATCTAGTCTAAATTACCTTATGGAATAACTAGAGTCTATTTTATTCTTAACAGTTAAACTATATTTCTATTACTATAGCCAAAAAAACGACAACCGCGTAAGTTTATCTACTTGATGAGCTGGAGAATAAATGCATATTTTTATCATGCGCCATGGAGAGGCTGCAAATATTGAAGCTGAAGACTCACTTAGACCTTTGACAGAACAAGGTATTATTGAAACTGAAAAAATGGGGTTTTGGCTGGCGCGTCGTAAACAAACACGATTGATAAAAATCTTTGCGAGTCCGTATCTTAGGGCGCAGCAAAGTTGCGCAAATGTTATTGCCACTATTCAAAAAACGTTACTGTCTAATGAAAATACTTTTGCTAATAAAAAGATAATTTCTAATGAAATCATCCCTGAAACACTCGATTTTATTACGCCATCTGGCAATGCACATCAGGCTCATGACTTTATAGATGGCTTATTTCAAAATATTGACGCTTTAAACAAAGTGAACAGTTCAGATGAAAACGAAGCTATTTTATTAGTTTCGCATATGCCTTTTGTGAGTTATTTGGTTGGTGAGTTAACAGGTTCGTTGAATATGCCGATTTTTTCAACCGGAGCAGTGGCGATAATTGATTATGATATTGAAAAAATGCAAGGGCAGTTGATCGATATGGTATCACCTGAAAAAATAAATATTTAACATACTATGTATTTCAATCAGGAAAGATTGTAGATCTTTTGTAGGGGGTAATTCATTGCCCCTTTGTCACCATGATATTCAGTAAATAGACGGGTTTACGTTTTATTAAATTTATCTTTTAGTTCAATCAATGCCAATAAAGCACCATTGCCACCCCATTTTAATGGTGCTTGGTGAAATGCCATCACATCAGGATGTTGCACTAACCAGTGCGGTACTTTATTTTTTAATATTCTTGAGCCAAGACCATGAATGATACAAACGCATTGAGCATGCTCTTTTTGACAAGCATAAAGTAGCGCAGCAATTTCTTGTTTGGCTTGTTGTTGATCTAAACCATGGAGATCTAAAATTAAATCAGGGCTGTAAACACTACGTCGTAAATTTTTAGTTTCAAAGCTGTTAACATCGGCGCGTACGTATTTCATTGGTCCTTGTTTGTTTAAGTTAGGTTCAAACTCATCAGAAAAATGAAACTGCGCTAGTGCTTTATTCTTTTCTTGTAGAGAGCTTTGTAGAGAATTTTTTAGGTGGGAGCTGCTTTTAGGGTTGCTGAGCTTTTTGGCAAAGTGTATTGTGTCCACTTTTATCGGTTTAACCTTACCTATTACTTGTTGAAAAAGATTTTCACTAGCATCAGCATCAGTGGTGGTTTTTGATTTTTTTGGCACGTATTTAATTTTCATTTTCATCATGGCAGTTTAAAAATATAGGTTAATCTTTACAAGAAATGAATTTAATGAATTATACTCACACTATCATAATAGAGCTTACCCGCATCCTGATATGGGTAGAGTATACAGAATTTAAAAGTTATAGGAATTAAAAATGAGTAAGCTAACCGCTGTGGTCAACCAATTACATACTGTTGCAGATTATTGTCGATATGGTGCAACGTTATTTAATCAGGCTGAGTTGTTTTATGGTCATGGTAGTGATAATGCTTTTAATGATGCTTATATCTTAGTTATGTACACTTTGTCTTTACCCAATGATGTTGACGACAGTATAATGACGTGTCGGTTGATTGAATCGGAAAAACTCAATGTTTTAGCCTTATTTACTCGTCGTGTTGAAGAGCAAATCCCCGTGGCTTATATCACTAATGTTGCTTATTTTGCACAATTGCCTTTTTATGTTGATGAACGAGTGTTAATACCACGTTCACCTATTGGAGAGTTAATTGAAAATCAATTTTTTCCCTATATTCCTGCCAACAGATCGCCCAAACGTATTTTAGATTTATGTACTGGAAGTGGCTGCATAGCAATTGCTTGCGCTAGTTATTTTGGAGAAGCAGAAGTTGATGCTGTTGATTTATCGGTAGAAGCGTTGAATGTTGCACAGCTAAATATAGAAAATCACGGTCTTTGTGAACAAGTTATTCCAATTCAGTCTGATACTTTTTCTGGGGTTGAAGGGCAAAGTTATGATTTAATTGTCAGTAATCCACCTTATGTCGATCAACAAGATATGGATAGCTTACCGCAAGAGTATCACCATGAGCCTGAAATGGGTTTAGGCTGTGGCGACGATGGCTTAGATATCGTGCGTGTTATATTAGCGCAAAGCGCAAAGCATCTTAATGAGGGGGGCTTGCTATTTTGTGAAGTAGGCAACTCAGAAGTTCATGTTAAGGCTTTATACAAAGAAGTTCCTTTTACGTGGCTTAACTTTGAACGAGGTGGGCATGGTGTATTCATGTTAACCAAGGCTCAGTTGGTTGAGTTTGCGGCAGTTTTTAATTCGGCTTTAAAACCTGACAACCAGTAAATAAAAAATCAGCATCAATAAATAGAAATCAATAAATAGAAATCAATAAATTAGAAGTCAATAAATAGACGTTGGAGTTAACATGTCAGGTAATACCTTTGGAAAATTATTTACCGTAACCTCATTCGGCGAAAGCCACGGTTTAGGGCTAGGCGCAATTATTGATGGTTGTCCTCCAGGAATCGAATTATGTGAAGAAGACTTACAAGTCGACCTTGATAGACGACGCCCCGGTAAATCGCGTTTTACCACGGCAAGAAATGAAGCAGATAAAGTTAAAATAATGTCAGGTGTTTTTGAAGGTAAAACCACAGGCACGCCTATTGGTTTGATTATTGAAAATACGGATCAACGCTCGAAAGATTACGGTAATATTGCCCAAAGCTTTCGTCCTGGTCATGCTGATTACACTTACACGCAAAAATATGGCCTACGTGATTATCGTGGCGGTGGTCGTTCATCAGCAAGAGAAACAGCCATGCGAGTTGCCGCAGGTGCAGTGGCTAAAAAGTTTTTATACCAAAAATTTGGCATGAAAATACAAGCGTGTGTTTCACAAATTGGCGCTATTTGCGCAACAACTGTCGAAGGAGGGCCTCTTGATTGGCAAAACATCAATTGGGCTGAAGTAGAGCAAAACCAGTTCTTTTTTCCTGATAACAGCAAGCTTGAACAATTAGATCAACATTTACGTGACATTATGCGCGCTAAAGACTCTATAGGCGCTAAAGTTAGCGTGGTTGCAACGAATGTACCTGTTGGACTAGGCGAGCCTATTTTTGACCGACTTGATGCTGAAATTGCGCATGGGCTAATGAGTATCAATGCTGTAAAAGGGGTAGAAATTGGCGATGGTTTTGATGTTGTTAATCAAAGAGGCTCTGAGCATAGAGACGAATTAACGCCGCAAGGTTTTGATAGCAATCATGCTGGTGGTGTTTTGGGGGGAATTTCTTCGGGTCAGAACATTATTGCGCATTTAGCTTTAAAGCCAACATCAAGCATTGGTGTTAGCGGAAAAACTGTTGACGCTAATGGCGTGGCAACAGATATTATCACCAAAGGCAGACATGATCCTTGTGTTGGTATTCGCGCTGTACCTATTGCTGAAGCTATGCTCGCGTTGACATTAATGGATCACTACTTAAGACACCGAGCCCAAAATGCTGATGTTGTTTGTAGTACGCCAGTGATCACAAATAGCTAAATTCAGTTTATTTTAGTTAATTTGGTTTTTTTATTTAGTTTTTTGATTTAGGGTAAATAGGAATTAGTTTTGTCATTATTTACCCGACTTTCTTCAAGTTACTTTTTTTACTTTGCTATTCTGGGCTTAATTTCACCTTATCTTTCAGTATTTTTAGATGGGAAAGGTTTTAACTCACTTGAACTAGGTGAAATTTTTGCGATTCTTACCGCCACTAAAATTGTGGCACCCAGTTTATGGGCAATATTAGCTGATAAAACGGGTCAACAATTACTTATTATTCGCCTTGGCGCATTATCCGCTTTATTAAGCTTTATGTTGTTGTTTTGGTTAGATAGTTATTGGCCCATTAGTTTTTCTTTAGCTTTGTTCAGTCTTTTCTGGACAGCAATTTTACCTCAGCTTGAAGTATTCACGTTAAACTCTGTTCGTCGAAGTAGCAAAATATATGCACGAATTCGCTTGTGGGGAAGTGTTGGCTTTATTGTTTTAGCACTATTTGCAGGACAAGTGATGGAATACTATGAACAGCCTGGTTTATCAAATACATTTATTTCTTCATTTACTCCAGCATTCGTACTGATAGGTTGTGTAATTTTATTCTGCTTATTAATATCAACTATCCTTATTAAGCCTCAGCGCATAGTGAGTAAAGTTCAAGCACAGCCATTAGCATTAAAAGATAGGTTGTTAACGCTTAGGTTTATTACCTTCTTTGTTGGCGGTGTGTTATTACAAATTAGTTTTGGCCCTTATTATGGTTTTTTTGCTTTGTTTTTGCGTGACTTATCCTATTCTGGTTTTACTGTCGGCTTGTTAATTTCATTGGGTGTTGTTGCTGAAATTTTAGTGTTTATTTTCGCGAGTAGTTTCTTTAAATATTTTTCATTAAAGGCATTATTAATATTCAGCTTAGTTGCAACGGGTGCTCGCTGGCTTTTAGTCGCTTTATATGCAGAATCAATTTGGCTTTTGGCGTTAACTCAACTAATGCATGCAGCAAGCTTTGCGCTTTTTCATAGCGCCTCGATGCTCTTTATTAGCAGTCATTTTACTACTTGTCAGCAATCAAGAGGTCAAGCGGTATATTTAGGCGGAGTTTATGGCGTAGGTGGAGCAATTGGTGCTTACGTAGCTGGCGTGTTATGGCTTGATGGCTTAGGTGCGAGCACTGCCTTTTTAACGGCTAGTGCAGCAGCATTACTTGCGGCTTTTGTAGTGCTGTTTATGCCTAAAGAGGAAAAAATTAAAAATAATTATATTTGATTTATAGGAAATTATTTTTCTGTTTTGGTTGCTGTGTTTTTTTCGGTTTCAGTTTCGTTATCTTCTTCCTCAATAACAAGAACAGGTGCAATGTTTTTTACCGCATTTAACGCGCTTTCGTAATCAGGATGTTGTGAAATATTAGCAACTAACTCTTTATACTTCACTTTTCCTTGGTTATCAATAATGAAAACAGCCCGTGTTAGTAAGCCCATATCTTTTATGATTAAGCCATAGTTTTCACCAAAATTACGCCAAACAGAGTCAGATAACACTTTTATTTGATCTACATTTTCAACTTTACAAAAACGTTTTTGGGCAAAGGGTAAATCATTGCTAATAGTTAGCAGGGTAATGTTACTAGGTAATTTTGCTGCTTCTTCATTAAAACGTTTTGTTTGAATAGAACAAACACCTGTATCTAGGCTTGGAACAACTGAAATTAAAACGGTTTGACCTTCAAAGTCAGACAGCTGAACGGGCAAGAAATTTTTATCAACTACCTTAAAGTTAGGCGCTTGCTCACCAAGAGCCACTTGTGTTCCAAGTAAGGTTACATACTTGTTATTTGCCTTAACTAAGTTTTGT
Organism: uncultured Colwellia sp.; assembly: GCA_963974965.1. GTDB lineage: Bacteria > Pseudomonadota > Gammaproteobacteria > Enterobacterales > Alteromonadaceae > Colwellia. The sequence continues at coordinate 135,722 of CAXBEX010000014.1, read as the reverse complement.
GTTTGAGTTAGATCATCTTGATTAAATGCTTGCGCATTGAAAATTAAAGTGAAATTTATAAAAATCAATGCAAATAAAAGTTTGTTTAAGGTAGATAATTTCATTATTAGTTGGGATAATTAACAGAAAAAATAAGTCTACCGTTTTTTATATTAAATTTCTGCATTATTTTTAATAATATCTGTAAAGTTATTGAATAATAACCTACTGTTAATACTATATTGTGAAAGCGTTAGTATATGATTATGAAAACGTTAGTATATGCAATTAGGCTCAAATTTTTCTTATGATGATAATTTATTTTTCCAAAGGTGATGTTCTATATGCCAACTAAGCTACTAATTTGTGATGATTCAAATATGGCGCGCAAGCAACTTGCTCGTTCATTACCCGATGGCTGGGATGTTGAGTTAAGTTTTGCAACGGATGGTGTTGAAGGCATAGAAGCAATAAAAGCCGGTAAAGGTGATGTGTTGTTGCTTGATTTGAATATGCCAAATATGGATGGTTATCAAGTGCTTGAAACTATTTTAGAGCAAGACTTACCCACATTAACAATCGTTGTTTCTGGGGATATTCAACCTGAAGCACACAAGCGAGTAACGGGTTTAGGGGCTTTAGATTTTATTAAAAAACCTGTTAATAAAGAGAAGTTAACCGAAGTTTTGCTTTCTTACGGTGTATTTACCAAAGATGATCAGCAAGTTGAACCTGTTACTGAACATTCTACCAATACAAAGACATACCTAGCACCCACCCCTGAACAGAGTAATAAGCATGTTTCTAAGCCAACACCATTAAAGATTACTCCGATAGAAATGTCGGCACCTATAAGTAGTGAAGAACTAACTTTATCTGCTGACTTACGTGATTGTTATCAAGAAATTGCCAATGTAGCTATGGGTCGAGCAGGGGATTTATTAGCACGCTTACTTGATGTATTTGTAGAGCTACCCATACCTAATGTTAACTTTATTGAAGTTAGCGAGTTAAGAATGGCACTTAAGGATGTTGAAGCAAACGAGAGTACATCGGGTGTTTGTCAAGGCTTTATCAGCGCGGGTATTTCAGGAGAAGCGTTACTTATTCTAAATGATTCAAGCTTTAAAGATGTTGCTTCCTTAATGAATTATCAGTATAACGCGGATGAAGGCACCGAGTTAGAAGTATTAATGGATTTAGCTAACGTATTAATTGGTGCATGTTTAAAAGGTATTTCAGAGCAACTCGATATTGATTTCAGCCAAGGTCATCCTGTGGTTTTAGGTCAGCATAGAAGAATATCAGAATTAATTGCAAATAATTCTGATAAATGGAAAAGAACATTAGCAATTGAGATTAGCTATAGCATTGAAAATTATCCAATTAAATGTGATTTGTTATTATTGTTTACAGAGAAATCAATGCAAACATTGAATAACAAACTTGCTTATTTAATAGATAGTTTTTAATTTATATTTTACGATAAATATTTCAATAATGTAGACCTATAAAGTGGGATTGGGTATGTCGTTAGAAACGTCACAATTAAATGAATTACACTGGTTGATGGAAATGCTTCACAACATTGATGTTGGCTTAGTGGTTTTAGATACAGACTATAAAGTTCAAATATTTAATGGCTTTATGGAAAACCATAGCGGTTATTTCCCTAGAGAAGTGAAAGATAAGGTATTATTTGAACTCTTTGATGAGATCCCTAAAGAGTGGTTCGAGCGTAAAGCAGAGTCGGTGTTTTTATTAAAAAATAAAGCGTTTACTATTTGGGAACAACGGCCCTATTTATTTAAATTTGATAGTTACCGCCCTGTTACGGGTAGTGCTGATTTTATGTATCAAAACACTACGTTTATTCCTTTACTTTCCTCAACAGGTATAGTTACCCATTTGTGTTTACTTGTGTACGATGTAACTGACAACGCTATGCATAAATTGAGTTTAGAGAAGGCTAATGCTGAGTTAGCTATTTTGAGCCAAACAGATGGCTTAACTAGCTTATTTAACCGTACTCATTGGGAAAACTGTTTACAAGCCGAGTATAAGCGCTGGATTCGTAGCCAACATTCAAGCTCGTTAGTGATGTTAGATATTGATCATTTTAAAAATGTTAATGATACCTATGGGCATTTAGTTGGTGATGAAGTTATTCGTCATATTTCAGCCCTGATTCGAGCACATGTACGAGAAACTGATGTTTCAGGGCGTTATGGTGGTGAAGAATTTACTATTTTACTTGCGGATACCTCTTTAAAGAATGCCTATGTTTTTGCTGAACGTTTACGCAGAGAAGTAGAGGCTGCGGTAGTTAACTATAATGATATTGAACTTAAATACACTATCAGCCTAGGGGTTGCAGAGGTAGACGAAAGTATTGAAAACTATGAAGCTTGGATTGAATGTGCTGATGCTGCGCTTTATCACGCTAAAGAGAATGGCCGCAATAAAGTGAGTTTACATACAAAGCAGAACTAATAAAGAACTAATAAAGAATAAATAGGCGAGCATTCCTTTGTATTTTAAAAAAACATTAGGGTTTAAAAAGCTACTTACGTTTCAAAATAGTCGTCACAGTTATTATCATTATAGGTACGAGGATCATTAGTAAAAGAATTAACCTTGGCCATTGGCTATAAGGTGTTTTACCGCTTACTAATGACACTTCAGCTTTTAGTACTTTCTCTTCGAACTGAGGAATGCGAGCAATAAAAGCACCCTTGTGATCAACAATGGCAGTAATGCCATTATTTGTTGAGCGTAATAAAGGCCTACCAAACTCTAACGCTCGCATACGAGCAATTTCCATATGTTGATGTGGACCATGTGAATCGCCAAACCACGCATCATTACTTACGGTTAATAATAAATCGGTTTCATGAGTTAAATTTGCGGCCAACTGATTTGGGAAGGCAATTTCAAAACAAAGTAATGGCAGTATATGTAAATCGTTAGCAATTAGGTTTTTTTGTACATAACTGCCTCGGCTAAAAGATGATTGCGGTAAATTAAACAATGGCGCTAATGGGCGTAGCCATTCTTGAAAAGGTACAAACTCACCAATGGGCAGTAAATGATTCTTTGAATAACGATTACTGTGATTATAGAAATAGCCTTGTTCATCATCACTCTGTTTTCTACCTAAAACAATTAAGCTATTAAAATACGCTTTACTTTCGAAATTATAATTAATAATACCCGTAATAATCGCGCTATCATTCAAAAGAGCAGAGCGGTTTACGGTTGTTAAATAGTCCTGTGCCGCGGGCTCCATGGCTGGAATAGCCGATTCAGGCCAAATGATAATATCAGCATCATAATTCATTAGAGTTAGATCTAAATACTTGAGCATAGTTGGCCATTCTTGCTCTGGTACCCATTTTATTGATTGTGTTATGTTGCCTTGAACTAGGGCTATTTTTGTTATTTCACCCGTTGGTTTTACCCAAGTGATTTGTGAGAAAAGAAAACTGAGTAGGCTAAGCACAAAAATAAATGCGATAGGTAATCTGAGCTTTGCAAAGCTATGTAGTTTTTTCGCATTGGCAGTTTTGACTAAACAAATATTAATGAAGACAACTAATGCGGTTATTCCTACTTCGCCAATAACAGGTGCAAAGCTAGCTAACGGGCTATCTATTTGACTGTAACCTAATGATAACCATGGAAAACCCGTAAGAACAACACTGCGTAAATATTCGCTAATAAGCCAAAAAGACGGTAATAACCATAAGTTAAGTTGTTGGTTTTTAGAAAAACGTGCAGTTAAATAAGCGGTAAGGGCAGGGAATAGCGCTAAATAAATACAAAGCAGTAGCATTAAGCTTAAGGAAACAATTAATGGCAAACCACCAAATTGATCAATACTGACATGAACCCAGCTGATACCACTAGCAAACCAACCAAAGGCAAATATGCCCATAAGTTTGGCTGCTTTTTTCGGTGCTTGATTTTGTATTTTATTAAAAACAATAGCAGGAATTAACAGTGTTAAATACCATTGCGAAAAAGGGGCATAAGCAAAAACCAAACTCAAACCTGCGAAAAGGCAGAGCCCATATTCCTTCTTAGTTAATAAGTAGCGGCTTAGTGTTTTTTTTAAGCGAGAAAAAAGTGTTTTAAAGCCTATTTTAGTCACTCGTTTTACCATTGATTTTATGCTTTTTAGCAACGGTTACTTGTAACATTTGCATGCATCTTTTGTCCGCAGCAACAACTTTAAAGTCAAAATGACCGATAGTAACTTGTTCACCTTTTTGTGGCATATGGTTTAGTTTTTGTAAAATAATACCTGAAATAGTATCTGCTGATTTTTCATTAAATTTGCTATTAAAATAATAATTAAAATCCTCAAGCTCAGTTAAGGCTCTCACTAAGTAAACATTACCCGCAAGTACTTTAATGTCTTCTTCAATGTTGTCATCGGTTTCATCTTCAATTTCACCCACAATTTGTTCAAGAATATCTTCAATAGTGATCACCCCTGAAATACCACCGTATTCATCAGCAACTAACGCCATATGATATCGGTTAGAGCGAAATTCTTTTAATAGTGGCTCTACTTTTTTACTTTCTGGAACAATGATGGCAGGGCGAATTATTGTATTTAAGCTAAATTCATTGTTATTTATGTCCAAATTCGCGGTATTAAAGCCAAAAGCGAGTAAATCTTTGGCTAATAAAATACCGTCAACATGATCAATGTCTTCATTAACAACGGGAAAACGTGAGTGACCAGACTCTAAAATTATGGGCAAAAACTCATCAAGTCTGTGGTTTCTGTCAATGGTAACCATTTGTGATCGGGGGATCATAATATCGCGAACACGCATTTCTGATACACCTAACACCCCTTCAATCATTAGTTTAGTTTCTGGGTTGATCAGTTCACGATTTTGAGCATCTTCTAATACATCAACGAGATCATTTCTATTTTTCGGCTCAGGACGAAAGATGTGAATAATTCTATTCAAAAGTGATTTCTTCTTTGAGCCGTTGCTCTGGTGGGGGTTGTCTTCGCTCATAGAGCTTGAGTATTTCCTATATTAAATTATATGTCGTATGGATTAGCAATTGAGAGCTTAGCTAAAATCTTTACTTCTAGCGATTCCATTTCATTCGCATCAGCATCGTTTATATGATCATATCCTAATAAATGCAAGCACCCATGTATTACCATATGAGCCCAATGATCAAATAACGCTTTATTTTGATTGCTCGCCTCTTGTTCAACAACTTGTGCGCAAATAACTAAATCACCTAATAAATTAAGCTCAATTCCTTCGGGTACTTCAAAAGGAAAAGATAACACATTGGTTGGTTTATCTTTTTGTCTATATTGTTTATTAAGTTGCTGGCTTTCAGTTAGGTTAACTAAACGAATAGTTAATTCAAATTCTTGTTCCGTCACACTAGCTAAAGCGGCATCAACCCACTGTTGAAAAAGCTCAGTAGAGGGTAACTTTTGTGCGTCGCAGACATTTTGTATATCAACAATGTGTTTCATCACTTTGTACTACTTTGCTTTTGCCTGTTTAATTTTTGCTCATGAGACTCATAAGCATCTACAACTCTAGCAACAACTGGATGACGAACAACATCTTTCGATTGGAAAAAGTTGAAACTGATACCTTTGATATCTTGTAAAACCTCAATAGCATCGCGCAAACCTGAGGTTTGATGGCGTGGTAAATCAACTTGAGTTATATCCCCAGTGATAACAGCCCTAGAGTTAAAACCTATTCGGGTTAAGAACATTTTCATTTGTTCAACGGTTGTATTTTGACTCTCATCTAAAATAATAAAGGCATCATTTAACGTTCTACCGCGCATATAAGCTAAGGGCGCAACCTCAATGACATTACGTTCAATAAGTTTTTCAACGCGCTCAAACCCTAACATTTCAAATAAGGCGTCATAAAGCGGCCTTAAGTAAGGGTCTATTTTTTGTGATAAATCACCTGGTAGAAAACCTAACTTTTCACCCGCTTCCACGGCAGGACGAGTTAATAGTATTCTGCGAACTTCTTGGCGCTCTAGTGCTTCAACAGCACAAGCTACAGCAAGAAAAGTTTTGCCTGTGCCTGCCACGCCTACGCCAAAGCTGATATCGTTGGTAATTATATTTTGAACATAAGACTGTTGATTACCATTTCGTGGTTTTACTGTGCCACGCTTAGTCTTGATGGTAACCATTTTTTCATAGTTAGCACCTAACTCTGAGGCTTCTTTCGTGTTAACAGAAGAGACACTTGAACTATCTTGCTCTAAAACGTTTGCTTCAAGAATAGCAAGATGTACCATATCGCTACTTATATCTTTAGTTTGTCCTTTTACAGTGGCTGTTTCTAGGTATAAATTTTTTAATAAATCGATAACAGCAATACAGTGAGTATCCTTGCCTAATACTTTAAATTGATTACCACGATAACTAATTTCTACCCCTAAACGACGTTCAATGGTTTTTAGATGATCATCCATTGGGCCACACAAATTAGCCTGGCGTTCGTTATCAACAGGCTCTAAGGTTATTAGATGACCTTGTTGTTTATTTGTTTGTTTTGTCGAGTGTTCGGTCAAAATATTTTCCATTAATGTAAATAGTCTTATGCTATGTAACTTGTGGCATGTAGCTTACGGTGTATAAGTTCCAACACCTAAATCATCCAGATTATTTATTACAGACTTTGATGTTTTATGATGGTTGTTTGCTAATATATCTGCAGGTGAATACGCTATGCGTAGCCCCATTTCGCTTTCTTGGCGGATCAAATCACCACGTAAAGAGTTAGCATAAACATCGGTAATTTTTACATCAACAAATTGACCAATAACTGAATGTGGCGCAACAAAGTTAACGGTGCGGTTATTTTCAGTTTTTCCACGCAGTTCCATTGGATTTTTCTTTGATGGGCCTTCAACCAAAATGCGTTGTTCAGTATTAAGCATTTGTCTGGCGATGCGCAACGCTTGTTGTGTTATTTTATCTTGTAATGCTGCTAAGCGTTGTTTTTTAGTTTCATCGCTAATATCATCAGGCAAATCAGCAGCAGGTGTACCAGGGCGAGCGCTATAGATAAAGCTAAAGCTTAAATCAAAGTTAACCGCTTCAATTAACTTCATTGTATCCATAAAGTCATCATCGCTTTCGCCGGGGAAGCCGATAATAAAGTCAGAAGACATGCAAAGCTCAGGGCGAACTTTTTTCAATTTTCGAATTTGTGATTTGTATTCAATAGCCGTATGGCCACGTTTCATTTGAGTTAAAATTCTATCACAACCACTTTGTACTGGCAGGTGCAAATGGTTTACTAGTTCGGGCACGTCTGCATAAGCGTCGATAATATCATCAGTAAACTCAACAGGGTGTGAAGTGGTATAACGAATACGGTCAATACCATCAATGGTCGCTACTAAACGAACTAAATCAGCAAAGCGACAAATACTGCCATCATGCATTTCACCGCGGTAAGCATTAACATTTTGACCCAGTAAGTTAACTTCACGCACATCTTGTTCGGCAAGTTGGGCTATTTCATATAACACATCATCAAGAGGTCTACTTACTTCTTCACCCCGAGTATAGGGAACAACGCAGAAAGTGCAGTACTTACTACAACCTTCCATAATTGAAACAAAAGCACTTGGTCCATTTGCTACCGGCTCAGGTAAACAGTCAAATTTTTCAATTTCAGGGAAACTCACATCAACAATGGGACTAGAACTTCGTTGTAATTGATTCAACATTTCGGGTAAGCGGTGCAATGTTTGCGGGCCAAAAATCATATCAACAAATGGCGCTCGTTGACGGATAGCTTCACCTTCTTGTGAGGCTACGCAGCCACCAACACCGATAATTAAATCAGGTTTTTTATCTTTTAAATTTTTCCAACGGCCAAGCTGATGGAAAACTTTTTCTTGAGCTTTTTCACGGATAGAACACGTGTTGAGTAAAATAACATCAGCGTCTTCAGCTTCTTCTGCTAGTTGAAAACCATGAGTTGAGTCTAGTAATTCGGCCATTTTTTGCGAGTCATACTCGTTCATTTGACAGCCCCAAGTTTTGATATATAGCTTTTTACTCATTTATTTTACTCTTACCTATTCGCTTAACGATTGAAATCGACTTTTGATATTTCAGTTGCTGTTTAGTTTTAACTGCTTTTAACTGCTTTTAACTGAGGCGTCGATAAAAAGAGACGTATTTTACATTAATTTAATCAAAGTTTCGAGCTTACTGTTCGCTGATTAGATGAAATTAATTTCTGTGTATTATCGCTAGGCTTAACTCATTCTCTTCGTTACACTAAGTTGTATTAGATTTAAGTGGAACCAGTGCAATATGAAAAATTTTGATTGTGTTGTCGTCGGTGGCGGCATGGTTGGTGCAGCAAGTGCTTTAGCATTGTCTCAATTGGGTTTAACGGTTGCCTTAATTGAGCAATATGAGCCTGAAAGCTTTGAAAAGGAGCAAAACCTTGATTTACGTGTTTCAGCTATATCGCTAGCTTCACAGTATTTATTAGACCAACTTGGCGCATGGTCACAAGTTGCGCAATGGCGAGCTTGCCCTTACAAACGATTAGGTGTTTGGGAGCAAGAATATGCTTATACAGAGTTTAATGCGAATGATATTGAGCAAAGCCACTTAGGACATATTGTTGAAAATAGATTGTTACAGTTGTCTTTGTGGCAGCAAATAAAATTGCAAAGCAATATTGAAGTTTTTTGCCCTGAAAGGTTAATTTCGTTATCGCAAGATAAAGAAAAAGCTACGTTGGTTTTAGAGCATATAAGCTTGACGGCTAAGTTAGTGGTAGCAGCAGATGGTGCGAATTCTCAAGCTCGACAATTAGTTGATATCGGTATTACCTCATGGGATTACCAGCAATCAGCAATGCTGATAAATGTAAAAACTCAGTTGCCACAACAAGATATTACTTGGCAACAATACTTGCCTACTGGACCTGTGGCTTTCCTGCCTTTGACTAAAGATCCATTATCGAAAGAATCAGTTTCCGTTGAAGGCTCCCCAGAACAAAAGAAACAAGCGGAACAAGGTGGTTATGCCTCTTTAGTTTGGTATCACCAGCGTGATGAAATCAAACGATTATCTGCCTTATCTAATCAACAATTACAGCAAGAAATATTAGCTGTATTTCCAAAACGATTAGGGCAGATAGAAGTACTTGCTAAAGGATGTTTTCCATTAACTCGTCGTCATGCCAATACCTATCAGAAAAATCGCGTGTTATTGCTAGGAGATGCTGCCCATACTATTAATCCTATGGCAGGTCAGGGAGTTAACTTAGGTTTTAAAGATGCTAAAGCGTTGCAAAGCGTTATCGCCAGTGCTATTGGTAATGGTGAATGTTGGCATAATAAGCAAGTTTTAGGACGTTATGAAATGATGAGGCGTAAAGATAACTTGTTAATGCAATCAACAATGGATGTTTTGTATCATGCTTTTAGCCATCCATCACCCTTAGTTAAAACGCTAAGAAATGCTAGCTTATTTGCTGTTAGTAAGGTGCCTGTGCTTAACAGTGTAGTAAAAAATAAAGCGTTGGCATATGCGTGTGGGATTTAATAATTGGTATAAAGAGAGATCTATCGACGCTAGTGACTTAACCAGACGTTAGTGACTTAAATAGTACTTGGCCTTATTAGCGCATTCTTGGGCATTTTTTATCGGGCAAGCCATACGTTGTTTAGGCATACCAGCTTCCATAAATACCGCACCAACGGGATAAAAATTGTGTTCTCGAAAATATTCTACGTTTTCTAATGGACTATAAATATAAACTTCGTTTAAAGCGAGTTCTTCAGCAATACGAAATAAGCCCCTCATAATAACTTTATCAATAGCTGCTTGCCTAAATTCCATAAGCACAGCTATACGGCTAATTTCACCTGAAGAGGATATTCGCCCCGTGGCGATAGGCTCTTGAGAGTTATCATCGCAAACAAGCATATGAAATGCTGAATTATCTTTACGATCGAATTCTATTTTTTTGGGAATTCGTCTTTCACAAATAAAAACTTTTTCACGTACATCTTTCAATAAGAACTCGGCTTGATGCCAAAGAACTCGACTCACACTGTAGGACATTTTTTTAACCATTCTTGTCATTATTTCATGCAACACAAAATTCAGTATTTATTATATATAAACGACTAAATTAATTTGTTTGGTAAGACGATTATGCGAATAGTTATTATTTTTGCTTTCATTGTTAAAATCGTAGCACTTTACTAAGCATAGTTAACGATTGATATTTTTTCAAACATTATATAAAGGTTTATGTAGCTTTACTGAATTTACCTGAAGACGGTAAAGTCTTTTGTAAGTTATGTCAGGCATGTAAAAAATGAAGTGCAGATGTTAACAGGGTGTAGCGTATTTACAGCTATAGAATTTTATCGTAGATAATGAGATTTTATGTGATATGAATCAAGTTTACTTTTTTCAAAAATGTTTTAATCACGTATTTAGATTGATGATAATTGGAACTAATTTTGGTTGAAGAGCAAGTAAAATCTATAATTGATAGTTTATCTCAATCTGTTTCCGATAATTTTATTGAGACTATTTGTTTATCTTTGGCAAGTGCTATTAAGGCTGATTTTGTTTTTGTCGCCCAATTAGATAATGAACATACAATCGCAACAACACTCTCTGTTGCTTCACAAGATCAAATCTTAGATAACTTCTGCTACGCTTTAAAGTCAAGCCCTTGTGAAAATGTTAGCAAGGGTGAAGTTTGTACTCATATGAGCAATACACAACAAACGTACCCTGATGACCAATTACTCATTAATATGAGCATTGTTGGTTATGTTGGCGTTCCTTTAAAAAATACCGATAATGAAACTGATGCCATTTTAGTTGCTCTTTATCATCAGCCTATTGAAAATATCTCAGAAGTAACGTCGTTATTTTTATTATTCAGTGGCATGATAAAAAAAGAGATGGAAAAACAAGTGCTAATTAATGAGCTAAAAACAAGAAATAAAATAATTGAAGAAAGTAAAGAAGCCATTATTGTTTGCGACAAGCATAGTAACATCACCAGTGTTAACAAGGCCTTTAGTAGAATTTTAGGTTATAGTTTTAAAGAGGTACAGGGAAAAAATCCGCGTATATTAGGTGCGGGGATCCATGATAAAAATTTTTATTTTCAAATGTGGCAAGATATTGATGATACTGGCTCATGGTCTGGTGAAATCTGGAATAAAAAGAAAAATGGTGAAGTTTTCCCTGAGTGGCTTTCTATTAATAGTGTTGTCGATGAAAATAATGAGGTTTCACATTATGTTGCTTTTTTCTTTGATATCACTAAGCAAAAAGAATCAGAAGCCAAAATTTTCAAACAAGCCAATTTTGATTTACTGACCGGTATTGCTAATCGATTCTCCTTTTTAGAAAAGCTTTCACACGCGGTTAACACCGCGCAATTAACTAAGACTAAATACGCCATTCTTTATATGGATTTAGATTTATTTAAAGAAATCAATGATATATATGGTCATGTTTTTGGTGATGAATTATTAATTCAAACCTCTAAACGGCTACAAAGTTATATTAAGTCAACAGATTCAGTGGCCCGAATTAGTGGCGATGGTTTTGCTATACTGCTTAATAATATTGAAAACAATGAAGTTATAAACAATATTGTCACCCGTATTCTCGTTGGTTTTAGTAAACCTTTTAGCATAAGAAATACAGTGCTGCGTTGTACCTTAAGTATAGGCATTGTTGCCTTTTCCAGTGATAAGGACGATGTTGACGAGCTGATGAAAAAAGGTGAAACAGCAATGTACCATGCTAAAGACAGCGGGAGAAATTCATTCAGCTATTTTACCCAAGAAATGCAAAATATTGCTCGTCACCAGCTAAATTTAAAGCGCCAATTGATTGGTGCAATAAAAAATAGGAAACTTAGCGTTGTTTATCAGCCTGTTGTCTCGATTAGCGATAAAAAAACAAATAAGTTTGAGGCACTAGTTCGCTGGAATAATCAAGGCGAGTGGATCTCGCCAATGGAGTTTATTCCCATTGCGGAAGAGTCTTCTTTAATTATTGAGTTAGGCGAATTTGTTTTATCTGAAGCATGCATTCAATTGAAAAAATTAAAGACTCAAGGGTTTAACGACATTGTTTTTAATGTTAATCGCTCAGTTTATGAAATTCCGTTGAATCAAAATGAAAATGATCATTGGTTAACCATCATCAAACTCCATGGTTTACAGCCTAGCGATATTTGTTTTGAATTAACGGAAAGTGCTTTAGCACCCGATAAGCGAAACAATGCAGTACTGTTTAATCAATTAAGAAGTGCAGGTTGTAAAATTGCTTTAGATGATTTTGGCACCGGTTATTCATCATTAAGTTACCTGCGACGAATTCCTGTTGATTATATAAAAATTGACAAATCCTTCGTTAACGATATTTGCACTAATCATGAAGATAATATTTTAGTGTCTACCATTATCGCTATGTCTAAAGCTTTAGGTAAAGAGGTAATCGCAGAAGGTGTTGAAACTAAAGAACAGCTGCAGTTACTTATTGAGCTAGGGTGTGATTACATTCAAGGTTATTACTTTTCCAAGCCCTTGCCCGTTGAAAAACTATTCAGTTATTTAACGAATTTTTCATACTCAAATTTATCGAGTAATAATGAAACTTTTACTCTTAAGTAAAGGCTGCTACCAAGAATAACGTATTATTTTTTGTGAATATTTTTTGATGTGGTAGTAATATGAAGTTATTAGATAAATTTCAAAATACAAATCGACTCTATGTGATATTGCTATTTCCTATTATTGGCATTTTGTTATTTGCCGCAATAGGGATAAAGGACAAGGTTCATTTTGTTGGCGAAATGAAACAAATTGAGCAACTTACTAAATTAACCACCCAAATAACGGCGCTTGTTCATGAGACGCAGATAGAGAGAGGCAAAACCTCTGTTTATCTGTATAGCCAAGGCCGCAGTTTTTCTGATGAATTACTTGCTCAATACCAAAAAACAGATAAATTACGTGATAACGTTTCAAGGCTATTAATTGCTTTTAATGATCAAGATAACGAAAACAATTTTCAAAATCTATTGAAAAGCGTAATCAATGCACTTGAACGAATATCCGTTGTTCGTCAAGACGCCCTTGCACTGAATATTCCTATGTTAGTTGCCATTGATTACTACAGTGATTTAAATGCTAAATTTCTTAAAATTATTTCTGTACTACCTAGTTTATCAGACGATAGCAGCATTTCTAGACTAAGTAATGTTTATCTTAATTTATTAAAAGGTAAAGAAAAGGCAGGCTTAGAAAGAGCGATAATTAGCGGTATATTGAGTGCTAGTAATACTTCACCTAATTTGTACTTACAGGCAATTTCTTTATCAGCACAGCAACAAATGTATTTTGACAGTTTTTCTTTATCGGCTTTACCAAAATATATAACCTTATTTAAAAAGGCTGAATCATCCGATGATAGCCAGCAAGTAGCTGCCATTAGGCAATATGTTCATCAGCAAGTTTTTCAAAATAAGCCTCAAGAAGTTATTAATAAATTACACGCTTTAGCGGCTAAGAGTAAACTCGAATCTATTATTCTTTCAGATGAATTCCAACCTAATATCTCACAATGGTTTACTCATAGTACTAATAGGATCAATGCCCTAAAACGGGTAGAAGATTCAATTGCCGTAGATTTACTTACTCAAACCCAGCAAGCCAAGTTTGATGCTTTTTATAGCTTAGTGTTTTATTCGATGTTGGTGATAATGGCTATTGTTATGGCTTTTGTTATCCCAGTAATATTTAAAAAATTACAGCGAAGTAGAAAAAAACTAGATAAAAATATTAATGAATTGAATTTAACTCGAGACGAACTAGTGCAAAGTGAAAAAATAGGCTCTCTTGGCCGTATGGTTGCAGGGTTCGCTCATGAAGTGAATACACCTATAGGTATTGCTGTTGGTTCGGTCAGTCAAATTCAACAAAGTTCTGCTTGTTTAAGTACGCTACTAAAACAAGATGAAGTTGATGAGCAAGACCTGCTTGAGAATATAAACACTATTACCACGGTATCCATGCTGGCAATATCTAATCTAAATCGTGCTGCAAGATTAGTACAAAGTTTTAAACGTACTTCGGTTGATCAATTATCAGAGCAGGCCAGACATTATAATGTTAAAGAAGTGCTTGATGATGTTATTTTTACGCTTAATAGCAAATTGATTAAAAAGGCCATTAAGGTAGCTTTATCTTGCCCTACTGGTTTTACTGTTTTTGGTCAACCAGGGCGCTTTGATCAACTGGTTACCAATCTTATTATCAATAGTATTGCCCATGCCTTTGACGATTCGATTAGTGATGCCCTTATTTCCATTGCCGTGACTCGTACCGCTGACAACCTTATATGTTTAAGCTATACCGATAATGGCAAGGGCATGGAGGCATCTGCGGTAGATAAAATATTTGAACCTTTTTTTACCACTTCACGTAACGATGGTACGGGGTTGGGGATGTATATTTGTCATTGCATTGCTGTTGATGATATGCACGGCCATATTCGTTGTGAAAGTAGTCTAGGTAATGGCATTTTATTTGAAATTATTTTTCCATGCCAAGAAGTGATGGGTCTGGAAAATGAAAGTTAAATCTAAATTTACATGACATTAGCTCAACGTGGTGTCTTATTCGTTGTGGAGAAAATAGATGAAGATTGTTAACAGAAATACAAAGCAAAATGATATTGCTGTTCCCGCTAAGGCTTTTGCAAGCCGTTATGTATGGAAAGTTTTAATTGTTGATGATGAAGAGGATATTCGCACCTTAACTAAAATTAATTTAAAAGATTTTGAGTTTGATGGCCGAAAACTACACTTTCTAGAAGCTGATTCTGCAGCCTCAGCCAAGAAAATTATCGCTGAACATGACGATATAGCACTGGCGCTAATTGATGTGGTCATGGAAACCGATGATGCAGGCTTGAAGCTAGTTGAATATGTTCGTAATGAGCTTAATAGACATATGATCCGTTTAATCATACGAACCGGTCAGCCAGGTATAGCGCCAGAGCGCTACATCATTGATAACTTTGATATAGATGATTATAAAGATAAAACTGAACTGACTGTTGATAAATTATACACCACCGTGCGTTCGGCAATCAAAGCGTATCGAGAACTTAAAGCTATTGATATGAATAGAGCCGGCTTAAGAAAAATTATTGATGCCTCTCCAGAGGTTTATCGAATTTCTAAAACGTCCTTAAGTGATTTTTTTGATGGTATTTTATCGCAAATTATTGGCCTTTGTCATTTAAATGAAAATGCGTTGATTTCTACTATAGACGGTATGGTGGCGACAATAAACGGTGAGGAAGTCAAAATTGAATCAGGTTTGGGGGCATTTTGCCATAAAGATGAAAATAGAAACCGAATTGATCATATCTCCCAAACGTGTATTGATATTATTTTAAATAAAGAATCAGCTAAAAATTTACGACAAGGCTCACTAGTTTTGCCTTTGACTATTGATGAGCACACGGTTGGCTTTGTTTACCTAGAATCTAACCGTGCGCTGTCACCAGAAGACAAAAACCTTATTGAAGTCTTTACTAATCAGTGTGCCAATGCCTTAGAAACACTGAAATTACATTTAAATTTGAAAATGGCTTATAACCAAGCTATTGATACTTTAGCTGAAGTGGCTGAATTTAAAGATTCTACAACGGGTAAGCATATCAATAGACTTGGCTCTTATACCGCTATTGTGGCAGAAGCGATGGGCGTACCACCAGATGAAGCATACGATTATGGCAAGGCGGCGATGTTACATGATGTTGGTAAAATTGGCATACCTGATAATATTTTACAAAAACCAGGCAAGTTAACAGAGGCTGAATTTGAAACCATGAAACAGCACGCTGAAATAGGGGCACAAATATTAAGTCATTCAAATAGTACTAAGTTGGCGCAAGGAGTTGCTTTATATCACCATGAACGTTGGGATGGTACAGGGTACCCCAAAGGGATTCCAAGTCAGCAACTTCCCTTAATCACTCGAATTGTTGCCGTTGTTGATGTCTTTGATGCCTTAGTCAGTAAACGGCCATATAAAGAGGCATGGCCGCATGAAGATGCACTTGAGGCCATTATAACAGGCTCAGGCACTCAGTTTGATCCCAATGTCGTTAAGGTTTTTACTAAGCTTTACCATGACGGCACGCTAAATAATATTTTAGCAATGAACTAGTCACTTAATGAACAAGTCACTTAATGAATATATTTAACAATTACCTTTAACTTTATAGATGAACGAAAATGAATATCAGCAAAACATACTCAACAGAAAATAACAGTAAAAATGAGAGAAGAAAGTTTTCTGAACCTTCTCAGTTATTTTTCTCCTACTTTTCGATAGATAAGCACGCCCTATGTGACTTAGTTTCAACGAAACTACATTCAGATGATTTTATTGCGACACGTACTAGCTATATAACCATTCGTCTTTGGTTTATGTGTATGTTCTTTTCTTTATCAGTACCTGTTTTTTCATTTTTTGATTTTATATTCTTTCCAAATAAGGAAGCTATTTACCTACTCGCCGCAAGAATTGTGTTATCAATTAGTCTTCTTATGTTGGCACAAGCTTTAAAAGTGTGGCCCTTAGTTCGCACTGTTAGAATAGTGATGCCACTAGCCTTCTTAATACCTATGCTATTTTCCGTTGCTAGTATGCTGATTATTAAGAGCATTCCCATAGAAGTAGTACCAAGTATATTTAGCATGATGCCTTATTTTATATTGGCTATGCTAGGTTTGTTTCCATTAACCATTAGTGGTGGTTTTTTTGTTGTAGTTTGTGTGTTGACGCCTTTTGTTATTTATAAATTGCTGCTTGTTAATCAACCTTTTTGGCTATTCTTTAATGATGTCTGGTTATTCTTGTTATTTGCTGGTATCAGTTTGTGGTTGCAAGTAGGACAGTTATCAATGTTGATGAAACTTTATCGGGAATCAACTGTTGATCCGTTAACAAAATTAATTAATCGCAGGGTACTGTTGAGGCTGGCGCAAAGGAGTCATGACTATCATGAAGTGTACTCGGTTGTTATGTTTGATTTAGATCGTTTTAAGCGTATCAATGATAATTATGGTCATGCTGCTGGTGACAAGGTTTTGGTTGCTGTAGCTAAAGTTATTCAAAAAGAATTAAGAACAACAGATATTATTGCTCGCTTTGGCGGTGAGGAATTTGTTGCGATATTACCTGAGATTAACTTAATTGAAGCAAATGCAATTGCCAGCAGAGTGGCTATCGCCATTAGTCACCAAGTGATAGTCTTAGCCGATGGCACAGAATTAAGCGTTACTGCCAGTGTTGGCGTTACCCAAAGAAAAGAAGAAGAAAACGTTAATGACGTTTTAAAAAGAGCGGATGATTTTTTATATTTTGCTAAAAAAAATGGCAGAGATCGAGTTGTTTCTGATCATGATTATTACCAAATGATAGTATGATTTACTTAGTTATAACCGTCCATTTTTGTGGTTATTACAGTAGTTCATTAGAAAAACGCCACGCAATAAAGCGGCTAACTTTTTGACCTTGTGCCATGTTGATTATTTTTACTTGTGATGCTTGAGCCTTTTTCAAATAAAGTTTTATTTTAGGTAAATGATCTTTTTTAGAGAGTAAACAAGTAAACCATAGTACTTGATCTTGATATACCTTACTTTCTTTGATCATTTGATGAATAAACGCTAACTCGCCACCCGGACACCATAATTCTGCTTTTTGCCCGCCAAAGTTTAAAGCAGCTTTATTCTGGGAGCTATTCCCTTTATTTAAATTTTGCCACTTTCTGCTAGTACCTGCATCCGCATCCGCTAATGATTTATGAAACGGAGGATTACACAGTGTTAAATGATAATATTCATTTGGGTGAATTATACCGTCAAAAATTTTAGCGCTATTTTTTTGTAATCGACAGCTTATATTGTTAGCAATATTTTTATTGGCATTAACATTGTGATTAGCGGCTTTTATAGAAATAGGGTCAATATCTGAAGCGACAAAATACCAGTCATATTCACAAGCCCCTAAAATAGGGTAAATGCAAGTCGCCCCTGTGCCAATATCTAATACTGAAACTTTACCTTCTATTAATATATCGCTTTCTTTTAATAAGTCGGCAAGGTAGTGAATATAGTCAACACGCCCCGGAATGGGTGGGCATAAATAACCTTGAGGAAAGTCCCAATCTTGAACTTGATAATGTGCTTTGAGTAAAGCAATATTCAACGCTTTTACCGCATTGGCGTTGCTGAAATCTAGTGTATCTTGCTGATTATATTTATTTTTTATAATAAACGCTGATAAAGCAGGGTGAGCTATTATTAGGCTAGTAAAGTTGTAGCCATAGCGATGTTTATTACGTGGGTGCAATACAGCTTTAGTGCTCATTATTTAGGTTTTTGACCAATTTTAAAATAGCCATTACTGGTAAATTGCACCACTTGTTGACGTTTTTTTCCGATAAGAATAGGCCCGTCATCCATAAATAAAAAATTCTTCCAACAGCGTTTAAATACCGCCCAAGTAGTTTCAATAATATTATCTCGATTTGAACAATAATAAACGACAGTATTATTATCCCAAGCAATATGTTCACTGATTAGCGCAGGTAAGTTTTCGTCATTACTGTCCCAAAGACTTTCCCATTTTCCTTGTTCAGCCCAGTTACTTTTATCAAAAGGCCAGTCACCTTTTTTGAAAAAATCAGGGTGATCTACTTGGCGACTGATAAAAGTATCCCACACTACATTAGCTCGATCTTTTACCATAAGTTTGATTTTAGTTAAGTCTACTTCACTAATAGGAAGGCTTTTATGTTTAAAAATCCAAGCGTTTTTTAACTGTTCTAGCGGGATATAACTCATTAGTTAGGCTCGATGATTGCACTAAGGCTTATAAATAGATTATACGGGAGTACTTACTATTTTATATAGGTAATGAACTTACTTTTTTTAACTAAGTGAAGTAAAGAATAAAAATATAGCAAAAGAGCCACCCAAAAGCAGCTTTTTCTGTAATGAGGAGCTGCTGCTGAACTCGTATTTATACTTAACCTTTTGTTAAATAATGTTAATTTTTTTATTTTTGGATGACACCTTTATTATTCTTGCAGTGCGATGGATGCCATTTTCATCGTGCTTTCAAATGATTCTGCACCCGCAATAAATAAACCATTATGGCAAAACATAGCATCATCAATACCAGTCTCGTCTTTAAGCGCTTTATCAGATAAGCCGGCCCATTGTTTAGGCAACGGTTTTCTGTCTTCGAATGAACCTAGTTCAACAGGTACTGTTTGAATTCTCCATTGGCCAGACCCCGATGGATAAATCATATATAGCGCCTCTTCAGATAAGGCATGAACTGTTCTTTTCCATGGCGTATATTTTTCTAATACAATTACTCTCGGATCTTCTGCATTTTCAATAGCTTTAGCAACAATTTCTTTTGCACTAATGCCACCGTTAGCCGAGGCAATGAATCGTGTTAATACGCGCGATGCAAAATCAACCGCTTCATCAAAACAGGTATCAAAGTGACAGTCTTCTTGCCAAGTAGGGTTAAACATTGAAATGGTTTGGCTAAGACTAATACCTTTATTGATACCTTTAGTAACGCCTTCAGCATAACCACAGTCGATGGCATCAATCGTTGATACTAGACCTGCATCAACAGAATTTGCTACGTCTTGGTTACCCTGGCAGATTTCTAGGCCATATTTCTGCCAAATCAAACCAAATGACGAATAAGGAATACCATTTTCTCGCTCACCTGCACCACCACGTTGATGATGATCAAAACGGCCAGCATCTGGGTCATATTCACCACCTACATCAACCACAATGTCTGCCTTGGCGATAATTTCTAAATCACGGGTGCGTATGAGTGTAAAAGAAGTGAAAATGTTCTTAAGTGCAGCGATACTGAAAACATCATCTGCATGAAAATTACCGTTGTGAGTTGCTATAGTTTTATCATTCATTTGTTTGGTGTCATTTTAGAGAGGAATAAGAAGGTGTTGCTGGTTAAATTGTACAGTTTTGACGTTCCCTGTTTTGGAAATTTTAATAAATAAAATTATAGGGTGGATTCTATACGGAGACTGCTAACAAAAACACCATAGTCTCTTGTTGTTTTTAAACTTTGCGGGTAAGTAGCAAACCGATACCGATAGCGCCAATAAAAAATGCACAACAACGATTAAATAATTTTTTCATATTTGGTTTTGAGAACCAGTTACGTAAATATACACCAAAAATAGCATATATAGAAATAGCAACTAATTCCAAGCATAAAAACACTACACCTAAAATGAAGAACTGATACCCTGCATTTTGACTTGAATCTATAAATTATGGAAGAAATGCAGTGAAGGTCAAAATAGCTTTAGGATGACCTGCGGCCAATAAAAACTCTTGATTAGCAAGTTGGTAAATACTCTTATCGTTTTGCATTTGTTCATTTACTTCTGAAACTTTTGAATTCCATAACTGAAATGCAATCCAAAACAAATAGGTAGCCCCAATAATTTTTATTGTCAGGAAAATTGTTTCTGAAGCATATAAAATTGTGGCCAACTTACAGGGTGGGATCACGCATTTTTGATAAATAACACGATATCATGAAAATATTTTGAACTTAATTGATGTTGAACGATCAGATCAGTATCAAAAATTCAACGTTGATTAATTATGAAGTCATTATTTCAAGATATTGAAAGTATTGAAGATCACAGAGTAGGCGCTAATAAAGATTATGAATTAGCCGATATTATTTTCTTAACAATATCTGCAGTGCTGTGTGGAGCAAAGGGTTGGAAAGCGATTAAAATATTTGGGGAAGCTCAACTTGATTGGTTAAGAGAATACCGAGATTTTAGTAAAGGTATTCCTACAAGACATTCTATTGGGCGTATTATTAGAGGGATCAAGGCTGAAAGTCTCGTTTCAAGCTTTATTAATTTTTCAAATGCAGTGCGAGATAAAGAAGGTAAAGCGCATATAAGCTTTGATGGTAAAGTCGTTTGTGGCTCTAAGCATGGTGATATAGATGCGTTGCAGAAGTCGAGAAAGTTGCTATTGAGCGAGGTTGTTGCAAATTAACCTTAGAAGTTTTACAGGGTAATACAGTTACTAAAAAGGCTTATGAAACATTAGGATTTTCAGGCTATGAGCTTGATCCAATGCTAGGTCATGCACTTTTTTGGGAAAAGAAGTTAAAATAAATGTTGAGCAATAATCGTTGAGTAATAATAGTAAAAAAGCCAGTTGTTAGTAACAACTGGCTTTTACTTTTTTGAGCTTTAGTAAAAGCTTATAAGGTTGGCTTTGTCGCAGCAGCAGAGCTTCTGCTTTTTGCATCAGCAGCAATAGCGGTACGGCCTGAAACTTGATGCACCATACGATCTTCATTAGCCATAAAGCTAGTGGGAATTTCATTAATGGTAGTAATCGTTTCAGTTTTTGTCATAGGTGAAGAAGCACTGCCAGATAAACGATTAGCTTTTTTCACTTGTCGGGCTAATTTTTTATCTTTATTAGGTGCTTTTTTCGTTGTTTTAGCTTCAACTTTTTTCACTTTAGTTTTTGGCTTCTGCTTTTCTTGCGGATCTTCAATTTCAGCTTCTACTTCGATACTTGGTTCAATAGAAATATTATTTTCTGCCGTTATTTTATTGTTATCTTTGTCTGTCGCTTCAGTAGTTTCTTCAGCGGTTGAAACGTCACTCACAACCACTTCATTAAGGTCTGTTTTTGTCGGCTCAACAGTTTCTTGATCAACGTTAACATCAGTCAATGGAAGGTCTTGAGGTACTTTTTTAGAAACAACAGGTTCAGAAACAACAAGCTCAGAGGCAACAGGCTTAGAAATAATAGGTTCAGAAATAATAGGTTCAGAAACAACAGGCTCAGCTGTATTAATTTCTATTTCTTTAGCCATCACTTCAGGTGTTTCTGTTGCTGGACTTTCTATTTCAGAGTTCTCTGTTTCAGAACTCTTTGTTTCAGAACTCTCTGTTTCAGGGTAACGTGCTTCAATTGCTTCGTTATTTCCTTCGTTATTTTCTTCTATAATATCAACAGATGAATTTTGCGCTACTTCTTCTTCTGGTTTTTTGTCGCGACGTTTGCGCTGACCATTAGAACGCAAATGTCTCGGAGAACGTCTATTACGAGAACGTTCTTCTTTATTCTCTGTATTACTATCCGTATTGTTCTCTGTATTTTCTCGCGTAACGGTTTGCTCATCGTTATTAACTACTTGCTCTGTACTAACAACGTCTGTACTAGTGTTATCAGCTATTATCTCTGGCTTATTTATAGTCTCTTCAGTAGGCGTGTTAGTCACAGTTACTGCTTCTTGCTCTACTTTGGCTTTATTAACACGTACCTTTTTACGGTTAGTTCTGCGTTGGCGGCGTTCAGTTACAACTTCTTCTTTTACAGGTTTGTTTTTATCCTGTTCAGGTTTGAGATTTTGAACTTTTGCTTTAGGTGCTGGTTTATTAGCATCATCACGATCATTACGAGGGTTACTATTTTTATCGCCAGCTTTAACATTACGATTGTTAGTGCGTTCATTATTACGATCTTCATTACGTTCATCATTACGTTCATCATTACGATTGCCACCACGGTTGTTGCGTGAATTACCACGGCGCTGACCTGGACGTCCTCGTTGTTGATCGCGGTTTTCTTGAGGCTTAGGCTTACTCTCTGGCGCTTTGTCTTCTTTGACAACTTCTTCTGAAGTAAATAAACCTTTTAACCAACCAAAGAACCCTGTTGAATTATCTTTAGCGCTGGCTGGCTGCTTCACCGTTGGAGTGTTTGCTGGTTCACTAACAGGAGCAACCTTAGGTGCAGCCATACCTTGACCCATAGCCTGAATTAAAGGCTCATCACGTTTAACTGCATCTTTATCAAACTTAGGCATTTTAGCTTCTTCAAGCTCTGCTTGTTTAATTGAAATGTCGTAACTTGCTTCGGTAACTGTTTCATCGTTCTTAACACGTAATACTTCGTATTGTGGTGTATCCATATGAGGGTTAGGAATAATTAATACACGAACACCATGATGTTTTTCAATGTGCATTACTGAGCGACGTTTTTCATTCAGTAAATAGGTTGCTACAGGTACAGGTACTTGTGCTTGTACGTGTAGCGTGTTTTCTTTAATGGCTTCTTCTTCCATTAAACGAAGGATAGATAAAGCGAGTGATTCAACGCCACGTACTTGACCTGTACCGCTACAGCGAGGGCAAACACCTTGGCTAGTTTCACCAATTGACGGACGTAAACGTTGGCGTGACATTTCTAATAAGCCAAAACGGGAAATTCGACCTAATTGGATACGCGCTCTGTCTTGATGAACGGAATCACGCATGCGGTTTTCTACTTCGCGTTGATGGCGAACAGGGGTCATGTCAATGAAATCAATAACAACCAGACCACCTAAATCACGCAAACGTAATTGACGAGCAACTTCTTCTGCCGCTTCTAAATTAGTATTAAATGCAGTTTCTTCAATATCACTGCCCTTGGTGGCACGTGCAGAGTTTATATCGATAGACGTCATTGCTTCAGTTGGGTCAATAACAATTGAACCTCCAGAAGGTAAGCGTACCTCACGTTGAAAGGCTGTTTCAATTTGCGTTTCAATTTGATAATGCGTAAATAAAGGTACGTCACTCGTATAAAGTTTTATTTTATTTAAGAAATCAGGGCGAACTACCTCAATGTGCTTTTTAACGCTCTCGAATGTTTTCGGGCGATCGATCAAAACTTCGCCAATATCGCGACGTAAATAATCACGAATAGCGCGTAAAATAAGGTTTGTTTCTTGATGAATCAAAAAGGGAGCTTTACGGCTTTGTGCCGCATCGCTGATCGCTTTCCAATGGTGTAATAATACACTTAAATCCCATTCTAATTCTTCGTAAGCTTTGCCAACACCAGCAGTGCGAACTATTAGTCCCATGCCTTTTGGTAAGTCTAATTTACTAAGAGAAGTTTTTAAGTCGGTACGCTCATCACCTTCAATGCGACGAGAAATACCACCAGCACGCGGATTATTTGGCATTAACACTAAATAGCTACCGGCTAGGCTGATAAAAGTAGTTAACGCTGCTCCTTTTTGGCCACGCTCTTCTTTATCTATTTGAACAATAACTTCTTGGCCTTCACGCAAAACATCTTTTATGCTAGGGCGACCTTGAAATGTATAGCCTTTAGGAAAATATTCGCGGGCAATTTCTTTCATTGGCAAAAAGCCATGACGATCAGCGCCATAGTCAACAAAAGCGGCTTCTAAAGAAGGTTCAATACGCGTAATTTTTGCTTTGTAGATATTTGATTTTTTTTGTTCATGGCCAGGACTTTCAATATCTAAATCGTAAAGTTTTTGTCCATCAACGAGTGCTACGCGCAATTCTTCTGATTGGGTAGCGTTTATTAACATACGTTTCATAGTTTGTGTGACTCATTTTTAGTCACAACACACTAGTGCTTAGTACACAAAGCAGTGCAATCTGTAGTGATGTAACAGCATTTTGTCAACCTCTCGGGTGTCAACTTTAACGTGTCATCAAACCACGTTAAGCTGTTATAAATTTTGATTGTTTCTAATCCGCTATGACATTACTTATTGAAAAGTCATAACGTTATTGTTTCTTTATGTGCTCAGCGAGTGTGCTGTGCGTACTTACTTTGCAGGTATAAGTTTGCAGCTATTTAACAATCTAAGTTTGCAGCTATTTAACAATATAATTTTGCCTAGCGATGTTTTACACTTTGTTGTGGCTCATTATCTTAATAGATGAAAATTAATAGATGAAAACTGTTTTTTGCAAAGCAAGTTAATTAAATAAATTGCTTTATGGAGTAGGGCTAGTACCTTTTAAGGGATAAAAACTGTTTATGCTTTTCCTAACAAGTTACACGCGTTAGTAGTACAACAGGCCGTACTATTAGTGTGTCAATATCCTACTAACTAATATTAGTTAGGTATGCATACTAATGTGGCCGCAGTTTGCCTCTTACGTCTCTCTTTAAAACTTCTAAAATTTAATACTTGTTTATCTACTGTGTGACAAACTTCTTGTCCAGCAAATAATCTTTATTAAGCATTAACCTACCCATTATCCCCTATAAAGTATGATAAGCCAATAAAAAACAGACTAAATGTCAAAATACAGTAAAAAAAGTATGTTAAACTGCGTGTCATGGAAGAATCTATGTCGAATAAACGCAAGCCATGTCACAAAAACCACTAATACAAAAATCAGAAAGTCAAAATTCAAGCGCTGTAAAAGATCAAGCTGATGATAAACCTCAAGTACGATATATCACTATTGATGTTGAAGACGCGGGTCAGCGTATTGATAACTTTTTATTAAGAACGCTAAAAGGTGTACCTAAAAGTCATTTATACCGCTTAATGCGTAAAGGTGAAATAAGGGTGAATAAAAAACGTATTAAGCCTGTTTATAAACTAGCTCTTGATGATATTTTACGTATTGCGCCAATTCGCGTCTCAGAAAAAACAGCTAACGTATCTACGGGTTTAAATATTGTGGCTAACCTTGAAAAGCAAATATTGTTTGAAGATGACAGGTTAATTGTTATTAATAAACCTTCAGGCATGGCTGTTCATGGTGGTAGCGGTTTAAGCTTCGGTTTAATTGAGGCGCTTAGAGCATTACGACCAGATGCACGTATGTTAGAGTTAGTCCATCGACTTGACAGAGATACCTCTGGCTGTTTAGTTGTGGCTAAAAAACGTTCTGCATTGCGTCATTTACATGAGCAATTGCGTGATAAAAAGGTACAAAAGTTTTATCTTGCTTTAGTGAAAGGGCATTGGCCAACAAAATTAACGCGCGTCACAGAAGGGTTGAAGAAAAACGATCTTAAATCAGGTGAGCGAGTGGTGATTGTAGATAATGTTAACGGTAAGGAATCTGAAACGCGCTATAAAGTATTAGAGCATTATCGTGGTGCAAGCTTGGTTCGTGCGTTTCCTGTAACAGGAAGAACGCATCAAATACGGGTTCATTGTCAAGTGAGTGGTCATTCCATCGCTATGGATGCCAAGTACGGACATGAAATTTTTGATGCTGATATGAAAAGCAAAGGATTAAAACGTTTGTTTTTACATGCCGCTAGTATTGAATTTACTCATCCTAAAACAGAAGAACGTTTAAAGATAGAAGCACCACTTGAACCAAGTTTAGAAAAGTTACTCACTAAATTAGTGAGAGAGTAGTTACCATTTCAAATAATAGAAGTTAAGTATGCAACATTATAAGTTAGTGATTTTTGATTGGGATGGCACTTTGATGGACTCTGTTGAACGTATTGTATCTTCAATGCAATCAGCAGCAAAAACAGTTGGTTTACCAATACCATCAAATGATTCAGCAAAACAAATAATTGGCTTAAGTTTAACAACCGCATTGAAAGAGTTGTTTGTTGCCATTACCGACGAACAAATAGATGCCATGTTAGTGCAATATAAATATGAATATTTAGAAGGTGATATAACACCAACGCCTTTATTCGATAATGCGTTGAATTTACTTACGCAGTTAAAACAAGGTAGTAAGTTGTTAGCTGTGGCTACAGGTAAGGGTAGAGAAGGATTGAATCGGGTGTTAGGTGTAAGTAATACGGCTGATTTTTTTCATACCACGCGCTGTGCAGGTGAAATGCCTTCTAAACCTGACCCACAAATGTTACATAGTATTCTAGCCGAATTAAATATTGCCCCACACGAGGCGATAATGATTGGTGATACTAGCCATGATTTAAAAATGGCTCAAAATGCAGGTATTGATAGTATTGGTGTAACCTTTGGGGTGCATAACAAGCAAATACTTGAACAATACGCACCTAAAGCAATAGTTGACTCTTTAAGTGAACTGCATAAGATATTGCTCGGCTAATACACTATTGCTCGGCTAATACATTAAGTCCGTGTTGTTTAAGTAACGCAACTAACTTAATTAACGGTAAACCAATGAGTGTATTAGGATCATCCCCTTCAAGCTTTTCAAATAAACAAATACCTAAACCTTCGCTTTTAAAACTACCCGCACAGTTGTATGGCTGTTCTGCATTTAAGTAGTTTTCAATTTCTGATTGTGAAAGTTTATTAAAATGCACAATAAAGGGTTCTACCAATGAGGTAACCTTGTGGTTTGCGCTATCAAAGACACATAGCCCCGTATGAAAAGTAATGCTTTTATTACTAAATTTGCTGAGTTGTTTTACACCATTTTCAAAATTATGAGGTTTACCTAAAATTTCATCTTCACATACTGCTACTTGATCTGAACCGATAATAAGTGCATTAGGAAACTCTTTAGCAACCGCTTTAGCTTTTTCAATAGCTAAACGTTCAACGAGCGCTTGTGGTGTTTCATCTGGTAAAGCTGTTTCATCAATATTGGGCTTGGCACATTCAAAGGCTAAGTTTAGTTTTTCTAAAATACTTTTACGAAAAGGGGAAGTAGAGCCTAAAACTAAAGTTTTCATGGTGATCCTTATAAAGGTGTAAATTATTCAGCTTTGGTGAACAATTAAACAAAAATTATTATATACCTGCTATTATTGGGTCAATCTATAGATTTTAAATGAAATAAGCTAATTTTCTTTTGACACTTGCCTCTAGGGGCTTTATTATGCGCGCCTTATGCAGAATCTTAAACTTCCGATAACAATTAGTCCAACCCGAAGTGCGCAGCGCAGGCTTGTGTGTGAGGGTGTGTTTAAAGTGTCGGAAATGACTAGACTGCTTGCTATCAGTGAAACGCGTAGCGAGCATGTTCAAGTTGGTGTTAAGTTTGATGTGGATGAGCGTGGTTTGACAGTAATGTCTGGCACAGCATCGGCATTAGTTGCATTAACTTGTCAGCGGTGTAATGAACTTTTTGATACTGAACTGAAAGTAGATTTTATTTTTAGTCCAGCAAAAAATGAAGAAGCAGCGATAAACATTCCGTCATATTATGATGTAATAGAATTAAATGAAGATGGTGAAGTAAACTTACGAGAGCTAGTGGAGGAAGAGTTATTACTCGAAATCCCATTAATTCCACGGCATGAAATCGAAGATTGTTCAGCTGATGCTGACAGTGTTTGGGGTGAATTGCCAGAAGAGCTTGAGAAGCCGAATCCATTTGACGTATTAAAACAATTCAAATAGTTAAGCCGCATTTAGCAATTTAACTAATAACCGATTTAGGAGTAACTCATGGCAGTTCAAAAAAGCAAAAAGTCTCGTTCAAGACGTGGCATGCGCCGTTCACATGATGCTTTAACAGCAGATAACTTATCAGTAGATCCAGTATCAGGTGAAACGCATCGTCGTCACCATGTAACAGCTGATGGCTTTTACAAAGGCGTTAAAGTAATCGCTAGTTAAGCGATTTTACTTTAACACCCTATTTAAAGCTAATAGCTAATATAGTTAAGCTTGAATAGTCAAAATACTCTAACCTTAGCGTTAGATGTTATGGGGGGCGATCAAGGCCCTCTTATAACAATTCCCTCAGCAGTAATGGCAATTAATCATCTGCCTAATTTGCATTTAATTCTTTGTGGTGATGAAAATATCATTACAACAGAACTTGCACGATTAAATATTTGTGATCAAACGTTAGCTCAGCATAAACAATTATCTATATTTTCGACCACTGAAGTCGTTGAAATGGACGATAAACCTGCTTTTGCTTTGCGAACTAAAAAAAACTCATCTATGCGCAAAGCATTGGATCTTGTTCATGATGGCAAAGCTCAGGCATGTGTAAGTGCAGGCAATACGGGTGCTTTATTCTCTATGGCACACTTTGTATTAAAAACTTTACCTGGGGTCGAACGACCAGCATTAATTTCTTCGTTACCTACTCATGATGATAAGAAACATGTATTTATGCTTGATTTAGGCGCTAATGTTTTTTGTGATTCACACGTGTTATATCAGTTTGGTGTTATGGGCTCTGTAATGGCTCAACAAGTAGATGGTATTAACAATCCTCGTATCGCGTTACTAAATATGGGTGAGGAAGCTATCAAGGGTAGTGACCATATTAAGCAGGCTGCACTTGAGTTATCACAAAATAAAGACATTAATTATATCGGTTTTATTGAAGGTGGAGATATCTTCTCAAATAAAGCCGATGTTATCGTTTGTGATGGCTTTGTTGGTAATGTGGCACTCAAGACTTGTGAAGGCGTTGCTCGTTTAGTGTATGAAAAATCTAAAACACTTTTTAAACAAAATGTTTTAGTTAAAATACTAACCTTTATTATCAAACCTAGATTAAAAAAACTATTTAAATCGATGAACCCCGACCAGTATAACGGTGCAAGTTTGATAGGATTACGTGGCATAGTTGTAAAGAGCCATGGTAATGCAAACACAGGCGCCTTTTTCTCAGCTATTATGGAAGCGGTTAAAGAAGTTGATCGACAAGTACCTGAAAAAATAAAAAGCTCGTTAGAGCAAGGTTTGTCGCCTCAATAATATTTCATTATGTTGTCTACATTGTTTATAAATAAAAAACATAATAAATAAAAAACATAACCAATAAAAGCGTAATAAAAAAAGAGTAACCAATAAAAATGAAAAATATCCCCTTACAAGGTAAGTTAGCCTTCGTATTTCCAGGGCAAGGCTCGCAAGCCGTTGCTATGTTAAGTGATTTTAGTGACAATGGTATTATTCAAAATACCTTTACTGAAGCATCAGACGCACTCGGCTATGACTTGTGGCAATTAGTTGCTCAAGGCCCAGTAGAGCAACTTAATCAAACCACTTTCACACAACCTGCATTGTTAACGGCAAGTGTTGCGTTATGGCGTGTTTGGCAAAACGAATCTGATGTTATGCCCGCAATTTTAGCTGGTCATAGTTTAGGTGAGTATTCGGCACTTGTGTGTGCAGGTGTAATTTCGTTAACAGATGCTGTGAAGTTAGTCGAAAAACGTGGCGAGTATATGCAAGCCTGTGTACCTGCAGGTGTGGGTGCAATGGCTGCTGTTATTGGCTTAGATGACCAAGCGATCATCGATGCTTGTACGCAAGCACAAGCCAGTGAAGTAGTGGCGGCGGTTAATTTTAATTCTCCAGGGCAAGTTGTTATTGCGGGTCACAAAGCGGCAGTTGAGCGAGCTGGAGAACTATGTAAAGCCGCGGGTGCAAAACGCGTATTATCTTTACCTGTAAGTGTTCCTTCTCATTGTGCTTTAATGAGTGATGCTGCCATTAAATTAGCTGCTGATTTGGAAAATATCACGTTTAATACACCAATAATAAATGTTGTTAATAATGTTGATGTAGCTGTTGAAACAAGTAGTGAAGCGATAAAAACAGCCTTAGTTAAACAATTATATAGCCCAGTACGTTGGAGTGAAACTATCACCCAAATTGGCGAACAGGGTATTACTCAAATGATTGAAGTAGGACCAGGAAAAGTATTGCAAGGATTAGTTAAGCGAATCAATAAAGCAATTAACTGTGTATCTTTAAATACTAAAGATTCATTATTAAAAGCAAAAGAGCTAACGCAAGAAAGCTAAGCTAAATATAATAAACAAGTAATAAATAAGTAGGAAATACTATGTTTTCATTAACAGGAAAAGTGGCACTAGTTACGGGTGCTAGTCGCGGTATTGGTAAAGCTATAGCGATACAATTACAAGCATTAGGTGCTACGGTCGTTGGTACGGCTACATCAGAACATGGTGCAGACAAAATTTCAGAATATTTAGGTGCTGGCAATGGTCTAGTCTTAAATGTTACGAATGATGATTCTATTAGCGCTACGTTTGCAGCGATTAAAGACGCCCACGGTGGTGTTGATATTTTAGTTAATAATGCAGGTATCACACGTGATAATTTGTTTATGCGTATGAAAGATGACGAATGGCAAGATATTATTGACACCAACTTAACCTCTGTTTTTAAGGTTAGTAAAGCAGCAATTCGTCCTATGATGAAAAAACGCAATGGTAGAATCATTAATATTGGCTCTGTAGTCGGCTCAATGGGCAATGCAGGGCAAGTTAATTATTCTACAGCCAAAGCAGGTTTGTTAGGATTTACTAAATCTTTAGCGCGTGAAATTGCCTCTCGTGGCATCACTGTTAATACTATCGCGCCAGGTTTTATTGATACAGATATGACTAAAATGTTAACTGATGAGCAAAAAGAGGGGATTTTCTCTCAAGTTCCAGCTAATCGTTTAGGCAAACCAGAAGAAATTGCTAGCACTGTTGCGTTTTTAGCCTCAGATGCAGCGGCATATATTACTGGTGAAACTATTCATGTTAACGGTGGTATGTATATGGTGTAAGCCTTTAAATATAAAGGGCTACATTGTTTTATATACCTATTTTAGAGTCGTTAACAGGTTAGACCACAGAAAAAAATAATGCTATAGGCTTGCATGGCAAGCTTTTGACGAATACACTACACACAATTTGAAAAATTACACTTTCAGTAAGTAAAGGAAAAAAAATGAGTACTATCGAAGAACGCGTAAAAAAAATCACTATTGAACAACTAGGTGTTAGTGAGGCAGAAGTTAAAACTGATTCATCTTTCGTTGATGATTTAGGTGCTGATTCACTAGATACAGTAGAGTTAGTAATGGCGTTAGAAGAAGAATTTGATACTGAAATTCCTGACGAAGAAGCTGAAAAAATTACTACAGTTCAAGCAGCAATTGATTATGTTAACGCTAATCAGTAATTGCTGACTAGTAATTATCAATTATGTTGTAAAACGTTAATTGAAAAATGTAATTGAAAAAAGGCGGTATACTTATCATTTAAGTGACCGCTTTTTTTATATCTCCTTTTTATACCAATTAGATTAACTTTTTAAGAGGTAGGACACAATGAGACGTGTTGTAGTTACCGGTCTTGGTATGCTTAGCCCACTAGGCAACACTCCTGAGAAAACTTGGGAAAATTTACTGCTTGGTAAAAGCGGTATTAGAAATATTGATCATTTTGATACTTCACAGTACACCACTAAATTTGCTGGTTTAGTGAATGACTTTGATGCGCAAAATTATATGGAAAGAAAAGAAGCCAAAAAAATGGATCTTTTTATTCAATATGGTGTTGCTGCGGGTGTACAAGCAATTAAAGACTCAGGTATTGAAGTCAATGATGAAAATGCACCCCGCATAGGTGTCGCTGTTGGCTCAGGAATTGGCGGATTAGGATTGATTGAACAAAATCATGAAAAAATGCTAAGAACAGGTAGTCCAAAAAAACTATCACCCTTTTTTGTTCCCTCTACCATCATCAATATGATTTCAGGCCATCTATCTATTATGTTTGGTTTGCAAGGCCCTAACATATCTATTACTACTGCTTGTACAAGTGGTGTGCATAATATTGGTCATGCAGCTCGAATGATTGCTTACGGCGATGCTGATGTGATGGTAGCCGGGGGCGCTGAAAAAGCCTCTACTACGTTAGGAATGGGCGGTTTTGGTGCTGCTCGTGCTTTATCTAAACGTAATGATAACCCACAAGCTGCTTCTCGCCCTTGGGATAAAGATCGTGATGGCTTTGTTTTAGGTGATGGTGCAGGTGTTGTTGTTGTTGAAGAGTATGAACATGCAAAAGCGCGTGGCGCAAAAATTTATGCTGAATTAATCGGTTTTGGTATGAGTGGTGATGCTTATCATATGACGTCACCGCCAGCTGATGGCGCTGGTGCAGCACGGGCAATGCAAAATGCATTAAACGATGCCAAGTTAAATGCTAATCAAATTGGTTATATTAATGCGCATGGTACATCAACGCCAGCAGGTGATATTGCAGAAACTAATGCGGTAAAATTAGTTTTTGGTGCCGATGCATATAATGTGATGATGGGGTCAACAAAGTCGATGACAGGGCACTTGTTAGGTGCAGCAGGTGCTGTAGAGTCTATATTTAGCATTCAAGCCTTAATAGGCTCTGTTGTTCCCCCCACTATCAATTTAGATAACCCTGATGAAGGCTGTGATTTAGATTATATTAGGGGCTCAGCTCGTGATATTAATTTAGAGTATGTTTTGTGTAATTCATTTGGTTTTGGTGGCACGAATGGGTCACTTATTTTCAAAAAAGTATAAAGTAATCATTCATCTTGTCGCTGTATAGCTTAATTTATGCGTCAAAAGTACTCATTGACTATCGTCAACTCCGTGCTTTTTTCTTCAAATTCTGCCATACAACTTAAAGCTGAAGAATTACAAAGATTAAAAGCTTGAAATATACTGGTTAAGCCTGAATACTTAGCAATAAGTCTCAGGCTTTTTATTTTTACCTTTAACGTGATCCTCTTATGAAATTTTGCTTGGTTAATGGCATACAACAAAATCATATCGATATTGAAAACCGAGGTCTTGCTTATGGGGATGGTTTATTTACTACAGCAAAAATACTTAATGGAAATATTCAATACTTAGCTCAGCATATTGAACGCTTAATTTCTGGTTGTGAAAAGCTTGGTATCAATTCACCTTCTTCAGATGAATTAACAGATCAACTAGTCTCTATAGCAAAAAACTATTCCTTAGCAGTACTCAAAGTGATGATTATAGCTAATAGTGGTGGGCGAGGTTATGCTCGTTCTCAAAGTAATAACCATGATTTAGTTATCATGGTTCATGACTACCCCAAGCATTATGATGAATTTGCCCACGCTGGAATCAGGCTAGGCGTTAGCAAGCAAAAAATCGGGCTTAACCCTATGCTAGGTGGTTTAAAGCATTTGAATCGCCTTGAGCAAGTGCTATTAAGGCAAGAGCTATCAACAAGGGAAGAAGATGATTTGTTGGTGACTAATATTAATAACGAGGTGATTGAAGCGACTAGCGCTAATGTATTTTTCTTCTTAAATGAAAAATTATATACACCAGATATCACGCAAAGTGGTGTTAACGGTATTATACGCCAAACCATATTACAGCACTATCCTGCAACTATTGTAAAATCGGTTTCCCTAAATGAAATAGCTCAAGTACAGGCAATGTTTGTTTGTAATTGTGTTATGGGGGTTATACCTATTGCTAACTTTAATGGTCGAGATTTACCGTTAGAATTACCGATAGATTTACCGTTAGGACTACGTAATGATGTGACTAATGACGTAACTAATGAGGGAAAAGAATATTAATAGGCTTTTCATGAAAAAAATACTATCTGTTTGTCTAAGTAGCGCTATTGTATTCATTGTTGTCTTTTTTCTTTTACTAGAAAAACAAATGAATGAGCCCTTGCCGATTACACAACCTCAATTACTTACTATTAAACAGGGTAGCTCTGTTGCTTCTTTTTCAACAGAATTGGTTAATAAAAAATGGATTGATAATCGTTTTTGGCTTCGAGCCTATGCACGTTTACAACCAGATAAGGCCATAATTAAAGTTGGAACTTATCAAGTTTTACCAAATTCAAGTTTGCAAGGCTTACTTACACTAGTTACCAGCGGGAAAGAATATCAATTTAGCCTAACTATTGTTGAAGGAACAACCTTTAAACAGTTGACGACTCAGTTACACCATCAACCTCAGTTAACGCATAGTTTACCTTCATTAAGTGGTGGGCAACTATCGAAACGATTAGGGATAAAACAAGTTAATCCAGAAGGGTGGTTTGCTCCAGAGACCTACGCATTTACTCAGGGTACAGAAGATATTGAAATCTTAAAACGTGCTCATGCTGCAATGCAATCTACATTGACAAAGCTTTGGCAGGAAAGAGAGGTAGGGTTACCTTATGAAACACCGTATCAAGCTTTGATCATGGCATCGATAATTGAAAAAGAAACGAGCTATATTCCAGAACAGCCTCTGATAGCATCAGTGTTTATTAATCGCTTAGCAAAAAAAATGCGTTTACAAACTGATCCTACAGTAATTTATGGCTTAGGTGAGCGTTATCAAGGGGATATAACCCGCGCTCATTTAAAAGAGAAAACAGCTTATAATACTTATAGAATAAACGGCTTGCCGCCAACCCCAATTGCATTACCGGGATTATCGGCTATTAAAGCGGCTCTTAACCCAGCTGTCAGTGATTATTACTATTTTGTTAGCGAAGGCAACGGCAAGCATATTTTTAGTAAAACATTAAAAGAGCATAATGTTGCGGTTAGAGACTTTTTGAAAGCACAAAGAAATAATGAATAATATTCTTATAACCGATATTTTTGGTAAAACCCCCGCTTTAATAGCCCTTGCTGATGCTATTGAAGTAGATATCATTGTTGATCCTTATAACGGTAAAGATATGAACTTTAAAGATGAAGTTAAAGCATATAGTTATTTTACTGAAAATGTAGGTATTGATAGATACCTAGAAAAATTATTAAAAACAATTACAGATTATTCCTGTGAATGTGTATTAATTGGCTTT
Organism: uncultured Colwellia sp.; assembly: GCA_963974965.1. GTDB lineage: Bacteria > Pseudomonadota > Gammaproteobacteria > Enterobacterales > Alteromonadaceae > Colwellia. Next base: position 100,206 of record CAXBEX010000014.1, on the reverse strand, counting down.
AGTGTCGGTGCTTCTGTTATTTGGAAATTAAATGAATCAATATCAGTACACTTAGCTAAAAGAGTTAAGTGGGCTGTTTGTTATTATGGCTCGCAAATCAGACATTTAACTGAGTTATCGCCAAGGTTTGAGATGAAACTCGTTTTTCCTAAAAGGGAGACTCATTTTAATGTATTAGCATTGCAGGATATTCTTGCGAATAAAGAAAAGGTTACAACAATGCAGGTTGATTTTTTGCATGGCTTTATGAATACTCACTCCGATAATTTTAATCGAGTTGGTTATAACGTGCATTTAGTGCTATTACGACAAGAGTTACGAAAAGATATCAACCTAAATAATTTACCTACTTAGCGTTGTTGTTAGTTTTAAAGCTATATATCATGGTTAATTGTATGTTTGTGAAACAAAATCTAATTAAATGAGAAAGAAATGAAAAAAGGTTTTATGGTTGTTTTTGATGGCAGTAACGGTGCCGGCAAAACAACAGTCATTAAAAGTGTTGAAAAATATCTACTTTCAAAGGGGCTTGATGTTTTACTAACCAGAGAACCTGGTGGAACACCTATTGGTGAAAAAATTAGAGCAGTGATTTTAGATCCCTCTACACCTGAAATGTCTTTTATGACCGAACTGATGTTATTTGGTGCGGGACGTGCGCAGCATATCCAAGAAAAAATAATTCCAGCGTTGAATGATGGAAAAATTGTTATATCAGACCGGTTTGATGCGGCTACATTTAGTTTTCAACATTTTGCTAGAGGCATTGATTTAGACACTATCATCAAGATAAACGATTTAGCATTAAACGGCTTTAGTCCCAATATGAATATTATTTTAGATTTAGACCCCGCAGAAGGTTTGAAAAGAGTACACAGTCGAGGGGAAGGCCTGGATCGTTTGGAAGATGAAAAGTCAGGTTTTTTAATAAAAGCGCGCAATGGCTATTTAAAACAGGCAGAACAATTACCTGCAAAATTTGAAGTGATTGATGCATCTCAATCAAAAGAAAAAGTATTAGCAGAGGTAATTCAGGTTATTGATGGATTACTTGAAAAATACCAACAGAGTGAACACCAACAAGTCAAACACTTACAAAAAAAAGCACCTTTGAAATGAAATCTTGGCTACTTTTACATCAACAGATATTCAGTAATCAGTTTAGCCGTAATATATTGCCACATGCAATTTTAATTAATGGTGTTACAGGCTCTGGCAAACTTGAATTCTCTCATTGGTTACTACATTTATTAAGTTGTCAGCAACCACAACAACTTACTAATAATCAAGAAGGTATTTTACAAAGCTGCGGTTGCTGCAAGTCATGCTTATTGTTAAAGAGTAATACTTACCCTGATCATCTTAACCTTATTGCCGAAAAAAATAGCTTGGGGGTAGATGATATTCGCCATGCTAATCGTTTTTTACAAAAAACCGCTTACTTAGGTAAATTTAAAACAGTATTAATTGAAAACGCACAAACCATGACACCAGCGGCAGCTAATGCGTTATTGAAAAGCTTAGAAGAGCCAAGTAATAATTGCGTTATTATGTTATTAACCAATGACATTGAAATGCTGTTACCAACGGTTGTTAGTCGTTGTCGAGTGCTTAATATCAGGCCAAATATTGGTCAAGCTTTATTGCAGAGCATGTCAGGTCAAGTGCTAAATATTGAATCAAATATTGAATCAAACACTGAGCGGAATAACCCGTTTGTTAATCTCACTCAGTTACCCGAGTTAACAGATAAAACGATTAATGAAACGTTTCAATATTTTAAGGCATGTTATTTAAATTATCTTAATGGTCAACAAGTTGAGTCACAATTACTTGAACAGTTATTAAAAAATGAGCATGGACTGCGTTGGTTAGAGCAAATTACCGTCAATTTACTTCGTGAACAGTTTATTGAAATTAAAGGATCTTCAAATATGCCAGTGCTAAGCGGGGAACTGTTGAATAAGGTCTATAAAGTTATCATTAATGGGTGTAAAGTAATAAAATCGTATACACAAGCAAATAAACAATTTGTTTGTGAGCAGCTTATCATGTCGATAAGTGCTGTAATTGAGCAAACTAAAATGAACGAGCAGGAGACCTAGTTTGATCCCAATTAATATTGAATTTCAATCAGATCATGACTTATATATTTCTTACATGCCATTTTTAAAGGAAGGTGGCTTGTTTATTAGAACAGCAGAGCCTTTTGATTTAGGCTCAGAAGTTGAGTTAAATGTTTTATTACCCGACTCCTTAGAGCCTTCATTGATAACAGGTGAAGTTTGTTGGTTAACGCCTACAGGAGCACAAAATGGCACACCTGCGGGAATAGGTGTCAGTTTTACTAAAGATCCTGATAAAATACGGCATCAAATTGAACAAGCCATTGCTCGACAGTTAAGTTCATCAGAGCCAACATTAACAATGTAATGTGTTGGTGTTCATTCTATTTTACTAAGCCCTTTAGTTGCTATTGTTTCTACTAGGGCTTTTTAATGTTTCATTTTTAACCTTTTAACTGTTGGAGTTTTCCGTTGTTTATTGATTCACATTGCCATTTAGATCGCCTGAACTTATCACTTTATGATGATGATTTAGCGAATGTTGTACAAGCGGCAAGCGATGCAAAAGTAACTAAACTTTTGTGTGTTAGTGTTACCTTAAAAGACTTTCCTGCCATGGTAGAGAAAACTCAAGGTTTTGATAATGTACTGCTGTCATGTGGCATGCACCCACTTAATCAAGACGATGAAGTAAATATTGAAGAATTACGTTCGCTCGCTGATAACCCGGCGGTGATAGCCGTTGGTGAAACGGGTTTAGATTATTACTACGCTCCACAAACCAAAGCTTTGCAATTAGACTCTTTTAAAAAACACATAAAAGTTGCGAAAGAGCTTAACAAGCCGTTGATCATTCATACTCGATCTGCTCAGCAGGATACTTTAGATATATTACGATCTGAAAGAGCAGGGGAGGTTGGCGGAATTCTACATTGTTTTACCGAGTCTTGGGATATGGCTAAACAAGCACTAGATCTGGGCTTTTATATTTCTTTCTCAGGGATCGTTACTTTTAAAAATGCGAGTGCGTTAAGAGAAGTAGCTAAGCTTGTTCCGGATAATAAATTTCTGATTGAAACTGATGCGCCATATCTTGCGCCAGTTCCACATCGTGGTAAGGAAAATCAACCGGCGTATGTGGTTGAAGTAGCAAAACATTTGGCAAGCATTCGTGGTCAGTCAGTCGAAACTATTGCTAAATTATCAACTGATAATTTTAATCGCCTGTTCAAACTGTAGCTCTGTTAAGCTTCTATAAGCAAAAAAAAGCCCAAACTATTTCAGTTTGGGCTTAAGGGAGTGGCTCAAAGGGGTTTGAGCCGTGCGCTATTTAACTTTCAAAAAGATTGATAAAAAATCACCTAAACACATCTGTTTAGGTAGGTTGCTGCGAGCATTTATTCTATTACATAGAAAGGAAACACGGTGCTTGATTATCCACACCACTATGCCTCCAAACCATCATAGTGTTGTTTCCTATACTAATTAAGTGTAGTGCAAATCATGATTAATGCGAATTATTTTTATTTAACTTTAAATTGTTGATTTAAAAGTCTTTAATGTGTTTTTTTTATTTTTTAATAGTGTGTTTAAATAACGTTAATAACAACTTTAATACGGCTTATGAATAGGTTTTTCACAGGTTATGCACAGCTTGGGTGTGGGTACTAACTGGTTTTTGAATCGATAAGTGCCATACTTTCATCGGCAAAGCCGACACCAGCTTCATTGTAAAAGTTGAATACTTTATCAATACCAAACTCTTCTAATTGAGCACGTTCATCATCATAACGTGCAATTGCCGCTATCTTTCCTTGATATCCAGCAGCTCTTAACTGATTGGTTATGCTCATGCTGTCAATAACATTGGGTAGGGCAAGTAAAGCCAGTTGTAGGTTCGATAAGTTGATTCTTTCCCAGAAAAAGGCATCTTCAGCGTCACCACAATAGGCTCGCACGCCTTGTTCTGCTAACCAAGCAACTTTTTCTGGCTCTGCATCTAGTCCCCAAACAAGTGTATCGCCATGTTCACAAATGGCTCTATAAGCTCCCATACCAACACGACCCATGCCTATTATAACAATAGGCGCTTGTGTAGGCTGGCAAAAAGTATCTTCAGCTAAACATTCTGCGCGTTCAAATTGGTGAAAAAACGCTTTATAGTTACCAAAAAAGTTATGAGCATAACGATATAAAATATTAGTGATTACAAAAGATAAGGCAACAGCTAACGCTAAAATAACTAACCACTCGTTACTCAACCAGCCGTTAGTAACACTAATTGCAGCAACGATTAAACCAAATTCACTAAAATTACTTAATGCTAGCGCAGATAAGTAAGAGGTTCTACAACGTATTTTTAATAGACTGAATAAACCAAAAAATAAAGTAAATTTAAATGGGATAATAAATACGAGTAGTATTGCTAACCCTAACATTTCTAAAGTAGGGATTGCGCTAAAGCCTATAGATAAAAAGAAGCCGATGAGAAATATATCTTTAAAACTTAATAATGATTTATTTATTTCAGTTGCTTTGATATGGGAGGAAAGAAACATGCCAATTAATAAAGCACCTAAGTCTCCTTTGATATTTACTAATTCAAATAACTCATAGCTACCTAGTGCGATAAAAAATCCCGCTAAGGGTAATAATTCGCCATGACCTACGTAGTCAATGATTTTGTTAATTAAGGGTCTTATAACAAATAAAAGCAGCAATGCTAAAGCCCATACTGAAGGCGTTTTACCTGTGGCGAAAACCAAAAAGGCTACGGCAACAATGTCTTGAATTACCAGAATTCCTATGGCTAATTTACCATGTCGGGTGCGCATTTCACCATTTTCTTCAAGTAGCTTGATTACGCACACAGTACTACTAAAACTTAGGGCAAAAGCAATCAAGATAGCTGTTAGTAAATCTAGCTCTGCGAAATAACTAATAGCAGATATAGCAAATAATTTGATAATAATAACTGTAACTATCAACCAGGTAATAGTATGAAGTGAACTGGTTAGCCAAACTTCATTCTTAAATAAACTTCTAACATTAAGTTTTAAACCTATGGTAAAGAGCATTAAGGTAATGCCTAAATTACTTAAAACGGTAAGGCTATCGTCAGCTTGATAGCCGATAAAATTTAAAACAAAACCAGCCAAAAGGTAACCAATTGAAGGCGGAAAAGAAATCGACTTGGCAGCTAAACCACAAATAAAAGCAAAAAAAATCCAGATAAAGTCCATGTTTAGCTCTCATTAAGTTGTTAAGCCGTGTAACGTAATAGTGATAAGGGGTTGGTTCTTGATATACTGGGCGATCTTACCTTGAAAACAGCCTATTGCACCAGTTAAATGAATATATGTTAGCTCGATATATGTTAGTTCGATATGTTTTAACTATTTAATTATGTAACCATTTGTCAATTTCACTGTACATAAAATCGCGAATAATAGGTTGTGCCTTCGCATTCGGGTGTAAATTGTCGTTTTGCATTAAACTTGAATCAATAGCAACTAGCGTCATAAAATAGGGCATAAGATAAGCACCCGTTTTTTCAGCTACTTTGCTGTAACTTTCAATAAATAGTTTACTGTATCTAGGGCCTAAGTTAGGTGGAATTTGAATTTCCATTAGTGCCACTTTAGCGCCTTGTTCTTGGCTTTTGGTGACTAGCTCGGTTAAATGTTTTTGCAGCAACTTAACTGGAAAACCTCTAATACCATCATTACCACCTAGTTCAATTAATACGTAGCTAGGTTGATGTGTTTTGAGCCAAACATCTATTTTTAACAAAGCGTTGTCGCTCGTTTGTCCACTGATGGCAGTATTAATTAATATGATAGCTTCATTGTTTTCATCATATTTATTTTGTAACAAATGAACCCAAGCTTGTGCTTGCTCTAGTCCATAGCCAGCGCTTAAGCTGTCACCAATAAGCAATATTTTGTCTTTAGCAAAGCTTGAAAATGACAGTAATGTCAATGTTATAACAAGTGCTAAATTTAGGAATAAACGGGTCATGTCAGTACTTTCTCAGTTAAATGTTATTCAAATATCAGGGCTAAGCAAACGTGTTAGCACGCTTGAAGGAAGCCTCACTATCCTTAGCGATATTAACTTTTCTGTCAAGTCAGGAGAGTCTATTGCCATTGTCGGAGCGTCAGGCTCAGGTAAATCAACCTTACTTAGCCTATTAGCTGGGTTAGATATAGCAAGCGAAGGAGAGATCCATTTAGATGGTGATGCGCTAAGTACACTTGATGAAGAAGCGCGCGCGCGCGTTAGGGCTGAAAAAGTAGGTTTTGTCTTTCAATCTTTTATGTTGGTACAAAGCCTAACAGCCTTAGAGAATGTCATGCTACCAGCCGAACTAGCAGGAAAACATGATGCCAAAGCACAAGCTTTAGTGCTTTTAGAAAAAGTAGGGCTTTCACACAGGTTAGCACATTATCCATCACAATTATCAGGGGGAGAGCAGCAACGGGTTGCTATTGCTCGGGCATTTATTGGCTCTCCTAAGATTCTCTTTGCTGATGAGCCATCAGCAAACCTTGATAGTAAAAATGGTCACTTAATTGAAACATTATTGTTTGATTTGAATAAGCAAAACGGCACTACTTTAGTGTTAGTGACGCACGATGAACAATTAGCCAAACAATGTCAGCGTATCATCCATATTGAAGGAGGGCAGCTTGAAAAAATAAGCGAAGGGGTAGTGGTTAATGTGGGTTAAGCTAGCGTTTACATTGTTTTCTCGCGAATTTCGTCGCGGTGAACTGACCATTATTTTTGCTGCCATTGCACTAGCCGTGCTCACTGTTTTTAGTTTGTCGTCTATAACAGAGCGAATAAGTTTAAATATTGAGCAAAAAAGCAGTGATTTTATTGCTGCCGATAGGCGGCTTTCAAGTAATCATGCTTTTGAGCCAGAGATCTTAGACAATGCAAAGAAATACGGCCTTGAAACGGCACAAATGCTATTTTTTGACTCTATGTTGTTCGCCAATGAAGAATTGGTTTTAGGATCGGTAAAAGCGACTACTCAGTCATATCCTCTTCGAGGAAAAATCACCATTAAAGATAGCTTGATTGGTCAAGCGTATGATGTTGATAGCGGCCCAAAATCTGGCTCAGTTTGGCTTAGCGAAGGTTTATTTTATAGCCTAGGCGTAAAAGTTGGCGATAAAGTTGAACTAGGTGCTGGTGTATTTTTAATTAGTAAAGTATTAATGAGTGAGCCTGATGCACCATTCTTTTCGTTATCAGGTAATAAACGTGTATTACTAAACTATGACGATATTCCTACAACAAAAGCAGTACAAGTGGGTAGCAGAGTTTTTCATCGTTTACTTTTTGCGGGCACTGAGCAGCTAATAACAAGCTATTATGCTTGGTTAAAACCACAGCTTAAAAGCAATCAAAACTGGGAAGGTATCAAAGACAGGCAATCACCCTTGGGGGATAATTTAGACCGTGCAGAGCGATTTTTACTGTTGGCCGGTTTATTTGGCATTATGTTAGCCGCAGTGGCTATGGCGGTATCAGCTAAACGTTATTGTGAACGCCAATATGATCCAGTGGCGATGATGAAAACGCTAGGGGGTAGCCGTACAACCATTCGAAATATATTTTTACTCCACTTAAGCTTAGTGACCCTTTTTTCTATTATTGCAGGCTTGGCTATTGGTTTTGTATTGCAGTATATCGGTGCGGGATATTTGGCTCAATTTATGGGAACAGAGTTGCCTCAATCGGGTTTTCGTCCTTGGTTGTTATCGACTTTTATTGGTGTGGTCTGTGCGTTAATGTTTTCACTTAAACCTTTATTAGATTTATTTGATATTCCGCCACTGAGGGTGTTACGCCGTAACTTAGGTGATACGTTAGCGTTGAGTCGCATTCATATTGCTATCTCTTTGATGACTATTTTTGTTTTAATGTGGTTATTTAGTGGCGAAATAATCACAACCTTAATTTTATTTGGCTCAACGTTGCTGATCATTGTCATTTTATTTGGACTTTCAAGATTATTCTTTGCTGCTGGCCGTCGTTTAGGGCTTAGGCCTGGCACTAGCTGGTCGTTGGCAATAGCTACCTTGCAAAAAAGAGCGAATGCTAATGCTATTCAATTAATCAGTTTTGCCTTGGCTATTAAGTTGATGTTATTTTTAGTGGTGTTGAAAAATGACATGATTACAGATTGGCAAATGCAAATACCTGAAAATGCGCCAAACATGTTCATTATCAATATTGCAGCACAAGAAGTTACGCCACTTAAAGAATTCTTTGTTGATAAAGGTATTATTCATGAAGCTTTTTACCCTGTTTTTAGTGGTAGAGTTGATGCGGTAAACGGTGAAGCATTTGCGCGAAGAGTCTCAAAGCAAGAAGGTGAAGAAAAAGATAAAGATGCTAGAGAAGGCGTAAGACGCGAACCGAATTTAACTTGGTTAGATAAATTACCTGAAGGCAATGAAATAACAGAAGGCCAGTGGTTTAGCAATATTAATGCTAGTACAAATAGTAGTGAGGACGATGAAATAGAGGTGTCGGTATTTGAAGGCTGGAAAGATGCGCTTGATTTAGCATTGGGCGATACCTTAACTATTTTAGTTAACGAGCAAAAATTTAAAGTCAAAGTAACTAGCTTTAGAAGTGTTAATTGGGGAAATTTAAAACCTAATTTTGTGATGATTTTAAGTCCTAATATGGCAGGCAAAGTGCCCGTTACCTATTTTAGTGCGGCAAAGTTGCAAGACCGACACACAAAGGATATTAGTCAGTTACTCCAGCGTTACCCTACCATAAGCATGATAGACATTAAGTCGCAGATAGAACAGGCGCAGTCTATTATTTCTCAAGTGACATTAGCCATAGGGTTTGTTTTGTCTATTGTATTAGTCAGTGGAGCGTTAGTACTTGTTTCGCAGGTTCAAGCAAGTTTAGCTGAGCGTATGCAAGAAGTGGTGATATTACGTACTTTAGGAGCACGAGGGCGTTTGATAAAGTTGGCTACTCTTTATGAGTTTTTATTATTAGGCGCAATTTCTGGGTTAGTCGCTGCCATGGTAAGCGATGTTGCATTGTTGATTATTCAACAACAACTTTTCAATATTGACGGTCGATTACATCCCTATATATGGTTACTAGGACCTACAAGTGGTGCCATTTTCGTTGCAACCATTGGTTACCTCATGGTTGCTAGGACAATGCGACAAAATACTCAGGGTTTATTAAGGAAACTTGGTTAAGTTAACTTATATAGGTAAGAGACAACATTACTAAGCTAGTGAAAAGTATGAATTTAAGGTATATTCACGTGATAAAAAAATAAGGATTTATTTTCATGGTTTCATTAGCTAAAAATAGCTCTATGGTTAAAGGTTTTGTAACAGTTGCCGCTATATTTATCATTTTTGCAGGCATAAAAACGGCAGCAAATATATTAGTCCCTTTTTTATTATCTTTATTTATCGCTATTATTTGCAATCCTTTAGTCGCAAAAGCTAGTCAATTTAAAATACCTAAAGTGATTTCGGTCATTTTGGTCATTGGTATATTTGTCACTATTGCTTTGTCGTTAGCAGGTTTAGTTGGAAAATCCTTAAATGAGTTGTCGCAACTTATCCCACAATATCGACTACAATTAAAGGAACAATTTACTTGGGTAACTGCTTTTTTATCTCGCTATAACATTCAAATATCTTCTGCTATTTTATTAGAATACTTTGATCCTGCTGTCGCAATGGGCATGGCTGCAAACATGCTTAGTGGTTTTGGATCGGTAATGGCCAACCTCTTTTTAATCATACTTACCGTTGTTTTCATGTTATTTGAAGCATCATCATTCCCACTCAAATTACATTTTGCGTTAGACGATCCAGAAATGCGTTTAAAGCAAATAGAACGCTTTCTAGCGTCGGTGAACCACTATATTGCCATTAAAACACTGGTCAGCATTGCAACGGGTATTATCGTTTCACTAATGTTGTGGATTTTTGGTTTAGATTTTTACCTTTTATGGGGCGTGTTTGCTTTCTTACTTAATTATATCCCTAATATTGGCTCTATTATTGCCGCCGTGCCCGCGGTAACACTCGCTGCTTTACAACTAGGTTTAGGTGAAGCTGGCTTTATTGGGCTTGGTTATGTTGCTATTAATATGATTATGGGGAATATGGTTGAGCCTAGATATTTAGGTAAAGGCTTAGGTTTATCAACCTTAGTGGTTTTTTTATCGTTAATTTTCTGGGGATGGTTATTAGGCACTGTTGGTATGTTACTTAGTGTGCCGTTGACTATGATTTTAAAAATTGGTTTTGAAAGTTCACCTGAAGGGCGTTGGTTAGCGGTTTTACTTAGTGATGAAGAAAGTGTTGTACAGGAAATAGATAAAGCTCAAAAAAGCAAATAACTACATTGAAGTGGTTTGACTCTTTACCTATAGAACTATATCTTTAGAGTCATACTTTTAGGGCGTCATGCTTAGTTCATTAATACGACTTTGAGTAACTATTAGATAGCATTTTTTATAAGCTAAAGCTGCACCTTTTTCTGGTGAAATAGCTAGGTATTGCCATCGACAATCATTATCACGAAAAGTAATAAAATCATTTTGTGAACGTTTGAACATTTTTAAGGCTGCATAACGGCCAGTCATTAATGCTTTTTCTTCCAAATTAAAAGTATGATTATTTACCCATGTTTGCATTTCGCGATCAAGCACTTCCTTTACATTATCAAAGCAACGAGATTTCTTCAGCGTTGTTTGCTGTGTTTTCTCACATTCATCTAATGTTTTTTGAGCGTAAACAGGCGATGTAAATATATATTGTGTGAGAATTAAAACACTTAAGGTTACTATTTTTTTTGTCATATTATTATGCAGCTGTTACTAAGCAGGGAATACTTTTTTATAAGGTTTAACGATTACTTTTTCATAAACACCCGCAGCAATGTATGGGTCTTCATCTGCCCATGCTTGTGCTTGCGCTAAGTCGTTAAATTCAGCAATAATTAATGAACCAGTAAAACCAGCTTCACCGGGGTCATTGCTATCAATAGCAGGGCAAGGACCCGCAACTAACAAACGACCTTCATTTTGTAAGGCACTTAAACGTGCTAAATGATGCTCTCTTACTGATAACCTTTTCTCTAAACTATTGGTAACGTCTTCACTGTAAATTAGATAGAACATGAACTTTCCTATATTTTGTCATTGTCTTTATTGTGTTGCGGTTTGCTTATCACATTTGAAGTAATCTCTACGCTGTCTTCAATTGCATCGGTGATATCATCACTTTCATCATTCATATATCTACTCAACGATAATATAGTGATAATAGAGAAGGCAAACATGAGGCCTGTTAAGCCAAACACTTTAAAGTTTACCCACGTTTCTAAATCAAAATTAAAAGCAACATACCAGTTTAGTGCACCGCAAAATGCAAAGAAGATAGCCCAAGCAATATTTAGCTTAACCCAAATAGGATCGGGCAGTGTTATTGACTCGGATAGAAATTGCTTAATAATATTTTTGTTAAAAACGTAATAACTAATCACGAGTGCAAGTGCAAAAATCTCATTGATGATAGTTACTTTCCACTTGATGAAAGCATCATCATGTAAAAAAATTGTCAGTCCACCAAAAACTGCAATTAAGCCAAAAAATATCCAATTACGTGTAGGCACTTTTTCTTTTTTACTATAATAATAAAGAATCTGTAAAGCCGAGGTGATTATTAATGAACCGGTAGCCCAATATATATCGGCAAACTTATTCACGATGAAAAATATAACTAATGGGATGTATTCAAAAACTGCGTGCATATTACAACTATATTTAAAAGGGCAAAAGCGAGGGATTTATTCTAACGAAACTTACCGTACTTTAAAAGTTAAAGCTTATATCTTATAGAAATAAGCTAACTTTCACTTTTCAATGATCCTTATCAATTAAGCGTTCGATCTGATTTGTACTTTTATTTATGCTAGGGTATTTTACGCACAAGAAATTTTACCGAGTTAAATAATTAACATGTCAACGAAAGAGCTTTTTTATCAAGAACAAGGCAACGAAGTTACCTTGTTCAATCATGCCTTTGAACATCAGCTACCGGTTTTAATTAAAGGGCCAACAGGCTGTGGTAAAACACGCTTTGTTGCTTATATGGCTGAAAAATTAAATAAACCTTTATACACAGTGGCTTGTCATGATGACCTAACTGCTGCAGATTTGGTGGGTCGGCATTTAATAGGGCCAGAAGGAACCTATTGGCAAGACGGTCCATTAACTAGAGCCGTTAGGGAGGGGGGGATTTGTTACTTAGATGAAGTGGTTGAAGCCCGTAAAGATACCACTGTTGTATTGCATCCGCTCGCTGATGATAGACGAATATTACCACTAGAGAGAACAGGCGAGTTACTTGAAGCTGCGCCAGGTTTTATGTTGGTTGTTTCATACAACCCCGGTTATCAAAACTTACTAAAAGGGATGAAGCCAAGTACCCGACAACGTTTTGTTGCGTTACGTTTTGAGTACCCAGTACCAGAAATTGAACAACAGATATTGATTAAAGAAACAGGCGTTGATGCACATTTAGCCTTTAAACTCGTTGAGTTAGCAGGTGCGCTTAGAAAATTAGAACAAAATGACTTAGATGAAGTGGCTTCAACACGTTTATTGATTTATGCAGCCCGCATGATTAGTTCAGGTATGAATGTTTTAGATGTTTGTCGCTGCTGTTTAGCTGAGCCATTATCAGATGATCCTCAAACGGTTAAAGCGTTGATGGATGTTGCCAAAATCTATTTTGATGAATAAACCTGATAGAAGTGGTATTAGCTTAAATAATGAATAACATCATAAGTGTTGAAGCGCAAACTGCCTTGGTAGAAGTAAACAAAACACCTGTTTTAGCAAATCGTCTGCCGGGTGACTTAGCTATGTGGTTTTTTATTTTGGCAGAATTAACGGTTTTTGCCATTTTATTTATAGGCTTTGCCGTTTCTGAGCAGTTAAACCCAGAAATATTTACCCAAGGGAAAGCTAAATTACATCAAATATCAGGTTTAATTAATACCCTTACCCTGATCACTAGCAGTTTTTTTGTTGCCTTAGCGTTAACTAAAATGCATCAAGGAGATGGTAAACAATCAGCAAAGTTACTCGTTGTGGCTAAGCTCGTAGCAAGTATCTATATCGGGGTGAAAATATGGGAGTATTTATCATTATTTGAGCAGGGCATTGATATTGAAACTAATACCTTTTTTACGCTTTATTTTATGATTACTTTTTTTCATTTAATGCATGTTTTATTAGGTATGGTTATTCTTGTTTTCGTTGCGCTCAAAGCGGCTAAAAATGAATATAACGCGAGTAATATTTCAGGGTTTGAATCGGGTGCTAGTTATTGGCACATGGTTGATATGCTATGGATTATTTTATTTCCCTTAGTTTATGTGATGTGATGCTGATGAAAGCCAATATGAAAGCCAATATGAAAGAGAGCATAAAGGTAAGTAACCCTAACAAAAAAAATACGTTAAGTTGGCTTTGGCTGCTTGCTTTAACGGTAATCTCTGCCTACATAGGTTCATTCCTTGTGTTATTCAATGCACCAAAAAGCTTGTTTATCAGTATTGTTTTATTTATTGTTTTTTTAAAGGGACAGCAAATAATTGATATTTTTATGGAGCTTAAACATGCACCTAAATTTTGGCGACGGTTGTTATTAGCCTATATTATTTTGCTCCCTATTATAATAGGGGTAATTTATTTGGTTTAAATATTATTATACTTTTACTTTATGTATATTGGTTATAACAAAGGTAAGCGAACATGAAATCAAATCAGCAAAACAAGCCTGCAATTATTTATCAATCGCTTTATTTATCTAATTTACTACTTGTTCCTTTAGGCAGTTTTTTACTGCTGGTATATTATCTTTTTCAAACTCAGCCTAATAGAATGAAACCAAAAAGCATTTCAAATTTTAACCGAGTTCACTTGATTCGAAGTGTTCAGGTTTCAACATTAGCAGGGGTAATGTTGGGTGTTGCGCCCATCTTTTATATTTTATTTTCAGATCAATTTGATGTTTCAGTCATGATAACTGTTTTTTATTTTGTTACCTTGCATGCCTGTTTTGTACTGGTTGGTATGCTTAACTTAGCGCGCGCTATGGCACATAAACTTCCGATTTTTTAATTGTTTTACTTGCCTATGTACTTTACTCAGGAGTTCATTAATAACGTCATCTTCGAAGTCTTTTGTCGAAGATCCATTGTATATTTTTTGGATTCAGGCGCTAAAACGGCCATAAGGTTAAATTTTCTGGCTGGAAATTTTGTTCCATAACCCGAAATAAAGTTTCACTTTAAATAGGGTGATTTTTGCCACCAAATCTTTATTTTATTTCACGTCCAAAAAGACAACTTCGAGCACAAAATGGTCGTGAGCAAAGATGAATTTTGAAGGCGTTTTTTGGTCATTGTGAGCCTTTCAGACATCAGCCTTTCTATTATGAGCTGCTGATAGATTTTGTGCACTGGCTGATATCTAAAAACCTTAACAAAACTATCATTAGAATTATCGCTTTTGTAGGCGCTATTACCATGTTGAATAACAAATTCATGAGATAAAACCACTCAAAATCAGATCCGCTATTAATGTAAAAAATATTAAATCAACTAGCTACCCCTCTAAATAGGGAACTTTTTTGAACCATAAGTGACTTTAGTATTTGAAAGGATATATACACACTGTCACATTACTGATTGGCAATTATCTATTTATATACTAAATTTAAATCAGTCAGCTTATAGTAATCACCTTTAAATTGGCAAATCACACCTATTTTAACTATCTGTGTGCAATGCTAAAAACCAGTTGTTGGTATTGCCTACAAAAGGAGAATCACATGCTAAGAAGAAAGTTTTTGAGTAGTCTAGGGATTAGTGTTAGTGCAGGTTTACTCGCTTCAAGTAATTTATTGGCTGGGACGCGGCCAGCTGTTAATGAAAAATATACTATCGCACCAGGTGATTGGACAGCATTACGTGATTTATTTCCATTAACCAAAAAATACATTCAGTTGTCTACATTTCTGTTATCTTCCCACCCCAAACCTGTTTCTGATGCAATCGAAATGCACAGACGCGGGTTAGATGAAAACCCTTCCGATTATTGGCACGATCGTTTCCAAATTATTGAACACGACATCGCTAAGGTGGCAGCAGAATATATGGGAGGTCAACCTCAAAATATAGCGCTAACCGATAGTACCACCATGGGTTTAGCAATGATTTACAGTGGACTGAAACTAGAACCAGCCGATGAAATTTTACAGACCGTCCATGATCACTACTCAACGGATATGTCATTAGCATATCGAGCGAAACGAACTGGGGCGATAGTACGTCGCATAGCACTTTACGAAAATCCAGCCAAAGTTAGTACATCAGATATAATCAAACGATTAAGAGCAGGAATTAATAACAAAACCCGTGTGGTAGCTTCAACGTGGGTTCATTCTTCAACAGGTGTAAAATTGCCTATCCGAGCGATGGCAGACGCAATTAAAGTCATTAACAAAGCTCGAAAGACAGATCATCAGATATTATTTTGTGTAGACGGTGTGCATGGTTTTGGCATTGAAGATGAAGATATTTCTACATTAGGGTGTGATTTTTTTGTCGCTGGTACACACAAATGGCTCTTTGGTCCTAGAGGTACAGGTGTTATTTGGGGCAGTGATCGTGCCTGGGCAAACAGTGAACCTGTTATTCCTAGTTTCAGTGCTTCATATGATGTGTGGTTAGGCAATAGTACTCAAGATCAAGTGCCTGTAGGTGAACACATGTCACCAGGTGGATTTCACTCTTTTGAACATCGTTGGGCACTGCCAGAAGCCTTTAATCTTCATATAAAATTGGGCAAAGCAAATGTGCAAAAACGTATTCACCAATTGAATACTCAAACTAAAGCCGGCTTGGCAAAAATGCCTCATGTAACTCTTTACACACCTCAATCAAGTGAGTTTTCTTCGGGGTTAGTATGCTTCGACGTCGCAGGTATGAGTGCTGACAACGTAGTGAAAAAACTGCACAGTAAAGGAATTATTATGAGTAGCACACCGTATCGTACTAGCCACGCTAGGTTTGCTCCGTCTCTTATCAACAATGAGCAGGAAATTGAAAATGCACTGGCAGAAATACGAGCATTGGGTTAAGCACTGCTAGGAGTATAATTTCGTTACGAGGAAAAACACGTAATGATTAATTTTAGCACTAATGGATTTTTCACCATAAGAACTTATACCCTTTACCATTCAAAGTGCCTAAAAATACATCTTGATTGGCAATGGGTATAGGTCTGATTTTGTGTAGGAACGGTAAAAAAATGGACTAATGTTTTATTTGTATTTTTCATGTCTGCTTACAGCTGGAATGACATTCTTTGTTAATAATAAACTTTTCCTGATTAAAATATGTAGGCGCATAGTTTATTAATATTGACTCAAATCACATACAAAGCCATATCATTTGATACAATCACCCCATTATTTATTAGTTAAACGGTTTTAGAGTTATGGAAGAGTGGGTTGGTGGTCTGTGGCATAAATATATTACGAGAAAGGCTAACCCTGAATTTGATCATGCCCGTGTATCTTTTGATGAAGTAAGTAAATCAGTAGGCATGGTTTTTCGTGCTTTAGGCGGAAATGCGGTTAAGCGGGTTGAAGCGGCTACAGGGCGAGAATACTTAAGTCGTAAAAGCTTATTGCAAAAAATTTCAGGTGATACTCAACTGGTTAGTTTGGCATGGCAAGATGAAGAGAGTTTACGTTTGCCTGAGTCGCTTGCAATATTCGACGACAAGTCATTAAACTATGATTTATATATCTGGTTAGCTGTTTTAGCTTCGCACCACGGCGGGCGGTTTTCTCATTGGGCTACTGATAATCAAGCGTTAGTTGTTAATGTTTTAGAAAAATTCCCCGCACTTCGTCATCGCTATAGTCGATTAGCCAAAGCTTTTGTTGCAAGTAGGCCTGAAATTGACAAGTTACCTAAAGCTGAGCAGCAGATGGAACAAGCCATTGTTAAGGCTATTTTAACGCCGGGCTCGGTAACCGAGTTTCCCATGGTTAACTTTGCACCTAAAGCAGTCTATTTATGGTTATACCCCTCAGCCTGTTCTGATGAAGTATTAGTAGCAGAGTACCAAAACGATGAAGAAGGTGGTGAAGAAGATAGTGAAGACGAAGAACAGAAAAAATCCGCTAAAAAATCTCAAACAAGTCGAAAAGAAGCTGAACGTGTTGATTCACCTGATGAGCGAAATGGCATGATGATTTTTCGCCTAGAGAGTTTATTTTCTTGGAGTGAGTTTTCTAAACTTGATCGCGGCTCTGACGATAGTGATGATGACGAAGATATGTCAAGAACGGTAGAAGATCTTGATAAAATCACGCTAGCAAAGCAACAAGAACAACAAAAAAGTGCACAAATCAAAATTGATCTTGATTTGCCATCAGCGTCTGAAGACGACATACCATTAGGTGAGGGAATTAAATTACCTGAATGGAATTATAAAAAGCAAATCCTTGAAGAAGACCGATGTTTATTACAACCTATGTTACCCAAGGGTGCAAAGGCCGAGAAACTTCCCGTACGATTACAAAAAATATCGAAAATCATTCAGGCACAATTTGAGCAATTACGCAGTGTTCGATACTGGTTGAAAGCTCAACCTCAAGGTGAAGAGCTAGACTTAAGCGCTTGGTTAGACTTTCATGTTGAAAGTAAAATAGCGCCCAGTGCTGAAAAAGGCTTATATAAATCTTTTCGAGGAAATAACCGTGATTTATCTTGTCTATTATTGGCTGATTTATCAATGTCTACTGATGCTCATATAGATAATGAAAACCGAGTCATTGATGTTGTGCAAGACAGTTTGTTGTTATTTGGTGAGGCATTACAATCAGTGGGTGATAACTTTGCGATGTATGGTTTTTCTTCAGTGAAACGACATAATGTTCGTTTTACCATGCTTAAGAACTTTAATGAAAGTTATAGTGATCATGTTAGAGGGCGTATTCAAGCGATCAGACCCGGCTTCTATACCCGTATGGGGGCAGCTATTCGTCAAGCAACTCAGGTTATTAATGAGCAAAAAAGTAGTGAAAAATTATTACTTATTTTAACTGACGGTAAACCTAATGATATTGATCACTACGAAGGCCGTTTCGGCATAGAAGATACTCATAATGCTGTTAAAGAAGCAAAACGCTTAGGCATTAAACCTTTTTGCATTACTATTGATACTGATGCACAAGCGTATTTACCTTATCTTTTTGGAGCCGATGGCTTTACGGTTATTTTAAGACCTGAGCAATTACCATTACGTTTGCCTCAGTTATATCATCAATTGACCGCTCAATAAGGAACTTTTCAACTATAAACAAAGGTCTAAAAAAAGGTATAAACATGAATGAAGAAGCTAAAAAATGCCTTTATTGTCAGGGTGATAATGATAAAAAGGACACTGACTGCAGGCATTGTGGTATGACTCTTCCACAAAAACACCCACACGATAAACGTAGCAAAATTAATTTTTTTATTAAAGCTTTCTGGGTTATTGTGGTGTTTTGTGTGGTGATGATGATTTATCTGCCAAGATAAGGTGTAATAGCTCTAGAATAGCGTAAAGAATTAATCATGATTACCAGTTTGATTGTGATATTCGGCCGTCATTATGACGTCAATTGGAACATTAGCTTTATGTTATAAAGAAAAGTAATTTCCTTCTTTGCGCATAACTACCATTGTGCTTATGGATAAGTGCGCAATTAAGTCGTGTGCTTAACTATATTTTCTAAAAATTAGAACTGATAAGTCATTCCTGCGACCAGTCTATAGGCATCGTAGTTATAATTTAAAAAACCGTTGCCAAGTACATTTACAATGCTGTCTATGTCATATTCAAATCGCCAGTCTTGTTCGTCAAATTTTTGATATAAAACATTAAAATGCAAGTTTAGAACAGGTGAATAGATATAATCTGCATATACTTTGATGTCATGAGAATTAACAACCAGTTCGTTGTGACTGTCACTGCTTGATAATGAAGGGGTATTTACTTGTGTCGTACCAAGAGCATATGAGTAGCTGTAATCCATTCCCAGGGTCAGTTTGCCATCCGATAACTTTTCAGCAACTAAATTTATACCTGCACTATCTGATTTGTCATCTTGGTTACCCAACCAATCAACTTGCTCGAACCAATAACTGCCTTGGCTAATATTATCTTGCCATTGTTTATGGGTATAAATGAACATTGACAGGTGCTTGTTAAAAGCTGTGCTTAATGACAAGTCAACGCCACGGCGTTTACTTTCAATTAACCCTATATCAGTTTTTTGATATTTATCCCGTGAGAAGTAAGCTTGAATATTGACTTCTGTATTGACCAAGCTACTTGCTTCGGCGTTACTAAACGGGTTAAAAGATAATCTGCCTTTGGCTTGTTCTCGTTCCCTGTCAGCTTGATAATATTTTTGTAATGCCAATGCATCATTAATCGGTGTTGTTTGATCTGTACGATTATAAAGTGAGCCATCGCGAAGCTCTCGTGTTAACTCAACATTAACAGTGTTAAAAGGCGCAAATCGTGTAGAAACTTTGAACCAATACTTTTTATTTTCGGTTTTATTTCTATCTTGTAAGTCGCGTTCTCTTTGATCTATTTGCCAACCAAACGTTAACTGCGACCCCATTGCAAAACGGTACTGACTGTATAAATTGACTTTCGTTTTCTTGAAACTGTATGGTCGATTTGAAGCGACATCGTTCAATATGGCACTGTCAGTGTATACCTGTTGATATTCATTACTTTGTGTATTGTTGTCACGATCGTCTATTTGGTAATTTGCTGTTATTTTCCATTTGTTGTCGGTTTTATACTGAGCTTTGATATGGCTTGATAAGGTTATTATCTCGCCATTTAAATTACTTGATGGCAGCGCATTAGTGGCTAACAGCGGGTTGTTACTATAAGGCAAAAACGATTCTTTTTGTGTTAGTTGTCCATAATTAACACGTGCCTGAAGGTTTAAATTATTCTTACGATAGCTGCCGAAAAAGCTTATTTGATCAAATTGATTATCTGGCGCGATAGATAATTGGCCACCATCTGCACCGCCAAATAATACAGAGTAGGGGCTATCCCAATTTATTGCGGAGCGTTTATTATTAAAGTCACTTTTATAATAATTTAACAAAAGCGTTCCATATTCGTAGGCAAAGTAACTGCCAACGTCAAACTGCTGATGATTTTGATCAACCCCTGTTGGTAATATCACCACTTTGTTAAGAATATTGCCACTGGTGCTATTTATGCCTTGTTTGTTTTGATTTTGAACATCAACATAACCTTGCCAATTTTTGCCAAATTGTTTATCAACGGTTAGCTGCCAAGATTCTCTTTCAATTTTGTTAGAAAAGCTATTAAAGCTTTCACCTGGCATTTGGGATGTTGTTGCAACTCGCTGCCAGTTATCTGGTAATACTAATGAAGCATCACCAGGGTTGGTATAGGGTGTTAGACCAGAGTTATAACCAAACTGGTTTAGTGTTTCATAATTTAATAGCGCTTTATAAGAGCCTGCTTTTGCAGCAAGCAATTGTACACTGCTGTTGTCTTTTCCTATTCCTTTAACAAGCAAGCGATAGTGTTTACCTTGTTCTCTCTTATCTATATCAGCGTTTATATGACCAGAAACATCTTCATTGTCATCACCAATATCGGTGGAAAAACGGCCATTATTATTCCGTGTATTATTTTGGGTATCATTTTGGGTACTGCTCAAATTAGCGGTTATTTTTGCAGAGGAGTTCGCTATGACAACACAGTATTTACAAAGCCATTTGTCTTTATTAATTTTATTTGTCTTTGCCGCTTTTAAGTTAAAACCATCAGCGAGAGAACTTGTTGTGAAACAAAGAAAAATAGCAATAGTAATGCCATTAAGGAGCGGCGGATGTTTAGAACTTTTCATGATTGTACTCCTTGACTTTAATTTGAATATTAACGATTAAATGTTCGACCCGCAGGGTGATTGCTGCCATGCACTAGGCTATGACAATTCATACAGTTTTGTCCTAACACAAAGGCACTTTGTGTTGTTTCAACAAATTCATTGCCAGCTTTAGCCGTTGAAGGATGATCTGCTGGGGTATGACAATCTTGGCATAGCTGTGGAGTACGCTGTTTAAGTAAGTTTGCATTGATAGCGCCATGTGAGTCATGGCAAACACTACAATCTTCGGCCACAGGTGCATGCTCCCATAGCAATGGGCCTCGTTTCTCAGTGTGACACTGGTAACAAGTTTCATTTATCGATGGTCGCTTCAACTCATGCTCGGCGAATGAGCCATGAGGGTTATGACAATCAGCACAGGCCATTTGGCCCCATTTTAATGGATGACTAGATCGCTTGTTTAGAGCATGTAACTGCTCTTTATGGCAGCTGCCACATAATTGATTCTGTTGTTGTTTAAATAGCATTGGATCTTGAGCTTTATGTACTTGATGACAAGATGCACAAGGTACTTGTTCATTTTGATGAGAACTTCCTTGCCAAGCAATCCGTTGTCTATCTTCATGACAACTTAAGCAAACACTGTTTTGTTTATCAGCATCAACTAGGGATTTTTCACCAAAGGTGATCATCGGCTCTCTCAGGTTACCTTGGCGCACTTTATTGGCATGTTTACCTGCTGGTCCGTGGCAAGCCTCACACTGTAAACCAGTGAATGGAGAATTTTCGACATCTTGACGCCCGTGAACATTATCGAATATGCCCATAGCATTGTTGTCAGATTGACCATCGTGGCACTTAAGACAACTGTCTGCACCTTTTTTGGAATATTTGCCTTTTTTAAATTTTTTAACTAACAATAGGTCAAGTTGCTCAGCTGTTAGTGGGGTGATTGTCTCTTTTATTTCCTTTGTTTCTGTATCTTTTATATTTGTAGCAAAACTCTGCGTTGACAGGAGTGAGGTAATGAGTAATGTCGTTAAAAAAGCAGTATATATTTTGCCCATAGATTGTACTCTTTATTATTTAATTTATTATGCATCTCGTTAAACAGGAATAGACCAAGTGCATACACTTGGTCTATTTTTAATTCATAATGAATATTATCGCTGCTTAATGTAAATCATGTATTTTATCAACCGCAAACTCAGCATTAATAGCATGACAAACTGCACATGATTCTACTTTATTGGCGGAATCAAAGTCTGCACTACCAAAAACAGCCCCATTTTGTATCATATGGTCAATAAGTGATTGGTTTTTAGCTGATATTACTCCTTTGGTTGGATCAATCAGTCCAGGTAAGTTCGGGTCAATTAATCCTAACTTAACGTTCAAGTGACAACTTCCGCAGACAACCGCCGTTGGACTGACATAAACGGTACCACTTGCTCCTGAAGCAGCTGATGCACGGGTGTTTTTCTGAATTGGCAGATCAAATTGGCCTGTCGAATGACATGCATTACAGTTGTCAATATTATTTGGAAAATTGTCAATTTTCTCAGGGTTGCTATCATCGAGGGCATTTTTGTCTAAACCAGAATGTAAACGATGGACATGACGTTTTAAATCACCTAAGCCTCGGTACCCAGTACGTGTTGCATTGTGACATGTTTTACATTGAGTTAGGTCAGTTGAACCGTTATGGAAAATTTTATCCGCATGACAACTTTGACAAGACTCCATGTTGGCGCCAATTTTGTTGTATGCCTCAGTGGTGAGAGAACCATCACCTTTAAAGAAAACGATGCTTGGGTCTGATTCTATTTGGGCAACATCCATAGAGGCTGTTTCGGGTGAGTCACAACGAACAATTGCGCCGTCTTTCTCATTCATACAAACGAATACGCTAACCGGTGTTACTGTGATGACATCAGTTGCCGTAATACCCGCTAGCAGACTAGGTGCTGAACAAGTGAATAAGCCAGCGCCGTCAGGTGTGCAATCATTAAAGATAACTTCTTGGTGATTTAATTGATAGCCAGTGCCATTGTCCCAGTTAATCGCTAGGGCGCCGTTGTCAGCACCGTATTTGT
The DNA here is from genome assembly GCA_963974965.1 of uncultured Colwellia sp. Lineage (GTDB taxonomy): Bacteria > Pseudomonadota > Gammaproteobacteria > Enterobacterales > Alteromonadaceae > Colwellia. The sequence goes on along the minus strand of CAXBEX010000014.1, from coordinate 77,001 downwards.
ATTTACCAAACTTAGCACCTTGTGGCGTATCAACGTCATTAGTATCACGCAAGGCCGTAACAGGTACACCCTCTAATGTTATCATTACATCCACTTCTACATCACCGTTCGCTAAGTTAACTCGTGCTGCTTTAGGCTCGGTAACAATGGCGGTACGGGCTATATCTTTGAAGTTCATTACACCTACATGGTTGTTACGTACCGAGCTAAAGCCAGCTTCACCATGACAGGTTTGACATTGACTATTGTCAGCCTGAGCACCCGCAAGATGACCAGTACCGGTAGCAAAATCTACGTCGTCATGACAAGAGCCACAGGCTTGCATTGTTGGCTGTTGCATCCAGTTCTTTGCATCGGGTGTTGCCGTATTACTATCATCATGACAATTGGTACAGTTACGAATATCTTGTGGTAGTTCTGTACCAGAGTAATCATGTTTGCTGTCTCTATATCCCCAGATAGCAAATTCACTGCCATTAATAACGGAAGGTAAGTTAGCGCCGCGGTGAATTCTGTGCACCATAACTTTAAAATCGACCGTTTCACCACTATTTGCATCACTACTACCAGGGTTGTGACAAGTCACACAGTAGGCAGTATCAACACGCCCACCACCGTGTAAAGCAAGTTCACCATGACAATTATTACACGTTCCTTGAGTAACCATATTACGGCTGGTAATTGAATCGGTTGCACCTGTTGATGGCTGCCAGTCATAGTTTCTATTCATAGTAGGATAACCATCACCACTTATTTGAAAAGCAATTCTTTGGGTATACTCAGGATTATAGGTAACGGCTAGTGGTGAGGTTACATTACCCATATCGAAACTAAAGGTATAGCGGTACGTTCCGTCATTATTGTTGATAAATAGTCCTCCTTCAGCACTCGCTTTTTCATAGGTTGCTTGTATGGCATCTTCAGTGCCAGAGCCCTTAGTTGGATCCGTTGGCGCACTTTCTGTTTTGTTGATATAACTTTGCCATTTAGACGATTCACCCGAGGTAGCATCAATGGGGGTTAATTGGGCGACAGTGAATCGAATTTGACTGCCTTGCAGTCCATTGAACCCTATACCAATGTCATCTTCTATGGTGAAATCAACAGTTAACTTACCCTCAGCGGTAACTGTGGCACTAGTTATTACTGAATCCATGGTCTCGGTAATTCTTGATGTTCCCGTAGTACCTGACGGACCTGTTTCACCCACAGAACCCGTTGAACCTTCTGGGCCAGGTGCTCCTGTGGCACCATCATTACCGTCATCACCACATCCGGAAAGTGCAAGTACGCTCACTAGTGCAAAACTGGTGAGGAGTTGTTTTAGGTGCCATAATTTCATTTTTTTCATTAGAGACTCCATGTGTATACTGAATAGAATTATTGTTTAATTTACTCTGAATTTTAACGATTTCCCTGTATTCTAATTGCCTTTTAACCTGCTAAGGATATTGTTTTCACTATTTTTTTTTGCATAAGCTACTAAAGTTATTTATTGATACTAGTATATATTTAGAAACTCGTTTGAGTTTAGGTTTGAAAGTTAATAATATTCATAAAAGAAGTATAAAAACATGATCAAGATCAAATTTAAGTTACTTATTAATACTAGTATATTTAGGTAAGAACTCATTTGAGTTTAAGTTTAAGTTTAAGTTTAGATAAGGTATTTAATAATATTCATAAAGGAGTATAGAAACATGATTAAGATCAAATTTATAATGCTTTCCTTAGTATTATTTAGCGCTTTTTTACAGGCAAGCTCAATTGACGCTACCATTACTATGTGCAATGACTGTCATGGAGCAAAGGGTGTAAGTAGCGATTCAGATATACCGAGTATTGCTGGCTTTTCTGAAACGACCATTTTCGATATGTTAATCGCTTATACTGATGAAACTAGGATTGCCCGTAGTGCTAAGTTTCGTCACGGTGATACTCAGCGTCCTGAAAAAGATATGTTAACCATTGCTAAAGAACTTTCAGAAGAGCATATACAAGCCATAGCAACGTATTATTCAGAACAAATTTTTGTTCCTGCAAAACAAGCCTTTAATGCGGAGTTTGCAAAAAAAGGTGAAAAATTACATCAAGCCCGTTGTACAAAGTGTCATGAAGACGGCGGAAGTTCTGCTGACGATGATGCGGGTATTTTGGCTGGACAATGGATACCATTTTTAGAACAAACAATTAAAGACTATCGTTCTGGAGAAAGAAAAACCGAAGATGGAATGAAAAAACAGTTAGATAAGTTATCTGAAAAACAGATAGAAGAACTTATACATTTTTATGCTAGCCAGCAATAGCCAACAATAGCCAGCAATAGGAAGCATTATGAAGACATCTTGGAAAGAAAAGTTATGGACGAGCCCTAAGGCTTGGTATTATTTAGGACTGCCGTTAGGGGCATTAATATTTTTTATTCTAGGTGTGTTTTTTTTAATAGGATTTAACACATCATTATCTGCAACGAGTACTGAAGAGTTTTGTGTTTCTTGTCATGGCATGACGGTACCATTTGAGGAATACAAAGAAACGCATCACTACAGCTCAACATCTGGCGTTAGTGCCACTTGTGCTGATTGCCATTTAGCTAAAGAATTTGTCCCCAAAATGATCCGCAAAACAATTGCATTGCGTGAAGTATGGCATGCAATGTTAGGTACTATTGATACACCAGAGAAATTTGAAAAGAAACGTGCTTTGTTAGCGCAACGTGTCTGGGATGAGATGAAAGCTACAGATTCTCGCGAATGTCGAAGTTGTCACGATCAACAACGCTGGGATTTATCGAAACAAAGTAAAAGAGCAGGTAAAAAGCATGCTATTGAATACATGAGAACAAACGATAAAACCTGTATTGATTGTCATAAAGGTATTGCGCACGAAATGCCTAGCGAAGATGAAATATAAACGTTAAGCGCATTAGTTCAAATCTGAATTGACACTTCTAGTAAATAGGTTTTTATCGAGTCTGACAGTCGCAAAAGCCACCAAAGCCACCAAAGCCGCCAGTCACCATTAAACTAGAAATGCTTATGCGCATTGCTGGCATGACCATATAGATTTAGATAAGGTCATGTCAGCAATAAAATAAGATAGCTTACGATGTGAACATCTTTACAGATTAGTTGTTAGATGTAGCAACTTGATCGATTGATATAGTTTGTCGGCAGATGAAACAATAACAGTACTTATATATTTTTTATAAAGTTGAGAGATTATCCTATAAATTGTTCAACTAAATATGTGATTAATTCAAACCATATACAGTTAAAAACACTTGTTAATTAATTGTTAATAAAGCCTTTTTTAAATAAAGTGGTTGTAATATTTAACACTCTTCGTTATGTTGTTGATATAGGTATTACTAAAGACATTAATGGAAAGGCATGTATGGAAAAACCATATTTTATCATAAGTCAATAATCGAATGAAAGGATGTATTTTGAGTGTTTTAAAATTAATGGTTAGTAAAAAGTGGATGCTTTTTACTAACCTTTGCTGTTTGTTTATCGTAACTAATTCGGTATTAGCCAATAATTTGAAAGATACATTAAACTTTATTCAACCATCTCATAACTATGATTGCCCCGTAGATAAAATTTTTAGCGATAAAGTTGAATGGCTTTTAGTAAACACACCTAATTTATCAACTCAAGAACGGTCAAAATTGTTGTGGCAAAAATCTGTTGCATTGTATTGTAATGAGGGTGCCAGTGAAAATTATATACAGTTATTGAAACAAATTATCCTTTTACCATCTGACGACGTCAATCATAATCTACTATCTATCGCTATTTTTGATTTAACACATTATTTTTCTGATTCCAAAGATAAATCGTGCCATTTTTTGCATGAAAAACGGCTTCTGGTAACAAAGGCATCAAAAGAGTTCTTAAAGTATTTAGATTTAGTAGAAATTCAATACTGTGCTGAAATCACTGCGATGGATAAGCTTAAAAAACTTTTCATGGCGCTGGAACTAAGTGATGAAGACGATAATTTTAAGGGAATAGTGTACGACACACTCGCTCAGATCTATTCATCTCTTGGTCAATTTTCTCTCGCCGCGAATACATACAAAAAAAAATTAGCGATTGCTGATAATGATTCTGAAAAATATCGATATTATTATAGAATTGCTACTGAATTATTTGATGCAGGTAAAATTGAAGAAAGTAAATCGTTTTTTCACAAATATGAATCTGGCAATGAAAAACATAAAAACACCCAAGATATAAAAATGTTACTAGCAATTCTAAAAATAAAATTTGCTTATATAGAAAACAAGTTTGCTTTAATGATGGAACTGATTGACGAGTTTGAGCCTTATCAAAAAATCATGATAGAGAGGTTTAAAAATAATAAAATGGCTTTATTTAAGGCGATAGCATGTCTAGAAAACAATAGAGTTCAATGTGTTAATGCTTTTATATCAAAGATAGATTTGCTAATTAAAGAAAGTTCGGATTCAAACTCACTCTATTTGAATGAGTTTTTAATAAAATATTATATTTCTCAAAATCAACCAGAGCTATCAAAAAAATATTTTAAAAATTACATCAAAATCAATCAACAAGACTTACGAAATCAACAGAATTCTGTTTCTATATTAGGGGTTGCAGAGATGCAGCAAGATATCGTTGAACTTGAGCTTGGAGTCGTCACGGAAAGATTAGAGAAATCCTGGGTTATTTTGTTTTTATCGGGTTTAATAATATTGATTTTAATAACTATCAGCCTATTTATCTGGCGGCAGAAAGGTAAACAAAAAAGATTGTCAGAAACTGATGAACTGACGCGCATCTATAATAGAAGAGCCATTTTTGAACAAATAGCCAACTTAAAAAATACGATAAACAATGATATACATGCCATTATTCTTTTTGACTTAGATCATTTTAAATCAATCAACGATAAATATTCACATATTTCTGGTGATAAAGCACTGAGACATATCGTTAAATTAACTAAAGTTAATATTCGACAGCAGGATCTATTTGGTAGGGTTGGTGGTGAGGAATTTATAGTGTGTTTAAAGAACTTGAAAAAAGAATCTGCGCAAACTATTGTTGAGCGTATCCGCAGTAGTTTTGAAAATAATTCATTATTAATAGATGATGAAATAGAATTAAAGGTTAAAGCAAGTTTTTCCATAACCTATATTGATAAATCAATATCTAATTTTGAAACACTTTATCAGAAGTTAGATGATGCACTATACAAGGCAAAAGACCTCGGTCGAAATAGAATAATTGAGACTTAATTAGCCGAAGTCTACTTTTCGACCATGCCAGATATAAGCGTTCTGAAACGAAGCTCCACAGGCAGCAATGAGCTCAGGCTGTGTGAAAACTAAATTTTGATCACCTTTTAGACTAAGTACACAATTGATATGATCAATCGGTCTTAGCAGGGGATCCAAGTCAACGATAGGATTTAGTATAATAAAGCGGTAAACCAACGCAGGAGATTACCGCAATGTCTCATCACATAAAAGGCCAATCAAGAACCCAAGCGACCCTGTTCCCTGAAGTAATAGATGACTTTGTTACCGATGAAAATCCTGTAAGAGTCATTGATGCTTTTGTTGATAGTGTAGACTTAGCTTCATTAGGATTTGAAAAAGTCAAAACCAAAGCAACTGGCCGCCCATGTTACCATCCAGGCATGATGCTCAAACTCTATATTTATGGTTATTTGAATCGTATCCAATCATCTCGACGATTAGAAAAAGAAACTCACCGCAATGTTGAATTAATGTGGCTCCTCGAGCGTTTAACCCCTGATTTTAAAACCATCGCTGACTTTAGAAAAGATAACAGCACAGGCATTAAGAATACGTGTCGTCAGTTTATCCAGCTATGCCGTGAAATGAATATGTTTACCAATGTGATAATTGCCATTGATGGTAGTAAGTTCAAAGCTGTGAACAATAAAAAAAAGACCTACACGCCCAAAAAAGCAAAGGACTTAATTGCTCGATTCGATACGAGTATTGCTCACTACTTAGCGATTTTAGCGGATAAGGATAAACAAGAATATTCTGATGAAGATGTCACGGTCATGCATGAGAAAGTGGCATGGATGAAGAATAGGCTCGCTGAATTAGCTGACATTGAAAGAAGAGTGAATGAGCATCCCGACAAGCAATTATCACTCACCGACCCTGATTCAAGGCTCATGAAAACGAGTAACATGGTGCGGCAAGTTTGCTACAACGTACAATCTGCCGTAGATACCCAACATCACTTAATCATTAGCCACGAAGTGACGCAATCCACAGATAGAGGAAAGCTTCATTTAGTCGCTACTCAAGTACAAGAAGCACTTGAAACCACCAATATAACCTTTGTTGCTGACAAAGGTTATTACAGCAGAGCTGATATTAAAAACGTGCTCGATACAGGCTCTGAAATGCTGGTACCCAAAGGAGACACATCAGGGGCTTCAAAAGCTGGGATATTCAACAAAAACCAATTCAAATATAACAGGATAAAAGACGAATATATTTGCCCTGCGGGTAACATATTGCCTTATCGTCGTAATGCCATGGAAGATGGTTTACAGATACGCATCTATGTAGACCATATCGCTTGTAGAGATTGCGATATTCGCGCAAAGTGTACTCGCTCACTCAAAGAGCCAAGAAAAATGCGACGTTGGGTACATGAAAATGAAATTGATGCTATGCACCAACGACTCAAGGAAGCGAGTGACACGCCGCTTATTCGTAAGCAAACTGTAGAACATCCATTCGGCACCATAAAGATGTGGATGGGTGCGACTCATTATCTTACTAAGCGTTTAAAAAACGTAAGTGCGGAGACTAACCTGCATGTTCTTGCTTATAATCTTAAACGAATGATGTCAATTAAAGGCACTATTGGTTTGATGAAGTTAATTAGGCAATAGTTGGTCTGATTTGGTCTAAAAACCTCACTATTAATGACAAAAATACCAATATAAACGTAATAACTCTACAGGGTTCCCCATCACGTTAGTCATCGTAAATAACCTAAAATGCTTGTAAAAGTAGCTATTATTAACACCAGAACAAAGATAGTGCGCGAACAGCACAGTTGTTCATGAGTTTTCACACAGCCTGAGCTTATTGTTGCCTGTCAGATTTAGTTAAGCGCTGATTTTAAAAGCGTCAGATCAAGTTTGATCTACTACAGTTAAGTTTTTTGACTTATAATTTATATATAGACCTTGTAACTTATTGTATTACAAATTCAAAATAGCTATTTATTTTAAATATAAATTTTTGGCATTTTTACACAATGAAGCTGTTTGATAAGGTGAGTACAGGTTTTTAGTTCCAGACAAAACCCAAGTACTCACTTCCATGTGAGCAAGGCCATTTTCTTCCGCATATAAGCTATTTGTTGCGCTAAAGGCAATTCTTTTGGGCACATATCTTCACAGCCTAATAAAGTCATGCAACCAAATACCCCTGTGTCATCACCAATAACTGTGTAGTAATCAGTGTCAGTTCGATGATCGCGGGGATCTAAATTAAACCGAGCAATTTGGTTAATGCCAACCGCGCCAATAAAATCATCACGCATTTGTGCTGTCCCGCAAGCGGCAATACAACAACCACACTCTATGCATCGTTCTAATTCATAAATATTGTTTGCTAATTGTGGCTCCATTTTGTCTTCAAGTTGGGTTAAATCAATGGCTTTTTCTTGTAAATGTATCCATGTTTCAAGGCGCTGGGACATCCCTCTCATCCATTTACCTGTATCAACGCTAAGATCACCTATTAACGCAAAACCTGGTAATGGGGCAAGGTGAATTTCATTAGGTAAATTCTTTGTCAATGTACGACAAGCTAAAGCAGGTTTGCCATTGATTAACATCGCGCAGCTGCCACAAATACCGGCTCGACACACAAAATCAAACTGTAATGTAGGGTCTTGGTTTTCTCTAATGTCATTAAGTGCGATAAATAATGTCATTGAATCCGCTTCTTCAACCGTATAACGCTGAACGTGAGGGGCACTATTGCTGTCGGCAGGATTATGCCTAAATATAGCAAAAGTGAGCGTTCGTAAGGTGTCAATTTGTTTTACAGGAATGGTCGTTTGTAACATTTACTTCTCCTGGGTTAATCGTTCATTATCACCTTGGAGCGATGGCGGTAATAGGTGCTTATAAGGCATTAATTTTTCTTGCATGCTCGTTGAACCCATAATGTTTTCATCTTCTTCGCTCGCCTTATTTTTGGCGTCACCTTGTGCAAATTGCTGATGAATTTCTTCAACTTGTGTCTGACGTAAGGGGGTGTCTGGGTGATCAATTCTGTCTTTTGCACCATAACCTCGCCATCCTGGTGCCATTTCCATTTTAGTAATATCAAGCGTTTCATAATTCAATGTTGGTAAATTATCCTGTTCGTTTGGCCAGATTGCTAATGTTCTTTTGAGCCAGTCTTTATCATTTCTTAATGGGTAATCTTGTCTGCTGTGTGCGCCTCTACTTTCTTGTCGCTGCAAAGCACCATAAGTAACACAAAGCGCAAGCTTTAACATACGCTGTACTTTATAGGCAGCAACGAGTGTTGGATTAGCACCTGCAACATCACTTGCTACATAAATTTTTTCAGCTCGCTTGCGCAATGCAAGTAATTTATCGACTGCTTGTTGTAATCGTGTTTCATCCCTAAAAATGGCCACATGGTTAGTCATAATTTCTTGCATTTCACGTATCAACATAAAAGGGTTTTCGGTATGTTCTTTATTATTAAAAGACGCCAACAAGGTTTGTTCTTTTTTATAGAATTGTTCAATTAACGACGATGATACTGATATATCACCCTTAGGACTTTCCATAAAATCAGCAATATATTCACTGACAATCATCCCCGACACAACGGTTTCTGCAACAGAGTTTCCACCTAAGCGGTTAAATCCGTGCATGTCCCAGCAAGCCGCTTCGCCCACTGAAAACATACCTGCTAGTGTTGACGATTGTCCGGTAAAATTGGTTCGCACACCACCCATTGAATAGTGCTGTGCGGGCCTAACAGGAATAAGGTCTTTGACCGGGTCAATACCGAGAAAGTATTGGCAAATCTCTTTTACTTCACGTAATTGAGTATCTATATGTTCTTTACCTAAGAGTCGAATATCTAGCCATAAATGGTCTCCAAATCTAGATTTAACACCAAAACCCTTGGCAATATGAGTTTCCATCCAGCGAGAAACCACATCCCGCGAAGCAAGTTCTTTTTTCTCGGGTTCATAATCGGGCATAAATCGGTGTAGGTTAGCATCAAGTAACAGCCCGCCATCACCTCGGCAACCTTCAGTAACTAAAATTCCAGCAGGAAAAATTGCCGTTGGATGAAACTGTACAGCCTCCATATTACCTAATGCTGCAACTCCCGTTTCTAAAGCAAGTGCGGCTCCCATTCCTTCGTTAATTACCGCATTAGTGGTTGAGCGGTACAAGCGACCAAAACCTCCGGTAGCAATACAGGTTGATTTAGCAATATAAGCGAGTAATTCACCCGTCATTAAATTGCGAACAATCGCCCCATAACAACGTTGACCATCATGGATTAATGACATCGCTTCCATGCGTTCATGCACCGGTATATCTTGCGCTATTGCTTGATTACTCATGGTGTATAACATGGAATGTCCGGTGCCATCAGAAACATAACAAGTACGCCATTTTTGTGTGCCACCAAAGTTTCTAGCGGTAAGTAGGCCATGTGATTGTGCTGATTCGGTTAATGTGACTTGTTTACCGTCAATAACACTTTGATGGTCACCTTGTTGGATACGATTCCAAGGAACTCCCCAAGCAGCAAGTTCACGTACCGCTTTTGGCGCGGTATCAACAAACATTCTTATGACTTCTTGATCTGCACCCCAATCACTTCCTTTAACCGTATCTGAAAAGTGTACGGTTTCGTTATCACCTTTGCCTTTAACGCTATTGCCCAAACTAGCTTGCATGCCCCCTTGAGCAGCTGCAGAATGAGAGCGTTTAGGTGGAACCAAACTCAATACAATAACATCAAAACCACGCCTTTTGACACCAATTGCCGTTCTGAGCCCAGCAAGACCACCGCCCAAAACAAGTGTGTCGGTATGAATTATTTTCATCAATTATTCCCTTGATTTTGACTTTGCTGCTTACTTTTATGTTGAACAGGCTCAGGTACATATCTTTCACCAACCATTGATTGGTGCTCATAACCTATTTTCATATAAGCTTGCAGTGTCGCGCCTCCTAATACTAGAAAAAACACTGTGATTAACCATTTTACACCCTGTAAACGCCGACGATTTTTTTTGCCATCTTTTCCTAAAAACCAACCCCATTTTATTGCCAAACGATAAAAGCCAATACCGCCATGAATTTCCACCACGAATAGTAAGATAAGATACAAGGGCCACATACGGCCAGACCAAACACGGTCTGCCGAAGCATAAGGTCCAATATCAGCAGGGTTTAACATCAGTTGATATAAATGAATAGAAGCAAGAAATAATAGGAAAAAGCCACTAATAACTTGCACAGCCCAAAGCCAAGTATCACCGTGCTTAAATCGTGATAAATGCTGATGAATAGCTTGATATTGTTGAACATTGGCTGGGAATTTTCGTAATGCTAACAGTGCGTGTATCAACAGTAGGGTAAATATTCCTACCGCGACCAGTGTCACCAAAATAGGATAAGGCTTACCAAATAAGGGTTGACCTTCAAACATGCGAGCGACCCAATACATCGCATCATGACTGATCAAAATGCTTGAAACAAAAAACATATGTGCCCACATGAATAATACTAATATCAGCCCGGTGAACCCTTGAATCATATCAAACCATGCTGGCCAACGATTGAGATTTTTAGTCATTTTATATTTCTCAGTAACTTTATATTTCTCAGTAACAGTGATAAATAAATATTTATTACACACACTACATAAATATAGTTCTATATCATAAATTTAGTATTATAAAATATAGATCTAGATCATGATTTTATTCATTAATATTTTATTTAAATAGAAAAAGTGTTTAAATATTTTTGATAAAAACATCTGAAACGAGATGCTTTAAGTTTATTTTTTATAAAATAACTTTATATGCAAACAACAAAAAGTTTATAAGTATCTTTTTAGCCATAATCAACGTAAATATGCTGAGTCATTTTACAAACACACTAAATACATCAGAGGTAATTATGTCAGAAGCTATATGGGTTCAAGCCTTAAGAACAGTTCCTCAAGTTGATAAAACATGCTGGGATACGTTAAACATCTTCACTAAATGGCTTGTAGCCTCTAGATTCTCAGTAACGATCATGACCTTTACTTCAGCAATCATTGGTATTTTGCTGGCATTAAGCACAGGAACCGTTGATTTTGGCCTCTCAATAATATGTGTAATAGGCTTGATTTTCGCTCATGCGACCAATAATTTACTTAATGATTATACTGACTCGGTAAGAGGGGTGGACAAAGGAAATTACTTTCGTACTCAGTACGGCACTCATGTTTTAGAAGGTGGATTATTAACCAAAAAACAATTGATGACCTACATCGTCGTTACCGGACTATTAGCGCTGGCTTGTGGTGGTGTTATTATTTACTTACGTGGTATAGAGGTTTTATGGTTGATGCTAGCGGGTTCATTTTTTGTGTTGTTTTACACGTGGCCATTAAAGAAACTTGCTTTAGGCGAATTGTCAGTACTACTTGTATGGGGGCCGTTGATGGTAGGTGGCTCTTATTATGTTAGTAGTGGGCAGTGGAGTTTTGCTGCAATGCTAATAGGCACCTTATATGCGTTAGCGCCCACCGCTGTTATTTTTGGTAAACACATAGATAAAATTGAGATGGATAGAAGTAAAGGAATTTATTCATTACCGGTATTATTAGGCGCTGCTCACGCGAGAAAATCAGTTCAGTTAATGATGTTATCTCAATATTTTCTAGCCACTTATATCTATTTGAATGGTTATATCGGCATTAGTATTTTAGTATTGTTATTTACCGTTCCTACACTTATACAAACATTCAAGGTTTTTAATCACGACCGCCCTGAAAACATGCCTGAGGGGTTTCGTAAAGAAGTATGGCCATTGTGGTTTGCACCGCATGCTTTTTTATATACCCGCCGTTTTAGTTTGTTTTTTTTATTGATGCTAGTGATTGAAAATATCATTGTTTATCTACCTTTAATATAATTTAGCTAACACCTCTCTCATAGAGATTGGAAATAGGGATATCACTAATGCGTTTTCATTTTATTTTTTTGATTCAACGAACTAAAAGTATTTCAATCAAATTTCTACTACCACTATTTATCTTGTTTTTTTCAGCGATTACCTGCGCGGAAGAAGAGATAAAAACGCTCGAATTAGATAGCGATAGTCACATTGAAATTATTGTCGTTACCGCCCAAAAACGGGTAGAAAACATTCAAGAAGTGCCTATTTCGATTGCAAGTTTTAGTCGTGAACGTATTGAAAAAATGGCCTTACGCCAGCTTAATGAAGTCGCTGAATTTGTACCAAACCTGAAGATGAGCCAAACCAATGATTTTTCATCAAGCATCGTTATTCGTGGCGTTGGTTCATCTAGCCGTAATATAGGCTTTGATGCAAGGGTTGGCCTTTATCTAGATGGTGTTTATATAGGGCAGTCTCCAGCGCTTAATCAGGATATATTAGACCTTGAACGGATTGAAATACTACGAGGGCCACAAGGGACCTTATTCGGTAAAAATAACGTTGCGGGCTCAATTAACCTTATTACCCAAAAACCAGAAGATGAATTCAGTGCCAATGTTGGCGTATCGGTTGGTAATTATGGTTTAAGGCAGTATAGCGCGACGTTAAATACACCGCTAAGTGATGATATAGCGGCAAAATTTAGTATTAACCAATACCAAAGAGACGGTTTTGTTGAAAATATTACCACAGGAAACTGGTTAAATGAGCAAGACAGTTACTCTTATAGAGGACAAATTCGCGCCAATTTATCCGACACCATTGAACTCAACTTCGCTATTGATAGTTTAAAATCAGATCGTTTTTCGTTTGATGGCGAGCCCATCACCAATACCTTAGGCAGTGCAAAAAATACTGAATCACCAGAACAAAATAAAGTGAGCTTTGATGTTGATCCTCATGAAGAACGTGAAATCAGTGGCGAGTCACTTACAATAGATTGGGATCTTAGTGGTGACTTTACCGTGAAATCTATTACTGGCCATAGAGATTCAACTATTAACTATAAGAATGATTTTGACTTTTCAGCACAATCTGTTGCCTTTTTGGATTATGTTGATGATTACAGCCAATGGAGTCAGGAGTTACAACTTATCTCTCCTGAAAGTAACTTTCAATACGTTGCCGGCTTATATTATTTCCAGCAAGATGCTTATACCAAACGTTTACCTAATGTAGGTGATGAAACATTATCTTTATTTACTGGTGTACCACGTAGTGTTTTTGAACAGGGTGCTTCATATGGCGATCCTAGTTCAATTTTTATGTTGGGCGCTTTTCATCCAGGCATTCTCAGTACCATTGGTAATGTTGACACCACAAGTTACTCAATGTTTTTTAATAGTAACTATCAGTTTACTAATGAGATCAGGATTGATTTAGGCTTTCGATACTCTACCGAAGAAAAGTCAGTAGATTGGACTATCTCAAGTATTGACCCTCAAACCAATATTCCGGTTATCCCCATATTCGAATTAGCCAATGGGCAAGTGTTAGATAAACGAACCGACCACGATTTTTCACCTTTAATTTCTGTAAACTACCATGTTAATCGGGATATAAATGCCTATATAAAATACTCTACAGGTTATAAAAGTGGTGGTTATAATGTTGATTTTTTAACTCAAGCTCAGCTTGATGTTGGTATTGAATTTGACAAAGAAACAGTGGATAGCTACGAAATAGGATTAAAAGGTGACTTATTTGATCATCAAATGAGATTTAGCAGTGCCGTTTTTTATGCTAAATACGATGATTATCAAATTAACCAGCTAGTTAATCTTGCTGCAGGAACGACAGCATTAAGTATTCGTAATGCGGCGAAGGTGGAAACTTATGGTGCAGAGCTAGAGTTAACTTATCATTTAACTGAAGATTTACGGCTAAACGCAGCCATCGGTTTACTTGATGCGAAATTTGATAAATACCCTGCGGGTGGTAGTAATGGCGAAGATCTTTCGGGCACAAAATTACCGGGAATTTCAGACTTTACTTTTAACCTAAGTGTACAATATTACTACCCTGTACCCGTTGTAAATTCAGCGTTGTCTGCATCGCTGAATTACAATTATCAAGATGATTATAATACCGATATTGACGGTCAAATAACTGCTACATTAGCGGATGGCGAAATGCTCGATATAGGGCATATTGATGGCTTTGGTATTCTCAATGCCAGTATCAGTTTAGAACCCCTAGACAATGGTATCAGCCTTTATTTTTGGGTAAGAAACCTAGCAGATCAAGATAGTCCAACAATACTCGGTGAAAAAAGTTTTTTTGGAACGCGAAGAAATGTCTACGTTAACCCTCGCACATATGGACTAACAGCCAAATATTACTTTTAGGTAATAGTTTTGAGTCTAATTGTCCTTTATCGATATTAATCTACATGCCTATGCAGATAACTCAGGATTGAACTATACTGTACATATAAACACACTGTATAGGTAGACATAATTATGAACATGCCAGAAGCAAGCTTTTTAGCTTGGCAACAACAGTTTAGTACAGAAGATGATTGCTTAAATATTTACAACAAATGAAGTGGTCAAATGGCTTTATTTGTCCGAGTTGTGGTAATGATCATAGCTATGAAATTGCAAGTCGTAATTTATACGAGTGTACGCAATGTAAAAAGCAAACATCAGTTACGGCGGGAACACTTTTTCACGGAAGTAAGATCACCTTAATTCAGTGGTTTTGGGCTATCTATTTTCTTGGCTCAGATAAAGGAAGCATATCAGCACTGAGACTAAGTAAATTAATAGAAGTTAATTGGCGAACCGCGAGACTGATTTTAAAGAAACTCAGAAGAGCTATGGGACACAGAGACAGTTTGTATCAACTAAGTGGTACAATAGAGCTAGATGATGCTCTGGTTGGTGGTAGACAAAAAGGTAAACGAGGTCGTGGTGCAGCAGGAAAAAAGAATGTATTAATAGCCTGTGAAAGCAAAGAGAAAAAAGCAGGTTTTATCGCCATGGAAGTGGTCGAAAGTATTTGTCACTTTAGTGTTAATAAATTTGTCAAAAAGCACTTAAAAACAGGTCAAAAAGTTCGCTCTGACGCATTATCAGCATTGAATATAATTGACCAAACTCAAAACTATGAAGCAAGGGTAACGCCAAGTTATTTGGTTGATGAATGGCTGCCCTGGGTACATATAGCCATCGGCAATTTAAAAACATTTTTGCTGGGTACATTTCATGGGGTATCGGGAAAATACCTACAAGAATACTTAGATGAGTTCTGTTATCGGTTCAACCGTCGGTTTATTGAAAAAGAAATCCCTAACCGATTGTTAAACTTGGCAATAGTTCATGCTCCTGTGAAATCGACCTGAGCCAAGTGCATAGGCATGCAATATTATGTCATTTTTAGTGTGACATTCGACAACCCATATCATATATTGCTACTAAATTTATGGATGAAGTTTAATAGTTCATGCTGATTATTTAATAATAAGGATGTTTAGCTCTATGTTATGTCGTACAACAATATTTTTAATCGTTATTTCAACTCTTGTCTTTGGGGGGAGCTTTTCACCTTCCTCATTAGCGTTTTATAGTACTCCAGATAGGACTGATCTTAAGCCCCCTAAGATTGAAAAAATTGGTCCGGTTTGTGTCACTGGTAATTTTGCTGGAAATAATGGTGAAGCATGCGCTGATAATGAAGAAGACGCAAAGGCAGCTCTTTGTTCTGATTTTTTAAGTATATACAAGCCGGGTTTATTTAGTGCAACTCCTAAGCCTGATAATATGCCGAGTAGTAATAATTGGCGAGATGCTGCAAGCTGTAGCTCTACTTATTCTTTTGTATATACGAAATATAGAGAAACCTTTACTTACAACTGGTCTTGTTATTGTTATGTATCAGACGGAGTGATTGAAAGCGAGACCTCTTGGGGCAGCGTTACTTTTATGTCAGTGACACAAGAAAACATTGAAACTTGCCCACCAGAAGATGAAAGCCTCTTTGAATACAATATAGAAGTGAAACAAAATGGTAATACATTTTGCGCCAAACCCTGCGAATCACCTTTTCAAGATGATGGCGAGCAATGTATAACTTACTGCCCAGAAGGGTCTCGTTTTGACAAAAGCTTAGGTCGCTGTGAAATAAAAAAAGACGAAACGCCTCAGTGTGATGCACAACAACATAACCCAATAAATACCAGTACAGGTGAAAAACAACAGGTGTTTACTGATTTTCAACAAAACACCTCTTTGCCTTTAACTTTTAGTCGTAATTACGGTTCATTACGCGCACCAGAACCTAAAATAACGTTCAATCAAA
This sequence comes from uncultured Colwellia sp., assembly GCA_963974965.1. GTDB lineage: Bacteria > Pseudomonadota > Gammaproteobacteria > Enterobacterales > Alteromonadaceae > Colwellia. The sequence goes on along the minus strand of CAXBEX010000014.1, from coordinate 60,435 downwards.
AAATAGATTATCCTAATAAAGTAAAAATTATACAGCCAGCAGGGTACAAGACCCCTAATACAGGTTGGTATCAATCAACTGAGCCTCAAAAGCAAGGTAATGTTCAATGGCGACATAATTATCAAATGGCATTGGCAAAATATAGCGGTGAAAATATTGTTATTACCTTAAATGATATGACACAACGAACATTTAGCTATAACGAAATTTTATCAACATACTCAACAGATTTTCCTAAAGGCGACAGTCTGCAAGCCACTGTAGATGGTTGGTTATATATCAATAATAACCAAACCTATTACCAGTTTAATTTGGCTGGGCAACTCGCTACTATATCAAATGTACTCAACGAGAAAATGATACTTAGTTACGATATTAACGGTAAATTATCGACAATCACGAATAATCAAAATGAATCTCTGACATACACATATTCACCCGACGGTTTATTAACGGAGGTTACTCAGCCTGACGGTAACATCATTTTTTTAACATATGACGGGTATAATAACTTGTCAGTCGTGACTTACCCTGATGATACGGAAAATGACTTTACAGATAACCCTCGTCAAATTTATCATTATGAGAACGCTACCCACCCTTACGCTTTGACAGGTATTACGGATGAGAAAGGTGTACGTTTTGCAACGTGGAATTACAATGACATTGGTCAAGCTACTAACTCTTCGCACACATTAAATACTGATACGGGTATGGTTGATTATGACAATGCAAACAGAAGTATCCATTCAACGAACTCGTTAAACAACACCACATCGATTACCTTTGATATAGCAGGAAGGGTATCTACAGTTAATGGTGCCAGTTGCAGTACGTCAGGTGAAAAAGGAACCTCATCGTTTACTTACAATAGTCAAGGGCAAGTTGAATTACATACCGATGAAAGTAACGCAGTAACTTACAAAACCTATGAAACGTCTGGTATAGCACAAGGGAAAGTCAATAAAATAGTCGAGTTATACGGGACAGAAGATGCACAATCTACCGAGATGACTTATGACACAGGTAACGTAAAACCAACTCAAATCATCCGCCCCAATGGTCTAATGGAAAATTTTGTTTATGGTATTAATCATCGTCTTGAATCACATTCATTAACTACAGGTAATGAAACTAGAACAACGACTTACAGTTACAATGCTGATGGTCAACTAGCCTCAATTGACGGCAGTCGAGTAGATGTAAGCGATATAACGACATTTACTTATATTAATAATCGTTTATCAACACGCACTAATGCCTTGGGGTATACTATTACCTTTGAAAACTATAATGCGTTTGGTAATGCGACTAAAATTACTGACGTCAATGGCGCTGTTACCAACCTTGGTTATGATGTTCGTGGGCGTTTAACTAGTACAACTACCTCATTAAAAGTGTTTACTTTTGAATATGATGCGATTGGGCAACTAACTAAAGTAACGACACCATCAGGGAGTAGTTTAAGTTACATTTATAATGATGCACGTCGATTAATAAAAATAACCAATGCCCTTGGAGAGAGTATTAACTTTACCCATGATAGTGAAGGAAATATAACTAAGCGTGAGCTTAAAGGTGCTGATGATAGTATCACCAACACTCAACAATTTGTTTTTGACAGTATTAACCGTTTAAGCCAAACAGTTAGTGCAGCATCACAAACATGGACTAACACCTATGATGTTGCGGGGAATTTAACGAAACAACAAACCCCTGCAACGACAGATATTGAAAACACCTTCGACCAATTAAAACGTGTTACGAAGCAGCTTGATCAAGCCGATAGTAGTACTGATTATGAATATAATAAGCTAAATCGGCTTACTAAAGTGACGGATGCTTTAAGCCGCTCTACAACCTATGAATATAACGTCTTTGGTGAAATAACCAAGCAAACGAGCGCTGACTCAGGAATTACTACTTTTACATATGATAGCGTGGGTAATATTTCAACACGTACTGATGCTAGAGGAATAGTTACAACTTATAGTTATGATGTGATTAACCGTCTTACACAAATTAGTTACCCTGATACTAGTGAAAACGTCATTTATACTTATGATAATGCTGATGTAGGGCGCTATGGCAAAGAAAGGTTGACTAAGGTTACTGACCAATCAGGCTCAATTGAGTATTACTATAATATTTATGGTGAGGCCACCAAAGAAGTACGTACATTAAATACACAGCCAGATAATCAGAGCTATACCACAGAGTATACCTATAACCTTGATGGGCAAGTAAGTAAAATTACATATCCTAGCAATCGCTCTGTTGATTATACTTACAACCTTGCAGGCTCAGTTACACAAGTTAGCACAACTCAAAGCAGTGTGACGCAAATATTAGCCTCTAACATTAGTTATGTGCCGTTTGGCTCTATGAAGAGCTTAACCTATGGGAACAGTAAGACCTTAACACAAAGTTATAATTTAGATTATCAGCTAATGAGTAAACAAGTTACTGGCATTATTGATAAAACCTATGCTTATGATGTGGTTAGTAATATCAATAAAATTACTGATAACTTAGATGCGAATAGTTTACAAGACTTTACCTACGATTCAGTTGAGCGCTTAACGAGTGCTTCAGGAAATTATGGAAGCTTAGCTTACACTTATGACGCTATTGGTAATCGCACTGAAAAAAGTAGAGATAGTGTTGCTGACACCTATACATACACTAACGGTAAGTTAAGTCAAACAAGCCAAATAGCCATAACCTATGATACGATGGGTAATACAACTCAGCGAGGTAATGATAGTTATGCCTATAATCAAACAGGTCGCTTGAGCATCGCAACCATTGATAGCAACGCTTACCAATATACCTATAACTACTTGGGTCAACGAGTGGTTAAAGAAACGGGAACCGATACTCGTCATTATCAATATGGATTATCGGGAGAATTATTGGCTGAGTTTGATGGTAGTGGTAATGTAAAAGTTGAATATGTTTATCTTAATGGTAAGCGAATCGCTTTTGTGACCGATGCTATTTACTATGTGCATACTAACCATATCGATACCCCCCTTGCATTAACTAACCAAACGGGAAATTTGGTTTGGAAAGCGAGTTATACTCCTTTTGGTAAGATTGATATTACAACCGACTTGTTGAGCGAAAAATTAACGGCTCGTTTTCCGGGACAATACAGTGATATCGAAACTGGGTTATATTACAACTACTTTAGGGACTACGACCCAGAGTTGGGACGCTATATTCAAAGTGACCCTATTGGCTTAGCAGGAGGCATTAATACGTATGGATATGTTGGTGGAAATCCTATTAGTTATTATGATATATATGGATTAGATTCGATTTCGATAAGTGCAAACTTTCAAATACCATCTTTTATTTCTAATATGTTTAGTGATGTAAAAGGAATTAATGGACTTCACTCTGGTATCGCTATTGAGTTTCCTGGACCAAATGGAGGCGGTTGGGATATAGCTGGCTTTTTTGGTCCTGATTTTATGCAGAGTGTTGGTTTAGGTAAAGCAACTTTAAGTCTCGGTTATGATAAAGGTGGTATATGTGAGCTAACAGATCTGTCTGGTGAGGTTTCTGCTTTAATAGGTTTGGGTGAGTATGGTGCCACCTTTGACCCTGATACGGGAGCGCTAACAGGTGGGCATGTAGGAGTTGGGTTAGCTCCTGGTAATGCCATTAAATTTATTAAAAGTTTAGTAAAGGGAAATAGCTTTCTTAAGGCATATTCAAATAATATGATCTCAGGTGGTACTTCCACTAATGTATTAGTAGGAAGTTTAAATAGGGGGACTGTGAAATAATGGATATATTAACTTTTATAGCTAATTTGGAGGGTGCTAAACTTCTATGTCTTGCTTTAGCTGGCTTACTTGTTTTTGCTGGCCCAACATTAATTAAAAGTAGATATTTAGCAAGAAATAACTTAACTGTTGATGAGCAGCTTGATGATAGGAATTCTTGGTTGTTTTTTCCTAAACAATATAGTTTTTTTGAGAAATCGTTATTGTTGTTTGTATTCGTTCTGGCTTTCTTCTTGATAATAATAGCAGTGAATATATAGGTTTTTGGCTTTATTAAATGTGCCTCAGAGAAACTAATGATGACAATTTAATTATTAGTTTTGAATCCAAAGCCTCGCGTGCGGGGAAGGGGTTCAACTAACGTAAGTTGTAAAAACTTATAGTTAATATGTTTGGAAGAAATTAAATGGATACATATGACTTCTTAAGCAAAGTAACCAATTGGGCGTTGTGGTTATTAGGGATTTCATTCGCGCTTGCAGTAATTGATAATATCTACTTTGATGAGGTGTACAGAAGCACTATTGGCATTGTTGGTATTATAGCGTTATGTGCATTTTTTATTGGAATTATTGCTGCTGTCATCAAAGGTGCAACAGATAAAGGTAGTTCCTCTGATGACAACTAGTTAAAAATTGAACTGGTATTTACTTACGGTTGAATTGTGAACGTCCGACCAATAGCACATTTCCCTAAATAATTTTTCACTCTAAAGTTGCTTCAATGTATTTGATAGGAGCAACTAATGACCCGTAAAACCTTAGATGATTGGAAAAACCTTGTTGAAAAGCAAATAGCCAGCGGCTTATCAGTGCCACAGTTTTGTGACAAGCACAGCTTAAACCCTACCTACTTTTATTCGCGTAAATCACAGGTTGTTAAGGCAAGGGATAATGCTAGCTTTATTCAAGCACACGTTACCACCAAGCAAGCAACCTTCATCAGCACGATGCCAGAGCCATGCATGATATTCTCAACATCTGTGGGTGAATTATCATTGCCCGCTAGCACCTCTGCCCAGTTTATTGTTGAACTGATTAACGGTCTAACGTCATGAAAATGTTTACCTCTGTGCCGGAGGTCTTTCTTTATCGGGATTTTGTTGATTTTCGCAAGTCAATTAATGGTTTATCGCTGATTGTTGAGCAACAAATGCAGTTATCACCGCTCAACGGCAGCGTTTATGTTTTTTGCAATAAGGGGCGGGATAAACTCAAGGTGCTTTACTGGGATAAAACAGGCTTTGCCTTGTGGTATAAGCGCCTAGAAAAAGACAGATTCAAATGGCCCACAAAACTAAACACTCAGGCATTCAATTTGTCTGAGCAGCAATTGCATTGGCTGTTCAGCGGCTTTGATGTGCAGGGACATCAAGCTGTTATATGCAAAGGAGTTATGCGCATGAATATCAATGCAACATTTATCGGTGAGCTAGTATTTTATTCTATGTTTATCGTTGGTGCTTTAAGTTATTACTTAGGTAAACGTAAAACAACCACACCCAAAATAGCTACATTAATTGGTGTTTTGTTGTGTATAACACCACCACTGAATATTGCCTATTTAATTGTTTTAATGTTGAAAAATGATGTTGTATCAAATTCAAACATTGAAACTTCAGTGTAATCTGCATATAACAAGGCGTGCAAACGGACACGCAACAGTTGGCCATCGCTTCGCGATTATAGCCAACCATTACTTAGCCGCTTAACGCGGCGTTAGCTATGAGTCAGTTGCCTTATAACCTATGATCATAAACAGTTTTTATCGATCACGAAACAATCTAAATAATACCAACAACTTAGTCGATGTTTTTGGTAAAATAATGGCATGACTGATGAGAACCAACCATTGCCGGATGATCCGGTTAAGCTCAAGCAAATCATTGCTCAATTGCAGGCGAGAAACCTGTTTTTGGAGGAGCAGTTTCGCCTTGCCCAACAGCAACGCTTTGGCGTGAGTAGTGAAGGACATCCAGCGCAAGGCGACTTATTTAACGAAGCTGAGGCCGAGCTTGATGTCGTTGAAGATGAGATTGAACCGCCTCTTGTCAATGCTAAGAAAAAGCCTACCCGTAAAAAGCTTCCAGCCGATTTACCTCGTGAAACCATTGTTCATGACATTGAAGATAAAGCCTGTGCATGTTGTGGTAATGAATTGCATCACATGGGTAATGAGCGCAGCGAAAAGCTGGAATTCATTCCAGCCCAAGTCAAAGTAATTGAACATGTACGTTTAAAGTACAGTTGCCGCCAGTGTGAAAAAGAAGGCACATCAACGCAGGTAAAAATAGCTCCCGTACCACCAAGTCCAATACCTAAAGGCTTTGCAACAGCAACGCTACTGAGCCAAATCATCACCAGTAAGTATCAGTATGCGCTACCACTTTATCGTCAAGAAAGCCTGTTTAAGTAATATGGCATTGCGCTGAGCCGTAAAACCATGGCCGATTGGATGATGAAAAGTGCGGATTTATTTATGCCGCTTTATGCGCGATTACAAGAGGTATTACTACAACAAAGTGTTATTCAAGCTGATGAAACCACACTGAAAGTTATTGCTGAAGATAAGGTCAAAAGTTACATGTGGCTTTATTGCACAGGAACCGACTCACCAAACATCGGTGACATTCCGAACATTGTTTTGTACGACTATCAAGCTGGTAGGGCTGGGCAGTGTGCGGTGGATTATCTTGATGGTTTTACGGGTTATCTGCAAGTTGATGGCTATGCGGGTTATGAAAAAACATCGGCGAAATTAGTGGGTTGCTGGGCGCACGCACGTCGAAAATTTAAAGAAGCACAAACGGCGTAGCCCAAAGGTAAAAAGGGCAAGGCAGACATGGCCTTAAGCATGATACAAAAACTCTATCGAATAGAAATTAGTCTTAAAGATAAAAGCGTGGAAGAAAAACATCAGCTTCGCCAGGAAAAAGCCAAACCGTTATTGGCACAATTTTACCAATGGCTAGTCAAAGCGAATGTAGTGTGAGCTTACGGCAGCATAGCGTGACATCGTGGATTTATAGGCACAGCTTGACCTAGGCGATTAAGCCTAAGTCACTTTTTTTCGATGGTTTTGTCTAGGTTATTGAACTTTTAGCGCGGTAATTCCAGGGTAAATAATTTTCAGGATGTGCTTTTACTTGCTCACTTTCACGTTGTAAGGTGGTGAAGTAGTCAAAAACATTAATACCTGCCTCACTTCCCGTCGCGATGACCGAAGTAATCACATCGCCAATCGTTGCACCCAGTAAGGTTTTGTGGAACATCGCGTTTTTTCTGTCTCTCACGATAATTTTGAGCATCGCTTCAATGCGATTATTGTCGATTTGTACATCTTCGGTATTGCAGAAGTGGCTCAGTCCGGTGTAGTGTTTGATAAAATAACGAATTGCTTTGCCTAAGCCACTGTTTTCTTCAACGCTTTCGTTGGCTAAATGGGTTTTCCCCACAATTTTATTTCTGCCATAATAGGCGCTGAGTGCTGCTGATGATAAGCAAGTCTTGCGCTAGGGGATAATTTTTCTGCTTTGGTATACTCATCATTGACCCATATCTCACCATAACGGTTGAGTACATGCTCAACTTCGTCAGGAAAGTGGTTGATAATATCAACAAATTGTCGTCTGGCGTGACTATTACACAGTGACATAGTCACATCACGCCCCGTAGGGCGATTGCTCGCTAGCGCATCACTCATAATAAGTGGTTTGGCGCATGCGTGACTACGTTTGTGCAAAATGCTGTCAATGAATTCACCCGCGTGCCCAATGTTCGTTTCAAACAAAACAATATGGTGATTATCAGCCATAGTGGCGATAACACCTGAGGTATAAACGCCAGTACGTGTGCGAATCTTATCACTGTTACGGGCTTTTTTCTCTACCGGTTTCGCGTCAATAATACGGTGAGTCGTATCATCTAAATAGTAATGTTTGGCATCCGCCGCTAAATTGAAGAGCCATTGGTACACAGGATAAATATCATTACAAACCAGCTCGACTTGGTCAAAGACTGTTGAGGCGGTGATTTTGACCCCCAGTAACTTTTGAATACTGCTTTGGCGATAAAAAGGTAGCCCTGCAAAGTATTTGTAAATCGCCATGAGTGAACGCGCGGAATAACCATACTTTTGACTAACGCTACCATCGGTTAATACATTAGTTGGTAATGATGCAGTAAAATATGCGCCACAGGTATTACAACGAAGGCGCTCCATCACATGCTGCTCGGGTTTAAACGGGCTTTGCCCGGTGATACGCAGCAAACTACCTGGCTCGGTTTTATACACCTTGCCAGTTAAACACTCAACACAGGTATCGCCTTTTTTTATGTCGACTAGCGAGTGAACGATAACGGTGGGTTTAACGGGAGTGAAGCCTTCTTCTTCATCGTTTTTACGCTTTTTGTTTTTCTTGTTTGATGATGGTTTAGCTTTTTTGAGCACAGTGCCTAACTTTTCAGACGACTTTTCAATACCCAATAATTTTCGCAGTTTATGTACGGTAACATCGTGGTTCGCTAAGCGATTTTGCGTGGTCGCTAAGGTCACCAGCGCATCAAGCAGTAACTGATAGTCCTCGGGACTCAACGCGAGGTTGTTTTCTTTGGCTTCACTGACGCGCTCTATTAATGCTTCAAGTGCTTTGCCATCAATGTCGGTAAAAGGTTTACTCACAATACATCCTGAATGTTAGTGGGGTGCAGGTTAATTTGACGGGCATTATGATCCGATAAACTGAAAAATCAAGCGATAATGTCAGTATTTTTTCCATTAAAATAGATCAGGTTTTTCCCATGATGGATCGTTATTGATCAACAATTGCCGTAACTGTTTTGCGATGAGCGGTTCAAGGTTGTTGTTTGAACACGGCCATGATGTAAACTTACCTTTAGATAAACGCTTGATCATGAGCCAAAAGCCAGTGCCATCATAGGATAAGGCACGCACCATGGTTTTATTGCGATTGATAAAAACAAACACCGTGCCCGAGCGAGGGTTAACCGATAATTTTTGGCGGCAAACAGCGGCTAAGCCATCAATGCCTTGGCGAAAATCTGCGGGTGCAATAGCGACTAATATGTGGGTGTCAGCGGTGAGGTGGATCATGATTTCATCGTACTAATGAATGAGATGAGCATATCACCATTAACAGCACCCGATAAATTCATCTGATCACCACTGGCAAAGCACAGTTCAACCTTTACAGACGGCAGTGTTGGAGGGCTTGAAATAGGTAGATGAACAAATTGCGGCTTTGTCTCGGTGGGCGCAGCACTGTTTCGCCATTGCTTGAGCTGACTGCCACTGATCCTTAGTGCAGATATTATTTGGCTAGAGGAATAATGATTGAGTAATGCAACGGCTTGTTCACGCAATGCGGTAGGTGTTGGCACTTGACGGCCATTTCGGTTGTTACGCCAGTGTTCAAAGGCAGTAACGACGGTTGGTAGTTGATCTTGGTTTGGCATGAATGCATCCTAGTGATGAAGATTGCGCTCATTAAATCAGATCATAAAGTGGAAGTTGAGCTAGGCTGCCGTAAGCTCACGTCCAAAGGGATAAAGAGCTTGATTGAGTACTTTTTGAATCCAAAGCCTCGCTAGTCGGAGCTTTATACAGTTCAAGCTATAATGATTTATGTAGCCGCATAAAGGAATATACCGTGGCAATTAATCACGTAATAATTCACGAAGTAAAACGAGATGAAGATGGCGGTCGAGTTGATGAAAACTTGCGTGCAGAAAGAAATAAAGCATATGCTGTAATTTGCACTACGGGCATAGTGAATATGCGAACACTTGTAGCGAGCCAAGTTCCTATTGTGCGATAAGCCAAATTGTTTATTATCAGATTTGGCTTGAATTCCCGAATTCGTATCATACGTTTTTCGGTATCTTTTACCCATATATATCAAGCTCAATATCCGTTAAAGGTTGCGAGCAACATGTTAAAATTTCACCATCACCGACAAAAGCAAGCGGCTCTACAGTATATTGAACTTCACCTTTAATGAGTTTACATCGGCAAGCCCCACAATATCCATCTCGACAATGGTAGTGGCTTTCAATACCTTCTCTTTCTAAAGTCTTAAGTATATTGTTGTCTTCTTTTTTGAGGAACGATATTTCTCGCTCCTCAACAATTATTTTGAGTGACATTATTACAAGTCAAAATCATCAAAGTCATCCGCGTCAACGGTTGAATCTACTTGACCAACTAGGTAGCTTGATATCTCAGTTTCTTGTGGCGCAACTTGAACATTGTCACTGACTAAATAAGCATTCATCCAGGGTAATGGGTTACTTTTGATATTAAATGGTGCATCAAAACCGATTGAGGTAAGCCGTTGATTTGAAATATATTCAATGTATTGGTTCAATATTTCAGCATTTAATCCTATCATTGAGCCATCTTTAAATAGGTACTGTGCCCATTCTTTTTCTTGTTCAACAACATCTAAGAATATTTGCAAGCCAGCTTCGCGCATATCTTTGCTAACTTCTGCCATTTCAGGGTCGTCTTTGCCTGACATCCAAAGGTTTAAAATATGCTGAGTACCGGTTAAGTGAAGTGCTTCATCGCGGGCAATGAGTTTAATTATTTTAGCATTACCTTCTAATAATTCACGCTCAGCAAAAGCAAACGAGCAAGCAAAACTAACGTAGAAACGAATTGCTTCAAGTGCGTTCACAGAACAAACGGCTAAGTATAAACGCTCTTTTAGTTTTCTTGTGCTAACTTCAACTGTTTTACCTTCTACATCATAAGTTCCTTCACCTTGAGATTGTAATAATTGAGTAGTGATAATTACGTCATCAAAATACTTCGCGATACTTGTAGCACGTTTTAAAATGGCAGGGTTAACAATTATATCGTCAAATACTTCGCCCGGTTCGGTAAATAAATTACGCAAAATATGCGTGTAAGAACGAGAATGAATGGTTTCGCTAAATGCCCATGTTTCTACCCATGTTTCAACTTCTGGCAATGAAACGAGCGGTAATAAAACGGCATTAACAGAGCGCGCTGCCATTGAATCAAGTAGTGTTTGATACTTTAAGTTTGAAATGAAGATATGCTTTTCAGAATCAGTTAAGCTTTGCCAATCAGCGCGATCTTTAGATACATCAATTTCTTCAGGTCGCCAAAAAAACGACAATTGTTTTTCTATTAGTTTTTCAAAAGCCATATAGCGCTGTTGATCATAGCGCGAAACATTAACACTATTACCTAAGAACATAGGCTCTAGCAAAGCATTGTTGGGCGTTTGGTTAAACGTGGTGTACGTCATTAGTTGTCATTCCTTAAGTTATTGCCAATATTCTATCTTTAAAGAGGTTATAAAGAGAGTAAAGAGGCAATAAAGAACCCAGTAAAACTACTGGATTCATTTTGTTGTTTTGGTTGTATTAATTATATTAGTTGTATTAACTCTACTGTTCTAAACTGTGATAATAAATACTATATTTTACAAGCACCGCCAGCGCAGTCGTCATCTTCTATTTCCACGTCATCACTCGCGCCATCACGCGTGTTATGGTAATACATGGTTTTAATACCAAGCTTATAAGCGGTTAAAATATCTTTTAGAATTTGTTTTACGGGTACCTTTCCACCAGTAAACTTAGCAGGATCATAATTTGTATTGGCAGAAATAGTTTGATCGACAAATTTTTGCATAATACCAACAAGCTCTAAATAACCTTCATTACTTGGAATGTTCCAAAGTAGCTCGTAGTTGTTTTTAAGTCTTTGATATTCAGGAACTACTTGTTTTAGTACACCATCTTTACTGGCTTTTACACTAATTAAACCACGTGGTGGCTCTATGCCATTTGTTGCATTTGATATTTGAGATGAGGTTTCTGATGGCATTAAGGCTGAAACAGTCGAGTTACGCACACCATACTTTTGAATACTTGTGCGTAACGATTCCCAGTCTAAATGTAATGGTTCACCAGTAATATCATCGATAGTCTTTTTATAGGTATCAATAGGTAGAATGCCCTGAGAAAGCCGAGTTTCATCAAATTTAGGACAAGCACCTTTTTCTTTTGCTAATGAATTGGTGGCTTTTAATAAATAATATTGAATAGCCTCAAACGTTTTATGCGTTAAATTATTTGCGCTACCGTTTGAGTAATACAAACCATTTTTTGCTAAATAATATGCATAATTAATGACACCTATACCTAAAGTTCGGCGTGCTAAGCTAGCATTTCGAGCAGCAGGAATAGGGTAGTCTTGATAATCAAGTAAACTATCCAGTGCACGTACCGCTAAATCAGCCAAATCTTCTAATTCATCAAGCGATTCTATCGCCCCTAAGTTAAATGCAGACAATGTACAGAGTGCTATTTCGCCATTTTCATCATTAACGTCACTCATTGGCTTCGTTGGTAAGGCTATTTCTAAACACAAGTTACTTTGGCGAATAGGGGCTTTACTTGGGTCAAATGGGCTATGGGTATTACAGTGATCAACATTTTGTAAATATATACGACCCGTGCTAGCACGCTCTTGCGCAAATAAAGTAAACAACTCTATAGCTTTGATGCGTTTTTTACGAATTGATTCATCATTTTCATATTGAACGTAAAGCTGCTCAAATTTATCTTGATCTTCAAAAAAAGCATCATAAAGACCTGGAACATCACTTGGGCTAAAGAGGGTAATATGACCACCCTTGATCAGGCGCTGATACATAACTTTGTTAAATTGCACACCGTAATCTAAATGACGAACGCGATTCTCTTCAACACCACGGTTGTTTTTAAGCACGAGTAAACTTTCTACTTCTAAATGCCAAAGCGGGTAGAACAGGGTAGCTGCGCCGCCACGAACACCGCCTTGTGAACAGCTTTTAACCGCTGTTTGAAAGTGTTTGTAAAAAGGAATACAACCGGTATGAAATGCTTCACCATTACGAATTGCACTCCCTAAAGCACGAATACGTCCGGCATTCACACCAATGCCTGCACGTTGTGAAACATATTTAACAATGGCACTAGAAGCGGCATTGATAGAGTCTAACGAATCATCACATTCAATTAATACACAAGATGAAAATTGACGAGTAGGTGTACGAACACCGGCCATAATAGGCGTAGGTAATGAAATCTTAAACGTTGATATCGCGTGATAGAAACCTTCTACATAACTTAATCGCGTCTCTTTTGGGTATTTAGCAAACAAACATGCGGCGACTAAAATATATAAAAACTGTGCACTTTCATAAATGTCACCATTTACACGGTTTTGTACCAGATATTTTCCTTCAAGCTGCTTAACAGCGGCATAACTAAAGTTTAGATCACGACTATGATCTAAAAACAGCGACATATGCTCAAAATCACTTTCATCATAATCAACTAATAGGTGTTGATCATACTTTCCAGATTCAACCATTTTAACAACATGATCATATAACTTTGGTGGTTCAAATTGGCCATAGGCTTTTTTACGCAGGTGAAATACGGCAAGTCTGGCAGCTAAATACTGATAATCAGGTGTTTCTTCTGATATTAAATCAGCAGCAGCTTTAATGATGGTTTCATGAATGTCTGCCGTTTTAATACCATCATAAAATTGAATATGTGATTTTAATTCAACTTGAGAAACCGAAACTTGCTCAAGATTTGCAGCAGCCCAAGCAATAACACGGTGAATTTTTTCTAAATCGATGGGTTCTTTTTCGCCATTGCGCTTGGTAACAAAAAGTTTATTATTCATGAAAGACCTGTGGTGTAAATTGTTATTATTTTCTTCAGCGTTGAAAACTTATTTCTAGCTAAAGAGCCCTGTATTATTTTTATTTTTTAAATGCACTAAACCCTGTGTTTTTTTAATGCACTAAATATATATGCTTACCAATGGTGCATACACAACATCTAGGGGGTTTTATAAAGTTAGACACAAGATAGAGAGGTTTTAGTCTTATTGCAAGTGATAAAATATCCCTGTTTCAGGTTGTTATTTCACTTGTTAGTGTTAGGTTAGTAATGACTAACCTAACACCGTTAAAAGGTTTGGGAATTTACTAAAATCAATGTTTATTTTAACTAAATTTTATTTAAAGATTAACTAAAAATATTTTAATTGGTTTTTATAATTCTATATATCGAATCGGAATATATAAAAATATAACGTTAAATATCAACATGCTATACAATAGGTTATAGTTTGGTCTACTTGGGCGAAAAAGAGCCAAATAGGTGATTTATACTTTCTGACAACACAAAATGTAGTTAACATCTAAACTACTTGATAATTTATGATTTTCAGAAATTGGATTGTAGTGAATGCCACAGGCATCAATACAATTTAATCCGTACTGTTCTGCCCAACTAATCAGTTGAGAAGGCTTTATAAACTTTTCATGGTCATGAGTACCATCGGGCACTATTTTAAATATTTTCTCAGCGGCTAAAATAGCGAGTAAATAAGACTTCACTGTTTTATTTAATGTTGAGAAAAACACTAAACCACCAGGTTTAACTAAATTTGCACAAGCGTTTATGATTGATGCTGGGTCTGGAACATGCTCTAACATTTCCATACAAGTTACCATGTCAAAGCTTTCGTAAGTTTGTAGTGCTTTTTCTTCAGCCGTTATTTTCTCATAATTTATGGTTAAACCAGACTCAAGTGCATGCAGTTTAGCAACATTAAGCGGCTCAGTGCCCATATCAATACCCGTAACATTAGCGCCTAACTTAGCTAAAGATTCTGACAAAATGCCGCCGCCACAACCAACATCAATAACATTTTTAGAGAAAAGCTCGCTTTGTTGGTCACTAACGTGCTGGCAAATAAATTGTACTCTTAACGGGTTAACTTGGTGTAATGGTTTAAAATCACCTGTTAAATCCCACCATTGACTTGCTATTTGTTCAAATTTTGCAATTTCAGCAGCATTTACATTAGGAACATCTTTAATTTCTGTCATGGTCTTATTCATGGTTAGGTCTAGTTGATTTTTGATTGCTTCAATTCTAAACGAAACTGTTAGCTAAGCAAAGAATAAACAAAGAGTAAACAAGGAAGCAAACCATGAAGTAGATCAATTTAGTTGTGGTTTTGCTGTTTTTATCATCACTTTTTTTATGACAGCTAATCTCCTTGCCAATGGGCGAATAAAGCTGTTTGGCATCACTAAAATTTGTGCTAGTATGCTGCGTTGATTTACATCTTTTTATGAAAAGTTTATTAAAAGATAATAATAAAAATTTATGCTTTTATAGTTACATTTTAAGTTAAGGGAAACGTCTATTTATGTCAGATCTGGCCAGAGAAATAGTTCCAGTAAATATTGAAGATGAGTTAAAAACTTCATACCTAGATTATGCCATGAGCGTTATTGTTGGGCGTGCATTGCCTGACGTGCGTGATGGTTTAAAACCAGTCCATCGTCGCGTGCTCTTTGCTATGGAAGTTTTGGGAAATGATTGGAATAAAGCTTATAAAAAATCAGCCCGTGTGGTTGGTGATGTTATAGGTAAATATCACCCGCATGGTGATACTGCTGTTTACGATACTATTGTTCGTATGGCGCAACCGTTTTCTTTACGTTATATGTTGGTTGATGGTCAAGGTAACTTCGGCTCTGTTGATGGTGATAGCGCGGCTGCAATGCGTTATACCGAAATTCGCATGTCTAAAATTGCCCATTCAATTTTAGCCGACTTAGATAAAGAAACCGTTGATTTTGTACCTAACTATGATGGTACTGAGCATATTCCTGCTGTTATGCCTACCCGAATACCTAATCTATTAATTAATGGAAGCTCTGGTATTGCTGTAGGTATGGCAACAAATATACCTCCGCACAATTTAACTGAAGTCATTAATGGTTGTTTAGCGCTAATAGAAAATAGTGATATTACTTTTGAAGAGCTATTAACGTACATCCCAGGTCCTGATTTTCCTACAGCAGCTATTATTAGTGGCAGAGCCGGTATTGAAGAAGCATACCGGACAGGTCGTGGCAAAATAAAAATTCGTGCCCGTGCAGAAATTGAAGTACACGAAACGTCAGGTAAAGAAACGATAATAGTTCACGAATTACCTTACCAAGTTAACAAAGCGCGTCTAATTGAAAAAATGGCAGAACTTGTTAAGGAAAAACGTCTTGAAGGTATTTCAGCTTTACGCGATGAGTCTGACAAAGACGGCATGCGCATGGTTATCGAAATCAAGCGTGGTGAAGTAGGTGAAGTTGTTTTAAACAACTTATATAAACTTACTCAAATGCAAGTCTCTTTTGGTTTTAATATGGTGGCATTAGGTAATGGCCAACCAAAAATATTTAACATAAAAGAAATGCTTGAAGAGTTTGTTTTACATCGACGTGAAGTGGTTACTCGTCGTACTATTTTTGAACTTAGAAAAGCCCGTGATAGAGCACATATATTAGAAGGTTTATCTATTGCATTAGCCAACATTGAACCTATCATTGAGTTAGTAAAAACTTCACCGTCAAGAAAAGAAGCGGAAGAAGAATTAGTCGCTCAAGGTTGGGATTTAGGTAATGTTAGCGCAATGTTAGAGCGCGCAGGTACTCATGCAGCACGTCCTGAGTGGCTAGAGCCACAATTTGGTATTCGTGATGACAAATACTATTTAACACCAGTACAAGCTAAAGCTATTGTAGAGTTACAACTTTATAAGTTAAGTGGCCTTGAACACGAAAAAATTCTAAATGAGTACAAAGAGTTATTAGACCTAATTGCTGAGTTAATGCATATTCTAGAAAACCCTGAGCGTTTAATGGAAGTTATTCGCGAAGAACTAGAAGCGATCAGAGATGAGTTTGGTGATGAACGTCGTACTGAAATCACCAATGCTTCACATGATTTATCATTAGAAGATTTAATTACTGAAGAAGATGTAGTTGTCACCCTTTCTCATGAAGGTTATGTTAAATATCAAGTGTTAAGTGACTATGAATCGCAACGTCGTGGTGGTAAAGGTAAAGCGGCGACTAAAATGAAAGAAGAAGACTTCATTGAGCGCTTATTGGTGGCTAATACCCATGATACTATTTTGTGCTTCTCTGATCGGGGTAAGTTGTATTGGCTTAAAGTTTATCAACTACCATTAGCAAGTCGAACTGCACGTGGACGGCCGATAGTTAATATTTTGCCATTAGAAAGCGGTGAACGTATTACCGCCATTTTACCAGTACGTGAATATGCAGAAGATAAATATATTATCATGGCGACAGCGTCTGGTACGGTGAAGAAAACAGCGTTAACCGCTTATAAAAATCAAAGAGCTAACGGTATAATTGCCTTGAACTTACGTGATGATGATACCTTAATAGGTGTCGATATTACTGATGGCAACAATGAGATTATGTTGTTCTCTGACGCGGGTAAAGTTGTTCGTTTTAATGAGAAAAAACGCGACAGTGAAACGGGTGAAATAAAGATTGATCCTGAAACAGGTCTAGAGCAGTGGGCATTAAAACCTATTGGTAGAACTGGTACTGGTGTACGTGGTATTAAACTTGAAGATGGCCAAAAAGTTGTTTCTCTAATCGTACCTAAAAACGATGGCCCTGTGTTGACTATCACTGAGAATGGTTTTGGTAAGCGTACTGATTTAAGCGAATATCCAGCGAAAAGCAGAGCAACTAAAGGTGTTGTTTCCATTAAGGTAAGCGAACGTAACGGTAAAGTAGTCGGTGCTGTGCAAGTAGAAGATCTTGATGAAATTATGGTTATTACCGATAACGGAACTTTAGTACGAACGCGTGTCAATGAAGTGAGTGTTATTGGTCGTAATACGCAAGGTGTTCGTTTAATTCGTACGGTTGAAGGTGAACATGTTGTTGCGCTACAACGTATTGATGAAATCGAAGAGCCAGCAATACTTGAAGGTGAAAGTGTTGATGCTGCAGATAATACATCATCGATACATAACCCTGAACAAAGCGCCCAGCAGGTAGATGACGAAAGTACATCAAGCGACGAGCAAGAATAAACGTCGCACACTTTATGAAGGCGGCTAATAACCGCCTTTTTTTATGTTCAGGAAGAACAGTATGTCGCGATGCCATGACGTTACAAGGATGTAACTTATTAGAGAATGCAGGACGCAATTCTCCTGATGGCAAAGAGCGTGTATGTTCAGGAAGAACGGTATGTCGAGTCGGATTTTTAGGCTTAATAATTTATATTTTAATATTTGAGAAAAAATCATGTCAGAAGTTTTTAATTTTTGTGCCGGCCCTGCGATGTTACCAACACCTGTAATGGCTAAGGCACAAGAAGAATTTACCAATTGGAATAACACGGGCTGTTCTGTGATGGAACTTAGTCATCGTAGTGCTATTTATATGGCAATGGCAGCAGAGGCTGAAGCCGATTTACGCGACCTTATGGCTATTCCAGATAATTACAAAGTGTTATTTTGTCATGGTGGAGGCCGAGGTCAATTTTCAGCCGTCCCGTTAAACTTATTATCGCAGGGGAAATCTGCTGACTATATTGTCAATGGTTCATGGTCAAAAGCGGCTGCGCTTGAAGCAAAAAACTTTGGTGAAGTTAACGTTATTAATATCCGAGAAGAGCACAGTGATGGCGAAACTAGTCTTACACCTTGTGATCAGTGGCCATTAAATAGTGATGCGGCCTATGTTCATTATTGTCCTAATGAAACCGTAGACGGCATTGAAATTAATGATATCCCCAATACACACGGTGTCCCTTTAGTTGCAGATATGTCATCAACTATTTTATCTCATGAAATTGACGTAACTAAATTTGGTGTAATTTATGCTGGAGCACAGAAAAATATAGGTCCTTCAGGATTAACTATCGTTATTGTGCGTGAAGATCTACTCGGTAATGCCCAAAAATCAACACCTTGCATTATGAATTATGAAACATCAGCGAATAATGACTCAATGTATAATACGCCACCCACTTATGCGTGGTATTTAGCGGGGTTAGTTTTTCAGTGGCTTAAAGCCCTAGGCGGCGTAAAAGCTATCGCGAAAATAAATCAAGATAAAGCAGAATTATTATATAAAGCAATTGATGGTAGTGACTTCTATCAAAATAATATTGAACCACAATACCGCAGTAAAATGAACATCCCTTTTTGGCTAAAAGATGAAAGCTTAAATGAACAATTTTTAACGCAAGCTGAACAGCATGGTTTAATGGCATTAAAAGGTCATAGAATTGTTGGCGGTATGCGAGCAAGTATTTACAATGCTATGCCTATTGAAGGTGTACAAGCACTTGTTGATTTCATGCGAAAATTTGAAAAGGAGATTAGATAGCATGGAACAGCTAACATTAAACCCAATAGGTAAAATTAATGGTGAGATTTTTTTGCCAGGCTCAAAAAGCTTATCTAATCGTGCATTATTAATTGCAGCGTTAGCTAATGGTGTGACTAAAATTACCAATTTACTCGTTAGTGATGACATAAATTATATGTTAAATGCGTTAACAAGTCTTGGCGTTGAATATACCTTGAGTGACTGTGGTACCGAATGTACAGTCACCGGAAAAAATGGTCTATTTAACGTTAATGAACCAGTAGAATTATTTCTTGGTAATGCGGGCACAGCAATGCGCCCACTGTGCGCCGCACTTGCTGCGAGTGAAGGAGAATTTATCTTAACGGGTGAGCCAAGAATGAAAGAAAGGCCAATTGGTCACTTGGTAAATGCGTTAACACAGCTTAATGCCGATATCGAATACTTGGAAAATAAAGATTACCCGCCCGTAAAAATAAAAGGTAAAGCCTTATCTGCGAGTACAGTGACCATAGATGGATCTATTTCTAGTCAGTTTTTAACCGCAATATTGATGATAGCACCTTTATTAAAAACAGATACTACTATAGAAATTGAAGGTGAGTTGGTCTCTAAGCCATATATTGATATAACGCTTAATATAATGAGTAGATTTGGCGTCGAAGTGCAGAATAACGACTATCAATTTTTCACGGTTAAAGGTAATCAATCCTACCAATCTGTTAAAAAGTATATGGTGGAAGGAGATGCTTCTTCTGCTTCATATTTTTTGGCAGCGGGAGCCATTAAAGGGGGAGAAATAACGGTACATGGTGTTGGAAAATTAAGTGTTCAAGGTGACAAATATTTTGCGGATGTTCTTGAAAAAATGGGCGCTGAAGTGACTTGGGGTGATGAATCAATCACTGTTGTAGGTAAAACGCTTACTGCGGTTGATATGGACATGAACCACATACCAGATGCTGCGATGACAATAGCAACAACGGCACTGTTTGCCCAAGGAACAACAACCATTCGAAACATATATAACTGGCGAGTAAAAGAAACTGATAGATTAACTGCAATGGCAACAGAACTCAGAAAGGTTGGAGCAGAAGTTGTAGAAGGCGAAGATTATATTTCAATCACGCCGCCCAAATCATTTAAACACGCTGAAATTGATACCTACAACGATCATCGAGTTGCCATGTGTTTTTCTCTTGTTGCCTTAAGTGAAACACCCGTCACTATAAATGATCCTAAATGTACGGCGAAAACATTTCCTGATTATTTTGATAAATTAGCACAAGTGTCTTGTTAAAGACGTTACAAAATATTTTTTGTGGCGATTTTAAGTTTTTGGCGATTTTAAGTTATAGATCACGTATAATGCCGCCGATTTTTGACATTAGGAGAGATACATATGCAGGAAAGTGTTCCAGTAATAACCATAGATGGTCCTAGTGGCGCAGGCAAAGGAACTATTGCCAGAATTGTTGCAGAACAACTAGGTTGGCACTTGCTTGATAGTGGTGCTATCTACCGCGTACTTGCCGTAGCAACGCAACACCACCATGTTAATCTTGATGATGAAGAGCCGCTGATCCCTATGGCTGCTCACCTTGATGTGCAATTTGAAATAAGCAGTCAAGGTGAAAGTAACGTTATTTTAGAAGGCGAAAACGTTACTAATACCATTCGATCTGAAGAAATTGGCGCATTAGCCTCTAAAGTTGCCGCTTTTCCCCGTGTACGTGAAGCTTTATTGCGCCGCCAACGTGCATTTAGTGTAGCACCGGGCTTAGTAGCTGATGGACGAGACATGGGAACGGTTGTTTTTTCTAAAGCACCTGTGAAAATATTTTTGACTGCCAGCGCAGAAGCACGAGCCGGCCGACGATTTAATCAGTTGAAAGAGAAAGGGTTTGATGTTAAAATCGGGCGCCTTTTGGATGACATACGTCAACGAGATGAGCGAGATCGTAACCGAGAAGTTGCCCCGCTTATCCCAGCAGAAGGTGCGTTAATTATTGATTCTACTGACCTTTCTATACAAGAAGTGGTTAATAAAGTCCTTTCATTTGCGAATGGAAAATTAACATAAACTCTTATCATTTACTTTGGGTTAAAGCTTAAGTAAAGATAAATTTAACTAAAGCCTACGTCATGGATGTACCGAGGCTAATTTAACAACCCCATGAAACAACGACGTTGATTGGATTAATAACTGAGTTAATAGACAAGTTATGACTGAAAATTTTGCACAACTTTTTGAAGAAAGTTTAAAAGAAATCGAAACTCGCCCGGGTTCAATTATCCGCGGTACAATCGTTAAAGTAACCAAAGACAACGTAATTGTTGACGCTGGCCTTAAATCTGAGAGTGTTATCTCAATCGACCAATTCAAAAACGCAGCTGGTGAAGTAGAAGCTGTTGTTGGTGATGAAGTAGATGTATCACTTAAAGCAACAGATGATGGTTTCGGTGAAACTATACTTTCACGTGATGATGCAAAACGTCACGAAGCATGGCAAGTACTTGAAAAAGCCTACGAAGAAAAAGAAACTATTATCGGTGTTATTAACGGTAAAGTTAAAGGTGGTTTCACGGTTGAAGTGAGCGATATTCGTGCTTTCTTACCGGGTTCATTAGTAGATGTACGTCCAGTACGTGACACTGCTCACCTTGAAGGTAAAGATTTAGAATTCAAAGTTATTAAGCTTGACCAAAAGCGTAATAACGTAGTTGTTTCACGTCGTGCTGTAATCGAAGCTGAAGGCAGTGCAGAACGTGATGAATTACTAGAGTCATTAGCGGAAGGCCAAGAAGTTAAAGGTATCGTTAAGAACCTTACTGATTACGGTGCATTCGTAGATTTAGGTGGTATTGACGGCCTACTTCACATCACAGATATGGCTTGGAAACGTGTTAAGCACCCAAGTGAAATCGTAAATGTTGGTGATGAAATCCAAGTTAAAGTATTGAAATTTGACCGTGAGCGTACTCGTGTATCTCTAGGTATGAAACAGTTAGGCGAAGATCCATGGGTAGCAATTGCTAACCGTTACCCAGAAGGTTCTAAACTTTCTGGTCGCGTAACTAACTTAACTGACTACGGTTGTTTCGTTGAAATCCAAGAAGGTGTTGAAGGTTTAGTTCACGTTTCTGAAATGGATTGGACTAACAAAAACATTCACCCATCTAAAGTTGTTAACTTAGGTGACACAGTTGAAGTACTTGTATTAGAAATTGATGAAGAACGTCGTCGTATTTCTTTAGGTCTTAAACAGTGTATTGCTAACCCTTGGGAAGAGTTTGCTAAAAACTTCAACAAAGGCGATAAAGTATCAGGTAAGATCAAGTCAATCACTGACTTTGGTATATTCATTGGTCTTGATGGCGGCATAGATGGTTTAGTTCACTTATCTGATATTTCATGGGCTGGCGGCGAAGAAGCTGTTCGTGATTATAAGAAAGGCGATGAAATCGACGCTATTGTTCTTCAAGTTGACCCAGAACGTGAGCGTATCTCTCTTGGCGTTAAACAAGCTGAAGACGACCCGTTCAATATGTATCTGACAGATAAGAAAAAAGGTGCTATTGTTACAGGTAAGGTAACTGAAGTTGACGCTAAAGGCGCTACTATTGAGCTAGCTGAAAGTGTTGAAGGTTATTTACGTGTTAGCGATATTTCTGTAGAGCGTATTGAAGATGCTTCTACAGTAATCAAAGTTGGTGACGACGTTGAAGCTAAGTTTATGGGTGTGGATCGTAAGAACCGTACTATTAGCTTATCTATCAAAGCAAAAGACCAAGCAGATGAGCGTGAAGCTATGGATAGCTTAAACCAAGTTGAAGAAACAGGTTTAAGTGCAATGGCTGCAGCGTTTAAAAACGCTAAAAATTAAACTCTTGTAACAACTTTTGTAACAAGAAAAAAATTAATTCTTTGCACTTTTATTAGTTTTACTTTACTAATAAAGTAGACTATAAAGAGACTAGGGGAGGAGAATTTAACTATTCTCCTCTTATATTAACCTCATTAGCGCGTAGCTAGATGAATACTGGAGGGTCATATGACCAAATCAGAACTCATTGAAAAATTAGGTGATAAATTAAGTCATTTGTCAGCTAGAGATGTAGAACAATCGATTAAAGAAATCTTAGAATTAATGGCGCAATCTTTATCTAAAGGTGACCGCATTGAAATTAGAGGGTTTGGTAGTTTTTCATTACATTATCGCGCTCCTAGAGTTGGTAGAAACCCTAAAACGGGCGAATCAGTTGAGTTAAGTGGTAAATACGTACCTCACTTTAAGCCTGGTAAAGAGTTGCGAGAAAGAGTTAATCTTTCAGTAGCTTAATTGCAAAGTAATTAAGATTTTATTGCAACTTCATTGTACTCATATTGCAATAAAAGTAAAAAAAATAGATAATAAACGGTATACATTAGTATGCCGTTTTTTTTTATCTACTTTTTATCTACATGATGCAAATTTTACTAACAACGTCTAAGCGGGATTATCCAACGTGCGAATTTACTTTACTCTTTTATTAGTTTTAATTTTACTCGCTATTGCCTTTGTTTTTGGTAGTCAAAATGAACAAATAATTTCATTAAATTATATGATTGCTAGAGTCGAACTTTCTATCGCCGCTGCAGTAAGCTTATTTACGGCTATTGGTTTTCTTCTTGGGTTATTGGCGACAATAATATGGCGTTTGATCCGTAAGGGAAAAAAAACGTTAGCTAAAAACCGCTCAACTGAAGTGTAAATATAAGTGATAAAATGATAGAGCTACTTTTCTTATTGCTCCCAGTAGCCATGGCTTATGGCTGGTTTATGGGGCGAAATAGTATTAAACAAAAAGATCAGACCATCAAGCAAGACTTGTCTATCAAGTATTCTACTGGCTTAAATTACTTATTATCGAATCAAAAAGATAAAGCAATAGAGTCACTCCTTGATGCTTTAAAAGTTGAAGATGATAGTGTTGAAGCTCATTTTGCTATGGCTAATCTTTTTCGTAAGCGCGGCGAGCTTGATAGAGCATTAAAAGTACATGAACATTTAGTTCGCCATGGCAACCTACCAACCAAAGATAAACAACAAGCAGTATTTGAGTTAGGTAAAGATTTTTTAAGTGCAGGTTTATATGATCGCGCTGAAACAATGTTTAATAAGTTATTAAAATCGTCAGACTATGGTTTAAAGTCATTAACTTACTTATTGCAAATTTTTCAATCAACCAAAGATTGGCAGCAAGGTATTAATCATCAAAAATTAATTGTTAAATTAAATGATAAACGTCTACTACATACATTAGCTAATTTTTATTGCGAGCAAGCAACGAGTGCATTTGAGCAAGATAAATTTATTGAAGTTATTGAGTTACTTGAACAAGCACTCAAACTTGACCCCAATTCATGTCGTGCTAATTGGTTAATGGCTAAAATTTACGAAAACCATAAGCAGTGTGAGTTAGCATGTAAATGTTATCAAGATATTTATCAGCAAGATCAAGAATTTTTCCCCGATGTAATAGACCAAATGCACCAATGCTATCTTGATCTTGATGCGAGTGATGAATTTTTTCGTTTTATTAAAAAAGTTTATGATGAAACTGCTAGCTCTAGTGCGTTAATTTCTTACTTAAGTTATGTTGAAAAAAAACATGGCAATAAAAAAGCAAAAGAGTTTATGTTGTCAGCACTTAAGCGTAGGCCAACAATACGTGGCTTTAAGCACCTTGTTAAAATGGAAATGAGCCAAGGCGGTGAGATAGATAATAATGCCAGTTTAGATTTAATAAAAGATCTGATTGGTGAGTATTTAAAAATCAAACACAGGTATAGTTGTCGTAATTGTGGTTTTAATAGTTCAACCCATTATTGGTCTTGTCCATCTTGTCACGAGTGGGAACAATTAAAACCAGTTCGTGGCCTTGAAGGGGAGTAGTCTTAATCTGCGTTATCATACTTTGCTATTTCGGTGTCAAAGGTACTCATTGACTAACGTCAACTCCGTGCATTTTCCTTCGACTGCTCGTTCCTCGCCCTCAGGATGAACGGGGTATTCCGGTTGACTTGAGTTTATGTATTAAAGTTTGTCCTTCCTTCGACTGCTCGTTCCTCGCGCTCAGGATGAACGGGGTATTACCGTTTGTCCTGAGCTTGTCGAAGGAAATAGTTTGTAAAGTAAAAAATTGTATAGTAAAAAATTAAAAATAGGAAATCCCATGTTAGATCCAAAAGTTGTTGTTGCGCTAGATTTTGATAAAAAAAATGATGCGTTATCGTTTGTCGATAGAATATCTCCAAGCGATTGTAAACTAAAAGTAGGCAAAGAAATGTTTACCTACTTTGGGCCTGAGTTTGTGAAAACGTTAACAGGGAAGGGCTTTGATGTTTTTCTTGATTTAAAATTTCATGACATTCCTAATACGGTTGCAAAAGCCGTTACTGCTGCGGCTGACCTCGGTGTGTGGATGGTGAATGTTCATGCCAGTGGTGGCAGCCAAATGATGACTAAAGCGAAAGAAGCGCTTGTTAATTATGGTAATGATGCGCCATTATTGATTGCCGTGACCGTACTAACCAGTATGTCAGAAAGTGACTTACATGGTTTAGGCATAACCAAAACACCTGCTGAGCAAGTTGACTTTCTCGCTCATTTAGCTAAACAAAGTGGCTTAGATGGTGTTGTGTGCTCTGCTTGGGAAGCTGAGCAGTTAAAGTTATCGTTAGGAAAAGAGTTTAAGTTAATTACGCCAGGTATTAGGCCAGCTGGTTCATCAAATGATGATCAACAACGTATTATGACACCAGAGCAAGCAATTAAGGTTGGTGTCGACTATTTAGTGATTGGGCGTCCAATAACTAAAGCGGCTGATCCAAAGTTGGTGTTAGCGCAAATAAATGCATCAATCAGCTAAAGCGATAAGTTTTAGTTGCGCATATTGAAAGGTATATTGAAAAGTATATTGAACGTAATAAAAAGGCTAGATGAAAACATCTAGCCTTTTTTGATCTGAAAATTACAAAAGTTATTTTTTGATAGCTCAGTTTTAGTAACTTATTTTTAAGAGCTTACTTTTTATAGTTATGAATATAGCTAACTAAATCTAATACTTTGTTTGAATAACCAATTTCATTGTCATACCAAGAAACTACTTTTACAAAAGTATCAGTCAAGGCTATGCCTGCTTTAGCATCGAACACTGAAGTACAAACTTCACCAACGAAATCATTAGAAACAACTGCATCTTCTGTGTAACCTAATATACCTTTTAACTCACCTTCTGCTGCAGCGCTCATTGCTTGACAAATTTCGTTATAGCTAGCAGGTTTTTTCAAATTAACCGTTAAATCAACTACTGAAACATCAGGCGTTGGTACACGAAATGCCATGCCTGTAAGCTTCCCGTTTAATTCAGGAATAACTTTACCCACTGCTTTTGCTGCACCTGTTGATGATGGGATGATATTTTGACCTGCGCCACGTCCACCACGCCAATCTTTCCCAGACGGACTGTCTACTGTTTTTTGCGTTGCGGTAGTTGCATGAACGGTTGTCATTAAACCATTCTCAATGCCCCAGTTATCATTTAATACTTTGGCGATTGGTGCTAAGCAGTTGGTCGTACATGAAGCGTTTGATACAACATCCTGACCAGCGTATTCGTTTAAGTTAACACCGCACACAAACATAGGGGTATCATCTTTAGATGGTGCAGAAAGAACAACTTGTTTAGCACCTGCTTCAATGTGTTTACGTGCTGTTTCATCTGTTAAGAATAGGCCAGTTGCTTCAACAACAACATCAACGTCAATTTCATTCCATTTTAAATTTGCTGGATTACGCTCTGCTGATACACGTACTGCTTTACCATTAACAATAAGTTGCCCGTCAACCACATCAACCGTGCCATTAAAACGGCCATGCGTTGAGTCGTATTTCAACATGTATGCCATGTAATCAATATCAATTAAATCATTAATACCGACAACTTCTATATCATCTCTTGCTGCCGCCGCTCGAAACACAAAACGACCAATACGACCAAACCCGTTAATGCCAACTTTAATTTTCATGGAAATCTCCTAAAACTCATTATGTAGTAAAATTACACCATTTTAGAAATATTTCAAGCTAAAGTTTGCTTATATGAGCGAAAACACCAAAAAATCTAACTATTTTACGTCTTTTTACTAAATCAACAGATAATTTTATAAATTATTACAGATTTTGTGGTTTTATTCGCTATTTACATGATTTAGCTTTAGTTGCGTGTTAGAATGCAAAAAATTTCGATGTGCAGCTTTTAACTTTCGATATATGATTTTTACCTTTTGGTTCGAAAGTTTTTAATAATAAAGTCTGCTCAACTCTTTTGTATAACCTTGGCTTGTAATATAAGAATAAGCACAGTGTAGTGCGTTAATTTAGGAAAATAATTTTATGACAAAAGATAAAGTTCTGTGTGACATTGGTTTTATTGGTTTAGGTGTTATGGGTAAGAACCTTGTACTAAATCTTGCCGATAATGGCTTTAATATCGCTGCTTTTGATTTATGTGATGAAAAAGTTCAAGGGGTCATAGAACAAGATCAAATTGAGAACACTACCGGCTTAGCGCGTGTTTATGGCTGTTCATCGTATACTAAATTATTATCACAATTAAAAACACCGCATCTTATAGTTTTGAGCATTCCTGCGGGATCTCCTGTAGATCAAGTATGCGAAAGCTTAATTGGTGCTGGCATTCAACCCGATGATATTGTTATTGATACGGGCAATAGCCTTTGGGTTGATACGGTTGCTCGTGAAAAAAAATACAAGAATAAATTTTTATTATTTTCTTCTGCTGTTTCTGGCGGTGAAGTTGGTGCGCGTTTTGGACCATCATTAATGCCAAGCGGCTCTCCCTATGCGTGGTCACGCATTAAACCCATTTGGGAAGCTATTGCAGCTAAAGTTGATGCTGAAACGGGTAAACCCATTGAACGTAGTAAACCAGGTCAAATAATTACAGAAGGAGAGCCTTGTGCCGTTTATATAGGGCCAGCAGGGGCAGGGCATTATGTGAAAATGGTACATAATGGTATTGAGTATGCTGACATGCAAATTATCTGTGAAGCCTATCATATTCTTAATTCAGGCTTAGGTTTATCTGCCGATGAAATTGCTGATACTTTTGAACAATGGAATAACGGTGTACTTGACAGTTATTTGATGGAAATTAGTGTTGAAGTATTACGTCATAAATCAGTTGATGTTGGCACTACTTTAGTTGATTTGATTTTAGACAAAGCAGGACAAAAAGGCACAGGTTTGTGGACTGCTATGAGTAGTTTAGAAGTAGGTTGCCCAGCACCTACCATTGCGCAAGCTGTGTACGCTCGTTCAATTTCTTCATTTAAAGCGTTACGTGTTCAGGCATCTACTCTATTAAGTGGCCCTGAAAAGGTAAATTTATCAAATCAAGAAAAACAAGATTACATACTTCAACTTCATGATGCTATTTATTGCGCTAAAATGTGTGCTTATGCACAAGGTTTTCAGTTAATGAAATTAGCGGCTAAAGAGCATGGTTGGACACTAAACTTTGCTAGCATAGCTAAAATTTGGCGGGCAGGTTGTATTATTAGAGCCACTTTTTTGCAGTCAATTGCACAAGCATATGAACGTAATGAAAATTTAGATAATTTATTGCTTGATAGTTTTTTTGCTCAGCAATTAAGCGAACGTCAGCTAAATTGGCGTAAGGCTGTGTGCGGTGCAACAATGTTTGGTATTCCTAATGGTGCACTTTCGTCTGCTTTATCTTATTATGACTCTATGCGCAGTGAAACGTTACCAGCGAACTTGTTACAAGGGCAACGTGACTTTTTTGGTGCCCATACTTTTGAGCGCGTTGATAAAGCCGATGGCAAAAAATATCACGTAGAATGGTCTACACCGGAACGTAAAACTATTGTTATAGACTAAGTATTATTGACTAAGTGTTATAAAATAAGTGTTATAGAATAAGATTAACAGTTCCTAGGAGAAACAGCTGATGAATGATCATTATAAAGAAAAACTCAGTGAAGATGCATACAAAGTTTGCCGTCTTGCAGCGACAGAACAGCCTTTTACCGGCATTTATAATGATCATTGGTTATCTGGTTCCTATTTATGCGCTTGTTGCGATAAACCTTTATTTGAGAGCAAAAGTAAATTTGATGCTGGTTGTGGTTGGCCAAGTTTTTTTGCTGCCATTAAAGGAAATGTCGCTTATTTTGAAGACTCAGGTCACAACATGAGTCGCACTGAAATTCAATGTAAACACTGTCAGTCGCATCTTGGTCATGTATTTGATGATGGCCCTAAGCCAACAGGTAAAAGATACTGTGTTAACTCACTAAGTTTAACCTTTCAAAACGCTTAAGAAAAATTTTTCCAATCAAATTGATTTAGATCTTGCTTTTCTTATTAAATAAATTTGTAACCTATAGAGAATTATTACATCTTGCATTACAATATGCGCGCAATAAACTTCCACCATAGTCTAGTTTTTTTTTAAAAAAAATTAGGCTATTATGAATATAGTAAACTCTCGTTCAATTGATTGAAATATAAGGCTTAACTAATGACGTCTCATCTTGAGGAAGAATATCAAACAAGTTGGCAAGAACGCCAAACTTTCGCAGAAAACATGCAACCTATTATTGGTCAGCTATTTAGAAATAAAGGTATCGAAATATCTATTTATGGTCGCCCATTATTAAATGCTTCTCCTATTGATATTATTAAAGCGCATAAAACCGTAGCTTTGCATGAAGAGAGTAAATTACGCTTACGTGAAAGTTTTCCGTTTGTTGAAGCGTTAAGCAAAATGGCGTTAGCACCTGCTCGTATTGATGTAGGTAAATTAGCTTACCGTTATTTATTTCAAGGGCTGTCTAATGACTTGTCAATTGAGCAATATTTAGAAAAAGAATTAACTGCTATCGGCGGTACAAGCGATAAAGAACAAAGCCAAGATGTTGTTTTATATGGTTTTGGTCGTATTGGGCGATTGTTAGCCCGTTTGTTAATTGAACAAACAGGTCCTAATGCGAAGCTAAACCTTCGCGCCATTGTATTACGCCCAAGTAAAGGCGGAGATGATTTAGAAAAACGTGCTAGTTTGCTTCGTCGTGACTCAGTACATGGTGCTTTCAATGGCAGTATTACTATTGATAACGAAAATAATGTAATTAAAGCGAATGGCGCTTTTATTAAGGTTATTTATGCTAAATCACCTTCAGAAGTTGATTACACTGAACATGGTATAAGCAATGCGCTTGTTGTAGATAATACCGGTATTTGGAGCGATGAAGAAGGTTTAGGTCAGCATTTACAGTCAAAAGGTGTTGCTAAAGTATTATTAACAGCGCCAGCAAAAGGTGACATTAAGAATATTGTTTACGGTGTTAACCAAGACATGATTTTACCAGAAGATAAAATTATTTCTGCGGCAAGTTGTACTACCAATGCAATTACACCCGTGCTAAAAGCATTAAATGATGAGTTTGGTATTCGCAATGGCCATGTTGAAACTATTCACTCTTACACGAATGATCAAAACTTAATTGATAACTATCATCCAGCGCCGCGTCGTGGACGAAGCGCACCATTAAACATGGTTATTAGTACTACAGGCGCTGCAAAAGCGGTTGCTAAAGCTTTACCTGAGTTAAAAGGTTTATTAACAGGTAACGCCATTCGTGTTCCTACGCCAAATGTTTCTATGGCTATAATGAATTTGAACTTAAAAAAAGCAACAGATAAAGATAGTTTAAATGATTATTTGCGTAATATTTCATTGAAGTCAGATTTGCAAAATCAAATTGATTACACTGCTTCAAGTGAAATTGTTTCAACTGATTTAGTTGGTTCACGTTATGCGGGTGTTGTAGACTCACAAGCAACGATTGTTGATGGTGATCGCGCTGTATTATACGTATGGTATGACAACGAGTTTGGTTATAGCTGTCAGGTTGTTCGCGTTATGCTAGAAATGGCAGGTATTACAGTACCAACATTGCCAGTAAAGTAGCTATAAGCAACAATAACACTTCAAAAAAAGCGCCAACATTTGATGTGAGGCGCTTTTTTTGTTTTAAATTTTTTGTTTTTAAATAGGCAATAATCTAATTACAAACAACGTTTAGGTTTAGGTAAACCTGCATATTTAGTGGCTTGTTTGGCAGGCCCTTCAGGGAATAAGCGAAAAAGATAACGACTATTTGCTTTATCTTCACCAAATTCAGCTTTCATTGCTTTGGTTAGCGCACGAATAGCAGGAGAGGTGTTATAAGTTAGGTAAAATTGGCGAACAAAGTTAATCACTTCCCAATGAGCGGTTGTAAGCTCAAAAGTATCATTCTTTGCCATTTTACTCGCTAAGTCTGCATGCCATTGTGTGTAATCTAATAGGTAACCTTGCTTGTCAGTAGCAATTTGCTCACCTTTAAAATCTATTGCCATGTGATTACTCTGTCGTTTTCAAAGGTAAGTGAAACTAATTCTGTCATAGTTATTTTTGTAAAAATCTCTTCATTGATGATAATAGCGCGAGCATTCGCGTGCTGGTTTATCACTTTCAATTGAATATTTTTAGTGCCATCAATGCTATTGATTAAATTATTGATTAAGTTATGTTGTAGGTTATAACAGCCATCATCAATAAAAACGATAACATCATTATTGCCAAGTACATGCAAGCACTGGGAAAAGTCATTGGTGTTAAAGGCGCTTTGACGAACAATGTGTAGCGTAGTCATATACGTTATTCCTTGGTGCTAATACCTTAAAGTACTAAAACCTTATGCGCTAAAAGTTAAAGCGCTAAAACCTTAAAATTGTTTGGTGTGATGTTAATTTTTGTGCAAATTCTTGTTGGTTTAACACTTGTACTTTTTTAATATGAAACTTAGCAGGCAAGTTACGTTCTTCTAATGATGTTTGACAAACATAAACATCTTCAATATCGTAAAACTCAAAAGCTGCGAAAGTTTTAAGGTAGTCTTTCATTGAAATTATTGAACCATCTTGCCCTTGTATCAATTGCCATACACCGTCACCCTGAAAAAATAACGACACTGCTTGTTCAAATGAACCAAAGACCAAAGCGATATCTAATGCATCTTTACCTGCTGAATTAGCATATGGTGCTTTAGCATTGAGTATGGCTAATGTTTTTATAGAGCTGTTAGTCATTAGAATTGCACCAGTCGATCAGCCTTTGATGATAATTCAACTAACTCTCCCAAACCTGAGACAGTAAACATTGAATGAATATTCTGAGCATGCTCATCACTAATGCCGCGTTTTTCTGCGGCAGTGATACATATGTGTAAAGGTAACTTATAGGTTTGGTATAACCGCTGCCAGTGCGATATAGCTTGAAACTCATCACTGGCAATTTGAACACTTGTATTAGCATGTATAACGCCATCTTGATAAAAGAATACACCAACAAGTTCAACGCCAGCGTTAAGTGCGCTTTCAATATAATCAAGCGCTGTGACACTTAAATTACTATAAGGTGGTGTGGTAATAACGACGGCAAGTTTATTCACTGCTTAAATCTCTAAATCATATCTATTAACGAACATAATCGCTCTTTGACGTCCTGTCACCGCGAAATACCGTACATCCTGAACATAAAAAAGCCCCGCAACGGCGAGGCTTAATATTATAACGCTTTTTTTGGAGACTAAAAGCTAATTAACTTTGGGTTTAACTTTGGGTATTAAATACCCCGCGTTAATCGTCACCACCAAGTACACCTAAAAGGTGAAGAAGGTGAACAAAAATATTATAAATATTTAAGTATAATGAAATAGTTGCTCTAATATAATTACGTTCGCCACCGTTAATAATGCGACTAGTATCAAACAAAATCAAACCAGACATAATCATAATAACACCCGCACTAATCGCTAAAGACAATGCCGGAATTTGGAAAAAGATGTTCGCAACCATAGCCACTAGTACTACAATTAAACCCGTCATTAAGAAGCCACCCATAAATGAGAAGTCTTTCTTAGTTGTTAATGCATAACCAGATAAAGCGAAAAATATTAATGCTGTACCGCCAAGTGCTTGCATAATCATTGCTGGACCACCAGGCATAGCAGCATACGCATTAAGCATAGGTCCTAACGAAGCACCCATTAAACCGGTAAAACCAAAAACCCAATAAACACCACTAGCAGAGTCGGCTTTTTTATTAACAACAAACATTAAACCAAAAGCAACTAACATCATGACAAGCGCTGTTATGTGTGACAAGTCCATCGCCATTGAAACACCTGCAGTTACCGCACTAAATGCAAGTGTCATAGATAAAAGCATATAAGTATTTTTTAATACTTTGTTAATTTCAATAGCTGAGCTTTTACTTGCTGTTTGAAAATTCGTATTAGTTTGCATAAAATTTCCTTTAAAAACTTAATTATAATTACTTCATATAAGCTAAGATAAGGGCGTTTACGTAAAGTTCAAGTTATTTTATTAACATTAACTAACGACCTTGTGACATATTATGACACGCTGTTTTTTAAATAGCTAGCTTACGACTGCTGATACCTCTCAATAATTTGTTTCCTTTTGTAACATGTTAAATTATGGTCATTAACCATTCCACAGGCTTGCATATGAGCATAACAAATAGTTGAACCAACAAACTTAAAGCCGCGTTTTTTTAAATCCTTACTCCACGCATCAGACTCGGCGGTTGTTGCAGGGTAATCGCTTAACTCCTTATATTTATTAACAATAGTTTTATTACCGACAAATCCCCACATATAATTACTGAAACTGCCGAATTCTTTTTGAATTTCGATAAACAATTGTGCATTAATAATAGCGGCATTAATTTTTCCACGGTTTCGAATGATGGCTGGGTTTAACATAAGTTGTTCAACTTTGTCCTGATCGTATTTTGAAACAGTGTTTACATCAAAATTAGCAAATGCATCTCTATAGCCTTGTCTGCGCTTTAAAATAGTGTACCAACTTAAACCGGCTTGAGCTGATTCAAGCATTAAAAACTCAAACAGTTTCTGATCATCATAAACGGGCTCACCCCATTCTTCATCATGGTACTTAACGTAATCTGGTTTTGAAGTATCAAGCCATGGGCAGCGACATACTTCAATATTATTTTGTTCTTCTTCCATAGTCTTACTCCTTTGGTTTTTACACTATCTGCTTGAATTAAAGACAAGGTGATTAATTTTTTAGCAAACAAACTTAAAACTAACATAATTTGTAAAATAGTACTTTACAACAGCTATGGGAGACTTTAGTATTCGCCTCGTTCTCAAGCAAGCATTGTTTTTAGCTACTTGTTAACTTCAGGTGAGATGGCTGAGTGGTCGAAAGCACCGGTCTTGAAAACCGGCAAGGGTTTGTAGCCCTTCTAGAGTTCAAATCTCTATCTCACCGCCACATTAAGAAAAACCGCTAAACGTAAGTTCAGCGGTTTTTTGCTTTCTGGTGCTTAATTAACCCATGTCATAGAGTTCAAATCTCTATATCACCGCCACATTCTAAGAAGCCGCTCTTTAACGAGTAGCCGTTTTTTTTGCCTTTAGTTTAGTGATCAAATAGGGTTTGTAGCACATATACCTAATAAATCATTTCTGTCATGTTACAGAGGTTTCATAGTAATGTTTAACAAAACTATGAAATTAAAAGCGTATTAGGTTATTAGCTTGAAATTTAGATAAATTAGACTAGATTTAAATACAATAATGTAGAGATATATTACTGAAACGTCTACATAATATACTGTTGTGATAAACAAGAGACCAACTATAGCAAGGAGATAATTGATTTTGATATGAGAATAGGCTAGTGGAAAAAAATTAATAACAATACACTTAAGTAATGCTCCATAACAAAAGCATGAAATAGATTTACGAACCTGATGGATTTAAAAAAAACTTAGAAATCCGCCCGAACAACTCGTCACTTATTGTAAGGCGTTAAGTTTTCCCAAGGAGATCACATGGAACTGGAAGATAAATTTTTAGTATCTTTAATCAAGTACACCAAAGCCTTGTCGGTTGCGTTGGGCTACCGTGATATTCATACACAACTCCATTCCGAGCGTGTGCAACGTCTTTCTTTGGAAATTGGGGGATATTGTGGTCTGTCAAAAAAAGAGATTAATGTTCTTAACATTGCCGCATCGTTCCACGACATAGGAAAAATAGGAATACCCGACCACATTTTGTTTAAGCCTTCTCAATTTGACGAAGCCGAGTGGGAAAAAATGAAAAAGCACTCCGAAATCGGAGAGAAAATAATAGCATCAACAGAACTCGAAGGCTCGCAATATGCTTCTCTGGTGATTCGTCACCACCACGAATATTACAACGGCATGGGTTATCCAGACAAACTTTCAGGAGAAAGCATTCCTATTTGTTCTAGAATTATCTCCATCGCCGACAGCTACGACGCGATGGCCGTGACAAGGCCATACCATCACGCGAGATCGCATCTGAAAATCATGCCTATATTGGATGAAGAAACTGGGGAGAAGTTCGACCCAGAACTAATGCGTGTCTTTTGCAAAATCATTGAATCTAGCAAATTTATTGCGCCAAAAATGTAGGTAAATTAGCTTACCGTTATTTACCTACTTTGGGCCTGAGTTTGTGAAAACGTTAACAGGGAAGGGCTTTGATGTTTTTCTTGATTGAAAATTTCATGATATTATGGCTCTGAATTGTAAAACTAACCCAGCTATAGAGGCTAGCACCTCTTGGGGAGTTATTGTGTCTAACGTTATTACTGATAATAAATCAAAGGTGTTGCTCTATGGAAATGGATAAATCTATTAATGTGTTTGGGGAAAAATTAGAAATCTGTTGTGAAAATCCAATCACTGGCTTTTACCGTGACGGTAAATGTAATACTAACAAAGACGATGTAGGTTCACATACAGTCTGCATTAAAGTATCTAAAGAGTTTTTGGAGTATTCAAGATTTAGAGGTAATGATTTATCTACACCTATACCTGAGTTTGGTTTTCAAGGTTTAAAACCTGGAGATAGCTGGTGTTTATGTGCCTCTCGATGGCTAGAAGCTGAAGCAAATAACATGGCACCCAGAATTCATCTTAAAAGGACTCATATTAAAGCATTAGATATTGTACCAATGACGTTACTTAAAAAGTACGCAGTTGATCTGAATTAGAGGATTAAAAACAAGCTAACAAGCGTCGTGGTTCTTTTTCGTCTTTTTTTATCACGTTTAAAAATAGCATTTTCTATTGATGCTTAAAATGGTAAACCTATGCTTTAGATCAAACTGTTTAACTATTCTTTGTGGTACAAAATAAGTAATTAATTACAGGAGAATATTATGAGTTCAACGTTTTATATGCCGTCTTTAAACGTTATAGGCAGTGGTTGTTTAGCTGAAGCTGTTAACTATATAAAAGAGCAAGGATTTAAACAGGGGTTAATTGTTAGCGATACCGTTTTAAATAAAATAGGTGTGGTAAAAAACTTTACTGACTTACTTGATCAGCACCAAATTGCCAGTATCGTATTTGATAAAGCACAGCCTAACCCAACAGTAAGTAATGTTAATGATGGATTAGAAATACTTAAACAAAATGATTGCGATTTTGTTGTTTCTTTAGGTGGTGGTTCTCCACATGATTGCGCCAAAGGTATAGCATTAGTCGCCACCAATGGAGGGGAGATAGCCGATTATGAAGGTATTGATCAATCTAAAAGACCGCAACTGCCTTTAATTGCTATTAATACTACCGCAGGCACCGCATCAGAAATGACGCGTTTCGCTATTATTACCGATGAAAAACGCCATGTAAAAATGGCTATTGTTGATAAACATACTACGCCAGTATTGTCAGTCAATGATCCTTCACTAATGGTTGGTATGCCAGCCTCATTAACGGCTGCAACGGGTATGGATGCACTAACGCATGCAATTGAAGCCTATGTTTCTATCGCCGCTACGCCTATTACTGATGCTGTGGCACTAAAAGCTATCGAGCTTATTCAAGCCAATTTACCCATAGCGGTTGAAAATGGCGAAAATATTGAAGCAAGAGAGCAAATGGCTTATGCCCAATTTATGGCTGGCATGGCATTTAATAACGCCTCATTAGGCTATGTACATGCCATGGCTCACCAATTAGGCGGTTTTTACAACTTGCCTCATGGTGTTTGTAATGCGGTATTATTACCGCATGTACAGCGTTATAATGCACAAGTATGTCCAAAACGTTTAAAAGATATTGCTAATAGTATGGGCGTTGACGTACTTGCCATGTCAGCAGAGCAAGGTGCAAATGCCGCTATCAGTGCTATTGAAAAATTATCGCTTAAAGTTGGTATTCCAGCAGGATTAGAAACGTTAGGTGTTAAAGTTGATGATATTTCATTATTGGCTGATAATGCCTTAAAAGATGTGTGCGGTTTAACTAACCCTAAACAAGCAAGCCACGAAGAAATTTGTAATATTTTCCGCGCTGCCATGTAAAGAAAACAGGCCGAACAGCAACTTAATTGTTGTTCGGTCATTTTCTCAAGTAAAATATTTGCGCATGAGTTAATTGTTATTACATTGAGCTTAACAGAATACTTGTCTCGCTGTTAAGCACACCATCTATTGTTCTAACATCACGCAATACTCGGTCAAACTCCAGCAAATTTGATGTTTTAATATCGGCCACTAAATCCCAAGCGCCATTCGTCGTGTGAAGTTTTTCAAGTTGCGGAATGCCACGCAATTTATTAATAACTTGTGCAGTCGATTTACCAACAACCGCTATCATCATAATAGCTTTAATCACATCAATTTCTAACTCATCATGGGCTCGAATAGTAAAGCCCAGAATCGCGCCAGAATCAATGAGTCGATCCAGCCTATTTTGCACAGTGCCACGTGATACATGCAGCAATTTTGCCATTTTGATTGCCATCTTCACGAGATAATATATGACTTAGTTAATTAACACAAAATACTGAAGAGAAACTATGTCCTTATTTCCGCAGGCGCCAAATACGGTCGTCATGATTCGTCCGCATCATTTTTGTCCAAACGAAGAAACGAAGCAAGACAATAGCTTTCAGGCAAGAGCGTCTTTTGACAAACAACAGGTTAAAATACAAGCCTATGAACAAGTAACCACCGCAGGCAAAATACTTGAGGCTGAAGGCATTGTTGTGCATACTTTTGAAGATGAGGGGGTTGAAACACCCGATTCAGTGTTTCCTAATAATTGGTTTTCAACTCACACCGGTGGCCAGATCGCTATTTACCCCATGTATACTCAAAATCGTAGAAAAGAACGGCGCACAGATATTATTGAATTACTTAAAAATCAATATCGTGTGCAAGATGTCGTTGATTACTCTGGATTAGAGTATGATGAAATTTATCTTGAAGGCACAGGTGCTATGGTGTTGGATCATATAGAACGAATTGCTTATGCCGTCCGTTCAAAAAGAACTGATTCACATGTACTTGAACGTTTTTGCTCTCACTTTAATTTTGAACCCATGGTTTTTGATGCACAGGATAAAGCCGGTATTGCTGTTTATCACACCAATGTTTTAATGTGTATTGGCAGTGAGTTTGTGATGGCGGGATTTTACATGATGACAGATCTTAAGCGCCGAGAGCAAATTATTCAGCGCTTTGAAAGTTCAGGTAAACGCATTATTTATTTAACTGAACAACAAATAAACGCCTTTTGTGGTAACGCACTTGAACTGCAAGGGTCTTCAGGGCGTATTTTGGCACTTTCTGCTAAAGCTTATGCAGCATTAACACCTGATCAAATATCGGTACTGGAAGAAAGTGTGAAATTGATACCACTTGATGTATCCGTAATTGAACTTGCTGGCGGTTCAGTACGGTGTATGTTGGCAGGTATCCATTTATCGAAAAGATAGTATTATCGAAAAGAGAGTATTTTATTATCGGCTGAGTAGATAAATAAAAATAATAATAAAAGAGGAAAATAAATGATTAATGAAATTGTAAGCTCTATCAACAATATATTGTGGGGCCAAGGTCAAATATTGATTTATTTGCTTCTTTTTGCCGGTTTTTGGTTTTCGTTTAAGCTTCGCTGGATACAAATACTTCAATTCAGGTATATGTTTACTGTTATGAAAGGGAGTACCCAAGCTGACAAATCTGGAATTAGTTCTTTTCAGGCTTTGTGTACCGGGCTTTCTGCCCGAGTAGGAACGGGCAATTTGGCAGGTGTTGCCATGGCTATTTCTCTTGGCGGCAGTGGCGCGGTATTCTGGATGTGGGTAATTGCACTGTTAGGTATGGCTACCGGCTTTGCTGAAAGCGTGCTTGGGCAGTTATATAAGGTACGCGACGAACATAAAGAATTCAGGGGCGGTCCTGCTTATTATATTCGCTCTGGGCTTAATAAACCTTGGCTTGCTATCCTGTTTTCACTTTGTCTTTTTCTAGGTTATGGCTTAACTTTTAGCGCCATGCAAGCCAATACCATCGCAGATGCCTTAAATAATACTTTTACCATTCCTCGTGAATATTCAGGTATGGTAATTGCCGTACTCGCAGGCAGTATTGTAGTGGGCGGATTGCGTAGTATCGCTCGATTTGCAGAACTCATTGTGCCCTTTATGGGGGTAGCGTTTATTAGTACTGCGTTGATTATTACCTTAATGAATATTCAATTATTACCATCTATGTTTATGGATATATTCTCTTCAGCCTTTGGTCTAAATGAAGCAGGTGCGGGCGCTTTAGGTGCGGCAATAAAAAATGGTATTCAGCGAGGCTTGTATTCTAATGAAGCAGGGGCGGGTAGTGTACCTCATGCCGCGGCAGGTGCATCACCTGTACCTAACCACCCTGTTGCTCAGGGGTATGTGCAAATGTTAGGGGTTTTCTTAGACACAATGGTGCTTTGCAGCTGTACCGCTGTGGTTATTTTGTTGTCGGATATTAATATTAGCGGCGAAATGGAAGGCATTAGTATGACCCAAAATGCGATGACGAGTCACTTCGGTGCGGGTGGAAACTATTTTGTCGCCGCCGCAATTACCTTATTTGCTTTTACCTCGGTGGTTGCTAATTACGCTTATGCAGAAAGTA
Organism: uncultured Colwellia sp.; assembly: GCA_963974965.1. Taxonomy (GTDB): domain Bacteria; phylum Pseudomonadota; class Gammaproteobacteria; order Enterobacterales; family Alteromonadaceae; genus Colwellia. Next base: position 20,215 of record CAXBEX010000014.1, on the reverse strand, counting down.
ATCTGCACTTATTCAAACTAGACAACAAAATAGGACGACTACTCTATACCAGTGTTTATTTAATTATGGTGTTTTGGGGAGCAAATGCATCGTTGAAAGAAGTATGGGGATTAGCAGATATGGCATTAGGATTAATGACGTTAGTTAATATTTACGCCATTGTTTTACTCACCCCGACCGTAGTCAATTTAACTAAAGATTTTCGGGAAAAACTAAAGGTAAATGGTAAGCCCACTTTTTCACTTGATGATGTAGAAATACAAGGAGAAACTGAACCAGGTGTCTGGTCTAGCCATAAATAAATAAAGCCAATAAAACTATATAAGAAATAAAAAAGGTAACCAGCCAATGATTATTGGCAGATGACCTTTGGCTGACTACCTTTGGTAAGTCATGTTTACGTGGTCAATTGTTAAAAGGTAGGGGGGCTAAAAACCTTGTAAAACAATTTTACCAATTGACTTCCCTGACTCTAACACTGCATGTGCCGCTCGTAAATTTTCGGCATTAATCGACCCTAGGTTTTTACCAACGGTAGTTTTGATATGACCTTGGTCAATTAAGTCTGCAACGTTATTAAGTACACGATGTTGTTCGCTCATATCTGTTGTTTTGAACATTGAACGAGTAAACATGAACTCCCAGTGCAGTGACAAACTTTTAGGTTTAAGTTTGACGATATCAATTGATTTAGGATCATCAATTAACGCTATTTTTCCCATTGGCGCTAACAACTCAACATAACTATCTAGGTATGAGTCTGTGTGAGTTAAGCTAGCAACGTGCGTTACTTGTCCAATAGCTAATTGTTCAATTTGTTCTACTAACGGTTTAGCGTGATCAACAACATAATCAGCACCCAATGATTTTACCCAATTTGCAGAGCTTTCGCGTGAAGCGGTAGCAATAACGGTGGCACCGGTTAGTGTATTCGCTAATTGTACAAGAATTGAACCTACGCCCCCAGCAGCGCCAATAATCAAAATTATATCGTTCGAGCGTTCTTTTGAGTCAGGTTGTTGTTGCTTAATGGCTAAACGCTCAAATAATAATTCCCAAGCGGTAATCGCGGTTAGTGGCAAAGCGGCAGCTTCACTATCAGATAAACTTTTTGGCTTATTACCGACAATACGTTCATCAACTAATTGATATTGTGCGTTACTGCCCTGGCGGTGTAAATCGCCGGCATAAAACACCATATCACCTGGCTGGAAGTTACTGACTGATTCACCAATCGCGACAACTTCACCCACAGCATCCCAACCAAGCACTTTATATTGCCCTGATTCAGGTGCTACATTTTGACGAATTTTGCAATCCACCGGATTTACCGCAATAGCCGTAACACGAACTAATAAATCACGTCCTGAAGCTTTAGGTTGTGGTAATTCAATATCTATTAAGGATGCTGAGTCTTTGATCGGTAATGATTGATTATAGCCAATTGCTTTCATTATTATTCTCCATTAAGTTTAAAACGTTATTTTTTCATTGAGGTAATGATAAAGCTTGATTGGCATAATAAAAACAGCTGAATGATTGAATCGTTATCAATTTATATTAGACACTCTTTTTGATAAACTTAATCACCAAAAAGAGTGTCTCGTGGATATTATTCGCAACGTTCGATAAGTGCCGCTATTCCCTGTCCGCCACCAATACACATTGTGATCACTGCATATTTACCTTGAATGCGTTGTAATTCATGTATCGCTTTAACCGTTATTAATGCCCCAGTAGCGCCAATAGGGTGCCCTAAAGAAATACCTGACCCATTCGGATTCACTTTTTCCATATCTAGCTGTAAATCTCGACATACCGCTAATGCTTGTGAGGCAAAGGCTTCATTAACTTCCCAAACATCAATATCATCTTTACTAATGCCAGTTTTTTCCAATAACTTATTTACCGCAGGAACAGGGCCAATACCCATAATTTCAGGTGCTACGCCAGCAAAGGCATAACCTACTAACTTAGCAAGCGGTTTTAAACCATTTGCTTTGGCATATTCACTATCAGCCATAACAACTACAGCGGCAGCATCATTAATACCAGAAGCGTTGCCCGCAGTGACAGAACCCTCTTTTTTAAAGGCAGGGCGAAGTTTTGCCATATCGGCAATAGTACAATCAAAACGAACATGTTCATCAGTAGTATAGTGAACTACGCCTTTACGAGACTTCAATTCAACTGGAACGATTTGATCACCAAAACGATTGTCTTCAATTGCACGCTGTGCTCTATTATGTGACTCTACGGCTGCTGCATCTTGCTCTTCGCGAGTTATACCCCATTGCTCTGCAATATTCTCAGCGGTAATCCCCATATGAGTATCTGTGATCGGACATGTTAATGCGCCCACCATAGGATCAACCATTTGTGTATCCCCCATCTTGCTACCAAAACGTGTTGATGGACTCCAATAAGGTACACGTGTCATAGACTCAGCACCGCCAGCTACCGCAAGGTCACAATCGTCAAGCAATAACAATTGCGCCGCAGAAATAATGGCTTGTAACCCTGAACCACATAGGCGATTTACCGTTAAAGAAGGTGTAGAATCGGGTAATCCGCCTTTTATAGCTGCAGTTCTACTCATATACATATCGCGACGGTCGGTATGAGCTACATTACCAATAACACAGTGTCCAACATCTTCACTATTTGCACCTGAACGTTTAACCGCCTCTGCAACCATCTGACCAGCAAGATCTGTTGGTGTCACGTCTTTTAATGAGCCGCCAAAATCTGCAATTGCAGAACGTACACCACTTAAAAAAACAACTTCACGTTTTGACATATTTATCTTCCTTTATATTTATTGAAACGCAAATTATATGTTCCTCAAGTTAAATTTTAAATGCCGCTTTAGTCTATATCTTCTCGGAATAACACTATTAGTCGGCTCTTGATATTACAGTAAAATACAATTTTAACTATACAAAAAAAGGCCAACCTAGTGAAAGGTTGGCCTTTATAAAATATCAATAAATGATTTAAGCGTTTTGAATTAACGTTCTACCGCTAAGGCAACACCCATACCACCACCAATGCACAAGGTAGCTATACCTTTTTTAGCATCGCGTTTAATCATCTCGTGAACCAACGTCACCAGAATACGTGCACCTGAAGCACCAATTGGATGTCCAAGGGCAATTGCACCGCCATTTACATTGACTTTGTTGGTATCCCAACCCAAATCACGATTCACAGAAATGGCCTGCGCTGCAAAGGCTTCATTTGCCTCAATTAAATCAAGATCGTCAACCGTCCAACCCGCTTTTTTAAGGCAACGTTGAACGGCTGGAATAGGGCCAGTGCCCATAATTGAAGGATCTACACCAGCATTAGCATAAGCTTTAATCTTCACAAGCACTTCAAGACCAAGCTCAGCTGCTTTTGATGCGCTCATCATGATAACACCGGCAGCTCCATCATTAATGCCCGATGAAGTACCTGCGGTTACCGTACCGTCTTTTTTAAAAGCCGGGCGAAGCTTGGCTAAGCCTTCAGCAGTTGCACCATGTTTAGGAAACTCATCTGTGTCGAAAATAACAGGGTCTCCACGACGCTGTGGAATGACAACAGGGATTATTTCATCTTTAAAGCGACCAGACTTTTGAGCAGCCTCTGCTTTATTTTGTGAAGCAGCAGCAAAAGCATCCTGCTCTTCACGAGAGATACCATATTGTTCAGCAATATTCTCAGTAGTAATACCCATATGATAGCCTTCGAATGTATCAGTAAGGCCATCATTAAGCATAGTATCTATTGCTTTCCAGTCACCCATTTTGACGCCGTTACGACTTCCTGGTAACACGTGAGCTGATTGACTCATGCTTTCTTGACCACCGGCAATAACAATATCGGCATCACCACAGGCAATTGATTGGGCCGCTAAATGCAGGGCTTTTAAACCAGAGCCACAAACTTTGCTGATACCCATTGCAGGTGTTGTATGAGGTAAACCAGCATTAACTGAAGCTTTACGTGCTGGATTTTGTCCCTTCCCCGCCATTAATACTTGGCCTAGAATAACTTCATCAACAAGTTCTGGCGCAATTCCTGTTTTTGCTAATAAGTCTTTAATCACTGTTGTACCAAGAACATCTGCAGGTACTGTCGCCAATGAGCCACAAAAACTACCAATTGCCGTTCTTCCGGCTGCGACGATTACTACATCTTCCATATATTACCTCAATCGATTTGAGCGCAAAATTGCACCGTTTTATAATTTGTAGATAGCTTAGAATGCTTCAAGTTAGAATACTTCAAAGAAATCCACGGTTTTGTGAAAAACTTATAATAAAAACATATAAGATCAAGTTTATTTTATAGGTCTAATTATGCACAACGAGATCATAACTTTAATAAAAATGGTATTAGGCAGAGGGCAATATTAAAACTGCATTTCTGGCACGTATTCTGGGATTATAAGTTCTCCGGCTGTCAACGCTATAATTTCTTGAACAGATACGCCAGGTGCTCTTTCAAGCAAATGAAATTTACCCGCTTTAATTTCTATATAGGCAAGATCAGTTAATACTTTTTTTATACATCCTTTACCTGTTAATGGCAAGGTGCAATTGGTTAATAATTTTGATACACCATGTTTAGAGGCATGTGTCATCGTTACTATGATGTTATCTGCCCCTGCGACTAAATCCATGGCGCCCCCCATGCCTTTAATCAATTTTCCGGGGATCATATAGGAAGAAATATTGCCATTAACATCAACTTCAAAGGCACCAAGCACGGTTAAATCTACATGACCACCACGTATCATTGCAAAAGAAGTTGCACTATCAAATAATGAAGCACCTGTTGTCATGGTTACCGTTTGTTTACCGGCATTAATTAAGTCGGCATCTATCTCATCTTCGGTAGGGAATTGACTCATACCTAAAAGACCATTTTCAGATTGAAGCATTACTTCAATGCCTTCAGGTATATAGTTTGCCACCAAAGTAGGTATACCAATACCAAGGTTAACGTAGAAACCGTCTTGTAATTCTTGTGCTACGCGTTGAGCCAATTGTTCACGAGTTAACGCCATATTATTCTCCTTAAGCTGAACGCACGGTGCGTTGTTCTATGCGTTTTTCAAAGTTACCTTTGATAACACGATTAACATAAATGCCGGGGGTATGGATTTCATTCGGATCTAACTCTCCAGGCTCAACAATTTCTTCAACTTCTACTACAGTAATTTTCCCCGCAGTTGCTGCCATTGGGTTGAAGTTACGCGCGGTATGGCGAAACACTAAATTACCATAACGATCGGCCTTCCATGCCTTTACAATGGCAAAGTCACCGGTAATAGACGTTTCTAAAATATAATCTCTGCCATTTATATTACGCTCTTCTTTGCCTTCAGCAACGGGTGTACCAACACCGGTAGCGGTGAAAAAAGCAGGAATGCCAGCGCCGCCAGCACGCATTTTTTCTGCCAAAGTACCTTGTGGTGTTAATTCAACTTCTAATTCACCAGACATTAATTGACGTTCAAATTCAGCGTTTTCACCCACGTATGAGGCAATCATTTTTTTTATCTGACGATTTGGCAATAACAGGCCCAAGCCGAAATCGTCAACACCACAATTATTTGACGCAATCGTAAGGCCTTTGGTACCCATTTTTTGTATTTGGGTAATTAATCCTTCAGGAATACCACATAAACCGAAGCCTCCCGCGATAACCGTCATGTTATCTTTAAGACCCGCCAATGCTTCTTTGTAGCTTGACACTACTTTGTTAAACCCAGACATATTTTTAATCCTTATGAGGTTTGTTCTGCAAATATATTGACTGTCATAATCAATTATGATGAAATATTTATCAAATTAATTTTTTCTAAGTATTAATAAATAATTTAAATATTTATTAATACTAAAAGAGCGGTTCGTTATCAATAATTCTACAATAAAACAATTGCGAGCCTTCGTTACTGTGGTTGATTCAGGTAGTTTTGCTGAAGCTTGCGTGTTATTACACTTATCTCAGCCTGCTTTAAGTATTGCCATTAAGAATTTGGAACAAGGGCTTGGTGGTAAGTTATTGATTCGTTCTACTAAAACCTCAGTGTTAACCCCTGAAGGGAAAGAATTTTACCCTACAGCACAACGGTTACTTAGAGATTGGGACAATGCATTTAATGACTTGAATGATTTATTTTCATTAAAAAGAGGGAAGTTAGAGCTTGCCGCTATGCCGTCATTTAGCAGTAGTTTACTACCCGGGTATATACGACTTTTTCGCGAAAAACATCCTAACATTAATGTCAAAGTTCATGATGTAATAGCAGAAGATACCATTGCTATGGTTCGGGGTGGACGAGTTGAACTTGCGGTAACTTTTGATCCAGGTGATTGCGATGATCTCACCTTTTATCCTTTATTTAGCGATAACTTTATTGTCGCTCTTCCACAACATCACCCATTATTAGCTTGTAAAAATATTTCTTGGCAGGCTATTGCTCAATATCCCTTTATTGCCTTACAAAAACCATCGAGTATTCGAGAGCTAATTGAAAAAACCATAACAGCGAACAATATACAGTTAACTATTGAATTTGAAGCAAATCAATTAGCAACTATCGGAAAAATGATTTCCGAGCAGCTCGGCGTTAGTATTATGCCATCGTTATGTAAGCCGCAATTACAATCACAAGGTGTATTGTGCCGTCCACTAGAATCACCACTGGTGGGTCGTCGGGTTGGCATTGTTAAAAAAAGGCGTATGCCATTATCCTCTACAGCCCAAGCCTTAGTGAATATTATTAAAGCACATGCTAATTATATGATTGATGAGCATTTGTAATGATGCAGCGACTTGATTTAATGCTTATCTTTTTTTATTTTTTAAATGCTATGTTGTGAATGCAACGCTATTTTTTTCTTACATCGAATGACTATCTCTATTTTTTCATCTTCAGATTTGTTTAACCAATCACTAATCTCTGATTTAGACCTATAGCACCCTATACATATATCATTTTCATCTAGCTTGCATTGACTTATACAAGGGGTAATTAAATTTGTACTCATTCCTATAAACATATCAGCAATTCTCTAATCGTATATACCGTTCTTTGCGCTAGCTTAGCGGGGCAAGTAGTGAGCCTAAAATATCGTCAGTTAAACTCAGTTTACTATCACTTACTTCTTCAGATAACAATGCTTTTGCTAATTCAGCCTTGTTTTGTTGTATTTTTTGAATTTTTTCTTCAATTGAGTTTTCAATAATATATTTGTAAACAAAAACAGGTTTGTCTTGCCCAATACGATAAGCTCTATCAGTGGCTTGGTTTTCTACCGCAGGGTTCCACCAAGGATCAAAATGAATAACCGTGTCGGCTGCCGTTAAGTTTAAGCCCACGCCCCCTGCGCGTAAGCTAATTAAAAATACTGGCACTTCACCTCGTTGAAACTTATCAACGACTTCTTGCCGTTTAGTAGTTGCGCCTGTTAATTTAACATAATCAATACCCGCAGCCACCAACTCTTCCTCTATCAAGGCAAGCATACTGGTAAACTGTGAAAATATTAATATTTTACGGCCTTCATCAATTTGCTCAGGCAGCGTTTCCATTAAATAATCAAGTTTAGCTGATTGGTTTACTTTTTTAGCTCCGTCAAGTGATAACAACTTAGGGTGATTACATACCTGTCTCAGTTTTAATAACGCATCCAATACTTCTATCTGACTACGCTTTAAGCCTTTATCAGCAATAATATCTTTTAAGCGACTGTCCATGGCTAAACGTACTGATTCATACAATTCAGCTTGTTGGCCCTCAATACGTAATTTTTGAATTATTTCAGTTTTAGGCGGTAGCTCAGTGGCTATTTTGTCTTTGGTTCTGCGTAAAACAAATGGTTTAATACGTTGATTTAATAACAACTTACGCTCTTGATCACTGTGTTTTTCTATGGGAGTTCTAAAAAGTTTGGTAAATTGCCTTTGTCCGCCTAGAAATCCGGGCAGTAAAAAATTAAATTGCGCCCAAAACTCACCTAAATGATTCTCCATAGGCGTACCGGTTAAGCACAATTTATGCTGTGCTTTAAGTGTCAGAAACGCTTGGTATAATTTTGTTTTAGTATTTTTTATATAGTGGGCTTCATCAAGAATAAGGTAATAAAAATTTTGTTTACAATAAAGATCTAAATCTTTAGTAATTAACGCATAACTGGTGATAATGATATCAACATTGTTTTCAACGTTAATTTCAAGCCTTTCACTTCCTTCAATATTTTTAGTTCTTTCAATACAGTCGAAGTGCTGATGACGTTTGCTACCGTGTAATACCCGATAAGAAAGCTGAGGGGTAAATTTATCTATTTCATTAGCCCAGTTAAAAATAACACTGGTGGGCGCAACAATTAATACCGGTTTAGTCAATCGGCCTTGCTGTTTTTCAACTAATAAGTGTGCCAAGGTTTGAATGGTTTTACCTAACCCCATGTCATCAGCCAAAATACCGTTTAATTGATACTCCCGTAAAAACTGTAACCAGTTGAGTCCTTGATGCTGATACATTCTTAAGGTCGCGTTTAGGCCCTCGGGTATCGCAACCGTGGTGACTTGTTGAAAGTCTTTTAGTTTATCAGCCAAAGCTCTTAACTTACTTGTACCTGTTGCTATCAATCCTTGGTCATCTAACATTGATAATGTTTGATGACTTTGAAAACGCGATAGCTGCATAGTGCCATCTTTATTTAAGGCGTTGGGCATAAACAGTTCAATAAATTGTTTTAATATTGGCTGTACGCTTTGATATCGCAAGGCAACAAAATTACCATTGTCTAGATCAACATAAATAGGGGAGTCAGGCGAAATAAGCGGTTCGTTTTCGCGATCGATCTTTTCACTATTAACCTTTTCGTTATGAAACAACACCGACTTTGGTAGTTGTTCAATAGCACCTAGCAAAATAGGAAACGCGGGCATTTTTTTACCATCAATGGTTAAATTTAACCCTAATGAGAAGAAGTCGTGATCGTCAGTTTCAATGACTTCAGCATCAAATATGCTATTCGTAGAGAGCGCTTTATAATAAAAATCATCAGCAAAGCTAATGTTCCAGCCCAAGTCTTTAAGTAATGATAATTCTTGATCCAAAAAATGATGCCAAAAATAGCGGCCTTGCATCAGCATTGAAAATTTAGGGGTTTTATCTTTATTTAAATTACCTTTATTAAAAGAATCCTGATTAGTATAAGTGTAATGTTTAGGTTTCGGCTGAGCGTAAAATTTTAACGCGGTAAGTTTATTTATAACGGTTTGCTCAAAGGTTAAATCTCGATAAAGCTTTACCTCACTAGTGCTAGCGTTAGAGCTATCGCTATCGTTATCTGTAGCATTTAAGTTTGATGACGACACCGTAACGCTATCATTATGTGGATTAACTAAATTGCCTTGATAAGAAAAATTTACTTGAACATAACCCGCTTGTGGATCAGATTTTACGGGTGTAGAAAAGTGTAAATACACGTCAGGCTTTGTCAATTCTTGAGAAAATTGTGTTTTGGGTTTGGGTAAACGCTGCACCGCATCACCTAACGACATAGACAGCTTATTCAATATCCAAGGTAATTTATCTTCTTCAAAAATAGGTGAATTGAGCAAGTCTGCTTCAAAATCACAGTGAGTATTAGTATTAATTTTACCAAAGCAATTCTTTTCTTCATCATAATAACAAAGAGGTTGTGCTTTGATAATGCGAATACTGGTTGAGGGCTGCATTAAAACAAGCTGTAACGTATGTAAATGGTTATCAAGTGCTAACCACTGCCATTGTGCCTCTAATGGATCACCTAACGTAATTGCTTCGTCCAAGTGGTAGTTTACCTGCCAAAAGCAGCGATTAGTTTTTATTATACGTTCAAATAAATCAAAATATTTAATAGTTTCGCTATATTGGTTAGTGCGCATAAGCTCGGTAATGACAGCCACATCATCATTATTAGCAAAGGCACTATTAATTAATGAACTTGCAGAATATTCATTGCTAAGTGAATTACTCCAACCGCCACTTTTTTTGGGTCGAGTTGATTTAATCTCTAAATTAAAATAATCGTCTTCGTTATAACTGTTGGGCTTTAAAAAATACAATAACGACTTTTGTTGGCTATTGGGTTGGTATCTACTTGGCTGCGCTTGAAAATGGCTAAGCCACTTATCAATTACTCTTTCAGGTGAGGCAATACTGTTTTGATCAAAATGTTCATGAATAAAGCACTGTGCTAAGGCTGCACCATGCTTACAGTCGCGACCAACATAACAATCACAATAACTGGCAATACCATCATTCTTAATATTTAAGACTAAACGCGTTAAATAACTGGTCTGGCGAGAGCGCTCACTAAACACTACACCGCGAATTATTTCACCATCAAGGGCGCAGGTTTTAATGCCTTTAGCATTAAAAATTCTCACTCCTTTTTTCCATTCATTTTTGGTAAAGTGTTTTTCAAGTAACTCAGGTGTAAACGTGTTTTTTGACATAAGTGTTTAATTATTAAGGATTAAAATAGGTTGGTAAGTTGAGTTTTGTTGAGTAAGTTAAGTCGCTATTTCTTCTCAATACAATGAAAAAATCAATAGGGTGATAAATATCAATGACAGCAATAGAACCTTCAGGGTTGATCGTTAATGGCGAGTCGCGCATTATTTACCCCGCATAATACCACTGAGACTTAAAACCTTCAATGCGGCTTATACCATTTCCAAACTCGAGCTATAACTTACATTAAATAATCTGAATCACATTACAGTAGGGTTTGAGCGATTTAACTAACTTAAAGAGGCATAAATGCGTTAAAATAGTCGGCTATTATATTTTAGCTTTGAGCCTTTCAACTTAATGAGCATTGACACAACCAAAGTCACAACGCCTACCAACTTTACAGAACTTGGCCTTATTGCACCCTTGTTAGCGAGATTAGCTGAACTGGAATATCTGCAACCAACGCCCATTCAAGCACAAGCTATTCCAAGTGTATTAGCAGGACGTGACTTAATTGCAGGGGCAAATACTGGTTCAGGCAAAACGGCTACCTTTGCACTGCCATTGTTGCAGCAATTATACATAGAACAAACACACACCGAACAAACATCAGCGAATAAAATCAATAAAGGTAACTATGTTACCAGACTGATTTTAGTGCCTACACGAGAACTCGCCAAGCAAGTTGCAGACAGCATAAAATCTTATGCGGTACATTTTAACGGCGCGATTAAAACCGTTGCTGTTTTTGGTGGTGTATCAGCCAATACTCAAATGCTGGCATTACGTGGCGGTACCGATATTTTGGTGGCCACGCCGGGTCGATTACTTGATTTAATTTCAAGTAATGCTATTAAGCTCGATTTGGTTAACACCTTGGTGCTTGATGAAGCCGACCGGATGTTAAGTTTAGGCTTTACTGACGAGTTATCCGCGCTGTTAGCCTTATTGCCAAAGAAAAAACAAACGTTATTATTTTCAGCGACTTTTCCTGAGCAAGTACAAGCGTTAACACAAGAGTTACTCAACAATCCCGTTGAAATACAAGTGCAGAGTAGCGACGCCAGCACATTAGTACAGCGCGTGTTTACGGTTAACAAAGGGGAAAAAACGGCCTTGTTAGCGCATTTGATTACGCAACACCAATGGCGACAAGCGCTTATTTTCGTTAATGCAAAAAACAGCTGTGAGCACTTAGCAGGAAAACTCGCTAAACGTGGTATTACCGCCGAAGTGTTTCATGGCGATAAAGGCCAGGGCGCTCGTAGTCGCGTGCTTGAAGCGTTTAAGGCAGGGGAGATTGACGTGTTAATTGCAACCGATATTGCTGCCCGAGGTCTAGACATCGAAAAACTGCCGGTGGTGATCAATTTTGACTTACCCAGAAGTCCATCAGACTACATGCACCGTATTGGCCGAAGTGGCCGCGCTGGTGAAGTAGGTTTAGCCTTATCGCTTATTGATTATGAAGATTATCATCATTTCAAGGTGATCGAAAAAAAGAACAAAATCCGCCTTGAACGTGAGCAAATTGAGGGTTTTGAAGTCGATGACGTTGTCAATGATGAACTTTTAGCCCTACACTTAGCTGACAGTAAACCGATGGCGAAGCCTGAAGGCAGCGGTAAGAAAAAACGTAAAAAGAAAACGTCAGTAAACGCAGATATCTGGTTGAGACATGCTGACCCTGAACCCTGAACCCTGAACTCTGGATAATACCAATAAAATTAAGTGTTAGAGAGAGCAGCTTCGCATAATTTTTTTGTCAATAAACCTTGCTGCATCGATAAATATAGTGATAATCGGGCAAGGTTTTATTTGCTGAGACAATGAAGTGCAATTATTAGAAATAGAATGTTTAGGAAAAACACTACGATTAGAAGGCTCAATGGCAGGGTGGCAACAACTGTTTTGGGACGGGCAATGTGTTTCACAAATTAATGCCACTGCCGATAATGAGTCATTCTTGCATCAATTTACCTTGCAAAGTGAGCAAGGCGAGTTACACGTTAAGCTTAATGGCTCACTGCAATGGCAACCTTTTGAACTACAATTCAAGCTTTTAGTCAATGACGAACTTTTACACGATAATACCCTCAATGAAAAAGACATAGAGCAACGTCATATCACGACAGGTAAAAAGCAACCAATGAAGTTTAGCTTTGTTGGCATGGCAGGCCTTGGCTTAAAGTTATTAAAAAGCGCCAAGATCATTAAAGTACTGTTTGCTGCAGGTAGTTTGGCGGCTTATAGCTGGTTATTCTCTATTGAGTTTGCTATAGCCCTTATTCTTTGCCTTGTTTTTCATGAATATGGTCATATCAGGGCGATGAAATACTTTGGTTTGAAAACTAAAGGCATATATCTCATCCCCTTTGTTGGCGGTTTAGCGCTTAGCGATGACAAAATTAATACCCGCTGGCAAGATATTGTTATTTCAATAATGGGCCCCTTCTTCGGTTTGATACTATCTATCGCCTGCTTAGTTGGCTATTGGCTGACCGATATAGAGATACTTGCCGGTTTAGCAGTATTTAATGCACTGCTCAATTTATTTAACTTGTTACCTATATTGCCCTTGGACGGTGGGCACGTACTTAAAAGCATCGCTTTTTCAATCAATTCTAAAGTAGGGTTAGTCGCTTGTATATTAGGTGCAGCATTAGGTATTTATATTAGTTATCACTTTGGTTTCGCACTATTAGGGTTTTTACTGGCTATTGGTAGCATTGAAATATTCTTTGAATATAAACGTCGACATTTAAGTGAGTTACTGCCGCTTAATCAATATGCTCAAATTGTATCAACATTATGGTATGTCATTACCGCAGGTGGTTTAAGTGCCATTATTTGGTTTGTTGGTCAAACAGGGAATGGTGCCTTGTCGCTTCCACTTAAAATATTGGGTAGTTAAAATATTGAGTAATTAAGGTCGTGTTATTGATCAAAAGTATTGAAGCTAACGAAAAACCAATTGTCTTATGTTGTTTGAATAGTTGTTTAATTAAACGGGGCTAAATTTGACCAACCGAAGTCAAGAATATCGTTACAAACGTGAATATTTATATTTTTGAAAAAACTAATAAACGATTATTGGCTGGCATAGCATGATCGTCAATTAAATTTAACCCTGCTGAATTTGCTAGTAATAAAATTGCTTCTATATCCCTAATGCCACTATTTATGTCTCTTTCTTTAAGCCATACATCAAAATTAGCATTGCTCTCGCTAGTGAATTTCCCCTCATAGTTGAAGGGACCGTATATACAGACACTTGCTCTTGGTGTTAAGTTTTGCTCAATACCTTCAAAAAATTTAACGACTAATGACCAACTAATTATGTGTAGTGTATTAGCCGTATATAACCCATCAACTCGCAGGTTACTTTTAGGTAAAGGCCAAGTCTTATTTAGATCAATAACAATAGGTCTTTGTACATTAGTGTTAGCCGTTTCATCTAACCACAAGTTGATACCTTGATGATTTATCAACAAATCACTGGTTTGCCAAGTTAAGTGAGATAGGTGCTGGCCAAAAAAAACAGCATGTTGTCCAGTGCCTGAGCCAATTTCTAAAACATGTTTATTGCTTGAGAATATTTTTGTTAACAGCTTTAAAATAGGTCGTTTATTATTTTCACATGCTTGTGAGAAAGGTTTATTCATCATGTTTTATTAATCTAACTTTTTGAAAGGTAATATTTGCCGACATTGATGTTGATAAGTTAGCATATGCTTTTGCTCTTGTTCACAAAAGTTTTTAATTGCCTCTTTAAAAGCCGGATGTTTTATCCAGTGGTAAGAGTGCGTCAATATAGGCTCGAAGCCCCTTTGTATTTTGTGCTCTCCTTGGGTACCAGGGTTAAATTTTTTTAGCTTGTTTTGAATGCAAAACTCTATGCCTTGATAATAACAAAGCTCAAAATGCAAATTATTATAGTGTTTAGTGCAGCCCCAGTACCGACCATATAATTGATATTCATCATAAAAAAATAGAGCGCAAGCAATATCTTCTTGCTCATGGCTGGCAATGGTCAATAAAATATTATTTTTCATTTTAGACAATATTTGCCTAAAAAAGTCATAATTCAAGTGAGGTTGATGGCCATGTTTTAAATAGGTAAGTTGATAAGTCAAATAAAAATATTCTAGGTCTTGTTGCGTGATTTCGTTATTTATTAACTGACGAATTCTAATGTCTTGTTTAACGATCGACAGTCTTTCTTTACGAGTGTTTTTTCTTTTTCGTGAAGTGAATGTACTCAGAAAATCATCAAATATTCTATAATCACGATTAAACCAATGAAATTGCACCGTATTACGCTGATAAACATCCTCGGGCAATGCAGTTTTTATTTCATTGCAATACAAAATATGCCAACTATTAATGTTTTCATTTTGGCAGTGCTCAATTAACGGTTCAAATAACTCATTCACTTGCAGTTGTGAAGAAAGCAATTTATCACTATTAACAGGTGTAAAAGGAATGGTGGCTACTAATTTAGGGTAATAATTTATGCCATTACGTTTAAAAGCATCAGCCCAATCCCAATCAAAAACATACTCCCCCCAAGAATGGCTTTTCAAATACATGGGCATGATAGCAGTCATTTCATTTTTAGTTGTTGCAACTAAATGATGAGGTTGCCAACCTTGTTTAGAATTTACACAATGGCTTTTTTCAAGTGTATGAAAAAAATCATAAAAAAGAAAAGGGCAAGGTGAGTTATTTAAACTCTGCCAATAACTAGCACTTATTTTGTCAATATTGTTAATAAAATTAATTTTGATGTCGGCATTCAATAGATAATATCTCACTAGCTAATGGCGGTTTATATCTCAATATGTAGTAAATATTACCGTCTACAAGAAAGTTATTAAAGGATATTTATTTCTATTAAAAAAAGATACTGGCGGGCTCTGATGCTATGGCTGGTTTACCGCAGCTAGTTTTCAAACGGCGGCTTATGTGAAAGCGTTAGGGCAAGTAGAGTTTTTCATAGCATTAGCGCTGACTTACCGTTTATTTAAAGAAAAAATTACCGCTATTGAATACGTTGGTATGTTTTTAATTATTTTAAGTGTTGTTATTTTTCTTTTATGGGCATAAAGGGCACAAATCGGCTTAAAATTTTAATTCTTAATACTTAAAGTTTAATGCTAAAATACGCGTCATTACCTTGTTCGAAACTTTAGTCAAAAAAAATATTCGATATTTAATCTATAACAGTTAAAGAGAATTACATGAAAATTACAGATAAAACCGTTGTTAAGTTTCACTATGTGTTAAAAAATGAAGCAGGAGAAGAAATTGAATCTTCTCAAGGTAGTGAGCCTCTTGCTTATTTACATGGTGCAAATAATACGTTAGCGGGGCTTGAAAAAGCATTAACAGATAAAGAAGCAGGTGATAAATTTAGTGTTACTTTACAACCTGAAGATGCTTATGGTGAACGTCAAGAAGATCTAATTGAACGTGTTCCGGCTAAACACTTGCAAGGCTTACCAAATAAAAATGCTAAATGGAAAGCCGGCATGATTGGGGTGGTTCACACAGAGCAAGGTCAACGACAAGTAACGGTTTTAAAAACAGGGAAATTTATGGTGACTGTTGATGTTAACCCACCGTTAGCGGGTAAAGTACTTACCTTTGATCTTGATGTTGTTGATGTGCGCGCTGCAACTGATGAAGAAGTTCAGCACGGCCATGCACACGGTGTTGGCGGTCATCACCACTAGTTTTGTTAATTTATTGACGAAAATAATACCAGTTTCATTAATTAAGTGAACTACTTTATACGTAGGAAAAATTGCCAAATGCAAAGCACTTATTTCCATAACTAGTTTTGCTAATTATTAAATAAATAACGCAGTAGTTGGGGTTTTGTGCCCATCCCCTCGAAATTGCTAATAAGCCCTTATTTGGCTAATTTGGGCTTACCTAGCAAGTAACATTTCTAATATAACTCGGCTAGCAATGCTTTGACCGTAAAATTTCTTTTTCAAAAGCGCCATTGTTTGTTAAGATCATCTTCAATCGTCAGGTTAATAGAAAAACTTTCAGTCTTACAGTGAAAAGTTAAGATCAAACTTCGCGACTATTCCTAGCGAAATAGCACTTGGGTCGTTGCCAAAGGCAGGCTCAACTTTATCACCGTGGCCTTTTCCGTTAGCACTGAAATTAACATTGCTATCGTTACTGGTTCTTGCGTAGGCAACATATAGAGTTGTATCCGCACCTATGGCATAGTCATACCCAATGGCAAATTGGCTTGCATCGCTTTTTTCTCCCTCACCGCGGCTTGAGGCAAGATGTGCTTTAATGGTGCTTTTTTTACTAAGTTTTGCACTGGTTCCAATGCTATAGCTACTGCGTTCATCTCCTGAGACGCCGCGAATATCGCTTTCGCTTTGAAAGCCTCCCCCTACGGTGAAACGTCCAAAATCATAGCTAAGAGTGAGGGCTAAGACAGTGTGGTCTCTCATGCTAGCATCACCTTGACCAATACTGCCAAACGCCACGCCAAGCTTCAATCTTGATATATGGTAGTTTCCTTTAAAGATAATATTGTCGGTATTCTCTTGTCCCTCTTCAGGCACATAAGTAAGCGCAATCGACGCACCTTTAATATTTGGCGACTCATAATAAATGACATTATCTAAACGACCTGGAATACCCGAACCTTCCCATAAGTTACCTAAATCACCTACTTGGTCGGCAAAAAGGTTATAGTCGTTAACCCATTGATCCAAAGCGGGCATATGACCAATCAGTATTTTGCCAAACTCACCATTTAGCCCCACAAAACTTGTGCGGCCTTTAGTAAATATTTGACCTGAAGATTCTGCACCGCCGTTACCATCGTTGCCACCCTGAGCGGTCAGGTCAACCCCTGTTTCATATTGAAAAATAACGCTGAACGTATCAGTCAACTGATAATTACCATTAAAACCAAGTCGAGAGGAACTGCTGGTAACATATTGACTAGTCAGCTCTCCATCGTTGACGCTGTCGGCTGATAAATGTCCTTGCCCATATATCATAAAATTATTTGCATTCGCAGCGTGACTTAGGGTAATGAGTGGAGCAATTGCAAGAATGAAAGGCTTAGTTAATTTGAACATATGGATTGTTTCCTAGAATATTTTGATGGCGTATCTTTAGTTGGCTGGCGTTGGTAGCCATGAATCCATTGAATATATAATGGCAGCAGCGTCCAAGCCGCTGCCTTATCGCATTCATTATGAACACCGCAATGAGCCGTGTTTATACTTGAAACTGTTCCACCAACTGGCGCAAACGGTTACCCAACATTGATACTTCTTTACTGGATTCTGAGGTTTGTGCTGCCCCAGCCGAGGTTTCTTCAGAAATACTCTGGATACTAATGACACTTCGATTAATCTCTTGAGCCACCGCTGCTTGTTCTTCTGATGAGACTGCAATTTGACTATTCATATCAAGAATGGTCGAAACGCCTTGGGTAATAGACTCTAAGAACTCGCCAGCTTGCGCCGCTTGAACCACTGTTTCACTTGTTTTAGTTCTGTTTTGTTGCATTGCTACAACGGCTGAGTCTGCCCCTTTTTGCAGAGCAGAGATCAGACTCTCAATTTCGCTGGTTGAGTCTTGGGTACGCTGCGCTAGGGTACGCACCTCATCTGCTACAACCGCAAAGCCTCGTCCTTGCTCTCCCGCCCTCGCTGCTTCTATCGCCGCATTAAGGGCGAGTAGATTAGTTTGATCGGCAATGTTTTTGATTACGTCCAGTACCGCGTTGATGTTTTCTGAATCGCCTTTGAGTTTTTCTAGTACGCTTGCCAAACTGTCTACATCTTCGGCCAACTCACTGATGGTCTCAATCGTTTTGGATACTGCTTGATTGCCTGATTTTGCTTCATCATTTGCGTTACTTGCAGCATCAGAGGCACCTTGTGAGTTACGCGCCACTTCATCGACTGTGGTAGCCATTTCAGTGATGGCAGTGGCCACCTGCATCGTTTCATTATTTTGCCTGTTGAGTCCATCACTGGTGGCAGTGGTCACATTGGTCATTTGCTCAGCGGCGACAGAAAGCTGAGTCGCAGATTCAACAACTTCTTTAATAATCCCCTGCAGCTTAGATACAAAAGCATTGAAGTATCCCCCTAATTCACCAATTTCATCACTTGAATTAACATCTACACGTTTGGTTAAATCTCCTTGCCCTTCAGCGATATCTTTTAAAATGTTGTTGGTTGCTCTTATTGGCCCCATCACTCCGCGCACCACAAAAAACGCAATAGCGCTACCCAGAGCAATTGCGATCAAAGTTCCTACAATGCTAAAGCGGATAGCAAAAGTAGAGGATGCGACTTGCTCTTCTCCTCTGATAACAATCAACTTTTCTTCCTCATCAACAATTTCTTTTATTTTGGCGCGAGTTGTATCCATTAACAATTTACCTTTACCTTGTTCCATCATGATGGCGATATCGTCAATGGTTTTAGGATAGCGGTTCATTTCACGTCGTGCGTCGATTTCTGGCTGTGCTGCTTGCGCTACCCACTGGTCGACTGCTGATTGCAACTTTTGAATATCGGCACTGGTAACCGCGCTTCCGCCTATGGCTGAACTAAGTTTGTTGACGTTATCTTGCAGGTTTCGCTTGCCATCATTGAATGGTTGCAATGATGCGTCTTGTCCCGTCAGTAAATAACCTCTTTGGCCAGTTTCCATATTCACCAAATCTAGGGTGATAAGTGTAACTAGGCTCGCTGCCTGGGTTTTGCTGGCACGCAAAAATTTAGACTCCAGATCTGCTAATATCCCCCGGATACCATCGAAAATTTCTTTACCCACGGTGCGGGCGGAAATTGTTTTGAAATTGGCAATGGCGCTAGCACCCTGTGCCACTTGTCGTCTTGCTGAGATTTCAGGCTCGGCGACTTCTTTGAGCCATTGAGCTTGTAGTGCTGCTACGTCTTTCCAGCGCCTAACTTGGGTAGCATTATCGCTGGTCAGCGCTTGTCCTTCTTTAACCAATTTGTCGAAACTTTTGATTCCATTATTGAATGGTTCCAAATATTCGTCTTTTCCGGTCACCATAAAGCCGCGCTGACCGGTCTCCATGTCAACCATAGCACCTGACACATGTTCACCAGTACGAATTACCTTGTAGGTGTGATTAACCCATTTAGAAGCATCAACAATTGAGCTGATACTGAAGTACATCACAATCGAGACAATGGTCATTAAGAGCAAAATAATGATATAGCCTGAAAATATTTTTTTACCGAGTTTCATGTTTTGAAAAAAATTCACATCAATTTCCTATTTGTTAAATTAATTACAATATACACACATCTTACCAGTATACGTACCTTTTATTGATCTGGATCAATAAAAAATATTTATACCATGTTATAGGGTAACGTTTTTAATAGCTGGTGACTGTAGTATCATTGTATTTGCAAAATTCGATCTTGCTGGCGTTGAATCAGTAGTTGTTGCCATTGCTCTAACGTTCTTTGGTATTTCATTAATAGCCCCTAATTAAAAGTAACAGATTTTTAAACTTAACCACTTGTTCTACAAATTATTTTTAGTCAGACCAACACTTAATTTTTCTGTTAAATATAGAAGAGTAGTTGGTGACGAAACCTTGATGAACAGCAGTTTTAGGTGAAGCCAGTGTT
The DNA here is from genome assembly GCA_963974965.1 of uncultured Colwellia sp. Classification (GTDB taxonomy): domain Bacteria; phylum Pseudomonadota; class Gammaproteobacteria; order Enterobacterales; family Alteromonadaceae; genus Colwellia. Next base: position 28 of record CAXBEX010000014.1, on the reverse strand, counting down.
TGAGCTATATAAGGGCTAGCGAAGAGGT
>CAXBEX010000013.1:0-161302 GCA_963974965.1 uncultured Colwellia sp. | reverse complement strand
GGAGTCCACATAAGCCAGCTATTGCTCAATCAAGCGCCTTGTTCTTGAAAATTAATCCTCATTAAAATTTGAACCATTAATTAATTTGATTGGTATAAGATACAGAATACTGTCCAACTAAAGTATTTGCAGTTTTTAAAAGTATCTAATCAAAATAAGGTATATTACAAATAACAAACCCGAAATACACTCGTCTTTTAAAGGTAACTCTGATGAAAAAAACGTCAAAAATAGTTTGTATCCTATTAGCAATATTTACCAGCTTTAGTTTGTTAGCAACTGACTTAAAAGTAGGTGAACCAGCACCAAACTTTACATTACAAGCAACCAACGGTGATTACTATCAACTGAGTGATTACAAAGATAAACAAGTAGTGGTTTTAGCTTGGTACCCAATGGCTAATACTCGAGGGTGTACTATTGAATGCAAATCATTGGTAGAGAAGGGCCATTTAATTAGAGAGTACAACGCAAGCTATTTTATGGCCAGTGTTGACCCTTTAGATAAGAACAGAGACTTTGCCAAGAAAACAGGAGCAGATTTTCCTATGTTAAGTGACCCATCGAAAGAAACAGCTAAGGCATACGATGTGTTAAATATAATGCGAGTTGCGAGTCGAGTTACTTTTTATATATCTAAAGAAGGTAAAATATTGAAAATAGATGATGATATCAACACGAAAACTGCTGCTGAAGATATAGCTAAGCATTTAAAAGAACTTAATGTAGAACCCGCTTTATCTAAATAAATGGCGTGAATTTTTATATTTTTGAAAAAACTAATAGACGATTATTGGCTGGCATCGCATGATCGTCAATTAAATTTAGCCTGCTGAATTTGCTAGTAATAAAATTGCTTCCATATCTCGAATGCAGGTTATCTTTAGGTAAAGGCCAAGTTAAGTGAGGTAGGTGCTTGCCAAAGAAAATAGCATGTTGCCCAGTGCTAAATCCAATTTCTAAAACATGCTTATTGCTTATTTGTTGTTCAAAATACGTACAGTTTGAACCTTAAGTTATACTTCACAGAGCCGATACTTTAGGTATACTTTGATCAAGAGAGGTAAATATCATGAGTTCATCAATTAAACCAAATGCTACATTTAGCCAAGATGTTCGAGTATCAGCAAAAACGTCGGATAAAACAGACAACAGCCCAATGGGGCAGCAAGTATCCGAGCTTGCACATGAGAAAACAATAGGAAAAGTGCAAGAGCCTATTTCTGTCATCAATAAAAAACAGCTTAATGCTGCCATTATAGAATCTTCGTTGAAATTCAATACTACAATCGGCGACCAGCCACTGTCACTGCTATTAAAAACAGCCTTGCAGGGAATAAACGAAGCCCTAAAAGGGATGGGGGTTGATAACAGTGTTGAAGACGCTTATAAGTCGGGGATTGATTTCAGTCCCGAAGCGACGGCAGAGCGTATTGTTTCTTTTAGTACCCAGTTCTTAAGTTCTTATCGAGAGCAGCATCCAGAAATGGGGGAAGAAGAATCGTTAACTGCTTTTGCTAATATTATTAGTGGAGGCATCAATCAAGGTTTTGGTGAAGCCAAGGATATACTCTCAGGATTAAAAGTATTAGAGGGAGATATTACCGATAATATTGATAAAACCTATGCGTTAGTTCAAGAAGGATTACAGTCTTTTGTCGATTCTTTTAGTGGAACCAAAGACGAACAACCCGCACTGTAATTACTAGAATTTATTGATGGACACTTATACAATACAATATAATCAAATTGGTATAATGAAAACGTTAAATAAAGGTTGAACTAGTTTTGTCTGAAAAAGTAATTAAATTCGCATTTGAAAAGCACAATAAAAACAGTACTCGATATAAAGAAGTACCTGAAAACGGTATGCCACCAGTTTTAGGATCTATCTACGTGCAAAAATGGTTTGCGGGTGGTAGTAAAAATATTGAAGTGACTATCAAGACAGAAGATATTTGAACGGGTTAACCTTTATTGACCAATTAGAATCGACGAAAGATTTGATCAGTGAAGTTGAGTGGTATCAACAGTTTGCTTTTTAGCATAAACACAGATGTGTATTTTTTAATCGGTTATACTTATCCCAATTATTCTTTTATTTCTACTTAAAATATGCAGTTAAAATCATTTTTATTAACTATTAGCTTATTAATATCTTTACCCTGTTTTGGTTATCAAAAGATTACCGTCGCATTTGGTGATGCACTTGCACCTTGGGTAATGCCTAAAACAATTAAAAAGTAATGGCCGTTATGAAAAAATATTTTCATCATACTCTTCAAGTCACTAGGTTACATTTTTAGCTAACTAGAATTTAATAAAAAATAAATTGAACTTATTTAATAAAGAAGACTCTTATTTAATAGTAATGTTATTTCCCTTAGTGTTTCATGTTTTACGCGTTTCTTGGCAACAAGTAAACGCGTTTTTTTTGCCTAAATATTAGGGTTATATTAGGTGTGGTTTTTTTGATGTTTCTTATTTTAAAGCTAAGGCGATAACGCCCCCAGTATGAGTTATAATATTTAAATTAGTAGAAATAACTAACACCTTTATGGAAAATTTAGCCTTTAAGCCTTAATTGATTTGGTACATACCTTAAAACCTATAACGAACCATTATTCGTAAAATCCGAATATAACAACATGGATATTCGAATATATGTTACCAATATCTTATGCTAAATTAAGCTTACTATCATATTATCCAAAAGTGAAATTCGATGCTATGTCCACAATGTCAACTACCTTTGATTGTTAGTAAACTTCAGTCTGTGGAAATTAACGAATGTCCTAAATGTCACGGGGTATGGTTAAAGTCTGAGAGTATAGAGAAATTAATAGAACAAATACCATCTCCTGAAAAGCCAAAGCAAACCCAGCCCAATAACCAAAACAAGGTAGAACAGCACGCACAAAATAAAAGTAGAAAGCGTCCACACTTTTTATCAGGTGCATTTGATATTAATGACGACTGGTAATTATCTCTTCAACATTTGTATGAATTTAACATTAAAACTGTAAGGGTTTATTTCACCAGTTGAATAATATTTATATTTAAGATAAAAACTGTTTGCTTGCTGCGGTTACAATTTCAAGAATGGCGGGATGCTTTAACCGCCGCTCTGGAGATATAATATAATAACGCTCTTTAATTTCGTCGGTACGCCCAATAATATTAACATCGTATTTATCTGCAACGTATTCTTCAATGAGTGTTGGACTACTAAAAACACCAAAACCCGCTTGTCCAAATGATTTCATCAACGCACTGTCGTCGAACTCTGCAACAATGTTTGGCGATATATTATTCTTTTCCAACCACGATGATAAGCGTGTTCTGACTGCTGATTTTTTACTTTGTATTAGCCAAGGTAACTCTGATAAAGAGTGAGGGAAATCACTGCTGCAATTTTGCAATAATGATTCTGTCGCAAAAAAAGTAAAACCACTTTCAACAAGTAGATGATTGTATGCTTTCACATGATTACCCAACTGGATCGGTTGGTCTGTCAATATACAATCTAAATTATTAACCGCTAAGTCTGCCAATAAACTATTTTGATCACCTTCCATACAAATCAAGCGTACCCGCTCTCTCATCTTTAACACAGGTGAAAGTAGTTGGTGCGCCAATACTTTAGGTATTATGTCTGTTATTCCTACCGTAAATGTATGCCATAACACGGGTTGCTGTCTTTTTAATATATGTTTTATTTCATCACCCAGTTGAAAAATTTCTTCAGCATAGCTGTAGATTAATTGCCCCATTTCTGAAGGAAATAATTTTTTTCCTTTACGATCAAATAAATTAACACCAACTTGGGCTTCAAAACTGGTAATTTGTCCACTTATAGTTTGTGGTGTTAGATTTAATCTTGTACTTGCCTTGCTAATACTCCCTTCGGTAGCAACGACATAAAAATAAAACAGATGATTATAGTTAAGTGGGCTCATATATTAGGACACCAAGTATTAGGACACAAGTATTAGGACACCAAGTTTTTTCGATTATAATATCAATAATATTCGAATTTACCTACAACAACAAGTGAGTTATAAATAAAGTGTGTCCTATAAAGTACCTACTTGGATCATTATATTATTTTGTAAAAATAGCATGCACTATTGAAACTAGCTGTAAATGAGGCAAAAGGAATGAAGATTGATATTCAGAACGCTTTAGTTGATTTCGACCATACATTAGAAGTTGATATTCAGCGAAGACTAATGCTCGCATTGTCAAAAATGAAATCGCATATTTCTTCCATCACTTTTATCATAAGAGATGTTGTTAATAAGGCAGGTAAACAAGCTAAATATTGTTCGTTAACTATTACACTTAAACGACTGTCAGACATATTAATTGAAGAAGTTCAAGTAGACCTTGATAGCGCTATAGATCGTGTCATTCAAAAAGCAACTCGTCTCCTTTCTCGTAAAATTTCATCAGGAAGAAGTGAAAACTTATGAAGCTACATACCATCAGTTTATTTTTAACTTTAGCCGCTTTTTGGCTGCTCAATTCAGGCCACAATACCATGCTGATTTTGGCGCTTGGCCTCGCATCTATCATCTTGGTTTTAGCTATTGTTCGTCAAATGGATGTGGTTGATCAGGAATCACAGCCACTCTATTTAACCCGTAGAATTTTCACCTACTATATATGGCTTATTAAAGAAATAATTCAAGCTAATATCATCGTGGTAAAACATATTTGGCTAGGTAATAAAAGCATATCTCCGACGCTAGGTAGGATTAAAATCAGCCAAAAAACCGATATGGGGAAGGTGATTTATGCAAATTCCATTACTTTAACCCCAGGCACTGTAACAATCGATCTCATAGATGACGAAGTTATAGTACACGCACTACTTCAAAAAGATATTGAATCATTACTCGCCGGTGAAATGGATCGCCGAGTTAGTTTGTTGGAACGCTAATGCTAATTGCTGCCACGTTCGCTATTTTTATTGTCATGATTTTAGCCATCATAAGAGGGATTGTTGGTCCCACACTTTATGATCGGATTTTGGCTGTCAATATGTTTGGCACTAAAACCGTGCTGCTGATTTCATTATTAGGTTTTGTTATGGGACGGCCTGAATTTTTGGATATCGCAATTGTCTATGCGCTTATCAACTTTATCAGTATCATTGGCGTTTTACGTTACTCAGATACTAATGAATTTAAGCATTCGCCTACCGATAATAAATCGTTGAAACAGGAGCCATAAATGGACATTATTCTAAATATTAGCGGTGGATTATGTTTATTTATCGGCTGTTTCCTCTGTATATCAGGTGGTGTTGGTATTTTACGTTTTCCTGATTTTTATACCCGTATGCATGCTGTTGGTGTCACCGATACTTTAGGAGCAGGGATGATGTTAATGGGTCTGATGTTTTACAGTCCTGATTTTTTAACGTTTTCAAAGTTAGTAATGATTCTACTACTTACCCTGCTGATTGGCCCTACTACCAGTCATGTATTGGCAAAAGCCGCAATGCGTAATGGGCTGATGCCAGAGTTAGAGAAAAATGATAATAACAAGGAGACAAGCTCATCGAATTCTTGATTAATATTGTTTTACTAACGTTATTACTGGTGGTTGCTTTTGCCATTATAAGAATGAAAGATCTATTCGCAGTAGTAATGTTATTGGGTATTTATGGTCTATTATCTGCTAGTTTTTTTGTTGCTATGGATGCAGTCGATGTCGCTTTTACCGAAGCTGCTGTCGGCGCTGGCATATCTACCTTGTTGATGTTGGTAGTCATTACCATGACTGGACGCAGTGAAAATACAAAACGACATAAACCTTTGCTGGCACTCATTGTCATTATGTTTACGGGTGGTTTGCTGATCTATGGCACGTTAGATATGCCCTATTTTGGCTCCGCAGATGCCCCTATTCATGATCATGTCGCCCCTCGTTACCTTAATGATTCAACGAAAGAAACAGGCATACCGAATGTCGTCACATCAGTGCTTGCAAGTTATCGAGCATTCGATACTTTTGGTGAAGTTGTTGTTATTTTTACTGCGGGTATTGGGGTGCTAGCGCTGTTATCCGTTGTTCGTCGTCCCGAAGATAGTGAAAATATCACTTCTGTAAATGACTCTATGCATGAACAGCATCTTGTTATTCGCATCGTTACTAAAATATTGCTCCCGTTCATTTTATTGTTTGCACTCTATGTGCAATTTCATGGAGACTTTGGCCCCGGTGGTGGTTTTCAGGCAGGAGTGATCTTTGCGGCAGCTATTATTTTATATGCTATGTTATTTGGATTAAATACTGCACGTAAAGTCATTAATCAATACTTTATTCAGTTAATTGCTGCTATTGGTGTTTTGTTGTATGGCTGTGTTGGCCTAGTTTCTTTGCTTAACGGTGGGAATTTCTTTGACTACAATGTTTTATCTGATGATCCCGTTGCCGGTCAGCATTTGGGGATTTTAATAATCGAGTGGGGCGTAGGTTGCACGGTTGCATCAGTCATGATCATTATCTTTTTCAATTTTGCCGGTCGCAGAGAAATACAGCAGCACAATAAAAACGTTCACAATAGTGATCTGGAGTCATCAAAATGATCATGGGACTTTTTAATGACTGGGTTGTGGTGGTACTCATGATGTGTGGACTTTACATTGTTATTGCCCACGGTAATTTAATTAAAAAATTAGTAGGACTCGCTATTTTTCAAACCTCTGTATATATTTTCTATATTAGCATGGCAAAAGTTGAAGGGGGTACAGCGCCCATATTAGCTGATGGTATAAAACAATTCTCTAATCCTTTACCTCATGTTTTAATTCTCACCGCGATTGTTGTTGGCATTGCGACCACCGCTTTGGGTCTTGCGCTAGTGCTTCGCATTAAAGAAGCTTATGACAGCATTGAGGAAGAAGATGTTCAAGCTTTAGATAATAAAACTCAAGCAGAATCACAACAACAAGTAACAGAAGGTGATCAAGCGTGATGTCACATCTGCCAATTTTACAAGTAATTGTGCCGCTAATGGCAGCGCCTTTATGCTTGCTATTAAGACGACCTCATTTAGTTTGGTTATTTTCACTGTTCGCTAGCACGTTAGCGTTTATTATCAGTCTCTTATTGTTACAACAAGTGATGACTTCAGGAGTCATCAGCTACGCATTGGGAGGCTGGCAAGCACCGTGGGGTATCGAGTATCGAATTGATAAGCTCAATGCGTTTTTGTTATTGATTATTTCAGCAATTAGTACGGTGGTTTTAATTGCCGCCCAAACTAGCATAGAAAAAGAAATTCCCAAGGATAAGCACACCCTTTTTTATGTTTTATATTTGTTATCGCTAACAGGTATGCTGGGTATTGTCTCTACAGGAGATGCATTTAATGTGTTTGTCTTTCTTGAAATATCATCGCTATCGGCATATGCATTAATTGCTTTAGGCAAAGACAGACGAGCACTTTGGGCTTCTTATCAGTACCTGATCATGGGAACTATTGGCGCTACTTTTATATTAATTGGCATCGGTCTAATGTATCAAATGACCGGCACACTGAATATGGAAGACCTCTCGCAACGCTTGCCAGAGGTTGCTCAAACACGGACTGTATTTACCGCCTTTGCTTTTATTATTGTTGGCGTCTGTTTAAAATTAGCCTTGTTCCCCCTTCATTTATGGTTGCCTAATGCCTACGCATATGCGCCATCCATTGTCACTGCTTTTTTTGCTGCAACGGCAACAAAAGTCGCAATTTATTTACTTATTCGCTTCACTTTTACCGTATTTGGACTTTCTTTTTCTTTTACGACATTACCTTTGCAAAGTTTGTTCTTGGTGCTTGGTTTGACGGGGGTATTTGTTGCTTCTAGTGCGGCTATCTACCAAAAAAATGTCAAGCATGTGTTTGCTTATTCAAGCATAGCGCAGGTTGGCTACATTATTGTCGGACTTAGTACCAGTACCATTACGGGTTTAACGGCAACTTTACTGCACTTGTTTAACCATGCACTCATGAAAAGTGCCATTTTTTTAGCGCTAGGTGCTGTGGTTTATCGACTCGGTACTAGCCAACTGAGTAGTTTTCATGGTTTAGGTCGTCAAATGCCACTGACTATGGCCGCCATTGCCATTGGTGGATTAAGCTTAATTGGCGTGCCTCTCACCGTAGGTTTTGTTAGTAAATGGTATTTATTGATCGCATTAATTGAGAACGGTTGGTGGCCTGTAGCCGTACTTATTCTGTTAGGATCATTACTCGCGGTAGTTTACGTGTGGCGTATTGTAGAAGTTGCCTATTTTAAAGAGCCGTTAGCTGGAAGTGTGCCCGTAAAAGAAGCGCCAGTGTTGTTTCTGATCCCTATATGGATGCTAATTATAGCGAATATCTATTTTGGTATAGATACCCGCCTTAGTGTACAGGTCGCACAATCTGCAGCGCAGAGTTTATTTGGAGTATCACCATGAGCTTTTCTTTAGAAGTGATGCTACAACTCGCTATTGTGATACCTTTGCTGACAACGTTCGGCATTTTTGTTGCAGGTAAACACCCAAACATTCGAGAATCCGTAACAATTACAGCAAGTATAATATTGCTGTATATCGTGATAAATTTATATCAAAGTATCACATCAGGGAAAACGGTCAGTGTCTTTTGGTGGGAGCTCATCCCTAGTTTAAGCATTAGTTTTTCCATTGAACCACTAGGCATGTTGTTCGCGTTAATCGCCAGTTTCCTATGGTTGATCACTACATTTTACGCTATTGGTTATATGCGTAGTCATCAGGAAGAAAACCAAACCCGTTTTTATGCGTGTTTTGCTTTAGCTATTAGCGCCGTAATGGGCATTGCCTTTGCTGAAAATCTCTTCACATTATTCATCTTTTATGAAGTATTGACCCTTTCTACCTATCCCCTAGTTACCCATGCAGGCACCGAAAAAGCCAAACAAGGTGGCAGAGTTTATTTAGGTATTTTATTAAGTACTTCAATTGCCTTTTTTCTATTGGCTATAGCCTGCACTTGGTTTATCACTGGCACGTTAGATTTCAAACAGGGTGGCATATTTGATACTAACGTTGATAAAACCGTGGCAGGAGCATTGTTAGTACTGTTTATCTTTGGCATTGGTAAAGCCGCAATTATGCCTTTTCATCGCTGGTTACCCGCAGCAATGGTCGCACCAACACCAGTAAGTGCATTATTACATGCTGTTGCTGTGGTAAAGGCTGGTGTTTTTACTATTTTAAAAGTCTGTGTGTTTATTTTTGGTTTAGATTTATTAGCGATATTACCAACAACTCAATTCTTACTTTATTTGGCAGGAGCATCAGTTTTACTGGCCTCAATCGTGGCTATGCGACAAGATAATTTAAAAGCAAGACTGGCCTATTCGACCATCAGCCAATTGGGCTACATCACGATAGGCGCGCTTTTAGCGACTTCTTCAGGTGTTATTGGTAGCTCTATGCATATCGCTACCCATGCTTTTGGTAAAATCACCTTGTTTTTTTGTGCAGGTGCTATTTTGGTAGCCGCACATAAGTCAAAAATCAGTGAAATGCGTGGCCTTGGTCGTCAAATGCCGCTCACGATGATGGCATTTTTTATTGCCAGTCTCAGTATTATTGGGGTGCCACCAGCAGCAGGAACCTGGAGTAAGTGGTTTTTGTTAATGGGCACGATGGAAGCCGAGCAATGGACATTGATGGTGGTGCTAATGCTCAGTTCTTTGCTTAATATCGCTTATTTATTACCTATCCCCTTTCATGCTTTTTTCTCCAATACTTTATCCGAAAATCAAGGTAGATCAGCTAGTAAAGGAGACCCCTTAAACTTAGATTCAGACTTAGACCACACACAAACACAAGCACAAATTAAAGAAGCGCCATGGCCTTCTTTAATCGCGATTAGTATTACCACGTTGGGTTGCTTAATCCTGTTTATCTATCCGCAACCTTTATTTGATTTGGCGACGGCAATTCTAGCTGGCAGGGAATAATTCATGAAAAATGAGAAAGATCACTTATTTGATGATCCAAAGAATGTAAAACGTGTTTTATACATCCTTTATGGCTGTTGTGCGCTACTGCTTATTTTAGACTTTGTTATTCACCGTCATGTCATGCACAGCTGGGAGAATCTGTGGGGGTTCTACCCTCTTTATGGCTTTGTTGGTTGTGTGATCCTCGTACTGGTTGCCACTTGGATGCGAACTTTTCTTATACGTGACGAAGATTATTACGACAAAACAGATATGAATAATTCAGATCAGACAGACACAGAAAAGTTAACAAACAAACGTACTTCAGAAACAGGAGTTCATCATGTGGATGATTGAAATCCCTGCTTTTGTCCCTTTTTTCATCGGCGCTTTAATTGCCCTCTTTACCCGAGGAGTTTTACGCAATACTTTAATGATAGCCGTTCCCATAATCAGTGCGTTGCACCTATGGATGGTACCTGAAGGTATTCATTTGCAATTTGCTTTTCTTGATTACCAGCTTAGTCCTTATCGTGTCGATAAGTTAAGCCTGATGTTTGGCTATGTCTTTCACATTGCTGCGTTTATTGCCATTATTTACTCGTTACATGTTAAAGACACTGTACAACAAGTGTCGGCAATGTTGTACGCAGGTAGTGGTTTGGGCGCTGTCTTTGCTGGTGATTTATTGACCTTATTTGTTTTCTGGGAGCTGCTTGCGTTTACGTCAGTCTTTCTTATTTGGGCACGACGAACTCAACGTTCTTATACCGCGGGCATGCGTTATCTTATTATTCAAGTGCTTTCAGGGGTCATTCTTTTAGCGGGAGCACTTTTTTATGCTGCTGAAAATGGCACCTTAGCATTTGGTTATATTGGTCTTGATGGCATTGCCGGTTGGCTAATTTTTATTGCTTTTGGCATTAAGTGTGCGTTTCCTATCGCCCATAACTGGCTCACCGACGCTTATCCTGAAGCGACGGTTACTGGTACTGTTTTTCTTAGCGCTTTCACCACTAAAGTTGCTGTTTATGCGTTAGCTAGAGCATACCCTGGTACGGAGCTGTTGATTTACATTGGCGCGGCCATGACCTGTTTCCCAATATTTTTCGCTGTCATTGAAAATGATTTACGTCGAGTATTAGCCTATAGCCTGATCAACCAAGTAGGGTTCATGGTGGTTGGTATAGGCATAGGAACTGCACTGGCTATTAACGGAGCAGTATCTCACGCATTTAATGATGTCATTTTTAAGGGGTTGTTATTTATGTCGATGGGTGCGGTATTACACATGACGGGCAAGATCAATGGCTCTGATCTGGGCGGTCTTTATAAAACAATGCCCAAAACGACCATCTTATGTATCGTTGGCGCGGCTTCTATTTCAGCATTCCCTCTTTTTAGCGGTTTTGTGAGTAAATCAATGGTGATGTCTGCTGCGCTTGAAGAAGGTTATGACTGGATTTGGCTAATGCTATTATTTGCTTCTGCGGGTGTCTTTCATCATGCCGGTATAAAAATCCCTTATTTTGCTTTTTTCGCCCATGACTCAGGTATTCGCGTAAGCGATCCACCTAAAAACATGTTATTGGCAATGGCTATCGCGGCAGGGCTTTGTATGGCAATTGGTATCTATCCAGCAGCACTGTATTCTTTATTGCCTTATGACACAGGGTACAATCCGTATGATGCAACCCACGTTTTAGCCCAGACACAATTATTGTTCTTCTCGGCTTTAGCCTTTGTTTGGCTTAACCTAAAAGGACTATATCCGCCAGAGCTTCGCTCAACAAATTTAGATTTTGACTGGGTATATCGCCGCGCTATGCCAACGGTATTGCAAAATATATTCAGCGTTATTTGGAAAACAGATCGTATAGTACGCGATAAGTTAAAAGGGCAACTAAATATTTCTTTTACTTATCTCGCTAGAAAAAATAATCGACTCAGTGGTTTGCTCTCACGAAATTACCCTTCAGGCAGTATGGCATTGTGGGTTGCCGTGGTGCTAGCTATCTATTTATTCCTTAGCTTTATTAAATAATGTTTGGTTTACTCTTTATATGAGCTAAGTTTATAAGTCACTACTTTACCTAATGCTCAATATCAATGAGCTGCCAACAATTAGTAACAAGTTTACTTTTTTTAGCCAATAAAGGAATAGATCCTAGAACACAAAATACCATCTGCACTGCACGAGATGCCCATAGAGTGAATGCAATATTATCCACTAGTGGTAGGTATGATTAGTCGGGAGAGTTCGCTTTTTCTGTAGGCTTGCCCGCAAAAAGCGGTGTCGGTGGGGGTGTTATTGCTATTGTGCCGGGTTACGGTGTTATTTGTGCTTGGAGTCCCCCGTTAAACAATTATGGTAATTCAGTTGTCGGCATGAACCTAGTGGCATGAGTGCTATGTCTGTAACGGCACAAAAAATCTTAAATTAAGTTTAAAAACTTAAGGCGTTTTGTGCATATTTACATAGAAAACCAACACCTCATTGCTATAGAATGGTTATTTTCTCATTGCATTAAGAAGCGTTTTCATAACATCGTTAATAATTGACGTTTTTATGAACAAACGAAAATCAGCCGATAAATCAAGTTCTATTTAGTTTGATAAATATTGATATCAAGCTTTCTCGATGCCTGTGCAACAATAATTTTTTCGGTAAGTTTACGGGCTTCTTCTTTTAATTTATCAAAATAATGTTATGCGGTATTACCACCGTCGATAGAAATGGCTGTTCCGGTGATTTGCGCCGCACAATCAGATGCAAGATATAAACATAAGGCTGCCACTTCATCAGGTTGGGTGATGCGGCCAGTTAAGCTATCAGCGTTGTTTTCAATCATCGCCGTTTCATAATCAATTCCACGTTGATCTGACTCTATTTTTAGCATTGGCGTATCAACATCACCTGGGCAAATTGCATTAATACGAATTTTATCTTTAGCATGGTCTATTGCCATTGCTTTAGTCAGTAGTACCAAACCGCCTTTACTTGCACAATAAGCAGCAGCAAGAGCTCCTCCTTGTAAACCCCAATCAGAAGCAATATTAAGTATTGTCCCCCCATTTTTAGTCATATGAGAAATTGCCGCTCTCGATAAATAAAAAGGCGCATTTAAATTAACGGCTATGGTTTCTAGCCATTGTGTATCCGTAGTATCAATCGCGGTAGAGCGATGAATAATGCCAGCACAATTAATTAAGATATCTAGGCGACCAAAACTTGCTATCGTAAAGTTAATCAGCTCTTCACAAGCGGTACTTTTTGTTAGATCGCCTGCCCATATAATCGCGTTAGTTAAAGTGTTTGCCACCGCGTTAAGACGATCTTCATTACGACCAGCAAGTACAACGTTAAACCCTTGCTGATGAAATTTTAGTACTGTAGCCGAACCTATACCTGAACTTGCGCCAGTAATAACCACTACTTTACTCATATCATACTCCATAAAAGCGCTGTTAAAATTACGTCAATTGGTATTTCTTAGCTACTGATTGATTTAGTTTCTAGAAAATCATCAAAACCAAACTCTCCCCATTCACGGCCATTGCCCGATTGTTTAAAACCACCAAACGGCGAAGTATAATAATGTGAAGCACCGTTAATACAGATCATACCTGCGCGTATTTTCCTGGCTATTCTCTGTGCTCGATCGGGATTTTCAGATTGAATCCAGGCAGCTAAACCATAAGGTGTATCATTGGCAATTTCAATGGCCTCAGCTTCATCAGCATAGGGAATCATTACCAATACTGGGCCAAAAATTTCCTCTTGAGCAATGGTCATATTGTTAGTTACATTGCTGAAAATAGTGGGTTTGGTAAAGTAACCTGTTTCAAAGCCTTCAGGCTTACCTACACCACCAGCAAGCAATGTTGCCCCTTCATCAATACCCGCTTGGATCATTGATTGAACTTTTTGAAAGTGACCTTCACTGACTAATGGGCCGATATGATTACCGTGTTCGGCAGGGTTGCCAACGTTAATTTTAGCAACGGTGGTTTTAGCAACATCAACGGCCTGTTGATAGTGACTAGCAGGAACTAACATTCGTGTAGGTGCGTTACACGACTGTCCTGCGTTACTCATACACCCTAATACGCCACGTTTAATCACTTTTTCAATATTGGCGTCATCCAATATGATATTAGGTGACTTTCCGCCCAGCTCTTGTGCAACACGTTTAACGGTATCTGCTGCCGATTTTGCAATAGCAATGCCAGCACGAGTTGAACCAGTGAAAGATACCATATCAATGTCTTTATGTGCTGAAATGGCACAGCCAACACCCATGCCATCACCATGAACCATGTTATACACACCAGCGGGGTAACCCGCATCATGTATCATTTGTGTAAATAAATGCGCTGATAAAGGGGCAATTTCACTTGGCTTGAGTATCATTGAACAACCGGTTGCTAGTGCAGGTGCTACTTTACAAGCGATTTGGTTAATTGGCCAATTCCAAGGCGTGATAAAACCACAAACCCCAATGGGCTCTTTAACTATTTGTGCATTGCCTATAGTACGTGAAAATTCAAATTCTTTTAGTACGGCTAACGTTGATTCAATATGACCTTTACCACAATCTGCTTGTGCGTTTGTAGCAAAGTCGATAGGTGCGCCCATTTCTAATGAAATAGCATGAGCCATTGCATCATAGTTATCCATGTATTGCTTTAATAATGACTCTAATAACGAAATACGCTCTTCTACGCTGCTGTAACCAAAAGTAGAAAAGGCAGTTTTCGCAGCGGCTACGGCTAAATCAACATCTTGACTTGAGCCTAAAGAAATAGTGGCAATTTCTTGTTCAGTTGCTGGGTTAAACACAGCAAAATCTTGTTTAGCTAATGGGTTAACCCATTGACCATTAATATAAAATTGACGACAGTCTTTCATGTAAATCTCCAAATTCATTGTTCATGTTAATGTGAATGTGTACGCCTATTTGTAGCCATGCACACAGTTATACTATTTTTTTGCGTTGAATCGTTTGTGTATTGCATCGCCAAAAGCTGCGAATAAACCTGATGATAGTTTGTCTTGTTTATATTTCCATTCAGGGTGCCATTGCACGCCAACAGCGAAATTACCATTTTCATTACAGCTAATTGCTTCAACTAAGCCATCAGGAGCTGACGCTACTACTTTTAAGCCTATACCTAGCGTTTTGATTCCTTGGCCATGTAAAGAATTCACTTTATGTGTAGTTTCACCTAGTATATTCGCTAGTATGCCATCAGGTGCTAGGCTTACTTCATGTGCTGGCGCATATTGTTCAATACGTGGTGCGCTTTTATTTTCACGGTGCTCAATAAACTGGTCATGATGATATAAGCATTGATAGAGCTCACCACCCATGGCCACATTTAACTCTTGCATACCGCGACATACCGCTAATAAAGGAATGCCTTTTTCAATAGCAAGCCTAATTAAGGGAAGGCTAGAGCCATCTCTTTGGCTATCATGGCTATCGGGTGTTGCTGATTTTTCATCACCGTAATGATGAGGCTCTACATTAGAGGGACTTCCTGGGAAAAATACACCATCAAGTTGCTCAAAAAAATCAGTATCAAAAAATTCACTTAGTGACTCAAGATCTTCTGCTGCAGGTTGTGCAGGAATTAAAAGTGGAATTGCATTCGCGCCGTGGGCAATCGCATTTATATATTTCTCCCCGACACCATGAAAACCATTAACACCATTTTTAATCACGTCGCAGACTATACCAATAACGGGTTTTTTAAAGTTCACCTTAGTTTTTCTCCTCATACAACTCTTTAGGGGTAATCCAATAGAGCGGTTTTTATGTGAAACTATTATTTCAATTGGTATTAGACATGAACAGAGCAAATGCGGCTATAACCCAATAGTGTAGTCGCACTATGCGAGCGTTTACAACACACAGAGGTCAGAAATGAATTCCAACACAACGCCATTAAATAAGTTAGATAAAGCACATTTTTTACACCCTTTTACTGACTTTAAAGAATATAAAGCAACCGATACTGCTATTTATACTAAAGCTGAACATATCTACATTTACAATGAAGAAGGTAAACAGTTAATTGATGGTATGTCTGGGCTATGGTGTTGTAACTTAGGTTATAGCCAACCCAAAATTAACGAAGCTATTACTAATCAATTAAACACATTGCCTTTTTACAACAACTTTTTCCAGTGTGCGGCTGATGTTTCAGTGCAAATGGCTAAAGCGCTTGTTGATATTTCTCCTGCGCAATTTAATCATGTTTTCTTTACTAACTCAGGTTCAGAAGCTAACGATACTAACATTCGTTTAGTTCACCGTTACTACGATTTACTTGGCAAGCCAAACAAGAAAATTTTCATTAGTCGTCATGGCGCTTACCACGGTTCAACTATTGCTGCCGGCTCCCTTGGTGGTTTTGGCGGCATGCACAAGCAATACACAGGTCTTAGCTATGTAGAACACATTGGTCAACCAAACTGGTTTACTGAAGGTGACGACATGGATAAAGGTGAATTCGGTATCAAAGTTGCTCAAGAATTAGCGGCTAAAATTGATGAAATAGGTGAAGAAAATGTTGCGGCGTTTATTGCTGAACCCATTCAAGGTGCTGGTGGCGTTATTGTTCCACCTGAAACTTATTGGCCAGAAATTTCACGTATCTGTAAAGAGCGTGATATTTTATTAATCAGTGATGAGGTTATTTGCGGTTTTGGCCGTACCGGTGACTGGTTTGGGGCAGAAACGTATGGCTATGAGCCTGATCTTATGACATTCGCCAAAGCGGTTACTAATGGTTATCAACCTTTAGGCGGCGTAATGGTTGGCGATAAAGTTGCTGATGTGCTTGCCAGTGACGGCGGTGAATTTACTCACGGCTTTACTTATTCAGGTCACCCAGCTGCATGTGCAGCAGGTATTGCCACTATCGACATTCTTAAGAATGACAAAGTAATTGAAAACGCGGCGGCAGATATTATGCCGTACTTCCAAGCACAGCTTCGTACCCTAGAAAGTCACCCAATTGTTGGAGAAGTGCGGGGTATGGGTATGGTTGCGGCTTTAGAAATCGCTAAAAACAAATCATGTAAAGAACGTTTAGCACCTGATTGTGCAGGCGGTGCTATGGTGAAAACTCATGCGATTAACCATGGCTTAATGGTACGTTCAGTAGGCGATGCGATTGTTACTGCACCCCCTATGGTTTGTACTAGAGAAGAAATTGATCTGTTAATTGCCCGTTTAACAATTGCCTTAGACTACACGGCCAAGCACTATGGTATAAAAACCTGATCGATATGGTATAAAAACCAAATTCAGATTAGCAAAAGGCCAAGTTATTTTTAACTTGGCCATTTGCGTTTTAATATCGCAACAAAATGGCTCAAATCAAGCTTATCCATTCTTGGATAGATGGTAAACAACATTCAAAGTGTGAAAATACGGATAAATTTGCACTTACTATTGTATTCACCATAATAATATTTATAGTAAGGTATCGCATCTAAAGCATTACAAATAATATGTCTCATGTAGCACAAATAGCTGATTTAACAGCGCGTTGGATTGATGATTTATCAGACCCCAATTTTCCGAAAAAATTAGCTTCAGGATTAAAGCAACTAGTTGAAAGCAACGATGTAACGATCATATTATTTCGGCACTCTGGTTTACCAACACTAGAATATTTTGATGACCCGATGAAAGGCGGTAGTCATAATATAGATTTGTTTGTGAAAGGCGCATTTTTAATTGATCCTTTTTACCTAGTAGCGACCCAGAAAAAACAACGAGGATTCTTTCATTTTAAAACTATAATTCCTTCAGGTTTTAAGCAAACAGAATATTATCGTACCTGGTATTGTAACTCCGGATTAAAAGATGAGTGTGGCTACCTTATTTCCTTGCCGAATGACGATTTCATCAATATATCTGTAGGCCGCACCGGAGGGCTGAAAAATTTTTCAAAAAAAGAATTAACATTACTTGATGAAATAACGCCTTTGATAGGGAAAGTCTGCCAGTGTCATTGGCAACAATTGCAAACCAGTGAAGACACGACCAATATCAAATTTAGAATGCAACATGCATTAGATCACTTTGGTGCTTCAATTTTAACCCAAAGAGAAAAGCAAGTAGTACACTTGATTCTGCATGGTCACACCACAAAAACAGTATCAGAAGAATTAAATATTGTAGTTGAAACGGTAAAATTACATAGAAAACATGCCTATGCTAAGCTTGATATTAACTCACAGTCTGAATTATTTTACTTATTTATTGACTCATTAATGAGTGTAGAAGAATATGTAGAAGGTGATCCGCTGTCTAATTATATGTAACCATACAATTAAACAACGGCTTGTTTTCATAGAATACTTAGTTACAAGTAGGTTTCGTATTCAAGCGCGGTTATTTGATTATTAAACTCTTCTAACTCTTGCTCTTTGGTTGCGATGAATACTCGTTGAAATTCTTTACCAAAATATTGAGCAATAAACTCTGAGCGCTTAAAATGCTCAATAGATTGCAACCATGAACTAGGTAAACTTGCTGGTGCTTGCCGATAAGCATTACCTGTAATTGGCTCAGGTGCCGTTAATTTATTTTCAATACCATATAACATACCCGCAATGATAGCCGTAGCAACTAAATAAGGATTAGCATCTGCTCCTGCTACTCTATGTTCAATGCGCATTGCTTTATGACTTCCTGCTGGTACTCTTAAGGCAACAGTGCGATTTTCATAACCCCAAGTAGCCGTCATAGGCACATGAGAGCCTTCTTTAAAACGGCGATATGAATTTAAATGCGGCGCAAAAATTAGCATGCTATCGTTTAACGTTGCTAAGCAACCGGCAATAGCATGTTGTAGTAATTCATTACCTTCATCAGTGCCATTATCAAAAGCATTATTGCCGTCTTTATCGAGTAAACTGCAATGCATATGCATACCATTTCCCGCTAAATCAGCAAACGGCTTGGCCATAAAGGAGGCACGTAAATTCAATTGTTTTGCTACGCCCTTGATGGTTCGTTGTAGCATAAGAGCTTGATCAGAAGCGACTAACGCATCGGGTTGATGGTATAAATTAATTTCATACTGTGAAGGCGCCGCTTCAGTAATTAGGGTATCGATGGGTAAGTTTTGTGCTTTGGCGGCATCGCGTACACCATGCATAAAATCGCTCATATCTTGCATGCAGTCTAAACCATAGGTTTGACCTGCATTAATACCTGATAAACTTTGTTGACTATGGATTGGTTGTCCTCTGGCATCATTACCTTTCTCAAACAGGCTAAATTCCATTTCAAAGGCAGGCATTGCCGACAAATTAAACTTTTCAAAGCGCGTGATAATGCTTTGCAATATATTGCGGACATCGTATTGACAGGGGCTGTTATTAAATTCATTCAATGACATCAGAATTTGTGCGGTCGGCCTTTTTAGCCATGGTACTGTAGTTAACGTACGAATGTCTGCAATACACATACCGTCTTCGTCGCCACTTTGGTAAACCCAGCTTACAGGGTCTCTTCCCCAAATATCAAAAGCAATGGCAGTCAGCGGTAATTTAAGTCCACCATTAATGACTTTAGAAATATTATCTCGTTCAATCCATTTACCCCGAAGCTTACCATTAATATCAGGTAACATAACTTCAAAAACTTCAATTTCAGGGTGGTCTTTTAGAAACTTATTTAAAATTTCTGTATTGCTTAAAGACATAATTATCTCTGTAAAATAGGGGTTAAAAAGGTTTAACCGAAAAGAAAAAAAGATCCCTAGAGCTAACTCTAGGGAAAAGGAAATAAAGGAAATAAAGGGAATTAAAAATTCATATCAAAACTAACACCAACAGTACGAGGTTTTGCTGGCCATACAAAGGTATTAGCTAAACCGAAACCATTTTGGTTGTCTGCATCAGCATTTTCCCAGCCACGCTCAAAGTATTTTTGATCGGTAACATTGTCGATATAGATACTAACCGACCATTCATCTTCACTTTCATACATGGCGCGCAAACCAAGCTCATTCCAACTACCAATTCTAGCGGTTTCATAATTACCTGGGCCACCATAAATTTCACTTTGGTAAACCCATTTGGCCATTAACGTCACTATGCCGGTATCCATATAATGAAAATATGAAGTGACCATTGAACCACTTAACTTCGGTGCCATGGGTAATTTGTTACCTAAAGTGCCATCACCTGCTTCTATTTCTTTGGTAATTTCGCTATCCATCCATGCACCCGCAATACGCAAATCCCAGTTATCTGTTGGTGTCCAATGCATATCAGCTTCTATACCTTGGTTTTTAGCTTCACCAACATTTTTTACTAATTGTGATCCCCCTTCAAAAATAATCATTTGCAAGTCTTGATAATCATAAGTGAAGTAGGCTAGGTTGAGCTGCATCGAGTTATCTAATAACATCATTTTTGAGCCAATTTCATAGCTTGTTGTCGTTTCAGGTTGAAAAGCAAGTGGTACACTGCCCGGTGCTAGCGGGCCGCCGTACTCTTGCGAACCATCATTTTTAATACCAAAAGTAGAGTAGCCGCCCGATTTATAACCTTGAGCAGCATTTGCATATAAATTAATCTTGTCGGTTAGTTTATACACCGCAGCAACGCGCGGGGTGAAATCGGTCCACGTATCTTTTGCTTGCACAAAATCTTCTGTGTACCATTCAAAAACAAAAGTATTACCTAGTGCACCACCAGAATCTAACACCTTAATGCTCATGTCTTTGGTATCGCTGGTGTAACGACCACCGAAAGTTAAGTCGAGCTTGTCTGATGCTTGCCAAGTAATATCACCATAAACAGACCAGCCCGTGTTCTTTAATATATTGATATTGGTTTCTGCTTTATTTTCTAATAAATCAGCAGGGTTTATGGCTTCTCCCCAATACTCAGTCCAAGCATCATCGGTACAGCCGGTCGCACCATCTATACCCTCGTCAGTTGCTAAAACAGCCGTACATAATGCATTTTCGCTATAGGCATTAATAAAAGTTGCATCAATATCTTCTTGATAAATACTCAGTCCAACAAACCCATTAATAGCGCCATCACCTTGATAATTTAATCTTAATTCTTGGCTAGCATAGTCAACCGTTTGATCTTGACCATAATTGTTAATAAGTTCGGGTTGGCCATCATAATCTTCTAAGTAAGCAAAATCATAGGTTTTATAACCCGTAATCGAGGTTAATAAAAATTCATCTGACAGGGTAAACTCTATATTGGCTTGTAGTGAAAGTATTTCACCACGATCATATCCCTTGCCTTTTCCCCAATCTATATTGACTTTATCTTTGGCTATGCCATTATTTTCAGTCCAGTACACTGAAGGGTCTTGCTCTCTGTCTTCGTAAGTTGCACGAAAAACAGCATCGACATTATCCCCTTCATAACGAAGTGATAAACGCGTTGAATTAATTTCACTGCCACCAAGATCACCGCCACCAGCGACATTCTCTAACCAACCCCCTTTACTAATAAAATTTCCTGCGGCGCGAAAGTACCAATTTTCGGTTAAGGGGATATTTACCATGCCTGTTAATTCTTGCGTATCGAACTGTGCAACGGTTACACCAACTTGAGCTTCGAAATCAGAAATAGGTTTGTTGGTGGTAATGTTAATGCCGCCAGCTATGGCATTTCGTCCAAACAATGTGCCCTGTGGGCCTTTTACCACTTCGGCACGTTCCATATCATAAAATGACATTTGTACACCGCCATTACGACCGGCCCATAAGCCATCAGTGAAAATAGCAACTGATGGGTCACCACCTATACCAAAATCATTAGTGCCTATACCTCGAATAGAAAGTGCATCAATAAAGCTATCTTCAGTTTTGCCATTAAAACCCGGGGTTAAATCAACTAAACCACGCACATCTTCAATACGAAGTTGATCCATCATGTCGCCATTAAAGGCTGACACTGCTACAGGTACTTCTTGCACAGACTGAGAGCGTTTTTGTACTGTAACTTCGATAACTTCTATTTTGCTCGCGAATGCACTGTTTAAGCCTAAAGCCAGAAACAATGGCGATAGCTTAAATAGATTGGGTGCAATGAGCTTTGATTTCTGATTCATAGTTAGACCTATTGTATTTGAGTTAAGTTTTCACTGCACCACCACGATGATAGTGCGAGACACGGTGTTTCATGTTGTTATTATTTTTTGTGTTAATTTTTATTCAAAATTAGATTAAATAATTTACAGATATCGGAACATACCCCTATCGCGTTAGACTTTAATTAATCATGTAATTTCAATATTATAGAAGTAAGGAGGAAAGCTCCCCTATAGGGGTAACTTAATCATAGCTTTTTTATGCAACACTGAATGACTAATAAAAATAGACCAATAATAATTAATTAGTTATTTTTATTAAAAACATCACAAAACATAGTCGATAGAAACCAATTAACTTGATAGAAGATATAGATTTATGACCGAAAAAATATTAGGGAAAAAAGATCTCATTCTTTTTACAGTTTCCGCTATTTTGCTATTAGATACGTTAGCCTCAGCTGCCTCGGTAGGTGTATCTAGCATTTTTTGGTGGTTATTTCTTGGCGTTGTATTCTTTATTCCTTTTGCGCTAATCAGTGCGGAAATGTCATGTTCATATCCAGAGCAAGGTGGCATTTATGCGTGGGTAAAAACCGCCTATGGTAGTCGCTGGGCAGCAAGAGCATCATGGAGTTATTGGATAAATACAGCCGTATGGATCCCCGCAATTTCTATATTATTTGCTGGTATATTTAAGCAAATGTTCATTCCAGAGTTAAGCCTTTATGGCCAGATTGCTATTGGTCTAACACTTACTTGGGTCACCGTGTTGGTCAATATTGTCAGTTTAGATATTGGTAGATTAGTGCCCGATACAGGCGCTATTTTTAAAATACTTATTTTTCTTATTTTAATTGTAGGCGCGTTTAATTATGTAGGTGAGTACGGTATGGCTAATGAGTTTTCAGTTGCGGCTCTTAAACCTGACTGGCAAGCCAGCTTTCAATATATTCCGGCAATTATCTATGGCATGTTGGGTTTTGAATTAGTGAGTGCTAGCAGTGAAGAAATGAAAGATCCAGCCCGAGACATGCCTAAAGCGGTGCTTATTTCTGCCGCAATTATTATTGTTCTCTATACACTAGGAACTATTGCTATGTTAGCGGCAATTCCTGCACAAGATATTAATCTAGTTGAAGGGCTAATGGATACCTTGAATCTTTTATTTGGACAAACACCTGTAGGGAAAACCTTTGCGATGGCTATTGGCATTGCTGCATTATTTACCTTTTTCTCCAACGGTGTTACTTGGGCTTTGGGTTGTAATCGTGCAGCTGCAGAAGCTGCAAAAATGGGCGAGTTGCCCGCGATTTTTGCTAAAGAAAGTAAAAAAACCGGCACACCATTCGGGGCTAGTATTATGATGGGTGTTGTGAGTACTTCAACCATAGTGCTTTATGGTTTTCTTGCCGGCTCAAATGAAGATTTATTCTGGTCGCTCTTTGCTTTTAGTGCCGTTATCTTTATGTTGCCTTATATCGCTATGATGCTGGCTTTTATAAAAGCCCGTGTTGAACAACCAAACCATATACGTCCATATAAAATACCTGGCGGTATATTCGTTGCTCGTTTATTAGCTTATTCGTGCATAATCGTATTAAGTTTTGCTATTGTTTTGTTTATCTATTCTCCTGCTGAGGGTATGCAATGGCCGGTATTTACAGGTGTTATTGTTACGTTAATTATTGGCGAATTAGCAATCCGTTCAGCTGAAAAAACAAAAACTGCAGCACGAGCAAATTTTTCACTCAGTAAGTATTAATTATTTAACAGTTAAAGAAGTGCAGCTGATATATATCCAAATCATATAAGCTGCTCTTTCATGTTTTTTTAACTGACTTTACTAACTTATAGTCGCATTTGAAAATAGCTTACTAATATCTTCTTCACTGTAATTAAGACTTTTTGATAACACCTGATAGCTATGTTCACCCAAGTCAGGTGACGCACTGTTATATTGTAATGGTGTCGCTGAAAGATTTATCGGTGATGCTATAGTATCTATCAGTTCCCCTTGTTGATTAGCAACTTGCCTTACCATTTCACGATGTTTGATTTGCGGATGATCAAAAACCTGTTCTAGGGTATTAACTGGCCCACAAGGCACCGCTACACGCTCAAGTTGCTCAATCCACCATTGCGTTGTATGAGAAGCAAGTTTGCACGCTACAATGGGTATGAGCTTATCTCGATTAATAACCCGTTGTTCGTTGGTAGCAAACCAAGGATCTTCTGCAATACTCGGGCACTGGGCTACTTGACAGAATTTGACAAATTGGTTGTCATTTCCTATCGCTAAAATAATGCTGCCATCTTGAGTAGCAAAGGTTTGATAAGGGACAATGTTGGGGTGTCCGTTACCTAATCTCTGCGGATTTTTGCCTGTAGCTAAATAGTTCATTCCCTGATTCGCCAATGTGGCTACTTGTACATCAAGAAGGGCAATATCAATGTGTTGACCTTCGTTTGTATGATGTCGCGCCATCAATGCTGCGAGTACTGCATTGCAACTGTACAAACCTGTCATCACATCAACAAGCGCAACGCCCACTTTCATTGGCATACCTTCAGGCTCACCCGTTATGCTCATCAGGCCACCTTCACCTTGAATCATGCCATCATAGCCAGCCTTAAGTGCGCTTGGACCACTTTGACCAAAACCAGTAATAGAGCAATAAACTAAGCGTGGATTAATTTCTTTTACACTTTGATAATCAAGGCCATATTTAGCAAGCCCACCCACTTTATAATTTTCAATAAGTACATCAGCCTGAGCAATTAAGTCTTTAATCACTTGTTGACCTTGCTCTTGGGTAATATCAATAGCAATGGATTGCTTATTACGATTCACACAGTGAAAATACGCCGCTTGCGGTGGTTGTTCTTCGCTCGCTCCTTTTATAAAAGGAGGACCCCAAAAACGTGTGTCATCGCCTTTTTTAGGACGTTCTACTTTGATCACTTCTGCGCCCATGTCAGCTAACATTTGCGAGGCCCAAGGCCCCGCTAATATGCGGCTTAAATCGACAACTTTTATGTTCCCTAATGCGCTAGTCATTAGCAAAAAGCCTGATAACCTGTGATGGCACGACCTAAAATTAGGGCATGAACATCATGAGTGCCTTCGTAAGTATTGACGGCTTCAAGATTCATTACATGGCGAATTACGCCAAATTCATCACTAATTCCATTACCGCCATGCATATCACGGGCAACACGCGCAATATCAAGTGATTTGCCACAGTTATTACGTTTCATTAATGAAATTAATTCTACCGGACATTGATTGGCATCCATTAAACGACCCATTTGTAAGCAGCCTTGTAAGCCAAGACTTATTTCGGTTTGCATATCGGCAAGTTTCTTTTGAATTAACTGATTTGAAGCTAAAGGGCGACCAAACTGTTGGCGGTCTAATGTATAGTTTCGAGCAGCATTAAAGCAAAATTCAGCAGCACCTAATGAACCCCAAGCAATACCGTAACGCGCTTTATTTAAACAACCAAAAGGCCCGGCTAAACCTTTAATTTCAGGGAACATATTTTCATCTGGCACAAAAACGTTGTCCATAACAATTTCGCCTGTTATCGAGGCACGTAAAGAAAATTTACCTTCAATTTTGGGTGCGGATAAACCTTCCATTCCTTTTTCAAGCACAAAACCTCGAATTTTACGATCTAGTTTTGCCCAAACAACAAACACATCGGCGATGGGCGAATTGGTTATCCACATTTTACTCCCTGTTAAAGAGTAACCACCGTCTACTTTAGTGGCGTGAGTAACCATAGAGGCAGGATCACTGCCTGAATTTGGCTCAGTTAAACCAAAACAGCCAACCCATTCACCCGACGCAAGTTTAGGTAAATACTTCATTCGTTGCTCTTCAGTGCCATACGCATAGATTGGATGCATAACCAATGACGATTGCACACTCATAGCGCTGCGGTAGCCACTATCTACACGTTCTACTTCACGTGCGACCAAACCATAACTAACATAATTAACTTCACTGCCGCCATATTTTGCAGGCAAGGTGGCACCCAACAGGCCTAATTGGCCTAATTCACGCATAATTTCACGGTCAAAGTGCTCGTGTCTATTGGCTTCAAGCACACGTGGCAGAAGTTTTTCTTGGCAATAGTCATAAGCCGTATCTCGTATCATACGCTCTTCTTCGGTTAGTTGATTATCAAGAAATAGGGGGTCTTGCCAGTTATAGGGGGGTAGTTTTTGGCTCATTAGGTTACTCCGTTTATATGATTTTGTGCGGTAATGGTTAATTTATTGGTTCACTCTATCTTTAAAATAAGAATAAATATAATATATAGTTTTTATAGTTTTTATAGTTTTTACTTATTAGGTTGATTTATATGAATTTGAAGCGTCTTGAATATTTTTGCCAATTATCCGTGCTGGGCAATTTTACTCGGGCAGCACATAAAATAGGCATTGCTCAACCCGCATTAACCATTGCGATTCAAAAGCTTGAACAAGAAGTTGGGCTAAAATTAATTAACCGCGCTGAAAAAAACTCGTTATTAACCGCTGAAGGTGAAGTTTTGTATAAACTGGCAACCCAGTTATTAAATCAAGCAAAACAGGTTGAATTAGAATTAGAAGCACTGAAAGATCTAGGGCGAGGCACTATTCGTTTTGGTGTTTCCGCTATGATGGGCTCTTATTACTTCCCGAAAGTATTGACGGCATTTAAACAAAAATATCCAAAAATAAAAATACATTTGGTTGACCAAGGTACGGCAGCGCTTGAAAAAATGTTGCTTAATGGCGAACTTGATTTAGCCTTAGTACGCGGTGATTTAGAAAATACACAACTACGTTACACTGAACTTATTAATGAGGAAATAGTAGCAGGCATGGTCAGCTCACATCCGCTAGCCGCTGAGCAAACGTTATCATTGGCACAATTTTGCCAAGAGCCGCTGGTGTTATTTCATGAAGGTTATTTTTTACGTGAAGTGGTTAGCCAATATTCAAAAAAAAATCACTTAGTATTAGATATCCGTATGGAAACTAATCTTGTTGAACTGCAAAAATCATTGGTTCGCAATGAGGTTGGTATTACGACGTGTCTCTCGCGTATTTTACAAAATGAACAACAGATGACATCAATACCCTTTGAGCCAAAAATTGAATTTAAGTTGAGTTTGGCATGGAAAAAAAATCATTACCTTTCTAAAGCCAGTAAAGCGTTCATGACTTATTTAAGCTCAACGCTTGAACCAATGGACATCTGATTAATATGCATATTTAGGTATTACTCATATTAAAAGCCGTAGCGAATGATTTTTTAAGTAGTTCGACTTTGTTAATTTCTCTTGGGTATTTTTTATGTACTAGTGATAAATTAAATTTATACGTTAACGAACTTGGCTGAATTAAACGAATTTCACCATTATTTAATTCTTGCTGTATGTAGCTCTGAGGTAAATAGCCTATATATCGACCTGACAATATCATGGCTTTTCGGGTGTCAAATTGATAAGCTCTAGCGCACAAATTTAATTTTTTTAATTGTTCTCTACCTAATGCGTCAATATCAATACCAGGGTGAATAGCGGGTACAGAGGCTAATTTTTCTTCACTTATAACCGAATCAACCTGATCAAAAAACGCATGCTGTTTACTGCAACATAAATAGATAGGTTCACTATAAATGGTTTCGTAACATAGCCCTTCAATTTGCTGATAGCTAGGGAATAGCGCAACATGAGCTTTATCTTTTAATAATAATTTTTCTATATTATGAATGGTATCTCCATCAAGTACTAAATGAAGATTAGGGCAGCTATCGTGAATAATTTGAATCACTTTTGCTAATTTTTGTTGCTTTTGTACATCAAGTTGATCGGCACATAAAATAACTAATTCACCACTAAGCTCACTACCAAGGGAGCCAACCAATAATGAAAAATCATTGAGTGAATCAAACAAGTTAATAGCGGCATAATAAACAGCCTGCCCATCTTCAGTCAAAGAAAAGCCCCCCCGCCCGCGTAAACAAAGCTTAAGCTTCATTCTACTTTCTAAATTTGACATATGCACACTCACAGTCGAGCGCGTAATGCCTAATTCATTTTCAGCAGCAGCAAAGCCACCATTTTCAACTACTGCTTTAAAAATACGTAGTAAACGCAGATCATATTCAGCAACTGGCTTAGGGATAATAGATGATTTACTCATTTGTTTTACCGTCATAAAACATTAGTTTGAATGTTTTATATTTAACCCTAACTTGATTTGTTATTCAATAGAGAAAATAATTTATTTATAGAGAATATTATGTTTAACCTTAATGACAGTAAATTACTTAAAAACTTTTCTTATATCAATGGCAGTTGGCACAGTAGTACAACCGAGCTTGCGGTAAATAACCCTGCAACGGGCGAGTTGATCACTAATGTAAGCAACTCTGGTGTTGTAGAAACAGAATTAGCAGTAAAAGCGGCTAAAGATGCTTTTAAAATGTGGTCAAGTAAATCCGTAAATGAGCGTGCCTCCCTAATGCGTAATTGGTTTAATCTAATGATGCAACACCAAGACGACTTAGGCCGCATACTTACATTAGAACAAGGTAAGCCACTAGCAGAAGCTAAAGGTGAAATAGCTTATGGCGCATCGTTTATTGATTGGTTTGCAGAAGAGGGTAAACGTGTTTATGGCGATACTATTCCTGGTCCATCAAACGATAAGCGTATTGTTGTAATCAAGCAACCTATTGGTGTGGTTGCTGCCATAACGCCTTGGAACTTCCCTAATGCAATGATCGCTAGAAAGGCCGCAGCAGCGCTTGCCTCTGGTTGTACCTTTGTTGTTAGACCCGCCACGCAAACACCATTATCAGCATTGGCTATGGCCGAGTTAGCTGAACGTGCAGGTATTCCAGCAGGTGTATTTAATGTGGTTGTTGGTGATGATGCTCGCGGTATGGGACAAGTGTTGACGCAGCATCCTGACGTTGCAAAATTTACCTTCACAGGCTCAACGGCAGTAGGAAAAATGCTCATTAGCCAATGTGCATCAACCGTTAAAAAAGTATCGATGGAACTTGGTGGTAACGCGCCGTTTATTGTTTTTGATGATGCTGACATTGATTCTGCCGTTCAAGGCGCTATCGCATCGAAATACCGAAATGCTGGACAAACCTGTGTGTGTACAAATCGTATTTTTGTGCACGACAAGGTTTATCAAGAATTTACTGACAAATTTGTTAATGCCGTTAAAGAGCTATCAATTGGTAACGGGCTTGACGATGGCATAAATGTTGGACCTATGATTTCAGTTCAAGCAAGTAATGATGTAAATGAATTAGTTAACGCATCAATTGCTGCAGGAGCAAAACTTGTTCTTGGTGGAGAGCATCACAAGCAAGGCGAAGGTTTTTACCAGCCAACCGTGCTAACAGATGTCACCAATGATATGCCCATTGCCAGTAATGAAATTTTTGGGCCCGTTTCACCTATTATTTCGTTTAGTGATGAAGATGAAGTTATCGCTATGGCCAACGATACTAAGTTTGGTTTAGCGGCTTATTTTTATGCCCGCGATATTGGTCTAATTTGGCGCGTAGCCGAAGCCCTAGAATTTGGCATGGTAGGTATCAATGAAGGGATTATTTCAAATGTTGCCGCACCTTTTGGTGGTGTAAAACAGTCAGGAAATGGTCGTGAAGGCTCTAAATATGGTTTAGATGATTATATGGAAATCAAATATTTATGCATGGGTGGCTTAGACCGCTAACGTTTATAAATAAGCACTCACCATTATTCGAATTATTTCGCTATAAAAAAATTGAACAGGAAATTAAAATGACAAATGCAAACTTACAAGCCCGTAAAACAAAAGTGGTTGCTAGAGGGCAAGGCAATATGTACCCAATCTACGTAGATCATGCTAAAAACGCTGAAATATGGGATGTAGAAGGAAATCGTTTTATTGATTTTGGTGCTGGTATTGCAGTATGTAATACGGGTCACAGTCACCCTAAAGTAGTTGCTGCAGCCAAAGCACAACTAGATAAGTTCAGCCATACCTGCATCATGGTAAATCCATATGAAGTGGGTGTTGAATTGGCAGAAAAATTAACTGAAATCGCGCCGGGCGATTCAGATAAAAAAGCAATTTTTGTTTCTACCGGCGCTGAAGCGGTAGAAAACTGTGTGAAAATAGCACGTGCGTATACGGGTCGTCGTGGTGTTATTGCTTTTAATGGTGGTTTTCATGGCCGTACTAACCTAACAATGGCGTTAACAGGAAAGATCACGCCCTATAAAAACTTATTTGGCCCTTTTCCGGGTGATATTTTTCATGCACCTTTCCCGATTAACTATCACGATATTTCAGTGAAAGCCTCACTAAAAGCAATAGAAAACTTATTTAAAGTGGATATTGCGCCATCTGATGTAGCGGCAATTATTGTAGAGCCAGTTCAAGGGGAAGGTGGATTCTACGCTGCACCCTCAGAGTTTTTACAGGCTTTACGAAAAATTTGTGATGAACACGGTATTGTGCTGATTGTCGATGAAATACAAACAGGCTTTGGCCGTACTGGTAAAATGTTCTGTTGTGAATACTCAGGTGTTGAACCCGATTTAATCACTATGGCTAAAGGTATTGCCGGTGGTTTCCCTATTGCTGCAGTGGTTGGTAAAAGCGAGATTATGGACGCTCCACTTCCTGGTGGTTTAGGCGGCACCTATGGTGGCTCTCCTGTAGCGTGTGCTGCTGCATTAGCTGTATTAGACGTTATGGAAGAAGAAAATTTAGTTAACCGTTCAGCACAAATTGGCGCTATTTTTAATGAACGTTTATCACAATTGCAGACTCAATTTCCAACACTCATTGGTGAGGTTAGAAATAAAGGCGCAATGATTGCTATCGAATTATGCAAAGAGGGTGACAAAGAGCAGCCAAATACAGAGCTTACTCAAGCGATTATTGCCAATGCGTCAAAATACGGCTTAGTATTATTGGCTTGTGGTTTTTACGGTAACGTTATTAGATTCCTACCTGCATTAACAATAAGCGATGACGTAATTAATGAAGGTTTAGATCTATTTAACACATTATTTGCTGAAGTAGCACAAAGCTAATAAAACCAGCAAGATGATTGTAACCCTATTGATATAACTCAATAGGGTTGCCTCAATAGGGTTAACAACAGCTTTGCAATCAAGGCTATTGTTCACTCTGCGTCACAGGAAAGCCCATTTTTTCAACCATTCTTACCCAAGGTTTACGCCAACCGCCTTTTTCATCTAGCGTGTCTAGCGCATACATGGTGATTTTTGCGCCAATCCAACGAAATGGCTCTGGGGGAATATAACCCGGTAAAGAGGTGGCAAAGCCCAGTTTTGTTTCAGGAATACCGGTGTTATCTAAAACAGCTAATCCAACGCGTGCGCCAAAGCGTGTTGCGGTAACACCAAAACCAGAATACCCACCAGCATAAATCATATCTCCTTGATAATAATGCTGATAATGCACTGCCATTCGCGTCGTTAGCGCGATTGGACCACTCCAAGCATGAGAAAATTTAATCGCTTTTAGTGTAGGAAAAGTTTTATAAAACTTTTCGACTAAGGGATAAAAATTATCAGCCGTTTTATCGGCTTTTGGATCGGTGTCATTATTAAAAAAGTACCCTAAACGGCCACCAAATAATATCCGATTATCAGCGGTTAAACGCATATAGTTTAATTGGGTACGAGTATCGTAAATGCCTTGACGATTCTGCCAGCCAATCACCGCCATTTGTTCATCGGTTAAGGGCTCAGTAACGACAATGCGATCTCTTATCGCAGAAACTCTACGGGTGATTTTTTTACTGCCTGCTGCAAAAGCGTTGGTGGCTAATAATACTTTATTGGCACTTACGCTGCCTTGTTGTGTGGTTACTAACACCCCAGGTTTAAGGTGGGTTGAAGTCACTAACGGGGAATTTTCATATAGTCGTACACCAAGCTTTATTGCCGCTTTTTTCAAGCCCCAAGCAAGTTTGGCTGGATGCACTGTGCCACTACGTTTTTTAGACCACAAGCCGCCATGAAATAACGGCGAGTTAATCTCTTTTTGAATGGCATTTTTATCAAGTAAATGTGCGTCATGGCCGTATTTTCTATAAAGCTTATACTCACTTTCAATATCGGGTAAGCCTTCATCGCCAATAGCAACGGTTAATTCGCCTCCCCATTCAATATCGCAATCAATAGTGTAACGCTCAATGGTGTCTTTAAAGCCATCCATGTTTTCTTTACCTAAACGTTCAAGTTCATCCATTTCATCAGGAAATAAACGAGCAGCATTAGCTAAACCATGCATAACTGAGGCAGAAAGTATTGCTGCA
Organism: uncultured Colwellia sp.; assembly: GCA_963974965.1. Taxonomy (GTDB): domain Bacteria; phylum Pseudomonadota; class Gammaproteobacteria; order Enterobacterales; family Alteromonadaceae; genus Colwellia. The sequence goes on along the minus strand of CAXBEX010000013.1, from coordinate 128,861 downwards.
GGGCGGCCTGATGCGCCAATAGCAATAGTTTGTGCTTCAATAATCACAACATCACGTTCGGGGTTAGCTTCTTTTGCATGAATGGCTGCCCATAGGCCAGTGAACCCTGCGCCAACAATGAGCAGGTCGCATTTTATATTTGTCTCTAACGCGGCTTCTGGCTCTGGCGCTGCTTTATTGTCTAGCCAATAAGGAAAGAATTTAGTTTTTAATAATGCTTGTTGAGCATGAAGTTTAGCTGTCATGAGTTGATACTCGTTAAATAGTTATAAATGGATTACGTTATTTTAAGATTGAACTTAGTTAGTTAGCGTCAGCTATATCAGGGGCAATCTTTTTGAGTTTTGCATAAACAATGGTGTAGATAAACATTGCGCTAATAGTACCAACAGCACATAGCATCATTACACCACCATAGCCATAACCTTGGCTAAGAATAAAACCAGCAATAGCAGGAGATATAGACTGGGTAAACCCTTGAGCGCCTGGAACCAAAGCTGCGTATTTACCACTGTGGTCAATATTACCAATAGTGCCTAATTGGAATACATCAATAAATAACCAGCAAAAATTAAACACCGTAGTGGCAATCACGTAACTAATAGGTGTTACTTTAAGTGCTAATAAAAATAATATAGAGGTCATTAGGGCAAAAGCGGCAATGAGCGGTTTTGATTGACCGTATTTATTACCCATCCAGGTCGCAATAGCACAACCTGACAACGTAAATAATGTCCCTAAAGCTAGGGTATTACTAATAAAATTATCGGATAAACTCGCGTCAACACCAAGACGTTCAATGAATGCCCAAAAAGCACCGACATTAATATATACACAAGCAACTGCGGCTAAACATAACCATGGGATCGAAGCGGGAATAACAACCTTGCTTGTGTGCTGACTAGCACTATCATTGTCACTTCCTTGAACACTTGCTTCTGTATTAGCACTCGGTAACCAGCGAACAAAAAGATAGGTACCAATAAAAGTAATACAAAAGAAGATAAAAATACCATCAACACCCCAGTTATCCGAAATTGCAGGAAAAGTATAAAGTTCAATGGCATTAACCGCGACTAAAACAAATAATAGAATACTAAAATTTCGTGCTGTTTTATGCGTGCCAGCAAGGGTTGCAACACCAACGGAATAACATAGTCCGCCGCCTAAGCCTGAAATAATTCGTATAATAAATAAGGTGTTAAAATCATGAAAAATGGTAGAGCTAAAGTTAGCAACAATAGCGACGGTAATACCGACGTAAACCAACAGTTGTCGGTTAACACGATTTACCAGTAGTGACGCAATAATTGAAGCAACAAAAATGCCCATTAAGTCGGCTGAAGCCAGCCAACCGAGTTGTTGTTCATCAAAACCTAACGTATCGGCAAGGGAGCCAACTAGCATTGGCATGCCAATAAAAACAGCATTACCAACAATGCTAATGATAATCGCAGCGAGAATTGCCTTAGGTTGGTCGAAAATGGAACCTTGCTTCATTGCGTCATTCATCTAATCGTCACTTCGCAGGTAATGTAATAATTTGTCATTCAACTATTTCAAAAAACTGCTAAACAAAACATCCCCTCATGAGGTGAGGTTTACTTCTTTTTCACTCCAAGAAGGTTAAGGGGTCATCCAATGCTCCTTCTGGCATCGCTTTTAATGATGCAATGAACAAATAAAATAATTCTGATTGAGAGCTTACATCGAGTTTTATGTAGATGTTTTTACGGTGATGTTTGATCGTTTCAACACTATTTTCTAACTTCTGTGCAATGTATTTAATGGAATAACCATGCAAAATAAAGTGTAAAATTTTACTTTCTCTTGGTGTTAAGACTGAATTGCCAAAGTTAATTAAAGCATTGTCGAGTTGCCATTCTAAATTAGGAGCTGCAGTTTGCTCTAGGTTTTGTTGCCATTTAGTCAAAATGCTTTTCATTAATGGAAAAACAACTTTAAGTTGCTTTATATCTGCTTTAGTAAAGGGTAACTCGCCGACATGCCTAACAATTGAGACGATCACTATAGATTCGTCTTTAAATTGGAAGATAAGACAAATTTCATCAATAAAACCGAGTTTTTTATAGAATAAGTCGTAATATTCTGAATCTTCAAAACCCTCAGGGCTTACATCTTTAACAGTGAAAGGGCCTTCAACTTTTTCATCAAAAGCTATCCGATAAAAAGGATCTAATAAATAAGCGCCGGCATCATAAGTATCAATTTGTAGTTGGGGATCTTCATTGGCTAGCAACCGGTGATGAGAGGTTTGAGGAGGCTGTCCTAAAGGAAAAACAGTCACTAAACCACTACTTGCGTTAATTAAATTTTCTATTCCTTTTAAGAACTCAGCGATGGCTTCAGAGCTAAAATCTTTAGATATGACCAATGCTAAAGATTCATGCCAGTTAGTTAATTTAGTGTTGTTGTTCATAAAAGCCTTGTTGTGCACTAGTTTCTTAAACAAAAGCATAACGTGATTTGATGAATTTATATGCTCCCCTTTTTAGGGGATAAACAAAAAGTGCTTAACCTGCAATAGTTAATGTAGAAACTAGAACAAGCTAAAACTAACGTAAACACATAAAAACAGATTCAGCATTACCCTACTGGTTCATCAAAGGGGTTAGTAACTGAACTAACTTACAACACTATAACCCTTGGAGGGAATATTGTGAAAACTAATCATTTTTTTTCAAAATCAATTATCGCACTGGCAGTGTTAACCACATTAGCACCCATTGCGCACAGTGAAGAAATTGAAAAAATTCAAATTACCGCGCAAAAACGTACGCAAAATATCACTGAAGTTGGCGTAACAACCACTGCTTTTAATGGTGACATGCTGGAAGATTTGGGTATCGATAGTGCTGTTGATTTAGGCGCTCATACGCCAGGGTTAGTGGCCGTTAATTCTACCTCAGGCAGTACACCTATCTTTGCTATTCGTGGCATTGGCCTTGATGATTTTAGTCCTAACAATACCAGTGGTGTTGGTGTTTACAGCGATGAAGTATTTGCTAGTAGCCCCGTTTATTTAGGTGGTCAATTATTCGATATTGAGCGTGTTGAAGTATTAAAGGGTCCGCAAGGAACTTTATACGGTAAAAATACCACCGGTGGTGCTATTAATTTTATCACCGTTAAGCCAACAGATGATTTTGAAGCCTTTATTGAAGCCGATTATAGTAGTTATCAAACAGTTGAGATTACTACTGCCGTTGGTGGCTCTTTAACTGACACAGTTAATGGTCGCTTTTCTCTAAATTGTGCTAAATCTAATGAAGGCTGGCAAAAAGATGATAGTACGGGCGAAGAGTTTGGCCTAATCGATACGTTTGCCGTTAGAGGGCAGCTTGGTTTTGAATTAGGTGACAGCGGTACAGGTTTATTACGTGTTTATGCAAACAATGATAAATCAAAACCTTTATCGCCTGATAGTGAAGGCATTGAAGATACTTTTGGTGATGATTCTTTCAGCGTTTTAAATTCCTCTAAAGATCCTGCAAAAGTTAGCGTAGGTGATTTAGATGTTAGCCGTGACGAGTCAGGCTCAGGTGTGGCATTAACCTTGGATTATAGTTTTGAAAGCTTTGACGTTATTTCAATTAGCTCATGGGATCAATATGACCGAACGGTTGTTGATAACTATGATGGTAGCGCTATTGCTACAATGGAGCTCATTCAAGATGACAAATTAGAGCAATGGTCGCAAGAAATACGTTTCATTAGCACAGGCAGTGATGATTTCACTTGGGTTGCTGGTGCTAACATATCAAATGAAAAAGTTGATGCCCTTGACCTTTTTGATGATTCTTTTTTTGTAACGGATTCCGCATTTGATGGCACGTTATATCCAGAAGATATTAATGCTTTTGGCTTAGACAGATTTATCGCTGATTACGTGCAAAAAACTGATTCTTATGGCGTGTATCTACATACTGAAACTCAACTTAATAATAGTTGGAAGCTCATCGCTGGCGTCCGTTATTCTTATGATGAAAGAAGCTTTAATGGCACTGCCACTAATGAAAGTTTCGGCGAAGTATTTCCTGTAACAGCATTAAATGAAACCAATGACGAAAGTGCAATTACCGGTAAAATTGGTCTTGATTGGAAAGTTAATGGTGATTTGTTGGTATTTGGTAATGTAGCAACAAGTTATAAAAGTGGCGTTTATTATGGTGGGGCGGTAATAGATAGTAACGCTTGGAGTTATGTGGAGCCTGAAGATGTAACTTCTGCTGAAATTGGTTTTAAGTGGACTTTACTCAATGGCAGCATGCAACTAAACGGTGCGGCATTCGCGTTAGAATATGAAAATCGTCAATCATTATTAACCTTTGTCTCTGGTGAATTTAGTGATTTCAGTGGCTTTGCTGTTGCTGATACAACGTTAGCCAATATTCCTGAGTCTCAAACATCAGGTTTTGAACTTGATGTGAATTGGTTACCTACCGATGAAATAACTATTCAGGCAGGTATTGCCTATTTAGACTCTAAAGTCACTAAAGCACCAACCACAGCAGATTTACGTGGTATCAATGTTGATCCATCAGTTAATGATCAAGCCCATGAAGATGGTTTTGGTTTTGTCGATGCCCTTGCTGATGAATTAGTTGAAGGCACGGTTTTATCACAAGCACCAGAGTGGAGTTATAACGCACTAGTTGCTTATGATATGCCACTAGAAAACGATTTATTTTTAAAATTTCAAACCAGTTATAGCTATTCAGGCATCCAATACGCTCAACTTGCAGATTCGAATGCACAGTATGGTTCAATTAGTTCATTAAACGGTTTAATTTCACTGACCTCGGATAATGATGGCTGGACAGTGTCGCTTTGGGCCAGAAACCTACTTGACAACGATGCTGAAACCTATTCATTCACCGGTTTTGCAGGACGAACAGTTTACCGTCAACAACCAGCAACATTTGGTCTTACTTTTAAGTATGACTACTACTAAAAATAGTAAGCAATTGCTTAGCTGAAATAATCCTCCTTCATAGATAAAAAGAGGGGGAATTTATCTACTTTTCTTCGACTTATATAATACTTTGTATAGTCGATATCTATATTTACCAGAGGTCAAAATGAACAGCGCTACTAAAGATACCACCCAAACTTATACCCAAGAGATTATGCAAAAAGACCAAGCGCATTTTATGCACCCTTGGACTATTTTTGATGTTTGTAAAACGGAAGGTGCATTGCCTATTGAAAAAGCATCGGGCATTCATATTGAAGATACTGATGGCAATAAATACTTAGATGCCGTTGGTGGTTTATGGTGTAACAACATTGGCACAGGTCGCAGAGAAATGGCTGATGCCATAAGCGATCAAGTAATGAAAATGTCATACGCAAACCCCTTTGTTGATATGACGAATGTACCCGCAACTGAACTAGCGACTAAAATAGCTGAACTTGCCCCTGGCTCGCTTAATCATGTGTTTTTCAGCTGTGGTGGTTCAACGGCCATTGATACCGCTTATCGCCTGATCCAGTACTATCAAAACTGTCGTGGCAAATATCAAAAGAAACATATTATTTCTCGTGACATGTCATATCACGGTTCAACCTTTGCGGCGATGTCTATTGGAGGTAAAAAAGGCGACCATCCCGCTGAATTTGATTATATTCAAGACACCATTCATCACCTTACTGCCCCGAAAAAATATGGTCAGCATGATGATAAAACCGATATCGAGTTTTTAAACTTTTTAGTTGGAGAGCTTGAACAAAAAATTCTAAACCTTGGTGCTGACAATGTTGCTGCCTTTTTCGCTGAGCCAATCATGGGGGCTGGTGGCGTAATTGTACCACCATACGGTTACCACCAAAAAACGTGGGAAGTGTGTAAAAAGTACGATGTTTTATATGTTTCTGATGAAGTGGTTACCGCATTTGGCCGTCTTGGTCACTGGTTTGCGTCTGAAGATGTATTTGACATAGTGCCCGATATTATTATTAGCGCGAAAGGGTTAACGTCGGGTTATCTTCCTTTAGGCGCCACCATTTTCTCTGAAAAAATTTGGGATGTTATTAGTGAAGCGGGACATGGACGCTGCTTTGCTCATGGTTTTACTTATTCAGGCCATCCGGTTGCTTGTGCTGCGGCATTAAAAAATATTGAAATTATGGAGCGTGAACAGCTGCTCGATAATGTGTTAAATCTTGAATCATATTTTAAGGAAAAATTACATTCACTGACTGACTTACCCATAGTGGGGGATATTCGTGGACAAGGCTTTATGTGGTGCGTTGAGTTTGTTGCTAATAAAGCAACTTGTGAGCTATTCCCTGAAGAAATGGACATTGGTAAACAAATATCAAATCATGCGGATGCTAACGGCTTAATTGTTCGACCTATTGTACATTTAAACGTAATGTCACCAGCGCTGACCCTCACAGCAGATGATATCGACTTTATTGTTGATACGCTAAGGTTAAGTATTGAAGCAACCTTGATTGATTTAAAAGCGCAAGGCTATCACTATGAATAACGCGAGCCTAACCCCTATCTTAAATAAAAACTTAAACTCGAACTTGAACCTGAATTTTAATAAGTTTTATCTTGATGGTCAATGGCTTGATAATACTAATGGCAATACACTCGATGTGATAAATCCTGCGACCGAAGACGTTGTGGCTCAAGTGGCTTGTGGTGATATAGAGCAGGTTAATACTGCGGTTACTGCGGCTAAAAAAGCATTTCCTGCTTGGTCGAATACACCATCAAAAATCAGACGCGATATCATCAAAAAAATTGCCAGTGAAATGGAGCGCCGACAAAACGAATTAGTGACTGCTGTTTCGAAAACCATGGGCTGTCCTGAGCACATTGCTAGCTGGTTACAAATTGAGGGCGCTATTTATGCCATGGCTTTATTTGCACAGCATACGAATGTTACCGAAACTCAAGAGCACGGCGATAAGTGCATTATAGTTAAAGAGGCCATTGGCGTTTGTGGTTTTATCAATCCTTGGAATTTTCCGCTGCATCAATTTGTTGGTAAAGTTGGTGCTGCGCTTGCCGCAGGGTGTACCATGGTGGTTAAGCCGTCTGAGCAAACGCCGTGGCAAGATTTTATTATGACTGAGATTATTAGCTCGGCATTAGCTGAATTTAACGCTCCTGCGGGCGTATTTAATTTAGTTCCAGGAACAGGCGTGGTTGTTGGTGACGCCTTAAGTCGTCATCCAGATATTGATATGGTGTCGTTTACTGGTTCAACTGGGGCAGGCATTAAAGTGGCGCAAGCCGCCGCTCCTACAGTAAAACGAGTGATGCAAGAGCTTGGCGGAAAATCCCCTTTTATTATTACACCAGATGCTAATTTAGCCGAAGCTGTAAAATATGGTGTTGAAGATGTCATGCTTAACAGCGGCCAAAGCTGTAATACGTTATCAAGAATGTTAGTACCACAAGCTCACTATGATGAAGCAGTCGAAATCGCTAAAAAAATTGCAACATCACTCATTGTTGGCATGACCGATGATGCATTTTTAGGCCCAGTGAGCTCAAAAGCACATCAACAGCGAATAGTAAGCTATATTCAACTAGGCATTGATGAAGGGGCAACACTTGTATGTGGTGGTGTTGATGCGCCAGCTAATTTAGAAAAAGGATATTATATTCTACCCACTATTTTTGCTGATGTGCATAATAAAATGCGCATTGCCCAAGAAGAAATATTTGGTCCTGTATTGTGCATGATCCCTTATCAAACAATCGATGAAGCCATTGACATTGCAAACGACACACCTTTTGGTTTGTCAGCAGCTGTTTTTGCAAAAGATGACGCCGCCGCTTTTAATGTCGCTAAAAAGATCCGTGCTGGGCAGTGCATGATCAATGGTGGTGAATTTAACTATTTAGCGCCATTTGGCGGTTATAAACAATCGGGTAATGGTAGAGAGTTCACCGTGATGGGAGTTGAAGAATTCCTTGAAACCAAAGCCGTGATTTTTACAACAAACACCAGTGAATAAGGAAAATAAAATGAGTAACTTCAATCAGCCTCCAATTAATCAGCCAAAGTTTAATCAACCCATGGGTGGAAATGAAATGCCACGATTTGGCGGCCCTGGCACTATGTTTCGCTTACCGTCATGTGAGTTAACCAGTAGTGATGCCGGTAAACTTGATATTGGTATTGTTGGCGTGCCATTAGATATTGGCGCAAGTAACCGCAGTGGTACGCGTTTTGGCCCTCGTTCGGTGCGTAATGAGTCTGTATTAGTGCGCCCTTATGGCATGTATACCAAAGCGGCACCTTTTGATAGTTTTCAAGTGGCTGATATTGGTGATGCTGCTATTAATACTTTCAATTTAGCCGATTCAATAAAAATTATTGAAGCACATTACGATAATATTATGGCTAAAGATATTAAGCCTGTAACGGTTGGTGGCGACCATACTATTAGTTTACCAATACTGCGTGCTCTGTATAAAAAACACGGTACTATGGCACTTGTTCATGTTGATGCTCATGCTGATATTAATGATTCTATGTTTGGTGAAAAGGAGTGTCACGGCACCATATTTAGACGTGCGATTGAGGAAGGTTTAGTTGATCCGAAAAAAATGGTGCAAATAGGGCAACGTGCAACAGGTTATAGTTCGCAAGATTTTCAGTGGGCTATTGAACAAGGTGTAAGAGTTATTCAAGCTGAAGAGTGCTGGTTAAAATCTTTAACCCCGTTAATGGCTGAAGTTAGAGCATTGATTGGTGAAAGCACACCAACATATTTAACCTTTGATATTGACGGCATTGATCCCGCTTTTGCTCCTGGTACAGGCACTCCTGAACCTGCGGGACTCACCTCACCACAAGCACTTGAAATTATCAGAGGCATGTATGGTAGTAATCTTATTGGTGCAGATTTAGTCGAAGTATCCCCCCCTTATGACACAAGTGGCAATACTTCACTATTAGCCGCTAATTTAATTTTTGAAATGTTGTGTAGTTTTCCTGGCTGCATACGGAGATAAAAATTATGACTAGAGCAACTGATTTTGCCATATCCCGAGAAAAACTAAGCCGTGAAGCGTTATTAGGCACCAACATAGAGCCCAGTTATTCAGGGGTGCTAAGTTTTGTTAGACGCAAGTACAGTCGCGATTTAACTCATGCCGATGTTGCCGTAACAGGAATCCCTTATGATCTTGCCTGTACCAACCGCCCCGGCGCACGTTTTGGCCCAAGAGCTATTCGAGAAGAGTCATCCGCTATTAATTGGGGCACTGTACCACACTGGGGATTTGATCCTTTTGATAAATTAGCTGTTGTCGATTATGGTGATTGTGGCGTTGATAGTAGTCACCCTGAAAAAATTCCAGATGAAATTGAAGCTCATATTAGTAATATCATTAACAATGATTGTGCAACGTTGACTTTAGGGGGCGATCATTTTATTACTTATCCTATTCTAAAAGCCTATGCTAAAAAGTATGGTAAAGGTTTATCACTCATTCATTTTGATGCCCATTACGATACTTGGAATGACAGAGCTGGAAAAATAGAACATGGGACCATGTTTTATCATGCGGTAAAAGAGGGCATCATAAATCCAAAAAACTCAGTACAAATTGGGCTGCGTACAGCCATTGAAGATACGTTAGGCTTTAATGTATTAGATAATCAATGGGTGCATGAACATGGCGTTGAAGCTGTTGCCCAAAGAATTAAAGACATAGTGGGTGATAACCTGTGTTATTTAACGTTTGATATTGACTGTTTAGACCCAAGTTTTGCGCCGGGAACTGGCACTCCAGTCATTGGAGGGTTGTCTACCTATCAAGCACAACGAATTTTACGTGGGATTGAAGGAATAAACGTCATTGGTATGGATGTAGTAGAAGTAGCTCCTGCCTATGATCACGGCGCCATTACTGCTTTAGCAGGTGCATCTTTAGGTTTGGATATGCTGTGTTTATTTGCTACAAAGTAAAATAAATCATTATATGGCTATGTAGTGATTTATTGTTAAATTTGCAATATTCAAGGTTGGACTTTAGTCCGACAACGGGCAATAAGTTACCCCCTACAGTGGATGTAACAATTTCTCCTGAGCGAAATGCATAGGCACGAATCATTATTTCAATAAACCATTATTTCAATAAATACAGCATTGATGTTTTTAGTTTTAATGGTTTTACCGGTTTATTTAATAACAATATATCGCTATCTTTCACTTCGTTTTTCAGGTGCTTACTGTAATTCGCGGTGATCATCATCACTGGCAATGAACACGCTCGACAGTTGTTAATTTCTTTCGCCACATCCAAGCCATTTACGTCGTCATCAAGGTGATAATCAACAATGAGTATATCGGCATGATCATGGTTAATATCCACCTGTTGCTGTAAATTGTGTAGACTGGTGGCGGTTGTTACTATGCACCCCCATCCTTCAAGCAACTGTAACATGCCAGCACATACATTGGCGTCGTTATCAATAAGCCAAATTTTACTTTGTGTTAATACTGGCGTCGCTAGCATAAAATTAAACGGGTCATTTGACTGAGATACTTCATTTATTTCGCCAAGCGGTACTTTGACCGAAAACACAGAGCCTTTATCTAAAATAGAATTAACCATAATAGGATGTTCGAGTACTTTCGAAATTTTATCAACAATAGCTAACCCTAAGCCAAGGCCGTTACGAAATGCGCTTTGGGAAGGTTTAAGCCGTTTGAATTCTTTAAAAATCTCTTGTATTTGGTCTTGGGCAATGCCCATGCCGTTGTCCCATACTTCAATTGATACTTGATTTCCTTGACGTCGACAACCCAGTAATACTTTGCCGTTACCAGCATACCTAAAGGCATTAGAGAGAAAATTACGCAGTATTCTTGCTAGTAACATGCTATCGCTGTTTATAACAACGTCACTACTGACATAGCGTAACTCTACTTGAAATTGTGTACTCGTTTGTTGGTATTCACTGACAAGGTTATCCAGCAACTCAGACAATTTAAATGAGCATTTATCGGCTTTAACCACACCAGCATCAAGCTTTGAAATATCAACTAAGGTACAAATTAAATTTTCTAAATCGTCTAATGAATTAGCAACCGAGCAAAGCAGTTTTTTGGTTTTTTTTTCTAATGGGGCTTCCATTAATGAGCTAGTAAAAAGTTGTGCCGCATTTAAAGGTTGTAGCAAATCATGACTCACGGCGGCAAGAAATTTTGTTTTTGAACTGTTGGCAAACTCTGCTTCGCTTTTAGCTTTGAGCAGGTTAAATTGTGCTTGGCTACGCTCTTCTACTTCTACTTGTAGGGTGTCATTTAAGCTTTGTAATTGAAAGGTTCGCTCTTGTACCCTAACTTCCAGTAGATCATGGGCTTTTTGTAGCGCTAATGCATTTTTACGTCGTTCGGTAATATCACGAATGAGTACGAAAAAACCCTGTACATCGCCTTTAACATCGCGATTAGGCACGTAAGATTTTAATAAGTAGTTTGGTTCATCGAGTTTGTTTTTTTCTTCAATTTCAAAACTAACACTTTCACCATTTAAGGCGCGATCAATATAAGGTTTCAATTGAGTAAAGTCTGAATGAATACGGCTTTGCTCTAACTCTATTCCATTAAGGCCACCTTGAGGCCAACCGTACCAGTCAACATAAACTTGATTAGTGAATTGATATTTTAGATCTTTGCCAACATAAGCGATCATCGCGGGCACATTATCTGTGATTAATCGTAGCCAACTTTCACTTTTTTTTAATGATTCTGCGTTGCGGTGACGTTCGGTAATATCACTATAAGTTTTAATGGTTTTACCGTTATTTAATCGGTGATCTCTTATTTCCAGTACGGTTCCATTAGCCAGTGTTTGAATGTAGTAATCAATGTTGTTACCTGATTTTGGCGTTAAGTCGAGTTCAGTTAAGTTTTTTAAATTATTAGTGTTAGGCATCGACCGTAAAAGGTTAGGAGATAATTGGCTAATGCGTGCAAAACGCATATTCCATACTTCAATTTTGTTATGGCTACTGATCAACACCACGCCTTGAGTCAGGTTATCTATTAAGTTTTGTAGTAACAGCGACTTTTGTGCCATGCCTCGTTCATAACGAGCACTTTCGGCGTTTTTTACTGCGGTAATATCGGTATAGAGCATTACCCAACCACCTTCGCTGGTACGATGTTCGTTTAATTGAAACCATCGGTCGTCCGACAATTGATATACAGGGCTGGCAAAAGCATCACCCGGTGATGCCCGTCGAATAATACCGCGTGTTTTGGCTAAATCTTTCAGGTCGTTAAGATTAACACCTTCTGTTATTGGTAAGCCAGAGTCGGTCCAAAAGTTGGCAAAATTACTGTTTTGTAAAATAATTCGACCTTTGCTATCAAGTAAAACAAAGGCTTCTGAAATACTTTCTATTGCATCAATAAAACGTTGTTTGAAAAGATTAGCTGTAGCATTTGCTTGCTTTAATGCATGATTACTGCGCTCAAGTTTTGCTAGTGTTTCATTTAATGTTTGGGTTTTTTCTCTGACTTCTTCAGCTAAGTGAACAGAATGCTCAAACGCGGTATAAGGTGCGTATTGATTTTCTCCGCTGTCTTCTACACGCTGCATTAAGGCGTAATTAATTTTTTTTAACTTGGTGTTTTGTTTTTTTAATTGGGCTAACTCTTCTGTTAATGCTTGTTCACTCATCAATGCCTCCCGCGATATAAACACCAGTAAAGGTTTGATTTAAATGAATGCCATTAATATGCTCACCGTAAGTATTAAAGCCGGTTATGTTGTATTTAGCATTTAATTTTTTCACTTTTGATTCTAAGCCTTTTTGTTCAATCTCTAGGCGCCTTAAAAAACAATCACAAGTCAAAACTAATTCAGGCTTACCGTATCGCTGTGAAATTTCCTCAAGTTTTTGAGTCACAGGAAAAAATATATCACCCATTTCTACTGCGGTTAACACTATGCCAACGTCTACAGCGCAGTAAAATGTAAGACTCAAGTCCGCTTCATTCACTTTTTGAATTGCACGAATATAATATTGACCACCCACTTTTACTGCCAAGGGATTGAGCGAAAAGACTTCAGGGCTTAAATCTTTTAAATCCATTTTCAATAATTTTGCATATTCGAGAGCTGCAGGTTCAGCATTAAGTTCATACACTGTTCTACTATCGGCATTGGCTGCTGTGACTACTATTTTTTCGGTAGGGAGTGCTATGTGATGGCAGCTAAATACCTCGAAAGGTAACGTGGTGTTTACCATAATCACGATAGCGGAATTTTGATAAAAATTACCTTGGTAATAGACATGCGTTTTCGCTAAATTAATGTCGTCACCAGCAGAACCGCCAAAATGGGGAATACCTCTTGTCGCAGAGTTTAGCGTGACGAGAAATTGTTCTTCATTTGAAGAAAGCCCATCGAGTAAGGTGAGTAAAAAACTGTTGCTTTTAATTGTGGTTAAGTTTTTAGACTGACATTGTTCAACTAACTCGTTTATTGTTGATTGTGCGTCCAGCGTGTCGAATTTTTCCATAGATTCAACGAGAGCGGCGCTGATGGCAAAGTATTGACAGGAAAAACCTATCGCGATAATAGAATGTTGTTCGTAACCTTTATTGGTAACTTCTCCTGCCGTGGTGCAGCCAACAATATCAATATCTTTGAAAGTACTTTCCATAGTTTGCGCAAGTTTATCAAGCGCATAAGTTGAGGAGCAATAGAAGAGCACAAAGCATATATTGTCTTGATTAAGTTGTTGGTAAAGTTCTTGGCTTGCAATGAATGGATCAGTTGCTGTGCTGACCGCCGTTATTGTTTTGATTTTACTCATAGAACTACCTTTAATTACGTTTCAGTTACGTTTTTATTATATTTTTATTACCTAATATACCTATCATATCGTTTACTCGTTACAGTTCAATATCTTTATATGTAAAGGCGTTGGCGCTTTCTTCTTTTTATTTGAATACTTATCAACAACACATTCTTGAGGACTTTCGATAGTAACCAAACATTCTAAGCATTGAATGCATTCACTATAGTCAATTGAGCCGTCAAGGTTGATCGCGTCGATACCACACTTTTTGGTGCGACAAAGGTGGCAGGGTGAGCCACATTCTTGGCGTCGTCTTAGCTTTTTAAGCAGAGGATACCGGCCTATAATTGCTAAACCGGCACCTAAAGGGCATAAATATCGACAGTAAAACTTGTGAATTTTCAAGCTAAGGGCAAGAAGTAATACTACATATAAAACAAATGGCCAATAACGAACAAAGTTGAGCGTTATGCTGGTTTTAAACGGTTCTAATTCGGCAAGCTGCTCGGCAAGCGTCAGTGAATAAAATGAACAGCCAACTAATAATAATAACGCTAAATACTTTATTTTTTGCGCGGCCTTATGGTGATGAGGTTTTACGTTAAACTGCTTTATTTTCAGTTTGTTTGCGATTAGACCAACAAATTCTTGTAGCGCGCCAAAGGGGCATAACCAACCGCAGAACAAACCTCTTCCCCAAATAAAAAGCGTAATAAAAACAAAAGCCCATAAGATAAAAATTATTGGGTCAAGTAAGAATACTTCAATGTTAAAGCCTTGCTTGAGTGACAATAATAAGGTGTAAATATTAACCACAGATAATTGACCTTGGGCATAATAGCCGATAAAAGCAACAACAAAAATTAAAGAATAAAAACGTATTTTATGAGTGGTTTTGGCATTTTTGGCTACAGTTTCTTGTTTAATAAACAAGAACGTTAAAAAGCTAAGGTAAATACTTAAAAGTAAAATTTCAGTGCTACGGCTTGTCCAAATTTTTAGCCACAAAGGTTTTTTTTCTGCTAGGTTTTCTTTAGGTTTATGATGAATAAACAAAGAACTGGGTAAGGTATTATCAATAGAGAAACTGTATTGTTGCTTGGTTAAGAACGATTGATTGTAACTAACGGTCAATGATAACGAGAATGTTTTATTGAGTTCAAAACCTGATTGAGATTTTATTCTAAAGACTTTAATTTCATCAAAATTAGGTAGAGTAAGCGCAAAAGAAGGATCGTAATAACTGTAAAAATCGATATCACGGATATCAACGGGTAAGTCGTCTTGTGTTGCACTGAAGCGATTTGGGACGGTTTGCGGGATGAAATTTTCACTAACAAAGGCATACTTACCGCTATTAAATACCATTAACGCATGCTCATCAGGTTTTAAGCTTTCACGTAAGCGCTGATACTCTTGTTCTCCTAATAAATTTCTACCAACGATAGGAATATTGACGAAGGCAAAATACAAATCAATAAAATCATTTTCCCCGTCGCTTAACGTGTTTATCTCTTTTGCTAATGCTATCGATGAATTCTCGGCAATGGCTATCGCTTGTTCACGCGTTAGTTGCCAATGCTTAATGTAGTTATTGGTAACGAGTTGTTCAAACGTTTGTGCTTGGTAATTATTGGGGTCAATAATGATATTTGATGGTGCAATGAAGCCTGCTAGCTTTTCTCGTGCAACTTTAAGCGCCGAGGCAATAATGGTGTCGTTGATCACTAATACCGAGATGGTTGCGCGGGTAATACCATCGAAATAAGTCGTATCTAGCGAGCTTTTATCGCGAGCGTTGATAATAAACCGTTCTTTAATTGAATGGCCCTGATACTGCTTAATAAAACGGAACAGTGGTTGCTCGCCTAAACCGTGTAAAAATATAGGTTCATGATGATTTAATACTTTTAAGCCGGTAAGAACGCCTTGCGTATCAATACCCATTAATAGGTTTACGGTTTGTCCTGAAAAAGCAATGAAATGGGTAAAATCGTCTGACTCAAAAGCATAACCCAGTAGTTCATTGAGTTGATAGACTGGCGTTACGGGGGTTTTATTATCAACAGGACCTACGCGCGTTGCACGGGGGAAAAGTTGAGCGATGTCATCAGAAATTGAAGTAACGTTTTGGCTTTCAATGGCATTAAAAGCAATAGAATAAAAAGAGGGTGTTAACATAAAAAAGAGGGTAAATAGAACCCAAATTTTGAAGTGATATAATCTTTTAAAAGGCATGTTAACACCCAAGGTAATCGTTATAAGCCTAGAAGAAGCCTAAAGGACTGGTGCTATAACTCAC
This sequence comes from uncultured Colwellia sp., assembly GCA_963974965.1. Taxonomy (GTDB): domain Bacteria; phylum Pseudomonadota; class Gammaproteobacteria; order Enterobacterales; family Alteromonadaceae; genus Colwellia. Next base: position 112,742 of record CAXBEX010000013.1, on the reverse strand, counting down.
TAATAAGTTTTTAGTTTGTTGGTAATGATCAAGCATCATCTTGTGGGTTTCACGACCTATGCCTGATTTTTTATAGCCACCAAAAGCAGCATGAGCAGGATATAAATGGTAACAGTTAGTCCACACTCGCCCAGATTGAATACCACGACCCATACGATGAGCAAGGTTAGCATCACGAGTCCATACACCTGCACCTAAACCAAAAGCAGTATCGTTAGCTATTTGTAACGCTTCTTCAGCATCTTTAAAGGTAGTAACAGAAATGACAGGACCAAAAATTTCTTCTTGGAAAATTCGCATTGAGTTATTACCTTTCAAAATAGTAGGTTGGATGTAGTAACCCGTTTCTAGTGAACCTTCTAAACTTTCATGGTTACCACCAGAAAGTACTGTTGCGCCTTCATCTTTACCTATTTGTAGATAACCTTTGATTTTATCATATTGCTCTTTAGAAGCTTGTGCGCCAACCATAGTGTTAACATCAAGCGGATTACCTTGAATGATGTTCCTGGTTTTCTCAAGTACTTTCTCCATGAACACATCAAAAATATCTTCTTGTACTAGTGCACGAGAAGGACAGGTACATACTTCACCTTGGTTAAAGAAACCTAAAGCAAAACCTTCAGCACATTTATCAAGGTAATCATCTTCAAATTGTGTGATATCACTAAAGAATATGTTTGGTGATTTACCACCAAGCTCTACCGTAGAAGGAATTAAATTTTCAGCCGCACATTTCAATATATGTTGACCAACAGGTGTTGAACCGGTAAAAGCAATTTTACCAATACGTGTACTTGTTGCTAAGGCTTCGCCGGCTTCTTTACCGTAACCATTAACAATGTTTAATACACCATCAGGTAACAAGTCAGCAATCAACTCCATAAATACCAGAATACTGGCAGGTGTTTGCTCAGCAGGTTTAAGAATAATACAGTTACCAGCGGCAAGTGCCGGGGCTAATTTCCATGCGGCCATTAGCATAGGGAAGTTCCACGGAATTATTTGACCAACAACACCAATAGGCTCATGGAAGTGATAAGCAACCGTATCGTCATCTATTTGTGAAAGGGTGCCTTCTTGCGCACGAATACAACCAGCATAATAGCGGAAATGATCAACAGTTAACGGGATGTCAGCATTAAGTGTTTCACGTACTGGTTTACCATTATCCCATGTTTCAGCTACGGCTATTAATTCAAGGTTCGCTTCAATACGATCGGCAATTTTTAATAGTATGTTTGAGCGTTCTTGTACTGAGGTTTTCCCCCATGCCGTTTTTGCTGCATGTGCAGCATCAAGTGCTAATTCAATATCTTCAGCACTTGAACGTGGAATTTCACAAATTATTTCACCTGTTACAGGGGTAGTGTTAGTAAAATAATTCCCTTTTACTGGCGCTACCCATTTACCACCGATAAAATTTTCATATCTGGATTTAAAAGTAACAACAGAATTTTCGCTTCCCGGATTTGCATAGATCATATATCACCTCGTATCGAGACCAGCCAGAGTAATACTCTTTTCCGTGGCCCTGTTTATGTTTACTTTGATATTTACCAAATGATAGTTACCAAAGCGTTCTTTCGTGTATCTATATTAGTACCAATAAGGTGAGTGAAACTATTCTCCCTTTGCATAGAAAACATCATACTTTAGAATGAGTAGATTTATATTTATTGGCCTGTGGCTTGCACTAATTACATTTTTTAGATAAAAAAAGGCTTTTGAATAAATTCAAAAACCTTTTTTGAGTTATAAACTGACTATATAAATTGACTACTTAGGCAGTTTAAACGTCCACACACTACCACCTTGGTTTAAGTGTTTGATGCGTTTGGCAACATCTCCGCCCCATAAAGGCACAGCACCACCCCAACCAGAGAGTACACTGAGATATTGTTCACCACCCATTTCCCAGGTAATAGGTGAACCAACGATGCCTGAGCCGGTATTGAATTTATATTTAACTTCACCTGTTTTAGCGTCAAGACCTAATAAGTATCCTTCAGGGTTCCCAGTAAATACTAGGTTACCTGCAGTAGCCAATACACCTCCCCATAAAGGAGCATAGTTATTATAACGCCAAACAACTTTACCTGTTTTAGGATCAATTGCTTTTAATACACCAATATAGTCTTTATTGATCGCTGAAATAGTAAAGCCAGCACCGAGGTATGCAGCACCTTTCTTATAAGCAGTAGGTTCATTCCAAATATCCATCTGCCACTCGTTTGAGGGTACATAGAACAATTGTGTATCTTGACTGTAAGCCATAGGCATCCAGTTTTTACCACCTAAGAAAGCAGGAGCAGCCACCACAGTACTACCTTTATGACCATCTTTTGATGCGCTTGGATCACTTGGCCTATTACTATCGATATAAAGTGGGCGTCCTTTCTTATCAAGTCCCGAAGCCCATGTTTGTTTATCAACAAACGGGAAGCCTCGAATGAAGTCACCATTTTCACGATTAAGTACGTAGAAGAAACCATTTCTGTCAGCCGTTGCCGCTGCTTTGATGGTTTTACCATTTTCTTTATAATCGAAAGAAACAAGCTCGTTAACACCATCAAAATCCCAGCCGTCGTGTGGCGTAGTTTGGAAATGCCAAACAATTTTACCGGTATCTGGGTCAATGGCTAAACGTGATGATGAGAAGAGGTTATCACCTGGACGTAAATGAGAGTTCCATGGTGCGGGGTTACCGGTACCAAAAAAGAGTAGGTCTACGTCGGCATCATAAGTGCCACCTAACCAAGGCGCTGCTCCCCCTGACTTCCAAAGGTCGCCTGGCCATGTTTGTCCTGGTTTGCCACCAGAAATGCCATTATCAATTTTTTTACCATCTTTCCAGATGTAGCCCATATGACCTTCAACCGTAGGGCGTTCCCATACTAATTGACCTGTTTTGGCATCATAAGCACTTACTTTACCGACTACGCCAAATTCACCACCTGCAACTCCGGTGATTACTTTACCTTTAACAATAATAGGTGCGGCAGTAATTGAGTAACCCGCTTTATAATCTTCTACTTTCTTTTTCCAAACAACTTTACCTGTGTCTTTATTAAGTGCGACAAGTTTTGCATCAAGGGTACCAAAAATAACTAGGTCGCCGTATAGTGCGGCGCCACGGTTAATAACATCACAGCAAGGCATAATACCATCAGGTAATCTTGCATCATATTGCCAAAGTTCGTCACCTGTATTAACATCTATAGCATACACTCGCGAGTATGAGCCAGTAATATACATCACGCCATCTTTGACCATGGGTTGAGATTCTTGACCACGCTGTTTTTCGCCACCTAATGAGAATGACCAGACTGGACGCATTTCTTTCACTGTATCGGTATTTATTTTATCAAGAGGGCTGTAACGTTGTCCTCTTAGGCCAAGTCCATAGGACACAACATCATTCGTTGTCATTTGGTCATTGGCAATATCTTTATCGGTTACTTCAGCATTTGCTAAGCCAGTTAACGCTAAAGAAATTGCCATGGATAATGACAATACCTTGGTTTTACCTGCTGTTATCATTGTTATTTCCTCTTGGGTTTTAAATCTGGTTAACGATATTTTTATCTACTTCCCTTCCTGCATAACACCAATGAATTCACACATCATCTCGCAACATGAATAAAACCATTGAAGCAGGCTGTAACGATATTAAAACGTCTCTATTTACTTTTCTATTACTCACCGGTAGCGTTTTTTTCATCATTTAGTATGATAAAAAAGCTATTCTTCACCAACCGAGTATAGGTTTGGAAGTTGGTAAACAGCGTTGTAGTGTGAAAATATTTCCTTCATTAGCCCTTGCTTTATCATGGCCTGAACAATGTCTGCAATAACATAGCCTAATTGACGGTAGTTACTTTTTACCGCCATGCCAATATCCCATTGCTGCTTTCCAATCATCGGAAAGGCATTGGTTGCTAATTGGTAGGAAGGGGAGGCAAGCTGGTGTTGGTAATAACTCACCTGACTTCGTAGCCCCATTACGGCATCAACTTTATGTTCCTGCATTGCTGAAATGGCCAACCCCAGTGAAGCATACTGTTTGGTTTTATTGCGCATGCGACCATTGAAGACAGACATTAGATAAAATTGTGGAATGGAGTCTACTTCGACGCCAATGTCATGATATTGAAAAATGGCCATAGTGCTAACATCGTCAATTTTTTTATTATTGAAAACGATTTTCCATGACTCAGTATGATAGGGCGCGAACATGTGTACCTGTGCGTGTACCCGTTCACCAATATCGTCGCGCAGCTCAGAATATTTCTTATCGTAGGGGACTCTAAGCATTAAGTCAGCAACACTGCGTTTAAGGTAATGTCCTTTCCATAGGTTATTGCGCAAGTCATCTTCAACATTTTCATCGGCGGTCATCCACCTGAAACGCAGCGTGACGCCTAACTGTTTGGCAATATGCTTTGCGACCTCAATATCAATGCCTTTTGCTTCCCCATTTTCTTGGTATGAAAAGGGGATGAAATCGCTATAAACGGCAACAGTAATTTCTTTGCTTTCAATAATATCATCATAAGATCGCGCAAAAGTTGCTGAGCAAAATATGCTACAACAACTTAACCACAAAAGTAGACAATAAAATTTATTCTTCATCACTGACTGACTCTAACCAAGTACGAATAGACCAAAGTGCTTCTTGGTTTAAATGTTCGGTCATTTTCGGCATATAAACCGCACCATTACGTACCGCGCCATTTTGCACACGATACACATACCACTCATCGCCATCAAAATCTGCTGGTAACTGACGTAAGTCGGGCGCAATACCGCCAGATATTCCGCCTAAACCATGACAGCGAGCACAGTTTTGGTTGTAGGCTGACGCGCCAACACGTAAAATTTCTGCGCGTATGTCTCCCTGTTCTTCGCGATAAGGATTGGTGTCTGCCCATTCTTCGCTTAACGTGGGCAATGTTGAGGTGTTTATTGCTTGCGGTGTTACCGAGCCATGTGCCGCTATGCCAAATGAACAAATTGATATTAATGCAATTAATGCAATTAAATAATGACGCCCTAAATTAAATTTTATCATCGCTGTGTACCCCATTTTCTACGTAAATTAGTTGTGTGTTTAATTTTTATATAATTATCATAACGAGGTTGGTGAGGTTCAAGAATTGTACTTTAGCGCGGTTAGCCCTCATCCTTTAGTATGATTTTATAGAGAGAAAACAGGGTAATTAATTTTATGTTCTTATATATCATATTGTTATGGTGTTTAACTGAAATAGTTCACTTTTTCACTTTAGAGTTTTTTTCTATATGCTTATCTATATGCTTATCTATATGCGTATAAATATGCTTAAGTTAAGTACATCAATTTGACGGATAGTCATTGATCTTTTTATATGTTTGAGGTCGCCATGTTTTTTTTTAAAAGTGTTGCTATTGGTGTGTGGATAGTTTGTTTTAATGCATTATCAAGCCCAATAACGCTTGATATCAGTTATGTAAAGTTAGCACAGCAAAAACCACCTACCTTTTCGAACCTTTTTGAAAAGCCAGATAATAGTGGCTTCCTCGGCGCTAAACTTGCCATTAGTGACTCAAATTCTACGGGTAAATTTTTACAGCAACACTTTAATCTAAGCAATTTTACTGCGACGAAAACAGCACAATTTTTAAATTATTTAGAAAATGAATATCAGCAGGGACGACGTATTTTTATTCTTGAAGCACCATTAGCATTATTAGTTCAAGTAGATCGTTGGGCCAAAAACAAGCCAGTATTGCTGTTTAATGTGAGTGAATCTGCTGATGAACTTCGCAATAGCCAGTGTTTAAATGCTGTATTTCATACTATACCCAGTGATGCAATGAAGTCTGACGCGCTTGCTCAATGGTTACTTTATCGTCGCATGAACAAGGTGTTATTAATTCGTGGTAATAAAGCTGAAGATGTTCAACTCGCCACCTCATTTAAACGTGCTGCTAAACGTTTCGGTTTAAAGATTATCGATGAAAAAGAGTGGAGTTTTAATACGGATCTCAGACGTAGCGCACAACAAGAAATTCCTTTGTTTACGCAAACCGTAAAAGATTATGATGTGGTTTATGTAGCCGATAAAGCTAAAGATTTTGCTGAATTCATCCCCTTTAATACCTATTTACCACGCCCAGTTATCGGCTCTGCTGGTTTAGAAGCTTTGGCATGGCATGGTGTGATAGAGCAGTGGGGCGCTACTCAGTTACAACATCGTTTTACTCAAATGGCTGATAGAAAAATGAATGAAATGGACTTTGCTGGCTATCTTGCCGTGCGTAGTGTTGCCCAATCGGTACATAAACTTCATTCGAATGAGAGTAACAAACTCATCAAATATATGAACTCGGCTGACTTTGATTTGGCAGCGTACAAAGGGCGAAAACTTAGTTTCCGACCTTGGAATAAGCAATTAAGAATGCCGCTAGCGCTGGTGCATCCTCATGGGTTGGTATCACAGTCACCACAGCCAGGCATGCTTCATCCGGTAACTGATCTTGATACCCTTGGTTTTGATGTTCAAGAATCTCAATGTAAATAAGGTTTACCATTACTTATGAAAAATAATGTACTTTTTAGATTATTGATTTTAGCTGTTTTACTTAACAGTACCTCGGGCTATGCGACTGAATTAGCTTATGTTACCAATGAAAAGGACGACAATATTTCGGTTATCGATTTAAGCCAAAATAAAGTCATAAAAACAATCGCCGTGGGGCAACGACCTCGAGGTATAATTTTTAATAAGGATCAATCGCTTGCTTATATTTGCGCGAGTGAGTCAGACAGCATTCAAATTTTCGATGTAAAGACAGAGCAGATCATTGGTGACCTACCTTCAGGTGAAGACCCAGAAACCATTGCACTACATCCAAATGGCAAAATTATTTATACCTCTAACGAGGATGACGCCCTGCTTACGGTGATTGATATTGCTTCGAACGCTGTTATCACACAGATAGATGTAGGCGTTGAACCTGAAGGCTTAGCGGTAAGTCCTGATGGAAAAATTGTGGTAGTAACCTCGGAAACAACCAATATGGTGCATTGGATTGATACCCAAAGCCATAAAAACTTTGCCAATACTTTAGTGAGTGCCAGACCCCGGTCAGCTAAATTTACCGACGATAGCAAATATTTATGGGTCAGCTCTGAAATTGGCGGTACCGTAGTGATACTTGATGTTGCCACGCAAAAAATTATTAAAGAATTTACTTTTGCTATTAGCGGAATTCATCATGATCGTGTTCAACCTGTTGGCATCGAGTTAACTCAGGATGGGCGATATGCGTTTGTGGCATTAGGACCGGCGAATCATGTGGCCGTTATTGATCGCAAAAGCATGACGGTGGAAAAATATTTATTAGTAGGACGCCGAGTATGGCAGCTTGCTTTTAATCATGACCAAAGTCAGCTGTTAACAACAAATGGCATTAGTGGTGATGTTTCAGTAATTGATGTTAACCGGATGAAAGTGACCAAATCAATTAAAGTAGGGCGTTACCCATGGGGCGTAGTAATACGAAAAGTGCCATGAGTATTGTTACCAACGAGCTTTCGTTTTTTTATGGTAAAAAAGCGGCTATTGCTGGTTTAAATCTGACTATTAACAACGGCTTTAACGTGTTGCTTGGTCCTAATGGTGCAGGAAAAAGTACCTTGTTCTCAATGCTAACCGGTCTTTATCAGGCAGCATCAGGGGAGATTAAGATCAATGGTTATGATTTAAGTCATAATAGATCGAAAATTATGCAGTCTATGGGGGTGGTTTTTCAGCAAAGTACGCTAGATCTCGATTTATCGGTTAAGCAAAATTTGGTTTATTATGCCGCTTTACATGGTATTTCATCATCACAAGCGTTAGAGAATATCAGTGAAATTTTGTCTCAACTTGAATTAACGCCGCGACTCAATGACAAAGTAAGAGCGTTAAATGGCGGACACCGTCGCCGTGTTGAAATTGCTCGCGCGTTAATTCATCAACCCAAAGTATTGTTACTTGATGAGGCTACGGTTGGTTTAGATATTGACAGTAGAAAAATGATCACTGAATACGTTGGCACGCTTTGCCAACAGCTAGGTATTTGTGTGTTATGGGCAACGCATTTAATTGATGAAATATCAGCAGAAGATCAATTAATACTTATCAATGAAGGAAAAATTAAAGCACAGGGCATAAGTGGTGAGTTATGTAAAACGCACAACGTTGCTGATGTCTATCAGCTTTATCGCACGTTAACCGCTAACGTGGAGATTGTCTGATGAACCCTAGCTATCTTTATTGTTTTAATGGCATTGTTAAGCGTGAGGTTTTACGTTTCTTCCAACAACGTTCGCGGTTATTAAGTGCGTTAGTCAGACCGTTACTTTGGCTGGTTGTTTTTGCTGCGGGCTTCAGGGCAGCGCTAGGTGTCTCTATTATGGAGCCCTATGGTACTTACATTACTTATCAGCAATATATTACCCCAGGACTTTGCTGCATGATCATTTTATTCAATGGCATGCAAAGCTCGCTTTCCATGGTTTATGATAGAGAAATGGGCAGCATGAAAGTGTTATTGATGAGCCCGCTACCTCGGCCTTTTTTATTGTGTTGTAAATTAATTGCCAGCGCCTTGCTCTCACTTCTACAAGTCATTATTTTTTTATTTTTTGCGCAGTTAGTTGACGTTGATATTCCGCTTATTGGCTATATTACGGCAGTGCCGGCAATTTTCTTAATTGCTTTTTTTCTCGGCGCGTTAGGGTTAATGCTGTCTAATCTTATTAAGCAATTGGAAAACTTCGCTGGTGTGATGAACTTTGTTATTTTTCCGATGTTCTTTCTTTCTAGTGCCTTATATCCCTTGTGGAAAATGCAAGAGGCGAGCATCTGGCTATATTGGCTTTGTCAGTTCAACCCTTTTACCGCTTGTGTTGAGTTATTACGGTTTGCGCTTTATGGGCAAATGAACCCTCTGGCGTTGACTACTGTTTTAATAACAACTAGCATTGCGTCATTTTTTGCGCTCATGAGTTTTAGACCTCAGCATGGGCGAAATAGCAATTGAAATATATTAAAACTCTAAAAACAACCCAATAGAAGACAAAAATAGCATAAAGTATTTCAGCTAGTAATTAAGTTGTTTTTACAAAAAATCATAGCCAATGGTTGTACGTAAAAGGTTCGTTTTTTTAATTGCTATCTTTTATGATAGCTGTTAGTGTCGCCTAACATTGATAAATTGTTTTTATTAACTCGTCGTTCATCGATTGAAATATAAAAACAATCGTAGATAATGATTTTATATTCATTTTCTATTTTCTTGCAGAAGAAAGTCTATCATGTTGTTTATCTAACCATGAACATTCATATCATAGCCATTTTCCTAAGTTAAATTATCAATCTAACAATAAGCTAATAATAGCTTTTTATATGACTAATTTTCTGAGGATTTCAACATGTCAAGCCGATTCATTTTATCATTAATTGCAGCATCTGTCTTAACCGGTTGTGGTGGTTCATCCACAAGTGAAACAGTGCAACCTGCTTCAATTTTGCCTCCACCACCAACTACAACAATTACTGAAACTACTGGTGTTATTACTGGGTTTGGTAGTGTATTTATTAATGGCGTTGAATATGAAACTGATTCAACCACGGTCACTACAGATGACAATGATGGTGCAAGTGAAACGGATTTACAGGTTGGTATGGTTGTAAGCCTGAGTGGCGAAGTGAATGAAGATGGCGCTACAGGTAATGCCAACGCTATTCATTATGATGAACAATTAAAAGGTCCAATAGAGAGTATTGATTTATTTGCCAATACGATAACAATACTTGGTCAAACGATTGTGTTTGACGATTTAACGAGTTTAGAAAACTTTATATTGGCCGATCTTGTACCTGGGGATATTCTTGAAATAAGCGGTTTCTTCAATGTCGATGGCTCTTTATACGCCACACGTATAGAAAAAGAAATGGAACAAACGCAGTTAAAAATTCAAGCGCGCATTACCTTATTGAATACGGTTAATAAAACCTTCGAGTTAAATGGTTTAGTTATTGATTATAGTTCTGCAATATTTGAAGACTTTGTTGAATCTGACCTAACTGATGGACAACAAGTTCGTGTTAAAGGTGAATATTCAGCGCTAGATGCAGGGGTATTGGTTGTTAGTAAAGTGAAGCTTAAAGAAAAAAATGAAGCCCATGAAGAAGGTGAAGACTTACATGTAGAGGGTTTTATCACTGATTTTGAGTCTTCGAGTCGTTTTAAAGTGAATGGTGTTCAGGTTATTCTTGATGAGAATACTGAATTTGAATACGGTGATGCTAGTGCTTTAATCGCAAATATTCGCGTTAAAATTAAAGGTGAATATACTGCCGCCAGTGATTTGTTAGCGCAAAAAATACGCATTCACCAACAAACAAATTTAAACCTTGAAGGTGCTATTGAAGCGATTAACTTAGATTTAGGCACAGTTACCGTGCTGAGCTCTGAATTTGAAGTAAATAATCAAACTAAAATGAAGGATGAGTCTGATAACGGTGAGCGTTTCTTTGATTTAGCCGATTTAACCATTGGTGATTTTGTAGAGCTTAAAGGTTTTGTTGATAGTGAAGGTAAAAATATAGCGACCAAAATGAAGCGTGAAAATGAAGATGAAAACGCTGAAACAGAGTTAAAAGGTAAGGTAAGTAACATTCTAAACTTTGGTTTTAGTATTGTTGGTGTAACTATTACTACCAATGAAAATACCTTGTTCGAAGGAATGAATGGTGATGAAGTGGTTCAAGCGGTATTTTTTGAACAACTACAAAATGACATGTTAGCAGAAGTAGAAGGGCAATTGGTAGAGGGTATCTTTGTCGCCCTCAAGGTGAAAATAGAGGAAAATGAGCATGATAATAATGAGAACAGCGATCATAATGCGACCCGCACTGAATTTAAAGGTGTTGTTGACGAAATAAATGAAGGCTCTCTTGTTGTTTCAAATCATCAAGTTTTAATTAATCAAACGACTACATTTAAATATAATGACGAAAGGGTTACAGCTGAACAATTTTGGTCATTAGTTGTTCTTGGTGATCAGCTTGAAATTAAAGGGACTAAAGAACCACAAGGCATTATTACAGCGAAGTCTATAAAGTTTGAACATTAAGAGGTTGTATGTAGTCGTTTTTAAATGACAATTTGAGATGTGTTAGCTCCAACTTAATCTAACACATCGATTTGAAAAGTTACCCGTTTTGATAAAGATATTGAGCCCTTAATCAAAGCGGGAACCTCCCGTAGACATGCTAACACCCTTTCCTACTGTGAGGCTACGTGTGACTATAAAGGTGATAATAAGGCGTATATACTAAACACCCTTGAATCGATTTATGATTGAATTCGAAGACCGTTTAAAGGACTTTATTTAACATTGGTATTACAGGCTTAACAGCGAAAATTAATCCTCTTTGGCAAAGTCTACAAGCGTTTGACCAGACATACGATAACCTACCCATTCATCTTGCGCTTGTGCGCCAATCGAATGATAAAAATCACGGGAAGGTTTATTCCAATCTAAGCAGCTCCATTCAAATCTACCGCAGTTATTTTGCAAGGCAACTTGTGCCATTTTTTTAAGTAATAATTTTCCAGCACCTTTACCACGATGTTCAGGAGAAACATAAAGATCTTCGAGATAAAGTCCCGGTTTTGCCAACCAAGTCGAATAGTTATAAAAATAAATTGCCATACCCAATGCTTGATCGCCTTGCATACAGATTAATGCACTAACATGACTGTCGTTAGAAAAAATCGATTGTTTAATTGTATGCTCTGTTGCTAGCACTTCATGTTCGGCTTTTTCATAAATGGCCAGTTCACGAATAAAATGTAAGATTAGTGCGGTATCTTTTATAACAGCTTTACGAATAGTTAATTGATGCACAATATGCTCCGTTATTATTTATTGGCACTATCATAACGTCTGAACTGCAGTGTTAACAGTGTATTTCTTACATCATATCTCCATCACACTTCAAAATCGTAGTGCTGTTGTATTTAAGTCTTCAGGTGATAGGCGATATATACGCATTGTATCGATACAATAAGCCCCTATATTCTGATAAAACGCTATAGCAGAAGTGTTCCAGTCTAAGCACCCCCACTCAAGGAATTCACATCCACGTTCAACCGCTATTTTTGACAAAAATTGCATCATAATATTGCCTAAGCCTTTACTGCGCATGGAATCATCAATGAGAATACCATCGATAAACAGTCCTGAACGCCCCATAAAAGCGGAACTTTTTTCGTAAAAATACGCGAAACCAACAGCCTCTCCATCATAAAGCCCCAATACAACTTCACCCTGTTTTGATTTTAGCAAACGCTTTATCCTTTCAGGGGTAGCTGTAATGTCATCTCCCATTTTTTGAAAAGAACCTAGCTTATGCATAAATTGGACTACCAAGGCTGCATCTGAAGGTGTACCCAAACGTAGGTCAAACTGTAGTATTTGAGTATCAACTAAAGTCATCGTTAATCCTATTAATCGATTTGTAGTTAACTATTTTTTGATATTCATCTTATAGCAACATTAATTTTTTTCTTGAAAAAGGTCTGTAAATTGTAATATATGACACTGAGCCTAATAAGAACCACCCAATAACCATAACCCATTCTTGCCATACTAATGCTGCAGGGAAACCTGGGAAATATAATAAAGCGATTGCTAAACTTGAAATTACACCAAACCAGCCAAGTATTATCCCTCCCTTTGCTTTAAAAGGTCTTTTCATTGCAGGCTCTTTTTTACGTAAAACGATAAATGACAAACAAACGAGCAAATAAGCAATCATCAAACTAAATGAACCGCCATCGACAAACCATACTAATGCTTTTTTTCCTAAGAAAGGGGCTATTGCTCCAAGTATACCAATACATAAAATAGCGTTATGTGGCGTTTTGTAACGGGGATGAACGCGGGCAAGAAATGAAGGTAACATACCGTCTTGTGCCATTGAAAAAATGGCGCGTGAGCCACCTATCATAAAACTGTTCCAACTGGTTAATATACCGGCAACACCGGCAAATAATAAAAATATTCCGCCATTACGACCAAAAGCTACTTCAGCCGCTGCCATAGTTGCAAAAGAAGTTGCAGAACGCTCTTCTGAGGATAATAACATTGCCACAGCCAACTCAATTAGAATGTACCAAGATATAGCAAAAACAATTGAAGCAACCAATAATACACCTATTTTTTTAGGTGGAAGGTTTATCTCTTCTGCTGCTTGGGGAATAACATCGAAACCCGTCATTAAAAAGGGCACCATCGCCATTGCCGTAAATACGCCACCAACTCCGCCAATGAATAATGGCTCCATATTAGTGGTGTTGCCTTCGATGCCAATGCCTAAAATTAACATTGCCCCCGCGATAAGAATAATACCAACCACGACTGTTTGAATAAATGCCGCAAGTTTTACACCGCGAATATTAACCCATGCAACAAGCAAAGAAGTAACGGCACCAATTAACGCCATATCTAAAAAGACATCACTGCCGTTTATTTGGTATAAAGGGATGTTACCTAAAGAAGGAAATAAATTGTCAAGAACGCTAGGTAAAGCAACCGCTTCAAAAGCACAGACAGCAACATAAACAAAAATAATAGCCCAAGTACAAAGAAATGATGCGCTTCCTCCTAGAGCTCTTTTAGTAAAAACATGTTCGCCACCAACATTTGGCATTGCCGCAGTCAACTCTGCATATATAAAACCAATGGCAAGAATAACTAAGCCTACTAGCGCAGTACCAATCATACTGCCGACACTGCCACCCCGCGCTAAAATATCATTAATTAATGCGACCCATGCCCAGCCAACCATTGCACCAAAAGCCAATGCCATAGTGTCTAACCATTTTAAACTACGGTTTAATCCGTGTTCTGTACTCATATAGCAAACCTTAAATATTTTGATCAGAAACAAAAACGCCCTAATAAATAATATTAAGGCGCCGTTATAGGGATTAGAGTTTAAAATTCACTTTTAATCGTAATACCATACATACGAGGTGAGCCTATTTGGCCAGAAACAACCCCTGCACTTCCAGAAGTTAATATTTCAGTAAAATACTCTTCATCTGCAGCATTTTTAACCCATGCCGAAACAGACCACCAATTATCGTTGATATCCATATCAAAACCAGCTCTAAAACCAATTAAACCATAGCTTTTCTGACTAATAGCTTTTAAATTATCTAAAGAGAAATAAACATCATCTTGATAAACATAATCAGCCTGAACGTAGGCATTAGTGTTGCCGTTCACTTCCCAAAAATAGCGAGTCATTAGGTTATATGTTAACTCTGGAGTATTGGCTGCTTGAGCATTAGAAAAGTTTAATAAGCCAACGTTTGCCGAAATTTCAGATTTAGTGTAGCCAAGACCACCACGAAACTCTATATTTTCGGTCGGAAACCAGTTGATTTCAACTTCACCACCAGAAACATCTGCGTTACCTGCGTTAAATATGGTGTAGCGACCATCAGGTAAGTCGGCAAATAATTGCATATCAGTATACTTATACAAATAAAGCGCAGCATTCACCTGTAAAGTGGAATCGAGCATTTTTGACTTAACACCAACTTCGTATGAATCTATATATTCTGGCGCTGTTGAAGAATGATCGCCTTCAGTAACTGCCCAAAAACCATTCCAAACACCTGCTTTATAACCTTGACTGTAACTACCATAAACCATGGCATCATCACTGATATCATAATTAACACCGAGTTTTCCAGTCCATTCTGTCGATGTTAATTTCTCATTTTCTACGGTAATAGGTTTATCAACTGAAAAGAAAGTCAGCTCACCTGTAAAGTCATCATCTTTATTGGTAACCGTAGTGCCACCATCAAAGCTAACTTCATCATCAGTTACTCGCACACCAGCAATTAATGTTAATTTATCCGTTAATTGCGTTTCGGTGTTTGCATAGGCAGCAATGGATGTCGTCTTTTGTTTAAAATCAACGGTTACATCATGGTTAACTCTATCTCTATAGCCATAAATATCTGTGACATGCTGATTATCTTGATAATAAATAGCACCTACCATCCAGTCTGTTTTATCCATTAACGGAGTAGAGGAAGCTAATCTTAACTCCTGAGAAAATAACGAAACATCGTTTGTATAATTTCCATCACCAATAACAAAGGGACTGCCATCAAAGTCTTCTTCGGCTGTTTTATCTAGTGACTCATAACCCGTTATTGAGGTTAATGTGAATGTATTATAATCAACTGTTGCGTTAATAAGCGCACCAAAGCTGTCGGCTTTAATTTTGGGCTCTTTTGAAAACTCGCCTACACGTAAGTCAGTATTCGAGTCATAATAACCTACTCGGCTGACACAATTTGGATTATTAACAAATGCCATAATATCGTTGGTGGCACGGTCTAAACAGTTATTACGGTATTGTTGCCCGTTTAAGCCAGGAATTTCTGGCGCAGGGCCGCTTGGATTATCTAAAGCACTACGACCTATACCAATCCAAGGTTCGTTTTCTGATCTATCTCGCCCACCATGAACATTCCAATATATTTCAGCATCATCAAGTTCAAGTAAAAAACCTGCTCTAACGCCAAACGTATCAGTTGCACCAAGCGTATTTCCGGTAAGTGTATTTTCAAAGGTACCTTCATCTTGATAAGTCCACTTGCCTGCTAAGCGAGTTGATAAATTATCAGTAAGTCCCCCGCCATAAGCCGCTTCAGCTTCTACAGTGCCATAATTACCTAATGTTAAGCTAAAATTACCTTCATTAACATCACTCGGACGCTTTGTGATAAAACTCACGGCACCTGCTGTAGTATTACGACCAAATAATGTTCCTTGAGGGCCTTTTAATACTTCAACCCGTTCAACATCAAAAACAGAAAAACTCATCATATTGTTGGTAGGTAAGAATAATTCATCTGTATAAACACCAACGGGCGCAACACTATTTGAAGTGAATGCAGCATTACCAATACCACGAATAGTAAATATAGGCGCTGATTTATTCAGAACGTTTTTTACGTTTAAATTTGGTGTATGTTGCGCAATATCAATAGGTTGTTCTATTCCCAATGTTTCTAACATATCTTCGCTAAAGGCGGTAACAGCAATGCCAACTTTTTGTTGATTCTGCTGACGTTTTTGTGAGGTTACTTCAATAACTTCAATTTTACCTTTTTCTTTTTTTTCAATTTTTTTAGTATCTTGTGCATCTTCTGCTAAAGCAGTAGAAGAAAACATCAAGGTAAAAATACTTGCTAGTAATGTTTTTTGAGTGTTCACTTGTTCATTCCCCAGTTCACCGTTGTTATATCTATTTTTAGATAATGGCATGATTAAAAATGCCTTATTATGAGAGAGGTCTCCTCCAAGTTTAGTACCTTTAAGTAGCATGTTTAGTGCTTGCTCAACGGTGTAATTACCTTGAATTGAGTTCCCATTCTTATTTTCAACGAGTTCATAAGGGAATAGAAAAGATATCTTAGCGATATCCGATAGTTTATTAAGAGATTTATTTAAAGATTGAACCGGGATATTAAATTCATATCTCACATTTACCTTTTTATTAACTTTTGCTTCTGAAATAAATGTAAAAAAGCAAAAGCTTAATAAACTAATAACTATTAGCGCCTTATTAACCTGTCTCTTATTAGGACGCATGAGAAATGTAAATCTACTATTCAATATTTCCATTTATTATTCTTTTATTCGTAATTGCACATGATAATCATTCAGTTTGCTCACGCTAATACCAAAACCTGATTCTAATACGTAGAATAATGTGTCGGTTTCACCTACCTGAAACTGGCCCCCAATACGCATTGATTTTAATTTAGGGTCAAGTACATCTATTTGCACTGAGGTATGTCGAGTTATTTCTTTAATTACTTCTTCTAAAGACTCCCCAGCAAAAATTAATCTCCCTTCTTTCCAGGAAAGAAAGCGGGTTATTTCGCTAGTATCCAATTCATCAATTTCACTTATATTATCGTTATTAATTGGAATACTAATACGTTGACCTGCCGTTAACGTACCTAGCCTTTTTTTCACTTTAGTTGGATGATTTACCGGAATGATTGCAATGATGGGAAAGTTTTGCTTTTCCATTTTTTCTTCAGTATATGATTTAACGTTTTTTTCAACTTGAATTGACTGATAATCATCTGGAATAACAACCAAAGTATTATCTACAATAGCTAACTCCACCGTACCTTCACTAACAAGTACCTCTATTGCTCCATCTACTTTGTGGACGGTAAACGCTGTACCTATGGCTCTTACTAAACGGTCATCTGCATAAACTTCAAATGGTCGTGTTGCATCTTTAGCTACTTCAAAATAAGCTTCACCTTTTATAAGATTTATCCTGCGGTAATCTTTACTATAATCAACATTTATTGTTGTACTACTGTTAAGCCATAATGTTGAACCATCGGGCATAATATGGCTTAAGCTTTCACCCATTTTTGTTGTGAAGACATGATCTTCTGTTTTTGTTCCTGTTGGATTAAAGCCAATCACTAACCAAGTAAATACACAAACTAGAATGGGCATCGAAAAAACAGGGCGCAATAATTGATTTTTTTGTTTGAAACAGGTGGACAAGAGCGAATATATCGCCAACAGTGGAAATAATAATTTAGACAATAAAGTTGAAAATACTGATGCTTTACGCATTTCTTGAGGTAACATTACTGACGAAAGTAGATCCATTTCTCCCCAAGATTGCACCATATTTTCCAGACACTCACGGTGAATTTTACTGGTCGCAACCCAAGCATTTAATTCAGCTATTTGTTTCTCTGAAAGCTCAGGAGTATCTTCAAGTAATAATACCCACTGTGCAGCTTCTTGATTAATGATGGTTTTGTTAGTAAAACCTGCTACGTTAGTTTTCATAATGTTCCCCCCGTTCTAAGGGGTTTGTTGGGTTTTTCTGTGATGATTTTTTTATTGTGCTCATTATTATATTGAGTTACCGCATCATTATAGGCGCACATTCCTTTAGTAATGTAGTTGCTGACGGTAATAGTGGATATATTCATACGCTTGGCAATATCTTTTGTGGCAAGGCCATAGACTTTTCTCATTACAACAGCTTGTCGACATTTATTAGGTAGCCCAGCGATAGCTTCACACATTACACCTAATTTTTCTTGTGCTAAGGCATTATTTTCTAAATTATCTAATTCTAGTTTAGAGTCTACCAAATCGATATCTTCAACATATTCGTTCAATTGATTTGAAGCTTTTCTAAAATCAGAAACAATTAAGTTTTTTGCCACCCGGAACATAAAAGATTTAGGTTTCAATACTTCATTTTCTAGTGATGACTTATAAGTACGTAAAAATGTTTCCTGGCATACATCATCAACATCTTGTGAATTTACAAGATAGCTTGAAATAAAATATTTTAGTGCTGATTTATAGCGTTTGAAAGCACTTAAAACACTTTCTCCAGAATTTTTAACGTCTGTTTGTTGGTTACTTTTTGAATTCACATTAATGTCCAAAGTTGTCCAAAGTTTTTTCATATATAAATGAAAACTAGTTAATGCATAAAACCTATGTAAGTTTCAGATTAATATAATAAAAAACATTTTCTGAATTTGGTTTTTTAGTAATATAAAAAATCACTTCAATTAATAAGACGTTTGAGTGTATAAAAACTACTATATTTATTTAAAAAAAACACTGCAACTATCAATTTTATTTTGAAACTTACTATTATATTGGAAACGAGTATAAACATTGGGTAGTAAATTAATCATACTTTAGCATGATGATTGCCAAGTCATTTGCTGTTATTTTCTGTTATCTTGTTGTTATATATGTAAATTTATTTTATTGGGTGTGGTTTTGGATAATCGTTGGTTGTGATTGCTTTTTAACAAATGGCGTTACACTATTCGTTATAATGATAGTCTCGGGAATGAAAAAATGAATGTGAAAAATGCCTTTGCTGGTGTTGGATTTACTATTATATTCCCTGTTTTAGCGCAAAATATTGATAGTGTAGAAAAAATTAGTGTCTATGGGCAAACACCACTTTCATCAAGGCTTGTTGGCGATATAAATACTATTGGTAGTGTTCAAACCATCAATGCACAAGCGCTAGTTCAATCACAAGCTATATCTTTGGCTGAACATATGAAAAATCAGCTAATGAGTTTGCATATTAATGACGTGCAAAATAATCCTTTTCAACCTGACGTACAATACCGAGGCTTTACTGCTTCACCATTATTGGGCTTGCCTCAGGGAATTTCTGTTTATCTAAATGGTGTACGATTTAATGAACCTTTTGGTGATACGGTTAATTGGGATCTTATTCCACTGGCGGCACTTGAATCTGTATCTTTATATTCGGGCTCTAATCCTGCATTCGGTCAAAATACCTTAGGCGGCGCGCTAGCGTTGCAGACTAAAAATGGTTTTAGTTATACACAAAATGAGCTTGATGTTCGTTTTGGCAGTTTTGGTCAACAGCAATTTACGATGCAATCAGGTGGCAATCAGGGTAATTGGGGCTATTATGTTATCGCTAATAATTATCAAGAAGATGGTTGGCGAGAATATTCACAAAGTGAATTAAAACAGCTACTTGCCACGCTTAGTTATGTTAGTGAACATCGTTCTTTTGATCTTGTGTATTCTGCCAATAACAATCAACTACGTGGTAATGGGGCTGTACCAGAAAAATTGGCTGAAATAGCGAGTAGAAGTGCTATTTATACGCAACCCGATAAAACGGATAATCGTTATCAGCAGTTGAGTATAAACAGTGACAACCTTATCAACGAACAGATGTCATGGCAGGCAAATGCCTATTATCGTCACAATGAAATTAACAGCATCAATGGTGATGACAGTGATTACGAAGCATGTGAATCAGGCTTGCTTTACAGCTTGTGTGAAGCAGGTGAAGATGATGAAGAGGGGATAGAGGCTGCATTAGCGCGGGTTCACTTTGTTGGCTTTGATGAGAATACTTGGTTAAGTGAACTTAGTGAATTTAGTAATATTGATGCCGATACGGTAGATGGCACGTTTAATAGCGGTTTCACAGATAATAAAAGTTATGGCGCTGCACTGCAATTGGTTCGATTAAGTCATTTTGACGCTTTCGGTTCTGTCGACTATTTTGGCTCTATAGACAATGAATTTGTTTTTGGCTTAGGTATAGATAAAGCGGATATTAGCTTTAGCAGTGATACCGAGTTTGCCGTACTTCATAATGAGGGTATAAACGATAATCGTTCGGTAACCGGTATTGGCTTGTTTGATACAGACTCACGTGTTTACTTAAAAGTTAAAACTCAACAAGAATATGTTTACTTTCTCAATGCAATCTCGATAGGTGAAAAATTCACGCTTAACCTTGCGGGTCGATACAATTATGCTTATGTGAGTATGCAAGATCAAATAGACAGTGGTGAAGGCTCACTTAACGGCGAACACTACTTCCATCGTTTTAATCCGGCCATTTCTGTTAACTACCTTATTAATCAATACTATGCCTTTAAATTAAGTTATAGCGAGTCTTCGCGGACACCAAGCCCCGCTGAATTGAGTTGTGCGGATGAGCAAGACCCTTGCAAATTGCCCAATGGTTTTGTTGCAGACCCACCGCTTGAGCAAGTTGTTGCGAAAACGATGGAAGCGTCTTTATCTTATGATAAGGCAAATTTTTCAGCATTAGCTACGGTGTTTTCAACATTGAGTTACCAAGATATTATTTTTCAACAGGCTGGTGATAAATCTAATCAAGGTTACTTTATCAACCTTGATAAAACTCAACGTCAAGGCGTTGAATTGGCACTTTCAACGCAGATAAGTAACGTTGATTTTGGCGCGAGCTATAACTTTTTAAAAGCTACGTTTGAGTCGCCCTTTGTTTCTTTTAGCCCGGTTAATCCATTAGGGGCGAATAGACAAGTTAACTCAGGTGATGAAATTCCCAGCCAACCTAAACATCAGTTTAAATTCCATGTAAATTGGCAGTTTAACGATCAGGTAAACGTCGGTACAGAATTTTTATATGCATCTTCATCTTATTATCGCGGTGATGAAGCCAATGAAAATAAACAAATACCTGCTTATACGGTTACCAATATTTATCTTAATTATCAAATCAATGAGCAACTACGATTGTCTGCTAAAGTTGATAATCTCTTTGATCGCCACTTTGATACCTTTGGTACCTACGGTGAAGCTGATGAAGTGTTAGGGGACATATATCCTGAAACTGATTTTGATGAATATTTTGTTGGCCCGTCAAGGCCACGTTCTGCAAGTATTAGCGTTAACTATCAATTTTAGATATCAGTTTTAAACTATTAATTTTAACTATCAGTTTTAAGTTACGCTGTTGGGTATAAGAGCTCACTAAAAGACGAGCTTAGTCATACTAAAGGAGGAAAGTATTGTGGAATAAGTCGGTATAGCATTGAGATATATATTTTATCGAACCAGAGATCAAATCGATGTATCAACAATGTTATCGTGCCTTTATACCGTATTTTGCCTTATCACTAACCAGCTTTGCTGGTATTTTTACTGGCGTAGCTTTCGCTGATGATATTAAAAAGGTTGCGCAAACAGATTCGTCTAGCACTGAAGTTATTGTTGTTACAGGTAGTAGACAAGCATCTGATTTACTAACTTTTTCCGGAAATATCGATCGCATATCAACCGAAGATATTGACATTGTTAGCGCGGTTCATCCAAGTGATATTCTTAATCGTGCTACTGGCGTTCATATTCAAACTAATAATGGTATGGAGTCACTTCCTTCTTTGCGCTCCCCAGTATTAACAGGCCCAGGTGCAGCAGGTGCTTTTTTATTTCTTGAAGATGGCGTTGCCACAAGAGCCGCAGGTTTTGCTAATAACAATGGATTGTCAGAATTAAACCTTGCTCAAGCGAGTGAAATAGAAGTGATTCGAGGGCCAGCAAGTGCTGTTTATGGCTCTAATGCGGTGCATGGCGTGATTAATGTATTAACTAAAGCGCCCTCAGATGAGGGCGAATTATCATTACTGCTTGGCCCAAATGAAAGATATCAATTTCAAGGTACCCTAGGCCGTGAAATGGGGCAGAACGGTATTATCGGTAATTTTCAGGCTATCGACGATGGTGGTTATAGAGATAATAGTGGGTTTACCTCATTTAAAGTGAATGGCAGACATGATTATCAGGATGGTGTTGATAAAATAAGTACACTTATTTCAGGCTTTGTACTTGACCAAGACACTGCAGGTTTTATTTCTTCTGATGACAACGGCGGTGATTGCTATAGCTCTGATTATAGCGATGCAAACTTATATCAAGACCGCGATGCAATGGGAAAAAATTGTGATAATGATGCTTATCGTAAATGGTCGTCACTGCGCATAGCTAGTCATTGGCAACGTAAACTAAGTGAGGATACTCAGTTGAGTATTACCCCGTATTTTAGGGTTAATCAAATGGAATTTCGCCAGCACTATCTACCTTCAGAAGCGATAGAAGAAAATAGCCATTACAGCATTGGGGTAGCGAGTAATTATTATTGGAAAATTGATCCCAGCTTAGCTGTCGTTATGGGTGTTGATGCCGAGTGGACTGATGGAGAATTAACGCAAACCCAGCAAAAGTCTGACACCTTTAGCTGGGGAAAGGCGCGTCAACAAGGAATACAGTATGACTACGAGGTTGAGGCATCAACTTTAGCACCTTATATTCAAGGCGACTGGCAAGTGAATGACGCGTTAAAATTCACGGGCAGTATCCGCTTTGATGCCACTTTATATCGTTATAATAATTTAGTGGCTGATGGTACAACTAAAGCCGATGGCAGTAGTTGTGTTAACAATTCAGGTGACGCTGTACCTTGTTTATATCTTCGCCCTAGTGACAGTGACGATCGCTTTAATAATACCAGCACCAAGCTTGGTTTTAATTATCAGTTAAGTACAGATACAGCGTTATTTGGCGCATGGTCACAAGGATTTAGAGCGCCACAAACAACTGATTTATATCGTTTGCAAAATCAGCAAATGGTAGGTGAAATTAATTCAGAAGAAATTAACAGCACCGAGGTTGGCTTGCGTGGTGTAAGTGAGAAGCTTCATTATGAAGTAGTTATTTACCGTATGACAAAGAAGAACTTTTTCTTTCGTGATGCCAAAGGCTTAAATGTAACAGACGGTGAAACATCACATCAAGGGCTAGAACTGGGCGTTGATTATGACCTTAGCGAGAGCATAAATTTGGCTATTAATTACAGTTATGGTCAGAATGAATATGAATTCGACCGTCCAAGCAGTGGCATTGTTAAAGGTAACGAAATAGACACAGCACCTAAACAGCTTGCGAATACAAGGTTAAGTTGGCTACCAACAACAAAGACTAAGCTTGAATTAGAATGGTTACATATGGGCGATTACTACCTAGACCCAGCGAATGAATATGAGTATGGAGGGTATAATTTGTGGCAACTTCGAGGCACAATACAACTAAATACCAATATTTATTTGTTTGCCCGTATTGAAAATCTAACGGATGAAAAGTATGCGAGCCGTGCTGATTATGCTTTTGATTCATATCGTTTTTTTGGTGGCCAACCGCGTGCCTTTTACCTTGGCGCTAATGTTAATTTTTAATCAAAATCTTTAATTTAAATATGGGCTAAACCTTAAAAAGAGTAATAAGCATGAGTAAATGGTTTTTTAGCATAGTATTATTTTTATTCTTATCGCTTCCTGTGCTTGCTCAGCCTAAAGTGCGTGTTGGTGTTTTAAAGTATGGCACGGTTAACTGGGAAATTGATGTGATTAAGCATCACCAGTTAGACAAAAAATATCAATTCGAGCTAGAGGTAACGGCATTAGCAAGTAAAAATGCATCGGCGGTAGCATTACAAAGTAATGCTGTTGATATCATTCTCAGTGATTGGCTTTGGGTGAATCGCCAGCGCTTTGAACATAAAATGTATACTATTTTCCCTACTTCAATGACAACTGGAGGACTTTATATACCCGCTAATTCAGGCATTAAGTCCTTAGCCGATCTTAAGGGAAAAAAAATTGGTATTGCTGGTGGTGCGGTTGATAAAAGTTGGTTATTACTACAAGCCTACAGTAAAAAAAAATATGGACTTGATTTAAAAAATGAAACTGAGCCTACTTTTGCTGTTCCGCCACTATTAAACCGGTTGATATTACGCGGAGATTTAGCTGCAGTAATTAATTTTTGGCACTATGGTGCCAGATTAAAAGCAGCGGGTTTTCAGCAATTAGTGACCGTACCAGCAATGCTTGCAGCATTAGGTATTGAGGCCAAAATTCCCTTGTTAGGTTGGGTATTTGATCAAACATGGGCCAATAAACACCCTAAAGCACTAAATCGGTTCTTACAAGCTTCAGTTGAAGCCAAGCAAATATTATTTTCGTCTGCAGACGAATGGCAACGTATTCGCCCCTTGATAAAAGCTGAAAATGAAGCAGTGTTCAACGCCTTGATAAAAGATTACCGCACAGGTTTATTGCCTCAATTTGGCACAAAAGAAATAGAGGCAAGTAAGCGGGTTTTTGAAATATTAGCAGAGCAGGGCGGGAGTGCTTTGGTGGGTAAAGCTACGGCATTAAGTGGCGGCACTTTTTGGCGAAAAAATTTATTGGGCGACTCTGTAAATACCGTACATACCTTAAATACCGTAAAACCTAAGGTTGATTAATGAAGTTCTTTTTTTTCAAAAACGTTGCGGAGTCACAGAGCAGTGTAGAAAAAAACCTTTTAAAGAAAGGACCTTTTATTATGGGATTTGTAAAAGAATTATTTTCATTTTTATTGATGAGACTTGCCGTTATTACTTTGCTCGCATTAACTTGGCAGGGCATGGCTTGGTTAATTGCTAGTCCCGACTTCCCTTCGCTGATTGCCGTGAGCAAAAGTTTACAGTTTCATCTCAATGAAGGAGAGATGGTTGCTAATATTTTGATCACATTAAGGCGTGTATTACTGAGCTTTATCATTGCCATGTTGCTTGGTGGCATCATTGGTATTGTGATGGGTGTTAATGCAAGGGTTAACAAACTTACCGACTCGCTGCTTATTGTTATGCTCAATATTCCGGCATTAGTCACTATTTTACTTTGCTATATTTGGATAGGTTTAGTTGAGGCTGCGGCCATTGCTGCCGTGGTTATTAATAAAGTGCCCACGGTTGTTGTGATGATCAGAGAGGGGGCACGAACGGTCGATAAAGATTTATTAGCGGTAGCTAAAATTTACCAGTTATCTCCAACTGATACATTCTTTAAAGTGTTTTTACCGCAACTTTATCCTTTTATTATTGCCTCTGCCCGTTCTGGCTTATCCTTGATCTGGAAAATCGTGTTAGTGGTTGAACTTTTAGGGCGAAGTGATGGGGTAGGCTTTGCACTTAATACGCTGTTTCAATTTTTTGATATTGCTGGAATAATTGCTTATACCATTGCTTTTGTTGTGATTATTTTAATTATCGAAACGCTGTTTTTTAAACCCTTTGATAAACTCGTCGCCAGAGGGAACCGCTTTGATTGAACTTAATGTTGCCATCAAGAATAAGCGTTATCTTAAGAGCGACAGCGTGGTACTAGCGCAGCTGAACTTTAGTGTAAAACGCGGAGAATTTGTTGCTATTATTGGTCCGTCTGGCTGTGGAAAAACCACCTTGTTAAATATGATCAGTGGCATTGAAACATGCGCAGGACAACATATTTCATACCATAATAGTATCGAAAAAAAACATGAACCATATCGCCTTGGCTATATTTTCCAACAACCAAGGCTAATGCCATGGCTTACCGTTAGAGAAAACATTGAGCTGGTGTTACAGCCAACCCAATACCATCAAATTGAGGGTTTACTCACACAAGTGGGTTTAGCAAATAAAGGGGAGTATTTTCCTCGTCAACTCTCCGGTGGTATGCAACGACGGGTAAGCATTGCTCGCGCTTTTGCGATAAATCCGCAATTGTTGTTATTAGATGAACCGTTTAACTCTCTCGATGCACCAACGGCTAATCGATTACGACAATTGTTAATGGATTTGTGCAAACAAAGAGGCACTACCGTTATTTTTGTCACTCATGACTTACAAGAAGCTATTTATTTGGCTGATCGCATTATTTTTATGAGTGACTCGCCTAGCACTATTATCCATCAAAGCCTTGTCGATTTACCTAGACCACGCAAAGAATCTGGTGTGTCTGAGCTAGCATGGCAAGCGCAACTTATGGCATTGTTTCCCTCTTTACTCTCTGGAAAAGTCTCCGGAAAAGTTTCTGGAAGAACCTCGGAAAGAATCTCTGGAAAAATCGATTAATACTTTGGCGTGACTCGGTCATATTCATCTTTTTTCTCATCCCTGCTCCTACTAAAGCAGTAAGCTTTTTGTTTACGACTAAAGCACAATTAATTTGGCTAAGTCGGCTCATTCTCTTTACTCAGCGTTATTTTTATTATGACTAAACACTAATATTACTCACTCTAATAATGATAAAACAGGAAGCATGATAATGACTAAACAATTTAAAGTAAGCTTGATCACAGCTACATTGGCTATGGCAGCATTGAACGCAAGTGCCGCAGTTGAAGTTTATAATAATGATGGAATGACCTTCAGTGCCGACGGCCTAGTTAATATATTCTATTCTAACAGCGATACTGACTCAACTGATGTTAATGGTGACGTGACAAACAGCAAACAATCACGTGTGAAAACGGGCTTCTTACCCAGCTATATTGGTTTTAACTTTGCTAAACAACTTGATGATATAAAAATATCTACGCGTTCTTCATTTTGGGTTACTTTGAGTGATACAGACGCGTTTCGTGATACATCACCTGCTGATGCCGGCACTGGTACAGCAATTGATGCTCGTCAATTTTATGCTACGGTAAGTGGTGACTTTGGTGAAGTGTTATTGGGTAAAGATTTTGGTTTATTTAACCGGGCTAATATTATGGGCGATGAACTATTAACTGGTTATGGTCAAACATCTGGGGGTCTAGCTGATTCTGGTTTTGTGTCTTTTGGTAACATTGCTACGGGTTATACTTATGCTTTTCCAAAAGCACAAATTACGTATAGAACACTTGATATGGCTGGTTTTAAACTAGCGGTTGGTGTTATGGATCCTAATAAGATGTCTGCTACTTCAGATGAAAAGTCTCCACGTTTTGAAGCTGAATTAGAGTACAACACTACTTTTGATGATGGTTCGTTAAAAGCTTTTGTTAGCGGTGTTTCGCAAACAAGTAAATCAGCATTGGGTGTTGACCAAGATCAATCAGGTGTTGGTTATGGTGTTAACGTTAAATTCTCAGGCTTATCACTAACCGCTTCTGGTTTTAGCGCTGAAGGTATCGGCAGTTTAGATACTATGGTTTCGGCTGAAACGAATGAATCTGATGGTTACCTAACACAAGCGTCATACACAATGGGCGATAACCGTTTTGTCTTATCTTACGGTGAAACAACAACAGATGATGGAATTACAGAGACAACAAATAGCAATAGCAATATTGCCTATTTCAGAACAATTGTTCCTGGTGTAACTGTTGTAGCTGAACTAAATAAGACTGAAAATGATAATGATCAGAATACAGTAGCAGAAGAGAATAACGTTTTCTCAATTGGTGCAGTTGTAACTTTCTAACTAGCTGTTCGCTTTTGTTTTTAAGCCTTTTTAGGCAATTTGTGAAGATGAATACCCGTTCTATGAATGGAACGGGTATTCATTATTTCAATTGGTAATACACTAAAAGATGAGTTCTCTACAACTATAGGAGGGTTAACTAGTTGCTGGTAACCTGTTAAGGTTAAATCGCTTATTCATTTTACGGTAGTTAGCCTTATGTATAAAATTTTGGTTGCAGACGATCATCCGTTGTTTAGGGATGCTATCGTTAATATTATTGGCATCAAATTCCCGGGTTCAACCACCTATGAAACTGAAGATATTGAATCAACACTAGCCTTTGTCAAAGATAATGATGAAATCGATTTAATACTTTTAGATCTAAATATGCCAGGCATGTCTGGCCTTAATGGCTTGCTAGACTTACGTAATCAATGTCCGACAACACCCGTTGTTATCGTTTCAGCAGAACAAGAAAAGCAGAAAATATTGCAAACCCTCTCTTATGGTGCTGTTGGTTTTATCGCTAAATCGTCATCAAAAGAGATTATTGGCGAAGCGATAGAAAGTGTTTTTCAGGGCAACGTATATTTACCATCAGACATCATGCGCTCGCAGGCTAATGTAACGACGACTAAAAAAGAATTTGCAGCTTCTCCTGAAAGCATCTCCTTACTCACCCGCCGTGAATTGATTGTGTTAAAACACCTAATTAAAGGTGAAGCTAATAAAGAAATCGGCTTTAATTTACATATTTCAGAAACAACGGTTAAATCTCATGTATCATCCATTCTTAAGAAACTAGGCACGTCTAACCGAGTAAAAGTTGTGCTTGGTTGTAGCGATATAGACTTTAATCAATACTTAAAACGCTAGTTTTACTTTGCTATGTCGCTTCAGTTTGATTTTTAATAGAGTATAAAAAATGACGGAACAATTACCTATTTCAATTTATGCTTGTGATGATTTAATGCAGCAATTTGCGAAAATAACATCGGTATGCAACAAACTTGAAGCACAGTTTAACTTTCAAACCATGAGCGCCAACTGGTATGGTGATGAAGATAATATTTTGTTTGTGCGATTATGTATAGAAACACCACAAAATTTTGCTTTACAGAAA
This sequence comes from uncultured Colwellia sp., assembly GCA_963974965.1. Taxonomy (GTDB): domain Bacteria; phylum Pseudomonadota; class Gammaproteobacteria; order Enterobacterales; family Alteromonadaceae; genus Colwellia. Next base: position 83,881 of record CAXBEX010000013.1, on the reverse strand, counting down.
AAAGTTCAACCACAATATGCAGTGCAAAACTATTGTGATGATGTTTTTAGTTATTATGAAAGCAATGAAACAAAAGAAACAAAACAAGTGTTAATTTGTTATATTGCAATTACAGACACTGAGTTAACTATGCTAAATCAACAGAATAAATTGTTAGCAGGGCTGCTACATGTCAAACTACAAAAAGTGCTTAATTTAATCGCTAAACAATTGAGATTAGATAGCATTTAACTTCCATTAACGTTAATTTTCCTAATGCAACCAACTTTATTATGTCGATAAGTCGCGCTCGCCTCGATCGTTTTATTAGTGAAAAATGTGAAGTAAACCGAAAAAAAGTACGCTTATTATTAGCACAAAAACGAATAATGGTTGATGGCGTTATTGCTAGCAATATTGCTCAACCTATTAATAAATTCTCAATTATCTCACTAGACAATCAAATAATTCAGCAACATAAAGCCTTATATATTATGCTGCACAAGCCCGTAGGGGTTGTTTGTGCAACCAAAGATAAAAAACACAAAACGGTGATAGATTTATTGGGCGCGTCATTATCGCCTGATGAGAAAGCAAGTTTACATATAGTAGGACGTTTAGATTTAAATACCTCAGGGTTGGTTTTATTAACGAATGATAGCCGTTGGTCTGAGCAATTAACATCACCAAAAAGCAAAGTGCCTAAACATTACGTTGTGACGTTGAAAAATCCATTAAGTAAAGAATATATTCAAGCCTTTTCAAAAGGCATGTACTTTGCGTTTGAGAATATAACCACCAAACCCGTAGTCTTGAAAATTATTTCTCAATGCCAAGCTGAAGTGATCTTAACAGAAGGTCGCTACCATCAAATAAAAAGAATGTTTGGTCGCTTCAATAACCCAGTCATTGCTTTACACCGAACATCAATAGGGAGTTATGCGTTAGATGAAAGCTTGACGGCGGGGGAAAGTAAATCAATTAATCTAAGTAATACTATTTTAACCTAGCTTTTAAAAGGTATTGGTTTTAATCCTGCTTCACTAAACCATCCTGAAACTCGCATGTTGAGATGGTTTGGGTATATAATGAACTTACTATATAACTTTTAAAATAATTGAGAAATCAACAACATGAAATCATCTCTTTTTTCAGCTATGGGCCTTGTTCTTGTATTAGCTGGCTGCTCTAGTAGTCATGATGATACTTGTGAAGATGTAACATTAGCGTCTGAACAAATTCAACAATGCCAAGGCTTGCAGCGTCAAATAGTTAATGCGAAAGGTCAGCCTTTAATTCGTACAGAGCTTGAACGCAGATATCAACAGGACTGCATTGATATTCGATATTATCGTGATGAAAAGCAATTGGCTACTTGTGGTAATAAGCATGAGATTGAAAAAATTGAAAAAATTCAAAGGTATAGTGGTAAAGGCGAAAATAACAATTAACTTGTCCCATCATTAATTTATTTTAGCTCAGGGTAATCGGATTAAAATATTTGTAGCAATTTTTTGCGCCGGATCAACTGCTTACTTACTCCGTTGGTATATAATCACCAGTACATTGCATTTATTTATATCTGGTGTCGGGAATAGCAAATACTATGAGATGGATTTACTTTATTGTACTTCAATTTATCTTTGTTTTAGTGATAGCGGGGGTTGTCTATAAACACAGGGACAAGGCGACCATTATCAAGACACCACCAAAAGAGCTAGCTCAATGGTACAAGCCGGAAAACAAGCGTCAGGTGTGGCTGCACAATATGTTTAAACTGCGCAGGGAAATGCAGGCAGTACAATTTTACGCTGAAAAAAAAGACAATGAGCGTCTTAGAAAGTGGGGCTTAGTATTAAATAAACATTACCTTAAAATCGGTGAAATGGTCCCTAGTTGGAATAAAAAACTAGATATATCGATCCTTTCAGACTTACAAAGCAATGTGGTTAATCAAGACTATACAGGTGTTTTAGCAGCGGTAAATACTTTGCAAAAAAATTGTGATTCTTGCCACAGCGACTATCAGGCAATCACTGCACTGACCTACCGGGCACCAGATTTTTCAACAGTAAAAATTGAGCCTTTGCTGTCATTTAACTCACATATGCAAGCATTAAGTAAGCACGTAAACCAGATTAAGATAGCATCCGAAGATGGTTTGCCAGATCTAGCCATATCCTCTTTAGCCGACCTTAAACGGGGTATGCACAAACTCGGTCAGGTATGTACCGATTGTCATACCAAGGACAAAAAACCTTACCCGAGCGAACAGATGAAAAAAACGTTGTTAAGCCTGGAGAATAGTTTGCAAACGGGCACTCTCAAAGAACAAGGAAGGGATCTCGGTACACTAGCAGTACTGGCTTGCGCCCGCTGTCACGGCACTCACAGGTTGGCGTTTGGCACCAAGGTTTTATTGTCAAAAGAACCTAGTTTGACTGAGTTACTAAAGCACTAGTGTGACAATACATCAAAGATAAGAAGATAGATAAAGTTTAGTCAACGGATTTTTATATCATAGAGCAGCCCATTTGAGACGGAAGAGAAAATGAATTTAAATTTACTTAACAAAACAAATGTTGAGTTTAAGCGAGCATTAAGGCACTTCGTTGATAGTTTGCCAAACTCAGGCCCTTTAGCAAATCAAGTAGATAGCATTAAAAAAGCATTAAAGTCTAACGATGCTATATTTACTTTTGCTTCACTTGTTGAACAATATACAAAGATGAAGCAAAGCATTGATGAATTGGAGCGTGACGACCGTGAAAAAGACTTAAATGCTTTTAATTTGTTAATGAATCAAAGTGCCGATAAGAATCTTTCAACCAGCCAAGCAGAAAAAATTACTGAAATATTATCTGAAATTAACCTAGAACAACCCTCTCATACCATTATGGCTACTGTAGGTAGAGCACTAAAGTACTTTGCTAATGAACTAAGCGAACTAAGAACAGCATCAAATGTAATCGTTTCAAATAAAGAAATAGCAACTGAAGAAACAGATGTTGTTGCCAATGATATTTTTTTAGCAAGTAAAAGGTTAATTAAAGAGGTGGTAGCCATTTCAAAGGAGTTAACCAAAACCTACCCCAATGATAAATTTATTAGTAGCGTATTACGTGATGCAACTCAAATCCCAAGTGGTAAAGGAACTTTCTTCAAGTCCATTGACCTGTTAGAGCGCACGACAAAACATTTAGCATTGTTAATTCAACAAGAACGTTGTAGTGCTGAAGAAATGCTCAATGATATTCATGCTAATTTAGTGGGCGTTTTTAAGCAAACCTCTATAATTGATAAGCTAATAGTCTCGACCAAAAGTAATGCCGACAAAGTACAACTTAATATGGTGGCTGAGTTTAACAATATGGAAGTTAAAGCAAAGAGCATAGACACAGTTGCAGGCATGCAAAAACACATCAATGATAGTGTCTTATTAATGTCTGAAATTATGGATGACTACGCCAGATCACAAAACCAAATCAACCAAACCAATACTAAAACCATTAAAAATTTAAATAATAAAGTTGGGGATGCTACCACTTTCATTGAACAACTTGAGAATCAGCTAAATACAGCCAAAGAAACTAACCTAATTGATGAGTTAACAACGGTTAGTAATCGCAAAGGTTATGTGCAGGCCATTAATAAAGAAAGGAAAGCTTGGTTAACTTCTCAACGTCCTTTGGCACTTGTGCTAATAGATGTCGACAGGTTTAAAAGTATTAACGACAATTTTGGTCACAGCATTGGCGATCAAGTGTTAAAAAGCTTAGCGCAAACCTTAAAAAATAATATTCGTTCTTCAGATTATATCGCTCGCTATGGTGGCGAAGAGTTTGTCGTTATTTTGCCTGAAACGGATTTAAAAAAAGCCATTCAGATAGCCAAGAAAATACGCAAAGTGGTTAATAATTTAAAGTTTGAATTACGCAAAAAAAATAAAACACTAAAGATAACCTGTTCATATGGCATTTCAAACTTCACCGATAAAATACCCAATACTATTGATGTCTTTAATGGCGCAGATGAAGCGCTTTATCAAGCTAAAGAAAACGGTAGAGATGCTATTGTCGCTTTCTCAGACGATAAATTTATTTCCATAGACAACAATCTTGACCCAACATAACAACTGATTAGGTAAGCGCTCGCTTTACAATGATCGTTAATAACGTCAATTTTGGCTCACTAAAGTGGATTTTTTTTTAATAAAAGTTCATTATGCTTGTCTGGATATTTTATGTGGTTAGGCTACAGATAAGTAGTTGAAAGGGTGATTTTTATTTATGACAGATGCACATTCTAAAAAAAATAGGGTTACTGTTGCACAAAATAAAAACAAGGAAGTGTTTAATCAAGATAAAACTGCAAATAATAAAACAGAAACAACCGCTGAAGCATTGCTGATACTGCAAAAACAATATCAAGACTTGCAGTTGCGTTATAGTGCCTTGTTTAAGCTGAATCAATTATCTCAAGAATGTGACGATTTAAACCATTTTTATCCACAAGTTCATAAAACTATTAGCTCGTTAATGACGGCTGAAAATTTTTATATTGTCACTTATGATCAAACTTTTTCTACGGTGGAATTTGTTTACTATGTAGATGAAAAAGATGAAAAATTACCAGGTATTATCGATTATCATGATCTTTCAGGCTCTTTTACCCATTTAGTTATTGAGTCGTCACAACCTTTATTAGTAACGCCCACCTTAGAAAAACAATTACAACGAAATGGTAAAATAACGCTATACGGCTCTACCGGAACCGATTGGTTAGGTGTGCCATTATTGCACAATGATTTAGTTATTGGCGTGATGGTAGTACAAAGTTACAGCGTAAAAACACGTTATACAGAGCAAGATCTAAACATGCTTACGTTTGCTGGCCAACATGTAGTTGGCGCAATGGTTCGTTTACAAGACAAAGAGCGTTTAACTAGTGCGGTTAATGCGCGTACGCATGAATTAATGGCACAAATTCGCGAACGCGAAAAATCTGAATTACTGCAAGAATCCTTATATCGTATCTCTGAATTAGCGAACGATGCTAGCTTTGATATCAATGTTTTCTATTCGAAAGTACATAATATTGTAGGTCAGTTGATTAACGCCACAAACTTTTTTATTGCTAAATACGATAAAGAAAGCGACACAATAGAGTATGTTTATGTTGTTGATGAAGAATCAAGTCATACCAAAGATTATTTTCGAATCAGAAAACTTTCTAATCATCATTCTGAGCTAGTTATTCGTCAACAAAAGACGGTTTTATTGACTAAACTAGACATGCAAAATTTATTTGAAAGTGGACAAGCTCGAAAGCCTTCCGCTAATGAGCATTCTTGGTTAGGTGTTCCTCTATTGTACTCAGGTCAATTATTGGGGGTTATGGTCATTCAAAGTTACACTCCCCGTACTACCTATACTCAACAAGATGCAGAATTGCTTAACTTTGTTTCTAATCATGTTTCTTCTGCTATTAAGCGCCGAGAAGCCTCTGACATAAAAAGACAGAGTCATGGAATATTAGAGCAACAGGTTAAACTCAGAACGTTAGCCTTAGAAGAAGAAATTGTTCAACGTAAACAGGCTGAAAAAAGATTAAAGCACACCGCCTCTCACGATAGTTTAACCGGGTTGCCCAATAGAGCCGTATTTCTTGATTTATTAAATCATGCCATCGCCTGTAATAAGCGTAAGCCTGATTTAGCTTTTGCTATATTATTTTTAGATTTAGATCGATTTAAAGTAGTAAATGACAGTTTAGGTCATCATGCAGGAGATACCTTATTAAAACTTATAGCGTATGAACTGTCTGCTATTTTACGCACTAAAGACACTGTGGCTAGGTTAGGGGGCGATGAGTTTGTTATTTTAATAGAAGATCTTGATTCGGATAATGAAGCCTTCGAAATTGCCCAACGAATTACTGAGTTTCTAAAAGAGCCCTTTGTTATTAATAATCAATTGGTTTTTACTGGTACAAGTATTGGTATTTTGTTCAGTGACAAGCGCTATGATAACGCTGATACCATGTTGCGAGATGCTGATACGGCAATGTATCATGCAAAAGACAGTGGTAAAGGGCGTTATGAAGTATTTGATGCCAGCATGCATCAAAGAGTGCAAAATGCATTATCTCTTGAAGCCGATATTAGAGAAGCGATTGAATGGGAAGAGTTTATTCCTTATTACCAACCTATTCTTAGGTTAGAAAATGAAGAAATAAGGGGTTTTGAAGCCCTAGCTCGTTGGACAAGTCACAAGCGAGGTTTTGTTTTTCCTGATGACTTTATTCCTTTAGCAGAAGAAACTAACCTAGTACAAGCCATCGATTTTCAAATATTGAAAAAATCATGTCAACAACTAAAAATATGGCAAGAAACTTTATCTTGTGACGATCTATATGTTAGTTGTAATTTATTTTGCAATCAGTTTTTTAGTCCAACGTTACCTGATGATATTGAAAATATTTTAAAAGAAACAGGCTTAAGACCAGAGAATTTAAGAGTTGAGTTAACAGAACGCGCGCTGTTAGAAAATACTGAAATAGTGTTATCGAATATGAAAGCGCTAAAACACTTAGGTGTAAAAATACTACTTGATGATTTTGGCACAGGCTATTCTAGTTTAAGTTATTTACACCGTTTTCCTATTGATGTTTTAAAAATAGATAAATCTTTTATTAACAATGTTCATGAACACGAAAACAATAGAGCCATTATTAAAACTATTGTTGATTTAGCTACCAACCTGCGTATGGCAACGGTTGGTGAAGGTATTGAAAATAGTGAAGATGCTAAGCTGTTACAGAAAATGGATTGCGCTTATGGACAAGGTTATTATTACGCAAAGCCTATGCCAGCGAGTGAAATGGAACAATATATTATTAATAATTCAGCAAAGATAAAAAACCGCTAAACATTAACCTTTAAACATTAATTGCTAAACTCGGCAATAGTGATACTTGTTTCAATGCTTTTTCCTTGGCGATACAGTTTAAATACCAACGCGGTATTTGGGCTTGTCTCTGCAACGATATCTAATGCTTGCACAATACTGGTAATAGGTTGATCTGAAATTTGATAAATAACATCGCCTGCTTGAATTTTCCCCCTTTGTGCTGGACTATTAGGATTTACCTCGTCAACCACAAAACCTTTCGCGTCATTTAAGTATCGCGTTGCAGAAACACCTAACCAACCACGAACAACACGACCGTTTTCAATAATTTGCTGCATTATTTTAGCGGCTAATTGATAGGGAACAGCAAAGAAAATACCTTGAATATTTAGTTGAGGATTTGATTGCGTAAATTTCCGTGAGTTAATTCCTACCAATATACCATTGCTATTGATTAGCGCACCACCTGAGTTACCTTCATTAATCGCAGCATCCATTTGTAAAAAAGTTAAATAATTGGTGTTACTTAAACCACTACGACCTGTGGCACTAATAATGCCCTGAGTTACTGTTTGTCCTAAATTTAATGGATTACCTATGGCTAAAACAATGTCTCCTGCGAGTGATTGTTGGTTATGATTTTGTGGAATAGTAGGTAAATTACTTGCATTTACTTTTAGTACCGCTAAATCTGTGGCTTGATCAAAGCCGATTATCTGAGCAGGAAATTGTTGGCCACTTTGCAAAACCACATGAATTAAATCTGCATTTTGAATAACATGCAAGTTTGTCAAAATATAGCCATTGCCATCCATAATGACACCAGATCCTAACGTGGTCGTTTTTCTGGCTTCTCTGCCATAACCAGGACTTGACATAATATCTTCAGAATAAATATTTACCACCGCAGGGCTAGCGATACTGACGGCTTTAGCAAAAGAAAGTGGGGGAGAGGCTTTTTTCTCAACGCTAAGTAGTTGCTTTATAAAAGTGTTTTCATTTAAATTTGGTGCTAATAGTAACAAGGCAACCGCAAACAATACGCCATAACTAATTGAATTTAGAATGTACTTCAATGCAGACTTTAATTTCAAAGGAGAGTTCCCAGTGCGATAGTTATCAATTTGATAAGAATATTCGTTATACGCTTGAGTTTAACATAAAAGTTTAGGCTAATAAGAGCCACGCAAAAATAAAAAAGGCTAGTTCTCACTAGCCTTCTTATTTGGATCTAAATTTACTTATCGAATCATTAAATACTGAGAGTAATTATCACGAACTATATTTAATGCAAAAACTCCTTTATTATCTTTTAAATAACTACGTAAGTCAGCAACATTGCTAATACTCGTGCGGTTTATTGCGGTAATTAAATCACCTGATTGTAAACCGACTAACTCTGCTGGAGAGCCTTCTTCAATCTCACTTACAATGACGCCGTTATTATCGCTTTCGTTTTCTAACTTTGCGCCTTCAAACATAGGGTGAATACTCGCTGCAGCAACAATATTCGTTTGAGACTGCTTTAACTTAACCGTGTACATCTTTTCTTCACCATTGCGTACAATGGCTAATTTTACTTCTTTCCCAGCACCGATAGAGCCAATTTTTGCGCGCAATTCATTAACAGATCTTATGGGCTTACCGTTAACTTTGGTAATAACATCGCCCGGCTTTAAACCTGCTTCATCGGCGGCAGAGTTTGGTGTTATTTGTTCGATAAAACTGCCTTGGCTAGTTTTTAATTCCATTGCCTTGGCTATTTCACTGTTAACACTACGACCTGAAACCCCTAATACACCACGGTGTACTTCACCAAATTCAATAATCTGTTTCGCTAAGTTGTACATCATATTACTAGGTATAGCAAAACCAATACCAACATTACCGCCATTAGGACCTAAAATAGCGGTATTAATACCAATTAACTCACCACGTAAGTTCACTAAAGCGCCACCAGAGTTACCACTATTAATGGCGGCATCTGTTTGAATGAAGTCTTCATAATCTTCAATGTTCAATCCGCTACGACCTAGTGCGCTAACAATACCCGAAGTAACCGTTTGACCCAAGCCAAAAGGGCTGCCTATTGCTATAGCAAAATCACCAACGCGTAATTTGTCTGAATCGGCAATTTTTATTGCAGTTAGGTTGTCGGCATCAATTTGTAATAAGGCAATATCGCTATCAGCGTCAGCGCCTAATTTTTTTGCTTGGATCTGACGACCATCTTTAAGCGTTATGGTTATTTCGTCGGCTTCTTTAACTACATGATTGTTGGTAATTATATAGCCCTCTTTAGCATCAATAATAACGCCAGATCCTAAACTACGGAAAGGGCGTTGATGACCTTGATGTCGATTTGGATTTTGATTAGGGTTACCAAAAAATCGAAAAATTTTAGGAATATTTTGTTTTACTTCTTGAGTGCCTTGTACTGCAATACTGACTACCGCGGGTGTTGTTTTTTCAAGCATTGGTGCAAGGCTTGGCATAGTTTGCCCATCAACACTACTTGGCCAAATTGAAAATGCATTTGCACTTAATGGAACTAAAGAGCTGGAAAGTAAAGCTGCGCCAAGAATGGCAGATAATGGAACGATAGATGATTTTTTCATATGGAAGAATTCTCCTAAAACTTAATTTAATCAATTTAGTATAATGTGGGGTTACCTCAAAATAGACTGAGCAAAAGGTGTTTAGTTCACAAATGCCTTTTGGGCATTTGTAACACTATATTTCTGATCTATACCCAATCCTGCATTTTGAGGTGGTTTGGGTATTATAGGAAAGAGGATACCACTTAACTAGCCTTTGACTTGTCTTGCTGTTTTTGGTCGATAAATAAACCACTTGCTTTACCAGAATAATCTAATGGCGGTTGTGTATTGAATTCTTCTTGTTTAGCGGTACGTTTGGGATGTCTTAACCCTGCTGTTTGCGCTAATTGATCTTGCGTTTCTTGTGAGAAGAAAGGCATGCCGTCCACATCGTTAGCCGTCACTCGTTGTAATAACTGAGTGCTTTCTTCCATTTGTTTCATTGCTGTTTGGCAAGTATTGTTCATTTGGTCTAATAAACTTGCAGAGCTTGCAAGGTGATCGGCAACATCTAATTTATATTGGGATAAGGCCGCTTCACTCTTACTCACTTGCTCAGATAATTTACGTTGCTCTTGGTTCGAAGCAGACAAAAAGTGATTGGCAAAAAAACCAATAATGGCGCCAATTACAAAAATGATTAATGCGCTTACTACTGTCATAGGATTACCTTAAAATGTATTGGAAATAAAAATTGTGATTAATTAATTCAGTTTATAGTTTACAATAATATAATGCTAACGTAATTTTGTGTAGTGATAACTTCTTATATCATAAAAAATACCAATAAAAAGTTATCAATAAAATATGTGGCAATTTTTCTTTTTCAAGTAACTACAGACAAGCCCAACATGGTTCCCGCATGATTAAACTTTCTCCGATTAATAAATATGAACAAGATTTAACAAAAGATGACTTTCTTTTCGATGCTGCTCAGGAAAATGCGGTAATGCATTTACAAAGACTATATGAAGATTTACAAACTAAACCGTTAGAAGTTTCTAGCTTTAAAAAAGTATTAAATCGTTGGAAAAAAGTCTATAAAAAACAAGAAAAAAACTCTACTAAAGGATTGTATTTTTGGGGTGGAGTAGGCAGAGGAAAAACCTACTTGGTTGACACGTTTTATGACTGCCTTCCGTTTGAAAATAAAATGCGCGTACATTTTCACCGCTTTATGCATCGTGTTCATCAAGAGCTTAAAGGATTAACAGGGCAATCGGATCCTTTAAAAATCATCGCCAAAAAATTTGCGAAGGAAACTCGTATTATTTGTTTTGATGAATTTTTTGTATCCGACATTACTGATGCGATGATCTTAGGGGCTTTGTTTGAAGAGTTATTTGCTCACAACGTCATATTAGTTGCTACTTCTAATATAATTCCTAATGAACTTTATCAAAATGGCTTACAACGTGAGCGTTTCTTGCCAGCAATTAAATTGATTAATAAACATACCGAGATTGTTAATGTTGACAGTGGTGTTGATTATAGATTGCGCACTCTAGAGAAAGCTGAAATTTATCATTATCCGCTTGATCAACAAGCGAATGACAATTTGCAATATTATTTCAAGCAGCTTTCTTGTGAAGTAGGCAAAGAAGGTGTTGATATCAAAATAAATAACCGACAATTGTCCACTGTTTGTGTTTCAGATGGTGTTGTTTATTTTGATTTTTCAGTGTTGTGTGAAAGTGCCCGTAGCCAGGGTGATTATATGGAAATTAGTCAGCTATATCACACTGTATTAATGGCTAATGTTAAACAAATGGGGCGAGAAAGCGATGACAGCACTCGGCGTTTTATTGCCTTAGTTGATGAGTTTTATGAACGAAATGTAAAACTTATTATGTCAGCAGAAAAGCCGTTAGACGAATTATATACTGACGGAAACTTAGCGTTTGAATTCAAACGCTGCTTAAGCCGATTACAAGAAATGCAATCGCATGAGTATTTAGCGAGTGAGCATTTACCTTAATCCAGCGCACTGTATTTAAATAATTTTAATCTATTTAATCATCACTTACTTATAGTTGCGGTAAAGATAAATAATGTTAAACTCTTCGAATGTCAATTATTATGAAAGTCTTTCAAGAAAACGAAATTGCGCTGAAACGCTTTATTAAACGTTTCACTTCTGCATCTCATAATGTTGATGATTTTGTCCAAGAAACTTTCTTAAAAGGCTTCGCTGCAGAACTTCGTATGCAAATAAATGAGCCAAAAGCCTTCCTTTTCAAAATAGCCAAAAATGTTGTTTTAACCGAAGTGCGTAAAGACACACGTTCACCGCGCGGTTATATCAAAGACATAGATGATATTTCACAAATACTCGATGAAAACCAAGCAACAACAGAAGATTGGTTAGATGGTCGTAAAAAACTGATATTATTCTCCAAAGCCGTTGCACAATTAACACCGCGCTGTCGAGAAGCTTTTTTAATGAGACGTATTGATAATCTACAATATAAACAAATTGCTAATAGAATGGATATTAGCGTGAGCGCTGTTGAGAAACATGTCACTAATGGCTTATTAAAATGTAACCAATACCTTAGAGACCAAGGTTATAAACCTTCTGAATTTGGTGCAGCAATAAGAGCCATACAAAAGACTCCAAAAAATGAATACAAGAAAATGGTAAAATGCGATGAGTAGTACAAAAAATATTATTACCTTGCCAAGTGTAGAAAGTATTGAAGCTGAAGCCGCGTCGTGGATAACGGTATTAGGGCGCGAAAAAATAAGTGCCACAGATATGTCAGAGTGTAAACTTTGGTTAAATCAAAGTGAACGTCATCGTCAAATTTTTAATGGCTTAACTGATTTATGGGATGACTTGAGCATATTAAAAGAACTTGACGATATTGCTGAATCGGTTAATACACTACCTGTTCCACAACCTACTCTCTGGCAACGTCGATCTTTTCTAGCCATAGCCGCATCGTTCTTTATATGCCTCATTATTTCAGGAACGCTTTACTGGCAACATTTTACCGAGTTTGATCAACAAGAACACTTGATTACCGCGGTTGGTCAGCAACGCACAGTAGTTTTATCTGATGGTTCAACGGTTCAATTAAATACTAATAGCCAGTTAGAAGTAAATTTCTCGCGCGATAAGCGCATCATACATCTACTCAAAGGCGAGGCTTATTTTAATGTTGCAAAAAATAAACAAAGACCTTTTTATGTATACGCGGGTGATGGGCTTGTGCAAGCCATAGGTACGGCTTTTAATGTCAGGTTAAAGCTGCTTGATGTAATCGAAGTAACAGTCGAAGAAGGGTTAGTTGCGCTGGTTTCTTTAGAAAAAAATGAGCCATCCACATCTAAAAATATAGACATTATGCCAATATCTTTTCCTGAAAATGAAAAGTTTTTAGCTGAACTTTCTGCAGGGCAAAGTACAACGTTTGGTCATACGGTTGAAAAAATTGAACAGATACAAACACCAGAACTTAACCGTAAACTCGCTTGGCGACAAGGTGTGCTCGTTTATTCAAACATACCTTTATTAAAAGTGATTGATGATATAAGCCGTTATACTAATATTACGATAGAAATTGCCGACCCATCACTACGCAATCTCCCTATTGCAGGACACTTTAGAGTAGGAGAGGTGGAAGCACTATTTGAATCCCTTGAAATTACCTTTGGTCTTAATATTAAAAGAATAAACAAAAATTATATTAGATTATCAATCAAGTCATAACTTATTTTAGGTTTAAATGAAAAAAAAATTGATTTTCCCTGTGGGTTTCAAGTCTGTCGACATCTCATTTAATGAAGCTAGCGGAAAAAATCATTTTGTAATGATAACGCTGTTAATATTGAGGTGGCTTAGCTGTAAGCATTTTTCTCTGAATAACGGTAAAATAGCCATATTTTTCCTATTATTTACAACAAATGCTTATGCAACTAAAACCGAGCGGTTATACAATTTTGATGTGCAGGAAGTAACACTCTCAGCTGCATTAAATAGTATTGTAAAACAAACGGGCACACTTGTGCTTTACCCCCCTATATTAGCAAATGAACAAGGTATAAATTCAATTGTTGGCCGTTACTCTATTAACGAGGCATTGAATATTATGCTTAAACACAAAAAATTTTCCGCTAGCCTCACTAAACGTGGAGTAATTGTTATTTCACTAAATAATAAAAATGAGGCTTTAAACATGAAGAGAAAAAATTTATTACTTAAAACAAAAATATCAATATTAGCCACTTCAATTGCACTTGCTACAAGCGCAGGGGCTCAAAATATTGATGCAGAAAGTACAACAGCGATAGAGAAAAATGTAAATACCTCTGCTCAAGCGACTCAAAAGGCCAAGAAAAAAGATACGTTATTTGAAGTAATTAAAATTACTGCGCAAAAACGTGAATCTAGTGTTCAATCAACCCCTATTAGTATAACCGCGATATCTGGTGATGTATTGGAGCAAATGGGTATTACCAACATGGACGATTTTCAATTTTTTGCCCCAGGTCTAACAATCACCAATGATTCAATGGCAATTGTTAATATTCGTGGCATTGGCACCACAGCATTTGGTGTGGCAACGGATCCAAGTTCAACTATTTATATTGATGGTGTATATCAACCTAGGGCTACAACTGGTTATCAAGATATGTTTGATGTGATGCGTGTTGAATTATTGCGAGGCCCGCAAGGGGTATTGTTTGGCCGAAACGCAGTTGGCGGTGCTTTAAATATTATTTCTAAAGGTCCAACCGAAGACTTTGAAGGTTCTGTTGGTTTAACCGTGGGAAATTATAACAAACAAAGCTTAACGGGAACTTTTTCAGGTGCTTTAACTGACACAACTCGTGGCCGATTAACCTTATTGAAAAATAGTCGGGATGGTGTTTATACCGATATGTTAAGCGGTGACAAATATCAAGATGAAGAAACTTTTGCTGGTCGCGGCACTTTGGCTATTGATCTCTCTGATGAACTCTACCTTGAATTAAGAGCCGACTATAATAATGATGGTGGCACCGGTTATATAAGTAAGCGCGGCGGTTACACTCAAGACTATATTGATGCGGGCGCTTCCATACCCAAAGATGATTATGATATTGCCTTAAACTATAAGCCTAAAACAGATGTAGAAGTATGGGGTGTATCATCAACATTAACATGGGAAAGAGATGATTTGACGATTAAATCAATTACCTCTTATCGTGAAAGTGACTTTGATCAAAAGACTGATGCTGATGCGACTGAGTTTACTGTTTTTAATATTAATTTTTTAGAAAAATCAGAATCATTTACCCAAGAATTCCAATTATCAAACACAGTACCTAAAGATTTGGAATGGATAGCGGGTTTGTTTTATCTTAATGAAGAGGGTAGTGGTGGTATTGATCTTTTATTTGATGGTTTAGCTATTGAAATAAAAGAAGAAAATATTACCGAGGCCTATGCTGCTTTTGGTCAAATGACTTATAAAGTTAGTGATAAACTTAGAGCGACATTTGGTTTGCGATATAGTTATGAGTCTAAAGACTATGGCTTTACCACCCTTGTAAATAGCGGGTTGGATGATACAGGTACGCCGGACGATAATTGGAGCGCTTGGACACCACGTTTTGCTTTAGATTATGATCTTAGTGATGACATGATGGTCTATGCTTCAGCCACTAACGGTTTTAAATCAGGCGGCTTCCAGATTGGTGACGGTACTTCCTTTGAGCAAGAAGATTTATGGAGTTATGAAACAGGTATTAAATCAACCTTATTAGATAATCGTTTAAGAGCCAATGTTGGTTTGTTCTATTACGATTATACCAACTTACAAGTTGTTGAATATGATGATGATACCGGTGTATCAACTACCACCAATGCTGGCGAAGCGATTATTCAAGGTATTGAAGGTGAATTTGTCGCCAGAATTACAGAAAATTTTGATGTGAATTTAGTAGTTGCTTATACCAATGCCGAATTTGAATTTTTCCCACAGGGTGATGGGGTTGATTTTGCCGGTAATGATGTACCTAATACGCCAGATTTAACTTATTCATTAGGGGCGCAATACACTGCTGAACTTGATCAAGTCGGTTATATGGTTTTCAGAGCTGATTATGCATGGCGTGATAGTGTTAATTTCAAAAGCAATAATGATAATAAGTTTGAGTCAGACTCTTATTCATTGTTGAATTTAAGAATGTCTTTACTGACGTTTGATGATAAGTGGGAAGTCGCTTTATACGGCACAAACTTATTAGATGAACGCTATGCTACTTATATTACTGCAGGGCGTAACCTTGATGGTGGTCGTACTAGCGATGGCAATACCAGTAATACTTATGGTGAACCACGCCAATATGGTGTAAAAGTTCGTTATAACTTTTAAGTATGGTTGGTTTCTAAATAAAAACCGGTAACAAAGGTTTTAATACAATAATAAACGAGGCATTATTTAGTGCCTCGTTTTTTGTTTTCTGAACATAGTTTATTCTGCTCAACCTACATTAATACATCAAAGTATAAAGTTTACGACGATATTTATTTGCTAAAGCAGTGCCTTCTGGCAGCGATTTTAGTACATCTAAAAACAATTCTTTGCTTTTATCTTTTGTTTGCTCTTCACCAGCTTGAACTAACCTAAATAATAATTTTAGCGCATCTTCATGACGATTAACTTGGCTATATTGACTTGCCAATTGATGCTGAACACCTATATTATTTGGATTGTTTGCTAGCTCGGCTTCTAATATTTGAATTTCAGGAGAATTGGCCGCTTGGTTTGCTAGCTCTAATTTAGCTAATAAAGCGTGATAATAGCTGTCTTGATCTACCATCATTAACGTGTCAAGTAAGGTTTGCGCCTCTTGTGTATTTCCGGTTTGAATATAAACATCAATTAACGTCAATTTAATATCTGCTCGCTGAGCATCAAGTTGATACGCTTGTGTTATTGCACTCGTGGCATCGCTTAAATTATTACTCGCTAAGGCCGATTTTGCTTGAGCTAGCAATGAGTCTTCTGGTTTGGGTAAATGTTTATCTAAAAAAGTAGCGATGGTTTCATCAGTTTGTGGCCCTGAAAGGCCATCAAGGGGTTGACCATCTTTAACTAAAACGGCGGTAGGTAAACCCTGAATACCAAATTGCTCGGCTATTTGTTGCTGTGCTTGACAGTCCACCGTCGCCATTATCATTTGTTCGGAAAATGGGGTAACCCTTGCGGCTAATTTATCTTTTAACTCGACACTTTCAGGAATCTGTTGTGCCCAAAAAGCGACTAATACGAGTTTGTTTTTTGACTCATCCAACACTATTTGTTGAAAATTTTCTAAGGTAATGGCAATCATATTTGAATTCACATTATTTGCTGATTTTTGTCAGTGCGGTACATACATATTTTATAGTAGTGCCGCGTTTTTTCTAACCTAATACTAATTGAAATAACTATAAAACAAACCATAATAGGCCAAAGCCTAAAAATAAACGATAAATAACAAAAGGCATCATACCCAGTTTATTTAATAGAATAAGAAAGTAATGAATACAAGCGTAGGCGCTGATAAAAGCAATAAAACTACCAAGGCCAATAGCTTGCCAGTCAACGGCTTGGGTTGATAATACTAACTTGAGTGTTAAGTAACTGCCAGCCATGGCTATCGCAGGAATTGATAGTAAAAATGAAAAACGGGCAGCATTATCTCTAGATAAACCTAACATTAAACCAATTGTCATGGTAATACCTGAGCGCGAAGTTCCGGGAATTAGCGCAATAGCTTGTGCCAAACCAATTAACATCGCGCCTTTAAAGCCTAGCTTTTCGAGTGGTTTATGCTCTTTTCGGTGACCCGCTTTTACATCAGCAAACCCCAATAAAAAACCAAATAAAAGTGTAGTGGCAGCAATAACAAGCGCTGAACGTAAATGTTCTTCAATAAAATCTTTACCTAATAAGCCGAATAAACCAGCCGGTATAGTGGCAAAAATGATCCACCAAGTAAGCTTTCCTTCAAAATTTATTTGCTTGTCGGTACTGTTTTTAGCCGGACCAATATTAATTGTTCCTAGCCAAGCAACAGACATAGTGCCTAGTTCTTTTCGAAAGTAGAGCATAACCGCTAATAAAGTGCCGACATGTACTGCTACATCAAAGCCTAACCCTTGATCTTGCCATCCAAAAATTTGTGAGGGTAATATCAAATGGGCAGAGCTAGAAATAGGCAAAAACTCAGTTAAGCCTTGCAATAAAGCTAAAATAATTATTTCTAACGTACTCATGAGGTTATGTTTTTCCTTTTTTCTTGTGGTGAACCCCAACAATTTGCAACTATTTTTAGTTGTTGGCTCGTTTTGTTGTAGTTTTGCCAAAGCGTTTGATAGTTGAGTTTTATTATTGGGTGAACAAGCTTGGGTGCTATCTCGCTTAACGGCCAAAGTACAAAAGCATTTTTATCTATTTCATCTCGGGGTAATTGTGCTGGCGTGTTAATGATTAAGTCATCATAAAGTAATAAATCGAGATCTAATGTTCGCGGACTAAATTTTTTAGCATCAAGGGTGCGTCCATAATCTATTTCAATATCACGTAGTTTTATGGCGACTTGTTCAACACTGCACGGCGTTTTTATACCAATGACCATGTTGTAAAATGCGTTGCCGCTAAAACCGATCGCTTCACTTTCAAATAATGAGGATAAGGATAATTGCGCAAAGGATAAGTTAAACGTTTTAGCAAGCGCTTTAAGGGCGTGTTGAACATGATATTCACGCTCAACATTACTGCCTAAAGAGATATAAATATCAGCCATTAGTTGGTTTTTTTAACACAAGGTTGACTATGCTCAAACTGGCCACGTTCAATTTCAACACCAACAGTCTCTGCATTATGAACAGCGCCGGGTTTGCCTATTTTTAACCGTAACCAAGGAATATGAAATTGTGACATTAAATAGCTTGCCAGTCGTTCTGCTAGCGTTTCTAATAAATCGACAGGGTTTTCATTGGCAAATACTTCAATGGCCTTTGATATTTCTGCATAATCTAACGTTTTTTCCAGCTCATCATTGGTCGCCGCTTTCGCTGTATCCCAGGCCATAGCAACATCAATGACTAAGGTTTGCTTAATTTCTTTTTCCCACTGAAAAAAGCCAATGGTGGTTTGAATGTGTAAACCTTTGATAAAAACCTTGTCCATTTGCTACCTATATAAAAATTATTACAAAATAAAAAGCGAGTTTACCTGCCAAGGTGTAGAAAAACTAGCAGATAACAAGATAGAATAAAGAAAATTGTTATATTTGTGATAATTCTTATTGTTATGTTGCTATTAACGCTTGCTATGATCATTGTTGCTTATTTATTAGGCTCAGTTTCGAGTGCTATTTTGGTGTGCAGAATGCTTGGTTTGCCTGATCCTCGCACCACAGGGTCAAATAATCCGGGGGCTACTAATGTTTTAAGAATAAGTAATAAAATAACGGCTGCTACGGTATTATTTTTTGATATTTTAAAAGGCACTATGCCCGTATGGGGTGCCTATTTTTTACAAATAGAACCTATACACCTTGGTATTATTGGTGTTGCTGCTTGTTTAGGACATATGTATCCAATATTTTTTAACTTTCAAGGTGGTAAAGCAGTTGCGACGGCCTTGGGAACACTGCTGCCTATTGGCTTAGGGCTAGGCGCTTTATTGATTATTACTTGGGTAGCTGTAGCAAAATTAACAAAATATTCGAGTTTAGCTGCCATTGTTACCGTATCGATAGCACCTTTTTATGTGTTTTTATTAAAACCGCTTTATGTTTACCCCACTTTAATGTTGAGTACGTTAATTATATGGCGTCATAAAGACAATATTGTTCGATTATTTAAAGGCACCGAGAGTAAAATTTCTACCAAAATAAATTAGCCAGTGAGGCTTTTAGGAATTCCATGAGATTAAACAATATAAGCAATACACTTCAATTAATTAGTTTATTCGTGATTACGTTAGTATCTACTTCTGTATTTTCGGCTAACTTCCCACCCGCTAATGTTAATGTTGTAGCAGCGAAAATGACTGAATTAGCGCCTGTTATCTGGGTGTCTGGCACGGTAGTGAGCCAGAATGATTCAAAAATAGCGGCAGAAATATCAGGTCGTTTGATCAGTTTGTCAGCGATAGGTGCGCGCGTTGAACGTGGTGATGTGATTGCACGTATTGACGATAAGCAATTAAAAATTCAGCAACGTGAAGAGCAGGCAAATGTACTTAATAGCAAAGCGAACTTGCGATTTCTACAAGCAGAAGTGATTCGAAAAAAACAATTGGTTAAACAAAATTTATTACCTGCCACTGAATTAGATAAAATTATTTCAGAGTTCGATATTGCCAGCGGTGATGTTATTGCCGCGCAAGCTCAACTAGATAGAATTGAGCAAGATCTTGCCTATACCGAATTGAAAGCGCCTTTTAGTGGCATTGTTGCTCAACGTATCGCAAGTCTTGGAGAATATGTTAATAATGGTAGTGCTATTGTTCGTTTGGTTGAAACAGCGAATAGTGAAGCAACCATTTTTGCGCCTATTGTCGCTTATCAATTTTTAAAAGATGCTAAAGAGTTAATGGTTCAGTCGCCATTAGGTAATGGCAAAGCCGCTATTAAAACGCTTGTTCCTGTTGCTAATGCCCGCTCTCATTTAATGGAAGTACGTTTAGATATGTCAACATTTGATTGGCCAATAGGGTTGAACCTCAAAGCAAAAGTTGCCAATGGTCCAAGTGAATTATCATTAGCGGTGCCGCGCGATGCTTTAGTACTTCGTCGTGACGGCACCAGTGTTTTTCGTATTAATAAAAATGAAAAGGGGGCTAACGCACATAAAATCTCCGTGGTAGTGGGTACTGGTATGGATAGTTTAGTTGCGGTTAGTAGCGCTTCAGCAGATAACCCAATTGAAGCAGGCGATTTAATTGTTATTCGTGGCGCTGAACGTTTGCAAAATGGTCAAAGTGTTACCATAAAAACAAATAATAATGAGTTAGTGCTTGGAGGTAAAGAGTCAGGTGGTGGCTCTGGTGATGGTTCTGATGGCAGCTCTGATGGTAGTGAAGGGAAAGGGCAGCAGCCATGAGCTTAACCTCATCAGCGCTTAAAAATCCCACGGCAGTTGTTGTTGCTATTTTACTCGTAGCACTTTTTGGTGTTATCAGTTTATTTAAGTTACCCATTCAGCTAACCCCTGATATTAGTAAGCCTGAAATTATTATTTCTACAGGGTGGCGATCTGCCGCGCCAGAAGAAATAGAAGCTGAAATTATTGAGCGACAAGAAGATGTGCTTAAAGGGTTGCAAGGACTAGAGTCGCTAGTTTCTTCCTCGGATCAAGGTAGTGGTAGTATTACGCTGCGCTATCAACCAGGTATCAATTTAGAACGTGCGTTAATTGATGTGATGAGTGCTTTAAATCAAGTGCCTAATTATCCTGCAGATGCCACTGAACCCATCATTTCTGTTGGCGGAAATAATACCTTTACGGCGATAGCTTGGTTTGCTTTAAAGCCTGTAGCAGGAAATGATCGTGACATTGTTGGTTATCAAGACTACGTTGAAGAAGTTATTCAAACCCGAATTGAGCGTGTTGCTGGTATTTCTAAAACGAATGCTTTTGGAGGTTTGTCTTCTGAATTACGTATCACCTTTGACCCTTATAAAGCTGCCTCTCTTGGCTTGAATATCCCTCAGTTGGCACAAACGTTAGCCAATAATAGTGATACTTCTGGCGGTTTTAATGAAGTAGGTCGTAGAAAATACACCTTAAGATTTTCAGGAAAATATGGCGAAGAACAATTAGCTGAAATGGTGTTAGATTGGCGTGATGGTCAGCCAATATTATTGCGAGACGTTGCAACAGTAGCGGTAACCTTACAAGACAGAACTGGTATTTTAACGTTAGATGGCGACCCTGCTATTGCCATGAATGCACAAGCCGAACAAGGCGTTAATGTTATTGCGGTCATGGAAGAGCTAAAAAGTGCTATGCGCGAACTCAATGAAGGGCCATTAAAGCGTGTTGGCCTTGAAATGGTTCAAATGTCTGATGAAACTATATATATCAATCGATCCATGGATTTGGTGCGAAATAATTTACTGATGGGCGTTGTGCTAGCCATTATTGTACTTTGGTGGTTTTTGCGTAAATTTCGCGCAACCTTAATTGTGGCACTAGCAATACCCATTTCATTAATTATTACTTTGATTGTGATGTTTGTTGCAGGGCGAACCCTTAATATTATTTCCATGGCAGGTTTGGCTTTTGCTGTTGGTATGGTACTTGATGCCGCTATTGTGGTATTAGAAAATATTGTCCGTTTACGAGAAAAAGGCGAACAGCCTGAAAAGGCCGCACTGCAAGGGGCAACGCAAGTATGGGGCGCCTTAATTGCTTCCACCATTACCACGGTTGCTATCTTCTTACCTATTGCCTTTTTAGATGCTGTGTCGGGGCAATTATTTGCTGATTTGGCCATTACTATTGCTGTCGCTATTGTTGCTTCTTTAATTGTTGCTGTCACCGTGTTGCCCACCGCAGCGCGTAAGTTATTAGCACAAAAAAGTGAAGCAGACCCCCATGCTCACTGGTGGCATAATATTACTAAAGGCATAATGCATATTACTAGTACACCGAGTAAACGTTTTTCTTGGGTATTTGGTTTGATGTTACTTTCTTTTGCCGGTAGTTGGGCATTATTTCCAAAAATTGATTATTTACCTAAAGGTAATCAAAATCAGTTTCAGGCCTTCATTTTGCCACCACCGGGGTTAAGTTATCCTGCAGCGCGCTTTGAAATGAGTGATGAAATAAACCGTCGCATTAAACCTTATTTAACGGGTGAAAAACAACCTAAAATTGCTCACACTTGGATGGGTTTTTTTGGTAGCTTTGGTTTCATGGGGGGGCATGTAGAAAATGTGGATGATATTGGTGAAATCATACAAGTGATTAACCGAGAATTCTTACAAGGCTTTCCAGATACCATGGCCTTTGCTTCTCAATCTCAAATATTTAGCAGCTTAGGTGGCGGTCGTCGCATTGATGTTGATATTCAAGGGAATGATGTTGATACCTTATTGAGTGCAGCCCAAGCCGGTTTTGGCGCTATTAGTCAAGCGTTGCCTGGCGCTCAAATTCAGCCGACCCCCGGTTTAACTTTGGCAGAGCCAGAGTTGCGCATGATCCCTAATGAAAGACGTATTGCGGAAGCTGGGTGGAGCCGTTCACAGGTTTCTGCTATTTCACGCACTTTAGGAACAGGCTTATATGTAGGCGATTTCTTTAATGGTCAAAAGCGTTTAGATGTTTTTCTTAGGTCAGAAGATTGGCAATCACCTGAAGAGCTTGCCGCTATTCCTTTATATACCCCTAATGCAGAGGTACAACCTGTAGGTGAACTCGTTGAGATTGTTAGAACTGCAGGGCCAAGCTCTATCAGGCGTGTTAATAGACAGCGCACTATTACGTTGCAAGTAACCCCGCCTGATAATTTAAGCTTAGAAGAAGCCATAGCGCAAATAAAAGCACAAGCAGAGCCTGCTATTCTCGCCGTTTTAGCCGATGATGCCGTTAACGAAAACGGTAGTATTGCTAGCGTTAATTATCGCGGAACAGCCGAAGCACTCACCGAAGCATTAACCAGTATGAGTCAAAGTTTTATTTTGGCCTTAATCATTCTTTATTTATTAATGGCAGCACTGTTTCGCTCATTCAAGGATAGCGTTTTAGTGGTGTTAACCATACCTTTGGCGACCGTTGGCGGCATTGGCTTTTTGCAATTAACTAACTTAGTGATATTTCAGCCATTAGATTTGCTAACCATGATCGGCTTTATTATTTTACTGGGTTTAGTGGTCAATAATGCTATTTTATTAGTGTATCAAACGCGCATGGGTGAAAGTGAGGGTTTGTCTCGACATGATGCTGTTGAACAAGCCGTTCGATTGAGGTTAAGACCCATTTTAATGAGCACGTTAACCAGTATTTGTGGCATGTTACCGCTATTGTTAGTTCCCGGCGCGGGCGCTGAGCTGTATCGGGGAATTGCCGCAGTAATTGTTGGCGGTATGAGTGTGAGTACGGTGTTTACGTTGATATTTTTACCTAGCTTGCTGCAAATGGGGTCGAAGGGCTACACCGCAGGTAAACTGTCTAGCGACCAACGCGGACTGGCTTTAAACGTTAAATCAGCATGAGTGCCTGCTTTTAATCGCTGTAAACCGGCATAGGCGATCATGGCGCCGTTGTCGGTACAAAACTCGGGTCTTGGGTAAAATACACTACCACCTAATTTTTTGGTGGTGGTGGCTAACTTTTCTCTCAGCGCCGTATTAGCACTAACGCCTCCTGCAATAACTAAGCGATTCAAATTTTCCTGTTTTAATGCGCGTTTGCATTTTATTGCTAAGGTATCAATTACTGCTTGTTGAAAGGCATTGGCAATATCTGCATGAGTTTGCTTAAGTGTTGCCTCATCAAGGCTTTTACCCTCACAGGCAGCACATTCTTTGCGAATTAAGGTGCTTGCTGCTGTTTTTAAACCACTAAAGCTGAAATCTAAGCCTGGCCTGTCGGTCATCGGGCGTGGTAATTTGAATCGACCTGCAACACCTGATTCGGCCATTTTTGATAACGCTGGCCCACCGGGATAATCTAACCCTAATAATTTAGCTGTTTTATCAAACGCTTCACCTGCGGCGTCATCAACAGATTCGCCTAGCAATTTATACTGACCAATGCCATCAACACGCACTAACATAGTGTGACCGCCAGAAACGAGCAAAGCCACAAACGGAAAGTCAGGCACATCATCTTCTAGCATTGGCGCTAATAAATGACCTTCCATATGGTGCACGGGTACTGCCGGTAAATTCCAGCCATAAGCTAAACTTCTCCCTATTGAACAGCCCACTAACAGTGCGCCAACAAGTCCGGGGCCTGCAGTATAAGCAACACCATCTAAATCTTGTGGCGTTAAATTGGCTTCTTTTAATACTGCTTTGATTAAGGGAATTGTTTTGCGAACATGATCACGTGAAGCCAGTTCAGGTACTACACCACCGTAATCAGCGTGCACGGCAATTTGGCTGTAAAGTTGATGCGCCAAAATGCCTTCGGGACTATCTCCCTTACCATCATCATAAATAGCAATACCGGTTTCGTCGCAAGAAGTTTCAATACCTAAAATTCGCATAAAATTGGTTTCTGTTAACTCGAATGAGGCGATTTTACCTGCACTGATGATATTTCGCTAGTATATTTAATCTGGTATGTTCACCCTGATATATTTAGTGAAAGAGTAAGATTAGTCTTTACATCACTTAGTACTTAGCAGTAGAATATGGCACCCATTTTTGATAGAGCGGGTGTAAACAAGATTGTTTGATTTTTTAATGGTAAGAAAGTATTAAAAAGCCGTATTAAAAAAAGCAGATCGAAGTTAAACACCAATTTATATAGATTATATACTAAGGTAAAATAGTACATGCCAGTAATTAAAGTAAGAGAAAACGAACCATTTGACGTAGCATTACGTCGTTTTAAACGTTCATGTGAAAAAGCAGGAATCCTTTCAGAAGTTCGTCGTCGCGAATGTTATGAAAAGCCGACTTGGGAACGTAAACGTAAAAAAGCAGCTGCTGTTAAACGTGCAGCGAAAAAAGTTTCTCGTGAGAACGCTCGTCACGTTCGCATGTACTAAGCATTCTTTTTAAGAATGTCCTTAGCAGCCTTTAGAGCCTATTAGATGTCACTTCTAATTCAACTCAAAGATGAAATGAAAAATGCCATGCGTGCCAAAGACAAATTACGTCTTGGTGTTATTCGTATGGCAATATCTGCAGTTAAACTCGCTGAAATTGATCACAAGACCGAAGCAACTGATGAAAACGTTATTGCTATTTTAACTAAAATGGTTAAACAGCGTAAAGAATCTATCAAGATGTTTACCGACGGTGGTCGTGATGAATTAGCCGCTAAAGAAGCCGAAGAAGTTATTGCTTTACAGTTCTTTCTTCCTCAGCCATTAACGAATGCAGAAATTAACGATTTAGTTAATAAGGCTATTACAGATACTGGTGCCGCCTCAATGGCTGACATGGGAAAAGTGATGGCAGTATTAAAGCCTTTAATGCAAGGTAAAGCGGATATGGGCGCAGTTAGCGGCCAAGTAAGATCAGCTTTAAACTAGCTTATAATTAATCCGTTTGGTTTGGCTATAAGAAAAGGCAAAATAGTTTTAAATAAAACCGTAACAGCTTTAGTTGTTGCGGTTTTTTGCTTTTATTCTTGCTTGATTTTAAATTATTTTGGTTTAACGACTTACTTGCTCAGGCATTGACCATTGCTCAGCCTTTAAAATTCCACGTTCAATCAAGCCCCCAAGACCTTGCATGCCGCCAGTATGCAATAATACGATACGTTCCCCCTTGGCAAAATAACCATGGTCGAGTAAATCAAGAAAAGCTAAGACCATTTTTCCTGAATAAACAGGTTCAAAATCCACTCCCGTAACATGATTAAATTCAAGTATGCGCGTGGCATCAATAGGGCTAAATTTGGCATAACCACCACGATGATAATCTGTGAGTAGTTGCCAGTTATTATGCTTTTTTGCTGAGTCAGGTAGTAATTCATTTATTTTTTCTACTAGGTAATCAGCTTCTTTTAATACCGCAATGCCCAATATTTTATGCAAGCTAGCTCTTGTGTTGCAATCGCCTGATATTAGCCCTGCTAAAGTACCGCCACTGCCAGTAGGAGTGATCAAGGTGTCGTAGTCAGTTTGTTGATTTAATTCACTGATTATTTCTGCAACACCCAAAATAGCAAACTTATTACTACCCCCTTCAGGAACAATAAAGTAATTGGGAAATTCTTGTTGTAATTGCAACAAATAACCAGCGTCATATCGACGCTGGTAGGTTTTTCTATCAACAAAGTGTAGTTTCATACCCCAATGTCTAGCCCACGTTAAGGTGAAGTTATTAGCATAAATTTCTTCGCCTCGAATAATGCCAACACAAGGTATTTTCTGCTGAAAACAAGCAAATGCTAATGCATGGATATGATTGGAATAACTGCCACCAAAACTAAGTACACCGTTAAGTTTTTTATGCTGTTGAACATGCGCTAAATTAAACTTAAGTTTACGCCATTTATTGCCTGAAATGATAGGGTGAATACTATCATCACGTTTTACCTGAACTTGTACATTATGTTGAGTGAATAATGGGTGATGCAACGGCTGTAGTTCAGATAAAATGGTCATTACAGGTAAACGATGCCTTTAGGAAAGTTAATAAATTGGCGAAAAAACCTTGCAGGTATACGCTAATAAAGGATAATGTTAGAAGTACTTCTTTTAAATGCTTTTTTTAGTGTTTCATTTTAATAGCTTAACTCAAACCTAACTCAAAATAAGAATATAGCACTGATACATGTCTTTATTAACAAAAATAAGTAACATTTTTTCAAAAAAAAAATCAGCTCAGTTGGTTGGAATTTCTATACAGCAAAATTCTATCGCTTTATGTTCTTTGCCTCCTATGAAGGATGTTACACCGTCTGAGAATGGTGAAATACACGGCGCTAAATTTCAACTATTAACGGTTCATGAATTAAACTATTCAGCAGCCATTATTGAGTCGCAAGCCGATGATAGTTTAGTAGGGAAATGTCATATTGTGCTTAATGGCCAACAATCGCAAATTGTACAAGTAGACAAACCTACTGTGCCAGTTGCTGAAATTAACAGTGCCTTGAAATGGCAAGTGAAAGATCTGGTTAGTATATCGCCAGACAATATGGTGCTAGATTATTTTGATGGTCCTGTGCTCGCTGGTGGTAAAGAAAAAATTAATGTGGTTTGTTCGCCACTAAATGAACTTAAAAAGATTGTTAGCGCAGTAAATCAAGGAGATATGGATATTGCGAGTATCACTATTGCTGAATTTGCTTTTGCTAATTTACTGCCAATACAAAATGATGCTTGCCTACTAGTTTGTCAACAACCTAATGAAGAAATAGTATTGTTGATTATTAAGCAAGGGAAATTATACTTCCATCGTCGTTTACATGGTTTTAGTCAAATAGCTAACAAATCTGAAGATGAATTAACGATGACGGTTGTTGATAGTTTTGCATTAGAAATTCAACGCTCTTCAGATTATTTTGAACGACAATTAAAACAAGCACCTATTAAAGATATTAAAGTGTTATTACCCATTAAGTCAGAAAGTTTTTTTGCCCGAAAACTTAGCGAAAACTCTCATATTCCAGTTAGTTTATTAGCTTTGCCTGAACCCTATCAAGCACATCGTGAATATGCCTCAGCTATTGGCGCAACGATGACCGATGCGAGAATTGCTGAGCATGCTCAGGAGTTTACTAATGTCAGTTAATACGTCAGTTAACCCTAATCAGAACGGTAGTGTTAGTAAGCTTACTATCAACTTATTACAGCCAGAACTTCTACCTGAAAAAGTTTTATTAACCTTACCTCGTGTTGTTGCTGTTTGGTGTTTAGTACTTTTTATTATGTTAGGTTGGGTTGTAAAAACCAATTACACTCAACATGATCTTAAAGAACAATTAACCGTTTTACAGCAAGAGAATAGCAAATATACAAACCAACAAAGCACACTAACCACGCAGTTAGCAGCGCGTAAAGTTGATAGAAAGTTATCTGATAAATTAGTAACACTTAAATTATTAATGAATAATAAACAAGCATTACATGCAAAATTAACGAACCCTAATGCAACCTATGTTGCGGGCTTTGCAGGCGCTATGGATGATTTAGCGCAATTGCATCATCAAGACATTCGCTTAGAGGCCATTAATATAAATAACGATGATATGACCTTTTCTGGCTTAGCGTTAACACCTGAGGCTGTACCTGCTTGGTTAGCAGGTTTCGAAAATTCTGCGTTACTGTCAGGAAAATATTTTTCTCACTTTAAACTCTCTGAAAATGAGCAACATATTACTAAATTTATGGTTAGCTCTAAAGATGAAAAGGTGCCCACCTATGAGTAAGCAGTGGCAAGAATACAGTGATAATTACTTAAAACTGACCATTCGTGAGCAATACCTTATTATTCTGACGGGTTTAGTTGCTATAGTTTTTATCACATTTTATCTATTTATTGATGCTAAAATGATTGAAAACAAGAAGTCTGCTCAACAAATTGTGCGACTTCAATCAAGTAATCAATCGTTGAAAAACTCGACTAGAGAAATGCAGGCAGCTTTGCAGCGTGATCCAAACAAAGATACAAACAATAAAATTGCTCAATATGAAGCTAAGCTAGCTAAAGTAGATGAAAAACTATTAACCTTAACGAGTGACTTAATTAGTCCGGTGCAAATGCGTTACGCCTTATTGGATTTATTAAAGCTTGAAAAAGGCGTGTCATTATTATCTTTTGAGCTATTAGGTGCGCAACCACTATTATCTAGTGAGCCATCAAAAGAGCTCTCATCAGACCCTTCATCCGAACAAGCATCAGAGCTCTCACCAGAAATAAAGGCAACCAATGAAAATAGTGAGCTGCCTGTTGGCTTAAATTTGTATCGCCATGGTATTAAAATTAAACTGTCAGGAAGTTATTTCGATTTACAAAACTATTTGTCGCAGCTTGAAAAGCTTTCGTGGAAATTTTTCTGGCAAGATTTTAATTTCAAATTAACGCAATACCCAAAAAGCGAATTAGAAATAGAAATGTACAGTTTGGGCACTAAGAAGGAGTTTGTTGGTGTTTAAATCGAGTAATGCATTTTTATTTATTATGCTTTTAATGACCAGTCAAGCATTTGCGGCCAAGGTAGATCCAACAGGTCCTTTTGGTCACAAAGGCTCATCTACAAAAGCGCCTGAAGGTAAAAAAATGGTGTTAGAGTCAATTATTCATGGTAATGGTATTCATACCGTGGTGGTCAGTGGTAAGGTATTGAAAATGTTTGATTATATTGGTGAATACCAATTAACTGCGGTAAATGATAAAAGTGTTATATTACGCAGCAAAACACAACGTATTAAATTGAATATTTTTAAAGTTAACCTTGTTAAAGTGAGTGTTGCTAAATAGGGAGGAATGAATAAGTATTAATACTAGTAATAGTAATACTAGTAATAGTAATACTACTAATGCTTAACACATGAACTCAAAAAAATAATAAAGATAAATGAAATTATGAAACAGTCAAAATTGAAAATAGCCCTTTCTATCTTATTGCTAGCCTTTGCAGGTTGTCAAAGTACACCTGATCACCCCGCTGATATTAAAGAAGGTTTAGACCAAGCCATTAGTGAAACCAAAACGTTAAATAGCCCCAAACCCTTAACACAAGTACCAAATTCAGTTCAACAAGAGTTGATGCTGCAAAACATGGCGCAGGCCAAGCAAGGGCTACTCTCAGAAAAAAGGCTTGAAATTTCTGCAACGTCAGTTGACGCCAAAGACTTCTTTACCGCGATTGTAGACGGTTCTACGTATAGTATTGCCATTCATCCAGATGTTAGTGGAAGCATTACCTTAAACTTAACTGATGTAACCTTGACTGAGGCTATTGAGGTAATTGAAGATATTTATGGTTATGATATTCGTATTAATGGCAATGTTATTCAGGTATACCCTGCGGGAATTCGCACTGAAACTTTTGCATTAAATTATTTGTTCTTGAAACGATTTGGTACTTCCAGCACAAGCATAAATTCTGGTGGTGTTTCAGAAAACGATCCAAATAGTAGTGGTAGTAGTAATAGCAGCGGAAATAGCAATAGCAGCAGCGGAAATAGCAATAGCAGCAGTAATAGTCAAAATGGTCAAAATGGCCAGAATAGCAACAGTAACAGTGGTATCAATATTTACACTGAAAATGAGTCAGATTTTTGGACTGAATTAAAAGAAACCCTTACCGCGTTTGTTGGCAAAGAAGGTGGGCGATCTGTAATTGTTTCGCCACAAGCAGGCTTAGTAACAGTTCGTGGTTTACCTGTAGAAATTGCTGCGGTTAAAAAGTTTATCTCTGATACCGAAACTCACTTGCATCGTCAGGTAATTATTGAAGCAAAGATAATGGAAGTCACTTTAAATGATGATTACCAGCAGGGTGTTCATTGGAATGAAGTGTTAGGGCACTTAAGTGATACCAACTTTACTTTTAGCAGCAGTGGTAATATTAGTGGCAACCCTATATCAAGTAGTATTGGTGGTGCAACATCATTAAGTTTCTCTGGCCCCGATTTTAGTGGCGTAATTGACTTACTGCAAACCCAAGGTAATGTGCAAGTATTATCAAGCCCAAGAATCACAGCAACTAATAATCAAAAAGCGGTGATAAAAGTAGGCGAAGATGAATATTTTGTTACCGATGTTTCCAGTACTACCACCACAGGTACCTCAACAACAACAACACCAGAAGTGGAATTAACACCATTTTTCTCTGGTATAGCATTAGATGTAACACCACAAATTGATCAAGATGGCACTGTTATTTTGCATGTGCATCCCTCTGTTACGTTAACGGATGAACAAAATAAAACTATTCAGTTAGGTGGTGACGAATTGATTTTACCACTTGCACAAAGCCGTGTTCGTGAATCTGACACTATTATCCGCGCCAAGTCGGGTGAAATTGTGATAATTGGTGGTTTGATTGAAACCTATACAATTGATCAAGAATCTAAAACACCTTTGTTTGGTGATATTCCTCTTTTTGGCGGCTTGTTTAAAAGTGTTAGTAAAACCACTCAAAAGCGTGAGTTAGTTATTTTACTTAAGCCTGTTGTTATTGGCCAAGACACGTGGAAAACACAACTACAAGAAGCCCGGGCATTATTGAAAAAATGGTTTCCTGAAGAAGATAACTCTGACAATTAATAAGATAAAATAAAATAGATTAGCGCTTATGTATTTGTACCATTTTGGCTTAACAGAATTACCCTTTACACTAACGCCAAACACTAATTTTTTTTTAGCGCTTGAGCCTCATCATGAGGCGCTGGCGGTACTCATGACTGCACTTAAAACGGGTGAAGGGTTCATTAAGATTGTTGGTGAAGTGGGGACTGGTAAAACGTTACTGTGTCGTAAGTTGCTTAATGAAATACCAGAGCATTTTGTTACTGCCTATATTCCTAATCCTTATTTGAATCCTGATGAGTTAAGAAGAGCGGTTGCGCTTGAATTAGGCGTAAAGCAAGCACAGCGGATGTCAGCACAGCTATTAACTCAGAGAATTCAAAATAGATTGTTAGAACTACATAGTAAAGGGCACTCTGTCGTGCTTATTTTAGATGAAGCACAAGCTTTGCCGGCACAAAGTCTCGAAGCCTTACGTTTGTTTACTAATTTAGAAACAGAAACACGCAAATTATTACAAGTTGTTTTGTTTGCTCAGCCTGAGTTAGATCAGCGACTAGCACAAACTGAATTTAGGCAGTTGTGTCAACGCATTACTTTTTCTTATCAATTAAGAGCCATGAACAGTAATGAAGTACAACAATATATACAGTATAGATTACAGGTTGCAGGTTACAAGGGAGCAGCCTTGTTTTCAGAAAAGCTATGTAAAAAAATAGCCAAAGCCAGTAAAGGAGTACCCCGTTTAGTGAATGTGCTATGCCATAAAATGTTAATGCTAAGCTATGGTCAAGGGGGCTACCAAATGACTAAAAAACAGCTCAGCGCAGCGATAAAAGACACCGAAAGTATTACCAATGACCTAAAAAAAACTAGCCGCGTTAGCTTGATAAATACGGTGGTTGTTACCGCTACTGTCAGTTTGTTGTTAATTGTTTTGGCGTATTTTGCTTATTCTTTTTATCTTTTGGGGGCAGCATAGTGAGTGTTATTAACCAAATGCTAAAAGATTTAGAGCAGCGCGCACCAGAACAAGGGCATGCCTCTATACAGCCTGTTGTACCTAAAAAAGTATCAACCTTGAAAATAGTATTAATAAGCGCGCTTGTATTACTTAGTTTGAATGCGCTTGGTTTTTATATTTGGAATTTGCAAGCGCGTGTAGCACAAAGTGAATCAAAACAGCAAAAAACAGTTAATCTTAAAAATGTAGATCAAGGGTTAATTAGCCAGCCATTTAGAGTAAACAAATCAAGTAATCAAGAGCTTCAGCAAGTAGATAAACCTGAAATAAAACAAAAACAACCAGAGCAAAAGATTGTACCTATTCAACAAGTACCTTTTCAACAAATAAACAAAGCGCCTAAGCCTGCCCCAGTTATAACAGTTATATCAGCGATACCAAAGACTAAAACCGGTAACATGTCAGTATCTCGACGTCAGTTAACGTCAAAAGAATTGGTGACACAAAAATTAGCAAGTGCTGAAAAAGCGCTAAATATTAATGAAATAACTAAAGCAGAACAGTTATTTGAAGAGATATTGATCATTGATCCAGAACATAAAGAAGCACGAAAAAAACTTGCTGCCTTATGGTTTGGGCGAAAATCATATCAACAGGCTGTGAACTTATTATCTCAAGGGATAGCTATAGATAGACAAGACAGTGACTTACGCTTAATGAAAGCTCGAATTCATTTTAAGCAAGGGCAACATGAAGCAGCCTATAATACCTTGAAACCGCTAGCCTCTTTTGAACAAGAAGAATATCAACTAATGCTTGCCAATGTTGCTCAGCAAATTGAGCAATACCCAAGTGCCATTGGCGCTTATCAAATGCTAATTAACATGCAGCCGTACAGCGGTCGTTGGCATCTGGGCTTAGCCATTGTGTACGACAAAAATAGCCAGTTTCCATTGGCAGTTAATGAATATGCGCTTGCGTTAACCAAAGCAGATTTGTCAGCATCATCAGCTAAGTTTGCACAGCAACGTATGCAAGCTTTAGGAGAATAAATAACATGGCAGCTCCCAAATTAAAAATGCGCTTAGGTGATCTACTCGTTAACGAGCAGATTATTACTAACGAACAGTTAATGCAGGCACTAAATAGCCAAAAAACGACAGGTCGAAAATTAGGTGACACGCTTATCGAGCTGAACTATTTGCCAGAGCGTCAACTTTTAGAATTTTTAGCACATCAATTAGAAGTGCCATTTTTAGATATAAGCCAACGCCGTATTGCAACTGAAAGTGCTAGCTTATTATCTGAAGTTCACGCTAGGCGATTGCGAGCACTGATTATTGAAGACAAAGGTGAATCAGTTGTTGTTGGCATGAGTGACCCTGCAGACTTAAATGCTATCGTTCAACTAGAAAAGATGTTGTTACCGAAGCGCCTAGAGCTTGCCGTAGTGATGGATTCACAAATGTTTGACGCATTTGATGGCCTTTATCGCCGCACGGCAGATATAGAATCTTTTGCTAGTCAGTTAGAAGAAGAATATGAACAATCATCAAGCTTTGAGTTATCAACCTCATTTATTGATGAAACTGGCGATGCGACGGTTGGTAAATTATTGCAGTCAGTTTTTGAAGATGCAGTGCAAATGCGCGCTTCAGATATTCATATTGAGCCGGATGAAAATCAATTACGCATTCGACAGCGTATTGACGGTGTTTTACAAGAAAGCATATTAAAAGAAAACAAAATTGCCTCTGCTATGGTTTTACGTTTAAAGCTGATGGCAGGTTTAGATATTTCTGAAAAACGTATCCCCCAAGATGGTCGTTTTCATTTACAAATATTGGGTCATAGTATTGATGTACGTATGTCTACCATGCCAGTGCAATATGGTGAATCGGTTGTTATGCGTTTACTTGACCAATCTGCGGGGTTACTCTCCTTTGATCAAATCGGTATGCCAGATGAGTTTATTAAACGCATACGCCATCAAATTACGCGTCCTCATGGCATGGTTTTAGTTACTGGTCCAACGGGTAGCGGTAAAACAACCACCCTGTATGCTGCATTAAGTGAACTAAATGTAGCAAGTAAAAAAATAATTACGGTTGAAGATCCTGTTGAATATCGTTTACCCCGCATTAATCAAGTGCAAGTTAACCCCAAGATAGGCTTAACCTTTTCAACCGTATTGCGTACTGCACTTCGTCAAGATCCAGATATCATGATGGTAGGTGAAATGCGCGATCAAGAAACCGTAGAAATTGGTTTACGAGGCGCATTAACCGGTCACTTAGTATTGTCTACATTACATACTAACGATGCGATTACCAGTGCACTGCGATTAATTGACATGGGCGCTGCTGGCTTTTTAGTGGGTAGTTCATTGCGCGCTATTATTGCGCAGCGATTAGTGCGGCGAGTTTGTGAAAGTTGCGAAGAAGAATATAACCCAGACTCACAAGAATTATTATGGCTAACACATTTAGCTGGTGAACAGGCTAAAACCACTAAATTTGTTCGAGGCAAAGGGTGTCAAAGTTGTCAGTACACGGGTTATAAAGGCCGAATAGGTGTTTTTGAGTTATTGGAAATGAATGAACCAATGATGTCAGCACTTAAACGTGATGATAGCGATGCTTTCACTCGGTTCTCTAAAGAAAACCCTAGTTTTACCCCGTTAGCGCTTGCCGCCTTTGATTATGCGCTTCAAGGTATAACCACGGTAGAAGAAGTGCTACGTTTAGTTGAAACGGTTGATGTAGGTTAGCATTAGTAAACGGTAGGCTATTATCTATTTACGAGAATTATTCGCGCAAGTTTGTAGACGACTATTTATTCATGAGAATTATTCGCGCAAGAAAAACTAGCAAAAGAGGCATAATAATTAAAAATGGCATCATTTAAATATATTGGTCGTAATAATAACGGTAGCCAAGTCAAAGGCACCATGGAAGCGAGTAATACCTCTGCGGCAGCAGAGCAATTACTGCGTAAAAACATTACACCAATATCTATTTCAGCCATAGCAAAAAATAAAACTGAAAGCCTTGCCAGTAAAGACGTTAGTGAAATTTTTGGGTTCAATAAAGTTTCGCTTGATGAATTAATTATTTTCTCTAGGCAAATGTATGCGTTAATGCGTTCAGGTGTGCCTATTTTACGTGCAATTAATGGCATGGCCGATGCCAGTACGTCAATCACTTTAAAAAAAGCATTAATTGAGATTGGTGGCCAATTAGAAGGTGGTTATACTTTGTCTTCAGCGTTAAACCAACACCCTAAAATTTTTGGTTCTTTGTTTGTTTCTTTAGTTCATGTTGGCGAAAACACGGGTCAGTTAGAAGAGTCATTTTTGAAGTTAACCTCTTACCTAGAACGAGAACAAGCAACAATAAAACGTATAAAAACAGCATTAAGATATCCATCAATGGTATTAATTGCCCTTGCTGGAGCTCTGGTTATTTTGAATATTTTTGTAATCCCTACTTTTGCTAACATGTTTTCAAAATTAGGTGCAGAATTACCCTTAGCAACCAAGTTTTTAATTTCCAGTTCAAATATATTTTTAAATTATTGGCCTTATATGCTTGTTGTTTGTATCGCTGCCTATGCTGCACTTCAACGATCATTAAAAACAAAAAAAGGACGTTATCAGTGGGATAAACGAAAAACAAGGATACCCATTATTGGCAGTATTATAGAACGTTCAATCTTAGCAAGGTTTGCTCACAGTTTCGGCATCATCTTAAAGTCGGGTATTCCAATGACAACAGGATTAACTCTTGTTGCTGATGCTGTTGACAATAGCTACATGCAAGAAAAAATTGTTGCTATGCGATTAACTATTGAAAGTGGTGAAAGTTTATTACGTTCAGCTATTGCTAGCACTTTATTTACGCCGCTTGTTTTACAAATGATAGCCGTTGGTGAGGAAACAGGTCGGGTTGATGAGCTTTTAAAAGAAGTAGGCGATTATTACGAACGAGAAGTTGATTACGATTTAAGTACCCTTACCGCTAGAATAGAGCCACTATTATTAGTTGTGGTTGCGGTTATGGTGCTAGTACTTGCGCTAGGTATATTTACGCCAATGTGGGATATGGCGTCAGCTATGCAGGGTAAATAGAAGAAAAAAAGTGACGAGTAAGGAAAGTATCGAGTTTCGAACAATATCAATTGCAGCAAGTGTCTTCGTAACTATATAACTCGCAACTCGTTACTTTGTTTTAGAGGTTTTATTAAATGACATCAAACACTGAAAAAAAGGACAAGTCACTTGCAGAGTTTGTGGTGATAGTTGCGTTAGTGGGAATAATGATGGCTGTTTTTATCAATTTTTATATTAAAAATGCATCACAGTTTACTCAAGCGGGTTTTACCACAATAGCACAAATGTTTAATACCAAGGTGAATGCCGTGCATGCACAATGGATGATGGATAAACAACCTACCGTTGTTTACCTGGCGTCTTTAAATAATAAACAAAAACAAGCAGTATCGGTTAATAAGGCTGGATGGATAGATGTGCAACAAACACAATTGTCTTGTGAAGCCATTTGGCAATTAATTATGGAAATACCAATAACGGCAATGAAGTTACCTGTTAGCGCGATAGAAGTGCATACTTTAAACGGTACACATCAAAGTAAGCAAGGTAACGCTAAAAAAAGTGAATGTCGCTATGTATTACTTGATGGTAGTTATTTTCAATATAACAGAGCTAAAGGAAAAGTAAGTAAAGTAATTAACTTAAATTAGTCTTTTTACGTACTTATTTTGTTTTAAAGTATAGTTAATAGCGTTAAATAAGTGACTTAGTAAATAAATCACTGCTACAATTAACACTATGAAATAGAGAGAGGTTGTTATGAATAGTAGAATGAGTGTGAAAAAATCTTCAGGTTTTACCTTGATTGAACTCGTTATTGTTGTTGTTATATTAGGCTTTTTAGCGGTAACGGCTATCCCTAAGTTTATAGACTTAACTGAACAAGCAAAAAAAGCTAATATTGAAGGTATGGCTGGTGGTTTCGCTACCGCTATCTCATTAGCTAGGGCACAATGGGAGGCTGAGGGACGACCCAAAATTGGTACTCAAAATAGTGTTAATTATGATGGCTCTATTTTAGTTTTAACCACGGAAAACACAACGGTTACCCCAAATATTCGCCCAGGTTATGTTACTGGTTTAACTGATGGAGATGCATTAGGTGGCGGCTTTGACGCCCTTAACTGTATTGAAATTTGGAACAATATACTACAACAACCCCCTAGAATAACTAATTCAATAACCACGTTAAACAATGACGACTCTATGAGGTATTATGCTAGTGAGGCGGGCGATATCGCTGAATCGACATGTCACTTTTATTTAAAAGAAAGTTTAGACCGTAACACCAGTGGTGATTATATCGCGCCAACAATAGGCACAACATTGACAGGTAATAGTTTTACTTACCAACCCGCTAATAGCGCTGTAACTGTTTATATAACAAATAATTAATTTTAAAATACAAAAAGAGAAGTAGGTTTTTTATGAAGAATTTAACCAAACTAAAAATGAACGAGCAACAAGGTTTTACTTTAATTGAACTTGTGGTGGTTATTGTAATTTTAGGCATTTTAGCGGTGACAGCTGCACCTAAGTTTATTAATTTACAAGATGATGCGCGTACGGCTACACTACAAGCAGTGAAGGCATCAATGCAGTCTGCTGCGTCTTTGGTGTATTCTAAATCGTTAATTAAAGGTAATGAAAGCTCAGCGGGTAGTGCAACGACTTTTGTTAA
The DNA here is from genome assembly GCA_963974965.1 of uncultured Colwellia sp. Classification (GTDB taxonomy): domain Bacteria; phylum Pseudomonadota; class Gammaproteobacteria; order Enterobacterales; family Alteromonadaceae; genus Colwellia. Next base: position 45,756 of record CAXBEX010000013.1, on the reverse strand, counting down.
TGTTAATGGCACAGATGTTTTTGTTCGCTATGGCTATCCACGTGACAATAATGCTGCAGCACTTGCCAATTGGCAAAATGATTTACTTGACCTTAATACGAGTGAATTTACTGTTACTCGCGCAAATGGCGCTATTATTATTAACCCTGCAGATGTTCCACTATCAGGAAGTTGGCCAACGGTTACTACAGCCCCACAAACAGGAAATAGAAACTGTTATGTTAGATATCAGGAGTCTGATGTGGCGGGTGACGGCCCTTTATTGATAGAAGTAGCGCCTTGCTTATAAAGTTTGATAATTAAAAGTTAATCATCAAAAGTTAATCATCAAAAAAAAGGAGGGCTAGGCTCTCCTTTTTTGTTTACGCAAACTCATTATGCAAACAGATCGCGGTTTTACTTTAATAGAATTAATAACGGTAATTATTCTTATAGGAATACTTGCCGTTGCTGTGTTACCTAAATTTGATGGTACCGCAAGTTACGAAGCGCATACCCACCGAGCACAGCTTGTTGCTGCCTTGCGATTAACTCAACAACGGGCAATGCAGCAAACAGATAGTAGTGACGGTTATTGTCATCAACTTATTTTCGATAATAATACGGATGTATCGCGTTATGGTATTCCCGATAGAGTAAATTGTAGTATAACCACCTTCCCAAGTGGCTGGGAGCCTGATGCAACGGGGTTTGAAGTTGAAGGAAGATATCAAGTAAGCTTTGCTATTAATGGAAAAACCAACCCCAGTGCAATTACGTTTGATAGCATGGGGCGACCTATTAGCAATGCATCTCTATCCGTGGAAAATAGCTGTGCAGGGGGTTGTATTATCAATGTACAAACGAGTGTTGAAACCTTGAAAATTCAAATAGAGTCAGAAGGTTATATTCATGCCATTTAACTCACGCGGTTTTACCTTAATAGAAATAATTGTCGGCATTGTTATGCTATCTATTTCTTTGTCAATTATTTCTACATTGATAGTGCCAGCCGAGCAAAAAAGTGCCGATCAAATACTACAAGTAAAAGCAGCCGAGTTAGGTCAAAGCTTTTTAAATGATATTAGTTCCCGTGCTTTTGCTGATAACTCTGATATGACGGGTGGCAAAATTCGCTGTGGTGAACCTGATGATGGTTCAAACATATGTACTGAACCTTTGGGGCTTGATGGTTCTGAGGGGAGTAGCCGTGCAGATTATAATGATGTTGATGATTTTCATGGCTATAAAATTAAGGATGATTTGGTAGATCCATTAGATAGTACTTATGATAATTTTATTGTTGAAGTTGATGTCATATATGCAGGTTCAGATTTAGGTTTAGCCGATAAACTAGCCAAACGTATTACGGTGACTATTACCACGCCTTTAGGCACTGAAATTAAATTTGCAACTCATAAGGCTAACTTCTAGTGTTAGCTCATATTAAAAGTCTCGGTCGCACAAGCGAATCAGGCTTTACTTTAATGGAACTGATCATCGTCATCATCATCATGGGCGTAATGTCAGTTGGCATTGCTGGCTTTATAACGTTAAGCACACAAACTTATTTGAATGTTACAGAGCGAGATGAGCTGTTATCGAGTGCTCGCTTTGCGGTAGAACGATTGAATCGAGAAGTGAGAAATGCAGTGCCTAATAGTATACGAGGAAGAAGTAATACAACAACACGCTGCCTTGAATTTATGCCTATTATTGCTAGCACGGTTTATACTGAAATTCCGGTAGCGCCAGAATTGGCAGTAAAGACAATCAATGTTATCCCATTTAATTTTATGGACGATAATAATTATGCTTGTAATAGTTGTGGTGATGTTGTCATGGTATATCCACTAAACGACTCAGAGATATATCAAAGTTATAGTGAGGTTTCAGGTAAAGCTTTTAATATCAAAAATTATACTGCGTCTGCTATACCAGATACGTCAGCAATAATTGAATTGAGAAAAGAAGTAGTCTTTACAGAAGATTCTCCAACGAATAGAGCTTATATTTTCAATGCGCCCGTTTCTTATTGCCTTAATGGCAGAACACTTAAACGTCACGTAGGTTATGATATTAAAGAAGAGCAACCGTTACCTCTTTTTGCTAAAGGCAGTTATAATTTAATGGCTGAAGATGTAGATTTTGCCACCAGCGGTTTTACTGTGACTGAAGCTTCACTACAACGAAATGCTATTGTACAAATAAAGTTTAATTTCACTCGTGATGGCGAGCAAGTGGTATTTGATAATGCTATACATATTACTAATATTCCTTAAACCTAGCGTCTAAATCTATAACTTAAATTTAACACTAAGCCGTAAAATACAGCCGATGAAACTGATACCAAGCAATAATTATAACAGTAAGAAAACAACGCAAGCTAAACAACAAGGCAGTGCCTTGATGCTGACTCTGTTTATTATTATTGTGCTGACTTTACTTGGTGGGGCTTTAATGAAAATACTTTCAACGAGTAGTGAAAGTATTGCTCAAGAAGTTATTGGCACACGCGCTTATATGGCAGCAAATTCCGCGATGCAGGCTGAGCTGCAAAAACTATTTCCGTTAAAAACTGGAACAGCTCCATCTCCACCTCAGTGCAATGAGAACATTATAGGTGATTTTAACCATGATTTTTCGGTTGTAGGGGGGCTTTATCATTGTAAAGCTAAAACAAGCTGTAAGCTGTACGCAACTCACCTGCCAACAAATGAACGCTTTTATCGCTTAACTAGTATTGGAAAATGTGCGAGTTCAGCACTAGCATCAGATAGCAAAAGTATTGTTGTCAGTAGTCGAAAGATTCAAGTTGAAGCGAGGGATTTGTAATGTTTAAGCGCTTGGTTTTTTCTTTTGCTCTCTTTTATGCCTTTATTGGACAAGTTGCCGCAGCTGAGTGCTCCGCAATCTTTCCAGGCAATCAATCTTTTGGGGTCAATGGTTCTTCAGCAATAAAGGGTAATAATATTTGTAACAATACTAGCTGTAATACTCCGTCAATATTTACTACAGTTAACCCATTGCCAAGTATTTCTCCCTCAGGTTCTTTTACTCAAACAAGCATCAGTGAGGGTGTTTATGAGTCAACAACATGGGGTCTTTCTAAAGAGGCTAATGTTGTTTTTTCTGGCTCAGGAACTGCTGTTTTGTATTTTAGTGGTAATGTTTCTATTCCAACAGAGACTAAAATTAATATAGGTGGTAACCCTGCAAATGTACTCATTGTTGTTTATGGAAAGTTATCGATAAGTAAAGAAGCTAGAATCAATGCCAATATTTATGTCGCTGATAATGCATCGCTGGCAAAAGAGATAACCTATAATGGCTCCTTGTCTGTAGTAGGCAAATTAAAAGTTGCAAAAGAAGGAGAGTATAACTTTACTTCGTCAGATGTTGGCAATATTGATTCCCATGGTTTTTGTAGTGCTGAACTACCGATATTACCTATTGCCAATTACCGCTTTGATGAAAGTTCATGGTCTGGTGTTGCTGGTGAAGTGATAGATGAAACGGGAAATTTCCCTGGTCAAGCTATGGGAGGGCTTAGTACTGAGAACACAACGTCTGCAAGAACAGGCAATCCAGGGACATGTCGATATGGTTCGTTTGATGGAGCAAATGATTACATTGAAGTCGCAGATGATCCTGCACTTGATTTATTAACAGAGCTGACTATTACTGCATGGATTCGCCCTGATAGTATTCCCTCTTCAGGTCTCAAAACCATAGTATCTAAAGATGAAAATTATGAATTTCATTTAAACTCATCAGGTGAAATCTTCTGGTGGTGGCAGACTCATTCTTTTGCGACTACAGGGGCGGGTATAACTCCTGGGAATTGGTATCATATTGCAATAACATATAAAAGTGGTCAGCAATCTATTTATGTTAATGGTGTTGAAAAAGGCAGTAGAAATTACACCGGAAACTTACCTTTAAATAATGATCCATTGCAAATAGGACAGGATTTAAACTTTACCTCTCGAAGTTTTCACGGATCTATTGACGAAGTTAGAATATATACGAATGCACTTAACAAGACCGCAATTAATACTATTTATCAAGAAACCCATCCCTGTGCCATTAGTATTATAGATCACTTTGAAATCAACCATGATGGCCAAGGCTTAACCTGTGAACCTGAAAGCATAACTATAAAAGCTTGTGCGGATGCTTCATGTTCTATCTTGAACAATGATTTAGCGGATGTACAATTATCAATCAATGGCGCGTTTGATAAAACAGTCACTGTTGCTGGTGGTAGCACTACGACCAATTTTTCGTATGTTAATGCCAACACAGCTACCTTAAGCTTAGATCAAACTTATGAGTGTAAAAATGGTGCTTCAGCAAGTTGTGATGTGCTGTTTGCTGAAGCAGGCTTTATTCTTGATATTAATGGAAATAATGATGTTGAATCATGTGATAAAGCAAAGTCATTGTTAATTAAAGCCGTTAAGTTAAGTGATAATGGCGTTAGTTGCGCTCCTGCATTTGTTGGTGATCAACCACTTAATCTTGAGTTTAATTACCAAAATCCAGTTGCTGGTACAAAAGTGCCCTTATTAGTAGGATCTGCTATGGCAGCTTCAGGTGTAAGCCAAAATAGGGTGATAACTTTTAATGGTGATGGTGAGGCGACACTACCTATACAATATGATGATGCAGGAGAATTGAGCTTCTCGGTTTCTGAGGTTATTTCATCAGGGGTATCTTTAGCGACATTAACTAAAGCGTTTTATCCAGCAGAATTAGTTGTTGCTACAGCACTAACATCAACAGATAGTGGTGGTACTGTTAAGCAGATTGCCGGGGTAGACTTTCCAATAAGTGTTATTGCTCAATGTCAAAATGGTACTGCTACTGAGAATTATGCACCCCAAACGAATACGATATTACAATTGTCTGCTCAACAAAAAGAGCCAATAGCCAATACAGGCGTATTGACAATAGAGGGTACTGGTATTGTTGCTACAAACCTTGCAACGACAACATGGGTAAGCGCTAATCAAACAGCCGTTAATTTTAATGGTAAGTATAGTGAAGTTGGTATTATCAACCTTGCAGCACAAGATACTAATTATTTTGGTAATTCAATAAAATCAGCGGGTTATAATAGCGCAGGGCGTTTTATTCCAGACCATTTTGATGTAGCTATAACAAGTAACTCATTTGGCGATACATGTATTAATCCAGTACAAGGCGTAACAGATTTTACTTACATAGGACAACCGTTTAGTTATTTATATCCACCTGAATTATTGATTACGGCAAAAAACGCTTCTGGAGGAACTACTCAAAATTATACTGAAGAAACAGGTTATCAAAAGTTAACTGTTACTGATATAGGACGAACTTTTCCAGCTGTCGACACCACTAAAAATGGTAGTGATAATTTAACGAAAATGGTTGTTTCAGTTTCTACAAGTGAGGGAAATTTAACTACACCAGCTTTAGTTCCTAGTTCAAGCGCGGGTGAAATGACATACACCTTCAATTCATTAGATAGTTTTACTTATAATAAAGACGATAATTCAGAGGTTGGGTTCTTTACGGCAACTTACGATGTTATTATTAATAGCATTCAAGACTCAGATGGTGCAAACGCGAGTACAAGTTTGGCTTTAAACGAGCCTTCAACTAATACGGTGTCTCCTACTGGCGTAAATCTTCGCTTTGGCCGTGCATATCTTGAAAATAGTTTTGGCCCTGAAACCGCAAACTTGCCACAACCTTTTTCAACACAGTATTTAAATGCTAGTGGCAGTTATGTTGTCAACGATCTAGACAGTTGTACAAACTATGATGCGAGCAATATTCTATTAACTTCAGGTACATTAAATAAAGCGTTAACAGGTGTTAGTACAGCTATAGGACAACTTGATAGCGGTGAAGCTCGAGCAATAATTTTAACTGCTCCGGGCGCGGGTAATCAGGGAACAATAAATGTTGAATATAACATATACGATTGGCTGCAATACGATTGGAGCTGGAACGGTGTTGATGCCAAAGTATTTAATGAAAACCCAAGTGCAGTCGCTACCTTTGGGCTATTCCGTGGTAATGACAGAATTATTTATCAACGAGAAGTACATAGTGGCGAGTAAGAAAGTGACGAGTAATGAAAATACTACCCGCTAATAAGCTGTTTTCGAAACTCGCAACTCGCAACTATTCAACTTTTATTCATTAAAAACAACCGACACAATAGAATTGGCTTTAATAGTCAGGTATGATTGTTCGATCTGTTATTCAAATAATTTTTCGCTCTAACTTTTTGCGCTAATGAAGTCGCATTTTCACAGGACATTTCGAGCTTATGTTTAAAAAATTACGCGGCATGTTTTCTAACGATTTATCTATCGATTTAGGTACAGCCAACACCCTTATTTATGTTAAAGACCAAGGTATCGTATTAAACGAGCCTTCAGTAGTGGCTATTCGTCAAGACCGTTCAGGTGGCTCAAAAAGTGTTGCTGCTGTGGGTACTGCGGCTAAGCAAATGTTGGGTCGAACACCGGGTAATATTGAAGCGATACGTCCAATGAAAGACGGTGTTATCGCCAACTTTTTTGTCACTGAAAAAATGCTACAACACTTTATTAAACAAGTGCATAGCAATAATTTTTTACGTCCTAGCCCAAGAGTTTTAGTGTGTGTTCCTTGTGGTTCAACGCAAGTAGAACGCCGCGCTATTCGTGAATCTGCTATGGGCGCTGGCGCTCGAGAAGTTTATTTAATTGACGAACCTATGGCAGCCGCTATCGGTGCGGGTATGCCCGTGTCAGAAGCAACTGGCTCTATGGTAGTTGATATTGGTGGTGGTACAACGGAAGTAGGTATCATCTCATTAAATGGTGTGGTTTATTCGTCATCGGTACGCATTGGCGGTGATAAGTTTGATGAAGCTATTATTAACTATGTACGCCGTAATTTTGGCAGTTTAATTGGTGAAGCAACAGCAGAGCGCATTAAGCATGAAATTGGCTCAGCTTATCCAGGTGAAGAATTAATTGAAATTGAAGTGCGTGGTCGTAACCTTGCCGAAGGTGTACCACGTAGCTTTACGTTAAATAGCAATGAAATATTAGAAGCATTACAAGAGCCGTTATCGGGTATTGTTAGTGCTATTATGGTTGCGTTAGAGCAATCACCACCTGAGTTAGCTTCAGATATTTCAGAGCGTGGTATGGTGCTAACTGGCGGCGGTGCATTATTAAGAGATATAGATCGTTTATTAATGGAAGAAACAGGTATTCCGGTAGTGATTGCCGAAGACCCGCTTACTTGTGTAGCAAGAGGCGGTGGTAAAGCGCTCGAAATGATTGATATGCATGGGGGCGATCTTTTTTCCTATGAATAAAATCGCTATTTATTCTTTGCCATTTAGCTCAATTACGGCGTTAAAAGTACTCATTGACTAACGTCAACTCCGTGCCTTGTACTTGAACTGAATCTCTGCGAATAAATTAGCGATTAATAAAAAGAGAAAATAGATGAAAGTAATTTGTAACTAGAAGCTCGCAATTCGTAACTGGTTTTCTATGAACCCAATTTTCAAACATGGTCCATCCCCACAGCACCGACTTGTCTTGGTGCTGTTTTGTTCTGCCTTATTGATTTTTTTCGATCATAAAATGGCCAGCTTTGAATCTTTACGCGGCTACTTACAGTCGATAGTAAGCCCGTTACAATACCTTGCTAACACCCCTAAGTTAGCGATGACATGGGTGTCAACCAATGTGGCTACTCGTCAACAGTTGATGGATGAAAACCAGCAGTTTCGTTTAAATGAACTTAGATTTCATGAACAAGCTATGCAGCTTGATATTATAAAACAAGAAAATGAACGCTTACGTTCTTTGCTTGCTTCACCATTACGTAGTGAATTAAAGAAGATGGTGGCTGAAATTTTATCAGTGGATAGTGACCCTTACACTCACCAATTAGTTATTAATCGTGGTGCAAGAGATGGCGTTTATGAAGGGCAACCTGTACTTGATGCTTTAGGTATTGTTGGGCAAATATTACACGTTGGTCAAACAACCTCTCGAATTATCTTAATTACCGATATTTCTCATGCGGTGCCTGTTAGGGTTGAACGCAATGGCTTACGGTTACTGGCTTCAGGTAGTGGCCAAATAGATCGTTTAAATCATGATTTTGTGCCACAAAGTGCTGATATCAAAGTAGGTGATGTTCTCGTTACCTCAGGGTTAGGCGGAAAATACCCTGAAGGTTATCCGGTTTCTACCATTTCATTTGTTGGTAATAATGAATCAAGAGAATTTGTTAGGGTATACAGCACGCCTATTGCTCAAATAGATCGTTTACGTTATTTGTTGTTATTATCGAATAAAGCACCAGTAAGTGTTTTTGCACCTAAACCTCAGCCTGAGCCTCAAACTAAAGCCCAAGCCAAGGTGAATAAATAATGTTTGCGCATAATGGTGTCATTATTTTGCTTACTTTATTGATTGCGGTAATGGCGAGCATAATGCCATTACCATTGAGTGTTGATGCATTTCGTCCTGACTGGGTGCTTATTGTGCTTATTTACTGGTGTATGGCTTTGCCAGGCAGAGTTAATATAATCACTGCGTGGGTAGTGGGTTTTTTAATGGACGTTCTTCTCGGCTCTGTATTAGGCGTTTATGCGGCCGCTATGGCAATTTCAGTTTTTATTGTAGCGGGAAATTATCAGAAAATACGTAATTTTTCTATTTGGCAGCAAGCACTTATTACCGGTGTGATAGCTGCTTTATATCATTTAGTGGTTTTTTGGTTACAACGTTTTTTAATTGATGCTTATTTCCTTACCAGCTATTTATACCCGGTGATAACTACAATAATTTTGTGGCCATGGGTGTTTTATTTACTACGTAAAGTACGTCGACATTTTTCTATTAAATAGCAAATTCACTTGAGTATGCATGAAACAACTAATTTTGGCTTCACAATCACCTAGAAGAAAAGCGCTTTTAGCGCAATTAGGCTATCAATTTATTACCCAAGCAGCTGATATTAACGAGGCAGTGCGGTGCAATGAAAATGCTAAAGACTATGTAGTACGTTTAGCGAAGGAAAAAGCCCAAGCAATTTTTTTAGCGTTGCCAATACAGCAACAAGCACAATCTATCGTCATTGGCTCTGACACGAGTGTAGTGATTGAGGATGAAATATTAGGCAAACCAGCGAATGAAGCTGAGTGTATAGCAACCTTGTTACGTCTTTCAAATAAGCAACATCAAGTACTAACTGCTATTGCAGTTGTGACTCAAGATCAAAGAAATCAAGATCAAAGAAATAAAACACTTAGTAAGTTAATTGAAACGCAGGTTCAGTTGAAAACATTAACCGTTGATGAAATAAAACGTTATTGGCACACCAAAGAACCGTATGACAAAGCGGGATCTTATGCGATTCAGGGGCTAGGTGGCCAATTTGTGACTACAATTAATGGTAGTTACTCTGCGGTTGTTGGATTACCCTTATATGAAACCGTGCAACTGTTGGCTCAAGTAGGCTTACCATCAAATCTATCTAACGCATAAATTAAGGATTAATATAAAATGAGTAGTGAATTATTAATCAATGTGACACCGAGTGAAACACGCGTTGCTTTAATCGAACATGGATCATTGCAAGAAGTTCATATTGAACGTGAAGCAAAACGTGGCATTGTCTCCAATATCTATTTAGGTAAAGTTATTCGAGTTTTACCTGGCATGCAAGCGGCTTTTATTGATATTGGCCTAGACAAGGCTGCTTTTTTGCATGCTTCAGATATCAATTCAAAACTTATTTTAAAGGAAGAAACAGATCAGGTGCCAGACATTCGTGCTTTAGTGCATGAAGGGCAGCTTTTAATGGTGCAGGTGGTAAAAGATCCGCTTGGCTCAAAAGGTGCACGTTTAACCACCGATATAACCATTGCATCTCGTTACCTCGTGTTAATGCCACACGCTAGTCATGCCGGTATTTCTCAACGTATTGAAGATATTGAAGAACGAAAACGCTTAAAAAAAATTGTTAGTCCTTACTGTGACGATCAACAGGGCTTTATTGTACGTACTGCTGGCGAAGGCGCAGGAGAAGAAGAATTAAAGCATGACGCCGAATTCTTACGTAGAGTATGGAAAAAGGTACAAGAGCGAAAACAACGTAAACAAGTTGATTTACCTTTATATCAAGATTTATCGTTATCGTTACGCGTGTTAAGAGACTTTGTTGGCGTTAAATTTGAGCGTATTCGTGTTGATTCTAAATTAACGTATGAGCAACTCATTACTTTTACAGAGGAGTTTGTACCAGAGCTAACACAAGTGATGGAATACTATCCCGGTGAAAGGCCTATATTTGATTTGTTTTCAGTTGAATTAGAAATACAACGTGCTTTGCATCGAAAAATTGAATTAAAGTCAGGCGGTCATTTAGTTATTGATCAAACCGAAGCAATGACCACTGTTGATATTAATACCGGTGCTTTTGTTGGTCACCGTAATCTTGAAGATACTATTTTTAGTACTAATATTGAAGCAACGCAAGCGATAGCCAGACAACTAAGGTTAAGAAATTTAGGCGGTATTATCATTGTTGATTTTATTGATATGCACAGTGAAGATCACAAGCGCCGGGTATTAAGCAGTTTAGAAATGGCGATGGCAAAAGATAACGTTAAATTTAGTGTGCATGGATTTTCTTCGTTAGGCTTAGTTGAAATGACGCGTAAGCGTACTAGAGAAAGTTTAGAGCATGTTTTATGTGGTGAATGCCCTATTTGTACTGGGCGTGGTAATCTAAAGACAGTTGAAACGGTGTGTTTTGAAATTTTACGTGAAATTGTGCGGGTAAATCGTGCGCATGACGCAGATCAATTTATTGTCTATGCTGCTTCGCTGGTTAGCGAATTTCTTGTCAATGATGAGTTTCATAGTTTGGCTGAGGTTGAAGTGTTTATTGGGAAATCAATAAAAGTGAAAACCGAAGCGATGTATTCTCAAGAGCAATTTGATGTGGTAATGATGTAGCTAATAGCGCTATATTCATAGTACATCATTTATAGTACATCAATCATAAAATAACAGACCTTTTATTTTAAGAAAACATAGGAAAACAATTTTTAATGTCGATTGCAAGCGTGTCTAATCGTTGGCTTAACCGTCTTTATAAAATATTGGCTATTCTGCTGGTATTATTGGCGGTATTGATCAGTGCATTTCGTTTGTTTTTACCTTATGTTGAACATTATCGTCAAGACTTTCAAAATTATATTAATACTAACAATCAAACTCATATTGTTATTGGTAGTCTAGGCATGAGTTGGCAACGCTTTGGGCCAACGTTAATTGCTAACCGAGTTACCCTAGTTGACACTAATGGCGCTAACGTTTATGTTGATCACTTAGAAGTGCAAGTTGATTTTTGGGCAACATTAACCACGCAGCGATTAGTATCAAGCAATATGATACTTGATGGCGCGGTTGTTACCTTAGATCAGGGCGCTTGGCATACACAAAAAAATAGTGATGTAAAAGATAAAAGCACCGCGTTAAATTCTAATGAGCAGCTTGATGGTTTCAAGAAAATTTCAGACATTTTTTTAAATCGCATTAATCGTTTTTCATTGATAAATAGTAAAATATCTATAGAAAATAACTTGCTAGAACGTCATTTTCGAGTCAATAATTTACACTGGCTGAACCGTGAAGAACGCCATCAAGCACAAGGCAATATTATTGTTGATGAATTAAGCTCGAATAATTTAAACCTGAAAATAGATATTAATGGCCAATATATTGATGAGCTAAAAGGCATGATATATATCGAGGCAAATCATCTTGATATAACACCATGGCTTGATAGTATTTTAACTCTTGATAACGAGAAAACAAAAGCTGACATAGGCTTTTCAGCTTGGTTAAAAGTCGACAATGGCAGTATTGAACGTTTACAATTATCACTGCATGATAACCTTATTAGTTGGCAAGAAAGCACTCAAGGCGATATTCAAGAAAACACTCAAGACAATCCTCAAGAGAATATTCAAGCAAGCACTGAAGCAGGCACTGAAACGAGTCAAGTACGCCATAAGCTAACGTTAAGTGCAGGACAGTTGTTATTGGTTAAAGGGCAAAAGGCTGAAAATTTTAAATTGTATAGCACACCACTGTTATTGCAGTTTGATCAAGAAGAAGCACAAGAATACATTGTACAAATGAATAAAACCGCACAAGACTTTTCTATTTACTTATCCTCCTTTGACTTAGCATTAATTAGCCAAGTCTCTCCTTTACTTATTGTTCCACAAAACACTCGAAAGTTGCTGTCTGAATTAAACGTTAGTGGGCAAGTTAATGATATCTTTTTCAAAAAAACGGCTGAGGATATTCAGGCATTAGCTCACTTTACTAATGCTTCAACTAAGTATAGCCAAGGTATTCCAGGCATTGATAATATTTCAGGCACCTTAAGTTTTACGCAACAACACTTGCACCTTGAAATTGCCGCAAAGCAAGGTGGTATCGATTTTAATAAGCACTTTATAGCGCCTATTCCTTATGAGTCACTACAGGCTACAGTTGATTTATCTATCATAGATACTGGCTGGCAACTCAAGGTTAATGATATTGCGTTAAATTCTGATGAATTGAAGCTAAATGCTGACTTAGCCATTGATTCGACAGAAAATGGTGAAATGTTGATGTCGTTATTAGCTAATATTACTGAAGGTGATGCAAGTAAAGCAGGGCACTATTACCCACTGACCATCATGAGTAATAATTTGGTTAATTATTTGAATGAATCTTTAATTGACGGACAAATAAAACAAGCACAAGTGTTGATCAATGGTCCTTTGGCTAAATTTCCTTTTGCTGATAAGTCGGGCACATTTGTTGTTGATGCAGAACTAGAGCAAGCAACCTTTAAATTTAGCCAAGACTGGCCTGCAATTAAAAACTTTTATGCAAACTTAAATTTCACCAATAACAGTATGCTAATTACAGGCCGTTCAGGCACGTTGACGGGACTTGATGTGAATGGCGTACAAGCGGCGATAGATGATTTAGGTAATGAAGCAATACTCACTGTTGATACCCTTATTGAACCTGTTTCAGCGACTAATGTTGCTGATTTAATGGCTAAAAGCTCACTTAAAAACAGTGTTGGTAGTGTTTTGCAGCAGTTGCAAGTAAAGGGCGATATTGAGGGTGAGTTTCATTTAAACTTGCCCTTAAGTGCAACTGAAAATGTACTGGCGAGTGGCCTCATTAACTTTGCTGATAATAAGGTTTCGTTGCAAACGCCCCAGATGAACTTTGAGCAAGTAAACGGGCAATTAAGTTTTGAAAACGCTAAAATATCAACAAAGAATTTATCCTTAAAGTGGCAAGGTTTACCCTTAACGTTAGATGTTAAGGGTAATGATAAAGCTGACTATTATGATACTAGTATTGCGTTAAAGGCTGATTGGCAAAACGATGTATGGCTGCAACATGTATCCCCAAATTTAAAAAAATATTTTGCTGGTCAATTACAACTTCAAGGTGAGTTATCTTTGTATCAGCATCATGAAGGCGGTTTTTCTTATCAATTTGTGATTGATTCAAATCTTGAACCGTTACAGCTTAAACTTCCCGAACCATACACTAAATTAGCACAAACAAAAGTTCCTTTGAAAATTGAAGTGAATGGTCAATTAGAGCGATCAACTTTTAATGCGACGTATGGAGACCAACTAAGTTTTTTTGGCGTATTAGATCATGATACTAGCCACTTTTCTCGCGCTCATATTGTACTTGGCAATGAAAAAATGCTCTTACCAATGGATGGGTTACATGTTACTACTAACCTTGCACAGGCAGACTTTAACGTATGGCAACCGTTAATTATTGATATTATTAATACTACGTCACCAGTGAGAACGTCTCAGAATGAGTATGCTAAAGGTAACGTAGAGCATTCTACTGCTTTATTTTCTAGCCCTGAGCGCATTCGAGGAACGATAGGGCAATTAGATCTGTTAGGGCAAAATTTGCATAACGTATCTTTTAATTTATTAGATAAAACAAATTGGTGGCTATTACAACTTAATGCTAAAGAAACGCGTAGCCAGATTAAATTCTATCCTGATTGGTTAGCGCAAGGTATCGATATTAATGCGGATTTTATTCACTTGGTAAACCAGCCTCAAGCCGTCCCGAATAAACAAGTAGCTAAACAAGATAAAAAACAGCAGGAGATGTTCAGCGCTTCATTTACTGATGATCATATTTTTACCAATATGCCCAAGATTAATTTTTACTGTGAACGATGCCAAATTGATAATGTAAACCTTGGAAAAGTGAACTTTTCGTTAGTACGTACAGACGAAACCGTTATTAAAATAGAAAATTTTAACGCGAAACGTGAGCAGGCCGAATTTAATTTATCAGGTGAGTGGCAAAAATTAGGAGCAACATCAACAACGTCTATTAACGGATCATTATCGTTACAAAATATTGAATATGAATTAGAGCAATTAGGTTATGGCTCAATTATTCGTGATAGCGGTGGTAAACTTGATTTTAATGTAAACTGGCAAGGTGGTCCTCATGATTTTGAGTTTAGTCGCTTAAATGGTGAGCTTAATGCAAACATTGATGATGGTTATTTAGCTGAGGTTAGTGACAAAGCGCGTATTTTTTCAGTGTTAAGTTTGCAATCAATTGTTAGAAAGTTAACGTTAGACTTTAGAGATATTTTCAGTGAGGGCATGTTTTATAAAAACATTAAGGGCGACTACCATATAAAAGAGGGGGTTTTATATACTGATAATACGCGGATGAATGGCTCTGCAGGAAACTTATATATTAAAGGGAATACTAGTTTTATCAGCAATACCCTTGATTATAAAATGTCTTATAAGCCTAACTTAACCTCTAGTTTACCGGTACTTGCTTGGATTGCCACGTTAAACCCAGTGGTTTTTTTAGCGGGTGTGGCAATAGATCAAGTGATAACCTCGAAAGTGGTTTCTGAATTTAATTTTGAATTAACTGGAAATGTTAGCGATCCAAACTTTAAAGAGGTGAATCGTAAAAGTCGTGATGTTAGTGTTGGTCGGTCAAAGCCACCTGAATTTGTTGACAGTAATGATAAGACAAAATTATTAGAGCAAGAGACGATGAATAAAAAATCTTTTAATGAATTTAAAGAAAACCTATTTAAAGAAAACCAGCCGCTAGAAGAATTAAATGATGATTAAACTCAGTGCCATTCAACTAAACGCCAAAGCTAATGTCGATCACAATTTACGTGTTATTGCACAGCAACTTGAAAAATTAGTGAAAGCCCCCGTTAGCACAGGTAGTGATACCAATAGTGATACCTGTAGTAATAGCATTGAACATATTGTTGTTTTGCCTGAGTGTTGTTTGTTTTTTGGCGCAAATGACACTGCTCAGTTGTCGCTCGCAAAGCAATCACACGCTAATAATGATCTGCAAATGGCATTAAGCGCTTTAGCCAAGCAATTTAACGTGACTTTTATTGGCGGCACTATTCCTATATTAACCGATGATGGGCATAAATTTACCAATAGCAGCTGCGCTTTTAATTCAAGCGGAAAACTAATAGGTCGTTATGATAAAATACATTTATTTGATGTCAGTGTTGAAGATAATGAAAAAAATTACTGTGAATCACGTTTTACCCAAGCAGGTAAAAGCCCTTGTATTGTAAAGACACCCTTTGTGAATATAGGGTTAACGGTATGTTTTGATATGCGCTTCCCCATGCTATTTCAAAAATTGACGGCAATGGGGGCAGATATTATCACAGTACCAAGCGCTTTCACCCGTGTTACCGGTAAAGCGCATTGGCAAACATTATTGCAAGCAAGAGCGATTGAGAATCAAGTTTATATCATTGCAGCCGCGCAAGAAGGTGTGCATGAAAATGGTAGGGAAACGTGGGGGCATTCTGTGATCATTAGTCCTTGGGGCGAAATATTGGCTTGTCTTGAAGAAGGTGAAGGGATTATTAGCAGTGACTATATTCCACAAGAAATTAAACGAATACGAACAAGTATGCCATTAAAGCATACCGCTGAAACCTAATATTAAGTAAAGTTAAGTAAAGTTAAGTTGAGTTATAAATGAATAATGTAGAGCAAGTTTTATTAGCCGATAGCCAAATTGATGATGCTATTTTATCTAAAACATTACAGAGTATGATGGGGCGCCAAGTTGATTTTGCTGATCTTTATTTTCAGTCTAGCCAGCATGAGTCTTGGATGCTTGAAGATGGCATAGTCAAAGAAGGCTCTTATAATATTGAGCGTGGTGTTGGTGTACGGGCAATATCAGGTGAGAAAACTGGTTTTGCCTATTCAGATGATATTACACCGTTAGCTTTGCAGCAGGCGGCAGATGCAGCTAAAGGCATTGCTGATGCAGGTCAAGGCGGGCAAGTTCAAGCATTTAAACGCCAATCGCCCATTAAAATTTATCAATCGGTTGAGCCACTGGGTAGCTTAACTCAAGAGCAAAAAATTGAGTTGCTACATAACGTTGAAGCCCATGCTAGACAAGTAGATAGCCGTGTGAGTCAAGTGATTGTTAGCTTGTCAGGTGTTTACGAAAAAGTGTTAGTGGCAGCAAGTGATGGTACTTATGGTACCGATATTCGTCCGCTCGTGCGTTTGAATTGTTCCGTTTTAGTGGAAGAAAATGGCAAACGTGAACGCGCTAGTTCAGGTGGTGGTGCTCGAACTGATTATAGTTATTTCTTTGAGCTAGAGTCTACTGGTGAAGAACAGGGTAAACCACGTTATTTAACTTACGCAGAAGAAGCGGTGCGCTTAGCGTTAGTTAATTTAGTTGCGGTTGACGCACCAGCAGGAGCCTTTCCTGTTGTATTAGGTGCAGGCTGGCCTGGCGTATTACTGCATGAAGCCGTTGGCCATGGCTTGGAAGGTGATTTTAACCGTAAAGGCTCTTCAACTTTTTCAGGTAAAATTGGCAGCCAAGTTTGCTCCAAACTTTGTACTATTGTTGATGACGGCACTATGGCGAATCGTAGAGGCTCAATTACCATCGATGACGAAGGTACACCAGGACAATATAATGTCTTAATTGAAAAGGGTATTTTAAAGGGATATATGCAAGATAAGCATAATGCTTCACTGATGGGCGTTAAGCCTACGGGTAATGGTCGACGCGAGTCTTATGCGCATTTGCCTATGCCGCGCATGACCAATACTTACATGTTGGCAGGAGAGTCTTCCCCTGAAGATATTATTAAATCAGTGAAAAAAGGTATTTATGCGCCTAATTTCGCTGGTGGGCAAGTGGATATTACCTCAGGTAAATTTGTGTTCACTAGCTCTGAGGCTTATTTAATTGAAAATGGTGAAATCACTACACCAATTAAAGGGGCAACCCTAATAGGCAGTGGCCCAGAGGCAATGAAAAATGTCTCTATGGTGGGTAACGATCTTAAACTTGATGCTGGTGTTGGTGTGTGCGGAAAAGATGGTCAAAGCATACCTGTTGGTGTGGGACAACCGACCTTGAAAATTGACGAACTAACTATTGGTGGAACACAGTAAGCACGTCCTTCGACAGGCTCAGGATGAACGGGGATGCCCGTCTGTCCTGAGCGAGAAGCAGCCGAAGGGTTAGCTATTCTCTTTAAGGTAAGTAAATAAATTTCTATAATGCTTACCTAACTTTTCAGCCTTTTTTTCTTTTGCTGCATGACGAACCAATTGCTTTAATTTTTGACGATCCAATTTCTCAAACTCGCCTAATAAAGCTTCAATGCCGTCATTGCCTTCTTCTATTAACTCATCTCTTAAACTTTCTAAACGCACAAATTTAGCTGTAGATTGTTGGTGTTTATTTGCCATTACATCAATCGCTTGATGAATAGGATCAAGATCAGTTTCCAGTAATATTTTAGCAATATGTCGTATATGTCGACGTAGCGCTTCATGCTTATTTCTGATTTTATCTGCAACAATCATAGCATCTTTTAAATCATCACTTAACGGAATAAGACTGCGCTGATGTTTCGACATTTCCACCAAAGACTGGGCGAAATCTTGCAATTGATGCATTTCTCTCTTTATTTCTGATTTACTTTTTAATTCTTCTTCCATTTCTGGTGTTGAGTCGTCGATATCGTTGGCTGACTGAGGCATAATGGTTACTAATGTAATTTATATAAATATTACCTTTATTATAGCTTGAATTTATATACTCAAAAACCAATAAAGTTAATATTTTAAATATAGACCTAAATCTAAATCTAAATCTAAATTTATAATTAAAGAAAAATAAGTAGATAATAAAACTATGACCGACGTGAACCGACCTATTGATCCATTAATTGAGCAACTTGAGCAAGTAAAAAATCGAGTGGCTAAAGTACTTGAACTCGCTAAATCTTTGGGTGCTGACGGCGCTGAAGTCGCCATGAGTCGCCAACAAGGGTTAAGTGTTGGCACGCGTCTTGGTGAAGTTGAAAATGTTGAGTTCACTAACGATGGCGCTTTAGGGATAACGGTTTATCAACAAGGGAGAAAAGGCAGTGCATCAACGGCTGATTTATCTGAAAAAGCACTCACTCAAGCGGTTGAAGCCGCGGTTAATATTGCCAAGTACACCTCTGTTGATGATTGCTCTGGTCTAGCCGATAAAGCATTGCTAGCCATGCAAGCACAAGATTTAGACTTATATCACCCAAAGGCGCTAAGCACAGAAGAGGCGATAGAAATTGCTAAGGAATGTGAACAAAGTGCGTTAAATAGTGACAAGCGCATAACAAATTCAGATGGCGCAAGCTTAGATTGTTTTTCTGGTTTTAAAGTTTATGGCAATAGTCATGGTCAATTGGTTGGTTACCCAAGCTCTCGACATAGTTTAAGTTGTGTGGTGATTGCAGGGTGTGATGATAAAATGGAGCGAGATTATGCTTACGACGTTAACCGTGATTTTTCACTATTAGACAGTGGCGTTAGTATCGGTAAAAAAGCGGCAAGCGAAGTATTATCGCGTTTAAACCCACAAAAATTATCTACCATGAAGGTGCCAGTACTTTTTCGTGCTGATATTGCCAATACTATTTGGGGGCATTTTATTGCCGCGATTAGTGGCGGTAATTTATATCGTAAATCATCATTTTTACTTGATGCTTTAGGTAAAGACGTTTTCCCTAATTTCATCTCTATTCACGAGCGTCCTCATATTGCTAAAGCATTAGCGAGTAGTGCTTTTGATAGCGAAGGCGTATTGACTCAAGACCGAGAGATTATTACGAGTGGTGAGCTACAAACTTATCTTTTAACTAGTTACTCTGCACGTAAGTTAGGGCTTACTACCACAGGTCATGCAGGTGGAATTCATAACTGGTTAGTTACCGATAAAAATATTGGCTCTAAAGGAAGCAAAGAAGCTGACTTTGATGCCATGTTAAAAACCTTAGACACAGGCTTGTTGGTTACCGAATTAATGGGACAAGGCGTTAATATTGTTAACGGTGATTACTCTCGCGGAGCAGCAGGTTTTTGGGTAGAAAATGGTGAAATTTCTTATCCAGTAAGTGAAATTACCATCGCGGGTAATTTAGATAAAATGTTTAAAGGTATTGTTGCTGTTGGCTCAGATTTTGATAAACACGGGAGTATTAGCACGGGTTCAATATTGATTGATGAAATGCAAGTGGCAGGGCAGTAACGCAAACGTCCCATGAATAAACAGTGCTACACAATGAAATCTCTAATGGAAGCTTTAACATACTTACTGCGGTTATTTTCAAATGAGTGTTTGTTTTGACAAAGATATAAGGGTTCACTGACCGAATACTTTAATGCATGTATGTTAATTTTTTCTTGTTGATGAAACGCATTAACAGCATGTAAAGGCAAAACAGTAAAACCCAAACCTCGGCTAACAGGTTCAAGAATCAAGCTAATTTGATTAGAAAACCCTTTATGCACAAACTGGTTAATATGTTCAAATTCAGGAAAGTTTTTACTTAAAAGCAGTTGTGCATGATGCTCTGCATCGGGATGGCTAATAAAGCCCAGTGATGATAATGCTTGCCAATCTATGCTTTTAACGTTGTTTGAAGTGACTAATACTAAAGGTTCAATTGCAATTTTTTCGCTAATTAACTGTGGGTTATTACTTAACATCGTAAGTAAACCAATAGCAATTTTACGTTCAAGTAAATCTTGTTCAATGTTTTTATTTGGTGCAAAAATATAATCAATAATCAATGTGGGATGACATTGTTGAATATCGAGCAAATAAGGATATAACTTTAAGCCAATACTACCTGGGCTCGCTAATTTCACCGTTCCTATTAAAGGATCGTTTTGTTTAATTGAATCTTCTATTTCATCAGATGTTTTTAATAAAGCCTGTCCTTGTTGCCGTAATTTTAATCCCGCATCTGTGAGTGAAAAAGATTTCCCCTCTCTTATTAATAATAAAGTGTCTAAGTGTTGCTCTAATTTTTTTATATGTTGGCTAACACCTGATTGAGTCATAAAAAGCATTTCTGCAGTTTGTGTGAAGTGCCCAACATCAACCAATGTGCAAAAGGTTTTTAGCCATACAAGATTTATCATAACAAAACGTACTCATATTGATAATAAATGATAATTTTTAATAATCTATAAGATTCTCTATACTTTGTCTATCCAATTAATTGAGGTTATTTATTCTTATGAACAAACAAATGAGCAAAGCATATCCAAGAACATTTTCACACATTGGTATTTCAGTACCAAACTTAGCAGCAGCCGTTAAATTTTATACGCAAGTACTCGGTTGGTATGAAATTATGAAACCAACAGAAATTATTGAAGACAATAGCCCTATTGGCGAAATGTGTACGGATGTTTTTGGTGCCCGTTGGGGTAAGTTTAAAATAGCGCATTTGTCTACTGGCGATAGAATTGGTGTTGAGCTGTTTGAGTTTGCCAACCAAGAAAATCCAGTAGATAATTTTGAATATTGGAAAACGGGCGTATTTCATTTTTGTGTTCAAGATCCTAACCTAGAAGAACTGGTCGAAAAAATTGTTGAGGCAGGTGGTAAAAAACGTATGGCAGCGCCTCGTTATTATTATCCAGGCGAGAAACCTTATCGTATGATTTACATGGAAGACCCATTCGGTAATATTTTAGAAATATATAGCCACAGTTATGAATTAACTTATGCTGCCGGCGCCTACTAATTTATTAAGTAAAGTTAAGTTCACTCAATGGTAATATTACGATCATAATCTAAGTGGAAAATAGCATCAGCAGAATTTGAAATGGTATTGTTGCTTTGCACGGTCAGCCTTTGAAAGTACTGAGTGAAATTTAATATCTCTGTTGGAGACATAATTTTTGAATTAGATATGTCAATATTTCTAGCTTTTAACTTTTCCTCTTGTTCTAAGCGCCATTTATAAACACAATCGAAAGATGGCGCTTGTAATGCTAACCAAAAATCCATTTTTTTGTACAACGGTTCATAGCTGCTCCTAAGTTGTTGATTAACATAATTACGCCACACACCACTAACGTCATGTTGTAATTCAAGTTCATTAATTGGGGCTTGTAGTTGTTCATTAGTTTGTGGCGGTACGCCCCAGCACCATCCTTCTAATAAGATAATATTCACGGGTTTTTCAATCGCAACCCACTGACTTTCAGGGAATGGCTCATCGGTAGCTTTATTAAATATTGGAATAGAGAACCCTGTTTTATGCTCTATTAATTGAGTTAACACATGATTAAGGGCCGACATATCATGCGTGCCAGGCACACCTCTAGTCGCTAGAAGTGGGTGAATGTCTTGTGCTAATTGTTTGCGTTTTTCGTTTGATAAATAAAAATCATCTAAAGACATTACGGTAACATTAAGCTGATATTGTGCTCTTAAATAGCTAGCAATAAAATCTGTGAGTGTTGACTTACCACTACCTTGACAGCCATTAATGCCGACAAAGTAAGCCTTATTACTCTTGGTAAATTGATTAAATATGTTATCAGCAAGCGGTTTATAATATTGCGCCACAGTGTGTTTGAATTCTGCTGGTAATTTGTGCTGTTTAATAAAAGCTGAAAGCATAATTTTCACTCTAGATAACTGCTAACCCTGAACTACTAGCATGATATTGATTTTTTATGCCATTATAATCAAAAATAACATCGACATAATTGATTTGACGGAAACTTTTGCATTTAATGTTTTTCTAACCAATTTACAGTATGAGCCCATAGCACTTGAGATTTACTGCTGAAAAACTTCATATGACCTATTTCATCTAGCCCATAGTCTTTAGAAGATAACGTTAGTCTTTCTGCCTTTAACTTCGTAAACACTGACAGCATATCGCTTACATTATCATCAATAGCTATCTTATCATCAAGAGCATTTACCCACATAGATGGTATAGATAAATCGTCATATAGGTGCTTGTGCACCGTTTTTCCAAAAGATGTTTTTACATAGCCTGCGCCATTACACCAGTATCGCCACTGCTGAGCCACTTTTTTTGGTAACGGCTCTCCCATGCCTAGCCACTGGGACTTGGTATATCCAAAAACGGCATTGGAAACAGGTATAAAAACGTTCATGAAAAAATACGCTTTCAAAGCATAGGATCTTTTCATGTTCTTTAATCTCCCCGACGAACAGGCAAAATTAAAAATTGAGCTAAACTCCAGAGCATTGTGCATTAACCCGACAAGTTGACCGCCAGCACTATGTCCAACCAAGTGGTATTTAGTATTAGGAAAACTCTGCTTAAGTTGCTCAAAGGCTGCAGGTAAATCTTGTTCTCCCCAACATTGTAAGTTAGCATTACAATTTTTAACACTTCCTATTAACGACTCCCCAATGCCTCTATTGTCAAAGGTAACTACGCCGTATCCATGCTTTGCTAAATGAACAGCGAAGTTTGCATAAAATTGTCTTTTAATACCTGTCGCTGGGCCAACTAGTATTGCCCCTTTTATTGCTTGTGAAGGAGCAAAGCTTGTTGCCGCAAGCAACACGTTATCAGCGCAAGTTATTTTAATATCAATTGAGCTCATGTTACTCAGAAGTGGTTTTAGTTTTTAAAAGTTGAAATTATTCTATCTATGGTCTTACCAGTGGTCAAGTGTATAGATACCCAAACGGCACATCAGTATTTTTTAGATAAGCTAGAAGGTTTATTACCAAAAACGTGTCAGCCCATTATTCTATCTGACGCTATGTATCGCTCGCCTTGGTTTAAAGCCGTAGAAGAGAAAGGTTGGTATTGGGTGGGTAGAGTAAGGGGTCAAGTATCACTCTCTAAAGATAAACACCATTGGGAAACAAGTTACCAGTGGTTTGACAATGCTTACGGGGGTAAAGCCGAATATATTGGTGATGTCTATTATGGTAAAAAAGCTCAATTCAAATGCCAAGCGGTTATATTTAAACGCAGCCGTAAAGGTAGGATGGTTAAGAAAAAGCGAGGGGGATATCACAAAGAACAAACGACAAAATTCATCAAAAAGATGCTAGAGAGCCTTGGTTACTTGTATTTAAACTCCCCCAAAGGTTTATGAATAAAGCTAGACTTGTTGTTAATCTCTATAGTCAACGTATGCAAATAGAAGAAAACTTTAGGGATACCAAAAATAATAAATTAGGCATTGGACTTGAATGTGCGAGGTCAAGAAGGACAAAACGGTTGGATAATTTACTACTTATAGCCGCATTAATTTTATTTGTATTATGGTGCCTAGGTTATGCGGCACCGATGAAAAAATATAATTATTCACTTCAAGCAAATACTATTAAACACAGGGCTGTCTTATCTTTTATAACGATTGGTAGAGAGATAGTAGATGATGACAGGTATAAAGTAGCTATTGATGAATTTAATCACGTTCTATCACGAATATCTAAGCTCACGATTAATATAGCGGACTTAGACAAGTGAAATATTCATGGGGATCCCTCAGTACCCAAACTATAGCTAACATTGAAAATGAAATGAGCTTAAAAGTGAAGGGACTTTTCTATTGTGCAGACCACTTTTTCTTTTCTAATAGTTCGCAATGATGGTTGAAATTAAAATTAATAACACCATATGTATTCTTGCCACTTCCCTTGTTCAGAATTGATTTTTTTGTCAATCATTAAAGGTTAAACTATGACTAATTCGTTAGATACTAATGCCTTGCAAACCAATGCTTTACAGATAATATCGCTTGCAAAAACTTACAAAGGCGGCTTTCAAGCACTAAAAGGTATTAATTTAACCGTTAAACAAGGTGATTTTTTTGCTTTGCTTGGTCCTAATGGTGCAGGTAAGTCTACCACCATCGGGGTGATTACCTCGTTAGTGAATAAAACCCAGGGGCAGGTGAAAGTATATGGCTACGATATTGATACTGATTTAGAAAAAGCTAAATCTTTTATTGGCTTAGTGCCGCAAGAATTTAATTTTAATCAGTTTGAACCATTAATGAATATTTTAGTGAATCAAGCTGGCTATTATGGCGTTAACAAAAAAACAGCGATAGAGCGTGCTGAAAAATATTTAAAACAATTATCATTATGGGATAAACGACATTCTGCAGGGCGAGAATTATCTGGCGGCATGAAACGTCGGTTAATGATTGCTCGCGCGTTAATGCATGAGCCAAAAATGCTTATTTTAGATGAGCCAACCGCGGGCGTTGATATTGAAATTCGTCGTGGCATGTGGGATTTTTTACAAACATTAAATGCCCAAGGCATTACTATTATTTTAACAACGCATTATTTAGAAGAAGCAGAAAGCTTGTGTCGTAATATCGCTATTATTGATGACGGTGAAATAGTTGAAAATACTAGTATGAAAGGATTATTAGCGCAACTAGATGGTGAAACCTTTGTGTTAGATTTATTACCTTTTCAAAAAGAGATCACTTTAAATGATGTGGGTTACCGTATTATTGATGATCACACATTAGAGATTGATTTACAAAAAGCACAAAATTTAAATTCAGTTTTTGAACAATTGTCTGCTCAAAGTGTCGAGGTGTTAAGTATGCGTAATAAGAGTAATCGTTTAGAGGCGCTGTTTATTAATCTAATATCTAAAAAAAAGCCGACTAAAGATACGAATAACGGCGCTAAAAAAGAGGCTAAATAATATGAATAATTCTATTGCCTTAAAAAGTATTTTGAACAAAGAAGTTCAAAGATTCATGCGTATATGGGTGCAAACATTAGTACCACCAGCTATCACCATTAGTTTGTATTTTGTTATTTTTGGTTCACTTATTGGTTCTCGTATTGGTGAAATGGGCGGCTTTGATTATATGTCGTTCATCGTGCCGGGTTTGATTATGATGAGTGTTATTACTAACTCATACTCTAATGTTGCCTCCTCTTTTTTTAGTGCTAAATGGCAACGGAATGTTGAAGAAATGTTAGTAGCACCTGTGCCTAATTGGGTGATAGTGGCCGGTTATGTTGGTGGTGGTATGGCTCGTGGTATTTTGGTAGGCTTAATTGTTACTTTAGTATCGCTATTATTTGTTGATATTCAAATTCATAATGTGTGGGTGATTATTGCAACCGTAACCTTAACCTCTGCAACGTTTGCTTTAGGTGGTTTGATCAATGCTATTTTTGCTGGCTCATTTGATGATATATCCATTATTCCAACATTCATTTTAACGCCATTGACATACCTTGGTGGTGTTTTTTATTCCATTAGTTTGCTACCTGAATTCTGGCAAGGGGTTTCTCAAATTAACCCGATAGTTTATATGGTAAATGCCTTTCGCTATGGATTTTTAGGGATTTCAGATGTCAGCATAACCACAGCTTTTGCTGTTATTGGTTTTTTCATTATTGCCTTGTTTACTATTGCGATGACTTTAATTAGTAAAGGTATAGGGTTACGAAGTTAATAAAGAGCGAAGTTAAAGGGCAATAGTTAATATGAATACAAATAATCCTGTAGGTGATTCAAAAGCCATTATCACCAATCAACGAGGTATACATGAAAAGCTTGATGAAGTGGTACAAAAGCATTTAACGTATCCTTTTCAAAAACCTTATCAAGTTCATACAGAGCAAGCTTTTAAAGAGATGGATTGGCAAGTAAGTGAATTTTTGAAAATAAATCCTCAAGGCGAAATTATTTTAGATGCTTGTTGTGGAGTCGGGCAAAGTACTCGAATTCTGGCTGAGCAAAATCCACAAGCATTGGTCATAGGAGTTGATAAGTCAGCTCATCGACTCAGACGTAACATAAGCATTAGAAATGTTGAAGGTTTTACTGAAGAGGATGATTATCAAGCAAAAAATTATCATTTAGTGCGTGCCGATCTTAATGACTTCTATCGTTTGGTAAAAACGGCTAATTGGCCAGTATCTAAGCACTATATTTTGTACCCTAACCCTTGGCCTAAATCAAAACATTTACAGCGCCGTTGGCATGGTAGTGCAGTATTTCCACAAATGACTAACATAGGTAAAACGCTTATTTTACGAAGTAACTGGCGTTTATATCTAGAAGAATTTCAACAAGCAGCTGAGCAAGTAAAGCTCTTTGGTGATATTGGCAAGTTAAGTATTACAGAGCAACCCTTTACGCCCTTTGAAGCTAAATATCAGGCCAGTGATCAAGTTTGCTGGCAGTTGGTACTTAGTCGATAGCTCACTTATTAATTAGTTGAGTGATAACTGTTATCAACACACTTTATTCTGAAAAGAGAAGACATTTGTGTTTTTTTTTATTAAAGTGCCACACTTAAATGATTATTACTTTAGTGGTTGTTAATATTAGCTATGACGCAGCGTAAACGCACAGCACAAGCAACAAATGAATCTTTGCATCGTATTTTTACTATTGCCGAAGCGCCCGATTCAACCTTAGGGTTAATTGAAAAAGAAATGTCGCACAACTTAGCGGGCTTTTTGAATAATCATATTGTTGCCAGCAAAAATGCTTTAACCGATATAGAACAAGACTTTGTTTGCTCGCGTATACCTGAGCAACCTGAATTCGTTTCTGATCATATGCACCACTTGTTAGACAAGTTAGTATCGCAATCAGTACATACTGCTAGCCCTAGTTTTATTGGGCACATGACTTCGGCTTTGCCTTCTTTCATTTTACCTCTGTCTAAGTTGATGGTTGGTCTTAATCAAAATTTAGTGAAAGTGGAAACGTCTAAAGCTTTTACGCCATTAGAGCGGCAAGTATTAGGCATGATGCATAATTTGGTGTATCAAGAACAAGAACACTTTTATCAAGCTTGGATGCACAGTGCTCAGCACTCTTTAGGCGCGTTTTGTTCAGGCGGTACTGTTGCCAATATTACTGCGCTTTGGGTAGCTCGTAACAAATTACTAAAAGCGGAAGGAAATTTTAAAGGCATCAGCCGTGCTGGCTTATTTTCAGCCTTGAATCATTATGGTTATCAAGGCTTGGTTATTCTTGTTTCAGAGCGTGGTCATTATTCTTTGAAAAAATCTGCCGATATTCTTGGTATTGGCCAAGATAGCGTTATTGCGATTGAAACCGATGAGAATAATAAAATAAATTGTCAAAAGTTAGCACAAAAATGTCAACAGCTTCAGGATCAAAATATTAAGGTTTTAGCTATTGTAGGCATTGCCGGCACAACAGAAACAGGGAATGTTGATCCTTTAGATGAAATGGCAGACATTGCTGAGCAATATCAATGTCACTTTCATGTAGATGCCGCATGGGGTGGGGCAACGTTGTTGTCTAATAAGCACAGGTATTTGCTTAACGGAATAGAACGAGCAGGCTCGGTAACGATTGATGCGCATAAGCAAATGTATGTACCAATGGGCGCAGGCGTTGTTTTATTTAAAGATCCTGCTTGTGTGACTGATATTGAGCATCATGCGGAATATATTTTACGTAAAGGGTCAAAAGATTTAGGTAGCCATACTTTAGAAGGCTCTCGTCCGGGTATGGCGATGTTAGTGTATGCCAGCTTGCATATTATTAGCCGCCCTGGTTATGAAATGCTAATAAATCAAGCCATTGAAAAAGCGGAATACTTTGCCGATATTATAAATCACCATGACGATTTTGAATTGATTACTAAACCAGAGTTGTGTTTGTTGACCTATCGATATGTACCTAAATCAGTTCAGGCTTTACTTGATAAGAATAGCGCGCGAGGTGATGAAGAGCAGCAAGCTGAGCTTAATAAGCTCTTAGGGAATTTGACCAAATTTATCCAAAAACGCCAACGCGAAGACGGTCGCTCTTTTGTTTCGCGCACTCGCATTAAAGTAGGGCGTTATGGTGGCGAAAAGGTGATAGTTTTTCGGGTAGTGTTGGCGAATCCATTAACCAGTCAAGAAAACTTGCAAGATATATTAGCTGAGCAAAGCCAATTAGCCCAAGAGAGCGAAACTTTACTACCTCAGCTTCTTGATTTAGCAAAAGCCTAAGTTACATCTACTGCTTGAAGGGATAAGAGTAAAAAACTAAAAGTAATATTTTTTATAAACTTACCGGTAAATTATCAATTAACCTTGCCTTACCTAAATAGGCGGCAGCTAAAATAACAATATTTTTATCGTTTGGCATTACTGGCGCTAAAGTTTGTGCGTGACACAAATTAATATAGTCAGTTTTTAATCCGGCTAACTCTATTTTTTTACTCGCCTGCATTAGTAACGAGGCATAATCTCTGGGTTGATGACTAGCACGTAATTGTTCACTTAACCATTGCAGCGTTTGGTAAAGCGCAGGGGCTATTATTAATTCTTCTGGCGTTAAATAGCCATTGCGTGAACTCATGGCTAAGCCTGATTTTTCACGGATTATTTCTACAGGAATAATATCAACGGGCATGGATAAATCTTCGACCATGGTTTGAATAACTTGCAGTTGCTGGTAATCTTTCGAGCCAAAACAAGCAACATCAGGCTGAACTAAATTAAAAAGCTTACAGACAACGGTGGCTACACCACGGAAATGTCCGGGACGACTAGCGCCGCAGTATAAAGTTGAAATGTTAGGCACTTCTACATAGCTATTGTCACCAAACCCTTTCGGATAAATAATATCTGCTGTTGGCGTAAATAATAAGTCGGTGTTGACCTTAATTAGGCTGGCTTTGTCTTGCGCTAAGGTTTTAGGATAATTATCAATATCTTCACTTAAACCAAATTGCATCGGATTAACAAAAATACTGACAATAACTTTATCAGCATACCGGTGTGCAGCTTTTACTAAAGCTAAGTGACCGTCGTGCAAATTACCCATGGTTGGGACAAAAGCAATGCTTAAGCCTTGCATACGCCATGCTTTTACTTGCTCGCGCAACTCTTTAATATTTTCAACAGTGTCCATATTTATCTCTTAGTAACGAGTATGTAAAGCTTTGAGTTACGACAACATATTACTCGCGATAACTTCTCTTCGATATTCGATACAGGCTACTCATTATTGTTTAAAAATGTGCTCTTCACCTGGGAAGTTGCCCTTAGAAACTTCACTGATATACAGTTCAATCGCTTTTTTTATGTCGCCTGTTTCTTTAATGAAATTTCGAGAAAATTTAGGCATGTAACTACAAGAAATACCTAAGGCATCATGCATTACTAATATTTGTCCGTCGGTATCTTTACCTGCGCCAATACCAATGGTTGGAATTGAAACAGCTTCAGATATTGCTTTACCAAGTGGTGCAGGAATACACTCTAATACTAATAATTGTGCACCCGCGACTTCTAATGCTTGAGCATCTTTAATCATTTGCTGTGCTTGTGCCTCTTCGCGGCCTTGTACCTTAAAGCCGCCAAAAACATTAACTGATTGTGGTGTTAAGCCTAAATGTGCACAAACGGGAATACCACGTTCTACCAAAGATTTTATGGTATCGACTAACCACGCACCACCTTCCATTTTCACCATGCTAGCACCCGCTTGCATTAATTTTGCTGCATTAGTGAGGGCTTGCTCAGTGCTAGCGTATGTCATAAAGGGCATATCACCGATGACCAGTGTATTTTCAACGCCTCGGCGAACACATTGAGTGTGATAGACCATATCATCAATAGAAACGGGCAAAGTATCATCTTGACCTTGAAGTACCATGCCGAGTGAATCGCCAATTAAAATAGCATGAATGCCTGCTTGATCAAAAAGCTTAGCAAAACTAGCATCATAAGCCGTAATAGTTGAAATTTTTTCGCCCTGTTGCTTCATTTTTAACAAGGTTGATGTGGTTATTTTAGCCATACAGTTCTCAATTCGCTTATCGAGTTAATTAGTTGAGTTGAGTAATTACTCAGTGACGCTACTTTCGCACAAAATTTTTTTAACTGCAATACGCTGCTTGGTTTGACTTAGATTAGCATGACTTAGATTAGTTTTATCATGGCATTATTCGCTATGTTTTGGCTTAAAAGTTTTACACTTTTGCCATTGGGCAGCTGTAGTGAAGGTGCTATTTCAACTAAGGGTAATAAAACAAATTCGCGCTCAGCCATGCCATAGTGGGGTATGGTTAAACGTTCTGACTTGATAACTTCATCGCCAAATAAAATGATATCAAGATCTAAAATGCGCGCTCCCCATCGATTTTCTTTTCGTACTCTACCTGCTTTATTTTCAATTGCTTGTAAGGCATTTAATAATTCGATGGCAGAGAGCGATGTTTCAATGGCTAAAATAGCATTGATATAATCATCTTGATCTTGAGGACCCATAGGTTTACTTAAATATAAAGATGAAACCGTTACCACTTGGCTTTGTGCTATTTTTTCTATTTGTTTAATAGCATTTTTTATTTGTTCAATAGGCTTAGATAAATTGCTACCTAAACCAATATAAGCGGTTATCATTTTGTACTTCCTGAAGCTGCTTGATTTTGTGGGCTCTCCATTTTAGGTTTACTTAAATATAAAGATGAAACCGTTACCACTTGGCTTTGTGCTATTTTTTCTATTTGTTTAATAGCATTTTTTATTTGTTCAATAGGCTCAGATAAATTACTACCCAAGCCAATGTAAGTCATAGTTGGTGAAATAGTCATTTAAATAACTATTCAACGACAGGCTTTGCGATAGGTTTACGTCGTTTTCTTGGAATACGTCTTTTTGTGTTGGGTGAGCTTTTAATCCCTTTAATCATTTGCTGTTGTGCTTCATTAGAAACCTCTTGAAAATCAGTCCACCACTGCGCTAGTTCTGCTAAATCAGTGTTGTCGGTTTCAATCTCGCTTCGTAATAATAAAAAGTCATATCCTGCTCTAAATTTAGGGTGTTCAAATGTTTTAAAGGCTTTTTTTCCTTCACGACGTGCTAGCTTTTCTTGCAAAATCCATATGTCTTTCATCACGCTTTGAAAGCGCTTAGGAATGGCTATACTGCGTTGTTGTTCGGGCATTATTTCGCTTAAGGCTGCGAAAAAAACATCTTGTGGAGAAAGTTGGCTGCTAGCATTGATTTGCTCAATATAGTTTTGCAATGGATACCAAAGCATGGCGGCAAATAAGAAGGCTGGTGTAACGCGTTGTTCATTATTAATACGGTTATCGGTATTGGTCATTGCTTGCATAATAAAGCGTTCAAGTAGTTCATTATGACCTTGTGAATGACTTTTCAATGCTTGTTCAACGGCTGGAAAGAAGAATTCAAACAACTGATATTCTCGTAACAGCTTATAATTGGCAGCCGCTTTACCAGAAATAAACAATTTTAAAAATTCTTCAAACATTCTAGCCGCAGGAATACTTGCCATTAACGGCGCTAATTCAGTGATAGGTTCACGGGTTTCGGGTGCAATTTGCATATCAAGTTTAGTGGCAAAACGAATGGCACGTAACATACGTACAGGGTCTTCTCGATAACGTGTTTTTGGGTCACCAATCAAACGAATAACTTTATTTTCTATATCTTTAATGCCGTTAGCAAAATCTAAAATTTTAAAATCTTTGCTCGAATAATAAAGCGCGTTAATAGTAAAGTCACGGCGTTCGGCATCTTCATCAATAGTGCCATAAATATTGTCACGCAATAGCATGCCGTCTTCACTTTGTTTAGACGTTTTTGTACAATTTTTTTCTTTTTCGCTTGCGCTATCGTGGTGACCACGAAAAGTAGCTACTTCAATTATTTCACGACCAAAAACGATATGCGCTAGACGAAATCGACGTCCAATTAAACGACAATTTCTAAATAAGCCCTTAATTTCGTCTGGCGTTGCGTTAGTAGCAATATCAAAATCTTTAGGTTTTTGGCCTAATAAAATATCTCGAACACCGCCACCAACGAGATAAGCATCATAACCACCTTTATTAAGACGGTATAATACCTTTAAAGCGCTAGGGCTGAGTAGTTGTCTTGAGACAGGGTGTTGATCACGTGATAACACGATAGGCTCTTTAAGTGCTGTTGCCGTTTTACTGGTTTTAGTGACTTTTTTGCCTAAAACTTTTTTACAGAGGTTGATAACGCGTTTGATGATGCAAACCTTTTTGACTGGAAATTTAAGATAAATAATTGCGCAATCATACAGTAAATAAGCGCGAAAGAGAATGAAAAATCAGCGATTTTTCTACTCGCTGCAGGTTATCTTTAATAGTCTTACCAAGGCAATATCTCACCATTTGAATGTCTGAAGATGCAAGAGTCTTCCATGGTTAATTCATTCATTAGCGTTAATAAGCGCTCTGCTGATGTATTCGCACTAATATCTCCGTTGCTTGTTTCACCATGAGCGTTGACCATATCAGCTTGCACATATACTCGTCGGAAATCAAAATGCAGGATTTAATCGCTGAAAATTATCATTAATTCGCGAGTCTAAAGAGTCTGTAATGTCAGGTAGCGTTTTCTCAAAAAAGTCATCTATTCTTTCTCTAAAAATCTACGCTGAGCTAAAAAAATAATTATTCCTTACATGCTCGTTCATCACTTTCCATAGCCTTTCGATTGGGTTCATATTTGGGCTGTACGCGGGAAGAATATGTATTTGAATAGTTGGCTCTTTCGCTTTTTCTGTCACTATTTTTGCCTTGTGATATCCAGCACCATCAAGGATAAAATGAATTCGCTTATCATCGCTATATTGCTCTCGCAACTGATGTAAAAAATCGATAATACTTTCCGCATTAATCGTCTTATATTGACTCGTAAGCGTTTCACCTAAGTGACCTAGGCGAATACTGCCAAAAATATTCAATCGCGTTCTGCTTGCCGTCGTTCTGACATGTTTTTCGGTGCCTTTTTTTATCCAACCATGGCTTATTTTAGTCGCCATCGTTGGATGCACTCCATCACCAAAAACAATAGCCTCGTCAGAGCTTACAGACGCTTTTAGCTCAGTGTATTTCTCAATAAAATCTTCTTGTGCTGCTACCTCAGCTTTATAGGGAATTCCTTTGGGTTGTTTGTAAACAAATCCATTGCGTTGTAGCCATTTATGTATTTCCGAAACGGTAAAACTGACACCCCATTCCTCTTTTACATAAGTCACTATTTGATGGTTATGGTGATAAAGTTTATTTTCGATATGACTTCTTAGTTCTTTGGTTTGTTTTAGGTTTAAATAACCTTCAGAGCCGCCACTATTTACTGTTAGTTTTTCATTTGTTAGATAATCATCAATATATCGAACAGCACTGGTTTCATGTATACGTAGTGCTTGAGCAATCATTGGTGTAGACCAATCCTCATCGCGCAATAAAACAGCTTTAATGCGGTCACTTTCACGTTTACCACAGGATTTTTTGTGACGCATTTCTAATGCTTCTTTTTGATCTGCTGTGAGTTCGATTTTTTTCATACTACTATCATGATCTCATTAACGAAAAAATCAAGCACTTTCAATGATCACTGGTATATATAATATTCGAGAACCCATTGCGTCTCGAGATGAAACACTCTAACATTCAAAATTAGTCTCAATAAATAACAAAATTCCCTCGGTCTTTTCGATGACTGATACAAAGGTTTACTAAGTCCGAAACAAAGCATTGAGGCAGTAAGAACCTTAACGGCACAATTATTGATAGAGTGCTGTTTACCTAATTTTATTTATAGGAAAGGATATGACTTCACTTTTCGAGTTTGATCTTCGAGCCTTGAACATCTTTGCTCATGTTGCTAAAACTGGCAACATGAGCAAAACAGCAGATCTACTAGGCATGACTCAGAGCTCTATCTCCCAAACTCTTTCTAACCTAGAGGCGTCATTACAGGCTAAGCTATTAGATCGTACCGTCCGCCCGATGGAGTTGACCACCGCAGGGCGTTTTCTTTCTGACCGCAGTGAGCTGCTGCTCCATGAGGCTCGTAAAACCAGCCTGGCGATCAAGCAGAGAGATTACTCGCAACTACGCCATATTAATATTTCCGTGGTAGACTCCATAGCAACTTCTGTCGGTCGATCGCTTGTGGACTTTGCCTCAAAGAGATCTCAAGATTGGTCGATCAGTACAGGTCTTTCTCACCTACACGGCAACGCGTTGCTTTCCCGAAATGCAGACATAATCATATCTGATGATGCGCTTGAAGACTCCGCTAATCTCTGTCGCTTTAGGATTTTACGAGAACCATTCATACTGATCCTGCCCAATTATTATAATAGTCCAGTAGAGGATCTAACCCAACTACTCACAAAACTGGATTTCATTCGCTACTCCACCAACTCACTAATAGGACGCACCATCGAGCGTCATTTGCGGTCGGTGCATGTGGAGCCTCCTGAACGACTACAGCTAGACAATTCCTATGCCGTAGTTTCTGCCGTTTCAGCGAGTCAGGGTTGGGCAGTTACAACTCCATTATGCCTTTTCCAAAGTGGAATCAAGCTGCATCAGATTCAGGTCCAGCCACTGCCGGTAAATACCCTTTACCGTTCCATTACCTTAACCGCCCGTAAAGATGAACTGGCAGATCTTCCCAAACAAATGGCCAGAGACATCATCGCTACCTTAAAACAAACGTTTTTTTTAGAAATGTCCGATAAAGAGCCATGGCTAAAGAACTTGCTAACATTAGGTGACTAAGTTGACTATTAATCAGTTCAGATTATAACCCATGTCTCATCCCGAGGAGTGACAACTAAGCACTTAGATATTTACTCAGATTGGTTTAAATTTTTGAATGAAAATGAAAGCCCTAACAAAAACAAATTGTTTAAAACTCAAAAACACTTAGCAGGAGCATAGCCATTTTTATTCATAGTATAAGTACATATAATAGTAACAAGTGGTGGAAAGTGATTGTAATAGATACCTAATATGTTGCGATCTATAATTAAATTCGGATGATTTAGTTAGTAGTTGGCATTCCTAATTTTATACAGCATTAGCTGGCAGCACATTTATATATTTTTGAAATAAGTATCCCAAGAAAAAATCTTAGGGAAATATATAAAAAAATCAATTGTAAGAGGTATTAAACCATGTCAAAAAAAAGCACTTTCCACACTTCCCAAGGCACAATATCCTCCAAAGACATCGGCCATTCAGGCTCTGTAGACTACGAGTCGGTTCCAGACGACTATCTGGAAAAACGTCAATTAAAAAAAGGAACCGCTGGTTGGGTCATGCTTGCAGGACTCGGTGTTTCCTATGTAATTTCTGGTGATTTTGCTGGCTGGAACTTTGGCCTAGCACAAGGGGGATTTGGTGGTATGCTAATTGCCTTCATAATGATGGCCGTCATGTACACCTTGATGGTATTTGGTCTTGCTGAATTATCATCCTCAATTCCTACCGCAGGTGGTGGTTACGGATTTGCACGTAGGGCCATGGGCCCATTGGGAGGCTTCCTAACTGGCACGGCAATCTTATTGGAATATGCTATTGCACCAGCAGCCATTGCTATTTTTATCGGCGGTTATATCAGTGAACTGTTTGGCTTCAATGGTCCCCTTGTTTACGCAACATTTTATACGGTCTTTATCGGTATCCACCTATGGGGGGCCGGTGAGGCGCTGAAAATAATGCTGGTAATCACCGCCATCGCTGCAACAGCACTGATTGTCTTCATCTTAGGTATGATCCCTCACTTCGAATTTAGCAATCTACTTGATATTCCGGTCAATGATACAGTCATTGGAGCCAGTGCATTCTTGCCAGAAGGTTATTTCGGCATCTGGGCGGCGATTCCCTTTGCCATGTGGCTATTTCTTGCTGTAGAAGGTGTTCCTCTGGCTGCAGAAGAAACAAAGAACCCAGCACGTGATCTACCTAAGGGCCTCATCACGGCAATGGCTATCTTGTTGGTATTTGGCAGTCTGGTATTATTCCTTGCACCCGGTGGTTCAAGCGCCAATATGATGAAAGATCATGCCGCACCTTTAGTTGGAGCCCTGCAACATGTCTACGGTGAAAGTAGTGCTCTAGCCACCTTCGTGAATCTAGTGGGCCTTGCGGGTCTGATCGCTAGTTTCTTTTCTATCATATTTGCATACTCGCGTCAGGTGTTCGCTCTGTCCCGGGCTGGTTATCTCCCGCAGTGGCTGTCTCTAACTGGCAAACGCAAAATACCTACTCTAGCGTTAGTCGTACCCGGCGCCCTTGGCTTCCTGCTTTCCCTAACTGGCGAAGGAGATCTAATGATCACCATGGCGGTGTTCGGTGCCACAATATCGTACGCCATGATGATGTTGTCACATATCATTTTACGATTGAAAGAACCAAATATGGAACGTCCATATCACACCCCTGGTGGTGTGGTATCTACTGGCATAGCTTTTGTACTTGCTGTCATCGCTTTTGCCAGCACTTTTCTAGTTAGCCTTGAAGCCGCAATGTGGTCTGCTCTGTTCTATGCTGTGATGGTCGCCTATTTCGTTTTCTACAGTCGCCATCACTTGGTACACAATGCGCCAGAAGAAGAGTTCGCAGCAATCGCTCAAGCAGAATCCGATCTCAACTAATAAACAATTGAACGGGGTACTCTCTGCTGAGTCCCCTTATTCAATACGTGTTTTTTACAATAAAAGTTAAAAAACACTGAAAAGTGATAAATACAAGAGATATTAAAACCATAAAAAAACGTGGGTGACCTAGTCAATTAAATTCAGACAACCCAGTTAAGTAACCTTTTTCATAATCAAGATAAGAATGCAAGCGACGACTGTTATATACAGCAATTCTCGGTGACTCCCTGTATCAACTGCGTAATACTATGATGCCGATCGGTATTAGGTGATCGCGATGCATGAGAATATGCAAACTAGCAAAATATTCGATACAATCAGCGCCAGAAGTAACATCAACACAATCGGCTTCTTGAGTCGGCTTACCCGTATCTATAACTTCTAGTTCTGCCACTTCTTGATTTCTAAGACGTAACAAAACAACCGCTTTATTGAGAATACGCCCTCGTTTAGTCCCCGTCATACGTGACCAAATTTTAAAACCCTGTAAGGCAGAGATTACGGCATTATTTAAATCTTCAAGACGTGCCTTTTGTACTTGGCAAATGACTTCACTCGTTGCCGGATTAATGGTATCAAATGTTTCGCCTGACGTTGCTGCAACACTACGCCAGTAATACCTGTTGATTACGTTTATTCTACTCAATCAAAAATAAAAACAATATGGTTATTTATTATTACGATCCAATTCAGTACGGCGAACAAAATCAACCGCCAAATCAGGAAAGTCACTAAAAATGCCATCCACACCAACTTGATAAAGAAAAATATCAAGCATATCCTCAAAACTACTGGCATATTCAGGGATTCGGCCGGGATCTTTACGGAAGGTATAGGGATGAACTTTCATTCCAACAGTGTGAGCATCCCTTACCAAATCACTGATAATCAGATGCTCTGCTGTTGATTTTTTGCTGACTAGCATAGGTTTCCATGGGCCAATCGCATCAGCATAAGCTGCTATTTTGATCATAGCACCTGGCTTTAACATCCAGTCATAATTATAAGGAATTGCTTTTCCTCGATGGTATACCATCGTTTCGTTCCAGTTAGTTTCGGCAATAAGCTGAACCAATTTAAAATCTACGCCTATCTCTGGCATCAACTGATCATGAAGGCGTTTCGTTTCAATAGGATCGAAACATTGAATGAAAATGTTATCCTCTTTGCTGCTGTATCCATAATCTTTAAGTACGGTTAGTACAGTTTTGCTAATATCCTTGCCTTCGTGACGATGAAACCATGGCACCTTAATTTCTACATAAAGACCAATGTTTTTACCCGTACTATGATTAAGGCCTTTAATTAATTCTATTTCTTCTTCCAGTGTAGAGACCTTGAAATTTGATTTAAACAAGGGAAATCGATTGGGATAATTGGCCGTTAACATTTCAGATTTTGTATCGACCGTAAACGCTTCGCTCATTTGCAGGCGTTTTATTTCTTTCAGCGTGAAATCAATAGCAAACCAGCGTTTGTTGCCATCGACTAATCGGTACCTATTGGGAAAAACGGTCATCACATCAGTAACGCGATCTAAGTAATGGTCATGCAGTACCACCAGTCGATTATCTTTGGTCATAACTACATCTTGTTCAATGTAATCAACGCCCATAGCATATGCCATTGCCTTAGCCGCCAAAGAATGTTCCGGTAAATAACCACTGGCTCCACGGTGAGCAATAATCAGTTTATGATCAGTAGGAACAAGCGCGGTAGAATCAAGCGTGGTACAACCCATCATGTAGAAAAAGACTGTAACCATTAATATCAATTTTGTTGTCATATTTTTTCCTTGAGTCATATCAATTAATCCAGTTCTATTGCCATTATTTTATGATGCGCTATTTCATGTTTCATTGTTAGACCTATCAATATAATCGCACCCACGCAGCCAAAGGTCAGCAGCATAAAACCACCGTCCCAGCCATAAATGTCTAAGGTATAGCCCAACACAATATTAGCGACAACAGCCCCACCCAAGTATCCAAACAATCCCGTTAAACCTGCTGCCGTGCCAGCGGCTTTTTTCGGTACCAGCTCTAAGGCATATAACCCGATTAACATAACAGGACCATAAA
Organism: uncultured Colwellia sp.; assembly: GCA_963974965.1. Lineage (GTDB taxonomy): Bacteria > Pseudomonadota > Gammaproteobacteria > Enterobacterales > Alteromonadaceae > Colwellia. Next base: position 6,775 of record CAXBEX010000013.1, on the reverse strand, counting down.
TAAGAAAACCAATAGCGACCAATGCTGCCATATCTATGCCCGGATTCCCCGCAGGGTTAGACCAATAAACCAGTACAGCAACCAGTACTAGTATCATATATAAGATGGCGGCTGGTGCGCGGCGTCCCTTAAACCAGCGATCACTTATCCAACCACAAAGCAAGGTGCCGGGGATACCTGCCCATTCATATAAAAAATATGCCCAAGAGCTCTTATCAACATCAAAATTCTTAACTTCATGCAAATAGGTTGGTGCCCAGTCCAGCACCCCATATCGAATGAGATAAACAAAAGCATTGGCAAAAGCGATATACCATAAAATTTTATTATTTAATACATATCGCAGAAAAATTTCTTTACCGCTAAATTCTTGTTCATGCTCTACGCTATAATCGCTAGGGTAATCTTTCCTATGTTCCTCTATGGATGGCAACCCGCAAGACTGAGGGGTATCTCGCACAGTAAAATAAATAAAGACTGCAATAAAAGCAGCGAAAATAGCGGGTAAATAAAACACGCTATGCCAGTCATTAAACCAAGCCATGCCTAATATAAATATTGGCCCAATTAAACCACCACCGACATTATGCGCTACATTCCAGAATGATACTGTTCTTCCACGCTCATTCCCTGAAAACCAATGTACCATAGTCCTCCCGCAAGCTGGCCATCCCATGCCTTGAGCCCACCCATTGATAAATAACAAAATAAATATTGCGGTGACACTTTCTGTTGCCCAAGGGGCGAAACCAAAAATAAACATTATGATCGCAGAAACTAACAAACCCGCAGGCAGGAAATAGCGAGGATTACTACGATCGGAAACACTGCCCATCAGGAATTTACTCAAACCATAAGCAATTGATACTGCCGACAATGCTATACCCAATTCTCCTTTAGTAAACCCTTGTTCTTCAATAAGAAACGGCATAGCTAATGAGAAATTTTTCCGTACAAGATAATAACCAGCGTAACCGATAAAAATACCTAAAAATATTTGCCAGCGCAATTTTTTATATTCACCATCGATACAATCATCAGCCAGTCTGGGCTGATGTGCTGCGGGTCTAAAAATACCATACATATGATGGATCCTTCTCAAAACTTATAATTGATGTCAATTTTACTTATTGATTTAATTGGCTATGTGGTGTTTAAAAACATCTAAGATATTAAAGTATACATAGTTTCATTTTAAATAAATTAACAAGATTAAAATCAAATATTTATTAAATAAATTGGAGTCATACCTCTTTTGAGATAATCAAAAACATTTATTTCAGAAATATAGAAACATTTAATATGAATTAACCTTTAACCCTCTAAAACGACTTCTTAGTGCTAATACGAGGATTAAAGAAACAGGCACAATGCGCCTGTTTCTTATTACATAAAATAAACTTAGTTAAAAGCTCATAGTAACGTTAACCGTTGCGGTACGGGGAGCACCAATGAAGTAATAGCTTTCGACGCCACCACCTAAATAACGAGTGTCTGTAATGTTACCAATAATCAATGAAAGATCGATATCCTTAAACATTCCACCTTCGAGCGACTTATAATAACCCGCGTAAAAATCAAGCACGGTATAACTGTCTAGTTCATCGGTATTAGCCTTGTTACCAAAACGCATACCTGTATATTTTCCAGATAGTCCTGCGCGATACAAACCATCGTCATAAGAGAGCGTCAGTACAGCCATATCCCTAATAGAACCAGCGACCGTGTTACCTTCCTCGCTACCGTCAATACTTTCAGCATATTCTGAATCATTCAAAGTAAGTGAACTGTAAAGCTGCCAGTTATCAGACATCGTCCAGGACAAACTGCCTTCAAGTCCTTGAGAGACTATACCGCCGTCATTGATATAAGCACCATCTGTTTCATTCAAAAAATCAATATTTCCGCCGGCACCCGGTGCAATAAAGGTGACTCTGTTATCAAACTTTATATTGTAAACAGAAGCACTGAAGGCAAGATCATTACCAGTATAACGCAGACCTAAGTCGGTATTTATCGCGGTTTCTGGTTTAATATTATCCAGAACCGAGCCTTGACTCTCTAGTACCGCATCACGGATCGCAGCAAAGTTTTCCGAGTAACCACCAAAGACTTCCAATTTACTAGTCAGACTATACAGAAAGCCGATACTAGGTAAAATATCAGAATCAGAATTGACTGTAGCTGTGGACTGACCAGAGAAATTATCTGTACGAGTCAAATCAACCATGTACTTGGCGATACCTATATTAAGGGTAAAATCTTCCCACTCAATCTGATCTTGCAATGAAATTTTTATTGTATTAGTCACAAAGTTTTTATCGTACTGAGTCCAATATGGATTATTATCAAAATCGTAATAGACTGAAGCATCAATCACCTTTAGCCAAGTGCGACTTTCATCACGGTCTTGCTGCTCGACCCATAAAGCAGCGGTGATCTGATGATTATCAATCTCATAGTTAAGTTTAGAGGTTGCACCATAGCGACTTTTCCAGTAATTAGTATGACGAACTGACATCACTCGAGTCTGATCTGCTCCACCGCAAGATTCATAACAAGGCTGACCACTGGCATCGAGATACTCAAATGTTGTTTCAGTACCGCCCTTGTTAGTTGGATTACCGTTTTCATCGACCGCAGTAACTTGATATGGAGGAGCCCAACCACCTACACCTGTTTGCTTATGGTAATACGGTGTAATATTAATTTCGAGGGTATCACTCAGCTGCCAATCGATAGCAACATACCCTAGAGTATTTTTACGTGCGGTTACCCAAGTTTCTGCAAAATTCTGATCCACATCCGGATTGCCGCTCCAGTTAGAGGTCAGGCGATCCCAACTATCATTTTCTGAAAACTGCTCTAAGGAAAGACCATTGTAGTTATTTTCGAAAGTGTCGTCATGGGAAAGACGCGCCGTTATATTGACGTAGTCAAATTCAGAGACTAACTTAAATTCATAGTGAGAACGTTCAGTATAACCATTAGAGCCAGTTCCAATCCAACGATTAGTCGCCGTGTCCGAAAGACTAAAATAAGCGTAAGTGTCTTTGGCAAATTCGCCTGTATCGAAACGCATGAAGGTACGTCGGGCATTATAGTCACCCGTTGTAACTCCGAGCATAGCCCCTTTTTCATCAAGAGGGTTATCGGAGACAAAGTTCAGCGTACCGCCCAATGCCTCTAAGGACGCAGAAGCACTGTCTGCAGTGCCCTGAGAGACGTCGACAAACTGAGTGTTTTCACTATCTAGATAACGGTTGGCTCTAGCACCACCGCCATAAGATGAACCACCGTTGGGAATGCCATCGATCGTTATGCCCAGTTGCTGATCATTGAGGTTGATGCTGAATCCGCGCATGCTCACCGTCGAAGACCAGTCATCTCCGCCAAAGGCATCGCCCTCTTCGATGCTAATGCCCGGCAGGTTATTGACCATGCCCATCACACTGCCAACAGCAGGTTGCAATTGTTTTTGCTCTGCGCCAGCCGAGTTATTGCTGTAGGTCGTGCGTTTTCCTACGACGACTATCTGCTCTATTTCCGCATCCTTTTTAGCGACTTCTGTCGCGACCTCCTCGGCCGTAACCGACATTGATAACCCCAGCGTCACTGCCATTGCTACCATACTTATCTTGTAGTTATACATTGTTAATATCACCTTATAGTTATATTTATTAGATTACTCGTTGTTGTAACTGCTTTTTGATACTATTTTCTATTTAATTACCGTCTGGAGGTATTCTCCGTTTTGGCATCCTCGCTAATAAGCTCCTGCATCGCGGCAATTACTCCATGTAGTCGCATCCTTGCGCATTTTCTGCATAATTAGTGTTCATCTGAGATGTTTACGGATGAGCACTGGTTAATTACTTATAAAATATTCATTCCCCACTGGACTCGCTGGTGATGGTCTGTTGTAAAAAATTAAGTAACCATTTCATCGCCAAAATATCATCTACCTCGTGGGTAAATGTATTAGCACCTATTCTGATAACGGCTGCTGGAATTAAGTCTTTTCGTGTATTCATTAGTGCCAATGAATAGGCCCGACTAAATTCCGGATGCCCCTGAATGCCCAGGAAATGGTTGTTAACCTGAATCAGACTAAAGGGACAAAAATCATTGCTAACCAAAACTTGCGCATGAGGCGGCAATTCAACAATTTGATCTTGATGACTAACCACTAGATCGAGCTTGACCTGGGGCGGTACCATCCAATTTCTCGGGTTAACTATTTCGCTAAAGGCAACACCTATTGCCCAGCCTTTATTTGATTTATTGACCCGTCCGCCCAATGCCTTGGCAATCAGCTGATGGCCAAAACAAATACCGACAAAGCCTTTGCCGCTCTCATAGAGTTGGCGAATAAAGTCTTCCAATTCATGAATCCAAACGTTGTCGTCATTGACTCCCCATCGACTGCCGCTAGTCATGTAGACATCACAGGCATTAATATCTGTGGGCAGCTCACGATCTATCGCCGAAAAGAACTTGACTTCTACTTGCGGGTCAACCCGTTCAATGATGTCCAAGAACATCTCGGGATAGTCACCAAATTCAGGCTGTAATTTTTCCTGAACCTGATCGCAGATTAATATTCCTAATCTCATCATCAGTGTCTCTACAGTTCGCCTTTAATGGCAGATAAACATATAGCTGAATATTGGGCGACACTGAACTGAATCGGGTTGCCTCCTGCCGCTGGATCGTCAAACGCCATTTGTCCAATCTTGTCCACCTGCGCTGAATCAATATTGGCCTCAGCCAGACTATGAGGGATCCCCAACTGTTCTCTCATCTCTAGGATCCAGTTGAAAAAACCGTCAAAACTAGCGTCTTCAAGTTCGAGATAGCGTGCTAAACGTTCAATTCGCGGTTCAATCGCACTGCGGTTTGCCTTTAGCACATAGGGCATCAAGATCGCGTTTAACAAACCGTGATGACTGTCATAAAGTGCACCAAGCGAATGAGCCAAAGCATGCATCCCCCCTAGCCCACGCTGAAAAGCGGTGGCCCCCATAGTCGAGGCAACCATTACCTGCGCTCGCGCTTTCAGATCTTCACCATCGATTGTAGCGCGAGGTAAGTAGTTTTTAATCAAGCGAATAGCTTCCAACGCAATACCTTCAGCCATCGGATGAAAATAAGGTGCACAGTAAGCTTCTAGGGCATGGGATAATGCGTCCATTCCCGTCGCCGCCGTCATACCTGCGGGTAAACCTTCGGTTAGCTGTGGATCCAGAATCACAATTTCAGGCAACATTTTGGGATGAAAGATCAACCGCTTAAGATGCTGCTGGCTGTCAGTGATGACCGAGGCACGTCCCACTTCAGAGCCTGTTCCTGAGGTAGTCGGCACGGCAACAACGGGTGCCATAGTATCGGTACAGACTCGAGTCCAGTTATCACCGGCATCTTCAAAGTCCCACAGCTGGCGATGTTGACCGACCATCAAGGCAACCGCTTTGGCAGCATCAAGCGCCGAGCCACCGCCAAAGGCGATAACACCGTCATGTTCTCCTTGCCTGTAAACCTTAACCCCATCACTAACATTCTCACCAGTCGGATTGGCTTTTATCTGCGAAAACAACTCACAACGCAGTCCTGCTTGTTGACAGCTTGCTATAGCCTGTTTAACCATCGGTAGCTCAGCCAAGCCAGGATCGGTAATTAACAGGGGAGCTTTCATTCCCAATTCCTGACATGCTTCCGCTAATTCACTGATCCTTCCAATACCATGACGAATATTAGTCGGATAATTCCAATTAGCATTAAATTGATCGAACACCATCATATTTCCTTAAACTTTATTTTTTACATGAAATGACTTGGGACGGGTCAGTGACTCATAGCCCATACTAGATAAGGTGCAGCCGCGCCCCGAGTTTTTAACACCGGTCCACGCTAAAGCGGGATCGAGATAATCACAGCGATTGACAAAGAAGGTGCCAGTCTCAACCTGTTCCCCAATCGCAACAGCGGTCTCGATATCGCTACTAAATACCGATGCGGTCAGGCCAAACTCTGAATCGTTCATCAAGGCAATAGCTTGCTGATCACTGTCGACTTTCATGATGCCGACGACCGGACCGAAGCTTTCCTCGGTCATCACTCGCATGCTGTGATCGACATTAGTCAGTATTTGCGGCGCTAAATAAGCAGTTCCAGGCTGATCGAGTGGAAAACTCTTGGGATCAATATGAGTAATTGCGCCAGACTTGACCGCGTCATTGATTTGACCACGAACGAATTCTGCGGCAACGCTTCTGACCACTGGCCCCAGTGTCGTCTCAACATCGTCGGAACGTCCAAGCCGATATTCGTTAACCTGCGCCACGGCGCGAGTGACAAATTCGTCATAAACATCACCATGAACATAGATCCTTTCGATACCACAGCAAGATTGTCCTGAATTGAAAAAGGCACCGTCGATCGTAGTTTCGACCGCGTGAGCGATATCGGCATCAGCTCTGACATAGGCGGGATCTTTACCGCCCAGTTCGAGACCAACCCCAATAAACCTGCCACTGGCCGCGCGTTCAACCATGGCGCCACCAGCAACCGAACCAGTAAAGGCGACATAGTTAATTTGTGGATCTTTAATAATCATTTCGGTATCGCTATGACTTAGGTGCAAATATTGAAAAACACCTTGAGGTAGCTCAGCCTGCTTAAAGGCGCGATCAAGTTGTTCTGCGCATAACGGCGTTTGCGCAGCAGTTTTAGGTGAAGCCAGTGTTTGAGCTATATAAGGGCTAGCGAAGAGGTA
>CAXBEX010000012.1:0-166241 GCA_963974965.1 uncultured Colwellia sp. | reverse complement strand
GAAACTCAAGAAGAAGTAACTGATCCCGATGATATTGATGCATTATTAGATTCAATGAACGTTGAAGAAGAGCTAGTTGAGGAAGACGATTTTCAAGCAGAAATAACTGATCCCGATGATATTGATGCGTTATTAGAATCGATGAATATTGAAGAAGAGCGACCTGTGGAAGACGATTCACAATCTGAAGCTCAATCAGAAACTCAAGAAGAAGTAACTGATCCCGATGATATTGATGCGTTATTAGATTCGATGAACATTGAAGAAGTAGTTTCTGCAAAAAACGATGAACCTGAGGAAGACGATTCTCAAGCTGAAATGACTGACCCTGATGATATTGATGCATTGTTAGAATCGATGAATATTGAAGAAGAGCGACCTGTGGAAGACGATTCACAATCTGAAGCTCAATCAGAAACTCAAGAAGAAGTAACTGATCCCGATGATATTGATGCGTTATTAGATTCGATGAACATTGAAGAAGTAGTTTCTGCAAAAAACGATGAACCTGAGGAAGACGATTCTCAAGCTGAAATGACTGACCCTGATGATATTGATGCATTGTTAGAGTCAATGAACAAAGAGGCTCCGGATAATAGCAATGAGACAGCTAATACAACTGACTCTGAAGAGGTTGCTGAAGAAAAAGTTGTTCAAGAAGAGAATGATGCTAGCCAAGCTGTTGTTAGTGAGGCCGATGCCAGTAAAGTTGATACCAGTGAGAATAGGGCAAAAATTGAAAACTTAACCGAAGAATATGTTGCGCCATTATTATCAGCAGATTTTAGTGATATCTTAGCTAAAACATCTGAAGAAGAGTCAACAGAGCCAGAATTAACGCAAGTCACTGAAGATTCGATAGATGATGACTTACTTTCTGAAGCTTTTGATGAAGAGACCCTTGCAGAATTATTAAACGATACAGCAACTGAACATGCAATTGAATTATCGCCTGATTTCTCAGATAAAAATGTACTGGCTGATTTACTTAATGATAATGATGAAAATAGTGATAGCCAAATATCTGAAGCAAATGAAATAAATGATATTCAAGAATTAGATAATTTAAATTTTGATGAACTTTTAGCGAATATTGAAGAAGAGTCTAGTGTTGCCAATCAAGTCGCTAACTTTAATCAAATATCTGATGAAAATGATGGTATCACGCTTGAAGATTTCGATAATTTCAATCCTCTTGCTAGCGCTGCTACCAGTAGTATTGAGCAAGATAGTAATGAGGAAGAAAATTTTGTTTCTGTTGATTCCTTGCTTTTTGATAGTCAAGATGACATCAGTTCAGATGAGCCATATAAAAAAGCAAATATAGAGGTAGGCTTAAATGAGTTTCCAGAATTTACCTATGATGCTAATCCAATAGATGTTGATATAGATGAAAACGGAATAGCGGCTAAACTTGATTTAGCCAAAGTTTATCTTGAGATTGGTGATGAAGATAATGCTCAGGTAATTTTAAAAGAGATTGTTAAGCTAGGTGATCCTCAGCAACAAGCAGAAGCCATAAATTTATTAAGTGAGTTATAATATAAAACTGCATTAACAGAATTGGCATAGCGCGGTAAAATAATAGATAATGCGCCACTTTTAAGCTGTGTTTAAAGAGGTTTGCATGCGTTATGCATTAGGCATCGAATACGATGGTAAAAATTATTGTGGTTGGCAAAGGCAAAAAAGTGTCGTTAGCGTACAACAAAAGCTTGAACAAGCCCTGTCGAAAATTACTGATGAACCTATTGAAGTTGTGTGTGCAGGCCGCACTGATACTGGTGTAAACGCTACTAATCAAGTTGTCCATTTTGATACCACCAAAACTCGCAAAGATGTCGCTTGGACCTTAGGTGTAAATACCTATTTACCTAAGGACATAGCGGTAACTTGGGTTAAAACGGTTAATGACGATTTTCACGCCCGTTTTAGTGCGACTGCTCGGCGATATCGCTATATTATTTATAATAATAGATTACGCTCAGCAATTTTAAGCTATGGTATTAGTCACTGTCACTTCCCTTTAGATGAAAAGTTAATGCATCAAGGTGCACAGCACCTTATTGGTAAACATGATTTTACTTCTTTTCGTACCGTGCATTGTCAATCACACTCGCCAGTTCGAACAATTAAACACTGTGACATAACACGTCAAGGCGAATATATACTTGTTGATATAAAAGCCAATGCTTTTTTACATCATATGGTACGAAATGTTGTTGGTAGTTTGATGCGCGTTGGTCAAGGACACGAAAGTACACTTTGGATTAAAGAGGTACTTGAACAGAGAAACCGTTGTTTAGCAGGTGAAACTGCACCACCAGAAGGATTATACTTTGTAGAAGTTGATTATCCTGAGCAATTTGCGTTACCCAAAAGACCATTTGGCCCCCTTTTTTTAAGTTAACAATATGATTCTTGAAATAATTAACAAAACAGACCAGTTTTTTATATAAAATATGGGCTAAAGTGTGTTCTAATTATTGGTTATATTGGTAATCACATTCTACTTAACTTTTTTATGACGCTGTTTCATCAAAAAGTTGATTTATACTCGTTGCAATAGGCAAAAATAAAATTATGAGCTGGATTGAAAAAATTCTCCCAAAAGCGAAATCTACCCAAAAGCGTAATATTCCCGAAGGCGTTTGGAGTAAGTGTTCTTCATGTAATGCGGTACTGTATAAAGTTGAGTTAGACAGACAAATTTTTGTTTGTCCAAAATGTGATCATCACATGCGCATTAGTGCACGTAAACGTATTGATAGTTTCCTTGACCGAGATAATCGTCAAGAGCTAGGCGAAGAATTTGAAGCACAAGATATTTTAAAGTTTAAAGATTCTAAACGTTATAAAGACAGACTCGTCGCAGCTAGAAAAAATACAGGTGAAAAAGATGCCTTAGTTGTGATGAAAGGTGAGCTTCATGGCATGCCTGTTGTTGCTGCTGCATTTGAGTTTGCATTCTTAGGTGGCTCAATGGCATCGGTTGTAGGTGCTCGCTTTGTTAAAGGTGTTGAATATTGTTTAGAGCACAATGTACCTTTTATTTGCTTTTCTGCAAGTGGTGGGGCGCGTATGCAAGAAGCATTATTTTCATTAATGCAAATGGCAAAAACGAGTGCTGCATTAGCAAAAATGAGTGAAAAAGGCCTACCCTATGTTTCAGTATTAACTGACCCTACTATGGGCGGTGTTTCAGCAAGTCTTGCTATGCTAGGTGATATTAATGTTGCCGAGCCAAAAGCGTTAATCGGTTTTGCTGGCCCTCGTGTTATCGAACAAACAGTACGCGAGAAATTACCAGAAGGCTTTCAACGCAGTGAATTTTTATTAGAAAAAGGTGCGATTGATATGATTGTTGATCGCCGCAACATGCGTGAAACATTAGCGCGTATGTTAGCTAAATTTATGGGGCAAGTTAGCCCTTTATAACGTTTTCTTAAATTAGCTACAGTCAATAAAGTACATAAAATAAGTTATGCTAAAAAAAAATAAAAGCCATTCTAAAGATTTCAAAAATCTTAACGAGTGGCTTTGTTATTTAGAAACTATCCATAATACCGAAATTGACCTTGGTCTTTCTCGTATTAGTCAAGTTGCCAAACGCTTGGCTATTGATTTTAGTTTTGCGCGTGTTATCACCGTTGCGGGTACCAATGGCAAAGGTACCACGTGTGCTTTTTTAGAAAATGCTTTGCTTGGTGAAACGGTTACTAACCAAACAGTCACTAGCCAAACAATAACTAGCCATGTAAGCCACGTTCAACTACAAAAGGTTGCTGTTTATTCATCACCGCATATTGATCATTTCAATGAACGGTTACGAATTAATAAGTGTGATATTGATGATCAATCGCTTATTATCGCTTTTGAAAAAATAGAAATTGCAAGAGGCGAAACATCGCTAAGCTATTACGAGTATACAACCTTAGCTGTTTTTTTAGTGCTTATGGCTGTTAAGCCAGATGTAATTATTTTAGAAGTAGGTTTAGGTGGTCGTCTTGATGCTACCAATATTATTGATGCTGATGTAGCGGTTATCACCACTATTGATATTGACCATCAAGCTTTTCTTGGTAATGACCGAGAAACTATTGGTTTTGAAAAATCTGGTATTATGCGCGGTAATCAGCATATTATTATTGGTGACCCTAATGCGCCGCAATCGGTGTTAAATTACGCTAAAGCAGTCAATGAAGTCATTGCCTACTCAAATAAAGAACAAGGGTTTAGTAAAGTAAAAGTACGAAATAAAGATTTCTTCATAACAAAGCAAAATTTAGCTATCAACCCAGATGCACAAGGTTGGCAGTGGCAGTGCATTGAAGTATCTGAAAATAAAAATAAAACTGAATTTAGTTTGAATAACCTAGCTAATACCTATATTCCTCAAGACAACGTTGTTACTGCCTTAATGGTGTTAAAACAGCTTGGTGTTAAACTAACTACAAGAAAAGTTAATGCGTTGATTGAACAAACCCAAGTTGCAGGCAGAACTGAGCTATTTAAAGCTAATATGCTTAAGTCTAAAAGAGAACTTCCAAATAATCAGTTTCAACAGCAATGTGATGTCATGCTTGATGTCGGCCATAACCCTCATGCTGGACGATACTTAGCAGAAAAATTAGCTCAAGTTAAAACTCAGCATCAATATCAACGTATTATTGCGGTTGTTGCCATGCTAGCAGATAAAGATATCGCTAATACCTTAGCACCTTTTAATGAAATAATTGATGATTGGCATGTTGCTTCATTAGCTACAGCAAGAGCTGCGACGTCTGAGCAGATGATAAAAGAACTGACTCTCTTTACTAAATCTATCAATTGCTTTGACAATATCACTCAGGCATTTAAAATGGCTAATCTTAAAGCTGAATCAACTGATTTGATTCTTGTCTTTGGCTCTTTTTACACGGTTGCCGAAATCAGACCGCTAATAATTTAGTTTAGTTTATCGTTTAAGTTACTTGGAGTATCGTTTGTCTACACCGTTTCAAAACCGCCTTGTTGGTACTATCATCGTTGCTGCAGCAATCATTATTTTCTTACCTGATGTGCTCGATGGTAAAAAAAAATCTAACCAAGCTGACTTCGATGCAATTCCTAAAGCGCCAACGTTTACGGGGAAAATGACTAACAAAACATTTCCAGAAGAAGATTTAGTGTTAAAAGAACAGTCAATTGTTTTTAATGAACAGGCGAAAGATGATCAGTTACTAACAAGTAATGAAACGAGTAATACTGCTACTGAAAGAGGAAATACTGAAATAGTTAATGCTCGAAAAGCACAAGTAATCCCTGCAACTAAAGTAAAAGAAATTGATAACAATAGCACTTCACAGGCTAAAGATAACTCAGCAATTGAAAAACCCGTATTAGGGCAGCAACCCATTAAAGCAATCAATGAAGAGTCTTGGGTTATACATCTTGGCAGTTTCAAAAATAAGAGTAATGTTACTGAATTAGTTGATAAATTAAAAGATAATGGCTATACCGTTTATACTAAACCTATCCAAACAAAGAAAGGCACTTTAACGAAAGTTTTTGTTGGACCCGAATTAATTAAAGCATCTTTAACCAAAAAACTTCCAGCATTGAAAAAATTAACCAATGTGCAAGGTAAAGTAGCTCGCTTTTATCCAACTCAATAAGTAGTTTAGAATCAAAAAAGGTTAGGCATTTATATTTTGATTCTGGTAGAATGCGCGCCATTATACTCATGATACTTCAAAATGTCTGTTTCAGGACTATTGAGCAATTCATGATCAAGGCGCATCTTTTTATTAGTGGTTGTTCAGGAAAATATGCTCCTGCATTCTCTAATAAGCTACATCCATGTAGCGTCCTTAAAAATAGAGGCAACGACGAGCATGTTCAATGAGAAACTTAAATTATGGTTTGGATAGATTACGCCATTTTGGTAGTAATAGGATTGTCAACACTAATTAGTTTGGTGCGGGGCTTTGTTAAAGAGGCCGTATCATTAATTATTTGGATCAGTGCCTTTTTTATTGCCAGTACTTTTTATGAAAATCTAGCAAACCTTCTTACCAATATTTCTGACCAATTCTTGCGAAATTCCGCAGCAATAACAATTCTCTTTATAGCTACGCTAGTACTGGGCGCTTTAGTTAATTACCTTATCGGGCAATTAGTAAGCAAAACAGGGCTGTCGGGTACAGATCGTGTTCTAGGTCTAGTATTTGGCGCATTACGTGGCGTATTGATTGTTGCCGCTGTGCTATTCTTTATGGATGCCTTTACGGGTGTTAAAACAAGTGATTGGTGGAAAAGTTCACAACTAATACCTGAGTTTACGTTGGTTGTGGAATGGTTTTTTGAGTATCTTAAGCAATCATCAAGTTTTCTAACTTAGTGATAATCATTAACACTATTTACTAAGTTTCAAGCGGAGAAAAATTCATGTGTGGTATTGTTGGAATTGTCGGTACAACTGCGGTTAATCAATATTTGTATGACGGATTAACGGTGTTACAGCATCGCGGACAAGATGCTGCTGGTATTGTTACTATTCATGACAATACCTTTCGTTTAAGAAAGGGGAATGGTTTAGTTAAAGACGTTTTTCATACTCGCCATATGATGCGCTTACAGGGTAATATTGGTATTGGCCATGTTCGTTATCCTACAGCGGGCACTTCAAGTTCATCTGAAGCTCAGCCTTTTTATGCTAACTCACCTTACGGCATATCTTTAGCGCATAACGGTAACTTAACCAATGCTGAAGAGTTAAAAGAATGGTTAAATACCAAAGCTCGTCGCCATGTTAATACAACATCTGATTCTGAGTTATTATTAAATATTTTAGGTCATGAATTACAGGAAAGTGCTAATGTAACGTTAACGCCTGATGATATTTTTACCGCTATTTCCAATGTACATCAACGTGTTCGTGGTGCTTATGCTACTGTCGCCTTAATTATTGGCTATGGCATGGTGGCTTTTCGTGATCCAAACGGTATTAGACCTTTAGTTTTTGGTAAGCGGGAAACAAAAAACGGCATAGAATATATGGTTGCTTCTGAATCAGTAGCGCTTGATGCTTGTTCGTTTAAATTTGTGCGTGATGTAGCCCCAGGCGAAGCAATATACTTCTCACAAAATGGCCAAATTCATAGTCAACAGTGCGCTAAAAATCCATCGTATAACCCATGTATTTTTGAGTATGTTTACTTTGCTAGACCCGATTCAACCATTGATAAAATTTCTGTTTATGGTGCTCGCGTTGAAATGGGCACTAAACTTGGCGAAAAAATCGCTAAAGAATGGGATGATATTGATATTGATGTCGTGATCCCAATTCCTGAAACATCATGTGATATTGCACTGCAAATAGCGAAGCAGTTAAATTTACCGTATCGGCAAGGTTTTGTAAAAAACCGCTATATTGGCCGTACTTTTATCATGCCGGGTCAAGAGCAACGTAAAAAGTCTGTTCGTCAAAAGCTTAATGCGATAGGCGCCGAATTTAAAGGTAAGAATGTTTTGCTCGTAGATGATTCTATTGTGCGCGGTACAACCTCAGAGCAAATTATTGAAATGGCGCGTGCTTCTGGCGCTAAAAAAGTTTATTTTGCCTCTGCGGCACCTGAAGTCCGTTTTCCTAATGTTTATGGTATTGATATGCCAAGTGCTAATGAATTAATAGCACATGGCCGTGATGTTGATGACGTTTGTGATTTAATTGGTGCCGATAAACTGATTTATCAATCTATTGAAGACTTAGTTTCAGCAATAAAAGTGGGTAACCCGGAAATACAGCGCTTTGATACCTCAGTATTTGATGGTGTTTACGTTACTAACGATATCGATAGTGCTTATTTAGAAAAACTTGATGCATTGAGAAACAATAGTAGTAAAGAAGAGTCAGACAAAGATGCAGATTCAGTCATTGATATGCATAATGAAGGCGCTGAATAGGCGATAGTTGCGAGTAAGAAAAGTTAAGAGTAAGCAAAGTGATTAGTAAATAAAGTAGCGAGTAGCGATTGATTTTGTAACCCGCTACTCGTAAGCTTAAAACTATTTAAGACACATACTCAGGACCAAATCCCATGGTCCACATTACCGCACTAAAGGCCATAATACCTACCAGTAACACTAAACCACAAGTGACTACAGAGCTGGAATAAATAAAGCCTTTGTCTTCAGGGATATTCATCATAATAGGTACGCCAGAATATAATAAATATACTGAGTAACTAACTCCCGCAAGCCCCACTAATGCAACAAACCAAAGTACAGGAAATAATGCCGCTATACCAACCATTAGCATCGGTGTTGCGGTATAAGCAGCAAGCTCTAAAGATTGAATGAAGCTTGGTTTGGAATCAAACGTTTTTGCCATCCACTGAATTAAATAGGCAAGTGCGAACACGCCCAAAACTAAAGCACAATACATGGCAATAGCCATTAATTGAGCACCACTTTGGCTTATCTTTATGGGATCACCAACACCTATTGTCCAACCTATATGCGCTGCTGCATAGTAGCCACAAATAGCCGGAATTAACGCCACCACTAAAATATGTATCATGCTATACATTAAACTTTCATGACGTTTCTCAATCGTTTGCCATTCGTCTTTTGGGTGAGCATATAATCCCCAAATATGATTCAATATCATCATAACTTCCTTTTTGCAGTCCCCAATAAATTATTTAGCTATTTGTTAGTTGAGCTTATTCTTAGTTGCTAAATAAACGTTCGACGTTAATAAGTTTTATTGTCGATACCTTATTTATGAAAGATGTCAGCGCATTCGTCAAGGTTTGATTGGAAAACAGCTAGGAAAACATGAAAATAATTTGTTTTTATACTTAATATAAATAAAAACCATTATTCTTATCGTTTGTGGGTATAACAAGAATCATTATTATTTAATGTTGATAGTGGTTTTTTCAGCTAAGAAATTTTTATTCTAACAATTCTCATTATTTCAATGTCAAAACTGGCAATGGTTTCATTGTCTGGATAATAAGTAATATTGACTCGTTGACCTTTAAGACTTTTATATAATTTTTTACGTTTATATTTAAAAGGCACATCAATATTTTCAAGCATAATGGTGTTCACAAACCAATCATCTGACTCTCGCTGTACGTGAGAAATCACTTTAATATCATCAGTGTGAACGAGTTTTTTATGTTGCTCAATGAGTTGCTTCGCTTCTTTATTAGCAGGGGAGCTATCTTTAGATAAGTAGGCCATGATGTGATCAAAGTCAGTGAAATAGAAGGTTTTGCTAGTATCTCAATAAATAGCCTTTTAAAATAGTGCCAATACCTCATTATCTTTACTTTTGTAAGTTAAAGCTCAACTAACACTGAAAATTAAAAGAAATATATTCATGCCAAAATACGCTGATTTACTCGCACCTATTCAAAAATTTTTAAAATGTGAAACACCACAAGAATGGATTGAAAAAGCAAAAAAAATAGAGAACTTACCTATTATTCTCAGGGATCACTTAGCTTGTGAGCAGTAGACCTATTTGTGCATATTTGTGCATATTGGTTATAGTTAATCAATACACAAGAGGTCCTAAACCTAATAAACATGACTTTTGAAATAAATTAAGGTTTACAGCATAGCTATTTGATCTGGTTGTAGCTAAATTATTGTATAAACGGTTAGAATAGCGGTATAAATAATTAAAAATATCCGTTATGACTATTGAAGAACTATTAAGCCCAATTCAATCATTTTTGCAATGTGAAACACCGCAAGAATGGATTGATAAAGCGGCTAAACCTGAAAACTTACCCATTATTTTATTGGATCATCTCGTGTGTGAATTAAAAGCCGCTCAAACAGGAATGTTGCTGATCCGTAAATATGCAGTAGATAAAAAAAGTGGTCAAAACCTCCTAAATTGGTTAGAACCATACGAAAGGTTTGTGTATAAAAAAGAAGGAACTATTGAAGATTTGGCAAGTAAATTGAAATTTTCAAAGTCGATTGTGCCAAAAAGCAACTCTCCAATTGGACAAGACTTAATAGATAAAATGGTATTGTTGATTAAAGAAGAGTTACACCATTTTTATCAAGTATTAGAAATAATGAACACACGTAATATTCCATATGAGAATATTAGCGCTGGTCGTTATGCCAAAGGTATGATGAAACATGTTAAAACTCACGAACCTCAAACACTCATAGATAAGCTAATTTGTGGTGCGTATATTGAAGCTCGTTCTTGTGAACGTTTTGCTAAATTAGCTCCATACCTTGATGACGAGTTGAACAAGTTCTATGTGTCGCTGTTACGGTCAGAAGCTAGGCATTATGAAGATTATTTATCTCTTGCTCAAAAAGTGTCGAATGAAGATATTTCAGAAAGGGTTAAATTTTTTGGTGAGATAGAAGCTAAACTGATAGAGTCTGAAGATACTGATTTTAAATTTCATAGCGGAAAACCGAAAAACTAAAAATTATGATTATTAATAAATTACATGTAAAAGATATAGGATTGTTTGACGAGCTTAATGTTACTTTTAATAAAAGGTTTAACTTTATATCAGGACCTAACTCATCAGGTAAAACTTCGATTTTAAAGTATATATCTCTGGCTCTTTCACACACAGCTATTAGTCAATTTAGGTATGGTGAAAATCCCGAAGTTTGGGTTGATTTTTTTGATAATATTGATTCTTGTAGAGTTGGGTTTGGTGACGGATCTTTTACAAATCATAATGTTTATCAAGGCGCATCTCTTAAGGCTTGGAATATTCCACCGAAAGAGGAAAATGTAACAACGTTAAGCCCGAATGGACTTAACCAACAACAAATCGACTTTGTGCCTTTATTTATAAGTGCTTTCAGAAAAATATCTTATGTAAAAATCCCAGGGATGAAGCAAGAACCTAATAAAAAACAGCAAATAGAAGTTTATAGGAATCAATCAACGGACTTACTTGGCGGGGAAAATATGCCCAATGTAAAGCAATGGTTGATAAATAGATATTTTCAAATAGATAAAGACTGGGCTGTGAATGAGCGTTTAAATTGGGAGTGGCTATTAGAAAACCTAAACAATATAGGCCCAAAGGGATCAAACTTACAGTTTTCAGCGATACAGCGGGATTTAGAACCAATGTTCAGCGTTTATGGAAATAAATGTTATTTGGAGGAGTTATCTGCGGGTTATCAATCAATCTTGTCTATTATATTTTGCATCTTTGATTGGATTGAAGGGACTAATGAAGGTAAGGAGATGTTGATAAAAAATACCAAAGGAACAGTTTTGATTGATGAACTTGACGCTCATTTGCATCCAGAATGGCAATTAAGCATTAGGGAGTCCTTAGCTGTATTATTTCCTAAGTTACAATTCATTATAACAACCCACTCCCCACATTTAATTGCCTCTGCAAAACCTAACGAGTTATTGATCATACCTGAGCATGAGGGGATATTGAACTTATCTCCTTCTTCTAAGGTTTATTCTGGCTGGAATACTGATCAAATCTTAGAAGAAATAATGGGGGTCAAAAGTCTCACTAATAAGCAATACGCTGAATTAATTCATCAAGCTTTTGACGCTATTTCCTTGAATAGTATCTCTGAGTTGAAAAAGGCAATAAATCGACTGAAAAAAGTTTCTCATTCTAATGACACTATTGTTGAATCACTAGAAATTAAACTTGCAGAGTTGAAGTTGAAATAGATGATAAAAATAGAAAAAAGAAAAAAAAAGCCAGATATATTAAAGGTAAATGGAGCCGTTTGGACTAAAGAACTATTAGATGAAGTTGCTAATTATGGTTCTTACAAAAAGTTGCCTGATAGTGTCAAAAAAATTGTTAATATTAGATATAAGCACGATGATATTAGACAAATCCTCTTCAATAGAAAACGGACGAAGTGTTCTTTTTGTGAAACTTTTCCAACAGAAACTGGTTTTTTAGAAGTTGAACACTTTTATCCTAAATCTATTTATCCCGAAAAGGCTTTTGATTGGTTAAACCTTTTACCCAGTTGCAAAAGGTGTAACCTAAAAAAATCTTCCTTGGACACCAAAAAATATCCAATAGTAAAGCCTGATGAAGAAGATCCTACTGATTATTTTACCTATGATAATATTGTAATGAGGGCATTGGATTCTGCACCCGATAAAGTAAAAGCAGAAAGATCAATAGAACGTTTGGAGCTAAATGAATTTCGATTAATAAAGCCCCGTTCAGAGTTGTTAGTTAGCCTTGTCGGCTTCGAGAATGAACTAAAAAAAACGTTGATAGAATTAACAGTCTCTAAGCAAATGGCAAAGAAGAAAAGAATAGTAAGTAAAATATTAGATTCCTTAGATCAAATTGATGAACTCATGAAAAAAGAAAGTAAACACTCTGGATTTTGTAAACATTTTATTGAAAGTAGTAAAGTTTTTATTTCTTCTCGTAAAGAGATAAACAAATATTTATAAATTTAATCTTTGTTTTTCAATGTGCACACCTAATGGTTTAATGAGTTGAAGGCTGGACAGACCGCGATGTTTCTTATTCGCAAATATGCTGTTGATAAAGAAAGCAGTCAAGTTCTGTTTGAATGGTTTAAACCTTATGAAGATTTTCTATACCGAAAACAGGGAACTTTGCAGTCACTGGCGAACAAAAATAACTTAGCTAAGTCTATTCTACCAAAAAACAATTCACCCTATAGCCAAGACTTAATTGATAAAATGGTCTTGCTTATTAAAGAAGAATTACACCATTTTTATCAAGTATTAGAAATTATGGTTAATCGTGATATTCCTTTTGACGGCATCACTGCAGGGCGTTATGCAAAAGGTATGATGAAACATGTCACTACTTTTGAGCCAAATGCCCTAATTGATAAGCTCATTATTGGTGCTTATATCGAAGCTCGCTCATGTGAGCGTTTTGCTAAATTAGCACCGCATTTAGATGATGATTTAAATAAGTTTTACATCTCTTTACTGCGCTCTGAAGCTCGCCATTATCAAGACTATTTAGCGTTAGCGCAGCAAGTAGCAGGGGAAGGTGTTGATATTAGTGAGCGTGTTGCTCACTTTGGCAAAGTTGAAGCAGAATTGATTAGTAGCCCAGATGAAGATTTTAAGTTTCATTCGGGTACGCCTATCAAATAAAGTTATTTGTGGGCAATTAAGTTAAGGGTTTGTTGAGTAATTCCATACCTGTAGGGGTTACTTTTAGCCAGGCGCCTTGTTCATACCAATCACCTAAAACAATTCGTTGTGCTGCTTTTTTATTGGTTGTTAATTCATGTATCGCAGGTCTATGGGTATGACCATGGATTAATAACTGACTTTGATAGTGTTCGAGACATTTCACTACTTCTGATGGTGTCACATCCATAATGTCTTGGGATTTCATCGATGTTGCTGCAGCACTTTTTTTACGGTAGTTAGCGGCAATTTTTTTACGAACAAACAGCGGTAAGCTTTTTATCATTGTTTGCCACCACCATGAACGTGATTTTAGGCGAAATTTTTGATAAGCAATGTCACGTGTACAAAGAGTATCACCGTGCATAATAACAACGTTTTGCCCGTACAAATCGATTAAATCAACTTCAGGCAATAAAGTCATGGCTGACTTTTTCGCAAAACGTGTCCCTAATAAGAAATCTCGATTACCATGAATATAATAAATGTGAGTGCCAAAGCTTGATAGTGTCGTCAATGCTTTGGCTATAGTGGCTAAATAAGCACTGTCATCATCATCACCAATCCAAGCTTCAAACAAATCGCCAAGAATATAAAGCGATTGAGCTTTTACCGCCTCATTTTTCAAAAAGCGCAAAAAACAAGCGGTAATATCAGGCCTGTTCTGTGCTAAATGCAAATCGGCAATAAAATAGGTAATGGGCTCAGTGGTGCTTGGCATGGATAATTACTTCTGAGGCTAGTTATTCTGTAATGGCTGATTCAATAACAATATCATCTTTTGGTACATCACCATGGCCGTGCATATTGCCCGTTTCAACTACAGCCATTTTGTCTACTACGTCCATACCTTCAACTACTTCACCAAATACACAATAACCCCAACCTTGAACAGATTCCTTTGAAAAATCTAAAAAGTCGTTATCAGATAAGTTGATAAAAAATTGTGCAGAAGCAGAATGTGGCTCTTGAGTACGAGCCATTGCTAATGTGCCACGCTTATTACCTAGGCCATTATTGGCTTCATTTTGAATGCTAGCACGTGTCTCTTTTTCTTCTAAGCCAGGAGCAAAGCCGCCACCTTGTGCCATAAAACCTTTGATCACACGGTGGAAAACAGTGCCGTTATAGTGACCTTCTTCAACGTATTGTTGGAAGTTTTTCGCGGTAATAGGGGCTTTATCAAAGTCTAATTCAATTTTAATATCGCCAAGGGTTGTTTTGAAAGTAATCATAGGGTTCTCATCTACAGTAATAATTTAACTAAATTGTACGCTAAGTTGATATAAAGTGCATCTGCTATGGTGATTCAAAGATACTGTTGAGGTACAATCCATTTTTAATATCAATCATCATCATTTTAATTCACTGGAGTCGTAAATCCTCATGTTACAGATATACAATACGTTAACCCGTAAAAAGGAAGCTTTTACCCCTATTAACCCAGGTAAAGTAGGATTGTATGTTTGTGGTTGTACCGTTTACGATTTGTGCCACATTGGTCATGCGCGTACTTATATTAGTTTTGATAATATTGCCCGCTATATGAGATTTTCTGGCTATGACGTTAATTATGTTCGCAACATTACTGATGTTGAAGATAAAATAATTAATCGTGCTGCCATAAATAATGAAACGGCAGATAAGTTAACTGAGCGTACTATTGCTTATATGCATGAAGATTTTGATGCTTTAAATATGGTACGTCCAAATCTTGAGCCGCGCGTAACTACGCATATGGATGAAATCATTACCATGATTGAGACCTTAGTGGCGAAAAACCATGCTTATATTGCAGGTGCTAAAGCTAGTAATAACGCGAATACTACAGGCAAGGGCGATGTTTTGTTTGACGTTTCAAGTTATGCTGATTATGGCAAACTAAGTGGCCAGAATTTAGATCAATTACAAGTAGGTTCAAGAGTAGATGTTGACCAATCAAAAAATAACCCGTTAGATTTTGTCTTGTGGAAATCAGCTAAACCCGGTGAGCCAAGTTGGTCATCACCTTGGGGCGAAGGTCGACCAGGTTGGCATATTGAATGTTCAGCCATGAATGCAAAAGAGCTAGGCCATCATTTTGATATTCATGGTGGCGGTTCAGATTTACAATTTCCTCATCATGAGAATGAAATCGCACAAAGCTGTTGTGCATTTGATACCCCGTATGTAAATTACTGGATGCACACAGGTATGGTACAAGTGGATCAAGAGAAAATGTCTAAATCTCTTGGTAACTTTTTCACTATTCGTGATGTACTTGCCCAATATGATGCTGAAACAGTGCGTTTTTTCTTAACCACAGGGCATTATCGAAGCCAGTTAAATTATTCAACCGATAACTTAACGCAAGCAAGAGCGTCATTAGAGCGTATTTATACTGCACTAAGAGATGTAAACGTTAGTGATGACTTTGTTTTAGATAAATCATCTGCTTATGTTCAACAATTTTGCCAAGCCATGGATGATGACTTTAATACGCCGCAAGCGATTGCGGTATTATTTGAAATTGCCAAAGAGCTTAATGTGGTAAAAGATCAAAGCATTGAACAAGCGATAAAACTGGCAGGAACCTTAAAAACGTTAGGCGGCGTTATTGGCTTATTACAACTTGAGTCAGAAAGCTTTTTACAAGGGCAAAATAATGATGATGAAGTTGCTGTTATTGAAGCGCTTATCTTACAGCGCAATCAAGCACGTGTAGATAAAAATTGGGTACTTGCTGATGAAGCTCGAGATAAGTTAAATGCTATGAATATTGTGCTAGAAGATAGTGCAGGTAAAACAACGTGGCGTAAAGACTAATCCTTCGCCCCTTCGACTGCTTCGCGCTCAGGATGAACGGGAAGGGACAGAATGGACGAGTGTATTAGTCCGTTTGTCCTGAGTATTTTCGCTTGCACTGAGCTTGTCACCCATCCCGATTATCCTGAGCTTGTCGAA
The DNA here is from genome assembly GCA_963974965.1 of uncultured Colwellia sp. Classification (GTDB taxonomy): domain Bacteria; phylum Pseudomonadota; class Gammaproteobacteria; order Enterobacterales; family Alteromonadaceae; genus Colwellia. The sequence goes on along the minus strand of CAXBEX010000012.1, from coordinate 150,127 downwards.
GAACTGCTTCGCGCTCAGGGTGAGTGGTATACCTTTCGTTTGTCCTGAGCTTGTCGAAGGAAGCTTGTCGATTTATTTCCCAAATTTCTCACAAGCAATTAATGTATTTTCAATTAAGCTAGCAACGGTCATTGGGCCAACGCCTCCGGGAACGGGGGTAATAAAAGCGGCTTTTTCTTTAGCAACATCAAACCCTACATCACCAACAAGCTTTCCTGACTCTAAACGGTTAATACCCACATCAATAACAATAGCCCCATCTTTAATCCATTCTCCCGGAATAAAAGCAGGTTTACCGACAGCGACGACAATTAAATCAGCGTTCCTAACTTTTGCTTCAAGATTTTTGGTAAATCTATGCGTGGTAGTCACAGTGCAACCAGCAAGTAATAGCTCTAATGTCATCGGGCGACCAACAATATTTGATGCCCCAACAACTAATGCTTCTAAGCCGTGAGGCTCTATACCTGTTGACTCTATTAGCTCCATAATTCCTTTTGGTGTACAAGGGCGTAAACCCGGTTGGCGTAAAGCCAGTTTGCCAACGTTGGAAGGATGGAACCCATCAACATCTTTTTCTGGGTTAATATGCTCGATAATTAAATTAGCATCTAATCCCTTGGGTAAGGGCAGTTGTACAAGAATACCGTCAATAGCATCATCATTATTTAGTTCATCAATTAATTGATATAACGCGTCTTGCGAGGTGGTTGCCGCTAAATCGTAAGAACGAGAAATAAACCCTACCTCTTCACAAGCTTTACGTTTGCTTCCTACATATACTTGAGAGGCTGCATCGCAACCAACTAATATAACCGCTAGCCCAGGAGCTCTTTGACCACTATTAACGCGTTGGTTAACTTTTTCTTTAATAGAGTCACGAAGTTTTTTGGCAATAGCTTTGCCGTCAATCAATGATGCCGTCATAATACTTAACTGTAACCTTAAATAAATTAATGAGATAAATGCGCTAAAAAATCAGCACTATTTTGCCATAAACCCTAAGCTAGTTATAGTTAAGAGTTAGAATAAATTTTCATTAAAAGACTAAATGATGGTACCTCGTACAGATATTGTTCAGTTATTAATTTGTTTCGAAAACTTATCCGTTTTTGATACTAATTAAGCAAGTTGCATTAAAAACAAACGAACACGTTTTTTTTTATAAAAAAGGTTTGACTGAACCCGCGCAACTCGGTAATATCCGCACCCGTTGAAGACAGCTAATTTATTAGTTTGTTTTGAGCAGATATCGGTGATTAGCGCAGCTTGGTAGCGCACTTGGTTTGGGTCCAAGGGGTCGCAAGTTCGAATCTTGCATCACCGACCACTTTTCTTTCTTGTTTTTTTAAGAGCAATTTGAAAGGCCAAGTGTTGGTTTGGGTGTCATCAAGTTCAGTCGTAAGTTTGAATCTTGCATCACCGACCACTTTTCTTTCTTGTTTTTTTAAGAGCAATTTGAAAGGCCAAGTGTTGGTTTGGGTGTCATCAAGTTCAGTCGTAAGTTTGAATCTTGCATCACCGACCACTTTTTTATTAAAAAATAAAAAGTGATACTTTTGTAGGTAATGTGCGCCCTTAGCTCAGCTGGATAGAGCAACGCCCTTCTAAGGCGTGGGTCGCAGGTTCGAATCCTGCAGGGCGCGCCATACTTAAAAAAAGTAAGTGTGTAAAATGTATTATGGTGGCTATAGCTCAGTTGGTAGAGCCCCGGATTGTGATTCCGGTTGTCGAGGGTTCAAATCCCTTTAGCCACCCCATCTTTCACTTTGGTATAGTTAATATATTAAAGTTCAAGAAAAGTTCTAGAAAATCGGTGATTAGCGCAGCTTGGTAGCGCACTTGGTTTGGGTCCAAGGGGTCGCAAGTTCGAATCTTGCATCACCGACCACTTTTTCTTTCTTTTTTATAATTAAAAAGCGTTGAGTTTTAACTAAATTCAAGCGCATCTAAAGTACTGTGTATTTATTGTTTAGTAGCAGTACACATCATAATTATTATACGGCCAATTCCACTATTTATTGTGCTTTATCTAGCCTATTGATTCCTTTGTAAACTTGCTCTTGCAACTTCTTTTAGGTCTCGCTATAATTCCGCGTCATAAATTTTAATCGTTCGTATGAGCAAGGCACTGTTTTACTATAATTAGTAGGTAAATTAATTAGCAGGTAAAATTGGTGCATTATAAGAAAGCGTAACACGCTAAGTTTTGAGGTATATAAATGCAAGTTTCAGTTGAGACTACACAAGGTTTGGAGCGTCGTTTAACTATTTCTGTTCCAGCCGAAACAGTAGATGTTGAAGTTAATAATCGTCTTCGTCAAGTAAGTAAAACCCAACGTATCAACGGATTCCGTCCAGGCAAAGTGCCACCATCGGTTATTCAAAAACGTTACGGTAAATCTGTACGTCAAGAAGTTGCTGGTGAAATCATGCAACGTAGCTTTGTAGATGCTATTGTCGCGGAGAAAATCAATCCAGCAGGTCGTCCTTCATTTGTAGCAAAAAGCAATGAAGACGGTAAAGAATTAAAATTTGAAGCAACTTTTGAAGTTTACCCTGAAGTTGAATTAAAAGATTTAGAAAAAATCACTGTAGAACACCCTGACGTAGAAGTAACAGACACAGATTTAGATGAAATGTTTGAAACATTGCAAAAGCAGCATCAAACATGGAAAGAAAACAAGCGTAAAACTAAAAAGGGTGACAAGTTAACGCTTGATTTCACTGGCCGTATTGACGGTGAAGAATTTGAAGGCGGTAAAGCAGAAGCTTTTGAACTTGAACTTGGTGCTGGCCGTATGATCCCCGGTTTCGAAACAGAAATTACCGGCATGAAAGTTGGCGATGAAAAAACTATTAAAGTAACTTTCCCAGAAGATTATCATGCTGAAAATCTAAAAGGTAAGGAAGCCGAGTTCGACATTGTTGTTCATAAAACTGAAGGTCCTGTTTTACCTACAGTAGATGATGAATTTGCAAAACTATTCGGTGTTGAAGAAGGTGGTGTTGACGCATTACGTAAAGAAGTAAGCAAAAATATGTCTCGTGAATTAACGCAAGCTGTTAAAGTTAAGGTTAAAGATCAAGTACTTGAAGGCTTGTTAGCAGGTCATGAAGTTGGTTTACCTTCAGCTTTAGTTGCACAAGAAATTGACGTGTTACGTCAGCAAGCGATGCAACGTTTTCAAGGTCAAATGGATCCTAAAAACTTACCTGAATTACCAAACGAAATGTTTAAAGAGCAAGCAGAACGTCGCGTTAAAATTGGTTTGTTGTTAGGTGAAGTTATCAAAGTTAACGAATTAAAAGTTAACGATGCTAAAGTTGACGAATTAATCGCGACTGCTGCTTCTGCTTATGAAGATCCAAAAGAAGTCATTGAATACTACGCAAACAACAAAGAATTAATGCAGCAAATGCAAAATGTAGCTTTAGAAGAGCAAGCTGTTGAATTTTTAGTTGAAAAAGCGAAAGTAGAAAACAAAAAAGCAAGCTTTAAAGATATTATGAACCCAGAAGGTAAGTAATAACGCTTTTTTATTGAAAAAAGCTTGGCAATCGCTTAGATTTAATGGCTTGTATGATTTTTTTCATACAAGCCATTTTTATTTGGCTTAATTTACGCTACTTAGTTAAAGTAATCACCTATTTTATATTAAAGGGACGGAACACACTTGTTTAATTCTCAATTCAATTCACAGATAAATTCTCAAAATTCAGCCACTAGCCCAGAAAGTGCCTTAGTACCAATGGTAGTAGAGCAGACAGCCAAAGGTGAACGTTCTTATGATATTTACTCAAGGTTACTTAAAGAACGTGTCATATTTTTATGTGGTCAAGTTGAAGATCACATGGCAAACTTAATTATTGCTCAATTATTATTTTTAGAATCAGAAAGCCCAGAAAAAGATATTTTTCTTTATATTAACTCTCCAGGCGGTTCAGTAACGGCGGGTATGGCAATTTACGATACCATGAAATTTATTAAACCTAACATTTCTACGGTATGTATTGGACAAGCCGCAAGTATGGGAGCATTTTTGCTGTCAGGTGGTGAAAAGGGCAAACGTTACTGTTTACCTAATGCACGTGTGATGATTCATCAACCATTGGGCGGTTTCCAAGGGCAAGCCTCAGATATTGAAATTCATGCTAAAGAAATTTTATACATTAAAGATAAGCTAAATCGTTTAATGGCAGAGCATACTGGGCAGTCACTTGAGAAAGTTTCTCATGACACTGACCGAGATAACTTCTTAAGTGCAGAAAGCGCGGTTGAATATGGTTTAGTTGACTCCATATTAGAACAAAGAAACAGTTAATTTATTTTTAACATTAGTTGTAAAGTGAGTTTGATTGATCAAATATCACTTAAAAAATGATTAAATTACTACTATGCTATAATTTATTAATAGAATTAGTAGTTATTAACGGAATTAAAGATTTGAGGTAGGGCATGACCGATATTAAAAGTGGTGACGGTGACAATGGTAAATTACTTTACTGTTCATTTTGTGGCAAAAGCCAACATGAAGTACGTAAATTAATTGCTGGCCCATCAGTGTTTGTATGTGATGAATGTGTCGAATTATGTAACGACATTATTCGTGAAGAAATAAAAGAGATTTCTCCAAAAGAAGAAAAAGAAGCGCTGCCTTCTCCCATTGAAATACGCGAAAGTTTAGATGATTATGTTATTGGTCAAGACCACGCGAAAAAGGTACTCGCGGTGGCGGTTTATAACCATTATAAACGCTTGCGTAATGGTGACTCTCACAATGGCATTGAGTTAGGTAAAAGTAATATTTTACTTATTGGCCCAACAGGCTCAGGTAAAACGTTATTAGCACAAACCTTAGCACGATTGCTTGATGTGCCATTTACTATGGCAGATGCAACTACATTAACCGAAGCGGGTTATGTAGGTGAAGATGTTGAGAATATTATTCAAAAACTTTTGCAAAAATGTGATTACGATGTTGAAAAAGCACAGCGCGGTATTGTTTATATTGATGAAATAGACAAGATTTCTCGTAAATCAGATAATCCGTCAATTACGCGAGACGTTTCTGGTGAAGGTGTTCAGCAAGCATTATTAAAGCTTATTGAAGGCACCGTTGCTTCAGTGCCACCACAAGGTGGCCGTAAGCATCCTCAGCAAGAATTTTTACAAGTTGACACCTCTAAAATTTTATTTATCTGTGGCGGTGCTTTTGCAGGTCTTGATAAAGTGATTGAACAGCGATGTCATACTGGTTCTGGTATTGGTTTTGGCGCTGAAGTTCGTGGTAAAGATGAAGAAATCACACTAACAGAGCGATTGGAAGACGTAGAACCCCAAGACTTAGTTAAGTACGGTTTAATACCCGAGTTTATTGGTCGCTTACCTGTGCTAGCAACGTTACGTGAATTAGACGAATCGGCATTAATTCAAATTCTACAAGAACCTAAAAATGCATTAACAAAGCAGTTTATTGCCTTGTTTGATATGGAAAATGTTGAATTAGAATTTAGAGAAGATGCGCTTATTGCTATTGCTAGAAAAGCGATGGATAGAAAAACGGGCGCTCGGGGTTTACGCTCAATTGTTGAAGCTGTTTTACTTGATACCATGTATGAATTGCCTTCGATGGAAAATGTGAGCAAAATTGTTGTTGATGAAACGACCATTAAAGGTGAGTCTAAGCCTTTAGTTATCTACGATAGTCAGCAAGATCAAGCTGCATCAGAGTAGAAAAGTTTATCCGTAAAATATAAAGAGCCCTTGTGGCTCTTTTTTGTTTCTAGGCATTGTTGTTAGAAACTTAACTTTCTTGCTTGTAAGTTTTCTATTGATCCCCATATAGTTTTTAATCAGCAATTTATAACACTTTCCAAAGAGATACACATGACCGAAGAATTATCTAGTGTAGTTGAAATCCCCGTTCTTGCCTTAAGAGATGTTGTCGTTTATCCACAAATGGTTATACCTTTATTTGTAGGTCGAGAAAAATCAATCCGTTGTTTAGATCTTGCTATGGAAAATGATAAGCAAGTATTTTTAGTCGCACAAAAAGATGCTGCGGTTGATGATCCTCAAGCTGTAGATGTTTACGAAACAGGCACCGTAGCAACTATTCTACAGATGTTAAAACTGCCTGATGGCACCGTAAAAGTGTTAGTGGAGGGGGTACAGCGTGCCCGTGTTACTGAGTTTCTTGAAACACAAGAGTATTTCAGCGCTAACATTGAATACTTGGCCATTGAAAATAGTGCACAAGATGATATTGAAGTGTTAATCCGTTCAGCTATTTCTCAATTTGAAGGCTATGTAAAACTGAATAAAAAAATCCCACCTGAAGTCCTTACTTCTGTTGCTGGTATTGATGATGCCGAACAGCTTGCAGACACGATGGCAGCTCATATGCCATTGAAATTAGCTGACAAGCAAAAAGTATTAGAGATTATTGATGTTGCAAAGCGCCTAGAGCATTTGATGGCATTAATGGAAGGAGAGATTGACTTACTGCAAGTTGAGAAAAAAATTCGTACACGTGTTAAAAAACAAATGGAAAAGAGTCAGCGTGAATATTATTTGAATGAGCAAATGAAAGCTATTCAAAAAGAGCTTAATGAAGGTGACGAAACACCTGATGAGCTTGAACTAATGAGTAAACGCATTGATGAAGCTCAAATGCCAACAGAAGCAAAAGATAAAACCTTAGCTGAGTTACAAAAGTTGAAAATGATGTCACCGATGTCAGCAGAAGCAACGGTAGTACGTAGTTATATTGAATGTATGATTAACGTGCCATGGAAAAAGCGTAGTAAATTAAAGCGTAACTTAGCCTTAGCACAAGAAGTATTAGACAAAGATCATTATGGTTTAGACAAAGTTAAAGAGCGCATTTTAGAATATTTAGCGGTGCAACAGCGTGTTAGTCAGCTTAAAGGGCCTATTCTTTGTTTAGTTGGTCCTCCTGGTGTAGGTAAAACCTCACTAGGTCAATCTATTGCTAAATCAACAGGGCGAAAATATGTACGAATGGCTTTAGGTGGTGTTAGAGATGAGGCTGAAATCCGTGGTCATCGTCGTACTTATATTGGCTCACTACCTGGTAAGGTAATTCAAAAAATATCTAAAGTTGGTGTGAAAAACCCATTATTTTTGCTTGATGAAATAGATAAAATGGCTTCGGATATGCGTGGTGATCCCGCTTCTGCATTGTTAGAAGTTTTAGATCCAGAGCAAAATTCAAGTTTCAATGATCATTATTTAGAAGTTGATTATGATTTATCTGATGTAATGTTTGTCGCTACTTCCAATAGTATGGATATTCCAGGACCATTACTTGATCGGATGGAAGTCATTCGTTTGTCAGGCTATACCGAAGACGAAAAACTAAATATTGCCCGTAGCCATTTACTTGATAAGCAAATCAAACGCAATGGTTTGAAAGATAATGAAATACAAATTGATGATAGTGCTATTGTTGGCATTATTCGTTATTACACACGAGAAGCCGGGGTGCGAAACCTCGAGCGTGAAATTTCTAAGCTGTGCCGAAAAGCGGTAAAAGCTATTTTGTTAGATAAAAATCTGCAAAAAGTTGTAATAAATCAAGATAACCTAGACGACTTTCTTGGTATACAACGGTTTGATTATGGTAAGGCTGACAGTGAAAATCGAGTAGGCTTAGTTACCGGTTTAGCATGGACACAAGTTGGAGGAGAGTTACTGACGATAGAAACAGCCTCAGTACCAGGAAAAGGTAAGCTAACTTACACCGGATCCTTGGGTGATGTTATGCAAGAATCTATTCAGGCTGCAATGACTGTTGTGCGTAGTAGAACTGAAAAGTTACGCATTAACGAAGATTTTTATGAAAAACGTGATATTCACGTACATGTGCCTGAAGGAGCAACGCCAAAAGATGGTCCAAGTGCGGGTGTTGGTATGTGTACGGCACTTGTTTCAAGCTTAACAGGAAATCCAGTTAGAGCTGATGTCGCTATGACGGGAGAAATCACTTTACGTGGTGAAGTTTTGGCCATTGGCGGCTTAAAAGAAAAGCTGCTAGCAGCTCATCGTGGCGGTATAAAAACAGTCATTATCCCTCATGAGAATGCCCGAGATTTAAAAGAAATACCTGAAAATGTCAAAGCTGATTTAGCTATTCATCCGGTAAAATGGATTGATGAAGTGCTTGCTATAGCGCTTGAACACCCAGTAGAACAGTGGCAAGCAGAGTGATTTTTACGCTTAAAAAGTTGATTTTTTGATACAAATTAGCAAAAAAATCAAAAAACAGGAAAAAAATAGGGAAAAAGTGAAATAAAGGCTTTTCAAACGCTGAAACTATGTTAAGTTAACTACGCTTATGTTGCTAGACCCCTTGTTTAGTATACCTAAGAGGGCTGATGCCTATTAGGTATTGTTGATTAAGGTCTAGACGTAATAGTATTTTTTTAAACTCGACGCTTGTTGTTCAAAAAAAATAAATTGCATAATATGAAAGTAGTGTGAAAATATTTTTGTAGGACGAACTTTTATTAAAATTTTTACTAAAGAAAAGTAAAGAGAAGTAAAGATAGCGTTGTAATAATAACAATTTAAGGGGTATACACTGTGAACAAATCTCAACTTATCGAGAAAATTTCTGAAGGCGCTGACATTTCAAAGGCTGCTGCGGGTCGTGCATTAGATTCATTTATTGGCGCTGTAACTGAAGAATTACAAAATGGTGAGCAAGTTGCTTTGGTAGGTTTTGGTACTTTCTCTGTACGTGACCGTGCAGCACGAACTGGTCGTAACCCACAAACTGGTGCAACTATTCAAATTGCTGCCGCTAAAATTCCAGCGTTTAAAGCGGGTAAAGCATTAAAAGATGCTTGTAATGGCTAATATTGCTAATATTAGATAGATTGCTTTTAGCAATTATATTTATATTAGAAATACATTTAAAGACCACCTTTAGGTGGTTTTTTGCTTTTAGCGCATTTGTAAGTTAATTAATCAAATAAAACCAATCTTGCACTTCAAGCGGTGGTCTGCATCTGCTAGAATCGCGAGCAACAAAAAAGTTATAGCTTAAAATATTGGTACTATTTATCGGTTTATTATTTATCGGTTTAATATTTATCGGTTTTAAAAATTGCCTTTAGAGAAAAGAGACAAAAATGTTAGAAGATATTAGAGAAAGCTCACAGGGCTTAACGGCCAAAATAATCCTTGGTCTTATTATATTAACCTTCGCTGTTGCTGGTATTGGTAGTTACACTAATTCTGTAGACACTTCCGTTGCAACGGTTAACGGTGAGAAAATTAGTGAGCAAGCGTTCAACAAAGCATATCAAGCTCAGCGTAACCGTATGGCACAACAGTTTGGTGATATGTTTGAGACCCTATCAAACGACAGTAATTATATGGCGAATTTCCGTCAAGGTGTTTTAGATAACTTAATTAACGAAAAGCTGATAGATCAAAGTGCACAAAGCCTTTCAATACGCGTATCAGATGCCCGTATTAAGGAAACTATTAGAGAAATGCCTGAATTTCAGGTAGATGGAGTTTTTGATAATAACCGTTATTTAGCTATTATTAACCAAGCTGGTTTTTATCAGTCATCAAGCTTTCGTGACTATTTACGCGTTGAGATGACTCGTCGTCAATTATCTCAAGCCTTGGTTGCTACTGAATTTAACTTACCTTATCAAGAAACATTACAACAAAATTTACAAAATCAAACACGTAATATTCGTTTTGCCACAGTTTCTGCTAAAAAATTTGAAGCAGATATTGAAGTGAGTGAAGAAGAAATCAAAACTTATTATCAAACTAATCAAGGTCGTTTTGAGAATAAAGAAAAAGTGAAAGTTAACTTCATTCGTTTAAATGTGGAGGATATAGCGAAAGGAATTGAAGTTTCCGATGATGATGTGGCTGCATATTATCAAGACAATATTGCTAGCTTTACCCAACCAGAGCAGCGTCGTGTTTCTCATATTTTAATTGCCTTTGATGAAGGTGATAGTGAAAGTGAAGCAACAGCTAAAACAAAAGCTGAAGTAGTACTAACTCGTCTTTCTCAAGATGAAAATTTTGCCGCACTGGCGAAAGAATTATCAAGCGATACTTTTAGTGGCGAAAATGGTGGTGATTTAGACTATATAGAACCGGGTGTTATGGACCCAGCTTTTGATGAAGCTACTTTTGCATTAACGACTGTTGGTGATATAACCGAGCTTGTTAAAACCAGTTTTGGTTATCATGTGATTAAATTAACAGAGCTTAAAGCTGAGGTTGTACAAAGTTTAGCGGATGTTAAAAGTGAGTTATACGCCAAAGTGAGCAAAAATAAAGCGCAAGAAAAGTTTTATACAAAAACCCAAGAAATGGCGCGTATAAGTTTTGAGTTCCCTGATAGTTTAGATGATGCAGCAAATGAGGTTAACGCTAAAGTAGAAACTTCTTCGTGGTTATCTCGTACGGGCAATCCGGCTCCTTTTGATGATGCTAAAGTGCTTGAAGCGGCTTTTTCAGATTTAGTTTTACAAGATAATATGAATTCAGATGTTATTGAAGTAAGCGATACTGTTGCTTTAGTGCTGCGTTTGAATACATATCAAGAAGCTAATGTGAAACCTATTGCTGAGGTTGAAGCACAAATAAAGACTATTTTAGTTTCGCAAAAAGCGACTAAAAAAGCACAGGAAACTATGGACGAATTGCTAGTACAGTTTAAAGCAGGCAATGATATAACAGCGCAATTAACCAAAAACTATGCGAGTTTTACCAGCAAAGAAAAGGTAGGGCGTTATAGTGCAGATTTAGATCAAAGTATTACGCGAGAAGCCTTTGTATTACCACATCCTATTGAAGGCGCTGTTTCTGCATCAACTGTTGCGTTAAGTAATGGTGATTTAGCGTTAGTTGAAGTACAAGCGGTTACGGTGAGTGAGGTTGTTGCTAACCCACAACTTTCTCAGCAGCAAACGTCTCAATTGGCACAGTCTGCTTATAAAAGTTATGTTGATTCATTGAGAGTTGACGCAACAATTACGAGTAAAGCTGTAGCAGCACCAACAAGCTATTAGTAGCAAGTGTAGAGCACGCACTTTTTTGCCCAGTTAAATATAGGCTGTTTATGAGGAGTCTATAACACATCTTGTGTAACTGCCAATTTTACATAAAGCCCTTCAAACGGTCTTCGAATTCAATCATAAATTGATTCAGGCCGTTTTTCCATTTCTTATTGGCATAGTCCATTTTTTTGATGCCGCATTTATTATTGATGTTTTTTGAAGAAGTTCCTTTTTCATAAGTCCTATTAGTGGCGTTTATGTTGATTCATTACAAGTACAAATAACTGTAGTTTCCCTTCACTGTAAACATTTTTGCTCATTTATCGAAAAAAAAAACCAACATCATTGTGCAATAATCTTGTTTATCAGTTTACGTAAAGGTAAAGTTTTGCGCGAATGTTATGCATTATTGTCTATACTTCTAAAGTAATAAAATAATAGGCATCCACCTTGTGTAGTTTCTCGTTAACCAACGATTCAAACTCGCATAATACAATAAGAGAATGTTATGAGTAGTGAACTTTATAATGATGGGCCGGTAGTACACAAACCTACCTTTATTGACGGCACTAGTGTTGAAATTCCCGAGCTAAAAATATTAAAACAAGACGGTAGTGTTTATGAAGGCAGTGATATGCCAGACATGGATCAAGCACTTGCCGCTAAGGTATATAAAACCTTTGCTTTTCATCGCGTACTAGATGAACGTATGGTGGCATCGCAGCGCCAAGGTCGCTTAAGTTTTTATATGGCGGCATTAGGCGAAGAAGCCGCAAGTGTTGGTGGCGCAGCAGGTTTGAAGCCACAAGATATGATCATGAGCCAATACCGTGAACAAGGCGCATTAATGTTCCGTGGCTTTAGTCTTGAAAACTTTATGAACCAAATGTTCTCTAACGAGAAAGATTTAGGTAAAGGGCGTCAAATGCCGATTCATTATGGTTCAAAAGAATTGAATTATATGACCGTTTCTTCTCCTTTAGGCACACAAATACCACAAGCGACGGGTTATGCTTATGGTCAAAAAATGCAAGGCTTAGACGAAGTGACCTTGTGTTACTTTGGTGAAGGTGCCGCGTCAGAAGGTGATTTTCATGCAGGCTTGAATATGGCGGCTGTGCAAAAAGCCCCAGTGATCTTTTTCTGTCGTAATAATGGTTACGCAATTTCAACCCCCTCGGATGAACAGTTTAAAGGTAATGGCATTGCTTCTCGCGGTGTAGGTTATGGTATTAAAACATTACGTGTTGATGGTAACGATATTTTAGCGGTTATTAAAGCGACGCAAACAGCGCGTGCTTATGCGTTAAAAGAAAATGCACCCGTGTTAATTGAAGCAATGTCGTATCGTTTAGGTGCCCATTCTACGTCAGATGATCCATCGGGTTATCGTACGCGTGAAGAAGAAGAGAAGTGGCAGGCTAACGACCCAATTTTACGTATGAAAAATTGGCTGTTGGCACAAAACTGGTGGGATGAAGAACAAGAAAAATCTTTATTTGAAAATTTAAGAGAAAAAGTATTAGCAGCAGTGAAAGTTGCTGAAAAAATCAATAAACCTCATATTGATACGTTAATTACTGATGTTTACGATGTTCCTTCACTTCAACTAGAAGCGCAATTAGAACAAGTTAAGGCGCATGTTAATAAATATCCAGAAGCCTATCCATTTACTGCGGGGAAATTTTAGTTATGGCACAAATGAATATGTTACAGGCCATTAATAACGCGCTTGATATCGCTATGGGCGAAGATGATAGAACACTCTGTTTTGGTGAAGATGTTGGCCATTTTGGTGGTGTTTTTCGCGCAACCTCTGGCTTACAAGATAAATATGGCAAGGTGCGTTGTTTTAATACCCCGCTAGTTGAGCAAGGTATTATCGGTTTTGCCAATGGTTTAGCGGCGCAAGGTTCACGTCCCATTGCGGAAATTCAATTTGCGGATTATATTTTTCCCGCTTTTGATCAAATTGTCAATGAAGCTGCTAAATTCCGTTATCGTAGTGGTAATGAATTTGATGTGGGTAAGCTAACTATACGCTCACCTTATGGTGGAGGTATTGCGGGTGGTTTATATCATAGCCAGTCACCCGAAGCATACTTTGCTCATACGCCAGGTTTGAAAGTGGTGATTCCTCGCAATCCCTATCAAGCAAAAGGTTTGCTGTTAGCTTCAATACGTGATGATAATCCGGTCATATTTTTTGAACCTAAACGCTTATATCGCGCGTCTGTCGGTGAAGTACCGATAGAAGACTACCAATTACCCATAGGTAAAGCAGAAGTTTTACAAACTGGTAGTGATATCACCTTACTTGCTTGGGGCGCACAAATGGAAATTCTGCAAAAAGCTGCTGATTTAGCTGCTAATGATGGCATTTCTTGTGAAGTAATTGATTTACGGAGCATATTACCATGGGATATTGAAACTATTGCTAACTCTGTGATTAAAACAGGTCGTTTGCTAGTGAGTCAAGAAGCGCCATTAACGGCTGGATTTGCCAGTGAAATAGCGGCAACTATTCAACAAGAGTGTTTCTTGCATTTAGAATCTCCAATAGAGCGAGTATGTGGTTTAGATACACCATACCCATTAGCACTTGAAAAAGAATATGTTGCTGACCATTTAAAAATTTATGAAGCCATTAAGCGCAGCATAAACTATTAATTTACTAATCGTTTATTGATAATTTAATAGTAGTTTACTAATTGTTTATTAATAGTTTATTGATAAGAAACGTAGGGAAAAAATATGAGTATTGATTTTATTTTACCTGATATTGGTGAAGGTATCGTTGAGTGTGAGCTTGTTGAATGGCTTGTTAAAGAAGGTGATAGTATAGTTGAAGATCAGCCTATCGCTGATGTAATGACGGATAAAGCGTTAGTGCAAATTCCAGCAATGCATGCTGGCGTGATAGAAAAACTCTTTTATAAGCAGGGTGAAATTGCCAAGGTGCACGCACCGCTTTTTTCTATGAATATAGAGGGTTCAATGGTTGCCAATGATGATGTTGCTGTTAGCGAGCCAAAAGACGATGCCCCAAATAATGTATCAACAGACGTTATAGCGCCCGTTGAAAGTGTCGTAAAACAAACAGTTAAAGGGAAAGCCGTTGCTAGCCCTGCTGTTCGTCGTGTTGCGCGTGAATTAGACATAAATATTAGCGAAGTTACTGGCTCAGGGAAAAAAGGTCGAGTATATAAAGATGATGTGGTTGCCTTTGAACAAGGTGGAAACCTAACTGATACAGCGGTGCAAGGATCATCAACACGTGTTGCAGCAAGCACTGTTGAATCAAGTTATGTTGAACCAATTAGGGGAATTAAAGCGATTATGGCGAAAGCGATGGTTGAATCAGTTAGTACTATTCCTCACTTTACTTATTGTGAAGAAATTGACATGACAGAGTTAATTAAGCTGCGTTTAGAACTCAAAGAGAACGTTACTGTAAAAGAAATCATGGCCAAGCAAGATAGTAAACTCACCATGATGCCATTTTTCATGAAAGCTATCTCGTTAGCATTAAAAGAGTTTCCTGTGATCAACAGCCAAGTGAATGATGATTGCACAGAATTAACCTATTTTAACGATCACAATATCGGTATGGCAGTAGATTCAAAGATTGGTTTATTAGTGCCTAACGTTAAGCAAGTACAAACTAAGTCTATTTTAGAATTAGCAGCTGATATTACGCGTTTAACGAATGATGCCCGTAGCGGGCGAGTGCAAAGTAGCGACTTAAAAGGTGGCACAATCACTATTTCAAATATTGGCGCCATTGGTGGTACGGTGGCAACGCCTATTATCAATAAACCTGAAGCTGCTATTGTTGCTTTAGGTAAATTACAATTATTGCCAAGATTTAATGATAAAGGTGAAATTGAAGCACGCAGTATTATGCAAATAAGTTGGTCTGGCGATCATCGTGTTATTGATGGTGGCAGTATTGCTCGTTTTTGTAATTTATGGAAATCATTCCTAGAAAAACCAAGTAACATGCTCATACATATGAGTTAACCTTATTAATAGTGGTTTTGTAAGTTATTAATTAAAATGCGCTCAGGGTGAGCGTATTTTTGTATCTGACATTACTTTTTAGACTTAATAACAGGTAATATGTTTAGTTAACTAACTGTTATTTTCGAGAGTAGGCTCTATTTTGTGACAGAAAAGTTATCTGAAAAGAATAAAGAAAAAAAACTTCAACACTTCTATATTGCTGAAGAGCAATCTATTTACCTGCTAAACCATAAAGATGCGACTAAATTAAAAAAGTGGGTAAAGCTTTGTCAGCAACAGCTAAAAAACTTAGGTTATAACAATATAGCGCTTTTAGGGAAAGGAGCTTATGGGTTTGTGTTTTCAGCAATAAACATTGCCGGTGAAGATGTAGTGTTTAAGTTTTCACGCGCGAATTTACCGCAGCATGTTCAAGACAGGCTTAGCGAAGAAGCTGATATTCAAGATCAGTTAAATCATAGTCAAATCCCTAAAGTTATCGATTATCAAAAAATAAAACGACAATCTATTTTGCAAATGAGTCGAGCACCAGGTATCGATTTAGAACAACTCTCTCATCAGCAAGGTCCACTTACTCCAGAATTAGTTGTTAGCATTGCCATTCAGTTAGCCGAAATATTAATTTATTTACGTGACGCTAGTATTAATCAACAAAATCATCAGCAAAGTCATCAGCAGGGTTATTCTCAAAGTAAGCCTTTTGTTCATGGCGATATTAAACCTTCTAATGTCGTTTTTGATGAAAAAACAGGTTTAGTACAACTTATTGATTGGGGCTCTTCTGTTATTGCTCAGCTTGATGTCAAAGGGCAAAGCACAAGCAATAATGTGATGGACCTAATGAGTAGTGACTTACAGAACACTAACGCAAGGTTGGGCGATGTATATTTTATTGGTCCTGAGCAAATTAATGGTGGTTTATCTTCACCACGTTTTGATGAACAAGGTTTAGCCGCTACTTTATATGCCATAGCTTCAGGGCAATCATGTCGGTATGGCTCTAAAATCATTGATCCTAATTCGTTAGGGTTGCCTAAAATGTTAGCCAATGTGCTAACCGCCATGCTGAGCGATGATGAGAAACAACGTTGCATGGCAGGAGATTATTTTTTCAATAACCTATCTTATTTAAAGCAGATAGTACTGTCAGATAAACCAACAATTATTCAAACTGTGCCACTTATCCCAGTGTGGATAAAGCCTAAAGCGAGTGCTAAAGGCGGAGAAATAGACACGGTAGTTTATGGCTCGCGTAAATCATTTTTAAGAGAAGAGTCTAGTGGTGATAGCCTAAGCGATATTGATGATGTGCAATTAGAAAAATACTACAAAAATTACTTAATGGGTATGGGTGATAACGAAAAAGCTTTTATTGCTGCATTAAGCCGGTTGGGAAATTTTCCTGTGGTAGGAGGATTAGCTATTCGATGGGCGAAAGAAGGGGTTTATGTTGATTCTAATTTGACCTTGTTTGATCCCGAGTTAAAAACCTCATTTGAAAGTGCCGTTAATAATATGATCCATTTAGCGCAAGGAATTTTTCGCATAGGTATGTTCAAAAGCTGTCTGTTTAATGCCCGCAACACCTTGCATGTAGAGCGAAAGAATCCAAATAAGCCTTTTATTGCAAAACCAGCGCAAAAGATTTTATTTGAGGTCAGTGACGTTGCTGATATTGATGATATTACTAAGCTACATTCCTACTTTGAAGATGGTAAAGATCCCGATGAATATTTATATTTGCCTGATGAAATGATGGCAGTATTGGCGCGGCTAAATTTAATTCATCATACGGGTTGTATTATCTTTGAAGTGTTGCCAACGCATTTGAAAATTCATAGTTATTTGATGCTACTTAATCATGATAAAGAAGAAGCGTTTACTCAATGTTTAGCGGAGCTAATAATGTTATTACCTAGCATTAATGGTATTGGTATTTCTGGTTTTATGAAACTCCCTTATAAAGATACCCGTTTTTTTGAGCATATCAGTAGTTTACCTGAGCGTTTTTACCCTAAAAATCCTAAAATAAAGGCTTAGTTTTAAAGATCAAAAAAGCCAGCTTTATTTTAGCTGGCTTTACATAAACACTATGTATGTAATGGTTTAATGACTACTCACTAAAAATTATAGGTAGCTCTTAAATAATATTCACGCCCGGCAATCGAAAATGGAAAACTAGTCCAACCATATTTAAAACCAAGCTCTGTGAATGGAAAACCATTTTCGCCCCATTGGTCAGGATATTCATCCGTTAAATTTAAAATACCACCACTAATGTCTAATTGCTCAGTAGCATGCCATTGTGCGGTTACATCAAACAAACTTTTTGCGCTCCAAGTATTAGCTGGAGTGCCATAAGATGCAGTAGATACTTCACCGTAATAAGTCATTCTTCCCGTTACTGTCCATGTATCTAAATCCATCATAGCAGATAGCGATAACCTGTCTTGTGGTTGACCTTTCTCTATTAACAATGTCTGAGCTGCATCATAAATAATCTCATTAGGAACTATTGATGATGAAGTATTAATATTACTTACTTCAGTATTGTTATGATGATAAGAGAGTTCGTAGACTATGTCTGCAAGGTTTTCTATTTCTTGCGTATATTGGTTTACCCAATCAAGACCAAAAGTTTCTGTATCAATAGCATTGGTAAATAGTGATACATTTTTAACCCCATCTAATGCTTCGCCAGCGGCAGAGTAACGATCGAAAAAGGCATCGATTTCACTATTAATGCCACGTTGAATATTACCTGAATAGGCAATACGATCATCAATATTTATTTGATAAACATCAAGTGTCGTTGAGTAATTGCCATTGCTATATACTAAGCCAACAGAAATATTAGTTGAATTTTCTTCTTTAAGATCTTTAAATTCAAGCTCTTGTGCAAGTGCTTCATTTGGGCGTAAAGTCACTAAATCAGCTAATTCACCATTGTCGAGTGAAATTGAACGTTGAGTAAAGTTAGCCTGTTGCATACCTGGTGCTCTATAACCTGTTGAAGCAGATCCGCGAATAGATAGGTTGTCAGTTAATGTTAAATGAGTCGATAATTTACCAATAACAGTGCTACCAAAATCGTCATAATCTTCATAGCGAACAGCGGCGGCAACTAGCCAGCCTTCAGTTAAAAATGTTTCAGTATCTAAATAAAGGGCAAAACTCTTTCTGTCAGTATCTATCGCCATTGCCGGACTATACCCTTGAAAGCCTTGCATGCCTGGCGTGGTAATATCGTTGCCAGTACAGGTTGTTATTAGTGGGTCGCCTGTAGGGTTTACTGACTCTGCACATAGCGTATCGCCACGACCATAAGTTACTTCATCACCCGATTCTTGTTGGTAACCGTCTATTCTATACTCTACGCCAATAGCGATAGAGGTTTCCTCATAAAGACCTAAATCAATGGACGTAACGGCATCTAGATTAAACGTGGTTTGATTAAACACTAGCGCACCATCATAAGCTGACGTTGGGCTATCAGGGCCATAGCTAGCATTGAGCGAGTTAAGGTTACTAAATTCAAAACGGTTTTCACCTGTAACGATGCTTGCATCAATTTCCCAGTCAGCAATATCTGTTCTAAAGCCTACTGCAAGAGAGAAGTCTTCTGATTTTGATCCTAAACTGGGTGTTACACCTTCAGGGAATAGTGTACTCCATACACGGTTATCGGCCGCTGGGCGATAAAAACCAAGCGACTCGCCTTCTTTACTCGTAAATCCACCAAAAGCGTATAATTGACTGCCTTCACCTAAATCATAAGTGAAATTTGCCCATAGGCTAGTCATTTCTGTTTCAGCTTCACCTACAAGTAATAATTTCTTTGGTTCTTCGATAGAGCCAAACCAAGTCGTTGATGTTGCTCTATTCATTTCACCATTATCAGCATACTCAAATGTTAGGTTTAACATCCCTTTATCGCCAATTTCAAAACCATAATTAGCGCCTAATTCAAAGCTTTTACCATCATTTTCATCTGTTTGACCATACTGGCTCCAAACAGTTCCACTATCGGTATTTTTAAGGACGATATTAATGACGCCAGCAATAGCATCAGAGCCATATTGCGCCGCCGCACCATCACGCAATATTTCAATATGAGAAATAGCGGTCATAGGGATAGAGCTTAGATCGGTACCTGCGCTGCCACGACCAACATTTTCTTGCACAGCTACAACGGCTTGTTGATGACGACGTTTACCATTAATTAATACTAGTACTTGATCTGGCCCTAAGCTTCTTAATGTTGCCGGACGCATTAAATCTTGGCCATCAGACGTCGTCGTGTTATTCATATTAAACGATGGGGCAAGTTTACGAAGCATATCTGGAGTGCTAGTTGCGCCAGAATTTTTAATCGCTTCAGATGAAATAATATCAATGGGTGCAGGGCTATCTGCCACTGTACGATTAGACATACGGGTACCGACTGTAATGATGCGTTCAATGTCTGAGTTTTTTGCACTATCTGAAATATCATCTTCTTGTGAAAATGCAGCAGTGCTTGATAATGATAAACATACGGCGATAGCTAAAGAATTCTTTTTTAAATTTAGTGTCATGTTCTAATCTCTGTTATTTCTTGCCTTAATAATTTATTCAGGTGGCAAGATGTCTCAGACGGTAGATGAAAGTGTTTAATTTGCCAATCAATTACTTAGAACTTTAAAGATAAGGAGTTTTGTATTTGTTATATAAATTGACACAATAATGATGCGAATCGGAATGTTTTGTTTACAGTTGAAAAAGGGTAAATAAAAATGGGTATTATCTTAATTTTCAGGCTTTGCTTATTTATTGAACCTAATTATTGAAGCTGAAAACTATGAAACAAACGTTTTTATTCTGCCTAAATCTTGTTTAACTATAAATTCATTGAGGCTCACCGCTAGCCTGTCAGTTTCACTCAACACCGTTAACCAGTAGTTAATTCGAGTGTTGGCATCTAAATTTTGAAAGTCACTTCTGTCGGGAATTTTACTAAAAGGTAACAACTCAACAAATTTAGCTGAGGGCACTACTAGTACCGTGTTTTCGTAGCTTTTCGGTTGCACTTGACGCGATGAGTTTTTATCAAACCAACCTGCTTTGGGCTTAGCACTGAAGTGAGGGTAAAGTGTTAGCCCTTGCGTATTATTTTTATTCTCGATGGACTTGTTTTCTAAAGAAAAGTCAAAATGATAATCAATAATTCCACCATCACGATACATGCCTTTTGGCGAACCATGGATATTTTGAATACCTGACATAACCATGGGTATTGAACCAGAAGCTAATAGTGCTGAGCCAATGTTTTCTTTGGTAAAGTCGATATAATGGTTGGAGAAATAATAAGGGTCGTTGATTATTATTTGACTTGACGATGGGCGATAAATATAGCGCTCGTATTGAAAAGCCAATAATTTACGATCGACTTTATTAAGTAATATACTTGCAAGTAAACCTGCACCTTGAATTAGCTTGTTTTCATAACTTGTTAATCCCTTGCTTTTGGCAACAATAAAGTGAGCTTTAAAGACAGTATTATTTATTGTTTCGTTTATGCCAGTTTTGCCAAAAAGGTGATCGAGCATTTCAATTGCCGAATTTGATATATCTTCAACACTAGGTTTGCCGTTATAAACGGTATGGGCATATTTTTCAGCTAATCTGTCAATAGCTTCAACAGGATTGTTTTGAGCCAAACAAGCGGCACGAAATGCCCCAGCGCTAGAGCCAATAAGGTTTAGCTCTGTAGTGCGGTCTTTAAAAAAATCACCAAATAAGTATTTATCTAAGCCGAAAAGTGAAAACCATTTTGGTCCGCCACTAGCACCTAGAAAATTAGTAAACAGCTCTTGCTTAAAACCGTGTTCTTGAATTGTTTTTAAGGCGTTTTTACCTGCGTATATTTCCAGCATATTTAAATATTTCTTAACTCAAATAGATGGCAACTGAAAGTTCAAAGCCACCGTTGGTATTTCGCCTATTGCAATTGTCTCTAGTTTAACTTGTCTTAGCTTTTGATGCCGAAATTTTGTTGCTTGCATCGATGATAAAAATCCTATTGTCATCAAGTTTTCCTAATTGTGATAAAACACGATCTAATTTTCTTTTTTCAGCCTCATTAAAATAAAAGATCACAGTAAAGTATTTGTCTGTATTGTTTGCCGCAGCATAAATTTCAACCTGATTTTCAATGTTATTTTTTAAAGACGAACTTGATGCTAATTTGAATTCAATAAGTGTTGTATCATGTTTTCCTCTAGTAACTAGAAAATCAACAGAGCCCCTACCATTAGCTACTTCGGAATTAAATGAACTAACTGAATGTACCCAAAAAGGCCTAAATAACCGTTGTACATCTTTTTCTTTTGGGTTTTGTTTTGGAATAGCCTTATAAAAATCTCGGTGTTCTATTTCCCGTTTAAAATGCTCTAAATTTATTTTTGTTTCTTCAAATGTACAACTAGTACCTGATGTGTTCGGTAATTGCTCTTGAACTGCCAATTGTATATTTACTATTTCTAAAGCAAATTTTAATATTTTATCTTTAGGGCGCAAAACTAGACCTTTTTCGAGAACAAGTTTTGCTTCAAAATATTTTTCTTGTTCGACAAATATATCGGAAAAAAGTTGAAATAATGGCGTTATCTGTCCTGTTTTTTCATTAGTAATTGCTTCACGTAAAAGCGTTGAAGCGTCATTGGTTTCGCCATTTTTAATCATTAACTCAGCACATAGTTTATAAAGCCTAGGTCTAGCATTAATTCCTTTTAAGTTAAGGGCATCAACTAAAACTTTAATTGCTTTTGGCTGTTCATTATTTCGTGCTAAAAGCTTTGCATATTGTTCAAACAAAGTTGTTTTATCGCCGACTGATGGACTTTCAGTTCCTTCTCGTATCAACGAGATAGCTTCATCAAGTTGATTGTGTTTTAGGTATATTTTGCTGCCATCTAAGTACAGAGAATAAGTACTTTGGCAATTACTATCATTTATGCCTTGTTTTAGTTTTTTTATTGCTTCAGTGGTTTTATCTAATCGTTCCAATCTATCGGCATAACGCTTGTAAAAGTCATGTTTATTGCTAATTGAGTTATCACTTAATGCTTTATTTAAAACTTCTATAGAGGCTGGTAAATTTCCTTGTTGAAAAAGAAGATCATCATATTTTACATAAACTGATTTACGATCTATTTCTAGACTGGAAGTCAAAACTATTGATAAAAGATCAATAGCATTACTATTTTTTCCTGCTTTATCAAAGTAATCAGCCAAGGATATTACTAATTTAGATGGATCTTTAACTGCTTTAGAAGCTATACCGTTGTTTAATAGTTTAATGGCTTCCTCAATTCTTTTAGAGTCTGCCAACAACTCAAAACATTTGTGATAAAGCTTTACAGGATCTTCTTTGCCAATATTTTTGATACCTTCAAGTAGTACATCAATTGCTTGAGTGGTTTTCCCCTGATGTATAAGTGTTTCTGATAACTTTATTTTCATATCAAAAACCTTGGAAATATCTGGTCTAGCTAAGGCTTCTATAAGTAATTTTTCAGCTTCTTCGTATTCAGTTTGATTTATAAGTATGTTTGCTAATGATAAATAAAGAACAGACACTCTAGTCACCTGAGGGTCTGCAATACATTTTTTTAAGAGTAATACAGCATCTTCAAATTGTTCATTCTCTTCAAAATACTTCACACATAGCGGTACAAGTGATGTAAAAGTATGAGCACCAGACTTATTTATACCTTCTAATACTATATCAGTTGCTTTTTTATGATCTCCTGCTTGCTTTAATAGTGATGAACAGACACGATAAACCTCGGCAACATTATTATTAGCATTGATATAATTGATAGATGTATTGAAAGTATCAAGCATATGCTGCTTACCTTCTACAGCATAAGTTAATTCAAGTAATAAATTCCAAGTAGCATAATAACTCTCTGTATGGACGGCATTTTTTATATGCATTAAAGCCTTTGGATAATCACCATCTTTATTTCGTTCTTTTAGACAAAGAGCTAAATGGTATTCAAGCCCTTTTGATCTATATTCAGCAGGAAGTGCTGATATTAAGACAATTCTCTCAGCTAGTAAGCTCTTGTTTTTGGGTTTTTCAGATTGTTTGTCTTTAGTTATTTTTGAGGTTAAAAACCTGGCTAATTTCACGCTAGCAGTAGATATTTCATCTACTCTGTTTGATTCAATCAAATGATGTCGGAGCTCAGTGTATGAATTAGACAGTTTAATATTATTAATTTTTTCAGATGTTTTAAATAAAGACAAATTGTAATCAGCCGCAAGACTTTGAGCCTTTACCCAATCTGAGTTATGTTGAGTTTGCTTTAACTTTGATACACATACTTCCCGCATTAATGGATGAAGTACATCACCTTGGATTGTACTCTTGATAATATATCTATCGAATAAAGATCGTCTGAATAGTTCAACTTTTTCTATATTTACTGGTATAAAGCTAATAACTTTTTTATCAAAATGACGTCTGTAAACAGACAAGAATTGAATAAAACGATTTTCTTCTTTTGTTAAATTAGCTAATGAGCGAAAAAGCAATTCTTCCTCTAACTCTTTAACCAATTCAAGTGATGTAAATGCCTCACCTGATTGGAATAACTTAGGCGATAAAGTCATGATCTCTTCAAGTGAATCATAACGTAAGCCTGACCCTATAAAAGTGTCGATTGCTCTAGGGTTATAACCTAACCTTCGAACTATTTCAGGTATTCTAC
The DNA here is from genome assembly GCA_963974965.1 of uncultured Colwellia sp. Taxonomy (GTDB): domain Bacteria; phylum Pseudomonadota; class Gammaproteobacteria; order Enterobacterales; family Alteromonadaceae; genus Colwellia. The sequence continues at coordinate 126,275 of CAXBEX010000012.1, read as the reverse complement.
CTACGGACACTTTATGTTGGATTTTATTATCAATGAGATGCGATATGAAATAATCAGTAGCTTCTTTGCGTGTTAAACAGTTAAGTTCACATCGATAAATATTTTGGTTCCAGCTTGGTGTTTTAAGAACTGTATTTGAGACAAGTAATAATTTACCTTTAGATTTTATATGGCGATTTAGCTGCTGAAAAAAAGAAATAAAATCTTTAGATGGTGCATTAACTTCAATTGTATTTTGAAAGGCGTTGATAATAATAACAATGCTATTAGTGGTTATTACATTTATTAAAGCTTTGGATAATTGAGAGGTGTTTTCAGAGCAAATAATATTATCCAAATTATTAATGCCTAAAGCTTCAAAGTCGCATAATAAATTAGCTGAAAAATCTGAGAAGTAATCATCGTTATTTGTAGGAAAATCAATGAATATAGGAGTAAGTTTTGATGCCACTGATATATCATCAACTATACTACTTTTCCCTGTACCAGAAAAACCTTGGATAAGAGCTGTGACAGTATGAGAATTTAACCAATTTTTTTTGAGTTCTTCGACTATTTCAAGCTGTTGTTTACTTCTAAATATTGTATGCATGTTATCTTCCTTTCAACATAAACAATTTGATCATAATGTATCATTTTTCAAATAATTTCAGTTAGAAGTTTCAACCTAGCCAACTTAATGAACGACTGCTTTGGTGGCACCGCAACCTCATCTAAATTTTTAATAAATTATATGTCGGTGTTTAGCTTTACAAAGGCAACCATTTTGTTCCGCCAGAGGGGCACCTAAAAAGTTAGTAAAGAGCGCTTGCTTAAAACCGTGTTCTTGTATGATTTTTAAGGCGTTTTTGCCTGCATAAATATCGAGCATAAATTATTGTTCATATTGAGCGTTTCTTTTATGGCTTGTATCTTTAAGTAATAGTCTAGCTACTTTTATAGCATCTTTATTTGAGAAATAGTTTTCAACTAAAAAATTTACTTTATCGTCATCACTTAATACGCTCGCCAAAGTTTGTATCATAAATTTAAAATCAGTCTGTTCAGTTTGAATTGTGAGCATTTTATTGAGCCACTGCCACATTTTTTCTTCACCAATTTCTTTTTCAATAGCTAACCAAATAATGGGTGCGTAAGTGTACACATATCGATTTCTGCTACCATAATCAGTTTTGTTTTTAATGTCTTTTATAGCAGTAAATGTTTTACCCTCAAGTTTATCTAGCTTTTTATTTATATTTTCTAAGTATGTTTTTTCATCAATTAACTGCTTTGTTAACTTTAAAGAAAGGTACTCTGCAAATGATTCTGAAAACATATCACCAAGTTCAGAATTAAAAACGCGATAAGTTCCAAAGTAATAATGTGCTAATTCATGAGCGATAAAGGGTTTGAACCAATTTGACTTATCTTCTTCGAAAAAACCACTTAAACCATCATTGGCATGGTTTATCGTTACAATGGTAGGGTAGGATACAAAGAACCAAGAATCTTTCTTTGATATAGGTGTTGTATGAATATAAACAATATTTTCACCATAAGGTAAAGACAGGTTATCCTGATAATATTGCTCAAATGAAGATGTCATTTTTCCTAGTTCAGACATTTGTTGTTTTGATAAGCCTGAGTTTAAGTAATAACTATTGTTTTGTTTACCAATATCATAATCACCTGCAAACAAAGCGATCGATGTCGGTTTTTCTCTTTTAAATATTCCGTGCGTGGCTGAAATAGGAGCACTACCATTTACATAAATTGATTTACAATCTAGGCAAGTAACTTCAATATCATAACTTAATTTTTCGTATCGCTTATCTTTCTCAATATCATATAGAATTGGGTACCATGCCGTTTGAAATCCGTCTGTACGAATTGTTCTACCATTAAAGGCAATATTACCTTTCCAGTCTCCACGATCACTTGCTTTGTCCATATCACTTATAACTGGAAACTTCCCACTGTATTTGAAATGTATTGAAGCAGGTAAAAACTTATCTTTATCTTTATTATCAGGAAAATAATAACCAAAGCTCTCATCTGAAAAATTAGTGTTGTACGATTTTTCAAATGCATAATTGAAATTATCTTTTTCACTTCTAAAGTATTGAATGTTGAGCCCTGAATTTAAGAATATTAAATAATCTTTAATTTTTGGAATGTTTTCAAGTTGGAAATTGGCGTCAATAGTGCCTGAATTAACAGATATATTAATGGTTCCACTTAGTTTTGGAACTTGCTCGGTAGCTAAACTAGTCACTGAAAATAGCAACGTTAACAAAAGTATTTTATTCATATGAATTCCTTGTCTAGAATGTGTTCAATTATTTTAATTGCTTAATTATACGTGAATAACGCTTAACTTAAATGATAATTTGTACTGGTGTTAGGGGTAAACAAGGTTTGGTATAACCTTGTGGCATAATCATCTGTCATACCAGCGATGTAATCAGCAATCACGCGATACTCATTCTCATTATAGTCTTTTGCTTGTTGCCAACGTTTTGCGCTATTACTGGGCAATAATCGTAAGGGATCAGAAGATAATGCTTCGAACAATTCCATGACTATTTGCTGACCTCTATATTCAAGCCGTTGAATACTTGTTTGTTTTATGACGAAATTATAAACAAAGTCTTTGAATATTTGCAGTGCTTGCATAGTGACTTTAGGTAAGGTTGCATTATATTGTAATAATGGCTCTTCAAAACCAACGCCACTATCGCGTTCGTTTAAGTCTGATAATTCAACCGCTGTTATTAAATAGTTGACTAAGCCACCAATGGCATCTTTTTGTAAATAATTTTGCGCACTAAAAAGTTTACTGGTGAGCGATTGGCAATACTGTGAAAGCCAAGAGTCGTCTAATGCTAATAGTTTTTTAATGACCTGAGCGTCAAAGTCTTGTTGGTTAACTACACCTGTTACAATGGCGTCTTCAAGATCATGAATGCCATAAGCAATATCATCAGCTAGTTCCATAATTGAACAATCAAGGGATTTAAAGCGGGTTTTGTTATGACCTTTTTTTTGAATATTAATCGCTTGAAATAAAGCTCGGTCTGCTGAAGATAAGGGGTTTAATAACCAATCAATGATATCTTTATCATCACGATATAAACCTTTAGGCGGGTGCCATTCACTTGACTTAAGTTGTCTGAAATTATCAATGTTTGTGCTGATAGCTGGGTTGCTTAACTGATCTAACGTTTGCGGATACTTCATTAAGCCGAGTAAAGTTCTTCGGCTTAAATTCATGCCGTGGTGTTTACTAAAGGGCTCTAAACGGGAAACAATTCTAAAAGTTTGCCCGTTACCTTCAAAACCACCATGTTCGCGCATCATATAATTCAACGCAACTTCACCGCCATGGCCGAAGGGAGGGTGACCTATATCGTGCGCTAAACATATAGCCTCAACTAAGCTGTCAGTAGCCGGAAATAATGCTTGGCAAAGTTCAGGAGATTTACAACGAAGTTGCGCGGTAATGCCTGATCCTATTTGAGCCGCTTCAAGAGAGTGGGTTAAACGTGTGCGATAAAAGTCACTTTGTCCGCTACCCATCACCTGAGTTTTTGATTGCAAGCGTCTAAAAGCTGCTGAATGTAGTATTCGCGCCCGGTCTCGTTGAAAAGGGTCGCGATGATCTTGCTGTCTTTTAGATACTTTTTTTAAGCGCCTTTCAAGCCAAACTTCACTCATACTTTACTCATACCGTGTTGATTCCTAATGAATAACACACTGTTAATTAATACCGTACTAATACATACCATACTAATACATACTATACTAATTGACACGCTGATTAATTTATATAGCAACAATTCAAAGAACAATTAAATATTTGCAATAAAAATTGCGCGCTGAGGGGCAGGGTAACCTTCAATTGTTTTGCTATTATCGTTAGGATCTAAAAAATCTGATAATGACTCTGTATCTATCCAATCCGTTTTGCGTTGTTCATCTAGTGCCGTAATATCGGTATTAACAACGCGAATATTTTTAAAGCCGCAACGTTCTAACCAAGCACACATTGCTTTAGCACTAGGTAAAAACCAAACATTACGCATTTTTGCATAGCGCTCACCGGGCACTAAAACGGTGTTTTCATCACCATCAACAATCAGGGTTTCTAATACTAATTCACCACCTTGTGCTAATTGAGATTTTAATTGATATAAAAAATCAATGGGAGAGCGGCGGTGATATAAAACCCCCATGGCAAAAACAGTGTCAAAAGCTTTTAATTCCGGTAATTGTTCAACGCCCAAAGGCAGCAAATTAACTTTTTCATCTTGAATAAAGTGTTGTACCGCATTAAATTGCATTAAGAACAGTTGTGTTGGGTCAATACCCACAACAAATTTTGCTCCTGCACCACGCATACGCCATAAATGATAGCCACTGCCACAGCCAATATCTAATACATACTTGTTTGACAAATCGCCAATGTGCTCAACTAACCTGTCCCATTTAAAATCACTGCGCCATTCAGTATCTATGTGTAAGCCGTGAATGTGGTATGGACCCTTGCGCCAAGGTTTGAACTTTTTCATCAAATTTTCTAAGCGTTTGTTTTCACCATCATTGAAATCACCTTTATTGCCAACGGTGACACTACGGGTTAACTCTACTGGTGTATATTGGGCTTTGGGTAGAGCATCTAACGTTTTTTGCCAATGTTTATATTCGCCATGTAAATGGTTCTTCTGCCAATTATCAAGTTGTGCTGGTAGTGTATTTAGCCAGTGGCTTAAACGGTTTGTAGCAATTTTCTGATAGAACTTACTGAAATTTGTCATAGAAGTTTGTCTTTATGTTCGAGAATTAGCGTTATTTTATTGCAATAAAAGAAATGAAATTAAAGCACTGAAACCAAGGGGAAACATGGCTAAATCCTGCGTTGGTTAAACGCTGAATATGCTGCTCTACCGAGTCGGTGCGCATCACGTTTTCTAATGCGGTACGTTTTTGTGCTACTTCTAATTCACTATAACCATTAGCTCGTTTAAAATCGTGATGTAAATCGATTAAGTGTTCATCAATAACAGGGTCGCCATGAGAGACTTTTTCTGAGATAACTAAAATTCCTCCCGCGTTGATGCCACTTGCTATCTTATTTATTAAGGCTTGACGATCGTTTTTATCAATAAACTGCAGGGTGAAATTCAGTACCACCATAGACGCATTTTCAATTTTTACTTCTTGAATATTTGCTTCAACAACTTCTACCTCAGTTTCGCCTTTAAACGCATTAATATGCATTTTGCAGCGCTCAATCATTGCCGATGAATTATCAACAGCAATAATTTTACATTGTTTATCATTAATACCTTTGCGCATGGCTAACGTTGCTGCGCCTAACGAACACCCTAAATCGTAAATAAAGGTGTTTTTTTGTACAAACCGTTGGCTAAGGCGACCAATGGTGTCAATGATAGTACTATAGCCTGGCACCGAACGAGTGATCATATCGGGAAAAACTTCCACCACTTGAGCATCAAAAGCAAAGTCTTTTACTTGAGCATGGGGATTTGAATATATTAAGTCGGTATTGTTTAGGTCAGTATTGCTTAAGTTAGCGTCAGAAGAGTGCATGGCTTTCATTGTTGTAACGGTTTGATCCATTTTAACCGATATTTATTCGATATATAAGTAAAAGCAGCAAGTAAAAGCAGCAGGAAAAAATCATTACTTAATATCAACGTAAGTTAATGAAAATAATCATTCCTCGCTAGGGTGACTTTACTAATCTTTGCTTTATAATATGCGGCATTTATAAGCTTGCCTTAATATTAAAAATAATTACGTGCAAGCAGCAGTTCATATTATTATCAAGGCAAAAACTATGCGTAGTCTTTATTGTGGTGAGGTTAATGAATCTCATATTGGTCAAGAGGTCACTCTTTGTGGCTGGGTAAACCGTCGTCGTGACTTAGGTGCCGTTATCTTTTTAGATCTTCGTGATCGTGAAGGTTTAGTGCAAGTGGTTTATGATCCTGATTTACCAGAAGTACTTGCCACAGCTAACACGTTGCGAAATGAGTTTTGTGTGCAGTTAAAAGGTATTGTACGTGCTCGTCCTGAAGGGCAAGTAAACAAAGACATGAAAACTGGCGCTATTGAAATCTTAGGCTTAGCACTGACTATTTTAAATAAATCTGCACCGTTGCCACTTGATTCAAACCAAATCAATTCAGAAGAACAACGTTTAAAATATCGTTACCTTGATTTACGCCGCGTTGAGATGACTGAACGACTGCGCTTTCGTGCAAAAGTAACGTCAAAAGTACGTAGCTCACTAGAAGCCTTAGGTTTCTTAGATATTGAAACACCCATGTTAACGGCTGCAACACCTGAAGGTGCGCGCGATTATTTAGTGCCAAGTCGTACCCATAAAGGCAAATTTTTTGCTTTACCACAGTCGCCACAGTTATTTAAACAATTGCTGATGATGTCAGGCATGGAGCGTTATTATCAAATCGTAAAGTGTTTCCGTGATGAAGATTTACGTGCCGATAGACAACCTGAATTTACGCAAATAGATATTGAAACGTCATTTATGTCTAGCGATCAAGTCATGAAGGTGACTGAAACAATGATCCGCGAACTATTCAAAGAGATGTTAAATGTTGATTTGGGCGATTTTCCTCGTATGCCATTTTCTGAAGCGATGGCGCGTTTCGGCTCAGATAAGCCAGATCTGCGTAACCCTTTAGAATTAGTTGATGTTGCTGATATATTAAAAGACGTCGAATTTAAAGTATTCTCAGGACCTGCTAATGATGAAAACGGCCGTGTAGCGGTAATTTGTGTGCCAGATGGCGCAGCTAAATTTTCACGAAAAGGCATTGATGATCTGACCAAGTTTGTCGGTATTTATGGCGCCAAAGGTATGCCATGGATGAAAGTTAACGATATTGATGCAGCGTTAGCCACAGGGCTTGATGGTTTACAATCGCCTATTTTGAAATTCTTATCAGCAGAGGCAGCAAAAGCGTTACTTGAACGCGTAAAAGCTAAAACAGGTGATATTATTTTCTTCGGCGCAGACACTTATAACGTAGTGACTGAATCGCTTGGTGCGTTACGTCTTAAAATCGGCGAAGATTTAGACTTACTAGAAGGTAACTGGAAACCATTATGGGTAGTTGATTTCCCAATGTTTGAGGAAATTGATGGCCGCATGCATGCGCTTCATCACCCATTTACCGCACCAACAGACTTAACACCAGAGCAGCTTGAAGCGAATCCGCTTGGTGCGTTATCTGATGCTTACGACATGGTCTTAAATGGCTGTGAATTAGGCGGTGGTTCAGTACGTATTCACAAACAAGCTATGCAATCAGCAGTCTTTAGAATTTTAGGTATTGATGAAGAAGAAGCACAAGAAAAGTTTGGTTTCTTACTTGAAGCCCTACAATACGGTGCTCCACCACATGCAGGCCTTGCCTTTGGTCTTGATCGTTTAGTGATGTTAATGACTGGCACTACTTCAATTCGAGAAGTAATGGCTTTCCCTAAAACTACCACAGCGGCTTGTCCGTTAACGAATGCCCCAGGTAATGCTAATCCTGCTCAGTTAGCTGAGTTGGGTATAGCAACTATCAGCGACCCTTCGACCCTTCGACAAGCTCAGGGCGAACGGTAAGCTCAGGGCGAACGACAAGCTCAGGGCGAACGGTAAGCTCAGACTAATGTGAATAATCAAACATACGCAGTTATGAATCCGTTTGTCCTGAGCTTGTCGAAGGAAGCTTGTCGAAGGAAGCTTGTCGAAGGAAGCTTGTTGAAGGGAATTTATCGAAAAAAGGTTATCACTGAAAATGTCTATTATTTTAGGAATTGACCCCGGTTCACGCTTCACAGGCTACGGGGTTATTAAACAGCAAGGTCGCACTTATACCTATCTTGGTAGTGGTTGCATCAAAGCACTTAGTCAAGGTGAAGATCTTGGTTCGCGCTTACAAACCATTTTTGCTGGCGTTTCTGAAATCATAATGCAATTTAAGCCAGATATGTTCGCGATTGAGCAAGTATTTATGGCGAAAAACCCTGATTCGGCACTTAAACTGGGTCAAGCTCGCGGTGCGGCTATTGTTGCGGCGACTAATAATGGTTTGGTTATCGCTGAGTACTCTGCCCGGCAAATTAAACAAGCTGTGGTTGGTACGGGGGGCGCAGATAAATCCCAAGTTCAGCATATGGTGAAAGCTATTCTTAAGTTACCGGGTACGCCACAAGCCGATGCTGCTGATGCGCTTGCCGTGGCCTTATGTCATGCTAATAGTCACCAAAGTTTAGAAAAACTTGCCGGACAAGCAAAGAAAACAGTACGAGGACGATTAAGGTAACTTAAAACCCTGAATAGAAACTTAAAACCTAACGCTCGAAACTAAAAATGGTTTACTGTATAAATATCTAGTGGTATGATTTTATCATCTTAATTATTTTCTTTAGGTTTGCTCTGTGATTGGTCGTTTATCTGGTACGTTAGCTGAAAAATATCCCCCTGAAATTCTCATTGAATGTGCTGGTGTTGGCTATGAAGTAACCATGCCAATGACAAGTATTTATGCATTACCAGAGCTTAATGAACAAGCCGTTATATACACACACTTTGTTGTGCGTGAAGATGCGCAATTATTGTATGGTTTTGCTAATACTACTGAACGAAAGCTCTTTCGTTTATTAATTAAAGTGAATGGCGTTGGTCCCAAATTAGCGTTGGCGGTATTATCGGCGATGTCAGCGGATCAATTTGTAAGCTGTGTTTCCCATGATGATCTTTCAGGTATTGTAAAAATTCCCGGGGTAGGTAAAAAAACAGCAGAACGTTTGTTGATTGAAATGCGTGATCGCTTAAAAGATTGGCAAATCACCTCACTCACACCAGCAACTGACGCTATGCCAGTACAGTTAGGTACAGAGCAAACTTTTGTTAATGCGTTTAATGACCCTTTTCGCAATAATAAGGAGGATGCTACTAACGCACTTATTTCTTTAGGATATAAACAGATACAAGCAGATAAAGCTGTAAAACTAGTTTATTCTGAGGGTATGTCGAGCGAAGATATAATACGTCACGCTTTAAAATCAATGCTATAGCGATAAACAATAGTACTCAGGAAAAATAATGATAGAAGCAGATCGCTTAATTGAGCCAATAGCCACCATTGAAGATGAAGGCGTGGATCGCGCCATTCGTCCCAAAATGCTAGTTGATTATACGGGTCAAGCGCATGTAAAAGCACAAATGAAAATTTTTATTCCTGCGGCTAAAAATCGTGGCGAGCCACTTGATCATTTACTTATTTTTGGTCCGCCGGGATTGGGTAAAACTACGTTAGCCAATATTGTTGCAAATGAAATGGGCGTTAATATTCGCACAACTTCTGGCCCTGTTTTAGAAAAAGCAGGCGATTTAGCCGCATTGTTAACCAATTTGGAAGAAAACGATATTTTATTTATTGATGAAATTCATCGTTTAAGCCCCGTCGTTGAAGAAATACTTTACCCCGCAATGGAAGATTATCAACTAGATATTATGATTGGGGAAGGGCCAGCGGCGCGTTCAATTAAATTAGATTTACCCCCGTTTACCTTAATTGGCGCAACCACTCGAGCAGGCGCGTTAACTTCTCCCCTTAGAGACAGATTTGGTATTGTACAGCGATTAGAGTTTTATAATGTGCAAGACTTAACGTCAATTGTTAAACGTTCAGCGCATTTTTTAAATTTAAACATTGATGAGCAGGGCGCTTTTGAAGTAGCTCGTCGTGCTCGTGGCACACCTCGTATAGCAAATAGATTATTGCGCCGTGTGCGTGATTATGCTGACATTAAAACGCACGGTTTGGTGAATCAAGAAACTGCTGCTGCAGCGCTTGATATGCTAGAAGTTGATAATGAAGGTTTTGACATTATGGATAGAAAACTACTGCATGCCATTATTGATAAATTTATGGGCGGCCCGGTTGGCCTTGATAATGTTGCTGCCGCTATTGGTGAAGAACGAGAAACCATAGAAGACGTACTCGAGCCATTCTTAATTCAACAGGGTTTTTTACAGCGAACGCCTCGTGGAAGAATTGCAACAGATAGAGCTTATCAGCATTTTTCAATTACTCGACCAGAGGTTAAGTAAAGCTGCTATCTATTTTTGCGCTTTTGCCATGCTTTAATTGCGCTGTAACGCCATAAGAGTTGAATGCCACAATAACCCATTAGCGCAAATAATACCGCTAACACACCGCAACCTAATAAAAATGCGGGTCCAATAGTTGATAAACTATCGACTACCCATTGCCAACTTGCTTCAAATAGAAATTTCTTCTCAGGACTGTTTAATATCCAGGCGCCAACAATATAACAAGCGTAAAATATAGCCGGCATGGTGAGTGGATTTGTTAACCAAACTAAGGCGATGGAAAGCGGTAAATTTGAATGCACTAAAATAGCGGTGCCTGCCGCTAAAATCATTTGAAAAGGAACAGGAATAAAAGCAAAAAACAAACCAACAGCAAAAGCTTTTGCTACCGAGTGACGATTCATGTGCCACAAGTGAGGGTTGTGTAACAGGTTACCAAAAACCTTTAAGTGTTTATTATCTTTAATACGTTGATGATCTGGCATAAAGCGCTTAATTAGTTTTTTTGGCATATACTTACTATAGTGTTTAGGTTTAGGTTTCTATTTACGTTTATTAAATTAAGCTAACACAGTAACTAATACCGTAACTAAAACAGTTAATTAATATAGGAAGTATTTCATTCACTATGGATTGGTGGCTAGCGTGTTTTTTTCTTGGTGCTATATTCTCACTATTTTTACCACTAGTGCCAGATATTTTTGTGCTATTTTCACTTCTATTACTCTCGACCCTCTTCTTTTACTTCCCTTTTAACCATCATTTTAATTTAAATAAGCCAAATAAGTCATTTAAGTCCTTGCGATTAAGCTCTGGTTTATTGTTTGGTGCGAGCTGGATGTTATTTAATGCGTTTAATTTTCAACAGTTGTGGCAAGAAAATAATTTAAATTCAATTGCGTTATCAAGTAAATCTCAATGGATACAAGGAGAGATACTTAGTTTACATTCACCTATAGCTAGTAGCGAACAAAAGCATAACGAATTAAAGGATAGCAAAGCGAGTGTAAGCAAAAAAAAATTGGTTCATAGTCGCTTACGCTTCAACGTTAACGTTACTCAGCTTAATAATAAAAAATTAGTTAAAGTGATACAGCTACGTTTAAGTTGGAAAAATGCCACCTTAGCATTGCAACAAGGGCAAACAGTTTACCTGAAAGTGAAATTTAAGCCTGCTCATGGCTTGGCTAATTTAGGCGGTTTTAGTTATAAAACATGGCTTAATAGTAAAAGTATAAGTGCTACAGGCTATGTGGTAAATCATAAAGATAATAAGCTACTGAACCCTGAAAATACGTTACGACAACAACTCTTTAGTGATTATAAAAAACGCTTATCTAACTATAGGCCTGAGCATGAATTATCTCCTCTATTATTGGCGTTAGGATTTGGCTCTCGTACCGAGTTAAACCAAGATTTATGGCAAGTGTTACAAAGAACAGGCACAGGTCATTTAATTGCTATTTCAGGTTTGCATATCGGTTTGGTAGCAACGGGGTGCTTTTTTATCGTTATGTTAGTGATTCGTGCACTGCCGTTGCGTTTTTTCGTTAGCAGCAACAGACTTCAAACAATCAATGCGCGTTATTATGCTATAGGGATAAGTATGATAGCAGCGTTTAGTTATGGTTATTTAGCGGGGTTTTCTTTACCTACCATTCGTGCTTTAGTGATGTTAAGTTTTTATTGGGGTATGCGTTTATTAGCAATAAAAATATCAATAAAACGTTGGCTGTTACTGACTTTGTTTGTGATAACGCTCACAACGCCTTTTAGTTTATTTACGGCAAGTTTTTGGTTGTCGGTGTATGCCGTTACCATTATTTTTCTTACGTTATGGCGGTTTAAAAGTAGTCTCTCTACAGGCCATAAATTATGGCGTTTCATTAAAGGGTTAATGGTAATTCAGTTAAGTTTGACCTTAATGCTACTACCCATTAGCGCTGTATTTTTTCAACAAATATCAGTAGTTGCTTTATTCGCGAATATTATAGCCGTGCCGTGGATGAGTTTTCTGAGCATTCCATTGTGTTTATTGTCAGTGCTTTTAATGCCAATATCAGAAACCTTGTCTCAATTTTTTATTATGCTCAGTTTGGAATCTATACAGCTTCTTTGGGGTTACTTAAGTTATTTATCAACTAACTCATGGGCGGTAATAGCGCTTTCAAACCTAACTGTTCAGCTGCTAGTTTTAGGTGGTTTACTGAGTTTTATATTTTTATTTTTTCAGCCAAATTTAACTATTGATTATAAATACACAGCGAGCCTATGTGCTTGTTTTGTAGCTGTATTAGCTGTATTAGTTGTATTTTTTGTATTAATTACCGTTGTTGTACTCCCGTTAGGTGAGCAATCTAATAAAAAGCTAAAAAATTGGCAACTCGTTGTTTTTGATGTTGGGCAAGGTTTATCCATACTTGTGCAGCGCGATAACAAGGCGATTTTATATGATACTGGAGCGTCATATGAAAGTGGTTTTAATATGATTGACGCGGTTGTGTTACCTTATTTACAACACGCAGGAATACAGCAATTAGACAAAGTGATTATTAGTCACAGTGATAATGATCACGCCGGTGGTTTAGCAGCTTTACAACAATCAATCGTTATTAAAGAGCTGATTTATAACATCACTAAAGACAAAGAAAGTAGTACCTGTTTACAAGGGGATTCTTTTCATTGGCAAGGACTTAGGTTTGAAATGTTGTGGCCTGACAAAGTTGTTTCGAAAGAAAATGATGACTCTTGTGTGTTATTTATCAGTGATGAAAAGTACAAGATTTTATTAACGGGCGATATTTCTAAACAAATTGAAAATAAGTTAATTCAACAATACCCACAGTTACAAGTCGATGTTTTAGTTGTGCCGCATCATGGCTCGAAAACGTCATCAAGTGCGGATTTCATTGATCAATTAACCCCTAAGTTTGCCATTGTTAGTGCTGGCTTTTTAAATCGTTGGCACATGCCCGTTTTTGAGGTTATTAAGCGCTACCAAGAAAAAAATAGTCAACTGTTCAATACCGCTGAATCAGGTCAAATTATTATAGATTTTTCTGAAAAGGGCATAACTAACTATACTTACCATGACAATTTATGGCCCTTCTGGTTCGCTAACTAATCTTGATCTAGATATTTAGTTGGTTGTTTACCTAAATCACGTTAAAATCAAACCATTATAATATTATTAAAATGCACTAAGCTAATTTCTCCCATGGAAAAATCTATAGAAGTCACTACATGGCAAAACTTCAAGCGTCTACTTTGTTATGCCAAACCCTATAAACTAGGTTTTATTGCCGCGATTATAGGCATGTTGGGTTACGCCGCTATTGATGTTTATTTCCTGTCAAAACTTCAAATGCTAATTGATGAAGGGTTAAAGGGAACGAATCCTGACTTTATGAAGTGGGCTCCTGCGTTTGTTGTGGTGGCATTTATTTGTCGCGGTACTTTTCACTTTGTTGCTAATTATTGTTTAGCTTGGGTGGGAAATCATGTAGTGACGGATTTAAAACAAAATTTATTTGAGCATATTATGGCAATGCCCGTGACTTTTCATGATAAAGAGTCAACCGGCGGTTTAATTTCTAAACTAACTTATGACACCGAGCAGGTTTTAAATTCGGTGAGTAAATCTATCTTAGTGATAGTACAACAAAGTGCTTTTGTGCTGGGCTTAATTGGTTTAATGTTTTATATCAGTTGGCAACTCTCGGCAATTTTCATCCTGATCACGCCACTTATTGCTATTATCGTTAATGTTGTCTCAAAACGCTTTCGTAAAATAAGCAAAAATATTCAAGGCGCTATGGGTGAAGTCACCACGGCCGCAGAGCAAACCTTTAATGGTCATAAAGTGGTATTAACTTTTGGCGGTCAAGAAAAAGAGTTTACGCGTTTTCAGCAAATAAATAAGCAAAATCGACATCAACGAATGAAGCTTGTAGCCGCAAAAGCAGGCAGCGTACCTATTATTCAAATCATAGCCTCCTTTGCTTTAGCCTTTGTTTTTTATGCTGTTAATTCAGAAACTTTGCGAGATAGTATTTCTGCAGGTAGCTTTGTCAGTATTATTACCTATATGGTTATGTTGTTAAGACCATTAAAAATGCTCACTAATGTTAATAGTGAATTTCAAAAAGGCATGGCAGCTTGTGTTAGTATTTTTTCCGTATTAGATCAAGAAACAGAAAAAGATACTGGTGTTAAGCATATTGATAGAGCGCAAGGAAAAATTGCTTTTAAAAACGTTAATTTTGCTTATAATTTTGATGACAAAGAAAGTAAAAACGCCGCAGATGACAACGCTTCAGTTATAAACACTTCAGTTATAAACAAGTGGGCACTTGAAAATATATCCTTTGAGTTAAACCCAGGTGAAACTTTAGCTTTAGTAGGGCGCTCAGGTAGTGGCAAGTCAACAGCCAGTGCTTTGTTGCTACGTTTTTATGATGCTAGTCAAGGTGAAGTATTAATTGATGATGTCAATATTGAACATTATTTTTTAAAAGACTTACGTCAACAGTTTGCTTATGTTTCTCAAGAGGTCGTGTTATTTAACGACACCCTTGCTAACAATATTGCCTATGGGAAACCTGAGGCGACGTTGGATGAAATTATAGCAGCAGCTAAAAGTGCCCATGTGATGGAATTTGCGCAGCAAATGGAGCAAGGCTTAGAAACCAATATTGGTGAAAATGGTGCTTTATTATCGGGTGGACAAAGGCAGCGAGTAGCTATTGCTCGTGCGTTATTATGTGATGCACCGTTTTTAATTTTAGATGAAGCAACCAGTGCATTAGATACAGAGTCTGAACGACATATTCAAGATGCTTTGCAAACATTACAACAAAATAGAACCTCTATCGTTATTGCACATCGATTATCGACTATAGAAAATGCCGATAAAATCATTGTAATGGAGCAGGGCAAAATAGTTGAACAAGGGAATCATCAAACATTGCTTGATAAAAATGGTGCCTACGCCCAGTTACATAGCTTTCAATTTGAGTCATAAGGTTATGGTCTTAGCTTTTGAACAAGATTTTGAACAAGCTAATGTGGAGTTAGTGTGCGTTTAATTGAAAAAGTATGGTTTAAAAATCATCAAGCAAAATATTGGCTAGTACCATTATTGTTGCCACTAACAGGGTTGTTTTACCTACTTAGCTCAGTAAGAAGGCTAGCTTTTAGCTTGGGTTTGCTTAAATCGTATAAAGTAGATAAACCAGTTATTGTTGTTGGCAATATTGGTATAGGTGGTAATGGTAAAACACCGGTTGTAGTACACTTGGTTGAATTAATAAAAGCGCAGGGATTTAAGCCTGGCGTTATTTCTCGTGGTTATGGTGGTAAAGCTAAAAGCTATCCTTATTTGCTTGATGAAAGTAGCACAACAAGCCAAGCAGGTGATGAGCCAATTTTAATTTATCAACGTTGTCATGTGCCAGTTGTCGTTGGCGTAGACCGTGTTGCCAATGCACAAATGTTAATTAAGCAAGGTTGTAATATTGTTATCAGCGATGATGGTTTACAGCATTATCGTTTACAACGTGATTTAGAGCTGGTGATTATTGATGCTAAACGTCTTTTTGGTAATGGCTTACTCCTTCCTGCGGGCCCTTTGCGAGAAGGTGTTTGGCGTTTACAGCAAGCAGATTTAGTTATCTATAATGGTAGTAAGCCTTGTCATGCAACAGCACCAAATAATGAGTCATTGTTAATGACATTAGCAGCTAGTGAATTAATTCATATAAAAACGGGCGAAAAAATAGCATTAGTGAATTTTCTTAAGCACAGGGAAACGGTAAATGGCATTGCAGGCATTGGTGACCCTCAGCGTTTTTTCGATACCTTAAAAGCACTTGGTTTTAATTTAGTACAGCAGCAGGGGTTTATCGATCACAAAGATTTCACTGTTGACGACTTTAATCACTTTAAAACCGATTTACCGCTATTAATGACCGAGAAAGATGCGGTAAAATGCCAAGTATTCGCACAAGAAAACTGGTGGTACTTACCCGTAAATGCACAGTTTTCTGAACAAGATGAGCAAATACTATTAAAGTGCTTAAAAACAAAATTACCAATATAGGTTGGAACTTAGTGGGTTAGAGCTTATTCCGACTTAAAAACCACATTAACAAAGAGAATTAAACTATGGCTTTTGATACAAAATTAATGGAAATATTAGCGTGCCCAGTGTGTAAAGGTAAACTTGACTACAACAAAGCGCAGCAAGAGCTGATCTGCAAATTTGATAAACTAGCCTATGTAATAGATAAAGATATTCCGGTGCTGCTAGAAAGTGAAGCGCGCCATATCAGCCAAGATGACGCTGCTAATACGTTAGAAAATGCAGAGCGATAAGCCTAAATTATGACTGTTGCCGCATTGACTACTAATAAAACGACTACTGATGCAACTCCCTTTGTTGTTGTAATTCCTGCACGTTATCAATCATCTAGGCTGCCGGGTAAAGTGCTGGCAGACATTGGTGGTAAACCTATGATCCAATGGGTTGTTGAAAAAGCGCAATTAAGTGGCGCAAGTAAAGTGATTGTAGCCACTGACAATAATGACGTTGAGCAAGTAGTTAAAAGTTTTGGCGGTGAAGTGTGTAAAACACGTAGCGACCACCAATCAGGCACAGAACGCTTAGCCGAAGTGATGGAAAAATATCAGTTTAGTGATGATGAAATTATTGTTAACGTGCAAGGCGATGAGCCGTTTATTCCGCCTGAGAATATTGCACAGGTGGCAAATAATTTAGCCAATCAAAAGGCTGAACAATTGTTAAATAAAGCAGGCGCTAGCAAAGTTTCTCGTATGTCGACTTTAGCGATTAACATTGACACAGTTGCAGAAGCTTTCAACCCCAACGCAGTGAAAGTGCTTACTGACAAAGATGGCTATGCACTGTATTTTAGCCGAGCAACTATTCCCTATGATAGAGCGCGCTTTTTAGGTAACGAAAACATTAATAATATTGGTGAATTTTATTTACGCCATGTTGGTATTTATGCTTACCGAGCAGGTTTTATTAAAGACTATGTTAATTGGCCTAGCAGTCAATTAGAACAAATTGAAGCGCTTGAGCAGTTAAGAGTACTATATCAAGGTGAACATATTCATGTTGCAGTAGCAAAAACCAATGTACCCGTTGAAGGTGTTGATACGCCAGAAGATCTTGAAAAAGCAAGGGCGTATGCAATGAGCTTGTAGTATTTAGCTATATTTTGACTATTGATCGTGATCTAATAGTACAGTGGTTAAAAAGCTATTCCTAGCCAAAATTCAATCATTGCAATATTCCAATCACAATATTTTTAGAATAGAAGGGTTTAACTGCAAATACTTAAACCCTGTTAAGCCCGTAAAAACTGCCTCTTTCCTAGCGTCAGCCTTATTAATAAATAACGGGAAACCATTTTCTAATAGTTTACTAACTGCAAAGTTATGATCAAACTTAATTTCTGGTACATGACCTCTTTCTTTAATAAAATAATTAAGTCCATCAACTTCAACTGCTGTATCACCTTTTAAATTATAGAATTTTAATAAGGTATTTGTGCCGATAATAACCCACATACAATTACTTCCAATTAAGCTGCGACTGGTTCAACAGTCATAGTAAGTTTATTATCAGCAAAGACAGGCTTAAAACGATAGCCAATGCGATATAAGCAGTTCATTAACTTATCTATACTGAACTTTTCAATTCGCCCATTGACTAGATCACTAACTCGCGGTTGAGTTATACCCATTTGCTCCGCAGCAATAGCTTGTGACCAATTATTCACGTTGATAATGTTACGTATAGCAATCATTAAATCTGATCGTGTTTGAAGCTCTGAGGCTCCTGCTTTATCCTCAGTAATAGCATCAAAGATGTTGTTATATTCAAGAGTCATATTAATAAACCTTATTGATTAACTTATAACTATGATATATCGGTATTGATATAAATATCATTTGATTTCTTTCAGCATTAATTTGTAATGTTTTTTAGCGGTGTCCATTGCTTGCCTATCAACACTGTTAGTTGTCTTCGTAAACGAATGTAATATGAATACCGTATCAGCGAATTTAGCTACGTAAATCGTTCTATAAGCAGGTCTACCATTCTCTATTAGTTCAACTGCGCTAATACCTAAACTATCTTTTAAATGCTTAAATTTGCTAAATGGCTCTTTGTTCTGACATATAGCGTTTAAGTCATTAGCAAAACGTTTTTGAATTTTATCAGGTAAGGCCAAGAAGTCTTTTTTTGATTGATTGTTAATGAATTTAAACTTTTTCACCGTTAATGCCTTTTTGTTTTTATCCGAGAATACACTTTATTAATAGCATCACTCAGCCCAAGTAAACTACCGTTGATCTTATCTAAAACTACTTGCCGAGAGCTTAAATCAAACGCGTTAACTATTTGCCCTATATCTGCATTATTACGCGCTAAATTAACAATTAAGCTATCAAAAAAGGTCTTTAGAGTAGCCCACTCTAAACCTGCACCATTCAATAATTTATTTACTTTATTTCTAAGGTTAATTGGCTGCTTATTGATGCCGTTCTTCACTATCCTTTCGCTCATAGCAAACTCACACAGCCGATCATTTAGCAAAACAGGTGCTTTAGAGGACAATCCCATATAAGTATTTAGATTGTGCCTATACTCACTAGGTAGCTCTTGAGTTACATACCACATAAGGTATTCTTCTAATGCCACTTTTCGGTCATTAGCGTTAAGTGGCTAGTACTATATTTGGATTAGTTTTTGTATCGATAATGCCAGTTATTTATCCTTGTTAAAACGCTTGTTTATATGCCGTTTATGACCACAGCACATATCTGTAATTTCTTTGTATTGGCTTTCAATTTCTTGAATAGACAAGTAATGATTAACGTACCTATTCTCTTTACGCTTGTATAGAACAAATATTACAGGGTTACTAATGTCACCTTTTGAAGTACTAAATTCAACCATTTCAACTTCATTACAATCAGGCTCTCTTCGTACGATTTCAGCAGCTTTAGATAAATATTCAACATATGGTTTATATTTCTCATTTACATATTCAGGAGTAATTGCATGCTCAGCAATGGGCGCAATTGAATATTTATATTTATTTGCTTTTTTATGAGGATCATCAATGGTAGTAAATGAAAATTTATAGCTCTTAGGTTTTAATATAATTTGGTGATATTGAATACCACGGCCTTTAAGCTTATCCATGAGTTTATTTTTATCAATATCTGAAATTTTCAATCCAAAGTAGATAGCTTTTACTGCACGAAAATTATAACTGTGTTTACCAGAGCTAGATGTTATAACTCTTATCTCTTTTTCGTAGCTCCAAGCTTTAGATTTGATACCCAACATTTTCATCAATATTTTATTTTGGCCACCAGTATCAATATCAGAAACACTAATTTTTTGCGGTGCGTTTTTATATTTAATATCTAAATGTATGTAATCATTTTTTTCGTATTCAATTAACTTATCTAAGTCATATTCAACGCAAAATCCAGTATGATTATAGGCATAATGAGCCCATAACAACTCATCTACTGGAGTTTGGCTTAATGAGTATACGCCTGACTTATCTACGAAATCGAATACCTCTTTTAATGCTATTTTGACATTTTCGAGTGCGCTAGCAGAACTACTATCTTTTCCGGCAAAAACTTTAAAAATAATGTCCAATTGAGCATTAACATTTTGATCATCAAACAACCCTTCACATGGGTCATTTAAATTTGTTCTAGTAGGTGCCCAAAAATAATTTTCGGAGAGCGTTTCTAAATCCCTTTCAAATTCACCGCCGCGATATTTAAATACTCTCACAAACCTTCCTTGCCATATAACAGCTTATTTAATCGTTGAAATATCATTAAAAATCAATTGGTAGTACACAACTGTAAAAACAATGTAGACTCTATGTAGTCATAAAGAATAACAATTATCAATGCTAATTGTATTGCCTACCTTTTTACATCAAAACTATTGTTATGACAACTCATGCCACGGAAAAGACGAACCTCTAATGACAAAAAATGCCACTTTGCTGAAGTTAGTATTTTAGAATTTATACTGAAAATCTTTGTATGTTTTGATCTACAGCGGACATGTTTTAATAATTACATCACACTGGTATTTCCCCGATAGCGGACGTTCTCCGTATAAAAAACATGAACTTTTTGATGATGACTTTTTGCCAATGAGTCGTTCAGCCTGAATCTTAACTACGCCATCATTGCCGTTAGTCGCGAAGTTGCATTGGGATTACTTCAAAGTGGTGATTGAAGATAAGGTAAATCTAATATGTCACCTACCAACTTTACTCTAATCAAAGTTTTAATTGCTGTTAATTCCAACACCCTGTAGGGTTATGTGACCATTTATATACACTCATCATTTTATTGGGATTTCAATCATGAATAAGCCAACCTTTACAAGTATGTGGGCCGTCATTTTAATTC
This sequence comes from uncultured Colwellia sp., assembly GCA_963974965.1. Lineage (GTDB taxonomy): Bacteria > Pseudomonadota > Gammaproteobacteria > Enterobacterales > Alteromonadaceae > Colwellia. The sequence continues at coordinate 105,640 of CAXBEX010000012.1, read as the reverse complement.
TATTTAGCTTTTTTGCTAGTGCGGCACCCGATCGTGTAACGGGTAAAAACTTTGCTACTCGCTCTGAAGTTATTGCGCAAAATGGCATGGTTGCTACAAGTCATCCTCTGGCGACTCAGATTGGTTTAGATATTCTCAAAAAAGGCGGTAGCGCGGTCGATGCAGCAATTGCGGCCAACGCGGCATTGGGTCTAATGGAACCGACGGGTAACGGCATCGGCGGTGACTTATACGCTATAATCTGGGATAACAAGTCAAAGAAGCTCTTCGGTTTAAATGCCAGCGGACGCTCCCCCAAAGGGCTAACGTTAAATGCGCTAAAATCTGAACTTAATCAACTAGGTAAAGACTCTATTCCAGCCCACGGAATGTTACCTATCTCTGTACCGGGTGTGGTTGATGGTTGGTTTGAGATGCACAACAAATTCGGCAAACTTAGCATGCAACAGAACCTGCAAGGTGCTATTGATTACGCCAGTAACGGATTCCCTTTAACCGAGTTAATTGCTTATTACTGGAACAAAAGTGTGCCTAAGCTTTCACTACAACCAGGTGCTTTTAGCGCAACATATACCATTGATGGTAAAGCGCCTAAAAAAGGTGAAATATTTAAGAATCCAGATCTCGCCAATACCTTGTCGGCAATTGCGTCTGAAGGACGTGATGCTTTTTACAAAGGGGATATTGCTAAAAAAATAGATATGTTTATGAAAAACAATGGTGGTTTTTTACGTTATCAGGATTTAGCCGAACACACCTCAACTTGGGTTGAACCTCAGTCGGTTAACTATCGAGGTTATGATGTATTTGAACTCCCACCCAATGGTCAGGGTATTGCTGCGCTACAAATGTTGAATATTCTTGAGGGTTACGATCTGAAAAACATGGGGTTCTTAAATGAAAAGACACTTCATGTGATGCTTGAATCCAAGAAATTGGTCTTTGAAGATAGAGCCAAATTTTATGCTGACATGGATTTTTATCAGGTACCTCTTAAAGGATTGTTGTCAAAAAAATATGCTAATAAACGCGCCAAACTTATTAAAGAGACAGCCGCTAAACGCGTCGACAGTGGTAATCCAGCACTTTATCAAGGTGATACTATTTACCTAACCACTGCGGACAAAAACGGTAATATGGTGTCTTTAATTCAGAGTAATTATCGTGGTATGGGTTCGGGTGTTGTGGTACCTGGCTTAGGATTTGTTTTTCAGGATAGGGGCGAACTTTTTTCTTTAGATGAAACCCATGCGAATGTTTACGCTCCAGGTAAGCGTCCTTTTCACACCATTATTCCGGCATTTATCATGAAAGATGGTAAACCTTTCGTCAGCTTTGGTTTAATGGGCGGAGGCATGCAACCTCAAGGGCACGTGCAAATTGTCACCAACCTTATCGATTTTGGGATGAATTTACAAGAAGCTGGTGACGCAACTCGGTGGCAGCATTTTGGCTCTACTGAACCAACAGAAGAAAACTCAAAATATATCAAAGACGGAGGTGTTGTTTCTATTGAGTCAGATATTCCTTATCAAACTATCAGAGGACTGATGAACAGAGGACACAAAATAGATTTTGACCGAGGAGGATTTGGCGGTTATCAGGCAATTCGTTATGACGCAAAAAACAAAGTATATTACGGTGCCTCTGAATCACGAAAAGACGGTCAAGCTGCTGGATATTAATAGCAGGTGCTTTTTTGAACATGAAATTAGCATCAAAATCTATTTTTGGAACGTCCGCTTACCTAATGATTTTCAATTCTGCTGTCGAGTGTATTAGGTCAACTAACTAGTGTTCAGTTGACCTCGATAAGCACTCTCAATTTCAAAATATTACTTCCAGTTTGCGCACAATTTTGACCACTAATGAACCTCTCCATCTGGTTCGATATTAAGTAAATTTTTTTCGTCTTTGGCTATAAACCCGTCTTTAATTCTTTGTCTAGCCATGGATTCTCCCAATTTTAACTTTAAGTCTTCCCATTCTTCTCCAAAGCCCTCAATAAAACCATCAACAAACAACTCAAGCTCTTCATCAGTATATGGTGTCTTACGATCATTAGCGGGGTTCATCCAGTCAGGTTTATCGGTCATGAGATATCTCCAATATATTATTTAATCAAGATAGTTGCATAATTATAGTTCACTTAAAGAAGGAATATTATTATGCATGACATTGTACTTTATCAACCAAAGCTAAGTTGGAACAAAGGTAAGCTTGTAGAACAAAAACTCCCTCTTAAACTTGAAGAAATATGGTCTATCAGAACAAGGCTTGATTTAGCCAATAATCTTCGAGAATTAACAATGTTCAATTTAGCACTCGATAGCAAACTTAGAGCCTGTGATTTTATAAAGTTGAAAGTTAAAGATATTGCTAATGGAATAACAGTCCAATCGAGAGTGATATTAATCCAACAAAAAACAGGAAGACCAGTTCAATTTGAAATCACGCCTAAAACTAGAGCCTCTATAACTGCATTGATCATTGCTTTTCTGTGAATTATATCTCCACGGTAATTATGTAAGCGATTGAACCACTTGTTATTTTCATCAGAAACAACCAAATTGAAACTATGCTCCTTAAATATGTCATTATTTGTCTTGGTAACAAAGCCACTCCACTTTAAACCTTGCCCCTTCGGCCCATATATAGCAAAGAATTAAATGCTAACGTCAACAATGCGCACACTGAACTAAACCTAGTTATAGTATGTTTAACAATAGGGTTATAATAGTAAATTTGTATTCTGCTATTAGTCAAATTAATGACGGACGCTCTAATTGTTCAATAAATGGGATAATAAAGATCCTACTTCAGCACAAGAAAAGGCACATAACAAACGAGTTTTTAAAGTTCAGGATTTTGGCTTAAAACAATGAACATCCTCTTATAGTGGTGTATCTCCTCAAAATAGGCATTATTTTTCCTGATCCACAAAAAACGATTCTATTTGGTAATTCCTCTGTAACCTTTACGATAAAGGTATGTAGAGAATAACCACAATAATTCTTTAAAATTTTCACGCTGAAATAACCACTAAATCATCATAACTGATGATTTTAAAAATTAATTAGTATTTATAATTTGTTGTGGAGTTCTAAGGTTAATACTGAGGGGATGGGCATAAAACCCCATCTACCTAGCAAATACACCTAATTGAATGATGGCTTAATAATTGCTTCTTAAATGACAAGTTAAATATCTAGTAATTAGGAATTGATATGAACAATTTAAAATCACTAGCTCTTACAGTATTATCTGCACTAACCGCCTCAAATAACGACTATGCAGCTATTAGCCACGCGGTTTTTTTATTGCCAAAAGACGATCATGGAAAAATAACTTCTTTTATAAAATGTCATGATTCTTTCATTGGTGCAGATAGCGAAGATGCGCTAGATGAATACATGCTTTCGATGTTGGTAGCTTGCGCATTGAGTCGTAAAAGTTCTGCTGATGACATGAAGAACTTACAGGATTACTTGAGTTTGTATGTGTGTGAAGATGACCCCATTAATACAAACGAATGGAATTGGTTAGTCAATTCTTTATTTAGCCCATCTACTGCTCACTAACTTGTGGATTATTCATACATTGTAGTGACATAGCTAATTTGGCCATCTAACTAGAGGTGTTATTATACACCTCAGTAAGACGACAGAAATTATTCATTAGAAAATCTATGACAAAAACTTTAAGGCGAATACCGCTGTGTCGGAGAAACTGACGTTAGAATAACAAACGCTAATGTCTCCAATGCGCACTTTAGCATTATGAGAGGGAAATATCACAGTGAAAAGTACATTGACGCAACGTAAATTAGGTTCGATAAAGAATTTTACCCATCAAGGGCAAAAGACAATCAAGCAATCCCCATAGTACCGAATTAAATGCCCGCGGTTTCCTCATTGTGAGCCTTTCAGACATCAGCCTTTCTCTGATGGGCTGATGATAGGTTTTGTGTACTGGCTAATATCTAAAAACCTTAACTTTCCAGACGGTAAAGTTAAATTCCAAACTTTTACTTATAATAAAATTGAATATCCCTCAATTTGTATGGTTTACAAAACAATATCTACGAATGCCGTGGCTAAAGTGCTGCCTTTTTATCTAGCGAGATAAAAGTTATTGAACGTGCCCATTCATTTTTTATCGAACGCGATTAGTAGTAAGATAATAGCCCTAATTTCAAAGCTAAGTGGTTACCATGACAATTGATCTTAACAGCCGTTACGGCTTAAATCCTGCGCATAGTGAAGTGGTAGAGGCGTGCCAAATTATTGAGCCGTGCGATACGTTAGATATGGGTTGTTCTAACGGGCGTAATGCAGTGTACCTTGGTCAACTCGGATTTAACGTTACCGCGATAGATGTTAACCCTGGTGCCGTTGATATGCTGAAAGGCATTATTAATGAAGAGGGGCTGACCAATATTAAGGCCCAAGTGTACGACATTAACCATGCGAGCCTTGGTGTGGATTATAGCTTTATTGCCTGCACGGTAACCCTAATGTTCCTTGACCCAGCGCGTGTTGATGCTGTTATTACCGATATGCAAGCGCGTACTTTGCCCGGTGGTTATAACCTGATTGTTTGCGCCATGAACACTGCAGAGCACCCATGCCCAGTTAACTTCCCATTTACCCTAAACGTAGGGCAGTTGCGTGAAGCTTATGAGGGGTGGGAGCTGATTAACTACAATGAAGACGTAGGTACGATGCACAATGGCGCGCAATTGCAGTTTGCGACCATGTTGGCGCAAAAGCCCAACTAGTTAAGTTTATTCTCGCTGAGTGGGGAATAACTTAATCAATTGGTATAAGGTTCAGTTCATCGCGTGTATTTTGTAAAAAATTAGCACTAAAATCTACTAACGAATGTACAGAGCTTGGTAATTGATCAATATCAATGGCATCAATTAAGTTTTTAACTTCTAATCCCAGCTCAGTATCACCTTCAATTTTTAAACGTCGTTGAAAAAACAAGGTGTCAGGGTCTTGTTTACGCCCAGCAATTAAAATCAAATCATCACCTGTGGCGCTAAAACTGACATTGACACTGTTATTATTAGCGAACATTTCGTCTTTTGATGCCATAACGAGTTTATTTTCATCGAAGCTTAACCACCACGTTAACTCTAAATCTATAATGGCAATTTTTAACCATTTACCTTGCAAGAATTCAAAATCACCATCCTCCAATGCTTCACGGAAAACTGAAGATAAAGCAGGCAATAACAAGGCTTTTTGTGCTTTAAAAGGTAATAAGCGTAAACTAGGACGTAATATTTTGGGCATAACTTCTATCATACGAGCACGTAATTGCAACGGAAGTTTTTGGGCTGGCTTTATGTTAAAAGCTGCTTGGGGTAATGAGGATAAATTAAACACTTTTTTTAGTCTAGCTCTAATATATTCAGATAATTGAAAGTTTAGCAGCCGATTTGAAAATTTAGCTGTACTAGATCAAGTTTTCTTTAATTCATATCAATAAATATAAACCAATAAAGCCATAGACTATCGGGCAAGTTTTTTTACTTAGTTTACTTAGTTTACTTAGTTTAATTTGGAGTTTTTTTGTGGAGCTATTATGCCCAGCAGGTAATTTACCTGCATTGAAAACAGCCATAGATAATGGTGCTGATGCGGTTTATATCGGTTTGAAAGATGACACTAATGCCCGTCATTTCGCTGGTCTTAATTTTAATGACGGTAAGCTAGCAAAAGCGGCTGACTATGTACACCAACGCGGTAAAAAGTTACATGTTGCTATCAATACTTTTGCGCATGCGAGTGGTGAAGACCGTTGGAAAAAAGCGGTTGATAATGCAGTAGCAATTGGCACAGATGCATTAATTATTGCAGATTTAGGTGTGCTTGATTATGCGGCTAATAAATATCCTGATATTGAACGTCATGTGTCTGTTCAAGCGTCAACGACCAACCTTGAAGCGATTAAGTTTTTCAACAATAACTTTGACGTTCAGCGCGTTGTTTTACCCCGCGTGTTATCGGTTCAGCAAGTTCGACAACTGGCTAAAAATAGCCCCGTACCATTGGAAGTATTTGCTTTTGGTAGTTTATGTATTATGGCTGAAGGACGCTGTTATTTATCATCTTATATGACGGGTGAGTCACCCAATACGGTGGGTGCTTGTTCTCCTGCAAAATATGTACGATGGCAGGAAACAGATCAAGGTTTAGAGTCTCGTCTTAATAATGTGCTAATAGACCGATATCAAGAAGGCGAAAATGCAGGTTACCCAACACTGTGTAAAGGCCGTTTTGACGTTGATGGTGATGTGTACCATGCCTTAGAAGAGCCAACAAGTTTAAATACTTTAGAATTAATTCCTGAATTAGTGTCGATGGGTATAGTGTCAGTTAAAATTGAAGGCAGGCAGCGCAGCCCTGCATACGTTGAACAAGTCGCTAAAACTTGGCGTATGGCATTAGACAGATATAAGCAAAGCCCAGAAAGTTATCAAGTTGAAAGTAGTTGGATGCAAACACTAGCTAATTTATCTGAAGGCTCACAAACCACGTTAGGCGCATATCACCGAAAGTGGCAGTAACTTAAAGTTAACAGCAATTAAAGTGATTACAATTTTAAGATCTTAGGAAAAACTATGAAATTCTCTCTTGGCCCTAATTTGTTTTTTTGGCCGAAAACTGACGTTGAGCAGTTTTATCAACAAGCAAAAACATCAAATGCTGATATTATTTATTTGGGTGAAACGGTCTGTTCCAAGCGTCGTGAACTAAGAGCTAAAGACTGGTTAGCATTAGGGCGTGAATTAGCCCAAGATACCAATAAACAAATTGTTATTTCAACCATGACTTTGTTAGAATCACCCGCTGAAATTGTTACTTTAAAAAAGCTGTGTGATAACGGTGATTTACTCGTTGAAGCCAATGATTTAAGCGCTGTGCAAATTATGCATGACTTAAACATGCCTTTTGTTGCTGGGCCTGCAATTAACTGTTACAACCTTTCAACGCTAAAAGTGTTACTCAAACAGGGCATGACCCGTTGGTTAATGCCGGTAGAGCTTTCGGGTGATTGGTTAAAAACTATTTTAACGCAAGCAGAGGATGAAAATATTCGTGATCAATTTGAATGTGAAGTATTTTCTTGGGGCTATTTACCACTAGCTTACTCTGCTCGTTGTTTTACTGCACGCTCAGAAGATAGACCAAAAGATGATTGTCAATACTGTTGTATTAACTATCCGCAAGGTCGAAAAATGAATTCTCGCGAAGGAGAACAAGTTTTTGTGCTCAATGGCATTCAAACTATGTCTGCTTACCAGTATAATCTTATCAATGAAGTAACTCAGCTAAATAACATGGGTGTAGATATTGTTCGAATTAGTAGCGACAGCGAACAAGCCTTTACTCAATTAGATAAATTTAAACAGCAGTTAATAACACCAACAAAGTATGCATTAGATGAAACAAGTGAATGTAATGGTTTTTGGCATAAAATTGCCGGCATGTCGGTCGCATAAAGTTGCGAGTATTAAGCGATTAGTCTTAAGCTACGAGTTACGAAGAATATAATTAAACCTTAGGACAATTATGTATAACTTAGATTTAAACCAAATGAGCCAGAATGAGTTTTTAACAACCTACTGGCAGAAAAAACCGGTAGTTATTCGTCAAGGTTTTAAAGATTTTGTTGATCCCATTTCTCCTGATGAGTTTGCCGGAATAGCTATGGAAGAAACGGTTCAGTCTCGTTTGGTTTTTAAGAAAGATGGTCAATGGCAAGCGGAGTTTGGACCATTTGAAAGTTATGATCATTTAGGTGAACGTGATTGGTCTTTGGTGATCCAAGCGCTTGATAATTTTTCTGAAGAAGCGGCCGAACTTATTGAACCCTTTCGATTTTTACCTCATTGGCGCTTAGATGATTTAATGGTAAGTTTTGCTACAGCAGGTGGTGGTGTTGGCCCTCATATTGACAACTACGATGTATTTATTTGTCAGGGTTCAGGTAAACGTCACTGGCGAGTAGGTGATAGAGGGCAGCATGCAGAAGTAATTCCTCATGAAGCTTTATTACACGTAGCGCCTTTTGAAGCGATTATTGATGTTGAACTAGCACCAGGTGATATTTTATATATTCCACCTGGCTTTCCGCATGAAGGCATTGCTTTAGAGCCGTCAATGAGCTTTTCAGTCGGTTTTCGAGCTAACTCTGCCATAAGTTTATTAAGCGGCTTTGCCGATCATGTTATTGATAATAACTTGGGTGGACAGTTACTTGAAGACCCTAACAGGCAAGCTATTACAAATAGCGGAGAAATAACGAATGAAGATTACGCGAGCATTAAGCAACAATTACAAAAGTTACTAGATAATGATGAGTTATTTAAAAACTTTGCGGGTAATTTTTTAACTAATGCTAAGCATGAACTTGATTTAATGCCTAGCGAAGAACCTTTTGAGCGAGATGAAGTAAGTGAATTACTAGCCCTTCATGCTATCAAGCGTTTAGGTGGTTTGAGAGCTTTTTACTTTGAAGACACAATTAATGATGGTATTTGTTATATTAATGGTGAACAGGTAACTTTTGCTAGTGAAATTGCGCCTGCAATTAAACTGCTATGCGATCAAGTTATTGTTATGCCTAATGAGTTAGCGCCATGGTGTGAGAATGAACACTTTGTTACCTTAATGGTTGAATTCCTTGATCAAGGCTATTGGTTTTGGACTGAAGTTGAATAGTTTGGAAAGCTAGTTTACAGGGAAAGCTAATTTACTGAGAAAAGACATGCGTTTAGATAAATTCATCTGCAAAAGCACCGAACTAACCCGTAATGAAGCAAAAAAACTGCTTAAAAGTGGTGACGTGCGTGTTAACGGCGAAATAGAAAAAAATGCAGCGATGCAGGTGCATGAAAATAATAGTATTACCGTAGATGAACAAGAATTAACGGCGCGCACTTCTCGCTACTTTATGCTGCATAAAGTAGTTGATTCTATTTGTTCAAATGTTGATGAAGTTTATCCATCAGTATTAAATTTTCTTGAGGTTGATAAAGCCTTTGATTTGCATATTGCCGGCCGATTAGACGCAGACACTACCGGATTAGTGCTAATTACGGATGACGGCCGGTGGTCACATAATGTAATTTCACCTAAAAAAGAATGTCAAAAAACATACCGAGTATGGCTTAGAACTGCTATTTCCGCGAATAAGGCTGCTGAATTGATTGAGCAATTTAAGCAAGGTATTCAACTACAAGGTGAGTCTTCTTTAACTCGTCCCGCAGTTTTAGAACTAGTAAGTGATCTTTCTAATAAAGATTCTAGTGAAGATCCTAGTAAAGAGCCTAGCGATGCAACGAATGAAGTATTACTCACCATTACCGAAGGCAAATATCACCAAGTTAAACGCATGTTTGCTGCGGTAGGCAATAGAGTGATTGGTTTGCATCGCGAGCAAATTGGTGCAATTGAACTCGGTGATTTAGCGCCAGGTGAGTGGCGCTCGTTAACGACAAAAGAAATAGCGCTTTTTTCTTAGAAATAACTTTTTTGGTAAAAAGATAAGGTAAAAAGGAATTTTATGTTAACAAATCGAACAAAGTCGTTTCTCACTATTATCTTAAATTTAAAACCATCTCCCCATTTCTTTATTTCATACATTGTTATTTGGTTTGTTTGGCATAACGACTTTATTCTTGCATTAGTTACGACGAATGTTGATTTTGGAATAAGACTGCAAGCTGTCAATCGTAATTCTGAATTTAGTTGCTAATTAGATAGATTTATTATGTCTTAACGTTTAGCAGATAACAGGTGAAAAGCATGCTCTTTCAAGGTATAAATATAATTAAGTTTAGATGGCTGGATAGCTATTTAAAATAATCATGTCTAAGGATTAAATTTAAATGAAACAAGATACTAAAATTGTTACTGCAGGTCGCAAAGCTAAGTGGACAAATGGCGTAGTTAATCCAAGTGTTACTCGTGCATCAACGGTTGTGTTTAATACCGTTGATGAAATGAATAATGCCTTAAAAAACAAGCATAACCAAACAATGGTTTATGGCAGACGAGGCACTACTACCGCTTTTGCTTTTAGTGATGCTATGACCGAGCTTGAGGGCGGTGCAGGTTGTGCGCTTTATCCATCGGGTACTGCGGCTATCACCAATGCAATAATCTCTTTTGTAGCAAGTGGCGATCATATTTTAATGGTTGATAGTGCTTATGAACCAACCCGTGATTATTGCGATAAAATTTTAGCCAAAATGGGCGTAGAAACCACTTATTACGATCCGCTAATTGGCGCAGGTATCGAAGCCTTAATTCGACCTAATACCCGCATTGTTTTCTTAGAATCTCCCGGTTCAATCACCATGGAAGTACAAGATGTACCAACCATTGCTAAAATAGCGCATCAGCATGACTGCATTGTGATGCTTGATAATACCTGGGGAGCAGGCATTAACTTTAAACCGTTTGATTACGGTGTTGATATTAGTGTGCAAGCTGCTACTAAATATATAGTAGGCCACTCTGACGTTATGCTGGGTACAGCGACAGCAACGGATAAATATTGGCCACAATTGCGTGATAACAGTTATTTGATGGGGCAATGTACTTCACCTGATGATCTTTACCTTGCATTACGGGGTATTCGCACCATTGGTGTTCGCTTGAGGCAGCATCAAGAGAGCGCTTTAAAAGTGGCACATTGGTTAAAAGAAAGACCAGAAGTTGATACTATTTTGCATCCTGCCTTTGAATCTTGTCCTGGGCATGAGTTTTTCAAGCGTGATTTTACTGGATCGAATGGTTTATTCTCATTTACTTTAAATTGTGGCAATAGGCAGGCGCTGACTGCCTTTCTTGATGGTTTATCACACTTTAAAATGGGCTATTCGTGGGGAGGGTTTGAGTCGCTTATTTTAGGTATTACCAGTGTTGATTCAATTCGCAGTGCAACCAAGTGGACAGCAAAATTTCCCTTAATTCGTTTGCATATTGGTTTAGAAGATGTAGATGATTTAATTGAAGATTTAGCACAGGGTTTCGAACGCTTTAACGAAAAGTTATAGAGATAAATTTGAGAGTAGGTGGGATAAACATCCCACCTACATTCATTGTGAAATACTATTTTCGCGTGATACTATTTTCGCGTGAGACTGTTTTCCTAGCAACATAAATATTTTTTTCGCTATATCAGTATTATCTTGCAAACCGTTAAATAACTCACTTTGTTTACCAAAAGCAAATACTGGTACGTCAATAGCCGTATGGCCGCCAGAAGTCCAACCACTGTTACTTCGCTTGTCCATAATACTCTTAACACCTTTGATTAATGCTAACTCACTTGCAGACGTTTTTTTACTTTGATAAATGTTTTTATTTTCATCTGTTTTAGCACTGTTTTTACTATCGCTAAGCAAGCTCAGTTCGTCTTGAGATAATTCGAAATTAAATAATGCCGCTGTATTTTTAGCGTTAATTTCATTCGTAGCTAATTGCTTAGCAATATAATTAACAGAGTGCTTCATCGTTCGTAAATTTTCAGCGTGCCATTCGTATTTACCGTTTGCGGCAATGGTGAAACCACCGGTACTGTGATCGGCTGTAACGATAACAAGCGTATCTGGGTGGTGCTCAACAAAATATTCTAAATATTCTATTGTTTTTGCTAAATCATCCATTTCAGCCATCGCGTCACTTATATCATTACCATGTCCAGCCCAATCAATTTGACTGCCTTCAATTAGCATAAAAAAGCCTTCATCAGCTAAATTATCAGAGCTTTGTAAATCAATAAGATGATGAATGCCTGCTTTGGTCATGGTAGATAAACGGTGTTTATCTATATCATCTAATGCCCACGGTAAGCCTTTATCGGCGAAAAGCCCCAATACAGGTTTGTTTTTTGGTAAGCTTGTTAAACCTTTGTAGCTGTCAATATAGTGAAAGCCGGCTTGTTTGAATTCATTTACTAAGTTTCTATCTTCACGAAGAAAATATTTCCAACCACCGCCAAGGTAAAGATCCGCTTTTATACCATTATCTATATAGCTGTCGGCAATTTCGTTATAATTTTTACGATATTCATTATGCGCTAGATATGAAGCGGGCGTGGCATGATTTATTTGAGACGTTACTACTACGCCTGTTTTCTTGCCTTGTAATTTCGCCCACTCTAATACTGTTTGAACTTCCTTTTTATTTACATCGACACCGATAGCACCGTTATAACTTTTTACCCCTGTTGCTAATGCCGTTGCACTGGCTGCAGAGTCAGTTACTACCCCTGAAATAGGGGCAGGATAAGTGCTAGACATGCCTGTAAGGTGACGATCAAAAACGGTTTCTTCTATCTCGTCCGTTTTTGGGTTATCACTAAAGTAGCGATAAGCAGAAGTGTAAGCTGGCCCCATACCATCACCAATAACCATGATAATATTCCTAGGTAGAGAACTAGGTAAGGTGCTAGGTAAAGTGCTTAGCTGAGCTGTTTGCTTTGTTACTATTACTTCCTGATTAGTAGCCTCATCTTTTGATGAGACAGCATTAACACAAGATACGGTAAGTAAGGAAAGTGCTAGTGCGGGTAATAAAAGTTTCATTGGTTTTCCATTTTGTAAATTATTTAGCTAATTCGACATCAACCCATACAAGTCGGTGATCTGATGAAGCTTGTCTACTTTCGATTAAACGATAGCAGTCATCATTTTTTTGTGGCCAAAACACGCCAGAATCTTTAATGGTAAAGTTAATGGCTGACGGTAATACATAATCTGCGCGCATGCCCCAGTAAGCCGTATGATGCTTAGCATTTTTATTATCAGCTGAGTGTAATTCACCGCCGACGCTAATTGGCATCGGATCTTGAATTTTATCACTAGACAACAGAGCTTGAATACTTGAGTTTATTGCATCACCTTCAACACTTGACGCATTTTGATCGCCTAAAATAACAAACGCTTGTTGAGGTGCTAAGCCGCCTTGTTTACCTAAATCATCATAAATGTAATATGCTTGTTCGCCATTGATATAATCAAACCAGAAGCGAATTTCATCATGGTTACGTTTACCGTTACGATCTTCAAGACCGTCAAATACTGGCGGAGTAGGGTGGCTCGCTAAAACATGTATTGTTTTGCCTTTTACATTGACAGGAATATCCCAATGCGATTTTGATGATAACCTTAACGCTTGCCATGTTGTATCACTATACCAAGGCAATTTAGTGCTTGGGTCTATAGGTTTTAATGCATTGGGCATGTCGTGCCATTTAAAGTGTTGAAAGGTTCTAATATCCTTTTCATTAATAGGATATTTTGACAATAGCACCATACCAAAGTGACCTTCAAAATAGCCAAAACCATGGGTATCTGCAGGTTGTAAATTAGTTTTGCCATCTCGATTTAGATCGCCGTCAACTTTCACCCCTGTATTGACAGAGCTTTGATAAAAATAAGGATAAACAACACCACTTTGACCGTTTTGTCCCTGAGCTAAATATTCATTGAGAAAATGATGAATGTTCTTATGGCTACTATCGATACGATCAAATTCATTTAACAAAATAATGTCAGGATTAACTCGTTGAATTATTTCAGCAATATTTTTAATTTGCTGAGTATTTTGTTGTAGAGCCTGACTAAGTTCATGGCCAGATACTTTAACGACACTGTCTGATGAACGCTTAACATAATTGAGTGCTTCCATACTGACATTGAATGTGGCTAATCGAAGTGTTGTGGGTTGTTCAAATGCCATCGCTTTACTCAAAATAGTTGTACCTAATATAATGCTACTGCACAGTACAAACGTAAATACCGTTGTTGTTGACCGGAGAAAGTTTTTCATTATTTTAGTCCGCAACCTTTTAAAATAAAATCAGTGAGAAATTTTGTTACCTGCTCAATATCGTCGTCTTCGTAATCAGCACGATTCGTTATGGTTAAAATCTGCTTGTCAAAATCAGCATAATGCTGGGTAGATGACCAAATAAGAAAAATTAAATTAACAGGGTCGACCTCGCCCATTTCTCCATTATCTATCCAAGATTGAAATACTTTCGCTTTATCTCTTACCCACTGGCGCAAATAAGTACGGGCGAAATCTTGCAAGTGTTGTGCGCCTTGAATAATTTCCATGGCATATATTTTAGACGCTTTGGGGTTTTTAAAAGACATGGTTATTTTGGCGCGAACAAATTTTTCAATAGCGAGTTTAGGGCCATCTTCTAGCAAAATATCGCCAATACCCTCATCCCACATGTTCAATGTTTGCTCTAACACGGCATGATAAATATTTTCTTTATTTTTGAAATAATATAAAACATTTGCTTTTGGCAACCCCGCGTTATTGGCAATAGATTGAACGGTAGCGCCTTTGTAACCTTGCAATATAAATTCATCTTGAGCCGCAATGAGTATTTTATCAATACTAACCGCTCTAATTTTTTGTGGTTTATTATTTTTTTTCATTTTTTAATTTAATTTCTACTAATGTTAACTATTTGTAATAAGAGCGAGCATAAATTGGCTTGACAATTATTAATCATTTTGTCACTAAATTACAATCATTCTTTATAAAGAAGTTCAGCCTATATAAACCGGTAAATAGTTATTCTGTTTATGTCTTTTTAGTAAATACATCGTATATCTTGTCCCTTTGGTCTATTTTGTAGCTCTTATATTAATTAGTAATCCTATAGTTATTGATTATAAAAAGCAAAAACTTGACCTTTTGGTATGTTTTTTAAATTTATTCTGTTATTTTTTGTAAAATTAAGTTAATTTATGTATGTATGTAATAAAAGTGTAAAAAACCTTTGCTTAAATTGGTTGAGTTAATATTTAACAGAAAACACGCTTTTGATAAGTAAAAATCAAAAGAAAAAATAATAATTTATACATAAAACACATAGGAAAACTAACATGAAAACCCACTCTCTATCACGCATAGCCGGCGCGCTTATTGTTGCGCTCGGTTTATCAACATCCGCTTTAGCTGTTGAAACTGCATCTAACATACGCGGAACTATTGTTGGTCCACAAGGTAATGCAGCAACAAATACAAAAATAACAATAGTACATGAACCTACGGGAACTCGTCGTTCAGTAACCACTAATGAATCTGGAGCATTTAATGTAAAAGGGTTACGTGTTGGTGGTCCATATAGAGTTGAAGTTGACTCCGATGTTTTTCAAGATATGAAAATTGAGGATATTTATCTTTCACTTGGAGAAACACGTCGTTTCGATCAAACATTGCAATCTTCAGACATTGAACGCATTGCTGTAACCGGTTCGCGAGTTTTTTTTGATACGGCAGCTAATAGAAGTTATTTTGGTGCTGACGACATTGCCAGTACCCCAAGTTTAAATCGTGACTTAAAAGACGTGATAAGAAATAATCCACTGGTTGTTATTCAGCCAGGTGATGATAGTGCTATGACTATTGCTGGTTCTAATCCAAGATTTAACTCAATTAGCATTGATGGTATACCATTAAATGATGATTTTGGTTTAAATAACAATGGTTATCCTACTCAACGTAATCCATTCCCATTAGATGCCTTGGATCAAGTTTCGGTAGATGTTGCGCCTACTCACGCAAATTCAAGTGGCTTTACTGGCGGTAGCGTAGATGCTGTATTTAAGTCAGGTACTAATGAATTACACGGTAATTTCTTTTTTGAAAAATCACAAGATTCTTGGGCAGGAACTCCTGTAGATGATCGTTTTTCTGATGATGAGGATAAAGGTGAACGGCCAATCGATTATGAAGAAGAAAGCTATGGCTTCACTGTTGGCGGTCCTATCATTGAAGATAAATTATTTTTCTTCCTTGCTTATGAAAAATTTAAATCACCACAAGTCATTGAATATGGTGCAGATGATTCAGGAATTGGCGCAAACCAAACTACTGTCAATGTTGCAGAAGTAGAACAAATTAAAGAAATTGCTAGTCGAGTTTATGGTGTTAGTGATATTGGTGAATTTGACTCTCAACCATTACTTGAAGATGAAAAGTACATCGTTAAGTTAGATTGGAATATTAATGAGCAACATCGAGCTAACTTTGTTTATATGTTTAACGAAGGTAACAATACTCGAAACACGAGCAACTCTAATCGTGAACTACGTTTAGATACCCAGTGGTATAATAAATTTGAAGAGCTCAATAACTTTAGTGCCAAGTTATATTCAGATTGGAGTGATGATTTCTCAACTGAAATGAGTATTACTCAAAAAGCGGTGAAAACTGGTCAAGTTTCACTTAAATCAGAGTTAGGTCTAGGTGACGTTACCATAAGGAATATTGGTGATGATCGCGGCTCTCTTGCTTTTGGTTCAGACTCTTTCCGTCATTCAAATTCACTTAATAATGACTTATTGATTGTGAAATTAGATGGTAGTTATTTATGGGATGAACACGTAGTAGATTTTGGTATTGATTATCAAATTTTAGATATAGAAAATCAATTTTTGCCAAACTCTAAAGGCGCGGTTGAATTTAACAGTATTGCAGATTTTGAAAGTCGTGACGTATCACGTTATTCATACTCTAATGGCCTTAATAATGATCCATTAGCCGTTGCCGCTGCTTTTCAAAGTACAGAATTAGCGTTGTATGTCAATGATACATGGGATATTACCGATGAATTAACGCTATCTTATGGTTTACGCTATGAAAGAATTTCTTCAAGCGATAATCCTAAATATAATGAAAATTTGTTTGATAGAACCGGTTTTGATAACACCTTTAATATGGATGGTGTAGATATTTTCTTACCTCGCTTTGGTTTTACTTATACATTAAATGAGGATGTAACTTTCCGTGGTAGTCTTGGTCGTTATGCTGGTGGTAATCCTAATGTATGGGTTTCAAACTCTTACTCAAACGATGGTGTAAGTAAACAAGATTACTCATCAAGAAACTTTACTGCGCCAACGAATATCTTAACTACACCTACCGCTGATGCTTTTGCCGCGATTAATAATGGCACGGGTAACTCTACAACTAACTTAATTGATCCTAATTTTGATATACCGTCGCAATGGACTTATCTGTTGAATTCAGATGTAACCTTTGACATTCCATCAATGGGTGATGATTATGTGTGGACAACAACGGCCATTTATACAGACAAAGAAGATACGGCTGAATGGATAAACGCATCATTACTACAAGCAGGTGATGTTGTTGGTAGTACGAAGGATGGCGCATTACCATTTTACGACACACGTGAGTTAGATATTTTACTGACTAATGCAGACAAAGACGGCCGTTCAATTATCTTAAGTACAGGGCTCAATAAGTCTTGGGATAATGGTCTTGAGATAAATGTTTCATATACCTATCAAGATATAACTGAGGGTAACCCCGGTGGTTCATCTACAGCGCGCAGTAACTACCGTTTTGGACATTTTGGAGATCACCAAGAAACGCAAGTTGGCCCTTCTAGCTACCAAACTGAACACCGTTTTGTGGTTAATTTAAGCTATAAAACGCAATTTGTTGAAAATTATGATACGCGCTTTAACTTATTCTTTGAACGTATCTCAGGATCGCCATATAGCTATTTAGCTGACTTGACCAACTTACAAGGTGGCAGATTCTTTGATCAAGACTTAATTCAACCTTCAGGGTTTGGTTCAACATTTGGTGGTAATTACTTAGCTTATGTACCAACGGCGAATGATCCCAATGTAAGATACGAGGGTGTTACTGAAGCTGAAGCTTTAGCCTATTATAACGAGTTAGGGTTAAGTAAATATGCGGGTGGCTTTGCACCTCGTGGCGCAGGTACCTCACCTTGGTTAACACGAATGGATCTATATGTATCTCAAGAAATCCCTGGATTTTATTCAGATCAGAAAGGAGAAATTTACTTCGTTGTAAATAACCTGCTTAACTTGATTGATTCTAGTAAAGGTAAAACTTACCGACAGAACTTTGGTACAAGAGAAATCGGTCAAATGGATATAGATGCAGCAACAGGACAATACATCATTGGCTCTGCTGTTAGCGATGACTATACCTTTGAAGCCAAAGAATCAGCTTACCGTATTAAAATTGGTGTGAAATACACTTTTTAATTTCAGCGTTGAGGTCATGAAAAAACCGAGCCAATGGCTCGGTTTTTTTTGTTTTAAATTTACTTATTGAGTAAAAAAAGGTGTAACTTGCGCCGTTAGTATTGTAGTATCGCATAGGTTGACCATTTGGTCAGGAACGTATAAATGATCAAATTCAGCAATTTAAATAAGATATAAATAATATGAACAAAAAAATAAATGACAAACAAACTACCTTATTAGTGGCTGCGGCAAAACAAGCGTACGCTAAAGCGTACGCACCCTACAGTAATTTTAATGTTGGCGTTGCCGCATTAACATCTTCAAATACTATAGTGCAAGGTTGTAATGTAGAAAATGCCTCATACGGCCTGACCGTCTGTGCCGAGCGTAACTGTATTGCCCAAGGCGTTATACAACATAGTGAAAGTGCACCATTACAATTTGCTGCTTTGGTGGTGTATACCGAACAAGAAAAATTAACGCCGCCTTGTGGTGCATGCCGACAAGTTATCAGTGAGTTTTTTCCAAAAGAAGCACAAATAATGGCAGTGAATCATCTAAATGAACAACAGCATTGGACAGTAGAACAGCTACTTCCCGATGCTTTCACTCCTTATGATTTAATCAATAAGACATAGATAAAAATTAAATAAATAAGATAGAAAGGATGTAGATTAATGTTATTACCCCAAAATGTTATTGCTAAAAAGCGTGACGGTGAAATGCTTCAAAAGGATGAAATTGACTTTTTTGTTGATGGTCTAGTATCAAATAATTTTAATGACGCTCAAGTTGGCGCGATGGCAATGGCAATTTTTCTAAAAGGGTTAACCCCTCAAGAAACCGTGCAATTAACAAAAGCGATGATGCATTCAGGTGAAGTATTGTCGTGGCAACATCTAGATGGCCCCATTATTGATAAACACTCTACTGGTGGTGTAGGTGATAAAGTTAGCTTTATGCTAGCTGCAATAGTTGCCGCATGTGGTGGTTATGTGCCTATGATTTCAGGGCGAGGGTTAGGTCATACAGGTGGTACGGCAGATAAACTTGAAAGTATTACCGGTTTTAATGTTCAGCCTAGTTTAAATGATTTCAAGCGAATTGTTGCTGATGTTGGTGTGGCAATTATTGCACAAACACCCGATCTAGCGCCAGCAGATAGACGTTTATACGCTATTCGTGACGTGACTGCTACAGTGGCTTCTATCCCGTTAATTACCGCTTCTATTTTATCGAAAAAACTTGCTGCTGGGCTTGATGTACTGGTAATGGATATAAAAATGGGCAATGGCGCTCAAATGGAAAATTTAAGCCAAGCTCAAGCATTAGCACAAAGCATTACAACCGTTGCCAATGATGCAGGGGTTAACACGCAAGCTATTATCACTGATATGAATCAAGTGCTTGGTAGTACAGCGGGTAATGCATTAGAAATGTATGAAACAGTGAAATATTTAACAGGCAAACTTCGTGAACCTCGATTACATCAGGTGGTTGTTACTTTAGCTAAAGCGATGTTACAAAACAGCAAAATAGCCAGTGATGAGATAGATGCACAAGCAAAGGTAGATTATGCTTTAGTGTCAGGTAAAGCAGCTGAAGTTTTTAGCAAAATGATCAGCGCGTTAGGTGGACCAGCTGATTTATTGGAAAATCCTTGGCGTTCAATGAATAAAGCTGAACATATTATTGAAATTTTGGCGCCTCGCCATGGTTATATTAAGGCGATGCAGACTCGTGATATAGGTTTTTCTGTCGTTGGTTTAGGAGGCGGTCGTATTAGTAATGATCAAAAGATAGATCACAGTGTTGGCTTTGATCGTATTTTACCTATTGGAACACTAGTTAACAGGGCTGATGTGTTAGCAAGAGTGCATGCAAACTCACTGGCAAGTGCTGAACTTGCCAGTAAGCAATATATTAACGCAATTAGTTTTAGCGATGAACCCGTTGCTGAACCTCAACTTATTTATTGATAAGTAGCTTATTTATGAGCAGTTTATTTATGAGTTACTTCAATTGGTACTAAGACTCATTATTAGTTTGTTTTACTACATAGAATAAGCAATCATTCAAAGCGACCTGTTTATTAGTGGTTGCTTTGAATATGCGTAAATTTTGTCGACAAACTAGTTGGTTATCACGGGCATAAAAATATTCATCAATAATGTCATTACCCTTTTTATCGAGCAATTGTAGGTTTTCAATACCATTACCATCAATCCAACCGATCATTTCATCTTGGTGGGCACCACCAAAATTTAAATATTCAATATTACTTTTTAGCGTAACACCCCTGTAACCTTCGTCATGCTCAGCATAAGAAAGGTTAATATTCTCTTTCGTTTGCAAACGTAGTGGTCGGTAAATAACTTCAACATTTTTTTCTTGGTGTATGTAGTCTATATTTTCACAGCTTGCAATGTGATTAATCCCTGCAAAAGCGACTTCATGAGATTGTTCATCAAAACTACCACCACATTCAATGGTGATAAAAGGGTAGGAAAAAATTTGCTCCATTAATGAGCCTAAGCGCAAATCTGACAAGATTAATGTTTGACAAAAAAATGAAGCTAAAGACAATGTTTCTGTTGTAATTACCGGGCTAATAGAAAACGTAGGGCTAGGGCTAGCAGCATTGTGAAGATCGATCACCATTTCAGGGTTTACTTCACGTATCGCTTGCTCTATTAATTTGGCTCTTTGAAAACAATCGTGATGTTTTTTTTCAAAGCTAATATTATTAACCTTTTGTATTTGTTCTGTTTGCCCAAAACAGCGGTTTATATCTTTATTGCCTTCGAGAAAGCGCCTTGTAAATAAAGGGCTTTTTGATGCTGCTTCTACAGAGCAAATAATAAACCGTAAATTAGTTTGTGGCAGCTTGCTCACATCTCGAGTGGTTAACCAGCGATGTAAAGCGATTAAACCTGAGGGTTCATCTCCCTGGAGTAATGTATTAATTACCCGGTGTCTTTTTGTATTTAATCCGGTTACATCAATGACAGTAGGGCCTGACATTGAAAGGAGAAATTGCCCATAATCCGCATGTAACTCTTGAACCGTGGGATCTTGCAGATAGTTGATCTCGCTAAAATCTATTGCCATGTTTTTACCTACTAACTACAACTAGTTTGATTGAAGAGTTAAATACTCAATGGTATTAGCATGTCACACTTTTATTAGAGGCTGTGTTGATTAAGGTCAATAAAAGTGGTTGAACTGTGTAAATTTTATAATGAATACAATTGATGGTTTTTACCGAAAATTTAGTTGTTTACCGAAAATGATTTTAACGTAAACTATAAATAAATTTATATGCTTGAGAACCTTATGACAGACGAAACTATTTTTTCAAAAATTATTAGACAAGAAATTCCAACCCCGCTGCTATACCAAGATGAACTGGTAAGCGCTTTTCGAGATATTGCGCCACGGGTTAGTACCCATATTTTAATTGTACCTAATAAACATATTGCTACTATCAATGACGTTACTGCTGCTGATGAACTCACCATGGGGCGAATGATTTCAGTGGCTAAAAAATTAGCCAAACAAGAAGGTATTGATGAAAATGGCTATCGTTTAATTATTAATTGCAATGAAGATGGTGGCCAAGAAGTATTTCATATTCATATGCATTTACTGGGCGGTCAACGGTTAGGATCGATGTTATCAGTTTAGTTTTAAATAGTTACGTATTTTTTTAAAGAAAAACGATAAACGGCTGCAAACATAAGATTAAAGACAGTGCACTTATCATTGAGCTAACGCATAATTAAGGTATGAAGATAAAAAATTTTGCAGTTGCTAGGATTTTATGTGAATTGGAAAGAATTACTCGAAAATAGAAACCGCCTATTCTGGCTTGTTCATTCTGCAGGTTGGTTTGGTTTTGCGTTAGTGCATTATTTGGGGTCTTTACTTCATGATTTGCGCGATATATTTGTAGTGATTATTTTTCTAAATGCTTATGCAGGTTGGCTGTTTACTGTTCCGCTACGTTATTTATACCGCCGAGTATGGAATTTTCCACCAGTTAAAATTGCGCTTGTCGTTATTTTTGCTTCTTATTTTACCGGCGTTTTATGGCAAGTTGTTAAAAATATAAACTACTGGGAAATATATAAACACGGTTATAAACCTGATTTTTTATTAATGTATACCCAATCAAGTGTTTGGTCGTTTTATATTATTCTTAGCTGGAGTGTTTTATATTTTGGTACTAAGTACTATCAAATGTTACAAATTGAAAAGCAAAATGTTTTAAAAGCGAACGCGGTTGCTCATCAAGCACAATTAAAAATGCTTCGTTATCAACTGAATCCTCATTTTTTGTTTAACACCCTAAACGCTATTTCTACTTTAATACTGTTAAAGGATAATGTTACTGCTAATGGTATGGTAACAAAACTAAGTGAATTTTTACGTTATTCACTTGATAAAGATCCGATGAAGAAAGTAACGTTGAGCAGTGAAATTCAAGCTTTAGAATTATACCTAGCGATAGAAAAAGTTCGGTTTGAGGAGCGCTTGCAAGTAAACTTTTGTATTAGTGAAAACTGTGAAAAAGCTTTAGTACCAAGCATGATATTACAACCCATTGCTGAAAACGCAATCAAACATGCCATAGCAAAGCAAGAGGAAGGTGGAAGTATAACCATTTCGGTTAATCATTTTGCGAATGATTTGATGATAGAAGTTGCAGACAATGGTCCGGGTGCTGAAATAATTGATGGCAATTTACACAGAGAAAATGGTGTTGGGTTAGTGAATACCCGTGAACGCTTGCATGCCTTGTATCCAAATAATTATTCACTTGTTGTTGCTAATAATACGCCTTCTGGTGTTAAAGTAAGTATTCGTATGCCATTTGAATTATCTTAATGTGCTCAATTTAACTTATTTAATACCAATTGAAATAATGAATTCAATTGGTATTAAGCACACTCGCAGGGTTTAGTTATGACTTTTCGCACTATTATTGTTGATGATGAACCGCTTGCCCGAAAAGGTTTACAGATACGGCTTCAAAACTTTAATGATATTCAAGTAATAGAACAATGCTGTAATGGTAGGGAAGCACTAGAGGCAATACGGGCTTATCAAGTCGATTTAATGTTTCTTGATATTCAAATGCCAGGCCTTAATGGTTTTCAAGTGATTGATGAAATACTAAAGCAGGGATTAAAAATGCCTATGGTGGTCTTTGCCACTGCTTTTGACCAATACGCAATAAAAGCGTTTGAAGTGCATGCGCTTGATTATATTTTAAAACCTGCCGATGAAGAGCGTCTTGCTCAAACCGTCGGTAAAGTTAGACAATACTTTAAATCGAGTACTGATGCAGATCATAAATCTAAACTTATTCATTTAGTAAGTGATGTAACGGGTAATGATTATCAACAAATTTTAACAGAGCTGACTAATAATCAACCAGTTAGTCTTTCTCATTATTCAGATATTCTCGCTATTAAAGACGCAGGTGAAGTTAACAGGGTGCCAGTTAAAGATATTATTTGGATAGATGCTGCTGGAGATTATATGTGCGTTCATACTTGCAATAATTCAAACAGTGCTCAAAAAAGATCTCAAGAAAGCTCTCAAGAAAGCATTCAAAAAAACAGTCAAGAAAGCACTCAAGAAACTACCCATATTTTAAGAAAAACAATGAAGCAGCTTGAAGAACATCTTGATCCTAAATTTTTTATTCGAAATCATCGTTCTACTATTGTTAATAAAAATTATATAGAAAAGTTTTGTAGCCAAGCCAGTGGTGAATACTTGTTGGTATTGAAAAATGGTAAAGCGTTAAAAGTTAGTCGAAGTTACAAAGAAAAAGTTAAGCAAGCAATAAATAGTTAGTTTTTCCCATGGTTTTCTCTCCTAATTTATCTCCCTGTTTACGAAAAGCGTCTATACTCTATGTTATAAAACTATTTGATATAAAAAATTAATAATAAAATTAAGAAGAGTAATAATTATGAATGTTAGCTACATTGCTCATGTGACAGGAAAAGTACAAGGCGTTTATTTTCGAGTATCTAGTCAGCAAAAAGCAATTGATTATGGTTTAAGTGGCTATGCTAAAAATTTGGCTGATGGTGGTGTTGAGGTTTTCCTTTCAGGAAAAGAGGAAAATGTTGAAAAAATGTTAGCTTGGTTAAAACACGGACCTGAACTAGCAGAAGTTACACAAATGCAACAAAAGCAAGTGAATTGGCAAGCGCATAATTTTTTTTCAATTAGCTAATGTTCACTTCAGGTTTTAGTACTTCAGATTACTCTATGAACAGAAAGCGTTGAATGTTTTTTCCGTCTCTAAAAATAGTTTCATTAAACATAGCTAAAGGACGCACCCAAATATCATCAATACTATCAATAGGATGATAGACCACTAAGTACTCTTCTGTTTCACTATGCCTAGCAAGGTGAAGTACTTGATAATAACTACCTTTAAAGTGTTGATACTTTCCTAATTTAATCATTAATCTTCTCTGTAAAATAAAGCCAGCAATATAAGTCAGTAAAACAAAGTCATTAAAACAAAGCCAGTAAACAAAATCAATAAAATAAAGTTGTAAAGCATTGAAACTTTACAACTTTGTAGTTTTTAAATTACTGTTTTGAACTTTATGTTTTTAAAATTACACCGTGTTAAATTCTTAACGCTTTTTCGCCACGAACCATGCCTACACAGCCAGAGCGAGCTGATTCAATTATTTCAGTTTCATTACTTAATGTATTAATAAAGGCATTAAGCTTTTCACTACTACCAGTTAATTCTATTGTATAAACTTGTTTACCAATGTCAATAATTGAGCCTCGAAAAATATCAGCAATCCGTTTCACTTCAGTGCGTGATTTATCACTCATCGCGGCAACTTTAACAAGTAATAACTCCCGCTCAACGTGTTTACGATCAGTTAATTCAGAAATTTTGATCACATCAACCAATTTGTTTACTTGTTTTACAATTTGCTCTAAAACTTTGTCATCACCATAGGTGGCAATAGTAATTCTAGATAAACTATTATCATCAGTAGGAGCAACGGTTAAGCTTTCAATATTATAGGCACGTTGTGAAAAAAGGCCTACTATGCGTGATAGAGCACCCGGTTCATTTTCCAGTAAAATAGCTAAAATATGACGCATTATGCTTTAACTCCTTTTTTTGTTATATTAGCCCGCAGTTCATCAATGTTATTGATTGAATTTGTATTTTTCGAACTTGTGTATTTTGAAAAATGACGCATTAGGCTTTAACTCCCTTAGCAATCCACATATCATCAATACCACCTTGACGAATATGCATAGGGTAAACATGTTCCTTTTCATCAACTAACACGTCAACAAAAACAAGTTTATTTTTTATACTAAACGCTTCTTCTAATTTTGCATCTAGCTCGTCTAGTGTATCAATTTGAATACCCACATGACCGTAAGCCTCTGCGACTTTAGTAAAATTAGGTAACGACTCCATGTAGGAAGAAGAGTGCCTCCCGCCATAAACCATATCCTGCCATTGACGAACCATACCAAGAGAGCGATTATTTAAAGTCACTATCACTACTGGCAAGTTATATTGCTTACAAGTCGATAGTTCTTGAATGTTCATTTGAATTGAACCGTCACCTGTGATGCAAATAACATGCTTGTCTGGAAAGGCAAGTTTAACCCCCATTGCCGCTGGCAGACCAAAGCCCATGGTGCCGGCTCCGCCTGAATTAATCCATTGGCGAGGTTTGGCAAAAGGATAATATTGTGCTGCAAACATTTGATGTTGACCTACGTCTGAAGCAACATAAGCTTCGCCATTTGTGATTCTATACATGGCTTCTACCACACGTTGTGGTTTGATCTTTTCGCCTTCAACCTGTTTATAGCTGATGCTTCTCATGTCACGCCATAAATGAATTTGTTGCCACCAATCTTTTAGCGCTTCTTCATCGGGGCTGTAATTAATTGCGTTAAGTTCATCAAGTAATTGTTGCATTACAATATCAACTAAACCGACTACGGGTATATGTGCATTAATAGTTTTTGATATTGAGGTAGGGTCAATATCTACATGAATTATGATTGCATTAGGGCAAAATTTTTCAACATTGTTGGTAACTCTATCATCAAATCGAGCACCAAGCGCAAGAATAACATCAGCATTAGCCATAGCTTTATTTGCTTCTAAACTACCATGCATACCCAACATGCCAATAAAGTTTTCATGGGTGCCAGATATTCCACCAAGCCCCATTAGTGTATTGGTAATAGGTGCTTTTAATGTTTCAACTAAGGTAGTTAACAGCGCTGATGCCTCAGCTAATACGATACCACCTCCGGAATAAACGACTAACTTCTTTGCTTCACTTATGGCTTTTGCCGCTTTACGAATCTGTTTTGGGTGCCCCTTAATGTTTGGATTATAAGATCGCATTTTAACGTTAGTTTCAATGCTAAAAGGGGCTTTGTTTTGTGGAATAAGTAAGTCTTTAGGTAACTCAACCACGACAGGACCTGGTCTTCCTGTGTTAGCTATGTAAAATGCTTTAGCAATAATATTAGGAATTTCTGCTAAATTTCGACAATTAAAGCTGTGTTTAACAATGGGTCGAGTACAACCAACAATGTCAGTTTCTTGAAAGGCATCGTTACCAATTAATGTTGTTGGTACTTGTCCGGCTAAAACAACCATTGGAATTGAGTCCATATACGCGGTAGCAATACCCGTAACACAATTTGTTGCCCCAGGGCCAGAAGTTGCCAAAACAACGCCTACTTCACCAGTAGCTCGAGTATAGCCGTCGGCCATATGAGTAGCTGCCTGTTCATGGCGTACTAAAATATGTTTAATTTCATCTTGTTGAAAAATCGCATCGTAAAGATCTAAAACTGACCCGCCAGGGTAGCCAAAAATATATTTTACCTTAAGTGCTGATAATGCTTTAACCACCATTTCTGCACCAGTAAAAAGTTCTGTTGTCATATTGATACCTATTAATGTTAATGATTAATATAAAAAATAAAAAAACCCTCGGTCTAAAGTAGAGCGAGGGTTTGGTTATTTATTTGCTTACCTATTTTACGTAAAAGCTAACTTTTCAAACAACCTAATCCTCGCAGTGAATTGACTATCACTACGACCATGAGCACGACGTTGTTGTTACTTTTAATAATTAAATACATAGCTTATATAAATCTAAGTTTTGTGTAAAAAGATAATACTTGGTTCTATTTTTAAAGGGTTTAACAATAACTGTCAACCTTTAAATAGATAATAAATAAAATTTATTATCTATTTAATTAAGATGGCTTGCTTTGATTCATGATACAAGTGGGTAAATACTATTAATTATTTGCTTTTGCTATTTTAGCTTTTTATTTCATTATGACTTATAATTAATGTAGTGCATTTAGTGGTAACATCATTTTAGCATTTACGTTAAGCTTTGAATAAATAAGCAAAAGGATAGAAAATATGAACAATATAAAAAAAATATTAGTTACCGCATTAGTCATAGTTGTTGCAAGCTGTTCAAGTGCGCATAAAGCAAAATTTAATTTTGATAGAAACAATGACATTGATACAACAAATTATAAAACTTTTGCTTGGTTAACATCAGCTAAAATAATGGCACGAGCAGAAGATTTTAACCCTGTAATGAAGGTTCGAGTTGATGAAGAAATAGAGCAAGCATTCATATCAAAAGGTTATAAGTTAGTAGCTAATGCTGAGAATGCAGATTTTTCGATTTCTTATACGGTAGGTAATAGAGATAAAATTAAAGTAAGCAGTTACCCTTCAACCTATAATTCAAGCTTTGGCTGGGGGCTAGGTTATTATGGTGGTTATTATGGTGGTTTGTATGGAGGAAATCTGGGAACAGAAAATCGTGTGCGCCAATATACAGAAGGTAAATTAGCCATTGATGTTTATGATGCTAAAACCCACCAGCCAGTATGGCACGGTTGGGCGACTAAACACATTATGTCGGATGACAAAGAAGTGCCATCGTCTATGATTAAAGATGTAGTAAATGAAGTGGTTGCACAATTTAACTAATATAATTCATAACTACTCAGCGAAATTAAAAATAAAAAAGCGACTTTGGTCGCTTTTTTATTGATTTATAATGCATTTTTTAATTTCTGCATTACACTTAAATGTAACACTTTTAATTGAGATAGAAAAACCAATCAAATGAATGACTTTATTTTTAAGGAAGAACCAGCAGAAAGTGAAGACTTAACTGCTGCCAAGTCGGCTAAAAAATGGCGTATTTTGGTGGTTGATGATGATGATTCTGTTCATCAAGTGACTAAATTAGTTTTAGCTGATGCTGAAATTGAAAATCGTCAGTTAGAAATTATTTCAGTATATTCTATGGAAGAAGCTAAGGAAAAACTGCTAAAAGATAATGATTTTTGCATGGCTTTTGTTGATGTAGTTATGGAAACTGATCATGCAGGTTTGGAGTTAGTTCGATGGATAAGAGAGGATCTGAAGAACCAATCTATACGCTTAGTACTTAGAACTGGGCAAGCAGGCTCAGCGCCAGAAGCAAGAGTCATTAAAGATTATGATATAAATGACTATAAAGAAAAAACAGATTTTACCGCTAATAAAATGATCACCACTGTGTACGCTAGTATTCGTGCGTATCGTGATCTAACGACAATTCAACGTAGTTTAGATGCGTTTAAAAAGTTAATTGAGGCTACCCATGACTTGTTAAAAAAAGATCAACTTAAATCTTTTGGATCAGCTGCATTAGCTCATTTATTAGCGTTAATGAATGTTGAAAGCTCTGCTTTATATATAGCTCGCACTCAAATTGATTTTGATCTACATTCCTCTAGCTTAATTCTTGCCTGTACCGGTAAATATGTCTGTGAGTCAGATTCATTAGAATCTTCAGATATCCCTGATGATATTAAAGAAAAAATTAAGCAGGTATTTATAAGTAAAAAGCATTACAGTAATGAACACTGTTTTGTTGGGTATTATCAGTCATCTGTAAATTCAGCTTCTGTACTGTATATTGAATTTGAAAATGATAACGAACACTTTAAAGTAAGTTTGGCTACATTATTTGCTACCAATGTTGCGCTAATTTTAGAGAGCTTAACTAAGCAAAAAGAAATAGAAAAAACACAAAAAGAGCTACTCTTCATTGTTAGTGAAGCCATAGAGGCACGTAGCAAAGAAGCAGGGTGTCATGTAAAGCGTGTTGCTTTGTTATGTGAATTGTTAGCAATAAAGCTAGGTTTGGAAGAACCTTTTATTGAGGCGCTTCGTTTAGCGGCACCACTACATGATTTAGGAAAAGTCGCGATACCAGAGTATATTTTGCATAAACCCGGTAAACTCATGAATGATGAATGGAAAATCATGCAAACCCATACTCAAATTGGACGTGATATTTTGCAACAATCGAGTGTTAGTGTGTCAAAACTTGCAGCAAGATTGGCTCATTATCATCATGAAAATTGGGATGGTTCAGGTTATCCTGAAGGTTTAAAGGGAGAAGATATTCCCATTGAAGCAAGAATTATGGCAGTTGTTGATGTGTTTGATGCATTAGGCTCTAAACGATGTTATAAAGAGCCTTGGTCAAATGATCAAATTAAAGACTTTATTATTTTAGAAAAAAACAAGAAGTTTGATGCCGCTTTGATTGATATAATTGTTGATAACTTTGATGAATTTATTGCAATTAGAGCACAATTTCCTGATAGTTAGTTATAGGGTGGGAGTTATTCCCAAGTAATCTCATGTTTCATCATAAAAAAGGTAGCTTTAGCGCATGGATGCTAAGGCTTAGAAAAATTATACGTTGGCCGCTGATGACTTCAAGAGAGCCTGAAACGTGTGCTCAGCATTCATTTGAAGTTGCGTTAATTAGTCATCAAATTGCCTTAATTGGTAAGATAAAGTTTAATCGAACTTATGACCCCGCAGCGATAGCTTTAGCGGCTCTTTATCATGAAGCATCCGAATCTGGCGGTGTTGGCGATATTCCCAGTCCATTAAAATACTATAATCCTGAACTAACTAAACAAATAAAGAAAATAGAACGTGAAGTAGAGCGTTCTATGGTGTATGAAGGGTTGCCTGAATATTTGCATGAAGCTATGGCACCTTTAGTTATTCAATCTAAAGTAGATAAGCAAACTAAAGCTATTGTTAAAGCAGCAGATGATTTAGCGGCATATCATTACAGCTTATCAGAAGTAAATGTTGGCAATAGAGAGTTTATTGATGCGGCTAAACTATTACAAAACCGAGTAAGTGAGCATTGTGACAAGTGGCCAGAAGTCACTGAATATTTTCAATCTCAATTTCCCGCTTGTATGCAAACACTGGACGAGCTTTCTCGCCCAGATTAGTTTTTTATATTAGTTACTTATATTAGTTTAATAGGTAACCATTCTAAGACAAGCGTGATAATTATTTAGTATACATCACGCTTTACTACTTTATTTATGTTTGCTTATAAGTCAAAAAGAAGTTTTTAAGTTTCTCTAATGCGGGTATCAACTCATCTACATGAGGCAAAAATACTAACCTAAAGTAGTTTTGTGCTTTAATATTAAAAGCACTGCCATGAACAAGTAATATTTTTTCTTGCTTAAGTAAGTCTAATATCATTTTTTCATCATTGGTGATGTTGAATTTTTCTGCGTCTACTTTCACAAATAAATAGAGCGCTCCCATAGCGGGATGACATGATAAGCCGTCTATGTCATTAATCATTTTAGCCGCAACGTTACGTTGTTTTAATAAACGTCCATCACCGGTAATTAATTCATTAATGCTTTGATAACCACCTAATGCGGTTT
Organism: uncultured Colwellia sp.; assembly: GCA_963974965.1. Lineage (GTDB taxonomy): Bacteria > Pseudomonadota > Gammaproteobacteria > Enterobacterales > Alteromonadaceae > Colwellia. Next base: position 74,712 of record CAXBEX010000012.1, on the reverse strand, counting down.
GAATTGCATGTTGACTAGGTACGTTAGAACACATGCGCATTGAGGCGAGAATAGTTAATCCTTCCAAATAATCTTCAGCGTGAATTTTGGGACCAGAGAAAACCATCCAGCCTGCTCTAAAGCCTGCAATTCGATAGTTTTTAGACAAACCACCCATGGTAATAATAAATACATCTTGAGTAAGCGATGCTGTTGGAATATGTTTAGCCCCATCGTATAAAATTTTGTCATAAATCTCATCACTGAAAATAATTAAACTATGCTTTCTGGCTAGTTCAATTATACCTTGAAGAATTTCTTCGGGGTAAACAGCACCTGTTGGGTTATTAGGATTAATTAAAACAATCGCTTTAGTTTTGTCGGTGATTTTACTTTCCATATCTTTAAGATCAGGATACCAAGAGTTTTCATCATCACAAATATAATGAACAGGATTTCCACCTGAAAGTGATACTGCAGCTGTCCATAGAGGATAATCAGGAGCAGGAATTAGTACCTCGTCGCCATTATTTAACAAACCTTGCATCGCCATAACAATAAGTTCGCTAACACCGTTGCCAATGAAAATATCATCAACACTTACCTCTTTAATTCCCTGCTGTTGAAAATATTGCATTACGGCAACGCGGGCAGAGTAAATGCCCTGAGATTCACTATAACCTTGAGAGTTAGGTAAGTTGTGTATCACGTCTTTCAATATATCGTCGGGCGCTTCAAAACCGAAAGGGGCAGGATTACCTATATTAAGTTTAAGAACTTTATGGCCTTCATCTTCTAAACGACGTGCCTCGGCTGCTATTTGTCCTCTAATTTCATAACAAACGTTGTTTAATTTAGATGACTTTATAATAGCTTTCATGATGAATGTACTTCTTTATGTATGAGATTAGGGTGATTGTTCATTGTTGCTAATAATACAGCGTATTGAAATAGCTAAGATTCAGTTTTTAATGATAAATTGTAAATTTTTTTAATAAAACAGCATAACAGCATTATTATATTAATATGGAGAATTAACAATTAGACAGCAAAAAGGGACTAAAGCCCCTTTTTGTGTTTTTCATTCGGACAATCAATGCAAATAAAAAATGAGAACCAAATGACTTTCTAATTAAAAAGTGACATCACTTCATCAATTGCAAGCAGCGATTTTTCACCTGTAATACGATTTTTAACTTCAACTTGCTGATCGTCTAAATTACGTTCACCAATAATCAATAAGAATGGTGTGCCCATTAACTCGTGATCAGCGAACATAACACCAGGACGTTCTTTTCTATCGTCAAATAAAACGTCAATACCTGCGTTAGTTAACTTTTCGTATAAGGCTTCTGCTGTTTCTTTTACACGTGCAGATTTAGCCATATTCATAGGAACAATAGCAACTTGGAATGGGGCTATCGCTGTTGGCCATTTGATTCCGTATTGATCATGATTTTGTTCAATTGCAGCAGCAACAATGCGAGAAACACCAATACCATAACAGCCCATGGTTAAGGTTTGATTTTTACCACCTTCGTTTAATACAGCACACTTCATCGCTTGGGCGTACTTAGTACCTAATTGGAATATATGACCAACCTCAATACCGCGCTTTATAACTATATTACCTTGGCCACAAGGGCTTGGATCACCTTCAACAACGTTCCGTAAGTCGGCAACTTCGACAATTGCACAGTCTCTTTGCCAGTTTACACCCGTTAAATGCTGATCATCTTCATTAGCACCACAAACAAAATCACTTAATTGGGCGGCACTTCTATCAACAATGACCTCAATTGTTAAACCAACAGGGCCTATAGAGCCTGCGTTACAATTTACAGCTGTTAATATTTGTTCATCGGTAGCAAAAGTTAAGGGTGATGAAATTTGTGGTAAATGATCCACTTTTATTTCATTAAGTTGATGATCGCCTCGAAGTACAAGTGCAACTATAGGTGTTTCACCTTGCTCATTTTCAATGCCACAAACAAGTAACGTTTTAACTGTTTTTTTAATATCAATATTTAAAAAATTAGTCAGTTCATCAATAGTTTTAACATTTGGTGTGGAAATTTTAACTAGCGCTTGGCTTGGCTCAGCACGCTCTTGTGTTGGTGCTAAAGCTTCGGCTTTTTCAACATTGGCAGCAAAATCACTAACATCACTAAACGCAATGTCATCTTCGCCTGAATCAGCTAATACATGAAACTCATGGCTAGCATCACCACCGATAGAGCCGGTGTCAGCCAATACTGGGCGGTAATTTAAGCCTAAACGATCAAATATACGGCAATAAGCATCGAACATAGTTTGATAGGTTTTTTCTAAACATGCTTGCTCTAAATGAAAAGAATAGGCATCTTTCATTAAAAATTCACGGGCACGCATTATGCCGAAACGGGGACGAATTTCATCTCGAAATTTAGATTGAATTTGAAATAATGATAACGGTAATTGTTTATAGCTATTAAGCTCGTTTGCAACCAGTTTTGTGATCACTTCTTCATGTGTTGGGCCTAAAACGAAAGGGCGCTTATGGCGATCATTTAATCGCAATAATTCTGGGCCATAATCATCCCAACGACCAGACTCTTGCCATAAATCAGCAGGTTGAACCATTGGCATTAATATTTCATTAGCGCCAGCTCGTTGCATTTCTTCTCTAACAATGTTTTCAACTTTCTTTAATACACGTAACCCTGTTGGTAACCATGTATATAAGCCTGATGCAAGATTTCGCACAAGTCCTGCACGTAGCATTAATTGATGACTAATCACTTCTGCACTAGCAGGGGTTTCTTTTAAGGTAGACAGTAAGTATTGACTGGTACGCATGACTAAATATTTCCGAAAAACTCATGCAAACGAAATGGTACTTAAGCTACATGAAGACAAATAAAATTTGCGCTATTCTAGCAGGGTGATTAGCGTTGAAACAGAAATAAATTATAATTTATTTCTAAATGTTGACATGCCTTTTAGTATGAGTAATTTGGCGATGAAGTTTGTATCATTTTTATTCATTACTGCGCTGATTGTCTCAGATCTTATTTATTGCTACAGTCGGTGTTTAATTCTTTATTAAATTGAGAGTGTCAGTTGTTAGACTTCGCGTTACTTAGCCTTTTTATTCCTACTTTTTTTATTGTTTAGATTACGCCTGGCATGTGCATGACATTAGCCATGTCAATTGGTATCCGAAATACGTTATGGATGATGTGGGGAGAGTTAATAGGTGTAGCCGTTGTTGCTATTGCATCAGTCATTGGTGTTTCAACCATCATGTTACAGTTTCCAAAAATGTTTGTTTTACTAAAGCTGATTGGCGCAAGTTACCTGTTTTTTGTCGGTATAAATATGTGGCGTTTAAAGGGTAAGTTAGTCAGGGTGGGATCACGCATTTTTGATAAATAACACGATATAATGAAAATATTTTGAACTTAATTGATGTTGAACGATCAGATCAGTATCAAAAATTCAACGTTGATTAATTATGAAGTCATTATTTCAAGATATTGAAAGTATTGAAGATCACAGAGTAGGCGCTAATAAAGATTATGAATTAGCCGATATTATTTTCTTAACAATATCTGCAGTGCTGTGTGGAGCAAAGGGTTGGAAAGCGATTAAAATATTTGGGGAAGCTCAACTTGATTGGTTAAGAGAATACCGAGATTTTAGTAAAGGTATTCCTACAAGACATTCTATTGGGCGTATTATTAGAGGGATCAAGGCTGAAAGCCTCGTTTCAAGCTTTATTAATTTTTCAAATGCAGTGCGAGACAAAGAAGGTGAAGAACATATAAGCTTTGATGGTAAAGTCGTTTGTGGCTCTAAGCATAATCTCGCCCTGTAGCTGACTACAGAAAGGGTAAGTCATCTCAGGAAGTTTTTGGGGTTGTTAAATCAAACTATCCCTTTAAATTTTCTAAAGGCAATAAAAAATTAAACTCGGCCTTACTCACAACCTCAGGTGGTGTCTTTCGTGACTTAAGCCAATACACAGAGTCTTTGAAATTAGGAAGTGAGGCCAACGCATTAACTCCCTCTGATTTTCGCCCATGTACTTTGATTGGCGCATCTAATATATTACTTGGTAACGTTAGTGAAGGTTACGAGTGGTATCAAAAAGCGATAGAGCGTGGTTTTAAACCTAATAGCTACGATAACGAGCTTAGTTCAGTGTATATGCGATGTAGTAAGCAGATTAAAAAAGAGCTTAAGATTGACTTGTTAGGGAAGGGGTATAGTTATTCTTGGTTGAAGGGCTAAATGTAAGAGTCTATACCTGAAAAACAGCCAGAAAGTATCCTATAAATATCCTAAAACTAACTTTATTTATCCCTAAAATAAATGTAACCTATTGATACCTATAAAGTTGATGTTTTGGCCTAAATAACACAGTTGTATGTACGGACTAGTTCGTTAAGTGTTTGATTATAATAAAGGAATTGATTTTGAAAGACTTAAGTAACGTTAAATCTGTATTATTTGTCTGTATGGGTAATATCTGTCGTTCACCCACTGCTGAAGCTGTGTTTAGACACAAAGCACAAAAGCAGGGCTTATCGTTAAAAATTGATTCAGCAGGTACGGTTGGTGCACATGCAAGAGAAAAGCCTGATCACAGAGCTCAAAAAGTAGGTTCTGAACGGGATTATTCTTTCGACGGTATTAAAGCGCGAAAAGTAACGGTACAAGATTTTGACGATTTCGATCTTATTTTAGCGATGGATAATGCTAATCTTGATGACTTACAGAAAATTGCACCTGAACATCTACAGCATAAAGCAAAGCTTTTTTTAGATTTTGCGATGAACCATGAAGAAACAGAAGTGCCCGACCCTTATTATGGTGGTGCTAATGGTTTTCGTTTTGTTTTAGACTTAGTTGAGGATGCAAGTGATGGATTGTTAGCACAACTAAAATAATATTAGTTTACTAAATAATCTTATGTAGTTTGGGTTTTAGTCTGATATCCAATATCTGATAAAGATAAAGATAAAGATAAAGATCAAGATAAAGATAAAGATAAAGATAAAGGGGCAATAAATTACCCCTTCAAAAAATCACTTCCATTACTGATTAAAATACATAGGCACGAAGCCTAAGGTCTTTGTTTAACTGCATCAGCCAACACAGTTAATATTTTGTCACTAACGTCTAAGTCAACACAAGCATCAGTAATACTTTTTCCATAAATCAGAGGAGTGTCTGCTTTTACTGCTTGATTTCCTGCTTCAATAAAGCTCTCGATCATAACACCAAACACACTGTCATCACCCTGATTAATTTGCGCAGCAAGTGAGCGAGCTACATCAATTTGCTTGTTATGGTCTTTGTAACTATTGCCGTGGCTACAATCAATCATAATACTTGTTTTAAGTTGAGCTTTTGCTAATTTTTCACAGGTATCTTTAATATCTTCTGGGTGATAATTAGGCACTTTTCCACCACGTAAAATTACATGCGCAAAGGGGTTTCCATGGGTACGATAAATACACATTTGCCCACTTTTATCAGGAGAATATAATACATGGGGTACGCTTGCAGCCTTAATGGCATCAAGTGCTATTTTTACATTACCATCGGTACCATTTTTAAAACCAACAGGGCAGGAAAGGGCAGACGCTAACTCTCTGTGCACTTGGCTTTCAGTAGTACGAGCGCCAATAGCGCCCCAACTGATTAAATCAGAAATATACTGACCGGTAACCATATCTAAAAATTCAGTTCCAGCTGGTAAACCCATGGCATTAATATCGACTAATAGCTGCCTAGCAAGGTTTAGGCCTTTGGCAACATGAAATGATTTATCTAAATCAGGATCGCTAATTAATCCTTTCCAACCTACCGTGGTGCGTGGTTTTTCAAAATAAACGCGCATAACAATTAATAGCTCATTGCTATACTTATCACGTAATTTCTTTAAACGTTGTGCATAATCAATAGCAGCCTTGGTGTCGTGAATAGAGCAAGGGCCAATAATGACTAACAAGCGTTTATCTTCACCGCTTATGATCGCTTCAATCTCTTGTCGACTTTGCATAATAAAGTCAGCAGTTTCTTTATTAAGTGGTATTTGCTCTGCTAATTGCGCTGGAGACACTAAGTTTTCAATTAAACTTGTGCGTAGTTCATCTGTTTTAATTGTCATGGAATTTGCTTTCTTTTATTGGCTACGCTTTATTAAAGAGAATAAGCGCACGCATAAACTAAATTATGGGCGCTAACATAGCGAAATTAAGTGATAATGTGAACTATTTTAACAATATAACGACTTAAAAAGTGATATAGATTTTTGTTTTTTTCCTTAATTAGTATTTATATCTTTGCAGTCCTGTTTCATTAAGAATTTTGGCTGAAATTTCTTCCACTGAAAATTTTGTGGTATTAATAAAGGGAATATTCTCTTTTTTATAGAGTTTTTCTACTTCACGTACTTCCATTTTGCATTGTCTAGCCGATGCGTATTTAGAATTTGACATTCTACCTTCACGAATATCGATTAATCGTTGAGCGTCAATGGTTAAACCAAAAAGTTTCTTTTTATGCGGTTTTAAAAAATCCGGCAGTTTAAGTTCATCCATATCGTCGTCGGTAAAAGGGTAATTAGCGGCTTTAATGCCATATTGCAAAGCTAAATACAGTGAACTGGGTGTTTTGCCTGAACGTGACACGCCAACTAAAATAACATCAGCATCTTCATAATTGGTTACCACTGAACCATCGTCATTGGCTAGTGCATAGTTAACGGCCTCTATTCGATAATCGTAACTGTTTTCATGAATACTATGCGTTCTATGGGCTTTAGGCTTAGCTTTCATGTTTAACTTTTTTTCTAAAGGTTCAACAAAATGCTCTAAAAAGTTAAAAATAACACCATCGCAACTATCAATTATTTCTCGAATATCATTATTAACAAAGGTATGAAAAACTAAAGCAGGCTCTTTAGAGCGGGCACTGGCTTTATTTATTTTCTCTTTCGCATCAAGTGCCTTTTCAATCGTTTCAACAAAGGAGATGGTTTGATGTTCAAACTCTGTTGGAAATAATGAAAGTAATGCATGACCGAAAACCTCAGAAGTGATGGCTGTACCGTCAGAAATATAAAAAGCAGTGCGCATTAAGAGTCCTTATAAAAGAGTTGTAAAAGTAATAGTGAAAACTTCTAAATTAACTATCATTTTAACGTTTAGTTTCAATAGTTGGCAGTGTAGAATGATCCAAACTATAAATATAGTGTGAATTTTTAAATAGCTTTTTATCTTTTCGTCAAATCAGTGGAGAATTGTTGTGCAAGAAAATGTACTTTGGTATGAAAACTTGGGAATGGGTGATGTTGACCGCGTTGGCGGCAAAAATGCGTCACTTGGTGAAATGATTTCAAATTTGGCGAATGTTGGTGTTCAGGTACCTACAGGCTTTGCGACTACATCTTTTGCTTTTAATGAATTCTTAGAGCAAAGCGGTATAAATGAAAAAATATATAAATTGCTTGATACTCTTGATGTTGATGACGTTAAAGAGCTCGCAAAATGCGGGCAAATAATTCGTCAATGGATTATCGACACGCCTTTCTTAGCACAAATGCAGCAAGACATAGAGCTGGCTTATAACAAATTAGTAGGTGACCTTCCTGTAGGTAAAAAGTCTGATGATGCTTCTTTTGCTGTACGTTCATCTGCCACTGCTGAAGATATGCCCGATGCCTCTTTTGCCGGGCAACAAGAAACTTTTCTTAATGTGCGTGGCTTAGATGCGGTGATGGTTGCTATCAAGCATGTTTTCGCTTCACTTTTTAATGATCGTGCAATTTCATATCGTGTACATCAAGGTTACGATCACCGCGGGGTAGCATTATCTGCTGGTATTCAGCGCATGGTGCGTAGTGATATTTCAGCTTCAGGTGTCATGTTTACTATTGATACAGAATCAGGCTTTGAGGATGTTGTATTTATTACCTCTAGTTTTGGGTTAGGTGAAATGGTGGTGCAAGGCGCGGTTAACCCTGATGAATTTTACGTGCACAAACCAACGTTAGCGAAAGGTAAGCCCGCTGTTATCCGTCGTAATATTGGTAGTAAAGCTATTAAAATGGTTTATAGCGCTGTTCCTTTAGAAAACCAAGAACATGGCAAACAGGTTGAAATTGTTGATATTGACGAGCAAGACTCTAACCGCTTTTCATTAACCGACGATGAAGTTCAAGAGTTAGCTAAACAAGCCGTGATTATTGAAAAACATTATGGTCGCGCAATGGATATTGAATGGGCAAAAGATGGTTTAGACAATAAACTATATATTGTTCAAGCACGTCCTGAAACGGTGAAAAGCCGTGAAAATGCTAATGTAATGGAACAATTCCAATTACAAACCAGTGCTAATGTTATTTGTGAAGGTCGCTCTATTGGTCATAAAATTGGTAGTGGTGAAGCAAAAATTTTAGCCTCTATTGATGAAATGGACAAAATTTTACCCGGCGATGTACTTGTTACTGATATGACCGACCCTGATTGGGAACCCATTATGAAACGTGCTTCTGCCATTGTCACTAATCGTGGTGGTAGAACATGTCATGCCGCCATTATTGCCCGTGAAATGGGAATTCCTGCGGTAGTGGGTTGTGGTAATGCAACAAAATTGATTGCTATGGGTGATAACGTTACTGTTTCTTGCGCTGAAGGTGATACGGGTTTTATTTATCAAGGCAAACTTGATTATACCGTTACTACCTCGATAATTGATGCTATGCCAGAATTACCGCTTAAAATAATGATGAATGTGGGTAACCCTGACCGTGCCTTTGCTTTTGCAAAATTACCGCATGCGGGTATTGGTTTAGCGCGTTTAGAGTTTATTATCAATAAAATGATTGGTATTCACCCTAAAGCGTTACTGAACTTTGATAAACAATCGGCAGATTTACAAGATGAAATTAACGATATAATCGCAGGTTACGAAAGTCCCGTTGAGTTTTATATCGCAAAATTAACGGAAGGTATTTCAACGTTAGCCGCGGCTTATTCTCCTGAAAAAGTTATTGTGCGTATGTCTGATTTTAAATCAAACGAATATGCAAATTTAGTTGGTGGTGAAGAATACGAGCCAGAGGAAGAAAATCCTATGATTGGCTACCGTGGTGCAGCTCGCTATATATCAAAAGATTTCCGTGATTGTTTCGCCCTTGAATGTGAAGCGATAAAACGTGTTCGAAATGACATGGATTTAACCAACGTTGAAGTGATGATCCCATTTGTTCGCACAGTAGAAGAAGCGGCACAGGTTATTGATATTTTAGCAGAACAGGGTTTGAAACGTGGTGAAAACGGTTTACGTATTATTATGATGTGTGAATTACCTTCTAACGCTTTGCTTGCGGATCAATTTCTGGATTATTTTGACGGTTTCTCAATTGGGTCAAATGATTTAACTCAGTTAACACTTGGTCTAGACAGAGATTCAGGTTTAGTTGCACATTTATTTGACGAGCGTAATCCTGCCATTAAAGCGTTATTATCAATGGCCATTAGCGCATGCAAAAAACGTGGTAAGTACGTAGGTATCTGCGGTCAAGGACCTTCAGATCATGAAGACTTTGCGGCATGGTTAGTGGAGCAGGGCATTGATAGTGTTTCACTTAATCCTGATACGGTATTACCAACGTGGTTATACCTAGCAGAAAAACTGGCAGAAAAACCAGCTTAAAAGCTAGATGAAAAGTAATAAGCGGTATTAAGTTAATAGCTAACTTAATAGCTAACTTAAACGCTTTAATAAAAAAAGTGAGTCTAATAATTTAATTTGGCTCACTTTTTTGTTTCTGTTATCTAATATAAATTTTATATGTTATTGATTAGTGTGAAATAACACCTATACTCATTAATAAAATAAAATAAAATAAAATAAAATAAAATAAAAGGAAAGTGCGAAATGGAATATGTAACACCTTTACAGCATCTTCAAAATAATGTCATTCGTCATCCCAATAAAATTTTTCTTCATCAACCTATCAATCGACAATGGCAAGAATATAGTTGGGCAGACGTTGAACATCAAGCTCGTTGCATTGCTAATGGTCTTAAAAGCCAAGGTTTTGAGATAGGGGATAGAATTGGTATTCTCTCTAAAAATTGCGCACATTGGATTATTGCTGATTTAGCCATCATGATGGCAGGCATGATCAGTGTGCCAATTTATACCACCGCCGATCGTAATAATATTAGTTATATAGTTAAACATACTGACTTGAAAGCTATTTTTGTCGGCAAACTGGATGTTATCGATGAAGCAAAAATGGCTATTGGAAATAAACTATTGAGTATTGCCTTTCCTTATCCAACTATACCGACAACAGCACAATTTAGTGACTGGTTAACAGCGTATTCGCCTTTGGATACTGTTCACCAGAGTGCTATAGATGATATAGCAACAATTGTTTACACCTCAGGTTCAACCAGCCGACCAAAAGGCGTGGTGTTAAGCTACAAAAATATGGTATCGGTAGCACAAAGCTTAGTCAAGCTTTTCAATGTGCCTAATAGTTTTCGTGCGATATCTTATTTGCCGTTAGCACACATCGTAGAGCGTAGTAATGAATATGTTGCTCTTCATGCTGGCTTTGAAATGTTTTTTGTTGAATCGCTCGATACTTTTATTGATGATTTGCAATACGCACAACCTAAAGGTTTTATTTCTGTGCCGCGCTTATGGGCTATTTTTCAGGGCAATGTACTCAATAAAATATCACAGCAGAAACTTTCGTTCTTATTAACCCTCCCTTTTTTGGGACCTTTGCTTGCCAAAAAAATTCGTAAGGCTTTAGGGTTGCATAATTCACAATGGTTTTTATCGGGTACAGCCCCTATTGCTCAGTCTTTACTTAATTGGTATGAAAAGTTAGGCATTCTCATAAGTGAAGGCTGGGGAATGACCGAGACCTCGGGTGCTGCTTGCCTAAATTATCCTTGGTCTAAACTAAACACCGGCACTATTGGAACGCCTTTACCGTGTGTTGAAATGACATTGTCCGCAGAAGGTGAAATTCTGATCCGTGGTGATGCGGTATTTAACGAATACTACTTAGAGCCGCAATCCTCCGAAGCATCTTTTGTTAATGGTTGGTTTCACACGGGGGATTGTGCCCAGATAAATGAGCGAGGTGAATACATTATTATTGGTCGTATTAAAGACAAATTTAAAACGAGCAAAGGTAAATATGTTGCGCCAGTTCCCATTGAAAGTTTACTGTGTACTAACCTTGATATTGAACAAGTCTGTGTGATGGGCTCGGGTATGAAGCAACCAATAGCATTAATTGTATTATCGGCAATGGTTAACAAACGAGATATTGAGGTTGTTAATCGCTTAAAAAGCACGCTGACAGAAGTGAATTTAGGACTTGAAAGTCATCAAAAGCTCGATTATTTACTTATTTGTACAGAAGCTTGGAGTGTAGAAAATAATTTATTGACGCCGAGCATGAAAATCAAGAGAAATGTTATTGAAGCAAAATACAATGTACTTACCACTAAAGAGCTTTCAATTAGTGTGATGTATGAAGAAGATGTGCTCTAACTATTCCAGCCTAATCCAATATTTTAACACCTCGGTGAGGTGAGTAAATTCACCTCACCGAGGTGAAATACTTTTCTATAAAATTATTTTAAATTAAGGTATTAAATTAGCGAGTACAACCATTATTCTAAACCTTCAATTATTCCATTTTTAGCTAAGTTAATATGATTAGCGGCAGGTATTTTAGGTAAACCAGGCATTCTCATTATATCGCCAGTTAACACCACTAAAAATCCGGCACCGGCATTAATTTGTATAGAACTAACGGTTGCTTCGAAGTTTCTAGGTCTGCCATGTAAGGTTGGATCATCAGAAAGTGAACTTGGCGCTTTTGCGATACAAATAGGTAAGTGAGTTAATCCTAATAGCTCAACCTGTTTTAGATCTTTTTCCGCTTGCTTAGAAAAAGCGACATCGGTTGCACCATACATCGCACGGCTAACTTTACGCACCTTATCAACCACAGAGATGTCTAATTCATATAACGGCTCAAAGGGTTTGCTTTTATCTAGTGATGCCATCACGGCTTTTGCTAACGCTATGGCGCCTTTACCACCATCAGCATGATGGGTTGTTTCTGCAAAGGAAACACCATGCTCAACACAGCGCGCTTTTATCAACGCTATTTCTACATCGGTATCGGTTACAAAACGGTTTAAGGCAACCACAGGGTGCTTATTAAATAACTGCACACTTTCAATGTGTTTATCTAAATTCTCTAGGCCTTTAGCAACAGCGCTTAAGTCTTCGGTTTCTAAGTTTTTATCATCTTTGCCGCCATGCATTTTTAGGGCGCGAACGGTTGTTACTAAGACGACAGCATCGGGATCTAGCTGTGCAATTCTACATTTTATATCAAAGAATTTTTCTGCGCCTAAATCAAAACCAAAACCAGCTTCTGTGATTGCCCAATCACTATGATGCATTGCCATTCGCGTTGCAATAACACTGTTACAACCATGCGCAATATTAGCAAAAGGACCGCCATGAACAAAGGCAGGTGTGCCTTCAAAGCTTTGTACTAAGTTTGGCTGCATTGCATCGCGCAGCAATGCCATCATAGCACCAGTCACCTCTAATTCACGCGCGTAAACAGGTTTACTGTCATAAGTGTAGCCAATTAACGTGCGGTCTAACCTTGTTTTTAAGTCAGCATAATCATTCGCTAAGCATAACATTGCCATAACTTCAGAAGCTGCCGTTATGTCAAAGCCACCCTCGCGAGGGATACCTTGCATTTTACCGCCAAGACCGAGCACTATTTTTCGTAAACTTCGATCATTCATATCCATAACCCGGCGCCAAACAAGCTGACGAGGATCAATGTTAAGAACATTATCATGATAAATATGATTATCGATTGCTGCGGAAAGTAAGTTATTGGCGCTAGTAATCGCATGAAAATCGCCAGTAAAATGTAAGTTAATTTTATCACTGGGCATTATTTGGCTATAACCGCCACCTGTGGCTCCGCCTTTCATTCCTAAACAAGGACCAAGCGATGGCTCGCGTAGTGCTAAACAGACAGATTCATTTAATTGAGTGAATGCTTGCCCTAAGCCAATAGTAGTGGTGGTTTTACCTTCGCCGGAAGGTGTTGGTGTGGTGGCGGATACTAAAATCAGCTTACCTTTTTTAGTTGAATGAGTATTTAAGGCATCAAGTGATATTTTCGCGATATCCCTACCATAAGGTAGAACATGATCTGGCTGTATATTGAGTTGGTCGCTAATTTCACTAATAGGGCGAGGGGTGAATTGTTGTGCAATTTCCACATCAGAAACCATGATAAATCCTTGTTTGAAATTTTTATTTTTGTTTATACTTGAATTAATACCAAGTAACTTAGCAACTAACACTTAATTTGCAACAAAAGCCTTACAAATATCTCAGAAGTAAAAAATTAGCTTTGTACTTTGTGCTTTCCACTTTAATTTTAAGGCGTTAGACTTTAGCTATTATGAAATAAATATTTGGACAGTCATGACCGATTTTGCTGCTATACAACAAGCAACAAAACGCGTTGATAAAGTAATTTATTCTCGTCAGCACAAGCCTAATAGAGCGCTTGTACATGATAGCGTGATTACTGAGCAACCTTTAGAGATTAATCTGCATTGGCATAGTGAACATCAAGGGCTTGAGTCTAAAGTGTTTGCTATTACGATGCGCACTTTAGGTTATGATAAGTTTTTGATCCTTGGCTTATTATTTAGTGAAGGTGTAATAAAGAATTTTTCTGATGTTAAAAGCATTTCTCCAGACAATGCAGATCAAGAGATGCGAAACAATAGTTGGCACGTGTACTTAGCTAACGGAAAACAACCTAAATTAACCTCTATTGAACGCTTCCAAACAACGTATTCAAGTTGTGGTTTGTGTGGCGCAACCTCATTAAAAGCACTAGAGTTAAAAGATCCACCTAATTTATTAAGCTTAACGACACAGTCACAGTTTAATGCCGAGGATATCTACACACTGGCCAATAAAATGCGAGCACAACAACAATTATTTAACGTGACTGGTGGTGTACATGGCGCGGCACTTTTTAATCAACAAGCACAGTTATTAAGTGTTTTTGAAGATATAGGCCGACATAATGCGGTAGACAAACTCGTTGGTCAGCGTGTTTTTGAGCAAGCATCACTGCACGTTGAACAGTTGTTGGTTATGGTGGTGAGTGGTCGAGTCAGTTTTGAAATTGTACAAAAAGCGGTGATGGCAGGTATTAGTATTTTGGTTGCTGTTGGAGCGCCATCAGATTTAGCAATAAAAGCAGCACAGCGATTTGAATTAACACTAATCGGTTTTGCCTCGCCGCAATCATTTAATGTTTATTGTGGTGATTGGCGCATAAAAGCAGAGCAGTAGTGCTTTAGAACTAACGAGCCAAGCACATAAATTAGAATTTACAGATTTATACAAGAATAAAGTGAGAGAGCAATTATGTCGAAAAACTTATCACAACTTGCCCGAAAACAAGGCATTAATAATACCTTATTTCAAAAACTCGTTGTTACAGATACCGGTGATAAATCAACTAATTTAAAACACCAACGACAAGCGCTAGCAAAAGAGTTTTTAATGGGGGAGGCAGTTGTTCATGGCGCTGCGAGCTTTTACGACTTTTTAGATGATGGTAGCGACAAGAATAACGCTAATAAAAAAGCTTATGTGTGTAATGGCTCATCTTGTTTGTGTGCTAAAACCCAAACGACGGTTAAAGAAAAATTAGTGAGTCAATTTGGCGCTGAAAATGTCGGCCATGTTACTTGTTTAGGCAGGTGCGCTGAAAATAGCGCCTTTCAAATTGCAGATCATAACTTCTCTGGCACTGATATTAATAACTTAGCCATTATTGCAAAAGAGCCGTTAACAGCATCCAATGAGTATTATCAAGTAAGTTCTACATTAGCCCAGCCTATTTTAACCGCTGAAATATATGATATTGCACAGTATTATCAGTTGTTCAATGACTTATCCAAGCAGTACGCTACCAACGATAAACGAGAACAACTATTAGACAAATTAGTTGAATCTGGTTTGCGTGGTCGCGGCGGCGCCGGTTTCCCAACAGGGATTAAATGGCGCTCTTGTCTTCAAGAAAAAGGTCTTAACCAACATGATTGTGAAAAATATATCGTTTGTAATGCCGATGAAGGTGATGCAGGGGCTTTTTCTGATCGTTATTTATTAGAGCAAAGGCCTCATGCGGTGCTCTTTGGTATGTTAATGGCGGGTTTTTTAACGGGAGCGAAAACAGGTGTTTTATATATTCGCGCTGAATATCCCGTGGCAATAGAGCAAACAGAACAGGCCATTACTGAGTTCGTAAAATTGGGGCTATCGTTAGATTTTTCCTTTAAAATCATCAAAGGCGCTGGTGCTTATATTTGTGGTGAAGAAACTGCATTGCTGCGTTCTATTGAAGGTCAACGGCCTGTCGTTTCAGTCAGACCGCCGTTTCCAACACAAAGCGGTTTGTTTGGTTGCCCAACTGTTGTTAATAATGTAGAAACGTTTGGTTCAATTCATTTTATATTCTCTAATTTAGCAGATGAAAAAAATAGCGGTGTTGCTCAATATAAAAAACTAGGCAATGGCAAATCTACTGGCAGTAAATTAATTTCACTTGATGGCGCTTTTAATAAACCTGGCATTATCGAAGTAGCAATGGGTACACCATTAACTGAGGTGATTAAGCTGGCAGGTGGTTTTGCTAAAGAAATAAAAGCGCTGCATATTGGCGGCCCCTTAGGCGGCGTAATACCCTTAAATAAAATAGAAAAACTCACCATAGACTTTGAATCATTTGCAGACAATGGCTTTTTACTTGGGCATGCCAGTATCATTGGTATTCCACAGACAATGCCAATGATTGATTATATAAATCACTTGTTTGAGTTCACTGCGCTTGAATCTTGCGGCAAGTGTTATCCCTGTCAAATTGGCTCAGTGCGCGGTCAAGAAATGGTTGAGCAAGCCATTTCAGGTGAAAAATCTATAGATAGTGAGTTATTGAATGACCTATTAGAAACCATGCAGCTAGGCTCTTTATGCGCTTTAGGTGGGGGAGTTCCTTTGCCAATAAAAAATATTTTGCAGTATTTTGAGCATGAATTAACGCCGTATTTTAGCGCGAATAAAAATGCAGTAGGAGAGCAATCATGAATCAGGCGAAACACGAGCTGTTAGCGCAAAAACAAGCTTTTTTAAATGGTGTTGCTTATCCGATTGAAAATGGCGAAACAATTTTATCTTTCAGTCGTCGATTAAATGATATCAATGCCATACCTACTTTATGTGATGATACCCGGTTAGAGCCATATGGTAGCTGCCGTGTTTGTAGTGTTGATGTTGCGTTAACCGCTGATGGCTCAAGAAAGGTAATGGCCTCATGTCATACGCCAATAGGTGAGGGGATGCATATTTATACTCATTCTCCCCGTATTGAAAAGCTCCGTAAAAATATTATTGAATTAGTGCTTAGTGATTTACCAGAGCAAACTTTGACTAACATTCAAAAGCAAGCCAACACAGAGTTTGAACAAGTGGTTATTGCAACAGGTGTTAACCAAGTACGCTTTACGCAAGGACGTAAAAGTATTGCTAGTGTGCCGCTTACTATTAATAAAAAGGGTGAAAAAAGCCTGTGTGATGATAGTCACCCATATATGCGAATGGACTTATCTTTATGCATCGACTGTAATCGTTGTGTTCGCGCTTGTGATGAAATCCAAGGCGAGCAAGTACTCAGCGTTACAGGCCGTGGCTTTGATGCCCGAATTATTAAAGGGCAAGATGTCAATTTTAATGATTCTGATTGTGTGTCATGTGGCGCTTGTGCTCAAACGTGTCCGACAGGCGCTATCAGTGATATTTTCCGTCAAAACTTAGCTCGCGTAGAAGCGACAAATAGTACCATTGATAAAGTGAGAACAGTTTGCTCCTATTGCGGTGTGGGCTGTAATTTAGAAGTGTCTGTGCAAAACAATAAAATATTGTCGATTGAAGCGCCCAAAGATGCCGAGGTTAATGGCGGTCATACCTGTTTAAAAGGCCGATATGCATGGCGATTCTATGATCATGATGATCGCCTTGATGCACCGTTAGTCAAAATTGATGGCAAGCTAACCACAGTCAGCTGGGAATATGCTTTTGACTATATTGCTCAGCGGTTAACTGATATTAAAACTGAGCACGGCAGTGATGCTATTGCGGGTATATCTTCTGCACGTTGTACCAATGAAGAAAATTATTTATTACAGAAAATGATGCGCGCTGTAATTGGTACAAATAATATCGATTGTTGTGCTCGCGTTTGTCATTCACCTACCGCCTATGGCATGCAAAAAAGCTTTGGTACAGGTGCAGCAACCAATTCTATTGAAGATTTAAAACAAACCGACTTTATTTTATTAATTGGTGCCAACCCAACGGCTGCTCACCCGGTAACTGGCGCTAAAATCAAGCAAAAAGTGATGAAAGGCACACCACTTATTGTGCTCGATCCGATAAAAACCGAATTAGCTCGCTATACTAATTGGCATATTCAATTGCGCCCTGGGACTAATGTCGCGGTGTTGAACATGATGGCATATTACATTATTCAAGCAGGCTTAGTTGACGATGCGTTTGTGAACACCCGCACAGAAGACTATCAAAGTTATCGCCAAGCTATTTTAGCCTTAAATATTGACGAACTCGCCAGCATTGCCGGAGTAGATAAAAACCTAGTAAAAGAAGCATCCGTTGCTTATGCAAGGGCTAATAACGCGATGAGTTTTCATGGCTTAGGCGTTACCGAACATAGTCAAGGTAGCCGCGCCATTATGTGCATAGCAGATCTTGTGATGCTAACAGGTAATATTGGTAGGCAAGGTGTTGGTATGAACCCATTGCGTGGACAAAATAATGTGCAAGGTGCTGCTGATATGGGCTGTCAACCACACCAAGGGGCAGGTTACTTTCCTGTTGAGGATGATAGTAATATCAAATACTACCAAGAACATTATCAAATAAATGAAAAATCTCTTGTTAATCTAAGCCAGTGGCCTAAAAAAGTAGGTTATAAAATTCCAGAAATGTTTAACGCTGCCTTAGCAGGTGATTTAAAAGCCTTATGGATTTTAGGTGAAGATGTTGTGCAAACCGATCCTAACCAGAATCATGTAGTAGCAAGTCTTTCGAATTTGGATCTTTTAATTGTTCAAGAAATATTTTTATCTGAAACGGCTAAAATGGCTGACGTTGTATTGCCAGGTACTAGCTTCTTAGAAAAAAGCGGTACTTTTACCAATGGCGAACGTCGCGTACAAAAGGTGAATGCTGTTGTACCACCTAAAGCAGGGTGCAAAACAGATGGTCAAATTATTGTTGAAATGATGCAGGCGCTAGGCTCTAACCAAGCGCAATATAGGTCAGTTGATGAATTAGCGAATAAAGTGCTTCAAGAAATAGCCCAAGTAGTGCCATTTTTCGCAGGTATCACTTGGCAAAATCTTGGCGATAATGGTCTTCAATGGCCAGTAAATCATGAGGGAAAAGATACTAAAATACTTCACACAGACAGCTTCACACGAGGCTTAGGTAAGTTTCACTTTTTTGAATTTGAAGAAAGCCAAGAGGTATTAGTAAACAGTGAAAAATATCCTCTTATATTAACAACAAGCCGCAATTTAGAACACTATAATGCAGGCACCATGACTCGTAGAACTGGTAATGAACATATTGTTAGTGAAGATGTTTTACTGGTTAATTATCAAGATGCTACAGAAAAAGGCATTTTAGACAATAGTAAAGTGAAGTTATTTTCAGCACGAGGGGAAATAATTCTAAGGGCACAAATTAGTGATAAAGTTAAGCCAGGTATTCTTTTTACCACCTTTCACTTTCCTGAATTAATGGTCAATAGAGTCACAGGTGATGTTACCGACAAGCACACAAAATGTCCTGAATACAAAGTGGTAGCGGTTGGTATTGAAAAGTGTGGTATTGATTGATTATCTATTGAGTATTTATCTTCATCGGATAATCGTATTATTGATGACGATCTGGTTGCTAATGCTTACCCTGATCGTTATAGCCAAATGACCTTCTTAATCCTATTAAGTGAGGACTTCCAAGGTGGTGCAACACGTTTCATGGTCAATGCTGATGACTCGACTAAACCAGCAGTTGTGGGCAATAATGTTAAGAATGTGTTAATTAGCCTCCCCTGTCAACTAAGTTAATTGCAAACTGTTTTTAAAATAAAGATAGAAACAATTGATTTGGATCAAGAATTTCCTATTTATTGGCTATATAAACAACATATTCCCAAACAAAGGTCTACTCTCAATAATAGGTTTTACCCTTGCAAATTATGTGGTTTTAATTTTTACTAATTTACTTACGTTTAATCAAGGAATTGATCATGAAAACTAAATTATTATTATCAGGTGTGTGTGTTTCATTATTGCTGTTAGCAGGATGTGGTGGTGATGGAGATTCTGGTACCGCCGGTGCTGCAGGCGCCATGGGTCCAGCGGGATCTGCTGGTCCTGCGGGAGCGGATGGAGCCATGGGTCCCGCTGGCCCTGCTGGAGCAGATGGCGCTGGTGGTGTTGGCTCAAGTATGCCGGTACCAACCTTAATAGGACACAATGGAGACCATGGCACCATTATGCCGTACGACGTACAAGCTGCCTATAACGGTGATTCTTTTTTTTGGCGCGTATCTTATCGTGGCAATGAAGGCAAACGTCATCAGTATTTACGTTATACCAATGGTGCTTGGCAAAAAGAAGGTGGTGATCGCCGTGACGCTCAAGCGACTTTAGATGGTGATCTCGACCAAGGTGATATGGGGCAACTATCGACTATATATGAACAACGAACCTCTATCATGGTCAGTGATCCTAATAGAGCAGAATCGGCTACTAATTTTACTAACCAAGGCTGTTTTCTTACCTGTCACGATGATAGCCGACATATGCCTCAGTGGAGTTCTGCCAATGGCCACGATGGAAAATATGTACTACCAAGTGATGCTGGTGGGGTTGAAGGTGACGTAGCCGCTGATTTATGGCATTGGCGTGCTGCAAGAAGCGGTCCGATAGCAATGGCTGATGATCAATGGATTAAGATCACAGACTTCCCTGGTGGCGGTGGAGGTAATGTTGCTGGTGACGGCAGTGATAACGGTGGTCGTAAAGGCGATAGTGGAACAAGTGTATTCTTCAATCAAGGAATCACTAATGACAGCCCTGATTATATGCTTAACCCTACCACAACCTTTGGCATGTATAGTTATGCTTGGGACGAGTTTTGGAGTACACCGTACTATTACATGACGTTACCCGATGCGGAACAAATAGGGCATATGACACCGAATCCTGTTGCTATCCCTTATGCTGATATTTCTGGTAATTACAGCCCAGTTGAAGGTGATACCGTTCCTCGCCGTATTCTTCGAGCTGGCGCGGGTAGTCGTGCAAACATTACCGCTATTGGCACAAACTTTACTCCTCAATCAGGAAGTGGCGAACTAGGCGTTTGGAATGTTCAAATGCAAAGAGCACTTGATACAGCTGAAGGAGATGATATTGCCATGGCAGCGGGCAATATTTACGATGCAGGCTTTGAAGTGCACCTATGGGAATACACCACGCGAGATCACTATGTTTCGTTCCCACAAACCGTTGGTTTAGGGGTTGCAGCAGATATTGTGGCCGAGGATCTTGTTGACAGTGGTAATGGCCCAGCAATGGGGAGAACGACCTTACCTGATTGGAATGCAATTCCTACTACCCGTATTTGGCTGTTCCAACCCGGTATTAACAGTATTGATTTCTTATCCGGAAAAAATGCAACGGATGGTGTAGTTTATAACGACCCTGTTTCAGGAACCGCAGTAGATCAAGTTCACCTAGGAGCCAGTGCTGTTGCAAGTGGTGTAGCATGTACCGTTTGCCATAGCGTACTAGAATCAGACGGTGGAGTTAACTCAATGGAAGTACTCACTAGACAACGTGGTGGTGTATGGGCAGATACTCCAATAGACTAATAACACGTTTAAGCAAACATTGGTTTAATATCCAATAAAAGTAAAGACCGATGAAGACTACATTTATTCTTTGTCGGATTTTTTGCCTTTAACGTTTTTGCCTTTAACATTATACTATGGGGATTGCTTGATTGTCTTTTGGCTTTGATGGGTAAAATTCTTTATCAAGTTGAAATATTAGCGAAAGTTGCCCTACATAACTTAGCTAAGTTGTTCGGGGCTAAAGCTATTTCTAGCCCCCGTCTACCGCCACTAATATACATGATGTCAAGTGCTTGTGCGCTAATATCAATCACTGTTGAAAGTAATTTCTTTTGTCCTAAGGGACTAACACCACCTAAAACATAACCCGTACTGGCTTCGACACGTTTAGCATCAGCCATTTTTACTTTCTTAACGTTCAACGTTTTAGCAATAGCTTTTAAGTTTAGTTTTACATTAACAGGTACTATGGCAACCGCTAGTTGATCTGTGTCGCAACAAACAACAAGTGTTTTAAATACTTGTTTGGCATCAAGTGATAACTTCTCTACTGCTTCAAGACCAAACGAACTCGCATTAGCGTCATGGTGGTATTGGTGTACATCAAAAGGCACTTTTTTTTTCTTTAGCAGTTTAGTTGCGGGGGTCATATTTTCTCAGCCTGTTGTTTTTTTATTAATATCTTTAATGGTTTATTTATCCTATTCAGGTAGAATTATCAACTTATTACCTTATGATTCATTTTCACTTTATGCGTATTATTCACACCTCAGATTGGCATTTAGGTCAATACTTTTACGGTAAAAGCCGTGCTAATGAGCATCAGCAGTTTCTAAATTGGTTACTTACACAGGTTGAAACCCACCATATTGATGCCATTATTGTTGCAGGTGATATTTTTGATACCGCTACACCACCAAGTTACGCAAGACAAATGTATTTCAATTTTATTAGTGAACTACAAACTTTTAATTGTCAGTTAGTTATTTTGGCAGGTAACCATGACTCTGTCAGTATGTTAGCAGAATCTAAAGCGTTACTTGGCGCTTTATCTACACACGTTATTGCGAATGTTAGTGATATCAGCATCGCAAACAACTTAGCAGAACAAGTTTTCACCTTAAAAAATAAACAAGGACAACCACAGGCCGTCATTTGTGCTATTCCCTTTATTCGACCGCGTGATGTGATAAAGAGTCAAGCAGGACAATCTGCTACTGATAAATCAAAAAGCTTACAACAGGCAATTGATAGCCATTACCAACATTTGTTTGAACGGGCTAAACAAGTGGTTGAAGAATGTGATGTTAATCTTCCTATTATTGCTACAGGGCATTTAACCGCTTTAGGTGTTACCACTTCTGATTCGGTACGAGATATTTATATTGGCACGTTAGAAGCCTTTCCAAGTAACGCTTTTCCTGCGGCAGATTATATTGCTTTAGGGCATATTCATCGCGCGCAAAAAGTGGGTAAAACTGAGCACATTCGATACAGCGGTTCGCCAATAGCGCTTAGTTTTGATGAAGCTAAACAAAATAAACGCGTGTTAATGGTTGATTTTGAACAAAATAAGTTATCAACGATAACGGATTTAATGGTGCCATGCTTTCAACCATTAGCCATGATTAAAACTTCAGTAGAAGATTTAATTCAAACGATTGAAAAACTTGTGCCTGATCTTGTTAAAGACAATAATGACATGAAACTTTGGCTTGATATTGAATTATCAAATACAGGTTTACTAAGTGATCTACAGCCAAAAATCACCGCGTTAGTTAAAGATTTTCCTGTTGAGGTTTTATTGGTTAGGCGAGAAAAGCAAGTAAGAAAACGTTTACAGCTAGAAAACCAACAAAATCAAAGTACCTTAAATGAATTAACGTTGGAAGAAGTCTTTGCCTCTCGTTTAAATCAAGAAGCGTGGTTAAGTGATGATGACAGTGATAAAGAAGATGACAACAATTCAGGTAACCCACTAAGTGAACTGGCTCTACAACGCAAAGCGCAATTACAAACTTTATTTAAGCAAACTGTTGCGCAAATGTTAGAAGACAATAATGAAAATGTTGAAAACGAAACATCAGCACAACAAGACTTACTTAAGGAGCGTGAGTCGTGAAAATATTACGTTTACGTTTTGAAAATATCAACGCATTGAAAAACGCATGGCAGTTAGACTTTACTCAAGAGCCATTTGATTCTAATGGCGTTTTTGCTATCACAGGTGCAACAGGCTCAGGTAAAACTACTATTCTTGATGCAATTTGCTTAGCGCTATATCATGAAACACCACGGATAAAAGTTTCGGCAAGTCAAAATCAATTAATGACCCATTTTACTGCAAACTGTTTGGCGGAAGTAGAATTTGAAGTAAAGGGACAGGGCTATCGTGCTTTTTGGAGTCAAAAACGGGCTAGAAATAAAGTTGATGGTAATTTATTAGCGCCCGTAGCACAGTTATCTTTGATTGACGGAACTATTATTGCTGAAAAATTAAAGGATGTTAAAGATAAAATTGCTGAGATTACCGGGCTAAACTTTTCTCGATTTAGAAAATCGATGATGCTTTCTCAAGGTGAGTTTGCTGCCTTTTTAAATGCGCTTGCGAATGATAGAGCACAATTGTTAGAGCAATTAACCGGCACACAAATATATGGCGATATATCCAAGCAAGTTTTTGAAAACCATAAGTTGGCTGAAAAATCATTACAGTTAAACCAAGCAAAATCTGAAGGTGTAAGCTTGTTAACCGAGCAAGAATTAAGTGATTTACATTCAAAAGAAAGTGAACTAGTAAAGCAAAGCAACCAAATAACGCTAGAGCAATCATCTTATCTAGCGTTAAAAAATTTAACGTCACTTAACGAAGTGCATCAAAAGCAATTAGCCCAACTTAATGATTTAGCGATACAAAGTCAGCAAACGAAAACAAAAGTGGGTGCTGGTCAACCAGTAATTAATGAATGTTTAGTCGCACAAGAGAAACAGCAAGCTCAGCATAAGGTTATAGAAACAAAACTAATTAAGGATATTCTGCCACTAAACAGTGATATTACCAATATTAGTGCGCAGTTAACCCAAGTTACACAGCAAGAAAGCAAACAAAAACAATCGCTTAATGAATTAAAAGAAAAACAGCAGAAAATTAACACTGAAAAACAACAAGTAGTAACAGAAATTGCTGAGTTACAACATTATATAACTGAGCATCAAGCATTGGTTAACGTAAAAGAAAAACTGCCTTTATGGCGTAACCAAGTAAGTCAGCTAGGACAAATCAAAACAAGTATTAGTGAAAAAGAGCAACAATTAGCATCAATACAAAATCACTGTCAGCAATTGGTTGGTGAGCAAAAGAATCAGCAAACCGCATTAAGCAATAATCAACAGCAACACAAAAGCCTACAAGCTCAGGCAAATGAGCTGGATGTTTGTCAAGAACAACTGCTAGCGCAAAATAAACCTTTGCTTAGCTCAATTGATCTAACCGACAAAACGTTATCCCTTGAAACGCTCTCATTTGAAACGTTATCACTTGAAACACTAGGCGCTAAAGTAAACAGTTGGCAGAAACAACAAAATATTTTTGCACAGGCGCTACAGCTTGCTAATCGCAATAACACACTTTTACATGAGCAAGCGCAACTTGTGAGTCAAAAGCAAATTTCAACGCCGCTGCTCAACGATAGTAAAAGTCAGTTAACTGATTTACGTAAGCAGTTTGCAAGTGTAAAACTGCAAAAACTTGATGTTGAAACGTTAATTGCTCAACAACAAACAATAATGGCTCTGAGCGAACATCGAGCCAAGTTACAGCCGGAGCAACCTTGCCCTTTGTGTGGCGCTATTGAGCATCCTGCAATTACTGAGTATCAAGCCATTAGCCTTGATGATCAGCAAAATCGATTACACAATATTAATAGTGAGCTAAATCGATTAGAAGAGCAGGGCAAAGCACTTGCTCAGCAAGAAAGTCAACTAGGTGCAGACATAAAAGCTAGCAATGATCGGGTGCAAAAAATAATAGCTGAGCAAACTGAGTTGTCATTAGCTTTTACTCGTTTAACATTACCTGAGTCTATACCGCTTAACTTATCTGAAATAGATCAAATTGAGCAAGCTCATAACAATACCAATATACAAGTTGAACAGCTTAGCCAGTTTCAAAGTGAGTTTAGTCAACTTAAGCAACAACAGGCGATAGTTGATCAACAGCTACAAAAAACAAATCAACTATTAGCGCAAGCGCAACATCAAGATGCCTTGACACAAGAAAAGCTTAACCACAGTTATCATGACGGTGCCGAAAAAACTAAAGCAATAGAACAGTTAAAGTCTGAGCAACATAATATGCAAAATGAGCTACTTACTGATATAAAATTAATGCAACTTAATCAGCTATTAACTTACTTAAATGACGAGTCTGCGTTGATTAATTCAGATCAGTGGTTACAACAATTGCATCAGCAAATAGTTTTGTTTGAGCAAAAGTCAGCGCAGCAACAAACGCTTGTTAACCGCTTAAACTCAAGCGAACAAACTGATATTTTAGTCTCAGAGCAAGTAAAACAAACGACAGAGAAACTCGCTGACTTAACGCAACAACTAACAGTGTTTGAAAGCCAGCTACAATACAAAAACAAGTTACGCGTAACCGCTTTTGTTGAGATGGGTTATATAACGCTTAATTCGCAATCATCTGATTTTATAATGAATTTAATAAGTGAGCAAACAGAAGTTACCAAAACGAAGTTGACAACGTTACAAAAAGAGCAACAAGGTATAGAAGCTCAATTACAACAACTTTCAGGGCAAGAACAACGAGCAAAACAGCACCTTGCAGAACATGAACAAGCGACAATAGTGGCTGATAAATCACTTGCTGTGGCTATTAACAAAAGCAACGCTGATGTTGAAAAATTAAAAACGCTTTCGTTAACAAATATTGAATTGGAACTTAAAAACCTTAACGAGCAGCTAAAACAACAGCAGTTAACATTAGGACAAATTCAGCAAGCCATAAACCATGATCAACAAAGTAAAATAAAGCAACAAAGTTTACTAAAACAAATTGAAGCTGAACAAATCATTTTAGATGAACTTGGTTATTTAAATAGTTTAATAGGCTCTGCCGATGGTGCAAAGTTTAGAAAATTTGCCCAAGGCTTAACCCTTAACCACCTTGTTTATTTGGCAAATGAACAACTTAATAAACTTGATGGCCGTTATCAGTTGCAATGTCAGCAAAGTGATACCTTAAGTTTACAAGTATTGGATACCTGGCAAGGAGATAGCGTTCGTGATACCAAAACCCTTTCTGGTGGCGAAAGCTTTTTAGTGAGTTTAGCACTGGCACTGGCGCTTTCTGATTTAGTCAGTAATAAAACCAGCATCGACTCACTATTTTTAGATGAAGGTTTTGGCACGTTAGACAATGACACGCTAGAAATTGCCCTTGTTGCCCTAGACAACCTTAATGCCAGTGGCAAAATGATTGGTATTATTAGTCATGTTGAAGCCTTAAAAGATCGAATTGATGTACAAGTTAAGGTAGAGAAGCAAAGCGGACTAGGCATTAGTACTTTAGACAAGCAATTCGCTTTGTAATCACTCATCTTATGGCTATGTTGTTTGTCCTACTAGGTAAACCCGAGCCATTAAAACATAACTTATCAGGTTTATGGTCAAAACGAATATCTCAAAAAGATAGACTTATTTACAAATCCGATGATGAGTATATTTATATATTCGCTATTGGTGGACATTAGGCCGATTATTAGAAAACCATGTAGCCGTTAAGCGGCTGATAATAGTTTGTTAAAATGGGCTTGTTCAACACCCGAATAATTTTGAACGCACCCTGTTTCAGGTCAGGGAGGGCAACACTTCTACCAAAGATTTCAGCGTGATTAACTACTAACTTACTATCCCAATAAATTAATTTTGTAGCAAAATAACATTTTTTTGCTTGTCTTTTTTTACCTTTAAATATTAATCATAGTCCTAGTTTATTTTGGTTATATTTTACTAATCAAAAAACTATTCATTATGTTTACTTGACCGCCATCCTCAACGATCACTGGGTTCGTATTACGACGTTAGCTATTATAGCTAACGTCAGTCTATGGCCTAAAATAACGTTCATAACGCTTATTCATATAGTGAGCTATTTTATTGGCACCATAATATGGGCATAAGGAGTATCACCCCACATAACATAAGGACCTCCAGATTTAGGATCTCGAGTTATCCCCTTTAACATTTCTTTTGGTACTATAATCATTAAGTGTGGACCTGTTTCTGTATAGTCTTCAGCACTTTTATGATCTGGATGATAGGGTGTTGCATTACTTACTCCTGATCCAATATCACCTTGTAGCATATAAGAAATGCCTATCCCCGTTGCTTTAAAGTCGGCTTTAGTAACTACCGCACCCATCATTTCCATCCAAAGGGCATCATTACACAGAGGTGCTTTATCTCCGGGCATAGTGTCAGGCATACAAATCCAGCTATTTTCTCCTTTTTGTAAAACTTCCCCGTTTGAGTCGACTATGGTTGCCTGCTTACTTACCGATTGAGGTGCGGCGGCCATGGCCCTATGTATTTTCGTATCGCTTGATTCTGCTAATACTGCAAGATGTACAGAAAACAAAGATAATATTATAAGTATCTTGTATTTCATTTAATTATCCTCCGTTTTAGTTATGAACCTTATAACTCGATAATCTTGTTACAAGAGTTAAAGTATAGTTGAACTTTTGGGATAGGTAGTTAATAACTTGTTTGAGGTATTTAAAAGATCTTCAAAATGCCAAGTTCAATTAGTGAATGCAACGCTACCCTTAATATAAAGGAAGGTAGTTATGAAAAAAGAGCTAGTATTATCTCTAATACTCAACAAAAAATATTAATGTGGGGGAGGTGTCAGCATGGAATAGAGCAAAACGCCGAAAAGTCTGTACACTAGCGACACCTATTCTTATTTGTTATGTGGTTGTTAAGCACTCGTCTATAGACTTGATAGATTTGTCTGGTACTCCTAAAAGTACTCCTTAAAAGTGAGGATGTCACGGAACGGCATGAAATAGTAAAAGACATAAAAAAACCCGAGAAGCTTATTGATAAAGGCTTTTCGGGTTCTTTTAGTGGGTTATTAAACCCTAATTTGGTGCTCGCTACGGGACTCGAACCTGTGACACCTTGCATGTCATGCAAGTACTCTAACCAACTGAGCTAAGCGAGCAAATAATCTTTAAATTCATCGTATACAAGTTTATGCTAATGCTTGTACTTCCATCATTCCGAAAACCATATTAAGGGTGTGTTCTAACTAGCTGAACTACGGATGTATAAAATTTAATAGATGTTGAGTGACTCAACAAGGCGCTATGTTAGCCGCCAACTTATGTGCTTGCAAGTGCTTTTGGGTAAATAGGCTTAAATTAAGTTTAATTGCTTATTTTTAAAGCAAAACGCTGTTGAACTATTTTCAAACGCCAGGCAAGTAAAACAGCAGCAGTAGATAAGCCGATTATAAAACCAATCCAAAAACCATAAGGTCCCATTTGGGGAACAACCCAGTCGGTGATACCCAAAACTAAACCAACCGTTAATCCAACTAACCAATAAGAAACAAAAGTGATATATAAAATTGACTTAGTATCTTTATAGCCTCGAAGTGCGCCTGCTGAAACAACTTGAACCGTATCTGAAAACTGGTACAAGGTTGCTAGTAGCATAATATTGGCAGCAAGCTCTATAACAGGAAGTTCAGCGGTGTAGATGCTAACAATTGGCACTCTAAAAAGTACAGTGATTATGGCAGTAAAAACAGCAAGTAGTAGTCCTAGCGAAATAGCATGAGCAGTATAGTCTTTTGCTTGTTGGTGATTATTATGACCTATAGCGTGACCCACTTTTATCGTGGTTGCCATGGCTAAGCTTAAAGGCACCATAAATATCAAACCACTAAAGTTCAGTGCTATTTGATGACTTGCGACTGTTTCTGCGCCAAAAGGTACTAAAATTATCGCCACAACAGCGAATAAGCTGACTTCAAATAATAATGATAAAGCGATAGGAATACCCAATATGAGGATATTCTTAATTTCTGAATAGTTAGGCCAGTAAAATTTATCAAAAAGCGATGCTTGTTTTAATATTTTTGAGCTAAAAGCATAAACAAGCATGCCAATAAACATAGCCCAATAAACGATTGCTGTAGCAACACCACAACCTGCACCGCCTAATGCAGGCGCACCAAATTCACCATAAATAAAAATGTAATTAGCAGGAATATTAACTAATAAACCAATAATGCTAATAACCATGGTCGGTTTGGTATAAGAAAGACCTTCAGCGTAATTTCTTAATACTAAATAAAGGCAGTAACCGGGCGCACCCCAAACAATGTAGTGTAAATAATCAAATAATAATGGCTTTAAGTTACCTTCTAATTCAATGATTGGTGCAATAATTGGCACAAGCAGGTAATACAAGCCAATAAGTGATAAGCCTAACGTTAAGGCAATCCAAGCGGTTTGATAGGTTTGTTCACTAATGGCCAAATAGTTTTTTGCGCCAGCAAGTTGAGAAACAATCACCGAAAGTGCCATAATTAAACCGTAAACAGTTAATATGAGCGGTAGCCAAATACTATTTGCCACAGCAACGGCTGCCATGTCGATTGCGCTAACGCGACCAGCCATAACAATATCAACAAACCCCATTAAATTTTGAATCAGTTGTGCGATTAAAATAGGGTAGGCAAGTTTTATTAAACTTTTAGTATGAGAAAAAAAAGAGGTGAAATTCATTAAGTTTTGAAAATAGACTATTTGATGAAAGGAAAAAAGTTAAACCATCATATTGAATAAGGCTTACACAGGCAACAATTAAAATATTTGTTCGTCATCACTATCAATGGCAAGTTGTATTTTTTTGCGGTACTCGTCAATGTGTAATTTATAATGGATTTCTTTACAACAAGCAGGACATTCGTCATAAAAGTCTTGATCACCGCCAGATGAATCAATTGTTATTCTTAAATGATGGCCACAATGTGGGCATTCAATTCGTTCTTCGCTGATGTTTGTAGTCATATTTCCTGCCAAGTGTTATCTAATTAATATGGTGAACGCTTATCAATGAGTTGTTGTTGATATTGACATTATTCGAGATAAAGTCGCTTTCGCTTGCTCGATATAAATGCCACCAAAAATATTGGCATGATTGAGAATGTGATAAAAATTATAAACGAGTTTTCTTTGATCATAACCGTCATCAAGCGGATATTCAGCTTGATAACCATGATAAAAATCATCAGGAAATTGGCCGAACAATTCGGTCATAGCAATATCAACTTCTCGATCCCCGTAATAACAAGCAGGATCGAATATCATACCTTGTTCAAAGGTAAACCCTGTATTTCCTTGCCATAAGTCTCCATGAACCAAGCAAGGGGTTACATAATGATGTAGTAAAGCGTCATGACAAACTTTGGCTATATGACTTATACTTCCTAATAAAATTGATTTCTCGCTAAGCAGTTGCAGCTGCCAAGCAATACGCTGCTCTGAAAAAAAGGTTGTCCAATTACTACTCCAATGATTTGGTTGAATGGTGTTACCAATAAAATTGTCGTGTTGCCAACCAAATTGGCCGTGAGACGTTTCTTGATGCATTTGTGCTAATTGCTGGCCAAGCTGGTACCAAAGTACAGGCTTTGCTTTACTAAAGGCAATATAGTCAAGCACTAGGAAGCTTTTATCTAAACTTATGCCTATGGTTGTTACTTCAGGACAAGCAATGTGAGTTAATTTTTTAAGTTGATGTAAAGAGTAAGCTTCAGCCTGAAAATTAATTAGATTTTCTTTGCTGTTTAATTTCACAAAGTAATGTCGATTTCCATCTGAAATCTTAAAAGAAAGGTTGAGTGGCTGGTCGTTGGCGTTAATAGGATTACCACTAGCAGCACCAAAGGATAAAGGTTCTTTTTCCTTGATTGTAAACGGTAACCCTATTTCTTTACTTATAGCCTGTTCTATCTGATGCCACATAGTTTCACCAAAAGCTTTCTCGTATTTAAGTTGAGTATAGCTGCTTTTATGGAAACTGCATGGTGTAAGGTTTTTCTGGATTATTAACAACAAATAACGAAGCACTTTTCCTTAATTATTAACATCAAGAATTATTAACATTAAGAATTATTAACATTAAGAATTATCAACATCAAGCAACTTTAATTTATCTTTAACACCATCCCACTCTTTAGCATCTTCAGGGGCGGCTTTAACCTCAGTAATTCTTGGCCATACTTTGGCAAGCTCTGCATTTAATTGAATAAATTCTTTTTGATCTTCAGGCACATCATCTTCTTGATAAATAGCGCCTGCCGGGCATTCAACAGGGCATAAGTCACAATCAATACAATCATCAGGACTTATGACAAGAAAATTGGGTCCTTCAAAAAAAGCTTCCGCCGGACACACAGCGACACAGTCTGTATATTTACAGCGAATACAATTATCAGTTACAACAAAAGTCATTTTTCATACTCTAGCAATCTATTTTGGATGGATCATACCTTTCTTTAGGTTAAATTCAATCTCTTGTTTCAACTGAGTCTCACTATCAGGTAAAATGGCGCCATAATTTATATACCTCTCTTATTTTGGATCTCAAACCATGTTGCGTTTAACCGATATTAAATTACCTTTAGATCACCCAACTGATGCTATTGAGCAAACAATACTTCAAAAATTGGCGATTACTAAGGCTGAATTAGTCGATTTTACCGTTTTTAAACGTGGTTACGATGCACGTAAAAAGAATAAGATTTTACTTATTTATACGTTGGATATCAGTACAAGCATAGATGAACAGTTGTTAGAAAAGTTTAGCAAAGACCCTCATGTAAAATTAACGCCAGATATGGCATATAAATTTGTTGCTAAAGCGCCTGAACAGTTAAAACAACGACCAGTGGTAATTGGCATGGGACCTTGTGGTTTATTTGCTGGTTTAGTGCTAGCTCAAATGGGTTTTAATCCTATTGTGTTAGAACGTGGTAAAGAAGTGCGAGAACGCACTAAGGACACCTTTGGCTTTTGGCGTAAAAAAGTATTGAATACTGAATCAAACGTACAGTTTGGCGAGGGCGGTGCAGGTACTTTTTCTGATGGTAAGCTCTATAGCCAAGTGAAAGATCCTAAACATTATAGCCGAAAAGTGTTACATGAGTTTGTTGATGCTGGCGCGCCTGAAGAAATTTTATATGTTAGCAAGCCGCATATTGGTACGTTTAAGTTAGTTACCATGGTTGAAAAAATGCGCGCAAAAATTTTTGAACTGGGTGGTGAAGTAAGGTTTGAGCAAAGGGTGGATCAAATTCATTTTGAAAATGATGAAACCATTACCTTTGATGATAATGCGCTTACTGGTTTTGCAGCTAAACAAGTGACAGGTTTAACTTTGGCAAGTGGTGAGCATATTGCTACTAATCATATTGCCTTGGCGATTGGCCATAGCGCTAGAGATACTTTTAAAATGCTTCATGATGAAGGTGTCTATATTAAAGCAAAACCTTTTTCAGTGGGGTTTCGTATTGAACATGAACAATCGGTGATTGATGAAGCGCGTTTTGGTGATAATGCGGGCAATGAAATTTTAGGCGCTGCCGATTATAAACTTGTTCATCATGCGAGTAATGGACGTAGTGTTTATAGTTTCTGTATGTGCCCTGGCGGAACGGTTGTTGCTGCCGCATCGGAAGCAGGTCGTTTAGTAACCAATGGTATGAGCCAATATTCTCGCCACGAACGCAATGCAAATAGCGCGATTGTTGTGGGTATTGAACCGAAAGACTATACCCAAGGTAAGTTTGCTTCACACGATAGTTCTGTCTTGGCCGGTATTGAATTTCAACGTCGATTAGAAGAACAAGCATTTACTATGGGCGGTGAAAGTTATGATGCGCCAGTGCAACTTGTCGGGGATTTTTTAGCAGGAAGAAAAAGCGGTGAGCATGGTAGTGTTATTCCATCATATAAACCGGGAGTGACTTATTGTGATTTAAGTGAAGCGTTACCTGATTACGCTATTGCTGCAATTAGAGAAGCTTTGCCCGCATTTGAACGAAAAATCAAAGGTTTTTCTATGGATGAAGCGACGTTAACCGCCGTTGAAACTCGCACCTCATCACCTATTCAAATAACGCGTGATAGAGAAACGCTACAAAGTTTGAATACTAAAGGGTTATATCCCGCAGGTGAGGGGGCAGGATATGCTGGTGGTATTTTATCGGCTGGTATCGACGGCATTAAAATTGCTGAAGCGATGGCATTGTCAATGCTGAAATAAGTCTTTCTAATATTGTTTTTTGCATACCAAATACATAGTTTTTGCATACCAATCCAGACAATTACCCTAAATATAAATGAATGATCTTTTTTTGGTTAGAGAATGGTTGAATGGGTTGGTTAATGGGGTATTTAAAAAATCAACCTCTTGCCGTAATCTCATACTACTTACGTATATTATCAATAATGAACTTGTTTTTATTGATTAACAAACCTTGTTTCTTCCGTTTTTTTTTGCTTTGTATAAAAAGGCATCTGCACGTTTAATCCATCCTTCAGGGGTATCATCAGCTTTGTATTCAGCAACGCCTATTGATAATGTTAATTTGATATCTGATACAAATTTATGGTGCTCTATAATGCTGCGTATTTTCTCTGCAAGTTGCTTTGCTGTATCTAACTCCATATTTAAAGGCATGATTATAAATTCATCTCCGCCGTATCTATACAAAGAATCTAGTATACGGGTGTGCTCTCTCATTAAGTTGCAAGCAGTAATCAGAATGCTGTCACCAATAGAGTGCCCGTAATCATCATTGATGTTCTTAAATTCATCCAAATCAATGAGTATTAAGCACATGGGATAAGCGCCTCTGTGTTGACTTGTTATCACGTCTGATAATTTACTGTCTAAAGCGCGTCTGTTACCTGCGGATGTTAATGAGTCAACTGTTGCTAGTTTTTCAGAGTCTATTAATTTTATCTCGTACGAGCGAAAAATGATAAAGGCAAGTCCTGATGTGAGTATGGTTGTGAGTAATATTGTTAAGGTGTTGATTGTATCGGATTGGGTTGGCGTTACAAATAATGCTGTTGAAATTAGTATTAGGCATAGTCCTGTTGCAGCTTTCGGTGGTATTAAGTAATAAAGACCAATAAAAGTAGGATACAACCAATATACTTGGGATTGTCCTTTTACTGCTATGCTGACGGTGGCAGCAACAGCTAAAAATATAGCGAGTAAATATTTTGCAATGTCAACTTTTCGAGTTTTGAAAATAAAGACAAAAAAAACAACTAATATTAATGATATAGCAGCATCAATAATTGCGATGGTTGTGTCGCTATTTTGCCAACGAATGACAGCAAAGGGAGATATAATTAGTGCTGCTGATCCGCTTATTGATAATAATACTATCTCGGTTGTTGTTCTACTCTTTGTCATACACGTCCTGCTCGATATTTTCGGCGGTTTTATTGGGTACTCAGAAGGTGGCTACCGAAAACCTAGTGCTCATATCTAATTCTAATATGACATGTACCATAATATTGTCAAAATATTTATTTAG
This sequence comes from uncultured Colwellia sp., assembly GCA_963974965.1. Taxonomy (GTDB): domain Bacteria; phylum Pseudomonadota; class Gammaproteobacteria; order Enterobacterales; family Alteromonadaceae; genus Colwellia. The sequence goes on along the minus strand of CAXBEX010000012.1, from coordinate 39,970 downwards.
AATGGCTTTTAAATTCACTTTCTTTTTTAGCGTTTGTGTTACTTTTTTATTGGTTGGTGTAATCAGCCGCGACTTACCATTGCAATCTTGTTCATACCGTCCGGAGACATACAAAAATTGAATGAATTGTCAAATCGATCCAGTCAAAAGCTATTATGATTTTTTCTAGGCTTGGTTTCTGTGCTGTTACTGATTGGCTCGTAGTTCCTTCTACGTTAAATCTGATTCTTTTTACCACCATTCTGTACTGCTTTATCAAGTTAATTTAATGATGTGATAGTGCATGCATATGCTTGATTCATTTGCTATAATCCTGTGCTTGATTTTGAGAGTGCAATTTGGTGACGAAGAGAGGCATCTTTATATGCTTGTTCTGATATACCAAGGCAAAGGTTTTTGCAAATCAATATATTGCACCGCTTCTTATGTAACAAATTGAATAATAAAGGTTTTAGTAAATGGTAGTAATAACTCTCCCTGACGGTTCACAACGTTCATTTGACAATGCGGTATCTGTAATGGATGTTGCGCTAGATATCGGACCTGGTCTTGCTAAAGCAACCATTGCTGGTCGTATCGACGGAAGTCTTGTTGATGCGTGTGAATTAATTACTCAAAACGCCTCTTTGCAACTTATCACCAGCAAAGACAGCGAAGGTCTTGAGATCATTCGTCATTCATGTGCACATTTATTGGGGCATGCAATAAAGCAGTTATACCCACATGTTAAAATGGCCATTGGACCAACCATTGATAACGGTTTCTACTATGACGTAGATCTTGAAGAGACAATTACTGAAGATGATTTAGGTAAACTTGAAAAACGCATGACTGAATTAGCACGAACTGGCTATGAAGTTATCAAGAAAACAGGCAGCTGGCAAGATGCTTATGATGCCTTTACGATGCGTGGTGAAACGTACAAATTAGCCATTCTTGATGAAAACATCGAGAAAAGTGATACACCAGCACTTTATCATCACCAAGAATACATCGACATGTGTCGTGGACCACACGTTCCTAGCATGCGTCATTGTCACCATTTTAAATTAATGAAAGTTGCGGGCGCTTATTGGCGTGGCGATTCTGACAATAAAATGTTGCAACGTATCTACGGCACCGCATGGAGCGACAAAAAGCAATTAAAAGCCTATATAGTACGTTTAGCAGAAGCTGAAAAGCGTGACCATCGTAAAATAGGTAAAACATTAGACTTATTTCATTGGCAAGAAGAAGCACCGGGCATGGTGTTTTGGCACAATGATGGTTGGACTATCTATACTGAATTAGAAAAATTCGTGCGTGAAAAATTACATGAGTATGATTACGACGAAGTTAAAGCGCCAATGATGATGGACAGAAGTCTTTGGGAAAAGTCGGGTCATTGGGATAAATATGCTGACGGCATGTTTACTACAACATCTGAAAAGCGTGAATATGCTATTAAACCAATGAACTGCCCTGGTCATGTACAAATATTCAACCAAGGTTTGAAATCGTATCGTGACTTACCACTTCGTATAGCTGAATTTGGCTGTTGTCATCGTAATGAGCCGTCGGGTTCTTTACATGGGTTAATGCGCGTTCGTGGTTTTACTCAAGATGATGCCCATATTTTCTGTATGGAATCACAAGTTCAAGCCGAAGTAACGAAATGTATCGACATGGTTTATGATATTTACAGTTCATTTGGTTTTGAAGATATCGTAGTAAAATTATCAACTCGTCCAGAAAATCGTATTGGTAGTGATGAAATTTGGGATAAAGCTGAAGCAGGTCTTGCGCAAGCATTAACCGACAGTGATATTAAATTTGAATATTTACCAGGTGAGGGGGCTTTTTATGGTCCTAAAATTGAATTTACCTTAATGGATTGTTTAGGTCGAGCTTGGCAATGTGGTACAGTACAACTTGATTTTGCTTTACCAGAGCGTTTAGGCGCAACTTATGTTGGTGAAGACAACGAACGTTACATTCCTGTGATGATTCATCGCGCCATTTTGGGTTCACTTGAACGTTTTATCGGTATTTTAATTGAAGAGTTCACTGGCAAATTTCCAACGTGGTTATCGCCAATTCAAGCAACTGTGATGAATATTACCGACAAACAGGGTGAATATTGTGAAAAAGTTGTTAAAAAACTAAAAGAAAATGGATTTAGAGCAAAACTAGACTTGAGAAATGAGAAGATAGGCTTTAAAATCCGCGAGCACACTTTAAAGAGAGTTCCTTACCTTTTAGTTGTCGGTGACAAAGAAATGGAAGCAGGTGAAATATCCATCAGAACTCGAAGTGGTGAAGATTTAGGAAAAATGTCTGTTGATGACTTTATTTCGAAATTAAGTGAAGAAGTTAACACTCGTAGTTAGTTCTTAAATTACTTATAATAAAGTTTAAAACAAGCATCAAAATATTTTTTAATCCAAGTAATTGCTAAGTTAAAAATAACATAACTACTTGGTACAAAGTTCTTTGGAGGAACATGGCTATTAAAGGTGGACAACGAGGCGGGCAAAAAGAGCCAGCACATCGTTTAAATGAGTTAATCACAGGTATTGCTGATAACGAAGTTCGTTTAATTAAGTTTGACGGCGAAGCAGGCGGCATAGTTACATTAGATGAAGCGATGGATCAAGCTGATGAAGCGGGTGTAGATCTTGTTGAAATAAGCCCAACCGCCAAACCACCGGTTTGTCGTGTCATGGATTACGGCAAATTTATCTATGAAAAAGCTAAAGAGCAAAAAGAACAACGTAAAAATCAGAAACAAATTCAGGTTAAGGAAATTAAATTCCGTCCTGGTACAGATGAAGGCGATTATCAGGTGAAATTACGTAACCTGAAACGCTTTTTAGAAGGCGGCGACAAGGTCAAGGTAACATTGCGTTTCCGTGGTCGTGAGATGGCTCACCAAGAGCTTGGTTTAGCGCTTCTAACTCGTGTTAAAAACGATTTAGAAGAATTAACTGTGCTTGAATTCTTTCCGCGTAGAGCGGAAGGACGTCAAATGGTGATGGTTCTAGCCCCTAAAAATAGATAATCTTTGGTTTGACAAGTAATTAACCTTTTATTTTTTATTAAATAAACGGTTAATTCACCAATTTTATCTTTACGCTGGTAGTACAGGCTTGCAAGTAAATTGATGGTTCGCACTTTTTGTGAGAAAAATCAGTTTCGCCCTCGCTACTTTATATTTGGCATATACCTACCATTTCTAATGGTTAAGGGTATAAATTTGAGAATTATTCACATGCCTAAAATGAAAACCAATAAAGGTGCTGCAAAGCGCTTTAAAAAAACAGCTAATGGTTATAAGTTTAAACAAGCTGGCTTACGTCATATTTTGACTAAACGCCGTACTAAAGTTAAGCGTCATTTACGTGCTAAATGTATGATCGCTGCTGCTGACATTAAGTCAGTTAAAAAACTTTTACGTCACGGTTAATAGGAGAAATAGAAAATGGCAAGAGTAAAACGTGGTGTACAAGCTCGTGCACGTCATAAAAAGGTTCTTAAGCAAGCTAAAGGTTACTACGGTGCTCGTAGTCGCGTTTATCGCGTTGCTTACCAAGCTGTAACTAAAGCTGGTCAATACGCTTATCGTGACCGTCGTCAACGTAAACGTCAATTCCGTCAACTTTGGATTGCTCGTATTAACGCAGCAGCTCGTCAAAATGGTTTATCTTACAGCCGTTTCATTAATGGTCTTAAAAAGGCTACTATTGAAATCGATCGTAAGATCCTAGCTGACATTGCAGTATACGACAAAGCAGCATTCACATTCTTAGTAGAAAAAGCACAAACTGCTTTAGCTGCATAAGAATTGATATGTGATTTAGAAAAGGACGCCTTTAGGCGTCCTTTTTCTTTTTAATTTTTAATTAAACTTATTTTTAAAGTAATATTAGTTAAAAATTAAACCTAAATGTAAAAGAGGAATTATTATGAATCTTGCCGATAAAGTATTAGCCGTTAATAACGACCTTCCTATTCATACTGATGCACCTGTCCATAGTGGTAAGGTTCGCAGTGTTTATTGGTTAACAGCAGCTGATAGCGCACGCCTTATTGAAGAAAAGGGCTACGACGTACCTAATGATACACCTTTAGCTATTATGGTTATTAGTGATCGTATTTCTGCTTTTGATTGCATTTGGCAAGGCGAGGGCGGTATGAAAGGCGTACCGGGTAAAGGGGCAGCACTAAATGCTATTTCAAACCATTGGTTTAAGTTATTTAAAGACCAAGGTCTTGCTGATAGTCATATTCTTGATATTCCCCATCCGTTTGTATGGATCGTGCAAAAAGCTAAACCTGTTATGATTGAAGCGATTTGTCGCCAATACATTACCGGCTCTATGTGGCGTAGCTATGTTAAAGGTGAACGTGAATTTTGTGGTATTGAGTTGACCGAAGATTTAACTAAAGATTCTAGATTGGCAACGCTTTTACAAACGCCATCAACCAAAGGTATTTTAGAAGGTATTCCTGGCGTTCCTGCGGTAGATGACGTGAATATTACCCGTAAGAACATTGAAGATAACTTTGAAGCATTTAATTTTAAATCTTTAGATGATATTGCCTTGTATGAAAAACTGTTAACTGAAGGCTTTGATGTTATTTCGAGTGCGTTAAATAAGCTTGACCAAATATTTGTTGATACAAAGTTTGAATTTGGCTATGTGAAAGACAAAGCCGGTAATGACAAATTAATTTATATGGATGAAGTGGGTACACCCGACTCTTCTCGTATCTGGGATGGTGAACAATATAGAGCAGGTAAGGTTGTTGAAAATTCAAAAGAAGGCTTTCGTCAGTTACTGCTTAAACACTTTGCTGATGCTGATATTTTATTGAACAAGGATCGTATGGTTGAACGAGAGGCATTGGCGCGTGACAATGAGTTACCGTTGTCGGTATTGATGGACGTATCTAAAACCTATACAGATATTGCAGAGAAAATTACCGGTGAAAAAATAGTATTGAGTGATAATCCAAAAGCCGAAATTGTTGATATATTACGTGAACAATATCAGTTAATAGATTAAATATTTCTATAATGCATCATGGCCATAATTAATAAAGAGGTTGAAATGACACAAGCACAAGAAATAACGGCGGAACAACAGCAGCAATGGATTAGAGAGCAATACCAAGTAGCAACTAAATATCTGGCAACGCAAGGTTTGGTTACCCAAAGTGTTGTTGTTGAAGAAAGTCGTTATTTAATACCTTTAATGTCGGTATGGAAACTTAAAGTACTTGATGGTAGTTATTTCTGGGTTATTTGTGGCGACTTACCTAGCGACCATAATACGTTTGATATAGCGCCAAATGCTCGCGAAGCAGTACGCCATTTTTCATTTAAATGGCAAATGCAGGCAGAAAACTTATTAAAAACAGGCGAGAAAGAGCAAGAAGAGTTTGCCAAATTGTTGGTTGGAAGAGCTGAAGGCTTATATGATATGTGTCAACAAGAAACGCTTTGGGATAGTTAGTTATACCATTTGTTTCATTAAGTTACTTCCTCAAACAAAAGGCTCAAGCCAAAGGTTTGAGCCTTTTTTTGAGGAAGTAAAGACTATAATTTGAGCCTGTAAAAAGAATTGTGTAAGTTATGCTAAATAGGCTAGTTATTTTCTGCCATTTTTAATTATTTCTCGTGCCATTTCATCAGCAATAATGCCCGTAGGTTTGTTTTGCTCATCAGCTTTGGTGAAAACATCAAGTAAAGTAAAATAAATACCTTCTACTTTTTTAGTTGCGCTTTCAGCGCTATAGTTTTCCTCAAAAGAAACATTAATGATACCACCTGCATTAATCACATAGTCAGGAGCGTATAAAATCCCGTTATCTACTAATGCTTGATCATGGCGAGGTTCAGCAAGTTGATTGTTAGCGCAACCTGCTATTATTTTGGCTTTTAAGCGTTTGATTGTGTCATCATTAATACTTGCACCAAGGGCACAGGGGGCATATATATCGACGTCTTGATCATAAATTTCATTTAAGTTCACGATGGTAGCATCAAACTCAACGGCAGCCTTATCGAGAGCCTCTTGATTAATGTCTGTAACAAAGAGTTTTGCTCCTGCTTTATGCAAATATTCGCATAAACCATAACCAACACTTCCTAAGCCTTGTACTGCCACTTTTAAGCCGTTTAAATCATCACGCTTAAACTTATGCTTTACACTGGCTTTAATGCCTAAAAACGTTCCTAATGCGGTAAAAGGGGCAGGGTTACCACTTTTGCCTTCTGTTCCTGTTACAAAAGGTGTTACTGTGTTCGCAATCGCGATATCTGCTGTGGTTATATTGACATCTTCTGCACTTAAATAACGACCATTTAACCGATTTAACGCTTCCCCAAAGGCTTTGAAAAGTGCTTCAGATTTAATTGATTTAGCATCACCAATAATAACTGATTTGCCACCACCCATCTTTAGACCAGCCATAGCATTTTTGTATGTCATGCCTTTAGATAAACGTAAAGCATCAACAAGTGCTTCTTCATCGCTAGCGTAGTCCCACATTCTACAACCACCAACAGCTGGACCTAGGTTTGTATTATGAACAGCAATGATTGCCTTAAGACCTGATGCCTCATCACTGCAAAAAACGACTTGTTCATGGTCATCAAAATCAGCTAAATCAAAAAAAGCCATGCGTGTATTTCCTCATATTTCGGTGAAAGAGTTATTTTAAATTCGAGCGAACTCTATCACTTCATATTTGTACACACTAGTAGAGACAAGTTTATTGTCTGCAAGGTTAGCAGGGTAAAGTGTTCATATATTGGTACAGAAAAATCATGACCACGTATAATTTCCATAAATTTATTGCTTTGTTCTATTACACTGTTGTCACCTATAAACCGTGACCAAAATTTTCTGAAAATCATACTTTGCACTACTTTCTCTAAACCAAGCGAGATAATTCGGTAAATACTTAGGAAGAACAGTGAGGACAAGAAGGGGAAATATCAAAGATAGGATGAAGCACTTATAAGTATAGACAATAATTAACAAGAACAGAGCCTATTTTTTATATAAGCGTAAAACAAAATCTGCCTGACAAGTGAACTCTGTCATGGTTTTAATTTGTGCTATCAACTCTTTTGAAGCTTTAAAAGCAAAAGGCGTCATAGCTAACAAATTTAATACATCATTGCTGCACTTAAAATGCATTGGGTAAGTTAATTTTTGTTCTTCAATAAGGGTTAAGTTTTCAATCGGGCTTTTACTCACATCATGCTCCTTTGCTTGCCTATAAATAAGCTGTTTCAATTCAAATAAATGTTGCTCAGCGGGCGTCACCGTTAAAAGGTAACCATTTTCTTTAAGAAGGCGAGTAAACTCAGTTTCTAAAATGGGCGCATAAACTGATACTAGCCAAGCAAAGTAATTATCACTAAAACTTAATTTAGACAATGTGCCCACACTAAAGTGGCATGCTTTATAACGTTTAGCGGCAATTTTTATCGTTTCTTTTGCAATATCAACACCATAAACGTTATTAGTCGCTGTTTTATGTTGATGGGTATAAAAACCTTCGCCGCAGCCAGCATCAAGTACGGGTGCGTTTTGCTCGCCGTACTGTTGATAAATTTCAAGCATTTTATCAACCAATGGCTGATAAAAACCTTTATCGAGAAACGCACGTCTTGCACTAACCATTTCTTTATTATCACCCGGTGCTTTTGAATGCTTAAATTGCACGGGGAGTAAGTTTACATAACCTTGTTTAGCTTGATCAAAGCTATGATTATTATCACAACGATAAGTTTTATCAGTTAGGGTTAACGCTTGCTGACAAAGTGGGCAAAGGTAGTTTTCTAGCGCAGACATAGCTTACCTGTAATAGTTAAAAGTGAGTGCTAATCCTTAAAAGTAAAGACTAATTTTTAAAAGTTGACCAAATTGGTGCATGATCAGACGGTTTTTCGATACCGCGCAGTTCATAATCAATATCAGACTCAACACATTGCTCACTCAAGGTTTTTGTCGCTAATACAACATCAATACGTAAACCGCGATTATCATCAAAACCACGTGAGCGATAGTCAAACCAAGAGTATCTTTCACTGAGTTCTGGGTGAAGCTGACGAAAAGTATCAGTAAAGCCCCAATCCATTAGGGTTGTTAGCCACTCACGTTCTTCTAATTGGAATGAGCATTTTCCTGTTTTTAACCATCGTTTACGGTTTACTTCACCAATGCCAATATCTAAATCAAGTGGCGAAATATTAATATCGCCCATCACAACGATTTTTTCATCTTTCGTGTGGTGTACATTTAAATAAGTCATTAAATCTTGATAAAATTGTCGTTTATAAGGATATTTAGTTTCATGGCTAATATTTTCCCCTTGTGGGAAATAACCATTTAGAACGGTGATCTTTTCGCCTTTATCATTAGTGGTTTCTACCATGATCATGCGACGTTGTGCTTCATCATCGTCTGTGGGGAAACCTTTTTGTACATTTACAGCCTCTTTTTTACACAGCATAGCAACGCCATAATGAGCTTTTTGTCCATGAAAATAAACGTGATATCCCATTGCCTCAACCGCCTCTAATGGGAATACTTCATCATGAACTTTAATTTCTTGTAATCCGATAATGTCTGGTTGGTGTTTATCAATAATGGCTTGTAGTTGGTGAAGACGAGCACGAAGGCCGTTAATGTTAAAAGAGATGATTTTCATAAAGTAGACTCAAAAAAAATTTGTCGAATATGCTAACAGAAACACATTTTAAAAACTCTATTTATTGCTTTGTTCTCATCGTTAATTGCCACTTCAAACAAATTCAAGTTAACTAACTGTCTATGAATCTATACTTTATTGAGTTAACTTTATTAAATAAGCACTAAAGTTTTAAAGCTTTGGGTCGATAACTTATTAACTAAATAGTACATAGCTTTTTAAAGAAGAGATAACCCCCTTGGCTGCAAATGTTGTCGACAATACATTTAACACTTCACATAACGGGAAAACTGTAACTGCAAAGCCTTTGTTGCATGAATTGCAACTCGGTGAGCAGTTAAATGAAAGTGTGCATCAATCAAGACGTTCAGATTTTTCGTTAATGTTAGCGATGCTCTGTGATGATGTTAGAGAGCAAAGCCAATTTATATTGCCTAAATCGTTACCCATTGATGGTACGTCAACGGATATTGATCAAGTTAATAATCAGACGTTAAGAAAATATTTTGACTTATCAGAAGAAGCGCCTTTAGCGTTAAAAAATATCCAACAAATCAATCAGTATAATCAAGGGCAATTAGTTGCGGATAATCACTTTTCGTCACTTCACTTAACTAATGCCATATCACCAAAGCCACTCGCTTTTCGCAATGATAATAAGCATATCTCTAGCAATATTTTAAGCAACACTAGTTTGATTTGCCAAGAGAAACAGACACATAAGCAAGAGGGTGAAGTGCTTAATAAACGCTTGGATATGAACGCGGAAGGTTGGTTAAAGACTATTCAAAAATCCTTAGTTGAATCGACTTTGGTTGATGTTGCGGCATAAAGCCTGTTCGTCTTTTTTATTGAAACATAGCTTATTAAAACATAGCTAACCGAAACCTTATTTATCGAAACCTTATTTATTGAAACATAATTTACCGCAACATTGCTTAAACTTCTTACCTTTTTTAATTAACCAAGTTGTTGGGTAGTTATTACATGGGCATAGTTCTTTGCGCTTTATGGTTGCGAGCTGACAGTGCTTAATAATATCACCATCAATATAACGCCATTGAAAGTTTTGGCTGTTAGCCTCTGCATTATTTTCCGTATTATTTTCCGCATTATCTTTCATACTACCTTCTAATACAAAACGTGAGTTTTCTCTTAATTCAAATAAAGTATCTTCAGTAATGTAAAAAGCTGAAAATTCAACAAACTGCTCAGGTGAATCATTTAGTGTGTTGTCGCCGTTATTAGTTGAATGAATTTCAAGCGCAATCCACACACAAGCTTTACTCCAATCATTAATGTCTTCTACCGATTGTGAAGCTTGACTACTTTTAGCATAGGTATCATAAATATATTGGCTATTACCACTAGCATAAGCACTAAAACGAGAACGCATTAATTGCTCAGGTGTTTGAGGGAATGCTTGTTGTGTCTGTTTATTATTAATATAAGGCTGACAACAGTAAGAATAGTTATTATTTGAGCCACAAAAGCATTTATTATTTATAGACATAGGAAATCAGTTAATTGAAGGTATGACAAAGAAGGAGAACTTTATCATAAAATCATTTGTCGCAAAAATAAGGCTACTGGTGGCTTTCCCTTACACTTTCACCCTAAATTAAAATATCCTATTGTTCTATGCGTATTGATCAATGCCTGTTTGATTAGTATAACTACAGATACTTAAATAAATTCAATATATTACTTCACTTAGTAATACCATCAATTGAAATTAATTATTCTTCTCAAATTAAGAGACTATAAATTTATGAAATTAAAATTAATAGCCGCTGCGTTAAGTGTGTCTTTAGTGGCTTGTGTAAGCACTGAACATTCAGCACAAACCAGCGCTAAACCATTAATGTCGCCAGCGACTGTTTTAGCACCAGTAACGAGTGCAGAAACAGCAAAAAATGTGAGTGAAGTGATAACGTTAGAGCGGATTATGGCAGATCCTGATTGGTTTGGCCGTGCGCCAGAATCGTGGTATTGGGGTGATGATAGTAAGACTATTTTTTATAAACAAAAACAGTTAGGTAATCCGTTAAGAGCTCTCTGGGTAAAAAATGTAGATTCAACTAATGTAGGTTCAAATAAAGAAGCGCAGCAGGTGAGTTTGTCCAAGCAGCATATTGTTGCTGACAGTAATGCAAAGCGAAACCATGATAACAGCCTTGAGGTTTATAGCTTTGAAGGGAATGTTTTTGTTAAAAATCTTGCTAGCAAATCAGTAAAGCAAATTACTTACACTTCAGCGAATGAAAGTGATGCATTATTTTTAACGAATGGAAATATTGCTTATCGTGTAGACAACGTTTTTTATTCTCATGATTTAGCAACAGGGCAGATAATAGAGTTAGCCAATTTGCAAATGGCTGAACAACCAAAAGGAGTAGAGGCGCCAACAAGTTATTTAGCTAAAGAGCAACACAAGCTTATTAATTATATTGCACTGCAACAACGCAATAGCGAATTAAAAGAACAACAAACAGAAAACTTGGCAAAGAAAAACGCCACTATAACCACAACCAAGTATTACTTTGGTAAAGATAACCGTGTTAGCCATGCGAGCTTATCGCCAGCAGGCGATAAATTACTAGTCAGTATTGCCGCGGCTAAATCAAGCCGAGATGACTCGGATATTATGCCAAAATTTGTCACTAAAGATGGTATTATTGCCGCTGAAAAAGTACGTGCTCGTGTTGCTAATAATCGTCAATATAAAGAAGAACTGTTTTTTATTGATTTGAAAAAAGGTGAGAAATCATCATTGAGTTATGAAAGCTTACCTGATTTTGATACTGACGTATTAGCGGAGGTGAAAAAAGAAAATTATAAACGTGAAGGTAAGCAGTACACCAGTAAAAAACAAGCAAGAAACATTCATTTATTAGAAATGTGGTTTCCTGTTAAGTGGAATGCAGACGGCAGCCAAGTCGCCTTAATGTTAGAAGCTTGGGATAACAAGACTCGTTGGTTAACTACGGTTAATTTTGAAGATAACACCTTAGTAAATCAACATAAATTACAAGATGATGCGTGGATCAACTGGAGCTTTAATGAGTTCGGTTGGGTAGGAAATGATGCACTTTATTATTTGTCGGAAGAAAGTGGTTATTCTCACCTGTATTATAAAACCTTAAGTGACAGTAAAACTCAGCAACTTACTACCGGAAAATTTGAAGTGAGTGATGTAACGCTAACACAAGATCAACAGCGTTTTATCTTCAAGGCGAATAAAAAGCACCCTGGAATTTATGAAATTTATCAGGTTGATTTAGCAAAGCATTTTAAAGCACTAACAAATTTAGGTGGTAAAAATGATTATGCGCTAAGCCCAGATGAGTCTGCATTGCTCATTGAACATTCTAGCTTAATCATGCCGCCAGAATTATATGTTCAATCGCTAACACCAAATGCACAAGCGACCCAAGTGACTTACACAGTTTCTGATCAGTTTAAAGCGCTGCCATGGGTTGCGCCAAGCATTGTTGCAATTCCTTCAAGTAATCAAAAAGAACCCATTTATTCACGGGTGTACTTGCCGAAAAACTATGATAAAACGCTAGAGAAAAACCGTGCGGTTATGTTCACTCATGGCGCAGGATACTTGCAAAATTCTCATCTTGGTTGGTCAGGGTATTTTCGTGAATTTATGTTTCATTCCATGTTAGTGCAACAAGGTTATGTGGTCATTGATATGGACTACCGTGCCTCTGCTGGTTATGGTAGAGATTGGCGTACCAGTATTTATCGTCATATGGGTAAGGTTGAAGTTGAAGATATGCGCGATGGCGTTAATTGGGTTGCTGAAAATGCCAATGTTGACCCTAAACGCGTAGGCACTTATGGAGGCTCTTACGGCGGCTTTTTAACGCTAATGTCAATGTTCACTGATCCTACCTTGTTTGAATCTGGATCGGCCATTCGTTTAGTGTCAGATTGGGCTTATTACAATCATGGCTATACGTCTAATATTTTAAATACACCAGAAGATGATGCTATTGCTTATGAACGTAGCTCACCAATTTACTTTGCCCAAGGCTTAGAAAAACCGTTATTGATAAATGCACCTATGGTTGATGATAATGTGTTTTTTGAAGATACGGTTCGTTTAGTACAGCGCTTAATTGAGCTAGAAAAACAAGATTTTGAAACGGCTATTTATCCAGTTGAACCTCATGGGTTTGTTCAACCTAGTTCTTGGTTAAATGAGTATCGTCGTATTTATAAGTTGTTTGAAAAAACACTATAGTGACGAGTAGCGCCCATACCATCAAATAAAGTAGGCAACCCTCCATGGGTTGCCATTAATCTTTATTTGAAGTCGTCAATCTAAAACGAGGAATAATAAGATAAACAATCGTAAACAATAAGCCACCAACTGCTCCCCATAAATGCGCATCAATGGCAACACTGGCTTCAATTAAATCACTTACACCAGAACTGGCACCATAAATTTGTTCGTGCGCTATTTTTAGCCAAACCCCAATAAAAAGTAGATAGCCCGTTTTATCTTTAGACAAAATATCCATTATCGCGCCAAAAACAAATATTCCATGCAATACGCCCGATAAGCCAACATATTGTGTTAAGGAAGGATTGTAATAAAAAATCCCCATACTGGTACAGAGTGAACAAAATAAAAATAAAGCACTATAGCCTTTAATTGTATAAAAGCGACCATGTAATGCCCACAGCATAATAAGAGCAGCTAAATTGAGCAATAAATGAAAACCATTGGTATGTAATAAGTGACCAGTAAATAGTCGCCATACTTCGCCTTGGGCTATTAAGGCTCTTTGATAAACAAGGGCTTGAGTGACTGCTTCCCCTATAAAGTATTCACCTGCAAAGGCTAAAATAGAGAGTAAAGCAATAATCAATACGATTAATGAATGTTGTTTAGAAAGTGGAAAAGAGCTTAATTTCATTTTTAGGGTGATAAAGTCATTCTGTAAAAGGCAATTGAGTATTATACCCAAACCATCTCAAGATGCGAGTTTCAGGACGTCTGAGCGAATCATGATCAAGGCGCATCTTTTTATTAATGGTTACTCCCTTAAAAATAGATGCAACGATGAGCATGTTTTTCTCAGTCGTCCCCAAAGGGCTGGTTTAGAAACGTTTTATGCTGAGTTATTGATTTTGACAAGGACGCTACATGGATGTAGCTTACTAGAGAATGCAGGAGCATCTTCTCCTGAATAACCATGCTCTTCAATCAATGCCTTGCCTAAAGACGTTTCTAATTCCAGCTGAATTCTGCATATTGAGGTGGTTTGGGTATATAATGTCGTCTGACTAATTTTAACATCCTTGGTGCTTTTCTTTTATGGCTAGAAACGTGTGCATAAAATGCCAACGGCCCATCAAAGCCTGTATTTGTGCTTTTACCGATGAAATTAATAATAAAATTTCTGTTTTAGTACTGCAGCACCCCAGTGAAGTAAAACAGGTAAAAGGCACGGTTACTTTATTAAAAGCTTCTCTAAACGCTTGTCAGATACTCGTTGGTGAAGATTTTTCAGGAAATATTGAGCTTGATAACCTATTAGCTTCTCACCAAGCACTCTTACTTTATCCAAGTAAACAAGCGCAAGATATTTCGGTAGCGATGCATAATATCCCCTCAGAACACTCAGACATAAGTCAGAGTAAGCCCTTTTTGTTAATTATTCTTGATGGTACATGGAAAAAAGCTTATCGCATGTTTATGTTATCGAAAAACCTACACGCACTTGTCCAAATTTGCTTACCCGATTATCTTGCCAAAAATGGCCAGTATTTAATTCGTAAAGTTGCCAAGAAAAATGCTTTATCAAGTTTAGAGGCAACATGCTACGCATTAGCTTTGCTTGAAAATGAATTAGATGATAAAAAGCACTTAATTGATTGTGGTTGTTATCAACCCTTATTAAATAAGTTTGCGCAATTTAATCAATTTCAGTTATCTTTTAGAAAATAATACTTTTTATAAATAACAAACGCATAACCAATAATTTCCTAACTTAGAATAAAGTGTAATTCAAATGACTTTTAAAACCTTTTTTACAATATCTGCTGCTAGTTTACTTTTTATTAGCAATATACTCATTGCTAACCCCATTCAAAAAAAGCGAGAATCCAGAGAGCCTGAAGCGGCAACGGGCTTTGCTATTAAGAAAGCCGTTCATGGTACAAAATTTATGGTTGTTGCCGCTAACCCTTATGCAAGTAAGGCCGGCTTTACTATTCTAGAGCAAGGAGGAAGCGCTGTTGATGCTGCTATTGCTGTACAGCTAATGTTGGCACTTGTCGAACCTCAATCTTCAGGTATTGGCGGTGGCACTTTTATGCTTTATTGGGATAATAAAAAGAAAAACATGACGACTTTTGACGGCAGGGAAACGGCCCCCGCAGCAGTAACCAGTGAGCTGTTTATTGATGAGGATGGTAAACCATTAAAATGGATTGATGCCGTAGTTGGTGGGCGTTCTGTTGGTGTTCCTGGGTTGCTAGCAACCTTAAAAAAAGCACATGATAAATATGGCAAGCTACCTTGGTCAGTGTTGTTTGAACAAGCAATTACTTTAGCTGAAAATGGTTTTATTGTTTCGCCACGTTTAGAAAAACTTTTAAGTATGAACTTTAATCCCGGCATACATACCTTGCCAGAAATTAATCACTATTTTTTCCCTAACGGTAAATCAGTTAAAGCAGGCGATATACTGGTTAATAAAAAGTTAGCCAAGGTTTTTAAAAGTATTGCCAAAGAGGGGACAGATGTTTTTTATAAAGGCTGGCTTGCGGCAAAAATTGTTGAAAAAGTACAAAAATCAACTATTTCCCCTGGTTTACTTTCAATGAACGATATGGCTGCATACCAAGTGATCGAGCGCGAACCTGTTTGTGGTGGCTATCGTGACTATAATGTTTGTGGTATGGCTCCGCCTAGCTCTGGTGGTATTGCGGTTATTCAAATTCTTGGCCAACTGCAACGTTTTGACATAGCTAAATACCAACCAAATGATGTTGAAGCGATGCACTTGTACACACAAAGCTCACGATTAGCCTTTGCGGATAGAAACCGTTATGTGGCTGATGCTGACTTTGTTAATGTACCAACAACAGGGCTTATTGCTCCCAAGTATCTTGCACAGCGGTCATTACTGATTGACCCTGACAAAGATATGGGCAAAGCTGTCTCGGGAATACCTAATGGCGCCTTAGTGCAAGCAAATGATTCCGCAATTGAACGGCCGTCTACCTCTCACTTCAGTATCATTGATGGGCAGGGCAATGCTGTTTCGATGACTAGTAGTATTGAAAATGGATTTGGCTCTGCTTTGATGGTTGAAGGCTTTATTTTAAATAACCAATTAACAGACTTTTCTTTAGCACCCAAAGAAAATGGTCAATGGGTAGCTAACCGAGTACAGCCTAATAAACGTCCAAGAAGCTCTATGGCTCCTACGATGGTGTTCAATAAGGACAATTCATTGAAACTACTTGTTGGCTCTCCTGGCGGTAGCCGAATTATTAACTATGTAGCGCAAACCATTATCGGTGTACTTGATTGGCAACTTGATCCTCAAGAAGCGATTAATCTTCCAAAAGTAACCAATAGAAACTATGTTACAACGTTAGAGCGTGGCACTAAGGCAGAAGTACTAAAACCTATGTTAGAAGCTAAAGGGCATAAAGTAAAAATACGTGATTTAAATAGTGGTATTCATGCTATAGAGGTTACAAAAACTGGGTTTGTAGGGGGTGCTGACCCACGTAGAGAGGGTGTTGTACTCGCTAAATAGTTTTGCTAAATAAAGATATTTTAAATAAAAAAGGCTGCCAATAAAAAGGCAGCCGTTTTTATATTATATGTTGGTTTAATAATTGCTTGTCTATTTCAATAGTTATACTTTTTAATAAAATATCCTTAAGCCGACAATAATCTGTCAGGAGAGTCATGTGAGTAGTATAAAGTTCCCAAAATCAGCCAATGTATTGGCAAAGCTAGTTACCGCAATTTTTTTATTTATGCACCTGAATACTTTTGCTTTAGAGCCATCAATTCAAATTCATAAAGCAGATCAATCTGGCGCTTATGGTGTAAGTATTGGATTAAGTGATAAATTTTTTAATAAAAAAGAATTTAACTGGGCAATTAGTTATAACCGTTTACAAGATATAAATGTTACTTGGAATAATGATGATATCAATTTTTCATTAGACACAATTGATTTAATGCTAAGCTACCGTTATTACCCTAAATCTTATAATAGCTTTATTAAAAGTTTGATTTTTGAATTTCAAGCAGGCGTTGGGGTTGCCCTTACTGAGAACAAATTTTTATGGCCTGCATTAGAAGAAGAAAAATTCTTTTCAGAACAAGGTGATGTTAATGGCGCTTTCGTCTTTTTAGTTCATAAGAATTTTACCAAAGACCTGTCTATGCAAATAGGGTTAAAGCATTATCCTGATTATTCTGCGTTTGGCGATATTTCTTCTGTATTTCTTGGTTTTAGCTATCGATTTGGACAACAAGACGGCTATTAAACTACCGTATTTGTAGTGTTACCAATGTATTAACAGCATGATTATCAAATTTTGTTAAACTTATGCCAGCAAGTGTAAGTTGATATTTTTATAGTTTTTTATTTAGGCAAGTGTGTGGAGAAGTTTACAATGCGTGGATTAAAATATTTAGTACTATTATCCATTTTCTGTAGTAGTACCGTTTTTGCTATTGATACTGATGGCGATGGTTATGATGACGCTGTTGATTTATTTCCTAACGATCCCCTTGAATGGCATGATACCGATCTTGATGGCATTGGCAACAACTCAGACCCTGATATTGACGGTGATGGTTTAGATAATACGATAGATAATAATGATGATGGCGACTTGTCTATTGATTTTTACGATCCTTTTCCAATCAACCATTTTGAATGGTTAGATACTGATAATGATGGCTTAGGCAATAATGCAGATACCAATGATGATAATGATGCAGCGCCCGATGTCACTGATGCTTTTCCACTTGATGCAACTGAAACCTTAGATTCAGACAACGATACTATTGGTAATAATGCCGATTCTGATGATGATAATGACGGTGTTATTGATAATTTTGATATGTTTCCTTTAGATCCACTAGAAACTATTGATACCGATCTCGATGGAATTGGAAATAATGCCGACCTTGATGATGATGGCGATGGTGTTTTTGATGCTGACGATTTATTTCCACTTGATGCAACTGAGTCAGGTGACACAGATGGCGATGGTCTAGGCAATAATGCTGATGCCGATCGTGATGGTGATGGTGTTGTTAATGCGTCTGATGCTTTCCCTGATGACGCAGCAGAATGGTTTGATACTGATTTAGATGGCATTGGTAATAATACCGACTTTGATGATGATGGTGATGGCGTACTCGATATTAATGACGATTTACCGTTAGATGCAACAGAAATAATTGACACCGATAATGATGGTATTGGTAATGTTGCCGATGACGATGATGACAACGATGGCGTGCAAGATGCTATTGATAAATGCCCGTTAGATCCCTTAGAAAGGTTAGACACTGACAATGACGGACTTTGTGATGGTCCTGATCCCGATGCTGACAACGACGGTATTGCCGATTCACTCGATATTTATCCGCTAGATAGCTCAGAGCAATTTGACTTAGATAACGATGGCTTAGGTGATAATGCTGATGCCGATAGAGATGGTGACGGTGTTGCTAATCTCAGTGATGCTTTTCCTGATAATCCTGCAGAGTTTATTGATACAGATTTTGATGGTGTTGGTAACCGTGCAGATATTGATGATGATGGCGATAGCGTCATTGATATTAATGATGTTTTTCCGCTCGATTTTTCTGAAAACGAAGATAGAGACGGTGATGGGATCGGTGATAACAGCGATCCTGATATTGATGGCGACGGTATTGCCAATGCTGTTGATGCTTTTCCATTAGTAATGTCTGAGACAACAGACACTGATGGTGATGGCATAGGTAACAATATAGATCCAGATGATGATGGTGATGGCGTTAATGATGCTGATGATATTTTTCCGCTTAACGCGACTGAAAGCGTAGACACTGATGGCGATGGCATTGGCAATAACAGCGATGCTGATGATGATGGAGATGGCATTGTTGACACCGTTGATGATTTTCCACTCAACCTTAGTGAATACATAGATACTGATAATGATGGCTTAGGCGACAATACCGATGACGATGACGACGGAGACGGCGTTCTAGATTTACTTGATGCTTTTCGTTTAGATTACAGTGAGCAATTTGATACCGATGGCGATGGCTTAGGTAATAACGCTGATAGTGATGATGACAATGATGCTTTTACCGACGATGTTGATGCCTTTGATACCGATATACTTGAATGGTTTGATACCGACAATGACGGCATTGGCAATAACGGCGATGATGATGATGATGGTGATGGTGTTTTAGATAGCCAAGATGTCTTTCCTCTTGATGTTAATGAGCAATTAGACAGTGACGGCGATGGTATTGGAAATAATAGCGATAGTGATGATGACAACGATGGTTTTGTTGATTACTTAGATGCCTTACCTAATAATCCTCTAGAAAACCTTGATACTGATAACGATGGTATTGGTAATGTTGCTGACCAAGACGATGATGGCGATGGTGTTATAGATGGCTTAGATTGGGCACCATTAAATGCAAATGAGTTTGAAGATAGTGATAACGATGGTTTAGGCAATAATGAAGATAGTGATGATGATAACGATGGCACACTTGATTATCTAGATGCTTTTCCTCTTGACCCATTCGAAGTCAGTGATACCGATAATGATGGTATTGGCGATGTGCTTGATAGTGATGATGATGATGATGGTGTATTAGATTTTTACGATGATTTACCGCTTGATGTAAACGAACAAGTTGATACCGATGGTGATTCAGTTGGCAATAGCACAGATCTTGATGACGATGGCGATGGCATGAGTGATGCCTTTGAACTGCAATATAATTTTAATCCTTTAGAAAAAGCTGATGGTACTTATGATACTGATTTTGACGGTATTACCAATGCAGAAGAAGCACAGGCAAATACAAACCCATTACTCGATGATTATGCGCCTGTTATAACACCGCCACAAGCTGTTGATATAAATGCCAAACATACCTTTACTACGTTAGAACTAGCTGAGTTGATTTCTCTAACCCAAGTAGCTGTTGCTGATGGTAAAGACGGTGAAAATTGTTGCAATTTAACTGCGTTAGGTTTTGAAACTGGCGCTAAAAATATCAGCTCTGGCTTATTTCCTATAACGTGGCGAGCCATTGATAAGGCTGGCAATATCGCCACAATTGAACAAACCCTGAATGTTCATCCATTAGTGAACTTTTCTGCAGAGCAAATAGTTGCAGAAGGTGGTGTTGCACGAGTTAATGTTGTTTTGTCTGGTTTATCTCCCAGTTATCCGTTGGAATTACCCTTTAATATTACCGGCTCTGTTGATGGCGCCGACTACCAACTGGCCGATAATAAAATTGTCATAATCCAAGGAATACAGGGGTTTATAAATATTACTTTTAATACTGACTTTGAATTAGAAGGACAAGAGCAATTTATTTTAACCTTTGAACAAGGTGTCAACGGCGGTGTTAATAATAAGCATATTATTAACGTGGTAGAAAGCAATGTAGCCCCTGAAATCACCTTGTCATTGCAGCAAAATGATATTAATACCAACCAGATAGCCAAAGACAGCGGTGAAGCGAGTATTAATTTGATGGTTAGTGACTCGAATACACAAGATACGCATGTTATTGATTGGCAACTGCCAGATTATTTATCTGCCCAAGTTAGTGCCAATCAATTGCAGGTTTTTATTGACCCCGTTAATGTTACGTTACCAGATGAAAATAAAGGTCTAGTTGAGGTTTCGGTTACGGTTACTGACAGTGGTAATACTAACAATAGTGGTAGTGAGTCACTATCGCAAACTAAATATTTTGCTTTTCCACTGGTTGATAGTTTGGCAAGGTTAAGTAGCACAGATACAGACAGAGATGGTATTTCAGATATTGATGAAGGTTATAATGATGACGACAATGATGGTTTACCTGCATTTTTAGATGTTTCAACAATACCTTATTTGCAACCACTACATGTTAACTCATCTGTCGTTAGATTAGCAGAAACAGAGCCAGGGTTGCATTTGCAATTAGGTAGATATGCACGCTTGCAATCATCTGATGGTTTACAATTATCACAACAAGAAATCGAGGCAACAGGTTTGATTGTCTCAGACAGCTTAGTGCATCAAGGTGGATATTTTGATTTCGAAATTCAAGGAATTACACCTTTTGGCAGATCCGTATTCGTTGTTATACCACTTTCTCAAGCAATAGCTGAATATGGGGTTTATCGAAAGTTCACCACAAAAAATAGCTGGCAAGAGTTTGTTGTCAATAATAACAATGCTATTGCCTCTAGTGTCGCGGTTAATGGCGTATGTCCGGCCCCACAAAGTGAGTTGTATCAAAGTGGACTCATCGTAGGTAATGTTTGTTTACGTTTATTGATTGAAGATGGTGGCGTAAATGACAGCGACGGCATTGCAAACGGGGTTATTGATGATCCCGGTGGTATCGCCGTAGTATCTAACGCCACTATTGCTAAAGAAACACCACCAGAAAAATCTAGCAGTGGTAGCTTTTCATTATTATTACTTTTGGGGCTCATGCTAATACTATTGAGGCGTAATATTTCAATAAAGCAATAACATTTCATTTTACTGTATAGTTAAATGCGTCATGGGCTCTCGCTTTAATCATGATAAAAGCGAGCGTCATATTGATCTGTCTCTTGATCATATCTCAGCCATCTTTGCTATTTATAACTTTCCTTAGTGACGTATGGCCGCGTTTTACGCTGATGTTTTGTTCCTATGTTTCCTAATTTCTTAGTGATGCTATGTTGATAGCTTAACGTCGTTGATCACCTAACTGTGCATTTCCGAATAGCTCGCTTGCCCATTGTTCAGTATCTTGTGTTAGCACCGTGTTTCCAAATCGTTATTGTTTTCCCAGTGAGCGATCTGATCATTGATTATTGAAAAAGTTCAATTTAACTCAAAAATTAATTTTCGCCCAGTGCCTTTATTTGTGTATAAGAGTTAGGTCTAAAGATGGGGGGTTAAACCAATTCCTGCACACGAAATAAAAAATGAATAGAAAAGTCATTTTAGTGCTGCAAAAGTTGAATCACCGAGAATTATTGATACAATGACCAATAAAATAATAAGTGGATATAACTATGAAAAAGTTGCATTTTTTCGCTTTTACCAATTCATTATGTTTCACATTGTTCATTAGTAGCCAAGTTAGTGCAACCACTCCAGCCGAAATGGCGGATCTGAGTTTGCAAGAGTTGTTTGCTTTATCAACGGATGATGTTGATTTATTAAAGGAAAGCCCATGGCAACTTGGTTTTATGTACAAACAGTTAAAATTAGACGGTTATAAACGCGGTAGTTCTAACATTAGCGACGAAGAAATTTTATTTGTTCCGACCGCTGGCCCGAGAACAGAGTCAAATTTTCCGGTACTTCCTAAGGTCATTACTCAATCTGTATTTATTGGTAGCTTAAGTTACAAAATAAATGATAACAGTAATGTAAGCGTCAATATTCCTTATATAAAACAAAGTACCGATCATATCAGTATCGTCCCTGGATTCAGTGCATTCACTCTCAATTCTTCCGGAATAGGGGACTTGACAGTGAACTACAGTAATATATTTATGTACAGTGAAAATAATCAATTGAGTTATTCTATTGGACTTTCTATGCCTACAGGCTCTATTGATGAACAAGGCGATACTCCCAGAGCTCCAGGTGATCAGCAATTACCATTTACCATGCAGATAGGCTCAGGTACATGGGATATTCCAGCCGGTTTAAGTTATCAAAATAATGCCAATAAATTTATTTGGGGTGCAAATTTATTGACTAAGCTCCGTATTGGTAAAAATAAAAGAAATTATGCTCTCGGCAATAGGTTCGCACTATCAATTTGGGTTCAAAGAAGAGTTAACCAATACTTGCTGCCTTTTACTAAGTTAACCTATCAAAATAGCGGTTCTATTGACGGTAGAGATGAAGAAACTACGGTACTAGGGGCTTTCCCATATCCTGCGGGAATAACGAATCCTAAATTTTTTGGCGGTAAAAAAATAAAAGTAGCAATGGGTTCTGATGTAAGCTGGAATGAGCAAAATTTCACTGTTGAAATGAGCATTCCTGTTTATCAAAACCTTAATGGTATACAACCTAAGGAAGATTTTGACTTCAGTATTAATTGGAACGCACATTTTTGAGCGCTAATAAAAAAAGGTATCGACAATGTTATTTAAATTCTCTAGTTAAAATGAAATTTAGAGTATTATTGGTACTTTTATGTCTTTTTTATTCTAATTTTTCATTTTCGCAGCAAAACTTAAACATAGCGCCCACTAGTTCCCATAAGATAATGGCAGGATTTCTGATGCATTTTGCCTTATTTGTAGAATGGCCAAATAAAAATTCAATCAATATTTGTATTGTTGGTGAAGATCCATTTGGCACTTTTTTTGACAAAATGCTGCTGAGTAAGCAAACTAATCGCTCAGCTAAAAAAATATCCTTATCTAGATTAAAAGTAGGGCAGCGTATTGAAAAATGTCATATTATTTTTTCTACCAAACGTAGTACTACCGCACAATTTTGGCAAAACATACCACAAAAACACTCCATTCTACTGGTTAGTGAATTTGATCAATTCACTAAATTAGGAGGATTAATTAATTTTTATACCGAAAACAAAAGGATCCGTATAGAAATTAACATCGATGCTGTAAATAAAGCAGGCATTAAAATTAGCTCAGAATTACTTAAGCTATCAAAAATCAGTCATTATAAAGTTAACGAAACAACTCATGATAAAAACAATTAGATCTCTTTCAATACATCTAAAGCTCACCTTGCTAATGGTAGTCATTAGTATGATTGTATTGAGTGGTTCTGCTTTTTTATTTTATAAAAATCAAGTTAGTCTTCTTGAAAATTCTGTTATAGATAAAATTGATACACAAGCCTCGCTTATTGCAGCAAGTGTAAGATCTGCAATTATTTTTGCTGACGAGCGTTCAGCTGAAAAAACAATTGATCTTTTAGCTACTGATAAAGCGGTGGAATATGCTGCGATTATATTTCCTGATAAAACAATTTTTGCTAGTTATGCCAGAAAAAACAACGTTACTATTCCCAAAATCGATCTCTTATTAGCTAAGTATATGAGTGATGATTATCTCGATATTGTCCATGAAATCGTTGCTCAAGGTAACATTATTGGCTATGTATACATAAAATCTAATCTTAATAAACTTAAGCACGAAACAGTTTTTTATCAAAAAAGCCTGGTGGTTATTTTATTTTTTAGTGTTTTTTTGACCTATATTTTAGCTCATTTCTTTCAAAAAATAATTACCGTTCCAATTGATCTAATGGTGAGTTACATAACAGAGTTAAGTATAACGAAAGACTACACTAAGCGGCTTGAACACCATTCAGATGATGAACTGGGCACGCTTGCTCAAGGATTTAATGACATGTTAACTACCGTTCAAGAGCATGAAAAAGAGCTAAAAAATCATAGTGAGAATTTACAGCAACTTGTTGATAAAAGAACCAAACAACTTTATCAACGAGCGCATTATGATTCATTAACAGAACTACCTAATAGAGCATTGTTATTAGATCGTTTAAATCATGCAATTGCTACAGCTAAGAGAAAAAAAACACAACTCGCTGTTTTATTTATGGATCTTGATCGTTTCAAAATCATTAATGATAGTTTAGGCCATGATGTCGGAGACGAACTTTTACAATCGGTAGGTATTCGTCTTACTCAGGTATGCAGAGAGAGCGATACCATTGCAAGGCTAGGAGGTGATGAATTTGTATTTTTAATTGAAGAAATTAAAACACCTGAAGATCCTGGTCGCATGGCAAAAAAAATCAACAATCTATTTACAGCGCCTTTTTATCTAAGAAACCACACACTTCATGCTGCTACCAGTATTGGTGTTTGCATATATCCAGAAGATGGCAAAGACAGTGAAACTTTATTGAAAAATGCTGACGTCAGTATGTATCATTCTAAAAAAACAGGTCCCGGTGGTTATTGTTTTTATAAGACAGAAATGAATGAACTCGTTCATAAAAGACTTGAAATAGAAAACATTCTCAGAGGAGCTCAAGACAGGAATGAATTTAAACTTGTCTACCAGCCACAAGTAAACCTTAGCACTAACAAAATCATCAAGGCAGAAGCTTTATTGAGATGGCACAACCCGCAATTAGGTGATGTATCACCCGCAGTATTTATCCCTATTGCTGAAGAAATAGGGCTTATTAATCAAATCGGCCGGTTTGTGATTTCACAAGCATGTAGCCAACTTGCTAATTGGAAACAAGCGGGTTTAACGGACCTAACCATTTCAGTTAATATTTCATCCAGTCACTTACTTGATGTCGGTTTAACCGACTTTATTAAACAAGAAGTTGCTCGGGCTGAATTGAAGTTTACACAACTTGAAATAGAAATAACTGAAGAAGTATTTCTAGAGCATTCTGAATCAACCATTGCGGTACTTAAAAAATTACAGTCTTTGGGCATTAAAATAGCCATAGACGATTTTGGTACGGGTTATTCTTCTCTACAGTACTTAAAAACCCTGCCTGTTAATACTTTAAAACTCGATGGCATGTTTGTTCAAGATTTAAATGAAAATTTTGCGAGTCAGGGGATTGCTGCATCAACAATTATTTTAGCTCATAGCCTTAATATGCAAATAGTTGCAGAATGTGTAGAAACGCAAGCACAATTAACTTTTCTCAAAGATAGAAATTGTGATTTGATCCAAGGCTATTTTTTCTACAAGCCATTAACACCTAATGAATTATACAAAGTAACAATAGACACTTTTAAACATCACAATAGTTCAGATGTTTTTAATATAGCGTAGTGAAAATCTCGGAGCCTTGTCCCAGTCTATATTATTCAAAAGATTGGAAATAATTACGATATATATTGTCGAGTTTGAAATACCAGAAGATCATATTCATATGGTTGTGAGAAGCGTTCTGAAGCAATCACCTAGTAATGTAATGCAAGTGATTAAGCGTATTACTGCTCGTGAATTTTTTAGATCTTACCGAGAAATTAATAAAAAATATTTTTGGGGAGGGAAATTGTAAACTCAAAGCTATTTTGTCGAAACGATAGAAAATGCTAACGAAGAAGCAATCAGGAAGTATGTTCAAGACCAGTTTGTTGAATTAGATCGTAAAGAAACACATTATTCTCAGCTGAACTTGTTTTAAAACTCGGTCGTTTGCGGCCGAGAATTCTCTTGTGCGAAATTGATAGGTAGGCTATCCGACAATAAAGTCTTCTAAAAACCAAGCTGCAAACTCGTGCCGACCTTCAACATTCGCTTTACTGTATATAGTAGAAGCCTGTTGTCTAACTGTTTTTTCTTTCGTTTCTCGAACCATGCTCATTTCTCTAAAACTCAAACCTTTGAGTAATAACATCGCCACTTCTTGTTCACTTTTTGTTAATTGCCAGCTTTCAAATTGGTCATGAATAACGTGGCTATATTGTTTACGAGCAGTGGCCATTTCATCAGTAATGTTCTTAATGTGGTTTTGGCTTTCTTGTAATTTTTGCTTGAGAGAAGCATGCTTTTTAGTGCGCTTTCTTATATCAAACACTAAAAATAGACCTAACATCCCTGAAATGAGCACAATCATACTTTCTTCAACGATATGCCATAGTGGTATGCCAAGGGAGATATCAGTGAGCACATCAAAAAAGTTCAATATCATAATGCATAATAATACTGCTGCAATAATCTTATCTTTCATTTAGTAAAACCTTAAAAATACAAATAAATCAATACGATCAAAAGTCAATGGACATATGTACTACAGACTGAATTTAACATATGTCTAATGAAATTCTAAAACTTATCTCTATTATACCTATCAATTAGCACTTAACTCAGTAGAAATCACTATGTTTATGAAACAAAGTCAGAGAGAAAACAAAAAAAGGGAGCTAATTGTTTTTAAAACATTATTCTTTTTTTTATTACTTTTTGTAGGCAACCCAGCTTTAACAAAGTCACTTTCCGTAAACTCAATGCTCACCTTAAAGCAAGTATTAGCGGCAGCGATGGAAATAAACGATCAAAAAAATGGTCAACATGAAAAGATTAAAATTGAAAAACCAAGCTGGTTAGCATCCTCTCCTAAGATAGGTGTGAGCTATTTAAAAAGCGATCTTCAGCTCGGCTCTAACGAAGCTGAAGTTAATATTAGTCTTCCTATAAAGTCGTGGTTACAACGTGATATTGATGAAAAACTTTATACATCGAGCCATTTTACTCGTGCATTACAAATTGAAAATAAAGGATTGATGCTTTCAGGTGTAATTAGAGAACAGTTATGGAAAATTGAGTTAGCAGAAGACAAAAAGAATAATCTAAAACAAAAGCTTAGTTTTCTAACTAAATTAGAAAAACAATACCAAGAATTATTTCAAAGCGCTTCTATTAATCACTATCCGTTGCTTTTAATTAAAAAAGAAAAGCTTGATAGTCAAATGGCGCAACTTGAAATTGAGCAAACCGTAGCCCAACTTTATCACCAATATAGTTTGCTTACCGGCTTTACTTCGCTACCTAAAGATATAAATGAGCAGTCTTTAGAAAGTGATATTTCTCTAAATAAACTGCTCACTAATCATCCTCAAATAAAAAAGCTCGATCAAGACTGGTTTGAACAAAAACAGCAATTAAAACTTACCAGTAATCAGAGTGAATCATGGCATTTATCAATTAATGCAAAAAGTTTAAATACTAGCAATATTAGTGAAACGCAATTAGGCATTGCTGCAGAAGTACCTTTAACAATATTTAACATAAAGTCTCAAGCATTTAATAGTGAATGGTTAATGGCAAAAGGAAATTATGATCTAAACAGAGCAAATTTACTCATTTCATTACGTGATGCTTATTTATCATTGCGTTCGAATCAACAAATATTACTCAAAAAGAATGATTTACTGTTACAAGCAAAGTCATTATCAAAACAAATTATTGCGGAAACGCAACTCTTAATTGAAGCAAATCAAATAGATCAAGATACTGCCATCCGCAGAATGTTAGTCGCTTTTAATACTAAATCAAAATTAACGACTAACCAACTGCTTTTACTTAAAACTAGCGCATTACTTAACCAAGCGGCAGGAATTTCATTATGAGAACTACACTAACAATAATGCTTAATATGCTAAAACCATACAAAAAAAACAAGGTGATTAATATCCGCTCTAGCTTTACTTTAGGGTGCTTTTTATTAATTAATACTCTTTCAGTTACGACTTTGTCTCGCGCTTTTGCCTTTGAAATAAAAGTAGATAAAACAGTGCAAACAATGGCTTATTCTAAGTTAGGTGATTTTCAGCTAGACACTGCAACGATTAATTCTGTTTCAAGTATTTCAGGTCATAATTTACTCGCAAGCGTTAGTGAAAAAGTGGGTTCAAATTTTTCAATGTTTTTACCTTTTGGCGTGCAACAAATTAATTATATTGTTGATAATGGAAGTTACATTGAAGAAAACCAAGCGATTTCTTATTTAAATGGCTTTGATGTTCATCACTTTTTAGATGAATACGCAGCAGCAAAACAATTATTTTTAAATGCAAAGCAACAATACAAGTCGAGTAAAAGTTTATTTGCACGCAAGGCTTTGAAACAATCACAATGGTTAGAGGTGAGTAAAAGCTATTTTGAAGCCCAGTTACGTTTTGAGCATTTAAACCATTATAAAGCTTTTCTTATTATCGATAGTAATGAAAATATTGCCATTAAATCACCTGTAAGTGGCTACGTTAGGTTCACAAGCGATGTTGCCGTTAAAGAAGAGGGAGAGTTGTTGTTTGATGTGGTGCCTAAAGATAGTATTCGATTAAAAATATCAGCGCCGATTAATAATATTGCCAACCTAACATATATTAAGGTTTTGGGTACTCAATGTCAGTTACCGATAGTGTCAAAAGATGGTGTTGTTAAAAACTTTAGTCAAACTATTTGGTCATCAAAATTAAGTGAGACTTGCCAGTTCAGCCTTGGCGAACAATTATTAGTTATCCCTCAATATGATCAACAGGCTTTTGAGTTACCAAAAACAGCTGTTTTTGAATTTAATAATCAAAACTATATTGCTATTAAGAATGATGAATCGTCGCAGTTTCAACTGATTGCGATTGAGATTATGAGTTCATCGGTTAACAGTTACTTTGTATCGAGTTATATCGACCTGACAAGTAAGCAAGCCCTAATAACATCAATAAGTGCGCTGCAAGGTGTATTGCTTGAACTTGGAGAAGAGTAATGTTGCCAAGCATTATAAAGTTTTCATTATCGCAGCGACTATTTGTCAGCATTATTGCCACAATAGCTATTTTTATTGGGATGCGTTCGTGGGTTAATATTCCGATAGATGCATTTCCTGATATTTCTCCTACCCAAGTAAAAATTGTATTAAAAGCGCCGGGCATGACCTCGGTTGAAATTGAATCTCAAGTAACTCGTGTAATCGAAACAGAGTTGCTTGGCATTCCTGCACAAGAAATGCTGCGTTCAACTACTAAATATTCGATTACTGCTATTACTATTGATTTTAAGCAAGGGACAGATATTTATTGGGCTCGACAACAAGTAAATGAACGTTTAATGAATATCTGGTCTTCTTTGCCAGAAAACATCAGCGGTGGCATGGCTCCCATGAGTACACCGCTTAGTGAAATGTTTATGTTTTCAATAGAAAATCCAAAATTATCACTAACCCAAAAACGAGATTTATTAGATTGGCAAATAAGGCCTTTATTGAGAACGGTTGCCGGTGTTGCTGATGTAAATAGTTTAGGTGGTTTTGTTAAAACCTATGAAATAAGCCCTGATATTTTAAAAATGCAACAACGTAAAGTTACTTTTGCTGATATTGAAGCTGCTCTACAAAATAACAATCTAAATGGTGGTGTAGGGCGCATGATAAAAGGAAACGATACGTTAATATTGCGAACTCAAGGCCGTTTGACCGATTTAGATTCACTCGCTCAGCTTGTCGTTAAATCTCAAAATCAGCAGGTAATACGTTTAGAAGATATTGCGGCCATAAATATTGGTCATTTAACTCGTTATGGCGCCGTAACAAAAGACGGCGAGGAAGCCGTTCAGGGGTTAATTATCGCACTTAAAAATAGTAATACGGCAGACGTTGTTGAAAAGGTTAAGAAAAAATTGGCTGAAATTGAGTCAAGCTTACCCGATGGCACTAAAGTGAACGTTTTTTATGATCGATCTAATTTGATAGATACTGCCATTGGCACAATTACGAGCGCGCTAGGACAAGCGGTTATTTTAGTTATAATTTTACTCACAATTTTTTTAGGCGATTTACGATCTTCCATCGTTGTTTCTTTATCCTTACCCCTTGCTGCTTTAATGACTTTTATCTTGATGGACATTTTCAATTTATCGGCAAACTTAATGAGTTTAGGTGGCTTGGTTATTGCCATTGGCATGTTAGTTGATGCGTCAGTGGTTATTGTTGAAAACATCGTTAATGGTCTAGCCAAGAATAAAACGTTGCCGCGTTTACATGTTATTTTCCGTGCTTGCACGGAAGTTGCTGTGCCTGTAGTCGTTGGTACTAGCATTATTATTATAGTATTTTCTCCTCTACTTACTCTTACTGGACTTGAAGGAAAGTTATTTACACCGGTAGCGTTAACGATTGTTTTTGCCATGATAAGTGCGTTAATTTTATCACTAACCATCATTCCTATTCTCGCGTCACTATTATTAAAAGAAGGCGCAGTAAAAGAGCCTATGATTGTAAAAGCTTTACAATCACTTTATAGACAAACCTTAACTAAAACATTGTTAGCACCAAAAGCATTTATTTTCAGTATTTTTGTTATTTTAATATTCAGCGCTGTACTTTTTGTCGGCTTAGGTAAAAGCTTTATGCCCTTGCTTGATGAAGGTGACATTATTGTTCAACTAGAGAAATCGCCTAGCATCTCCCTAGAGGCCTCAATTAATTTAGATGAACAAATCCAAGAGACATTATTAAAAAATATTCCAGAAATAAAACAGATTGTCGCTCGAACAGGCTCAGACGAACTTGGGCTTGATCCCATGGGTCTAAATGAAACTGACGTATTTATGGAGTTAACACCTAGTAATGAGTGGCGCTTTGAAACTAAAGCAGAACTTATTGAAGAAATACGAAATATTTTACAGAAATTTCCGGGTATTAATATCGGTTTTACGCAGCCTATACAAATGCGAGTTTCTGAAATGCTTACAGGGGGGACGGGTGATGTATCAATTAAGGTCTTTGGTAACGACGTTAATATACTCGCCACACTTGCAAATAAAATTGCAGATGTAGTTAGCAAAGTTAATGGGAGCTCAGACGTACAAGCCGCATTAATAGAAGGTGGTAAGTATATAAATATTGAGCTTTTACCGGAAATAGCCAGCCAAGCGAATATGACTATAAAAGCGTTGTCTAGCTTTTTGAAAAGCCAATTAGAAGAAGTAACACTTTCAGCTATTCTTGAAGGTAAAAAATCAACGCCTATTGTGTTATCTAAACCGTCATCATTAAGCAATGTTATTTCGCGGGAACAGTTAAATAGCCACCAAAACATAACATCCTTGGCCGATTTAAAACAAACGCTAATACTTATGCCTGATCATAGTTTGGTATCGTTAGAGAACATTGCCACGATCAGTTTTAAAGAAGGGCCATTATTAATTGAACGTGAAAAAGGAAATCGATTTGTCTCTATTAGCTCAAACGTGAACGGCCGTGACGTTGTTGGTTTTGTTGATGAAGTTAATAAGCAAATTAATAAAAAAGTAAAACTGCCCAATGGATATTCACTGGCGTTTGGTGGGGAATTTGAAGCCCAGCAACGGGCGACTAAAAATTTACTTATTGTTATACCCGCCTCATTATTCTTGATTTTTATTATTCTATTTATTACGTTTAATTCATTAAGCAAATCAGGGCTCATCTTAGCTAATATTCCATTTGCTGTAATGGGCGGAGTTATTGCACTCTATATTAGTGGTGAATATTTATCTGTTCCTGCTTCTGTTGGTTTTATTGCATTACTTGGTGTTGCCGTCGCTAATGGGGTGGTTATGGTGAGCTATTTTGAGCAAACTAAAATGATTATTAGTGATCTAAATCATCGTGTATTAGATGGTGCTGTTCGCCGTCTTCGCCCAATTTTAATGACGGCAAGTACAGGTATGTTTGGTTTAATACCTTTGGCATTTGCTATAGGTCCAGGTGCGGAAATTCAAAAGCCTTTAGCCATTGTTGTTATAGGCGGTTTGATTACATCAACGATAACAACATTATATTTACTGCCTATTTTTTATAGTTTCATGGAAAAAAGAGTAAATCCGCAAATAGTTAAGGACAACACATAATGACTTCACAGCCGCTATTATTCACCTTAATATCACCTAAAGAACTGAAAGATGATATTGTTGATGAGCTAATGAGCATGCCTCAAATAACAGGGTTTAACTTACAAAAAATAAAGGGTTACAGTAAAGAACACAGTAGCTTTAATATTACTGAACAGGTTGAAGGTTATCGAGAGTTGTTTCAATTCGAAGTACTTATTGATAGTACTGAGAAAGAAGCGCTGATGTTGGCATTACAACCTATTTGTCAAAGATCTCAGTTACGTTATTGGTTTATTACAACCGTTGAAAATGGACATTTTTAACCAGAACAGCAGTGAAAATATTTATCAGGAAAGGGTGCTGATATTTATAACTTCTATGTTAGCTGTGTCTAACATCTGCCACTGAATGTTTAAGTTATATAGATTCATACCATAAATTTTACTGTCTGAAGAATTTTTCTTATAAGCAGGTCGAGGATCTTGTGCCAAAACTTGCTTAATTAGCAAGGTTAACTCGGGTAATTCACTTTTTAATCGTGTTAATTTTTGGCGTGCTTGCTCAGAAAATTTCACGGTTAGATTAACTTGAGGCTGAGTTTGAGCAAAACCTGCACTGGCATTTGGCAGTGAGTCTGAATAAGGAATATACGGTTTTATATCTACAATAGGCGTTTGATCTAATAAATCCATTCCTGAAATATGTAAAATGACATTTTGTTCAAAAACGCCTATTTCATCTAGTTTCACAACAGACATGCCAATAGGATTTGGCCTAAAAGTTGATCGAGTTGCTAACACGCCTATTTTTTTGTTACCACCTAAGCGTGGCGGCCTAACTAATGGCTTCCAGCCATGCGCTTGTGTACCGTGAAAAATAAATAATAGCCAAATATGACTAAACTGCGCTAACTCTCTGACGCAGTCAATATTATTTATCTCGTCTAAAAGCGTTATAGTACCTTTAGCTGCGTTAACTAAACCTGGTTGACGAGGAATAGCAAACTTCTCTTTGTATGGGGAATTGACAATACCTATAGGGCTTAATGTAACGGTATTTATCCCCTTATTCATTTTACTTTGATTTACTTTCAACAGCGTATGCTTTGGCGTAGCAAATGACAATGGCGTGACATTGCTGTGCATCATTGCTATGGCTTAGTTGAGTTAATTGCTCTTGACTTAATAAAGCACAACTTGAAAAAACCACGGCATTGGCGTTTATATCAAATGCTTGCTGTCTTGCTTGTGTTCTTGCATTAACTTCATCGGGCAAGGCGTGATGCGCTTTTATTTGGCAATCTTGCCCTTCAACGCTGCTAATAAATTGGTAACGCGCGTTGATATCTTGTTCGCTTTTATAGATTTTAACGTTTGATGCTGAAAAATAGTCGCTAAAATTTTCTTTATCGAGGTTAGTTGATACATAATTATTACTGCAACTTGCTATAAAAGTAGCCGTTAAGGTTAGCACCAAAGGAATAAATAATTTTTTAATCATATCTAATTAAGCTCTAATAATTTTTTACTGAGAAAGTTTTATTTTACTCTCATACCCGCTTTTGCGCCATCATCTGGGTTTAATATCCATAAATCTTGACCGCCGGGGCCTGCGGCTAATACCATACCTTCAGACATGCCAAATCGCATTTTACGAGGCGCCAGATTAGCGACCATAACAGTATGCTTACCTATTAAATCTGACGGTTGGTAAGCTGATTTGATACCCGCGAAAACTTGGCGTGTTTCATCACCATTTTCATCGAGCGATAAGGTTAACTTAAGTAATTTATCGGCTTTTTCTACGTGTTCAGCATTGATTATTTTAGCAATTCGCAAATCAATTTTAGCAAAATCATCGAACTGAATTTCTTCGCTAATAGGATCTACAGCTAAGGGATCAGCTAAAGCGGCACTATTGTCGACAATTTTAGCTGTTTTTTCTTTATTGCTTGGCTTATTTTGCTTATTTTGCTTATCTTGTTTAGTTTTTTTCTTTTCTTCTTGTACAGCGCCACCGGCTAAACTGTCTTTTGAAGCTTCAGTCATGGCATTAACTTTATCCATATCTACACGTTGTAATAATGCCTTAAACTTATTAATTTTATGATCAGTTAATAGTGTTTTATGACCATCCCAGTTTAATTCATCATTTAAAAATGCAGCAGTACTATCGGCGAGAACTGGTAGCACCGGCTTTAAGTAAATCATTAAAGTACGGAACATATTAATGCCAAGTGAACAAATGTCATGTACTTCTTGTTGACTTTTCTCCCGCCGAGCACTTTCGTCTTTAACTAATTGCCATGGTTCTTTTATGGCAATATATTCATTTACTTTGTCAGCAAGCGCCATAATTTCACGCATGCCACGACCAAAATCTCGACTTTCATAATGCGCCGCAATACTGTCACCTGCGTTCATTACTTCATTAGCAAGCGCTTGGTCATCAATAGTAGTTGATAACATGCCATCAAAACGTTTCGTGATAAAACTAGCGCAGCGCGAAGCGATGTTAACAACTTTCCCTACTAAATCTGAATTGACTCGTTGAGCAAAGTCTTCAAGATTTAAATCTAAATCATCAATGCGATTGGTTAGTTTAGCCGCGTAGTAGTAACGTAAGTATTCAGGGTTTAAATGATCTAAAAAAGTACGACCTTTAATAAAGGTACCTTTAGATTTAGACATTTTAGCGCCATTAACGGTAACAAAACCATGCGCATAAACGCTGGTTGGTTTACGATAACCTGCGCCTTCAAGCACGGCAGGCCAAAACAGGCTGTGGAAGTAAATAATATCTTTACCAATAAAGTGGTAAAGCTCAGCGTCTGAATTTTCAGCCCAAAAACTATCAAAATCAATTTCTGGTTTTTTATTACATAAGTTTTTGAAGCTGCCCATATAGCCAATAGGTGCATCTAACCAAACATAGAAAAATTTACCCTGCGCATTAGGGATTTCAAAGCCAAAGTAGGGCGCATCACGGCTTATATCCCATTGTTTTAAACCTTGTTCAAACCACTCAGATAGCTTGTTGGCCATTTCTTCTTGTAATGCACCACTGTGTATCCACTCTTTTAACATTTGCTCAAATGCAGGTAAGTCAAAGAAATAATGTTCAGAATCTTTTAATACAGGTGTTGCGCCAGAAACGACTGAGCGAGGATTAATTACTTCCGTTGGCGAGTAAGTTGCGCCACAGTTATCACAGCTATCACCATTTTCATCTTCCGATTTACACTTAGGGCAAGTGCCTTTAATAAAGCGATCAGGTAAGAACATGCCTTTTTCTGGATCATAAAGTTGAGAAATAACGCGTGTTTTTATATGACCTTTAGCATGTAATTTATTATAAATGTCACTCGCTAAGGTTTTATTTTCTTCACTGTGGGTTGAGTGATAGTTATCAAAACTAATATGAAAATCAGCAAAATCAGCCATATGCTCTTCACGTACGCCGTTTATCATTTCTTCGGGTGTTACACCTAGCTCTTGTGATTTAAGCATTATAGGGGTGCCATGGGCGTCATCGGCACAAACAAAATAAGTTTCATGACCTCGCATGCGTTGAAACCTTACCCAAATATCCGTTTGAATATGCTCAAGTAAATGGCCCAAGTGAATTGATCCGTTGGCATAAGGCAATGCGCAAGTAACTAATATTTTGCGTTTTTTTGGCAATGTTTGCGAAGATGAAGCTGTAGACATGAATTAATAGCGTATTTTGATGGTAATAATGGCTGCAATAGTACAGAATTTAACGTTTATACTCAAATGATTAATCTAGTATAGGTCATATAATATGTTCGGTAAGTTCTTCAATAATAAAAGTGAAAAGAAAAAATCAAACACGGGGCAATCTCATGCTGATTTTTCTAAAAGCGCTTCTAACTCCAAAGATTTAACGACGATAGAAAAAACACAAGTGATAGAAGAAACGTTAAAAAACTATCAATCGATAAATTTCCCTCAAGGTGTCCTTGCAGTTTGTTCAAATTTTCACGTTAATACAAAGAAGTCTAATAAAATAGTTGTTGAACTCACCATGCCTTTTCCTTGCCAAGGAACTCTAGACACAATTGCGACGACCTTAGCTGACGAACTTTGTCAATCTGTTGATTTTAAAGTGAATTTAAAAGTAAAAGCCGTACGTTCTTTTTCACTAAATGGTAGTGATGATAAAATTAAAAACATTATCGCTATTGCATCAGGAAAAGGGGGCGTTGGAAAGTCTACTACGGCGGTAAATATTGCTTATGCGTTAATCGCTGAGGGGGCTAAAGTTGGCATTTTAGATGCTGATATTTATGGGCCTTCAATACCAACGCTGCTTGGCTTGAAAAACGTTAAACCGAGCTCGGATGATGGTAAGTTGATGACACCTTTAACCGCGCATGGTCTTCATGCTATGTCGATAGGTTTTCTTGTAGATGAGGAAGATGCTACCGTTTGGCGAGGGCCAATGGCGAGTGGCGCTTTTAATCAACTTCTTAATGAAACAGCATGGCCTGAGCTTGATTATTTAATAATAGATATGCCGCCGGGAACGGGTGATATTCAATTAACACTTGCGCAAAAAGTGCCTGTGGCTGCTGCGGTGATTGTGACAACGCCACAAGATATTGCGTTAATTGATGCCGCCAAAGGTGTTGCTATGTTTGATAAAGTGCAAGTGCCAGTATTGGGTATTATTGAAAATATGAGTTATCACTTATGTGAAAACTGTGGTCATAAGAGTCATGTTTTTGGTAAGGCAGGTGGCGTACAAATGGCTAAATCTAAACATACTCAACTACTTGGTCAACTTCCTCTTGATATTAATATTCGCCAAGATGCTGATTTTGGTCTATCAGATATCATTGAAAATAGCGCTGGCGATATAGCGTGTTTGTACCGTAGAATAGCGCGTAATATTACAGGGCAACTATTTTTACAGCTTGATAACGCTAGCCCACTGACGACAATGGTTGAATACTGTGATTAATTGATCTGGATTAATTTAACCCGATTGTTCTAACAACAATTTATATAAAAATTAACATACAAAAACACATACAAGAAAAACTATTATGAGATTAAGCGATAAAGATATAGAGCAATACCTTGATGATGAAAAAATAATTATTTCACCAAAACCTGATAGCTCAATGATTTCAGGTGTAAGTGTTGATATTCGTCTAGGTAATGAGTTTCGTGTTTTTCAAGATCATACGGCGCCTTTTATTGATTTAAGTGGCCCTAAAGATGAAATGCAAAAAGCAATGAATTCAGTGATGAGTGATGAAATTAATATTGCGGATGGAGATGCCTTCTTTTTACACCCAGGCGAACTTGCATTGGCGGTCACTTATGAGTCAGTTACTTTACCTGATAATATTGTTGGTTGGTTAGATGGGCGATCTTCTTTAGCAAGACTTGGCCTAATGGTACATGTAACAGCGCATAGAATTGATCCCGGTTGGTCAGGACAAATTGTTTTAGAATTTTACAACTCAGGTAAATTACCTTTAGCATTACGCCCCAAAATGACAATAGCGGCGCTTAATTTTGAAACAATGTCATCAAGTGCCGTGCGTCCTTACAATAAACGTATAAATGCTAAATATAAAGATCAAAAGGGTGCTGTTGCGAGTCGTATCAGTGAAGATAAGTAGTCTGAAAATAAATAAAGTATAGCCAGATGTAGACAGAATTTTAATCGCACTTGTTTTTAGTACAAATTAATTAGGCTGATATTTGTTTGTAATCAACACTCGATAAACAATCTTCAAGGGCATTAATTAGTTTCTTCTTATCGTGATGATGAGGCACTTTATTATGTGCTAAATCACGACAAATAATGTTAACTTTATCTGATTTGGTATCTGGTTCTTGACAAATAACACTATCGATGGGTAAACAGCCAATGTTTTCATTTATCCAGTTTAGCTTTTCATCTATTGATAGTGTTGCTGCAGGGCTATTTTCTAAAACTATATTATCAATAAACACACAATGGCCTTTTCTATTGGCAAGCGCATTGCTAATGTCTCTAATCAATAATGGAGGCACTATACTGGTTAAAAAGCTACCAGGGCCTAAAATAATCAGGTCGGCATTGTTAATGGCACTGATACAAGGTGCTATAGATTTTACTAAAGGAGCAAGCATTAAACTCTTAGGCATTACCGACATTTTATCGACAGAAAGTTCACCAACTCTGCAACGCCCTTCAGGGTAGAAAGCCATTAAGTCAGTAGGGGTTTCAGACATAGGTAATACTTGCGTACGTACTCTTAACATACGCCTAACGAGTTGTATTGAATCTAAAGGACGTGATTGTACTTGCTCTAAACCATATAAAATTAGATTACCTAGATTATGACCGCCCAATTCATCATTGCCATCAAAGCGAAAGTTGAATAGTTGACTACCAATAGAGTCACTATCTACGAGTTCGGTTAAGCAATTTCTTAAGTCACCCCAAGCGATAGAGCTACTACGTTTTCTTAATTTGCCTGTAGAGCCACCATTATCGGTTGTCGTCACAATGCCCGTTAGCTTATTACCCATAAAAGAAAGCGTAGATAACACTCTACCTAAACCATGGCCGCCACCAATAGCAACAATATTTAATTCATTTAATTGCATTATATGCTTTATAACTCTAGATAGAACGTGTAGGTAGTATTCAATAAAACTTTACATACTTCGTAAACAAATACTACCTGTAAATGCTTGAAAAAGAAAGTAGGGCAGCTATAGGTAATGAATTTATGCGTTTAATTAACGTGTGAATAACGTGTGAAATAAATTTATTTCAAGACTATAAATTATACAGCCAAACAAGCGGTTAGGTAAAAAATAGCCAAGTTGGCGTTTATGTAATCATTCAAACTGTTTTTTGCAATATTTTCACTGGTTTTTTAAAAAAAGTGTTGACAGTTTCAAGGCTGCTGCTTAGAATGCGCCTCGTTTTCAGGAAGACTTTATTTTATTTAGAAATGTCTGATTGAAAAACTATTTCTTGTTTTTATAATAAGAAATAAAATATATTTAATAGCTATTAGGCCAGTTATTAAATATAACCGTTTGAATTGTTTCTTTTAATAAGAACATTTAAACAAGCGGGGCTATAGCTCAGCTGGGAGAGCGCTTCGCTGGCAGCGAAGAGGTCTGCGGTTCGATCCCGCATAGCTCCACCAAATTTAGGTTTTTTGTTGTTAGTTTTTACCATCAAAAAATAGATAGTTTTAACTTGCTTGCAAGTTTTAGTATTGGATAATGTCGCTCAGTCTTACTGGTTTGACATTCACCTACACTAAAGTATCGAATATATTCGACAAGCAGTTTTAGTGTCCCTATCGTCTAGAGGCCTAGGACACCGCCCTTTCACGGCGGTAACAGGGGTTCGAATCCCCTTAGGGATGCCACTATTTTTAATTCTCTATCTATTAGAATATGGATAAAGTGTTAAAACATTAAGTTCGCTTATACTTATAAATCAGTAAGCAATGATGAATTGGTTTATCCAATTCAGTGTTGGATGATGTCGTTCGGCTTCGCAAGCTTAGCACTCACCTAACACTAAAACGTCGAATATATTCGACAAGCGTTTTAGTGTCCCTATCGTCTAGAGGCCTAGGACACCGCCCTTTCACGGCGGTA
>CAXBEX010000011.1:0-167642 GCA_963974965.1 uncultured Colwellia sp. | reverse complement strand
TCTATTCGTACTTAGGTACAAACAAAAAGCCCGTTACGAAAGTGTCGGGCTTTTTGCTATTGTATTTTTCATAGATCGCTAGGACTATCCAAATAGTATACAGTTATTTAAAATAGGAAGTATACTTTAAAGTAATACTGACAAATATATAACTGTTTGGCAAAGGAGGCTTAACATTTTGAATAAAATGATCAGTAGAAAGCTTAACTTCAGCAACCGATTGCTTGCATGGGCACCATTATTGTTAGTGCTTGTTGGAATTATTGTTGGCTTTGGTATATATTTTCTCGAAAAAAATGCGATAGAAAAGATAAAGAAAAATCAGTATCAAATATTGTCAAAGCAGTTATATTCAAGTCTTAAGCAAAGTGTCAGCTCGCTAATCCTAATTAGCTCAATCAGTCATTCAGACGCAAATAAAAATAATCAGCAACAAATTGACAGAATAAAGAACAGTTATGATTTATTTGATCGTAACGCTTGGCTCGTCCAAATTGGTTTATTTGAATTAAGTACTGTTAATAATCAACACGAGGTTAAAAAACTGTGGCTGAGTGATAAGCCATCTCATGTTATTGATGATATGGTGAAAAGGGAATCAGCTCCAGATGAATGGACAGCTATTGTAAACCACAGTCGGCACCGGTTATTGTCAATATTGCCGGAGAATCGTCCTGAACAGTCACTTCCAACACTTGTTGCTAATATTACCATTTCTTCGGGGCAAAACGACTTACCTTCAGCATCGCAAAAAGAAACAGTATTAATTGCCCTATTATCTGCACAATATTGGAAAACTCAAAGTGCGGAAAAACTGCCAACTTGGATAGAAATTAATTACCAACCTACAGCATTATGGCAGCAGAAAAACCCTGAACTTAGCGCAAAAATGATTCAAGCAGGTCAGTTTAAACAAGGTAAGTTAGAACCTTTGCAGTCAATAACTGAATTATTACCAATAAAACTAAATTCATCACAAATTACCGCCAATGAGCAGCTCATTGCACGTATTGTCAATCAAGATATTGACCTCGTTTTTACCACTAAATTATTTATAAATGAAATTGAACTACCTATTACTGAGTTTGAATGGTTGTGGGAAATTTTATTTTTATACCTGATCGTAGCAATAAGCTTTTGGTTATATATAAGAAGAGTCGTAGGAGAAACACACCGATTACGACAAGCCGTTGCCGATGCCGCACAAAAAATAACTAAAAGTAACACCAAAATAACACAGCGTAATACGCATTTAGCTGCAATTGTAAATACCAGCATGGATGCTATTATTTCAGCGTCTAGTAAGGGAATTGTTCAAAGTTTTAATCCCGCAGCCGAACGTATCTTTGGTTGGGTGGCGAATGAAGTTATTGGTCAGAATTTAACTATGTTAATGCCCGAGCCTTATCATTCCGAACATGATGGCTATTTAGCTAATTACTTTGCCACTGGCATTAAGAAAGTCATTGGTTTCGAACGTAAAGTAAAAGGAAAACATAAGCATGGCAGAGTGTTTGATATTCGACTTGCCGTATTAGAAAGTATTATTGATGATCAACCTGTTTACATTGGTTACATCTCAGATTTATCAGAAAATGAATCATTAAAATTTGAATTGAGTACGTTTTTTGATCTCTCCCTCGATTTATTTTGTTTAGCTGGTTTTGACGGCTATTTCAAACAGTTAAACAAGGCATGGACAACGACCTTGGGTTATGAGTTAAACGAATTATTAGCAATGTCCTATGAAAAATTGATTCACCCAGACGATCGTGAAGCTACGATGGCTGAAGTGAAAAAACTAGCTGATCCAAATTATAAAATGGTCGAATTTAACAATCGATATTTGACTAAACAAGGAGAGTATCGTTGGTTTTGTTGGAATGCATTGCCCAACAATACTGGTGATATGGTATACGCCAGTGGTCGTGATATTACTGGTCAGAAACAGCAACAAATCCAAATGCAATTAGCTAACGATCGTATGGCATTAGCTAGTGATAAATTGCAACAACTCGATGGACTTAAATCCATGTTTATAGCCACTATGTCGCATGAACTGCGTACACCACTTAATTCTATTATTGGCTTTAGTTCAGTATTGCTGCAAGGCTTATCTGGTGAATTGAATGAAAAACAGCAAGACCACTTACGTCGTGTAAACAATGCCTCGAAACATTTGCTTGATATGATTAGCGATATTATTGATGTTTCTAAAATTGAAGCTGAACGTTTTGATTCAATCAATGAACAATTTGATGTACGTGATGTAGTAGGTGATGTTGTTGAGTCAATTGCAGAACAGGCGAAAAAATACGGTATCGCTTTAAATATTGAAGCATTGGGTTCTGTGATATTAACAACAGATAAACGCCGAATAAAACAAGTGATATTAAATTTACTCAGTAATGCGGTTAAATACTCTCTAAAAGGTGAAATTAAAATTTTCGTCAATAGCGTAGACCAAGATATTGAAATAGTAGTACAGGATCAAGGTATTGGTATTAGTGATAATAACTTGGAAGAGTTGTTTATGCCATTTTCAAGATTCGAACGTTTAAAAATGGAACGCTCTGGCACTGGTTTAGGTTTATATTTAACCAAAAAAATAGTTGAAAATATTTTAATGGGACAAATAATGGTGCATAGTGTAGTAGATGAGGGATCAAAATTTAGCGTCGTTATTCCGACAGTTCGCCCCTGGCAAGAGCATAAAGGTAGTGAGTATGAAGAAACCGTTAACGGCGTTAATTATCGAGGATAATCCCGATAATATGGAGTTGATCAGTGTTATTTTACAAGCAAATAATATCACTGTAATTCCTATTTTTAATGGATTAGACGGTGTTCATGCCGCTAGTAACTTATTATTTGATTTTATTTTACTTGATATTCAATTACCCGATATTACGGGTTTTGAAGTGATCAAACGTATTCGCGCAGCAAGAGTTGTTCAGCCCGTTATTGCGGTAACTTCATATGCTATGTCGGGTGACCGTCAAGTATTGATGAACTCAGGATGTGATGGTTATATCGAAAAACCAATTGACCCGTCAATTATTATTAATCAAATATTGGCCATAATTGAGCTGTGAGATAGACTAAAAATGATAATACTTATTGCTGAAGACGATGAAAACTCAAGAGTGCTACAGGAAGTGTCGTTAGCGGCTATGGGTCATATTGTCTATTCAGCAAGTGATGGTAAAGAGGCTATACACCAACTATCACAAGTGACACCTGATGTGATTATTTCAGACATTATGATGCCTGAAATGGATGGTTTTGAATTTTGTCGTTGGGTTAAGAGCCAACCAGAGTACCAAGCTATCCCTTTTATATTTTACACGGCCACTTATATTGAACCAAAAGACGAACAATTGGGCTATGCACTTGGCGCTGACTTTTTTCTGATCAAGCCGATAGAGCCTAAAGTATTTTTACGAAAAATAGAATCAATAATTGCTGACGTGCAACAGCAAAGGTTAATCAGTCAACCGTTAGTACCTATCAACAGCGAACAATTTACAGATTTTCATAACTCAGTGGTGCGTAAAAAACTCGACAAAAGATCCTTGGAATTAGAATCAGAAAAACAAACTCGCCACCAATCGGAACAGAATTACCGACGATTAGTGGAAAGTTTAGACGTTTGTATTTTGGAACTAGACATAGTACTCAATATTGTTAGTACTAACAAAGCTTGGCATGCTTTGTTTAGTAACAGTACCGATAGTAATGTTACGCATGAGAATTTTTTAAGTTACTTTTCTAGTCAGAATAAAGACGTTTTTGAACAGATTGTTGATAATCTGCGGCACAAAAAAAGCGTGAATGAACTTTTTATATTGCAAATAGAACCAACAGCGCAGCATTCTGATGAGACTATTTGGCTACAGTTTCGCTTTTCAAGCATTATCGAGCAAGATAATATCATAGGCTTTTCGGTTTTAGCCTACAATATCACCACGAGTGTTAATGATCAAAAGAAGATAGAGCTTTATTTTCAAATATTCAAAAATGCTGAGTATGGTATTGTAGTATTGGATGCCAACGGAAATGTTTTAGAAGCAAATCAAGGTTTTATAAATACTATCAAGCAGCCAATGGATGAAATTGTTGGCAAGAATATTCTTAAGTTTAGAAGTGCGCCATTAACGCGTACACAACAGCAGTTACTTAATAACTGCATTAAAACCGGTCAACCGTGGCAAGGTGAAATAGAATATATTCGAGAAGATGGTTCAAAACAAATTAATTGGACAAGTATGTTTGTTTTGCCTACTGATGAGCCGAATAAGCCTACGGTTGTACAAATTTTGACT
This sequence comes from uncultured Colwellia sp., assembly GCA_963974965.1. Classification (GTDB taxonomy): domain Bacteria; phylum Pseudomonadota; class Gammaproteobacteria; order Enterobacterales; family Alteromonadaceae; genus Colwellia. Next base: position 163,317 of record CAXBEX010000011.1, on the reverse strand, counting down.
GATATAACTAAAATGAAAAATTATCAGCAGGAATTGCTATATTTATCACAACATGATCACAATACTGGCTTAATTAACCGTTCGCGCTTTCTTACGCTACTAGACTATGAAATTAAACGATGCCGTCGTGACAAACATGAATTAGTCGTTTGCTTTATTGATGTCGATAATTTCAAAGACATCAACGATAGCTATGGTCATGCGGTGGGCGATGAATTAATCAATGCGTTGGCACTTAAACTTAAAAATAATTTACGTAAAAGTGATGTGGTTGCCCGATTTGGTGGTGACGAATTTATTATTTTTTTTGAAAAGTCACAAAATGCATTAAATTATGAACATGCCATTGACAATATAATAAAAACCACAAATAACGAGTTTCAAACTACAAAAGGTATGCTTTCCTGTTCGGCATCAATGGGCATTGCATTATTTCCAAACGATAGTGATAACTCTGCCGATTTACTACGTAATGCCGATACGGCGATGTATGTAGCAAAAAAACAGGGTAAAGGTCATTTTGCTTATTACCAACATGCATTGACCGAACAAGTTATCAAGCGCATGACCATGTCGACAGAGATTAAAAAAGCGCTAATTACTAATCAATTTACAATGTGGTATCAACCCCAGTTTTCAATTGCAACTGGAAAAATTTCTGGCGCCGAGGCATTAATTCGTTGGCAACACCCTGAACGTGGGTTGCTCACCCCCATTGAGTTTCTCCCAATAGCGGAAAGTTCAGGTTTAATGCGCGATATAGATAACTGGGTAATAGAGCAAGTATTTCAGCAAGTCAACTACTGGCAAAAGCAAAAGTTCAATTTTGGACGAGTTGCTATTAATATTTCAACTAAAAATCTGAAAGAAGCTGATTTTAAGGCAGATTATCAAAAAATTGCCGAAAAGTATCAAAATATGGCACACCTAATTGAATTTGAAATTGTCGAAGGGGCTTTTTTAGCAAACGAAAATATGGGGCCATTTTTAGCAAAATTAAGAAATAAAGGTTTTTGGGTGTCGATTGATGATTTCGGCACAGGGTATTCTTCTTTGTCACGTTTACGTTCACTGCCAGTGGATCGGTTAAAAATTGATAAATCATTTATTGATTACATGGATGCAACAACGTCTGACCAAGCCATTGTTGAAACCATTATTTCGTTAACGAAATCATTTGGTTTAAACTCGATAGCGGAAGGGGTTGAGAACAATAATCAATTGGAACTTTTAAAGTCGTTGGGTTGTGATAATGTGCAAGGCTACCTTTTATCACGTCCGCTACCCGTTGCAGAATTTGAAGCATTTCTTATTGGGTTAGATCTTGATCGCACTTAGTTAAAATACAGTTTGAAATGTGATTTATATTATTTGGGTCTGAGCCTAATTAATCATTATTTCTATCCACCAATAAATTTAACTTTAAATCCTTCTTTTTCGAGCAGCGGTTTGATTATTTCACGCTTGTCACCTTGAATTTCAATCGTCTCGTCTACAACGGTTCCGCCTGTTCCACAGGTCTTTTTCAGTTTCTTAGCTAATTCTTTTAATGCTTTTGTATCAAGCCCTAGATTACCAATAACAATAACCCCTTTTCCTTTGCGACCCTTTGTTTCTCTGCGAACATGAGCAAAACCATCACTCGCCATTACTTTAGAGGTTTGTTTTTTAGGTTTTATACGCCCAGAGTTAGTGGAATATACTAAGGATTGATCTGTGCCTGATTTGTCATTTTCTACTTGCAGTGGCGCTTTACCAAAGGCGGCGGCTAGGTCTGCAAGGCTAGATAGCTTTTCTTTCATCGAAACGGATACCTTTTTAATTTTTCATTTATGTGTAGCCAATAGTAATAGTAGTGTCTTTGCTAAGGTGAGAAATTCAAGATGAAAAAAACCACTGCTAAGAGTGGTTTTATTATAGCAAGTTACTGCCTAGAGACAGACTTACTTTTTCTTTTTATTATATTGATAGGTAACTGTTATAGCTTATTTTTATAATTTGCTTTCAAGTTCAGGTAGTGCATCAAATAAATCGGCAACAAGACCGTAATCAGCGACTTGGAAAATAGGCGCTTCAGGATCTTTGTTGATAGCTACGATGACTTTTGAATCTTTCATGCCCGCTAAATGTTGAATTGCACCACTAATGCCAACCGCGATGTATAAGTCAGGAGCAACAATTTTACCTGTTTGGCCTACTTGCATATCGTTAGGTACAAAGCCTGCATCAACAGCAGCACGAGAGGCACCAATTGCTGCGCCAAGTTTGTCAGCAATGCCATCTAGTAATTTGAAGTTATCGCCATTTTGCATGCCGCGACCACCAGAAATAACAACACTAGCTGCGCCTAAATCAGGACGTTCAGATTTAGTTAATTCATCACTTACGTGGCTTGATGTTCCTGCGTCAGTGACAATGTCTAATGATACAATTTCAGCGTTTCCATCTGTTGCTACTGCGTCAAAACCAGTTGAACGTACCGTAATAACTTTCTTACTATCTAGGCTTTGTACTGTTGCAATGGCGTTACCAGCATAAATTGGACGAACAAAAGTGTCGCTACTTTCTACGGCAATAATGTCTGAAATTTGAGTTACGTCTAATAATGCCGCAACACGTGGCATAAAGTTTTTGCCAGTCGTTAGTGCTGTAGCAACAATGTGTTCATAATCGCTAGCTAACTCAACCACTAATAAGCTTACGTTCTCTGCTAGTTGATGTTCATAAACGGCATTGTCAGCGACTAAAACTTTACTTACTCCATTCACTTTAGCTGCAGCGTCAACAACACTCTGACAATTATAACCAGCAACTAATAAGGTAATATCACCACCAATTGCTTGAGCTGCGGCAACCGTTTTATGTGTTTCAGCTTTTAATGTGCTGTTATCGTGTTCTGCAAATACTAAAATACTCATGAGATCACCTTGGCTTCATTTTTTAATTTATCTACTAACTCATCAATGGTTTCAACAATAATACCTGCTTTACGCTCTGCAGGAGGCGTAACTTTCAATAATTTAGTGCGTGGCGCTAAATCAATACCTAAATCAGCCGCAGCTTTAACATCTAGTGGTTTACGTTTTGCTTTCATTATATTGGGTAATGAAGCATAGCGAGGCTCATTTAAGCGTAAGTCAGTCGTTACAATGGCAGGTAAACTAAGGGCTAAAGTTTGTAAACCACCGTCAACTTCACGAGTAACATGAACTTTATCGCCTTCAACTTTCACCGCAGAAGCAAATGTACCTTGCGGCATTCCAGTTAGTGCACCTAACATTTGTCCAGTTTGATTATTGTCACTATCAATCGCTTGTTTGCCTAAAATAACTAATTGAGGCTGCTCTTCTTCAACAATTTTTTGTAAAAGTTTAGCTATATTTAATGAATCTAAACTTTCAGTTGTTTCAATTTGAATGGCACGGTCTGCGCCTAAAGCGAGTGCTGTGCGTAGCTGTTCTTGACAAGACTTATCGCCAATTGAAACAACGATAACTTCCGTTGCAGTACCTGCTTCTTTAAGGCGAACGGCTTCTTCTACTGCAATTTCACAAAAAGGGTTTATTGCCATTTTTACATTAGCAAGATCTACATTTGAATTATCGGGTTTTACGCGAACTTTGACGTTATAGTCAATAACACGCTTAATCGGAACTAATACTTTCATCGTTGCCTCTGGGGTTGTTTATTCAGTAAAAACAAATTTAGTATAAAGCTAATTTAGTATAAAACTAAGCCATATCAAAATTGATTACTATTAAAAAGATACTACTCAAAAGATTACTATTACCTTACGTAAACGTCAACGTAATCTTGGTGAAAACTTTCAAAGTAATATACAATATCTTTATTTGCTGCTGTAATTGTAGTTTTGTTTTAAACAGGTGACCAATATAGCATAGTAGAAACTATTAATTTAACTACACGAAGGCGATATTTTATAGTTTCTTTAAAGGAAATATCACCTTGCTTGGCAACCGCTAATGAGATACTATCAAACACTTGTTTGAATATCAAACACCTGTTTGAATTTTTATAAATAAAATATATATGGGAGATACCATGGAACGTGAATCGATGGATTTTGACGTAGTAATTGTTGGTGCAGGTCTTGCTGGCTTGTCAACTGCATGTCGTTTAATGCAATTGGCACAGGAAAAGCAACAAGAGCTGATGGTGTGTGTTGTTGAAAAAGGCTCTGAAGTAGGCGCACATATTCTTTCTGGTGCAGTATTTGAACCAAGAGCCTTAAACGAATTATTTCCCGATTGGAAAGATAAAGGTGCGCCTTTAACAACTAAAGTTACTAGCGATGATGTTTACTTGCTACATAGTGAAAGTAACGGAATTAAATTACCTGGCTTCTCAGTTCCTAAAACTATGCATAATGATGGGAATTATATTGCCAGTATGGGCAATCTTTGTCGCTGGCTTGCAGAGCAAGCAGAACAATTAGGCGTTGAAATTTTCCCAGGTTTTCCTGCTCAAAGTATTATTTACAATGATGATGGTAGTGTTGGCGGTATTGTTACGGGTGATATGGGCTTAGATGCGCAAGGTAAGGAAAAAGCTTCTTTTATGCCTGGAATGGAGTTGCGCGCTAAATATACCGTTTTTGCCGAAGGTTGTCGTGGGCACTTGGGTAAAGAGTTAATTTCAAAGTTTACTTTAGACGGTGATGCTTCTCCTCAACACTATGGTTTAGGTTTTAAAGAAATTTGGGATATTGACCCTGATAAACACCAAGAAGGTTTAGTTGTTCATACCGCTGGTTGGCCATTAGAAAAAGATACTACCGGTGGTGGTTATTTATATCATGCGGAAAATAATCAAGTATTTGTAGGGTTAATTGTAGATTTAAATTACAGCAACCCGCACTTAAGTCCATTTGATGAATTTCAGCGTTATAAGCATCATCCTAAAATTAGTCAGTATCTTGAAGGTGGTAAGCGTGTTTCTTATGGTGCTCGTGCTATGGCAAAAGGTGGTTTTAATTCGCTTCCTAAAATGACTATGCCTGGCGCATTATTAGTAGGTTGTGATGCAGGAACGATTAATTTTGCTAAAATTAAAGGTAATCATACCGCGATGAAATCAGGTATGTTAGCTGCAGAAGCGATTATAGAAACGCTTATTACTAGTAAAGGTATTTGTGAAGAAGGTAAGCAAGACATAACTTTATATACTGATAAGTTTAAAAACTCATGGTTATATGAAGAGTTATATAACACGCGTAATTTTGGTCCAGCTATGCACAAGTTTGGTACCATGTTAGGTGGCGTTTATAATACGATAGATCAAAATTTCTTTGGTGGAAAATTACCATTTAATTTTAAAGATGACACGTTAGATTATGCTCAGCTTAAACTTGCTTCTCAAGTACCAGTGATTAATTATCCTAAGCCAGATAATAAACTAAGTTTTGATAAGCTTTCTTCGGTATTTTTATCAAATACTAACCATGAAGAAGAACAGCCTTGCCATTTAAAACTTGGTGATAGTAGTATTCCGATTAATGTTAATTTAGTTAAGTTTAATGAGCCTGCTCAGCTTTATTGTCCAGCCGGGGTTTATGAGGTGGAGAAAACGGTAGAGGGCGATAAGTTTGTCATCAATGCTCAAAACTGTATTCATTGTAAAACGTGTGATATTAAAGATCCAAGTCAAAATATCACTTGGGTTACGCCAGAAGGAACGGGTGGGCCAAACTATCCTAATATGTAATTGGTAGTTACGAGTTACGAGTATATAAGTTACGAAGAAAAAGTAATAACTTTTGAGTGATTAGTTTAGAGTGGTATTTCGCTACTCGTAACTATTCACTCGTAACTGAAAGCTAGTTCGTTTCTATTAGATTAAATTGCTTGAGTGGTTTGATTGAACGGTGGATTTTACTTTCAATTTCATCTAATTCGGTTAACTTGAGGCAAAATTTTTCAGCTTTCTTTTCCAACGCATTTGCACTAGCGCTAATTTCTAGTTCTAAATCGTTTCCTATGGTTTCCATACGATCATCAAAGGTCGACAGGCGTTGCTCACCACCACGACTGTTGGAGTTATCACTTATCATCGCTTCACCAACTGCTAATAATATGGTGCCAATAGAATCAGAAATTATTTCTTCTATTTCTTGTTCAAATTCACCGGTGAAAATATCATCGAAATCAGCAAAATCTTGTGGGGCAATATAATAATTGTTGGCGCTTTGATTAAAGCGAGTTCGAATTCGCCATTTCAGCTCATCAAACTTAGTTTGAATTTTTTGTTGAGAGGCGCTATTTTCACCCGTCAAACTGCCAATAGCTTTGTTGACTGCTTTTAAGCCTATGTCAACGCCTTCTATGGCAATAGAGACAATTTCAGGAACTTGAACACGTATACCGAGAGAGAACTGCTTAATAAGCTGCTGCTGTTCACGCTTTAGTTCTATTTCTCTACCTTCGACAAAAAGTTGGTGTTCGCCATTAATTTGCATCACTGTTTTGCCATGATCAATCATGCGAATATGATTAGGATCGATTATAACGCCATAATTGAAATTGACAGAACATTGCTCAGCCTGGATGCTAAAACTAGACAAACTGGTGAACAGTAGTAGTAAAAGTATTTTAGCCATAGTATATTTAGCTGTTAACAATGGGTTCTATATGGATTTTTCGTTCTTTGAAAATCATTCTACTTGGACCATATTCTCTTCGTGACCTATCATTAAAATCACCCACAATGATCTGAACACCATGATATAACTTTTCTGTTGCTTCTACATGCACACTTTCCATGTACTTTTGGGTTGTACTTTCATGCGCTTCTTTTTCGAATAAAATTTCACCCATACGTTTGGCATGGAATTGATAGGTTGAAATAACTTTAGCTAACATTCCAGGATTTTTTTTGTCTTTTGGCAGTTTCTTTAATTTATCGCATGCTATTTTCAGCGCAGTTGTTTTTTCATTCTCAAAATTCAATCGTGTTTCAATGTCTTGCATTTGTTCTTTTAGTTTCATGATTTTATGTTCAAAACTAACAATAGTATTACTGCCAGCGGTAGCGCCGACAATACCGGCACTAACATGTTTTCCAGCCTTAATAAAACCACCAATGAGTGTACCGTTTGATTTTTCTTCTGTACCAACTTTTAAATTGCCATGAACATTTATTAGGCTATGAAGTAATTGCTTTTCAATACGAATATCCTTGCCGCAACTGATTTGTGCATATTGACAATATTTAGCATATAAATTACCTTTTGCATTGACACTAACACTCATCTTTATATCAGTAATTTGGGTCTTTTCAAGATCATGCTTACGGCCTATTACACCGCCAGAGATAGTGACATCTCCTCCTGCTTCAATTATAGCTGATTCAACAAAGCCACCAATAGTGATATCTCCACTGGCTATTACTTTCATACCTTCATTAACATCACCATCAATAATAACACTCCCAGTAAAATTAATATTACCAGTAGCAACACTAACATTTTTAATTTTATATACTTCATCAACCTCCATGCCATTAGGGATGATTTTAGGTAAGCCAACTTTTTGAGATACTAAGACATTTTCATTTTTTGGACTGATTTCTGTGCCATCACCTGAAATTAAAGATACATCAATTCCAGGTTTAGCTAACAATGCAGTTGCAGTTACTGTATAGCCCGGTTTACCAGAAGTTAACGGAATCTTTTTAGCGATTGGCTCGCCAATTTTAACACAGATGATGTCGCCTAAGTCACGCATATCAACACTACCATTTTCTCTTTTCTTGGGACGTAAAATTCGAGACTGGGCACTTTCTACAAGTGGTTTTATTACGGCATCTTTACCATTTACCGCTAATCTTCCGATAGCAATTTGTAAGGTGACTTGACTCGTTGGTTCTCCTTTAGCGGCTAATTTAGCAAGCTTTATAAGATCTTCTTTACTAAAGCCTTTTTTTACTCCCGCTTCTTGGGCTGCTGCTAAAATAGCTTTCGCAGATAAATGTTTACCTCCTTGAGCGGCACAAATTTCAGCGGTAGCGCCCATTTCATCAGCGTCAATTGATATTGAAATAGTTGCATCAATACGTTCTAGAATTTGGTAAATTATATCGCTACCAGTCTGATTATCTTGTAGCGGTTTTAACACATCATTTAGTTCAGCAATAGCATTTTTAATGTTGGCTGTATTAGTTTGTAATTTGGTGTATTCTGATTTTGCTATTAGTTCAAGAATAGTTGCTTCTGTAACATCAACGCCATCTTTGATTGGCGTTAGGATCAAATCAATATTGTTTTTGGCATTAGCAATTAAACTGAGCTGAGTCATAAAGGTTTACTCCGACATCATCATTATTTTTATATTCAATGAACTACATTGATGGCTTGGCTAAAAGGGTTTATTTTACTAATTTTACTAATTTGAATTAAATGTAATTATCTTGGTGTATTTTAATAAAGTTACTTGTATTAACTTTGCTGTAATCAACTTTATACTCTTTTCCGTCAAGCGCCTGTATGAATAACAGCGTTTTTTCTTCACTAAATACTACACTTGATTCGACATGAACAATTTCTTGATAAGCTTTTTTTGCCATGGCACGTTTTTCTGGAATTTTACCTTTGTAAATTCCAATACCTCGGTGACTAAGAATCACAACAGGATTATCTTCACCATTGATAATTAATAGATCAAATTTTTTTATTTTGTGAATAATAGTGTTGCGACCACTGGTAATAAAGTTTTTTTCAGCCAAAATAGACTCCAATATATGAAAATAGTGCTATTGCATAGTAGTTTTTTATTATAGGTTTAGCATAATAAAGTAATTGTTTGTTTGTATAAATATATAAATATATAAATTTTTTATTTACTTAGCAATGAGTTGTTAATAATACTCTCATAATTTTCACTTTCTTTGACGCTCGATAATATAAAAGGGAACTTCTTGACTATTGATCAGTTCCCTCCGGATTAAATCTAACCCAATACTTGCAACATATTTTTGAAAATAATGTCTTGGTAACGGCATTAATAAACAAACTGATTTTAAGTTTTCTTTACTTCCCCATGCTAGCCATACTGTGCCAACAGGTTTTTCGTCACACCCTCCATCAGGTCCAGCAATACCAGAGACTGCAATAACTAAATCTGCGGATGAGTTTTCTAACGCACCTTGTGCCATGGCAATAACAACTTCTTGACTCACTGCGCCATATTTACTGAGTAACTGCTCTGATACACCTAACAACTTTGTTTTCATGTTATTACTGTAAGTGACAAACCCTGCTTCAAAAGATGCAGAAGCGCCTGCTACCTGAGTAATCATACTGGCAATTGACCCACCCGTACATGATTCTGCTGTGGTGATTTTTAAATTATCATCGGCTAATTTTAATAATACATGCTCTGCTAAAGTTAAAGGTTTGTGGTTGATTTGCGCTATTAAATGGTTGCCTAAAATTTTTATTAGTTTTTCTTGCCAAAAATGTTTGTGATTGTGGGCTTCTTGACTTGTTGTGGTTAGTTTTACTTCTAATAATGGTATTCCTGCTCGAAAACCTAATTCTATGCTTTCGGGCCAATCAGGCAACTCTTCATCAATCATTCTTTGTAAAGTTGATTCACCTAAGCCAAATACTTGCAAACGAGTTACATCACAAATGAGTTCATTGGGAAGGCTTAAAGCTATGTCAGGTACTATTTGTTCGGTTAGCATTCCCCTTAATTCGCTAGGAACACCGGGAGTGCAGTAAATATCACAATGTAAATGGTTCACTTTAAAACCAACAGCACTGCCTTGGTTGTTTGCAATTATGCTGCAATTTTGAGGGAGTATGGTTTGCTTTAGGTTTGGCGTATTTAACTTAGCCCCTCGTTTTTTACACCAAGCGGTTAGGTGCTCTAGTGCCTTTGAATGTTCTACTAATTCAACATTGGTTGCTTTTGCTAAGGCTTGAGCTGTTAGGTCGTCTATTGTAGGGCCTAAACCGCCATTAATAATTAAAATATCAGCCTGTGCTGCAAGTAGGTTTATTTCATGTACTAATGATTCTAGATCATCAGCGATGGTAACCTTGCGTGATATTTCTAATCCTAATTCTTTCAACTGTTGTGCGATCATGGCAGAATTACTGTCAACAATATCACCAGTCATTAATTCATTCCCAGTTAATAATAATTGCACATTAGGTTTGATCATGTTTTTTATCTCATCTTATTTCAATTAACGTAAATAATTTTATCTGAACTAATTTAAACCTTTTTGAAAAGAGTTACATCTAATTATTTGAAATAGGGTATGTACCAGAGTAAATGGAAGCAATAATATGTTGCAATTATGTTATTGTTGGAAAATTATTGGTTTTGATAATGTATTTAATCACTATATGAAATATAAATAAATTATTTGAATTGGCTTTAAGCCTGATTACCATTAAAATAAACATCACCGCGCTTATATAGTATTTACACAGTATAAATAAGTTTTTTTGATTTTTCTTTTAATGAGCTACGTTTAAATGAGCAAAGTAAAGTGAAATATGAAAGAGAGTTATTATTTGGACGTTGGTTTCGTGAAGAGATAGACGGGCCAAATAAGAAAATTATCGAATATGCTCAGTTAAGTGCTGATGGCAGTTTTGAGTTTACTTTTGTAACCATACAAGTGAATGTTGGCGAAGCGGATCAAGTTGTTGAGCAAGTAACTGAATTAGGTGATTGGGGCTTAGTGGGCGATATTCACTTTACTATAACAAAAGATGAAGTTGTTGGTGATAAACTTTATGCAGCCGATCTCAATGATAGTAATAATTATCATGCTTATAATGTATTACAGTTAAATCATCACGTTTTTGAGTATCAACATGTCAGCACGAATGAAATTTTTATAATGCGCAAAATTACTGACAATATTGGTCATTGTTAATTTATAGCCATTGTATTAACCATCTAATTTAAGTGAAAACTAGGAAAATAATGAAGCAGTTCAAAGCAGCCAGTTTAATTACCGCAATCAAAACGCCTTATACTTCCAAAGGTGAAGTTGATTTAAATACTTATGATATTCTTGTTCAAAAACAAATTGATGCTGGCGTAGACGGCATTATTGTTGGTGGAACTACAGGTGAAGGGCATTTATTAAGCTGGGAAGAGCACTTAATCTTAATCGCTCACAGTGTACATAAATTTGGTGAAAAATTACTCATTATTGGTAATACCGGCAGTAATAATACCAGTGAAGCCATTAAAGCGACCAAAAATGGCTTTGCTGCAGGTATGGATGCTACTTTGCAAATAAACCCTTATTATGGCCGCACATCAATTGCAGGTGTTATTGAGCATCTTACTCTCACGTTAGATATTGGACCTGCATTTATTTACAATGTGGCAGGACGAACAGGACAAGATCTTACCCCAGATATTATTGAAATATTAGCTAAGCATAAAAACTTTATCGGCGTGAAAGAATGTGGAGGTAATGAGCGTATTGCTTACTATGAAAAACAAGGAATTGCTTGTTGGTCTGGTAACGATGACGAAAGCCATAATGCTCGTCATCAGCATGGCTCGCACGGTGTTATTTCAGTCACGTCAAATATTATACCGCGTTTAATGCGCCAGTTGATGGATAATGAAAATGTTGAACTGAATACTCGCTTGCAAGGTTTAATGCAGTGGCTTTTTTGTGAGCCTAATCCTATTGCTATTAATACAGCATTGATGATGACAGGTGCAGTTGGTCCTAATTTCCGCTTACCTTATAAAGCATTAACGAAAGAGCAACGTCAGCAAGGTTTCGATTTACTGAGTGTGTTGGATCCAAGTGATATAGTCGGTGAGTCATTATCGGTACTTGATGATGATGCATTTAAGTATTGCATTTAAGGCTGGCAATATTATTAAATACCTATGGGCTTTTATTTATCTAGCAACACTGATTTGGTCGGGTATTGCTCCTAAAGATTATTTTACTTGGTTTTTAGAAGTGCTGCCAGCGATGATTGGCGCTGTAATTTTACTCTTTACTTACCATTCATTTCGGTTAACACCATTACTTTATTCTCTGATTTTATTTCATTGTATTATCTTAATGGTTGGTGGTCATTATACCTACGCGGAAGTGCCACTGTTTGATACCATTAAAGAGATTTTTAATCTTGAGCGAAATAATTATGATAAAGTTGGGCACTTTGCACAAGGTTTAGTACCAGCGATTATTGCGCGAGAAGTATTGATACGAAAAGGTATTGTTAATGGCCGAGTTTGGCTTAATGTTTTTGTAGTTTCTATTTGTTTGGCATTCAGCGCGTTTTATGAGTTAATTGAATGGTGGGTTGCTATTTCTACTGGGGAAGATGCCGAAGCCTTTTTAGGCACCCAAGGTTATATTTGGGATACTCAGTCAGACATGGCTGTGGCACTGCTAGGCGCTATTTGTGCGCTTATATTTCTGGCTAAGTATCACGATAAGCAGTTAGCTAAGTTGTCTGTAAATACTTTGACAAGCTAAATGCAGTTTAAGGTTGTCATCTAGTTCAAATTGCTTTTTAATTTTAGACAACGGACAAATAAAGTTCAAACTCACCGCACACAATTGTAGATTTTTAGCTTCATTTTTATCAGCTATACCGTGTAATCTATCACCGACAACAGGTAAGCCTATGCTAGCGGCATGAATACGTATTTGATGTTTTCTTCCGCTATCTATTTTCACTTTAATAAGAGATTGATCACTCTTTTCATCATAAGCTAAATAAGTAAAAGTGCTGCGGGCCTTTTTGTCATCTACATCACTGGTGATCACTTGTGGCTGCTCCTTTTTGCTATAATCACCGTGGACAATAATTTGATAGTGCTTGTTTAGAGAATAGCTTAGCGAGTTGTTTTTTGTCGTGCGATTTTCAAACATTGTAGATAAGGCTCTTGCCGCTTTTTTACTGTGGGCAATAAGCATTAACCCTGTTGCCGCTTTGTCTAACCGATGGACAATAAAAGCAGGTCGTTCAGGTGTTAAATGTTGCTGAGCAAAGCGGGCAATAGTACAGTGATCACTCCATTTTGATCCCTGTGATAACATGCCAAAAGGCTTGTACCAAACGCTGTAGTCCGTTTCATCGCTAATAAGAGTCGCATTGTCGACTTTGCTAGCAAGCACGCTGCTGTTGTAATAGAAGTGCAGTTGGTCACCGCATTGCAGAGCTTTTTTAACCCGACGTAATCTTTGAGTATGTTTTCCTCGCGTTAACCATAATGCCCCTTTGTTGATCGCTTCTTTAATCTGCGCTTTACTTAGCGCATGGTCTGTTTTTTCAAGGCTATTAAAAAGGATCACTAAAGCGGTATTTTCTTTATCGTCAATAGTGCTATCAACAGTTATATGATGTTCAAAGGTCGTGGTCATAAATACTAGAAAAAGCGGGTAAATTAATATGGCTTAGTTTAACACTTTTACGCAACAAGCGTTATCAGGTAATATGAGCCTTTAAAAGATGAAGGTTATAAAAAAGTGATTGATATACAGCAGTTTTCTGCACTGCAAAAAGACAGTAAAAATTCTTTTGCTAAACAAAAGCAAATGATGAAAAAAGTGATGGCAGGGCAAACTATTCTCTGCCCTAAATGCCAACAACCGCTTTACTTATTTACTCCCGAGCACTGTACTACCTCAAACAGTAAAATCCCAGGTATTCGTTGCAAAAAAGGCTGTACTGATTTGCAATTAGATTTTGTTTAGCTGCTTTTTTGATAAAAGTTAGTCATATAAACATAAAAATCCGACAATAAAATGTTGGTTTTTCTTTATATTCTAGTGAAGTGAAGGCTACATGCGCTCCATTACTTCAATACCTAAAATGTCTAAACCTTGCTTCAATGTTAGAGAGATTAATTGACACAAGGCCAAACGAGACTCTTTCACTTCAACGGCAATGCCTTCTTTGAGAATAGGACACGCTTCATAAAAACTCATGTAAAGACTAGCTAATTCGTATAAGTAATTACAGAGCAAGTTAGGTGTACACTCACTAATTACCGCATCTATTACATCTTCAAGTTGTAATAATTTTAATGCCAGCGCTTTTTCTTGGGGTTCAATAACTTGAATATCTTGATTAAACTGGGCTACGTTAGCTTTGCTAAAGATACTTTGAATACGTGAATAAGCATATTGTAAATAGGGCGCAGTCGCTCCTTCAAAGCTGAGCATGGTTTTCCAACTGAAAATATAATCACTGGTTCTATTTTTTGATAAATCGGCAAATTTAACTGCGCCAATACCTACCTTTTTACCTATTTCAGCTAAATCTTCAGCGCTAATGTCAGGATTTTTTTCTTTAATTAAGTCTTTTGCACGAATGACGGCTTCATCTAATAGCTCGGCTAATTTAATGGTTCCGCCGGTACGGGTTTTAAATGGCTTGCCATCATTACCCATCATCATGCCAAATGGGCAATGATCATAGCCAACATTTTCGGGTAAAAAACCTGCTTTTCGCGCTACAATTTCTACTTGTTTAAAGTGCAGTGATTGGCGAGCATCGGTGAAAATAATAATGCGATCAGCTTTTAATTTGCCACTACGGTAACGGCAAGCAGATAAATCAGTGGTAGCATATAAAAATCCACCGCCAGATTTTTGCACGATAAAGACTGATGGCTCACCATCTTTATTTGCCATTTCGTCAATAAAAACGACTTTAGCACCTTGATCTTCAACAGCAATTTCTTTCGCCATTAACTCATCAATAACGGTAGATAAGTCATCGTTATAGGCACTTTCACCCATAATATCGCTGCGCTTAAGTGAGACATTTAGCTTGTCATAAATATCTTCACTATGAGTAATTGAGATATCAATAAACTGTTGCCATAACTTGGCACATTGTTCATCGCCACTTTGTAACTTTACTACATCAGCTCTAGCTCTATCAGCAAAACCTTCTTCATTATCAAAACGTACTTTGGCTTCGCGATAAAAGTTTTCTAAATCACCAAGGGCGGTTTCGGCAACTTCATTACCGGCTAACTTATCGCTTAAATGCGCGATTAACATACCAAATTGTGTACCCCAATCTCCCATATGATTTTGACGAATAACGTTATCGCCTCTAAATTCAAGGGCGCGGACTACCGCATCACCAATAATGGTTGAGCGTAAGTGACCAACATGCATTTCTTTAGCAAGGTTTGGCGCAGAGTAATCAACCACTACTGTTTGTGCCTTTTCTTGCTGATTAGCACCACGTTGAGTTACGCCGATATGAGTATCTTGAGCAACTAAGGCAAGTTGACTGGCAAGCCATGTTGGGCTTAAATGAATATTAATAAAACCAGGGCCAGCGAGCTCAATTTTGTCAGCAATACCGTCAAGGTCTAAGTTTTCTAAAACCTTAGTGGCTAATTCACGCGGATTAGTTTTAAGCTTTTTAGCTGCGCCCATGACACCATTAGCTTGGTAATCGCCAAACTGAGGGCGATTAGACAAGCTAATAGCTGGGTTAGTGTCTGCTGGTAAACCTGCTGCAACCATGGCCGCACTAACTTTTTCTGATAATATTTGTTTAATATTCATAATGTTTAATCTTTTTTAGTTTATTACTTTTCCAATCAATAGATTACATTTTATTTGCAGAGTTAGTGCAAACTAAATTCTAATATTTAATTCTATTTGGTTAACTAGTTCGTTTATTTTACAAGGCGCTTGGTTATTTTTATAAGGGAGCTTAGTACACTAAGTGACAGAATAAAAATTATTAAGCAACGCCGAAAAATGACGAAATAGGACACCAAATTAGTGTTCTCGGGTTGAGTGGAACGATATATCTGGATGACGCTCTTGTGCTAAAGACAAATTAACCATCGTTGGCGCAATATAAGTTAAATTATTACCACCATCTAAGGCTAGGTTATCGCCAGCTTTTTTCTTAAATTGATCTAACGTTCGTTCATCTTCACACGTACACCAACGAGCCGTTGCTACATTAATAGGCTCATATATAGCATCAATCTTGTACTCAGTTTTTAAGCGCTGTACTACTACTTCAAACTGTAGAACACCAACGGCGCCAACAATCATGTCATTATTAATAAAAGGTCTAAATACTTGTACTGCACCTTCTTCTGATAGCTGAATCAAGCCTTTTTGTAATTGCTTCGCTTTTAGTGGATCGCGTAAACGAATACGTCGGAACATTTCAGGCGCAAAGTTAGGGATACCGCTAAATTTCATCATTTCGCCCGCAGTAAACGTATCACCAATTTGAATACTACCGTGGTTATGCAAACCAATAATGTCGCCGGCAAAGGCTTCTTCAACATTTGAGCGATCACCTGCCATAAACGTAACAGCATCAGCAATTTTTACGTCTTTACCTAACCGTACCTGCTTCATTTTCATGCCTTTTTCATATTTGCCCGAGCAAATACGCATAAAAGCGATACGATCGCGATGTTTGGGATCCATATTCGCTTGTATTTTAAAAACAAAACCTGAAAATTTATCTTCGGTTGCAATTACTTCTCGTGTATCGGTTAGGCGTGGCAAGGGTTTTGGTGCCCATTTAGTTAAACCATCAAGCATATGATCAACGCCAAAGTTACCCAAGGCAGTACCAAAAAATACCGGTGTTAATTCGCCGCTTAAAAACTCTTCAAGATTAAATTCATGCGATGCACCCACGACCAACTCAAGTTCTTCACGTAAGTCATCAGCATAATTGCCAATCACATTATCAAGTTCAGGATTATCAATGCCCTTAATAATTCGCTTTTCTTGAATGATATGACCTTGACCTGATTTATATAAAGATATTTCATCAGTTAACAGGTTATAAACACCTTTGAACTCTTTACCCATACCAATCGGCCAAGTAATAGGCGCGCATTTGATTTTTAGTACATCTTCGACTTCATCCATCACTTCCATTGGATCACGTACATCGCGATCCATTTTATTCATAAAAGTAATGATAGGGGTATCACGTAAACGGGTGACTTCCATTAATTTAATGGTACGTGCTTCAACACCTTTGGCGACATCAATCACCATTAAACAAGAGTCAACAGCAGTCAATGTTCGATAAGTATCTTCAGAAAAATCTTCATGCCCAGGTGTATCGAGCAAATTCACTAAGCAATTATTATAGGGAAATTGCATGACTGAGGTAGTAATTGAAATACCACGCTCTTTCTCTATTTCCATCCAATCGGATTTAGCATGTTGGCCTGACTTCTTACCTTTTACTGTCCCAGCTTTTTGCAAAGCTTGTCCGAACAATAATACTTTTTCAGTGATGGTGGTTTTACCCGCATCAGGGTGAGAAATGATAGCAAAAGTCCTGCGGATATCTACCGCTGCTGCCAGTGGAGTATTGGTTGTCATTTATATTGCCTTGGTACACACAACGGTACACACAAAATGAAAATCCAAGATATTTCAACGGATCATCATTGTTTAAAAAATTTGGCGAATTGTAGCACAAATAAAAAAGCCGCATTAAGCGACTTTTTCTTTTAAATTAATTTTTAGATGATTTTTATGTGAGTTTTTATACCGTTTTTAATATTTGCTTTAAATGAAAGTCGTTAGTCTATCAATTAAACGGTAAGTGACATCACAATGGCATCTTCATAACCAAAGCCTCGACTACTTGGGTAATAACCAGTACGTCGGCTTATTTCAATAAACCCCGCGTTCATGTAGAGCATTTGTGCGCTAATATTTTTGGCACGTACTTCTAACCATATTTTTAACGCACCTTTTGTTTTGGCTTGTTGAATAAACTGATTTAATAGTTTTTTTCCAAACCCTTTGCCTTGTTCACTGGGTTCAACGCAAATATCCATCAACGTTGCTTCATCAATGACGAATTCACCAACATAAAATCCCACAAGGGCCTGTGGTTGACGCAGGTTTTCACCGAGCGTTTCACCAAGCTTCTCACCAAAGTAACGACCCCCAATACACGTTGCAAAAGTTTTCTCATTCCACGGGTGAGAGTGACAGGCGTTTTCAATTGGCATTAGTTGACTTATGTCTGTGGCGATTATTTGGGTAAATTTCAAAGAATTTTTCATGGTTTCTTGTGATAGGTTGCTTGTAATTGACTGTTTGTAATAGGTTAATTATAGTGGGCACTTTATAGTAAGTACTTAGTTATGGCTTGCCATAACTGCTTTTTTAATTCAGGAGACTGGCTAATTAACGTTATGCTTGGGCTAAATAAATTATTGTTAGCACAATAAATAGCAGGCTTGATATGATCTTTTAAACTGAAATACCAATTAAATAAACCTAAATCAAGATGATCTTTTTTATGGCTTATTTCACCAATTGATATGCCAAATGATTGTAGTATATCAATAAAAATCATTTGTTTAGTTAAATCAGATAAAGACGTGTCATTTTGCGCTATATAATTTTCTGCTTGTTTTACAATATCTTTGTTTGATGAATTATTTTTAAAAGAGGTAGCTTTATGCTGCCATAGACTAATGCCCATTTCAGTGAGTTGATCGAATTGTCTTTGATTAATACTCATAAAAAGTACCCATAAAAAGGTTTTGCTCAGATACGTTAACTTAACTATGTGACTTAGATACGTGACTTTGCGATAGAAAAGATATTGCGAGTTATATAATGACAGAGTTAGTGAAGACTGAAAACACAAAAGTAAACTTTAGTAATCTGTAAATATGAAGGTTTTAATGTAGGTTGGACTTCAGTCCGATAAAAAGGTAATGATAAAAAGAGAAAATGGCAGGGGTGGAGAGACTCGAACTCCCAACCATCGGTTTTGGAGACCGCTGTTCTACCAATTGGAACTACACCCCTGCAACGGATTCGAATTATACTGATGCACAGCCAAAGGTAAAGAATAAATTGTTAAAAATTTAAATTGCATGACTGTTCGGCTATTAAATAGCCAAAACAGCCATAAATACGTGATGAACGAGCAAATAGCGTTTCGAGTCTCGAAGACAATACCATTAGCGTTTGATGTTTTCGAAACTCGTCGCTTTACTTGCTCGAAACTTTACTTCATTGTTTTTCGCATTTCACAAAACCTAAACTTATCAGGGTAAGGATAAACATCTTCATAGATACCATCGGCTACATTTTTTTGAGATTGTTGCCAGTAGCTAGCCGTTAATAAATCTTCATGATGAATTTTAAAGGCTTTTAAATATCTAGGATTGGCTAAAGCAAAGGTTGCTAGCTCTTCTGGGAACATATCGCCAGGATCAACCGAGTACCAAGGCTCAGCAGCATAAATTTGTTCTTCAGTTACGGCAACAGGTTTTACTCTGAAATTGACCTCGTTCATGTAAGTGATTTCATCATAATCATAAAAAATCACTCGGCCGTGACGAGTAACACCAAAGTTTTTCAATAACATATCACCAGGAAAAATATCTGCTGAAATAAGCTGTTTAATGGCTTGACCATAACCATAGAGTGCTTCTTCTAACTCTGTATCATTGGCTTTAGCTAGGTAAAGATTTAACGGCACCATCCGGCGCTCTATATATAAATGTTCAATGATCAAAAGATCATCTTCATAACGAATAAGTGAAGGCGCAACTTTGTGTAATTCTTCTAACAGCTCTTCGTTAAACCTGTCTTTAGGAAAGGCAACTTCGGAGTATTCCATTGTATCGGCCATACGACCAACTCTGTCATGAAGCTTTACTAAGCGATATTTACCCTTAACATCGGCGCGTGTCATGTTTTTGCTAGGAGAAAATTTATCTTTAATAATTTTAAAAACATAAGGGTAAGAAGGTAAGGTAAATACCGACATCACCATGCCTTTTATTCCTGGGGCTAACATTAATTTATCATCACTGTTGTCAAGGTGGTTTAAAAAATCTCGATAAAATTGAGTCTTCCCTTGTTTGTGAAACCCTATGGCGGAGTATAAATCAGCTTTTGTTTTATGAGGAATTAAGTTTTGCAAAAAGTTAACTAAAGCATAAGGGTGAATACAATCAACAAAAAAGTAGGCACGGGCAAAGCCAAATACAACCGCCATATCTTCACTTTTTGTTAGTAGTGCATCTATGTATAAGCCACCTTTTTCATTATTTAATACGGAAACGATAAAAGGGGTTTGACCCGCAGGAGATAATACTCGACCAATTAAATAAGCTCCTTTATTACGATAAAAAGTGAAATTTAATATATCAAATTGTAAGTCTTCTACCTTGAATCGAGTTTTGTGGGCTTTACGGCGAAAAGCGCGAATTAATATGTCTACATCGGCTTCAAGGTCAACAAAAGGTACCGTGCTTTTATGCGCATTCATAATGTCACAAACGGTTAATTTTAAACCTTTTTTAGCAGGTTTATAGCTAGTATAAATGACGGGTGTTGGTCTGTCGTCAAGGCGCTGAGCAGTGCTTTCTACAAAAATATAATCATTGTGATAATACCTACGTTCAAATAAGCGGCAAAAAACTGAATTATAGAATGTTTCAGCAAGCTCTGGTTGCTTGTGCTCTGCCAGTAATTCCACATACTCTTTTTTTACCTGCAACCATAAATCATCATCAAGGGACTCAATGTGGAAATCTTGTTTGATGGTTTCAAAAGATTCTTTTACGCGTTCTTCATAAAAGGTGGTTCTTGCTTTTGCTGCTTGTTGAACGTCGCTCCATTGGCATTTTTGGAAACGTTGTTGGGCTGATTGTGTTATTTCAATGAAAAGATGTATATGGCGGTCAAAACCGTTGATAATAGTTTTAGCTATGGCAAGCGCAAGGTTATTCATAATCAGACACAAGTATTAAGTAAAGATAATAAAAAGCATACTTGAAAAACAATATTTAAACAGGCTATTTTAGTTAGTTTTAGTTAAATATAGTTAATTTTAGTTAAATACTGAACATAATTGGTACTTATGTTGTTAGTAATGTTGTTATGTAGCAGATTATAAGATGGCGGTAGGACGAGAGTATTTTTTATTTAACTTGCTATCAAAGGCTTGGACCTCTAAAATTACGCGTTTTATTTTACTCCTCATTTTAAGCAAGGCTTCCCTAAATATTTATCATGCGTGTATCTGATTTTTCTTTTGATTTACCCTCCGAGCTTATTGCTCGTTTTCCTATGGCTGAGCGCACGGGTAGTCGTTTAATGACGCTTAATGGCAATAGTGGTGCAATAGCTGATCTTGGTTTTAAAGATATTCTGGCGCAATTAAATGCAGGGGATTTATTAGTTTTTAATAATACTCGTGTGATTCCTGCACGGATGTTTGGACAAAAATCAAGCGGTGGTAAAATTGAAGTATTGGTTGAGCGTTTAATTGATAAAAGCACCGTATTGGCTCATATTCGTGCGAGTAAATCACCTAAAGTGGGCGCAGATCTTTATTTAGGAAACGGTGAGCTCGAAGGCAAAGTAAAAGCCACTATGGTTGCTCGTCATGGGGCTTTATTTGAATTGAAGTTTCATGGAGAAGAATCAGTGTTATCTATATTAGATGATATTGGTCATATGCCATTGCCACCTTATATAGACAGACCCGATGAAAATAGTGATCGTGAGCGCTATCAAACCGTTTACAATAAAAAACCTGGGGCAGTAGCGGCACCAACAGCAGGTTTACATTTTGATGATACCTTATTAGCGCAAATTAAAGCCAAAGGTGTTGAATTAGCCTTTGTTACCTTACACGTAGGCGCTGGTACGTTTCAGCCAGTGAAAGTAGATGAAATTGCCGATCATATTATGCACGCAGAATATGTTGAAGTCTCAAGTGAGGTTGTCGCACAAATTAAGAAAACAAAACGCAGTGGTGGTCGAATCGTCGCGGTGGGAACAACCTCGGTACGTTCATTAGAAAGCGCAGCTAAATCAGCACAAGCAAAAGGAACAGCACTCACCGCCTTTTATGGCGATACCGATATTTTTATTACGCCTGGATATGAATTCCAATTAATTGATGCCCTATTAACAAATTTTCATTTATCTGAATCAACCTTATTAATGTTAGTGAGCGCTTTTTCTGGCTATGACCATATTATGAATGCGTATCAACATGCAATTCGCGAAAAATATCGCTTTTTTAGTTATGGTGATGCGATGTTTCTTACTAAACAAGCGCTAACTAAGCAAACATAAACAAAAACACAAAAAAACGAGAGCCTAACACGTAACCCTCGACTTTTAACCCATAGCTTTGTTGAACAACAACCGTCAGCCTGTTTCGCTGATAGGTAGGAAATATTATTTATGCAAGAAAGAATGCAAGAGAGAATGAAATACGAATTAATTAACACTGACGGCAAAGCGCGTCGTGGTCGTTTAACTTTTGGTCGTGGTACGGTAGAAACGCCAGCATTTATGCCAGTAGGTACTTATGGCACCGTTAAGGGAATGAAAACTGAAGAAGTAAGCGACACTGGCGCTGAAATAATTTTAGGTAATACTTTTCATTTAATGTTACGCCCGGGTACAGACATTATTGAACAGCACGGTGATTTGCATGACTTTATCAACTGGGACAAGCCAATTCTAACAGATTCTGGTGGTTTTCAAGTATTCAGTTTAGGAAAAATGCGTAAAATTACGGAAGAAGGGGTACGTTTTAGCTCTCCTGTAAATGGTGAGAAAATCATGCTTACGCCAGAACGATCAATGGAAGTTCAACGTAAATTAGGCTCAGATGTCGTCATGATTTTTGATGAATGTACGCCATACCCTGCAACACATAAAGAATCTAAAGATTCAATGGAACTATCACTTCGTTGGGCGCAGCGCTCAAAGAATGCTCATGGTGATAACCCGTCAGCCTTATTTGGTATTGTGCAAGGCGGCATGTATGAAGATTTGAGAGCGGTTTCGGTTAATGGTTTAAAAGCTATTGATTTTGACGGTTATGCTATTGGCGGTCTATCGGTTGGTGAGCCAAAAGAAGATATGATTCGAATTTTAGATCACACCGCCCCCTTGATTCCCAAAAATAAGCCCCGATACTTGATGGGGGTAGGAAAACCTGAAGATTTAGTTGAAGGTGTTCGCCGCGGTATTGATATGTTTGATTGTGTCATGCCAACACGAAATGCTCGAAATGGTCATTTATTTGTTAATACGGGTGTGGTAAAAATTCGTAATGCCAGTAACAAAACCGATACAGGGCCACTCGATTCAACCTGTGATTGTTATACCTGTAAAAATTATTCTCGTGCTTACTTGCATCATTTAGATAAATGTAAAGAGATTTTAGGATCACAGTTAAATACCTTACATAACTTACATTTTTATCAAAAAGTAATGCAAGGTTTGCGCGGAGCAATAGAGCAAGGTAAATTAGACGCCTTTGTTGAAGAATTTTATGCACTACGAGGTTTACCAGTTCCGCCTTTGGCCGAAGGTAGTAAGCAAATTTAACCATAGGTGGGACAAGTTCCCGCCTACCAATTATAAAAAAGAAGTAAGGAATAAAAATTATGAGTTTATTTATCAGTACAGCCCACGCAGCAGCCGCCCCAGCAACAGCTGGAGGTGGTATGGAAATGATCATCATGCTAGCGGTATTTGGTTTAGTATTTTATTTTATGATTTACCGCCCGCAAGCTAAGCGAGCTAAAGATCACAAAGGCCTAATGTCAGCATTATCTAAAGGTGATGAAGTGTTAACGCAAGGTGGTATTGTTGGCAAAATCACTAAAGTATCTGATGAAAAAGATTTTATTGTGGTTAGCATTAGCGAAGGTACAGAAGTAACAGTACAGAAAGGCGCAATCAACGCAGTGTTACCTAAAGGCACAATGAAAAGTTTGTAGCTAAAAGCACTAAGATAGTGAAAACACCTGAACAATAGATTTAAATAAAAAGGACAGATTGTGTTAAACAAATACCCTTTATGGAAAACACTGATGGTAGCGTTAATCGTTGCTTTAGGTGCGCTCTATGCCACGCCTAACTTATATGGTGAAGCTCCTGCCGTACAAGTTTCTGGTTTACGTGGTGTTGAAGCAAACGTTGCCACCCTTGATAATATTAAAGGGTATTTAAGTGATAGCAAAATTGATTACACCAGTATCGCGTTAGCAAAAGGCCAAGTATTAACGCGTTTTAAAAATACTGAAGACCAGTTAAAAGCGCGTGATGTGCTTGATGACAACTTAGGTAAAAAATACTCGGTAGCTTTAAATTTAACACCCGAAACACCTAGCTGGTTAGCTGCTATTGGTGGCTCACCAATGAAGTTAGGTTTAGATTTAAGTGGTGGTGTTAGCTTCTTAATGGAAGTAAACATGAAGGAAGCAATCAACAAAGCTAAGGTTGGGATGGTTGGTGATTTTCGTGGTGACTTACTGAATGAAAAAATTCGCTATCGCAGTGTAAAAGAAGACGGTGATGCAATTGTTGTTAAGTTTCGTAAAGTAGAAGATCTTGAAAAAGGTCAAGCTTTACTGAAACAACGTTATCGTGATTTATTGCTTAATACTGACGAAGACACGTTAACCCTTACTGCGCAAATGACAGATCTAAAGTTAAAAGAAATTCGAGAGTACGCTTTACAGCAAAACATCACTATTATTCGTAACCGTGTTAATGAATTAGGTGTTGCTGAGCCATTAGTACAACGTCAAGGCAAAAAACATATTGTTATAGAATTGCCGGGCGTACAAGATACCGCTAAAGCAAAAGAAATTCTTAATGCTACCGCAACTATTGAGTTTCGTTTAGTTGATACAGAAGGTGATTTATCTGCGGCATTAAATGGTCGAATTCCCCCAAGTTCAATTCTTTTAACCGATAAAGATGGCAAACCAACGTTATTGAAAAAACGCATTATGCTAACAGGTGATCATATCACCGACGCTAAATCAGGTTTTGATGAATACTCTCGCCCACAAGTAAACATTTCACTTGATAGCGCTGGCGGCAGTAAAATGTCTAATGGTACTAAAAGTAACATTGGCAAGCCCATGGCAACGATATTTATTGAATACAAGCCAACCGAGCGACGTGATCCTGAAGGCAATATTGTTTTTGAAAAAGTACAAGAAGTTATTTCAGTTGCCACTATTCAAGCGCGATTAGGTAAATCTTTTCGTATTACGGGGTCTGGCTCACCAGCTGAAGCACATAATTTAGCCTTGTTATTACGTGCGGGTGCGTTAATTGCGCCAATTGCTATTGTTGAAGAACGTACCGTTGGACCAACCCTTGGCGCTGAAAACGTGCAACTTGGTTTTCAAGCAATCTTAATAGGCTTTGGTTTAGTCTTTATTTTTATGGCTATTTACTATCGCGCTTTTGGTGTGGTGGCTAACGTTGCCCTTCTTGCTAACTTAGTCTTAATTATCGGCGTAATGTCTTTGATCCCTGGTGCAACATTAACCTTACCAGGTATGGCAGGTATCGTACTAACGGTTGGTATGGCGGTTGATGCTAACGTACTTATATTTGAGCGTATTCGTGAAGAAATTCGTGAAGGAAAAACCATTCAGCAATCAATACATCAAGGTTATGACGCCGCATTTTCAACCATTATTGACGCCAACATCACTACCTTAATTGCCGCATTGATTTTATTCGCTGTTGGTACAGGGCCAGTAAAAGGCTTCGCGGTAACATTATCAATCGGTATTCTTACTTCAATGTTTACTTCTGTGGTCGGTTCAAGAACCATTGTTAATGCTATTTGGGGCGGTAAAAGCCTTAAAAAGTTATCAATATAGTTAAGACGGGAATTTAAATACAATGCAAATTTTACAATTAAAAGAAACCGTCCGTTTTATGCGCTATCGCAAAATTGCGATGGTTTTCAGTGCGCTATTAATGATAGCGTCAATAGCATCACTCACCGTGAATAAGTTAAACTTTGGTTTAGACTTTACTGGCGGCACGCTAATTGAAATAGGTTTTGAACAAGCAGCAGATTTACAAAAGTTACGTAAACTCATGCAAGATAATGGTCATAATGATGCCAAAGTACAGTTTTATGGCAGCAGCCGTGATGTCGTTATTCGTCTTGGCTTACGTGAAGATGTTAAAGCCGAAATGCTTGGTAATGAAATATTATCAATACTTGAAACCGGTACGGGGCTAAAAGTAGATATGCGCCGTATAGAGTTTGTTGGCGCGAGTGTTGGCGATGAATTAGCAGAGCAGGGCGGTTTGGCCATGTTAACCGCACTTATTTGTATTTTAGTATATGTTGCTTTTCGTTTTGAATGGCGCTTTGCTGTAGGTTCTGTAGTCGCTTTGTTTCATGATGTTTTATTAACGCTAGGTCTTTTCTCTATTTTGGGGCGAGAATTTGACTTAACTGTGCTCGCCGCAATATTAGCGGTAATTGGTTATTCACTTAACGATACTATTGTAGTTTCAGACAGAATTCGTGAAAATTTTAGAAAAATACGGGATACTTTGCCAGAAGAAATCATTAATATGTCACTAACACAAACCTTAAGTCGAACGTTTATTACGTCAATAACAACGTTATTAGTGTTAGCTGCATTGTTCTGGAAAGGTGGTGCGTTAATTCATGGTTTTGCAAGTGCATTACTCTTTGGTGTGTTTGTCGGTACTTACTCTTCAATTTATGTAGCTTCATTAGTCGCGTTAGCTTTAGGGGTTTCAAGAGAAGATCTTATACCTGAAGTGATTGAAAAAGAAGGTGAAGAACAAGAACAGATGATGCCGTAATAAAGAGGGCATGAAAAAGGGGAGATAAATTACCCCCCCTACAAATTAATGTGGATTAAAATGTAGGTTGGACTTCAGTCCGACAAAAGAAACTAAAGCCGAGCAGCGATGGATGTTCGGCTTTTATTTTCCCTGAAAAAGTTATTTCTTTGCACTACACTTAAGCATACTGTATGCTGCACGCCCTTAACTTGCAGGTGTCTTAATAGACAGAGATTGATCTTCGTTACTCGCTGCTCGTATCCCATAACTTCACCTCAAGAGATTATTTATGAGCGCCACTGTTATTAATTTTACCGACCTAGGTTTGTCTGAGCCATTACTTAAAGCGGTTCGTGATAAGGGTTACGTTACCCCTTCACCGATACAAGCACAAGCGATCCCAGCCGTTATTTCTGGGCGCGATGTAATGGCAGCCGCGCAAACAGGCACAGGAAAAACAGCAGGTTTTACATTACCTTTATTAGAAAAGCTATCTAAAGGCGGTACAGCTCAAAGTCGAGTACAATCAAATAATGTTAGAGCGTTAGTGTTAACGCCAACCAGAGAACTAGCCGCACAGGTAAGTGACAGTATTGCTACGTATGGTAAGTATTTAAACTTGCATTCAACAGTCGTCTTTGGTGGTGTTAAAATTAATCCACAAATGATGCGACTTAGACAAGGTGTAGACGTGTTAGTGGCAACGCCTGGCCGTTTGATGGATTTATATAATCAAAATGCGGTCAAGTTTTCTCAATTAGAAGTACTTATTCTTGATGAAGCCGATCGCATGTTAGATATGGGCTTTATTCGCGATATAAAAAAGATCATTTCTTTATTGCCTAAACAACGTCAAAACTTACTTTTCTCAGCGACTTTTTCGGCTGACATTCGCGCTTTAGCTAAAGGTTTAGTTCATAACCCATTAGAAATTTCAGTAAACGCTGAAAACTCAACGGCTGAAAAAGTGACTCAGTGGTTAACGCCGGTAGATAAAAAGCGTAAATCTGCGGTGTTAACTTATTTAATTAAAGAAAATGCATGGCGACAAGTGCTGGTGTTTACTAAAACTAAACACGGCGCTAATAAATTAACTAAATATTTAGAGGCTGAAGGCTTAACCGCTGCGGCTATTCATGGCAATAAAAGCCAAGGAGCAAGAACTAAAGCGTTAGCCTCTTTTAAAGACGGTGGCGTACAAATTTTAGTCGCAACTGATATTGCAGCACGTGGTATTGATATTGACTTATTACCGAATGTGGTTAATTTCGATTTACCTAATGTGCCTGAAGATTATGTTCATCGCATTGGTCGTACCGCTCGTGCAGGTAATACAGGCCAAGCAGTATCATTAGTGTGTGCAGACGAATTGAACTTACTGTGGGATATAGAGCATGTTATCCAGCAGC
This sequence comes from uncultured Colwellia sp., assembly GCA_963974965.1. Lineage (GTDB taxonomy): Bacteria > Pseudomonadota > Gammaproteobacteria > Enterobacterales > Alteromonadaceae > Colwellia. The sequence goes on along the minus strand of CAXBEX010000011.1, from coordinate 135,274 downwards.
ATATTGAACGTAAAGTATTAGAAAAATTCATCCCTGCTAATGAATTAGGCGAGTCTCGGGCAATTAAACCACTAAAAGCTAAAAAACCTAAAAAAGCGCATGTTGAGCATAAAGACGGCCAACGTTCAGCCAATAACAGTAATCATAACAACGCTAAATCTAGACAGGCAAAAGCCAAACCAGTTGCAGCAAGCAGAAGAAGAAACCATAATATTTAACGTGTTCAGCCTTATCTATCGCAACATTTTCTCGCTTTTTTATGAGCTGTAAATAGATCCAATAACAATATAGCGCGATGTAGGCGAGATTTTAATCGCGCATTTTTGTTTGCCCAGCGAAGCTGACAAACCCGATAGGCTGAAAGAAGCCTAATCGCCCCGACTAAGGTGAGAGAAACAATTAAAATATAAACATAAAGGGATATTTTACAATGAGATACTTTAGACTAAGATTGTCAATATAAATTCTCAAAGAAAAATAAATTTTTGGTGCCTACTAATTTCTTTGTGTTTACTAATAGTGTGCACTCAAGCATTCTTTTCTGCATCGGTTTTTTCTCAAGTACTGACAACAGCGCCTAAAAAACTATTTTATAAAAACATCAACACTGGCGCACTATCTACAAGTAATAGTGAGTTACAGGCGGCTCTGTTTAGTGACAATCAATCTCTCATTATAGCGTTACCTTTACCCAATGGAACGTTCGTTGATTTTAAATTAACACTTGAAAGTGTCATGGCAGACGAACTTGCCAGAAAATTACATCAACCAAAAAAATAGCGCCGCAGCAGACGATGTTATTACTTCTGAAGATCAACGATTAGAGCGTAAAAAGTTAGTTAATTATATGCGCCAATATAATGAGCAGATGTTAATTATTTGCCAAGAAAATAATAATAAATAGTAGCCCGTAATTAAGACTATAAGAGTTTTTCTCAAACACGATGGGATTGTAAATTAACTAATATTTGTTTTTGACAAAGCTGAATCCATAACTAACCCTGAGCTTAAAATGAATAAATAATAGAAAAAGTGATCTAAAATCCAAATAAAACAGTATAAGCTTTTAGGTCGAAACAAAATCTAAACGTATTATATGGAATTTTATAAAGGTGAAAACTGATAAATGTGTATTATTATTAACGAATAATAAGGTCGATGCTGATGAAATCCTTGATTTGCTAAAAACATTGGATATCGAAGTCGTCGTAGCACTAGACGATGAAACTGCAGTACAGGCTTTTGAGCAACATCACCCGCAGTTATTATTATGCGCCAGAGAAAGTGTTCGTGACAATGAACACTTATATCTGGATTTGCATCGTAACTGTGCACAGCTTCATGCTATTCCCCATCAAACTATTCTACTATGCAAGATTAACGAGGCCAAAATAGCCTATGAGCTATGTCGCCGTGGTATTTTTAGTGACTACGTGGTGGACAAACCACGCCACGATGTTTTTCGCCTTCGTCTGAGTGTTGAGCAAATGCTGGCAGACTTTGAGCTAACCCAGCAGCAAAGGCAAATGGGCAGGGAATTTAGCAGTGCGGGTAATAAAGCTAAGTCCTTAGTCAATTCGGTAGAAAAAGTCCGTGACAAAGGCCAATCAATCGGCAAGGATTCGGCAACAAAATTACAAATCTTAGGCGATAATGTGATGCAGGAAATGACTAGCATACTGTCGCAGCTTAAGCCTAACGACATTGCGGGTTTATCCAAGGCGCTTAACCCAGAAAAACTACAAAAAATGATAACCCTTGCCGCGCAAGACGTAAATAATAATATCAAGAGCCTGAATAAGGCGTTGGATGCTGCCTGCGGGGGACATTCAACGGCCCTTGGAGATCTGCTGGCGGCAATTAAACCTGTTCCCGCCACTATAGTCGTAATTGATGACAACAAAGCCTTTGCAGAAGTTATAGGCGATATCTTAAGCGAAGAAGGGTATCGAGTATTATTGTCTAACGATGCGCGTCATGGTATTGGCATAGTGGCTCAGCAAGATCCAGACTTGATCCTGATGGATATAAATATGCCGGGCATGGATGGCTTGCAAGCAACCAGAACAATTAAATCCAACTCTCGCCTCAAAGATATTCCAATCATCATATTATCTGGTAAAGGCAATCGGGAATTAGTAAGCCAAGTAAAAAAAACAGGGGCCAATGGTTTTATTACCAAGCCAACCAAGGCACCGGTAATACTAGATAAAGTTGCCAAAATGTTGCAAAAAAAAGGTGCAGTGTAATGAACACAGTCACAGTGCCTGAAATTAGAAATAAACCACAATTGAGGACAGTTAATGACGTATAATCATGAAATAGGCGAGCCTCAGAAAGACAAAAACAACCGCCAAGAACGGGCTACTTGTATTCAGACTTTGCAGCGTAAAGCCATATTGCAAACCCCAAATGGCTGTGGTTTACACCGTATTGTGAATATTATCGCCCACAGTTTTGCCATGCCTTATGCGTTGATTTCACTACACGACGAAAAAGGTATCTGGTTTAACACCAGTGTTGGTTTTGATGATAAGCAGCTTGCCAGCGTTACTGGGGTTATCAAAATAACAGCCTTATCAAATTCCTTGGTGGTCATGACCGACCCAGACGATGAACGTTTTATTGCTCACCCCTTGAACGCAGACCAACTTGTTCTGAAATTTGCTGCAATGCAGCCTCTCATTGCCACAGGGGGTAAATTACTAGGTTATGTGGCACTCTTTGACCTGCAAGAACACGGTGATTTTACTGAGGCAAAAAAACAACTGCTGAACAACTTTGCTGCTATGGTCTTTGAACATATTGAAACGGCGACCCACGTTGCCAGTGCCAGCAATGATATTGCCCAAAACACTTTGCTCAATACTGAACGGGAAAAACCTAACTTTCTGCGTAGCCAGCAGTTTACCGCCGCGGTATTAGACAGTATTGAGGATGGCATTGTCGCCTGTGACGCTGAAGGGACTCTTACCCTATTTAATAAAGCGACCCGCAGATTTCACGGTATGCCTGAACAACCTTTGCCACCTGAACAAGTAGCTAACTATTACAGTCTGTTTCAGGCTGATGGCAAAACGCCACTACAACGCGAGGAAATACCCTTATTTAGAGCACTGAATGGCGAACGAGTAAAAGGCTTTGAAATGGTTATCCAGCCCAAAGGTAGCGCGATACGCCGTGTACGAACCAAGGCACAAATCTTGTACGATAAACACGGGGCCAAATTAGGGGCAGTAGCGTCAATGCACGATATAACAGCCCAGGTTGCAGCCGAACAAAAGTATCGACAAATATATAACCAGACCCCAGCGTTAATGCACGCCGTCGACCAGGATGGATATATAGTCAATGTTAGTGATTTCTGGCTCAAGACTTTCGGTTACAAACGAGAGGAAGTCATTGGGCATCTGTTAGTGGAATTTATGAGTGAAGACTGCCGTCAGCAGGCTCTGCTGGTACATCTCCCTGGGTTTCTCCGCAGTGGCAAATGTAGAAACATTTATCACCAGTTTGTAAAAAAAGATGGTGAGCTGATGGAGGTACTGCTGTCAGCTATTGCCGAGCGCGACGGTCAAGGAAATATTGTAAAGTCTTTGTCGGTTATGGTGGATATTACCGAAAAAAAACGATTGGAGGAGGCCGTTCACCTGAGCGAAAGCCAATTTAAAGGCGCATGTGAGGCAGCACCTCATGGCGTGGCGCTGGTATCGCTCGAGGGGCTATTTATATATGTCAATCCAGCGCTTTGCAAGCTATTGGATTATAGTCAAGACGAGCTGTTGCAAACCAATTTCCAGGCGCTGACTCACCCAGAGGATATGGAGTTAAATTTCGATTACATAAATGAGATACTGACAGAGCAGATTGAACTTCATCAGAAAGAAAAACGTTACTTACATAAAAATGGAGATTATGTCTGGACTCAGCTTGGCGTCTCGTTGGTGCGCGATAGCGAAGGTATGCCACTGCACTTTGTCAAACAGATTATGGATCTGACTACACATAAAGAGCAAGAAGCACAAATATTGCAGAGCCAAAAGTTAGATGCGGTCGGTCAGCTCAGTGGTGGACTCGCCCACGATTTTAACAACCTGTTGGCAGTGATTATGGGTAATTTGGAACTGATGGAACGTTCACCGCTACTGGATGATAAGCTGACACGCCGCTTAAATTCGGCGATGAATGCAGCACAGAGTGGCGCCAATTTAACCCAGCGCTTGTTGGCCTTTTCGCGCAAGCAGTTGTTGGAACCACAATTGTTGGATGCAAATGAATTTTTGAACAATATTTACGAACTAGCACATCGTACAATTGGCAAAAATATCGACCTAAAAATTGTCACTGCTAAAGAACAGTGGTTGACCTTGGTTGACCCCAATCAGCTTGAAGCCGCCGTCTTGAATCTGGCAATCAACGCCCGTGATGCTATGCCGAATGGTGGACAATTGACCATCGACGTCGACAACGTGCAACTTGATGAAGAGTATACAGCGCAGCATGATAACCTTGGTGCTGGAGATTATGTTAAAGTCTCAGTTTCTGACAGAGGCATAGGCATGAGTAAAGCCCTAATTAAACAGGTGTTTGAACCTTTTTTTAGCACCAAAGAAGTAGGAAAAGGCAATGGCCTAGGCTTAAGTATGGTTCAGGGGTTCACTAAGCAAAGCGGAGGACATATCATGGTGTACAGTGAAGAAGGAGAAGGCACCACGATCAATTTGTATTTACCTCGCGCGAAGAATGCAGATGGTCTACAGCTATTTGAGCACTGCGTCACCGAAAGTAACAAAGATACTGAAGTATTGGGTAGCGGCGAGACCATTTTAGTCGTTGACGATGATAACGATATAAGGGCTATTCTGGTATCGCTGTTAAGTGAACTGGGTTATGGCACTTTGCAGGCCAGCAAAGGAGCCGACGCAATGGACATATTGGAAACTAATCCTCATATAAAGTTATTACTTACTGATATCGTCATGCCAGGCATGAATGGAGTGGAACTAGCTGAATGGGCTATTAAGCGCTATCCACAAATTAAAGTGTTACATAGCTCTGGTTTTGCTACAGACGCTGTGACGCGTGACGAAAAAATGTCGACGGTCAAGCATCTGTTGAATAAGCCTTACCGAAAAGCCGCACTGGCACAAAAAGTGCGGCAGGTGCTGGAAGAACAATAACATCATCATAAATTAACAAGCCATATGCGCAGCATTTGGCGGTAAGAGGAATAACGATATATGAACCTAGCAGAGCAAAGAGATGAAGCTAACCCAAACCGTCTGTTGATTATTGACGATGATGAAGGTATGCGCGATTTTATTGCCGATGTGGCTGATGAAGCAGGCTACGTGATTTTACAAACGGCCTGTGCCGATGAATTTATAGCGGCCTGCAAGTCGTTTAGGCCAAGTCTGATATTTATCGACCTGGTTATGCCGGATACGGATGGCATCGAATTGATTCGATTACTTGCCAAGCATGCTGTTAAGGCCAAAGTTTGTGTGATGAGTGGCATGGACAAAAAGATTTTGCAAACCGCAGAACATTTAGGGATACAACAAGGCCTGAAGATGTTCGGTATTCTACCCAAACCAGTCAGTGTTTTGGATCTGGATGCGTTGTTTAATCAAGCTAGAAAGGCTAATACTGAGTTAACTGAGGGAGAGTTGGCTACGGCGATCGACAAGCAACAACTGGTGTTACATTACCAACCTAAACTGTGCCTTAAGTCAGACAAAAAAAACCTCATTGATGGGGTGGAAGCCTTAGTGCGCTGGCAACATCCTCAGCGAGGGTTAATTTACCCCGACGCATTTATCGGTCTGGCAGAACAAACAGGTTTAATTGCCGGGCTAACTGATACAGTAATGAGCCAAGCTATTAGCCAGATGAAACAATGGCATAGCGAGGGCTTAGAGTTATCTATGGCAGTTAATATATCTCCACATAATCTCACTGACCTGCAGATGCCTGATAGGTTTGTGAGCATTATGAAAGCGGCGGACGTTGACCCAGCCTATTTTACCCTTGAAATAACTGAAACAGCCGCAATGAATAATGTCAGTTTAACGGCAGATATTTTGACCCGCCTGCGACTAAAAAATTTCGCCTTGTCTTTAGATGACTTTGGCACCGGTTTTTCGTCGCTTGTACAATTGTACCGCTTACCCTTTAGTGAACTAAAAATAGATCGCTCGTTTGTTGCCGAAGTCAGCCATAGTGAAGAAGCGAGGATCATCGTTAAATCATTGGTTGATCTGGCAAAGAACTTAGGATTAAGTACCTGTGCCGAAGGTGTGGAAACCGAATCTATACTTGCCTATTGCAGGGAAATTGGTTGTGATAAAGTGCAAGGTTACCATATCAGTAAGCCCTTACCTGTGAGTGAATTTTCTAGTTTTATCATGGCATGGCGAGATAAAAACAGTACAGTCGAAAACCTGGCTTAAGTTATCATGCTGTGCTGTTATACCAATCAAATTAATTAATGGCTCAAATTTTAATGAGGGTAAATTTTCAAAAACAGGGCGCTTGGTTGAATAATGTCGGGCTATTGGGATTGAAGATGAACGCATCATTACTGGCCAAAACCCTTCAAGTGCTCATGCTGTAGGTGAAGCGGTTGTATAACATCTCACAGAGTAAATTAGCAATAAAAAAGCCCAAACGGTAATGATGAGTTGTTTGCTGGTGTATGCGGCATTAGCACATAAAATAAGAAAGGAGCTGAAGGGAAAATCAGCTTACTTTCCTAATTTTAAATATAAGCCTTGTCAAAACCCAACACTTGATCTTGCTGGCTCTATTGAGGCTTACCTTATTTAAAGCTTTTCGTATGAACAATACGATACAAAATAGGTAAAACAAATAACGTTAATAAGGTTGAAGAAATAATACCGCCAATAACAACGGTAGCTAAAGGTCTTTGTACTTCAGCACCGGTACCTATATTAAGTGCCATAGGAACAAAACCTAAGCCAGCCACCAGTGCCGTCATTAACACGGGGCGTAAACGCAGCATTGCACCATCAATTATGCCAGACATTAGCTCCTTACGTTCTTTACACAACTCTCGAATGAAAGACAGCATCACTAATCCATTTAAAACAGCAACGCCTGATAAGGCAATAAAACCAACCCCCGCAGAAATTGATAAAGGCATGTCCCGTAGCCAAAGTGATATTATCCCGCCTGTTAAAGCTAACGGGATACCGGTAAAAATAATTAAGGCATCTTTTACTGAACTAAATACCATCACTAATAAGCCAAGTATTAAGGCTAAGGTTAGTGGAACAACCAAAGATAAACGTTTACTTGCGGATGCTAATTGTTCAAAAGTACCACCATACTCTAGCCAGTAGCCGGTAGGAATAGTTACCTGTTGATTAATTTTTTGCTTAGCTTCATTAACAAAAGAACCTAAATCTCGGCCTCTAACATTTGCAGTAACCACAATACGGCGTTTGCCATTTTCTCTACTGATTTTATTCGGCGCTAAGCCGACCGTTAAGGTCGCTAATTCAGATAATGGAACGTAAGCCATTGCTGTATTATTTGGCAAGGCAACGGGTAGTTCATGTAAACGTTCAATGTTTTGACGAATTTCTTCAGGCAGTCGCACAATCATATTAAAACGACGATCTCCTTCATAGATTACCCCCGCATTTTCACCACCTATCGCGGTGGCAACAAAGCGTTGAATTTCATCAATGCTTAAACCATAACGGGCAACAGCAGTTCGGTTAGGGGTAATGGTTAACATGGGTAAACCAGTTACTTGTTCAACCCGTAAATCCTCCGCTCCGTTTATATTTTCAAGCACTTCTTTTATTGCATTAGCTGAAGAGAGTAACTGTTCAAGATCATCACCAATGACCTTAATACCTAGATCAGCCCTAACTCCTGAAATTAACTCGTTAAAGCGCATTTCTATTGGTTGGGTGAGTTCAAAATTATTTCCCGGTTGCCCTTTAACCGCCTCAACAATTTCTGCGGCTAGTTCATCATGGCTCATTAACGGATCTGCCCAAGTACTACGTGGCTCAAGCATAATAAAGGTATCGGCAATATTAGGTGGCATAGGATCATTTGCTACTTCTGGCGTACCTATTTTAGAAAAAACATTTTTTACTTGAGGAAACTCTTTAATGCGGTTTTCTAACGAAATTTGCATGGCAAGAGACTGCTCCAAACCAGTGCCAGGAATTCGCAGCGCTTGTAATAGAATATCTTCTTCATTTAGCTGTGGAATAAACTCAGAGCCAAGAGTGCTTGCTAGCCAAAGTGAAAAAGCGACTAAGACCATTGCTAACGTTAAAATAAACCAACGAATTTTCATGGCAAAGATGAGCAGAGGCTTATAAATTGACTTTGCCACTACAATAATACTACTTTCCTTTTCACTGATTTTACCATTCATAAATAAAGCAACCGCAGCAGGTACTATGGTTAAAGATAAAATTAGAGCAGCGATTAACGCCATAACAACGGTAGCTGCCATAGGGTGAAACATTTTACCTTCTACCCCTGTTAAGCTAAATAAAGGAATATAAACGACAGTGATAATAATAATGCCAAACAAACTCGGCCTAATGACTTCGTTTGTGGCTTCAAAGACAATATTTAACCGTTCTTTACGCGCTAATTTATAATGCCCTTGAGTAACCAAAGATTGTTTTTGTGCCTCAGCAAGTCTACGGGTAGCATTTTCAACAATGATAACAGCACCATCAACAATCAAGCCAAAATCTAAAGCACCTAAGCTCATTAAATTAGCCGATACCCCTGTTTTTACCATACCCGTAATAGTTGCCAACATAGCAAGGGGGATCACCGCAGCAGTAATTAATGCGGCTCTAACATTACCAAGTAATAAAAACAGTACTATAACGACTAATAATGCGCCTTCAACCAGGTTTTTTTGTACGGTAGAAACCGCTTTTTCAACCAACGTTGTGCGATTATAAACAGCATTAACCGTTACGCCTTGTGGTAAGTAAAGTTGAATTTGTTTTAATTTTTTTGCCACAGCTAATGACACTGCTCTAGAGTTTTCTCCAACCAGCATCATTGCGCTACCAAGCACAGTTTCTTTACCACTATGGGTCGCAGCACCCGTTCGTAAAGATTTCCCTATAGCAACATCTGCAATATCTATGATTCTGATCGGAGTATTGCTAAGATTTTTAATGACCACTTGCTCAATATCAGCAATATTTTTTAATTGACCGACCGAACGCACAGTAAGTTGTTGACCATTTCGTTCAATATAACCTGCACCTTTATTGCTGTTATTTTTGTTCAATGCTTCATTAATGTCACTCAATGCAATATTAAATTGCAGCATTTTTTTAGGATAGGGCGTTATATGGTATTGCTTGTCGTAACCACCAATGGTATTAATTTCAGTAACACCAGCAACTAAACCGAGTTGAGGTTTAATAATCCAATCTTGTATTTCTCTTAAAGCAGTGGCTGTATAGGGTTGCCCATTTTTCTGTCGCGCATTCGGCTTAGCATCTATGGTGTACATAAAAATTTCACCTAAACCAGTAGTAATAGGACCCATTTCAGGCTCCAATTGGTCTGGCAACTTACTTTTAATGGTACTTAAACGCGCATTTATAAGGTTTCTAGCAAAATAAATGTCGGTGCCTTCTTCAAAAACAACCGTTACTTGCGACAAGCCATAACGAGATAAAGAACGGGTATAAGATAAGTTAGGTAAACCCATCAGAGAGGTTTCTACTACATAAGTAATGCGCTGCTCAGTTTCTAATGGCGAATAACCATCTGCACGGGTATTTATCTGTACTTGTACATTGGTAATATCTGGAACCGCATCAATAGGCAGTTTTTGATAACTCCATATACCAACCGCAACGATAAACAGTGCTATAAACATCATCAACCAACGGCGGGTAATAGATAATTTTATTAGTGATTCAATCATTATTATTCTCTAACCTTAACTACTTGAAATTGGTTCGTTAGTCGTCATCATCCGCAGCTAGCGACTTCTCTAACTCTGCCTTTAATAAATAACTGTTTTCTAACGCGTAGGTTTCACCATGGGTTAAACCAGCAAGCACTTCTGAGTGCGAGCCATCCGTTATACCCACTTTAATTGGCCGCACCTGATAACCATAAGCTGTTTTGACAAAAGCAACAGTGACTCCGCCCACCCTTTGCATGGCACGATTTTCAATGGCTAAATCAACGGACTGTCTATTGGTGACTACCTCAGCACTGAGTAATAAACCGGGAGAAAGTTGCTGCGCTTCATTGTCTATCAATACCCTAGCAAGGGTAAAAGGCTGATTATTACCGCTCGGTAATAAATATTTAATTGAAGACTCAGTTTCATTGGAGACAGATGACACCATGACCTTGTCACCAATCGCGACTTTTTTCCTTTGACTTGGGAATACCTGCAATTCAAGCCACAGTTCATCGGAATTGATGATAGTTAATAAAACTTGTTGGTCTGCTAACTCATTTTCATTGGCAAAACGAGCCGTTACCGACCCTGATATCGGCGCGATTACCGCGTAGGTTTTTAGGCTACTGCTTGATTCAATTTCAGCAATAATCTCGCCTTTTGTTACTTTATCTCCAATATTAAGCGTTAATTTTCTTATCATGCCAGCAAAACGTGCTCTGACTTGGCTTACCTTGCTCGCATCATTTTCAGTTTTGCCATAAAGCGTTAACGTTTGATTAATTTCACCCGCTCGCGCTGTTGAATCTTTAATGCCTGCATTTTCTGCATATGCTTGCGTTAGGGTAATGCGATCGGTGATCTCCTCATGTGCTTCGTCATCTTCACTCGCCAAAAGAGTAAAGGAGCTTAATAAAATCACAAAGGTACTTAACATGAACGACTTAGAAAGCGACTTGGTAAGCGACTTAGTGATTAGCTTTTGAGTAAAAAAAGTGTTCATTGTGTAATTCCTTGCGCTAGTTGCTTGCTGCTGTTCTTTAAATAAGTTAAAGAAGTTAAAGGCTCAGCCGTCAGTTGTTCAATATCGGCGCCATAACGAAGCGCTAACGTTGCTGAATCAATCAGTGCTCGTTTAGCGGATAATAATTCTTGCCTTGCCGTTAAATAATCAAGATAGCTATAACGTCCCGATTGATAAGCGCTTTGTGCGTCATTTAGTGCCTGCTTTAATAATGGGATAATATGTTCTTTAAGATTATTCACTTTATAAATGGCTTGTTTTCGATTGCTGTAAGCCTGATATAACTGACTATGAAGTTTTAATAACGAGGCTTCTTTTCTTGCATCACTTTCATCTTTTGCCGCCAATGCTGATCGAATGGCACCATTGTTTCGTTCCCCTGAAAATAGCGGCATACTAAAACCTGCAACTAAAGAGGTTTCCTCTATTTTTTGATTCTGCCTTAAGCCGACAGACCATTTAATATCGCCACTTGACTGACTTCGTGCTAGTAAAAGTTGTGCAGCAATCAATCGCTGCTCGCTTACAAATAGCTCAATAGCAGGGTTTTGCACAACTCTGGCAAATAATCGGTCAAAGTCAATATCATTAGAAAATTGATACAAACTCCCCTTAACCAGGTTAAAACTTGGTGTGTTTTCTTTCCACAACATGCTTAAAGTACGTTTAGCAATAGCTAATTGTTGTTGTTGAGCAGAATAAGTCAGCTTTGCCATGCCAACTGCCGCCATTGCACGCTTAACTTCTGCCACAGGTGTAATGCCCGCGGTAGAGCGTTTTTCAACTTCCTGTAAGGTATCTTCAGCCAGAGCAGTTGAAGCTTGTGCCAATAACAACTGTTCTTGAGCACTTAATACGATGATATATCGTCGAGTTACTTCACCTAATAAAGTTAAGGTTTCAATTTTTCGTTCAGCCTCTAATAAAATACTTCGCTCAGAAACGACACTAATCCTAGCCTCACGTTTATTTGCCATTTCAATTACTGAGGATAAAGAGACAGTAAACTCTGCACCATCAATGCCATTTAACTGTCCTGTACCAGCAAAATTTTCAACGTCAAAACCTAACTCGTAAGCAGGTGCTAGTGCTTGCATTTGTTGTTGGCCATCAAGAGACTGCTGCCGATATTTAAATGCCTTAAGTCTGGGGTTATTTGCTAAGGTTTGTTGTATTGCTTGTGTGAGGGTTAGCAAGTTAACCGTTGATTTTTCTTGTGCTACTTTCGAGGTTTGCGCTAATGCCTCTGAACTATTGAGTAACACAAAAAAAATGCTTAAGAATAAACTCAGTAAACCAAAATAGATCGGCTTTTTAGTAGAATTATATACGTGATAAAATATCATAGTGACCTATTTTTTTGTTTATGATAGCCAGTATTTAAACGTTAATGTCGTTGAAATAGCCGTTTGATTGGCGCATGATAAACCTTCCTCTAACAGTAAGGTCAAGCATAAAGACAATAAAATGAAAATCAGTCAACTGTCGAAATTAACCCAAGTTCCTAATAAAACGATTCGTTATTACGAAGAAGCGGGGTTGATCCCTTTGGCCATACGAAACCTTAACGGCTATAGAGATTACCAACACGCTGATATAGAACAATTGATATTTATCCGTCGTTGTCGAGAATTACAAATCCCTATTGAGCAAATAAAAATATTAATACAGGTCAAGAATGATAAAAAATCATCTTGTGAGGGAGTGGATACTTTAATTATTGAACAATTGCAAAAGGTCAGAAAAACGATAACAGAATTATCATTATTGGAGCAAACGTTAGCTGAGTTAGCGCAGTCTTGCCCTAATAATATCGTTGAAGAGTGTCAAATACTAAAAAACTTACAGCAAGAAAATAATTAAATTTTAGACAAAAAATATGAATAAACTATTTTTTCATCCTCAATGTGTACTCTATGTTGGTCAAAGCTTTGACACGATATTGCATCATCATCATAGCGTGCAAATTATTATTGGTATTGAGGCGCTTATTCAAGTCAATAATGAACACAATAATCAGCTTATCTCTAAAGCGATTATAATTCCTGCTAATTATTCGCATAAACTTATAATAAACAATACTGCTATTGTTACTATTTTTATTGATGCTCAAAGTGCTTTTTATCAACAACTGAGACTAAGTTGTAAACACATTACTTTTAATTGTTTTCAAGAAGTCAGCCTTTGTGTATCTACCTTGAAATCTTTAAGTGATTTAGCTACTGAAGACTTGAAATGTGATTATGTAGGGCAGTTAATTGAAAAAGTGATAAATGAGCTTACTATAAAGGGCATTTGCCAAACGCCACTTGATGAACGTATTAAACAAGTACTTCTGCAACTTGATAATCATCAAGATAGTCAGTTACCGATAGATGATTTAGCCAGCAGTGTGCATTTATCAACAAGTAGATTGGCACATTTATTTAAAGCGCAAGTAGGCATACCTATTAGGCGTTATTCATTATGGCGAAGATTACGATACGCCATAGAATATGCCAATGATAAAGGATCACTTACCGAAGGGGCGTATTATGCAGGTTTTTCCGACTCAGCCCATTTATCACGAGTATTTAAAGAAATGTTTGGTTTCAACCCATCATCAATTATCAGTAAAAAAGTACCACTGCGTTTATTTTTTCTTTGATGTTTTTCTTTTTAGGTACTGCTCAACCAACGCCAGTATTAGCAAAATTATAATTATAAAAATAGGATGTAGTATTAACGCGTGAAACATTGATATATCAAAATAAAAGCCATGTATAAGCGTGGCTACAAGAGATAGCAAAGTAGTAAACGCCAATATCATTGTTAAAAAAGTTATTTTTTTCATCTGAATTTTCCATATATCATTTAATAATATAGAAATTATATTTGTTCGTTATCAAAAACACTTGAATGATCTTGCTGTTTATAAATTTAAGTTGTACAAAAGATAAATAATTGAGTTGACACTATAGTCACTATAAGGTTTATAATTGAGAATAATTATCATTTAATGTATTCAGGAATTCGTCGATGCTCCGCTCTTTATCAATAGTATTTTTCAGTTTTTGTATTTTATGTTCGTGGTCAAGCTTTTCTCAAGCTCAAGCTCAAGAGAGCCATCCAACACAAGCTGACATTCAAGCAATTCAAGCAACACAAGCTGACATTCAAGCAATTCAAGCAACACAAGCTGACACTCAAGCAATTCAAGCAACACAAACAACACAAGCGAGTCAGCAAATACAGCTTAGACAATTAAGTCAGCTAGTCGAGTATATTGGTGTCGATTATGCGGCGGCAGTTGCTCAAGGCAAAGTGATCAATACTGACGAATACCAAGAAATGGTTGAATTTTCAGCCATAATTATTGACAAAATTTCAGCACTTAAGGGGCTAAATGCCCCTTTATTGTTAACGCAAGCAGAGCGCTTACAGCAAGCGGTTAAGCAAAAATCATCATTATTTGACGTTAGACAATTAGCTGCAAAATTACGCAGCTCATTATTAACACTTATGCCTGCAACGTTATTACCTCGAAATTTAATGTCATTAGAAAATACCCAAGCATTATTTCAAGTAAATTGCGCAAGTTGTCATGGCGTTTCTGGTCGAGGAGATGGCACTTTAGCGACACAATTAAGCCCAGAACCTACTAACTTTATTGATAAAGAACGCGCACAAAATCGCTCGCTATTAGGCTTGTTTGACGCTATTTCCAACGGCTTAGATAATACTGCAATGCCTGCTTTTACTCAGCTAAAAGAGCAACAACGTTGGTCTTTAGCCTTTTATGTTGGCAGCTTAGCGTTTAAAGATAACAAACTGAGTGAAAATAACATTAAGCTTGATGACTTACCTAATATAATGAACTGGGTGCGCTATAGCCCAAACCAAATAGCTCAAATAAGCCAAGCAAACAAAAACTCAAAACAATTAACGCCACAACAAGTAGAGCTACTTAGAGCACAACCCTTAGCTTTATTTGACCAGCAGCAAAGTCCAATAGCGGTTGCGAAAAGCCAGTTACAGCTAGCATTAAGGGAATATAAAGATAAAAATTATTCCACAGCAAGTACACTTGCTATAAGTGCCTATTTAGATGGCTTTGAGTTAGTTGAAAATAGTTTAAATGCCTATGATCATGTGCTAAGAAAAAATATTGAAGTCGATTTAATCGCTTTGCGTCAATTTATTAGCCATGCCGATAAAGAAGCACAACTGTTCGCACTTGCTGATAAAGTATTTGCGCAGCTTACACAAGCAGAGCAACTTTTAACTGAAGAATCATTGTCCAATACCGCGCTCTTTAGTGCGAGCTTAATTATATTACTGCGCGAAGGTCTTGAAGCCTTGCTGGTGATTATTGCGTTAATGACCGTATTGGTGCGTACTCAACGTAAAGACGCCTTAAAATTTGTTCATTTTGGTTGGTTAGGCGCGTTAGTGGCAGGTGTAGCTACGTGGGCAGCAGCACAGTCATTAATTAGCATTAGTGGCGCTAGTCGTGAAGTGATGGAAGGCGTAGCCGCAATGATTGCCGCCATTATGTTGTTGTATGTGGGTATTTGGATGCACAGCAAAACCAATACACAGCAGTGGCAAACTTATATTCAAAAACATATTAATAGTCAGTTACAAACTGGCACCCTGTGGGGCTTGGCAGCGCTGTCATTTATTGCCGTGTACCGAGAAGTGTTTGAAACCGTATTGTTTTATCAATCACTATTAACACAAGCGTCACCTGCTCAGTTTTCAGTTGTTCTTGGGGGCTTTATCATTGGTTGCGGCTTATTAGCGATTGTTGCTTGGGGTTTATTGAAATATTCAATTAAGTTACCTATTGCGCGCTTTTTCTCAACGACGACTTATTTGTTATTAGCCTTAGCGTTTATTTTAATGGGCAAAGCAATATCAGCCCTGCAAGAGGCTGCGATAGTCACTATATCACCGTTACCCATTCATATTGAAATCAGTTGGATAGGTATTGGTTCAACGTGGCAAGGGCTGTTGGCACAAATAGCGGTTATAGTTTTTTTCATGCTTTATTACTATCAAAATAAATTTAAACATCGCAGTGAGTAACGCCTAGTTATCACTTCCATCCATTAGCATGGTTTAATAGAAAAATCACTAAGAATAAATAACAGAGAATATAAGTATGTCAAAATGCTGTAGCGGTTCATGTCAAACAGATGTTGTACCTAAAAATGTTGCACCTGAAAATGATACGCAAGCAGTATTGTCGGGTAAATTTGTTAGTGAATTCACTATTCCCAAAATGGATTGTCCTTCAGAAGAGCGAATGATCCGCTTGATACTTGAAGATGCTGAACCAAAAGTGGCATTAGTCTTTGATATTCCTAACCGAAAACTTGCCGTGTTCCATGATGATAATTTAGCAGAAATAACCACTAAGCTTGAATCACTCGCTTATGGTGCAAGCTTATCCAGCACAAAAGAGAGTAGTCATGAAGAAACTTTAGCAGTACATGACGCAGCAAAAGACAATGAAGCTCAAGAATTTCGCGTATTGCGCTGGTTATTAATCATTAATGGTTTGATGTTTTTTGTAGAAATCATTCTGGGTTGGATTGCACAATCAACGGGTTTAATTGCCGACTCACTTGACATGTTAGCCGATGCTGCGGTTTATGGGCTAGCCATTATTGCTGTCGGTCGAAGTGTTAAGGATAAACTATCAATAGCCCATGCATCGGGTTGGTTACAAATTATTTTAGCGTTAGGCGCATTAAGCGAAGTGATCAGGCGCTTTATTTATGGCAGCGAACCTGTTTCTAGCTTAATGATTACCATTGGTTTATTAGCCTTATTTGCTAATGTCGTTTGTTTGTTTTTGATTTTTAATAAAAAAGATACAGGTGCTCATATGCAAGCCAGTTGGATATTCTCAGCCAATGATGTTATTGCTAATATCGGCGTTATAGTTGCGGGAGTGCTAGTAGCGTTTACTGGTTCACGTTATCCTGATCTTATTATTGGTTTTATCATTGCTATGGTGGTGCTAAATGGAGCAAGACGTATCTTGCAATTGAGATCTTAGTTTAGTGTTTAACATTTGACCTTTAGCCTTTAACAATAAGATTTGATGTTTTTTTCTGATTGTTTGATGCGGTTTAAACGATCTTTTTCCAATAATATTTGAATTTCACTATTGTCATTAGCATGTGTTTTTATTCTTCGGCCACTTTGATAAAGTTCTAAGTTCTTACGCGCGGTTGTACAATTATCTTTATTTGTTTTTGCTATTTGTTTTTGCACTGCTCTAGTTTTTCTAGCGCTTGCTCTTTCTTCGATGTATTGCTTAATATTTACCATCGAATCCTTGATGTTTTCTTCTTTTGGAGGAACTGAGATAGGGATTGATACCTGAGTCTCTGCTACATTAAAGTTATTGTTTTATCTTTAGGGGGGAACTGGGAGTAATGGATTATCCCAGAATCATCCGTCCATTTGTATACTTGGATAGTTTGCGTGTGGTTTGACTCTTCTGCGAAAGCAGAAGTGGCTCTGCAACAGAATACTAAAATGATAAATAATGATAGTTTCATAATGTTTTCTCCTAACCTTTTCAAATGATGAGATTACTCTTTACTGCTTTTGTTGTCACGACAGATTTCACCGTCAAACTCAAACTCCAATGTGGTATGTTCAAGGTGATAGGGATAAAGTCGTGTTGATATCTCGCTTTTCATTGCACTAAGCTCTTGTTGATCAAGGGTTCGAGTTAACACTAGATGAGCGGTAAGTACATGCCTTTCACCATCAAGTGACCATAAATGAAAATGATGAATTTCCTCAATATAATCTAATGTAGATAGTGCTGAACTTATGCTCTCTTGCAAGGCTTTGTTTGGTGTTGCCTGCAAAAATAGTTTTATTGCCACACGAATATTTTTTAAAACATTAAAAAGAATAAATAGCGTAAAAGCGATTGAAAGTATGGGATCAAGTATTGGTAAATCAACAAACATCAAAACGATAGCAAGTAATAATACCGCTACCCAGCCTAAAACATCTTCAATTAAATGCCAATTCAGTATGCGTTCATTGAGTGTTTCTCCTGCACTCAGTTTATAGGCAGCATAACCGTTAACAATAACACCCAAAATGGCTAATCCTAACATGCCTTGAGCATCAGGCATTTCTGGTGCCAATAATCGAGGGAACGATGCAGTTAATACCCAAATTGAACCTGCAATTAACACAGCACCATTGATTAAAGCACCCAACAAAGAAAAACGATGGTAACCGTAGCTAAACGTTTCATCAGCGTGCTTTTTACTGAATTTACTTAATAGCCAAGCGAGTCCAATGGATAAACTATCGCCTAAATCATGTACAGCGTCAGCCATAATGGCGGTACTATTAGTTAACCAGCCACCAATAAATTCAATAATAGTAAAACAAACATTCAGTAAAAAGGCCCAACCAATGCGGTTTGAGGACATGTCTTTGTTGATATGTGAATGGCTAAGCGCATGGTTATGATCGTGCGAATGTACAGCCTGACGTTTATCCATTTTATAATCCTTTTAACTTATAGAAAATCGCTTATAAAATAGGGCAAATTGTAACTACAATTTGCCCTTGAAAATACAGCGAAATTGCTATCTTTGCATTTCTTCTATTTTACTCTTTGAAAACCAAGCATAAAGCACTGGCAATACAAATAAAGTTAAGAAAGTTGCGGTAACTAAGCCGCCAACAATAACGGTAGCCAGTGGACGTTGTATTTCTGAGCCAACCCCGTCTGATAAAATCATCGGAATTAAACCAAGTGCCGCAATAATTGCGGTCATCAATACCGGGCGAAGACGAGAAACCGCGCCTTCATATACTGCTTGCGCAATATCTTTTGCGCCCGTTATTCGCGAGCTTTCAATACGTAAGTTAATCGCTTCAACCATCACCACACCATTTAATACAGCGACACCAAACAGCGTGATAAAGCCGATTGAGCTAGGCACTGATAAATATTGTCCTGAAATATAAAGTCCAACAATACCGCCAATCATCGCCAGTGGTAAGTTCACTAAAATCAACATCGCTTGACCAACACTGGTAAAAGCAAAGTAAAGCAGCAAGGCAATCATACCAATAGATAAAGGTACAACAATCGCTAGACGTTGCTGGGCACGTTGTTGATTTTCAAACTGACCACCAATATCAACAGAATAGCCCGCAGGTAAATTAACCTTATCTTTAATGGTCTGTTGTATGTCTTTTACTACACTGCCCATGTCTCTGTCTTGCACATTCGCTTGAATAACCACACGACGTTGAACATCATCACGACGTACTTGTGGAGGGCCAGATTGTATTGAAATATCAGCCACATCACCTAAACGCACCCATGCGCCAGAAGGCGCTTGTAAACGTAAATCGCTAATCGCTTGTTGATCTTTACGAAACTCTTTAGCTAGGCGTAAATAAATATCATAACGCTCGTTACCATTGATCACTTGCCCTGTTTCGCGACCACCAATGCCATCGCGTACCAATTCCATGACATCGCCAACCGATAAGCCATAACGAGACAATTGTTGACGGTTTGGCGTGACCACTAATTGTGATTCACCTTCAATTTGCTCCATCGCTATATCACGCGCCCCATTAACCCCTTGTATCGCTTCGACAATAGCTTGACCTTGCTGTGCAAGCACATCGAGATCTGGCCCAAATAATTTGATCGCTAATTGTGCTTTTACCCCTGATAATAATTCATCAACTCGCGTGGCAATAGGTTGTGAGAAGTTAAGCAGCAAACCTGGGAATTGCTCAAGCTTTTCTTCCATCAATCCTTGTAACGCTTGGCGTGTTGAGGCACTGACCCAATCTTTATGATCTTTTAAGCCAATAAAAATCTCAATATTACTCACTGGCTCAGGATCACCACCAATTTCAGCACGACCAATACGGCTAGTGGCATAAGTGACTTCTGGAAATGTCATCAGAATTTTTTCAAGCTTAGGGGCAACGCTTAACGCGGTTTCTAAGCTGGTTGAAGGTGCCATTGTTGCTCTAAGGTTAATAGTGCCTTCTTCTAACTCAGGTACAAACTCTGTGCCTAGGAGTGGAACTAAAAATAATGCGCCAACTAATAACGCACCAGCGCCAAGTAGTACTGTTTTTTTAGCGTTCATCGCTTTGGTTAAACTACTGCGATAGAGCTTTTCTAACACACTCACAATGGGACTAGTTCGCGCGGTAAAACCTTTCTGGAAAAAGTAACTAGCCAGCGCAGGAACAACAATAAGTGCCACTAATAATGATACCGCCATAGCAATCATGATACTGATAGCCATAGGCTGGAATAACTTACCTTCAACACCTTCTAAGCTAAATAATGGCGCAAATACCACCATAATAATGGTAACGGCGAAGAAAATAGGTTTAGCTACTTCACGTGCGGCAACTTGAATGCGTAAGCCTACAGATATGTCACTCGCAGGATCGCCTATAGTATTTCCTTCATCACCGCCTTCATGTCCTTCTTCGTGACGTCTATCCGGATGACTTAAGTGCTTGAAAATGTTTTCCATCATCACTACCGCGCCATCAACCATCATTCCTATGGCCACGGCCAAACCGCCTAAAGACATTAAGTTAGCTGACAAACCATTGTAAGCCATAACGGTTAGCGCCAAACCTACTGAAAGTGGAATAGAAATAAGTACTAGCACGACTGCGCGTACATTAAGTAAAAATAACACTAAAACAATAACAATAAAGACAAAGGCTTCAATTAACGCATTTGAAACCGTACTAACGGCTTTCTCAATTAAGTCTGCTTGGTCATAAATGGCCTCAAACGTAACACCTTTAGGCAGTGCTTGTTGAATTAAAGGAATACGAGATTTAATTCCATCAATGGTAACTTTAGTATTGGAGCCCATACGTTTAAGTACAATACCTGAAACAACTTCACCTAAATGCTTACTGCCTGCTTCACGTCCTTGTTCATCAGTAATGCGTTTTGTCATGGTGACTGCGCCTTGGCGAATTTCACTGCCAAATTCTACGGTAGCAACATCAGACACTTTAATCACAGTACCATCAACTGTTTTTAGCGGTATTTGTGCAATTTCTTTAAGCCCGAGCTGATTAGCACTTAACCAACCAACACCACGAATAACGAGTTGCTCTTGACCTCGGTCCATATACCAACCACCGGCATTGTTATTGTTAGCTTCTAGCGCGTTAGCGACATCTTCTTGGGTTAATTGATACGCTAATAAACGTGAGGGGTTCACATTAACTTGGTATTGTTTTACATCGCCACCAAAGGCTAATACATCAGTAACGCCGTCAACAGGCATGAGTAAAAGTTTTACTACCCAGTCGTTTAAACTACGTAATGACATACTGTCATAGCCAGAGTCTTTATCAGCAAGTAGTAAGTATTGATATATTTGCCCTAAACCTGAAGTGTTAGGGCCAATTTCAGGCGTACCAACACCAGAAGGGATCATTTCTTTGGCTGACTGTAAGCGTTCAAACACAAGCTGGCGGGCAAAGTAAATATCGGTACCTTCTTTAAATACCACGGTAATGCCAGAAAGACCTGTTTTAGAAATAGATCTTACTTCTTCAACATCCGGTAGAGCATACATTACAGCTTCTATAGGGAAGGTGATAAGCTGCTCTACTTCTTCAGAAGCAAGCCCCGGTGCTTCGGTATTAATAGCAACCTGTATATTGGTTACATCAGGAAAAGCATCTAAGTTTAATTTAGGAATAATAAATAGGGCTGATGCTGTCAAGGCAACTAAGGCGATGATCACCAATAGTCGATTTGTGACAGACCAGTCAATAAGTTTGTTTAACATGGGTTTACTCCTAATGGCCGTGGGCGTCAAAGCCGCCTTTGGCGATCTCTGCTGCTACATAAAAGGCGCCTTTAACAACAACGTTTGTACCGGCTGTTATGCCTGAAATTTCACGCATCTTTTGTGAGGTATCTGCATGAGAGAAGGTCCGTCCTAATTTAATTTCAACGCCTTTGTATTCACCGTTTTCTTCAACAAATACTTGCCAGTCGCCATCACCACCACGCATTAGTGCCTCTTCTGGTACTGCAAAAACTTGCTGCTTGGTAGCAAAAGAAAAGTAAACATCAGCAAATAAGCCCGGATGAAGGTTATGATCATCATTTTCAACTTGTAGACGAACAATACGTGTGCGCGTTATTGGGTCTATGGTATGTGCTTTTTGGGTAACTTTTGCCGTGTAGCTAGTGTCGCCAATCATTACTTGGGCAGCAGAGCCTACTGGAATATCAAGCTGAATGGTTGGTGCTAAACGCGCTTCAACCCATAGTGTATGTTCATCGGCTAATTCAATTAAGGTATCGCCAGATTCTACTCGTTGGCCTTGACGAAAATTATCAGAGAGCACAGCGCCAGAGCTCTCTGCGTTTAAGATGTACTGGCCTAAATTTTTTGTGGTTGCTTTGATCGCATCATGTGATAAACCAAATGCTGATAAACGGGCAAAGTCCGCTTCAAAATAGGCTTGCGCTTCAACATAACGTTTAGCGCCTACCGCTTGCCGACCTAATTTTCGCACACGTTGCCACTCGGCACTTGCAACACGATAGCTTGCTTGTGCTTGGGCTACAGACTCACTAAAAAGTGTGACTAAAGCTTGACCTTGTTCAACATGGTCGCCTAAAGCAACATGACGTTTAAGTACAATAGAATCAACCCGAGGAGAAACTAAATAGCTCGTGTAATCATTCGCTTTAAGTTCGCCCGGTGCATAAATATCATAAGAAAGTGTTTGTAATGTTAACGGCGCTGTCGTAATTTCAGCTAATGAAAGTTGACCATTTGTTAACTTAATGCCTGCGCTTTCTTGCTCAGCCTTTTGATTACTAGGTTGATTACTAGGTTGATTACTAGGTTGAACACTAGCTGTTGAAGCGGTGCTCAATGAAGCCAAACCACAAAATAAGCTAGTGATGGCTATTAATTTAATTTTCTTGTTCATGTTTTTTTCCAAAAATTTGTTGCTATGCTTATAGCCAATATTGGGCTCTAAGCTAATGTAAGTCAGGCTATTAATGTGACAATTGATTGATTACTAAGTTGATTTGGCCAATTTGTAGTAACCAGTCGATTTGACTTAGTTGAAATTGGCTTTGCAATTCAATACCGGCATTAAGACCTGTCGCACGTTGTTGCAATGCAAGTAAATACTCAGTGGTACTCATATCACCGCTTTGCCACTGCTTTTTCAGTAAATCGCCACTACTTTTGCCTCTACCGTCCATGAGTTTTTGCCAACGTTGATAATTTTTTTCATAGGTCATTAACGTGTCGGTGGCTGCTTGAATAGCATACTTTTGTTTACGATATATCGAGCGAAAGTCAGCTTCTGCGGCGATGGAACGTTGGTTTGCCGCCCTTGCTTGTGCCGAAAAGTTATTACGGATGTTTAACGGCATAGAGAAAGTAATGCCTAACACATTTTCTTTATCTGTTTTACCGCCGTAAACACCTATGGTGGGGTCTGCTTTGGTGTCAAGGAGTGCGAGTTGAGCATTACCTTTGCCTATTTGCCATTGCGCTTTTGCTTCAACCACCAAAGGGTGATTTTCAAGCCACTGTGGTGATACCTCATCACTATTAAAGGTTAAGCCTTGTTCAGGAAAAACAACTTTATCAGGGTTCCAATCCTGCAAGATCTCTTTTACTTGAGCTTCGGCTTGCTTTAACTGCACTTGAGTTGAGGCGGTTACATTTAGCATTTGACTTAAACTCAAGAAAGTTAACTCAGCATCGACTTGACCTAAATCACCTGATTCTTGGCGTTTGGTTACAAGTTCAAGCAAAGTGCCTAGTTGTTCCTCGCGTTGCAGGGCAATGATGGATTGCTTTCTAGTTGCCTGCCAAGTCACTAACGCTTGTAACGCCTGCGCCGTTTTTTCTTGGACAAGGTAATTAAAGCGTTTACTCGCTTGGGTTAAGCTAAAATTAGCTACTTGTGTTTTGGTTGCACGTTTATCCCACCAGTCAATGGTCTGGTTGATACCAATAGTAAAATTGTTTGCCTGACCTTCTCGCTCAAAGCCCGTGTCTAATTCAGGATTGTATAGCGGTTGCTTGTTGCCCTCCGCCATAGAAAATACAGCGTTCATGGTTTCTCTGGCAGAAACAATATCAGGGTGTTGGTTAACTTGTTGTACTAACCAGTTATCAATGGCTTTTGGGTTTGAGGCAGAAAATGCTGCCACAGAAAAACTGAAAGCTGCTATAGCTCCCGTTATTTTTATAGATAAAAATGTCATTTTGAAAACTCATGATCAAATTAAAATTAAATAAAGACAAAACAATCAATTCAATGTTTTGGTTTTATTAATGATTTTAGTTTTTTTAATAAGTACTAGGTTTTACTAAGTTTTAGTTAAATACTAAAACAAACCTATTCTTATCGTGAGTTAAACTATGGGGGGGCGTATATCTGGGGTAATTAATTTCGAGAGATAGCGATTACTAAATTCTGCTATTTCATTGGGTAAAACACCAGCTTTGAAAAACAATTCATTGCTCAAAAGCAGCGCAGTAGTGATGCCGTGACAGGAACAACAGTGGTCAGCATCATTATTTTGTTTTGGGTCATTGGTATTTATATCAGATGAAGCTGATTTAAATACAGTACCTGAGAAATAGTTTGGGGAATAACTTGGGAAATAGTCAGCTTCTGTATATTCGGAATTAGGCTGATGAAATTTTGCAGCATCCGCAATAGCATCCGTTGACTGTATAAAAGTCAATGTTATCAAGATGTAGAGCAAATATTTTTGGATCATCAATAGTTCCGACGTTATCGCTAAGCTAATTGAATGTATTAGTGTATAAGCGTTTAATTGCGTAGCCTAACAAAAGACCTATAAACTTGCAAAGCTAATCCTCTAAATAAATCATTGGGTTGTAATCCTTCATAATTGGTAATTCATAATTGGTAGTGGCCACAATCTCTTTATATTTACTTGTGGATAGGGTATAGCTATTTGTTTAAAAGAGTTGCTAGCTTGGTAATAGGTTGCCAGCTTGGTAACAGATAGTGCTTGTCTACCAATCAATACCTTTTTGTGCTTTTATACCGTTGTCAAAAGCATGCTTGATAGATTGCACTTCACTCACGGTATCTGCCAAATCAATAATGGCTCGGTGACATCCTCTACCGGTGATAATTACATGTTGGTCTTTAGGGCGGTTATTCAAGGCACTGATAACCTCATCTAAATCAATATATTTGTAGGCAACCATATAAGTTAACTCATCAAGTAAAACTACATCAACATTGTTATCTTTTAATAGCGCTTTACTTCGTTGCCAAACTTTTTGTGCTGCCGCAATATCGTGTGCTTTATCTTGTGTGTTCCAAGTAAAACCAGTTGCCATTACATCAAAGCTTACACCAGCGTTTTCAAGTAAAGAACGTTCACCACAGGCCCACGTCCCTTTTATATATTGAACTACAGCGGCATTCAAGCCATGACCCACAGCACGGGCAATAGTACCAAAGCCCGAGGTAGACTTGCCTTTGCCATTACCTGTAATCACAATTAATAAGCCTCGCTCTTCTTGAGCATCGTCAATACGTTGGTCAACCTTTTCTTTTACGGCTTGCATACGCTTTTTATGTTGTGAATTTGTTTTATTTACACTGCTATCGGTCATTATTTTATATCACTTTTATTTTGTAATGAGTTAACGGTTTAAAAGAAAGCGCAGATCTTTCATCGATCAACTCCTGTGAACACATCCCAATAATAGCTTGTTTTCTAGATGAAATGAATCGTTCGACAGTCATAATATAATGTTATTTGCAGTCAGATAATTAAAGTTCTTACTATGGCAGGCAACGCGTTCTCACATCTCAGTGAGAACGCGTTGATTTACATTGCTTAACTAATGAGACTAGAACTGGTAACTGACACTAAAATCAATGGTTCGAGCTAAGATGTAACGACCGTTTGACGATAAGGTGTCACGTGGGTCGCCTTCTGTTAAACCTTCTTCATTGGTTAGGTTATTTACCGATAGCTGCATTTGAACTTCATCAGTCAGGTTTAGAATCATACCAAGATCAATTTTTTCATAACCATCAAGCACCACTATGTTTTCATTGTCAGAAAAACGATCGCCAACTGCGCTAAGCGTGCCGTACAAGGTCGCATACATACCATTAGCAAAGTCGATATCATAACTTGGCGTTACACGCATCTGCCAACCTGGTTGTCTTTGTGCTTCATTGCCTTGGTTGGTAGGGCTTTCGGTAATTTCAGTTTCTTGTAGTGTGGTATTTAAGTTTACCGAGAAACCATTGTCGTTATAGTAATTAAAATCAATTTCTACCCCATAAGCTTCATTGGTAAATACTTCTGCTGGGTCACCCGGCGTTGCAACGAAAGTATCGCCTTTTACTTCGTTGAAAAAACCTGTTGCATAGAGTTCATAGTTGTCAGAGGAAAGCTTATAACCTAATTCAAACTGGCTAACCTCTTTTATTAAATCTTCACCGTTTTGGTACGAACCAAAGTTATCTCTAAAATCATCAAAGAATGGCATTTTACTACCATCACTAGCACGAACAAAAATGCCTTGTTTTTCAGCAAACATCCAGTTTGCACCCACAGTCCATGCAATGCTTGATTCATCGTAAGATACTGCTTTGGTAATGACGCCATCTAAACCCTCATCAACCGTATATTCAATTTGGTGATTTTCACGGCGAATGCCACCATCGACAGTAATAGCATCTGATATTTCATAAGAGCTAGCAAAATAAAGTGCAGTGGTACGGCCATCGCCAACGCTATTGATGTCGTAATTCCAGCCACAGCTATCTATATTATCGTTACAATCAATACCGGTAAGATTTTCGCCACCAGGTGCAATGACATAATAAGACTGATTTCCTAATGACCACCAATCTTTCGCTGAAAAAGTAGAGTTATAAAAACCAGCGGTCACACTGCCTTTATCAAAGGTTTTGGTTAAGGCAAAATCATTGGTAAATGCTTCAATTTGCTTTTTAACTACCCAACGACCAATTTGTTGCACATCGGTATCGCCTGAATATTCAGTGCCAGTAGCACTGCCGAATGCACTGCTACCATTATCTGCAACCGTTGATAATTTAGTAGGTGCTCCGTTTGGCACTAAACCATAGGTATCAGCATCGCCATTAGTATAAATAAAACGATCAACGAGTCCCCAGCCATTATCTAACGTTAGGTCAACACTACCGCCCGACACTGAGCCATCCCAGCCTCGACCTTGGCCGAAATCAACACTTTCAGTGGTTTTATTACCATCAGGACCATATTGAATACTTGCTTGTCGATTTAAAGTGCCTATTTGCGTGAACTCATTGTCGACCCCTTCAACATTTAAAGGCGTTGGTAAATACCAGGTACCATAGTCATCTGTTTGACGGGTGTAGAGGTTGATTTTGCCGTTATCTAACTCTTTAGTAATGTTGATGGTAAATTGCTTGCCTTTTTCAGCATTAAAACCCGCGTCGCGAACGCCGGGTGAGCTTTTAATATAGCCACCAACCATGAAATATAAATCATCGGCTAAACTACCACTCAATACGGCATCTACACGTTGCAAATCGTAGTCAGAAGTAGAATATTTTACTAAACCTTCGGTATCATCGCCGCCTTCTTTTAGTAAAAAGTTGGTGGTAAGGCCGGGTTGTCCATTACTTATTACTGGGTTAGTACCACCACGGAGTGCTTCCATAAACTCTACCGTTTCATCTAAACGAAACAGTGTTGAGTTTTCTAGGAACGAAAGGGTTGGTGGTGGAAATATCGGCGCACCTTGCAATTGAACAGTTAAGAAAGGCGCATCTCCACCACCGGGGAAGCCACGAACGAAAACATTGGCACCTGAAACACCGCCTGAGCTTTCAGACCAAACACCAGGAATGGCCTTAAATAAGTCAGCAGTACTTTTGGGTGCCAACTTTTTAATATCATCTTCAGAAAATGAACTGACAGCAAAGCTCGCTTCTTCTTTAGCGATACTTTTACCACTAAAGGTACCAGTAACGATAATCTTTTCAATTTTGTCACTTTTTGCTTCACTATCGGCTTGCTCTGCGGCTAAGGCATTATTTGCTTGGCAAAGTAATGCTATTGCAATGGTGATAGAAGATAGTTTGAAATTCTTAGTCATGTTTTATGTCCTCTAATATGATAATAGCAATTGCTTTATCAGTTAATAATTTTGTTGGTTACATTTTCTTCCCCACAATCAATATAAATGTGAATGCAAACGTTTGCAAGCTGTTTTTTGCAAACGTTTGCATTTATCATGCGCTTTCAATTGCAATACTCGCTAGTTATGCAATAATTCCCGAGCCTTTGAAGCTGAAAAAAGTAAGCTGAAAAAGTAAAATGAAAAAAGGATGCTAAAAAATTCAAAGCAGCATCAACCTAGGAAGTAAACACAATTGGCTAATGACAATAAATTAACGTTGGCGGGACTAGCAAAGCTAGCCGGTGTTTCAACGTCGACAGTATCAAGGGCTTTAAACAATAATCCATTGATAAAAAAAGAAACGCGAGCAAATCTCCAAGCGTTAGCTAAAGAGCATAATTTCAGTTTAAACCGTGCGGCAAGTCGTTTGCGTACTCAAAAAACTAATGTTGTTGCTGTGATTTTAAATCTAATTGACGACACAGATCAGAGTATTAGTGATCCCTTTTTACTTAAAGTTGTTGGCGATTTAAATCAGGCACTTAACCATCATGGCTATGAATTATTGTTGTCAAATTCGCATATGGCAAATGATGATTGGGCTAATTACTTTATTAGTAGTAGTAGAGCCGATGGCATTATTGTTATTGGTCAGGGAAAAAGTACAACGCAGGTGGAACAAGTGGCTAAATCCGGTGCGCCGTTGGTGGTTTGGGGCGCCCCAACAGCACAGTCAAATTACGCCATAGTCGGTAGTAATAATGATCTGGGTGGCTATCTTGCCACACAGCATTTAATTGCAGGTGGTTGCAAACGTATTTTGTTTCTAGGTGATCCTGAACACGCTGAAATGAGTGAGCGCCATAAAGGCTACCAAAGAGCATTAAAGGAAGCTAACCTTGATGATAAGGAGTTAACTTTATCTTGTGACATTACCAGTAAAGTCGCTTATGAGAAAATTGGCGAGGTGATATTAGCAAAAGGATTGTTCTTCGATGGCATCGTTACCATCAGTGATATGGTGGCATTAGGTGCATTAAAGGCGTTGAAAGAGCGCTATATTAACATTCCCAATGATGTCGGTATTGTTGGCTTTGATGATATTGCCATGGCGGAGCTTTTTCATCCGGCACTGACGACCATTAAACAAAACACTAAGTTAGCAGCTAAAATAATGGTTGAGCAGCTGTTAAAACAATTTAATGGTCAAGCGGCTAAGTCTGTAATGATAGACATTGAACTTATTAAGCGAAAATCTACCCGTAATAGTTAAACTATCGTTGTATTCTATAATATTTAAAGTAAATGTTTAAAGTAAATGCTTAAAATTGATGTCTATAATTATACTCAAAGTTTATGCTTAAAGTGAATGCAAACGTTTGCATTTGTTTTTTTTTGGTTATACACTAAGTGAAATTATCTTAAAAGATGCGTTAACCTATGTCTCGATTCATTACCATAAGTGCTATTGCAGCAGCCTATTTTGTTTTCGCTATCTTACTCAATAGTGTTGGTACAGTAATCCTTCAATCAATACACAGTTTTGATATTAGCAAGCCGCAAGCGAGTACTTTGGAAGGCTTTAAAGATTTATCAATAGCATTGGTGTCTTTTTTAGTTGCCTCAGTTATCCCTAGAATAGGTTATAAGCTTGCATTGATTATAGGTTTAGCAATTGTAGCTGTGGCTTGTTTATTCACACCATTTATTGCTAACTTTTGGGTTATAAAGCTGCTATTTGCCTGTATTGGTGTGTCATTCGCCTTGGTTAAGGTGTCTGTTTACTCAATTATTGGTCAATTATCAGATTCGATAAAATCGCATTCATCATTGCTAAATACCATTGAAGGTATTTTTATGGTGGGCAGCTTAGCGGGTTATTGGTTATTTAGTCTGTATGTTGACCCAGATGCACCAAAATCCATCGGCTGGCTAAACGTTTATTACCCGTTAGCGGGTATGATTATATTGACGTTATTATTAGTTGCTTTCTCTTCAATTGAACAGGCTGAACAAGCGGGTTCTCAACCGAGTATTTTGGTTGGTTTTATTGACATGATCAAATTAAGTTATCAAAGATTGGTGATAATTTTTCTTATTTCAGCCTTTCTTTATGTGTTAATTGAACAAGGCATTGGTACCTGGTTACCAACATTTAATAGTGAGGTTTTGGGATTGCCAAGAAATGTTAGTGTGCAAATGACCAGTATTTTTGCAGCAGCCCTTGCTATTGGCCGCTTGCTGGCAGGACAAGTATTGCGTTATATCAACTGGTATAGCTTTCTAAATATTTGTTTAGTATCGATGGCTTTACTTATTATTATTATATTGCCTTTAACTAGCGGTACTTCAGCACAAAATGTGACCAGTTTTCTTGATGCTCCAATGGTTGCTTATTTATTACCGTTGATTGGTTTAATGATGGCGCCAATTTATCCGGTACTAAATTCCGTTATGCTATCGAGTCTTGAAAGAACTAAGCACGCCTCGATGACAGGTTTAATTGTGGTTTTTTCTGCTTTAGGGGGCACTACAGGTTCAATTATTACCGGTTTCTCATTTCAAGCGTTTGGGGGGCAAAAAGCATTCTATTTGTCGCTTATTCCTATGGGACTTATTTTAATTAGTCTCTATTTTTTCAAAGCGGCAACGCAGAAAACGCTTGCTTTAAAGTCGGCATAAGGAAGGGACTCGAATGAATCACACTAATAAGTTAACGTCCAACGTTCAAGCAAGCTTGGCCTTTTTTGAAAGCGAGTTATTTAAACAAGTACAAATGAGCGGCATTTTTCCTGACAGTAAAACCTTTGCTGATGCCATACCCAAGTTGCCGATTGAAGACATATTAACAAAATATAAAGCAACCATGCGCAATAATGATAACGCTAAAAATAAAGGTAACACTATTGATTTTGTTGAAGAAAACTTCCTTATTCCCGAAGTTAATGAAATTATTGTTGAAAAGCCAAGTCTTGATATCAACAAACAAATTGCAGCTTTATGGCAAGCATTGAAAATGCCCGCTGATCAGCAATTTAATAGCTCATTGTTGGCACTTAGCAAACCTTATGTGGTACCCGGTGGTCGCTTTAGAGAAATATATTACTGGGACAGTTATTTTACCGCTTTGGGTTTGGTTGAGTCGAATCAATTAGCGCTAGTTGAATCAATGCTTGAAAATTTTGTCGATTTACAGTTGCGCTATGGCTGTATTCCAAACGGCAATAGAAGCTACTATTTATCGCGCTCTCAACCCCCTATCCTAGGCTTACTTGTTGAGTTACTTTTACCTTACAAGGAAGATAAACAGTCATTTTTAAGGAAATACATTGCGGCGATTGAAGCTGAATACCAATTTTGGATGCAAGGGAGTGACGGCTTAACAGAGTGTCACCGTGAGCACAGACGGGTAGTAAAAATGCCGGATGGTAGCTTTTTAAATCGCTATTGGGACGATAATGACACCCCAAGGCCGGAGTCATATCGCGAAGATATTGAATTGTTACATGAGTCGAACCCCGAAAACGCAGGTGAGTTTTATCGTAACATTCGCGCTGCCTGCGAGTCAGGTTGGGATTTTAGCTCGCGGTGGTTGGCTGATGCTCAGTCATTGGCCTCTATTCGTACCACCAGAATTATCCCCGTTGACTTAAATTGTTTGCTGTATAAACAAGAAACGTTGCTTTGCGATTACTATTTATCGCTTGGTGACCAAGAGGCGAGTTCAACTTACCTACATTATGCGGTGAGACGAAAAGCTGCCATTAATCGTTATATGTGGTCATCGAAGCACGGTTATTTTATGGACTACGATCTAGATGCGCAAAGTCAAAGTTCAGTACATTCCCTAGCGGGCGTTTTACCTTTATTTGTCAAATTAGCCAGTGCAAGCCAAGCAGAGCAGGTAAGTAGCATCATTGAAAATCAGTTTTTGCAAAAAGGCGGTTTAATCACTACGGCTATTAAAAGTAGTCAACAATGGGATGCTCCTAATGGTTGGGCACCGCTGCACTGGTTTGCAGTTCAGGGCTTGCTAAACTATCAACAAAAACCGTTAGCTCAAACGATTAAAAACCGCTGGCTGAACACCGTTGAGGGTTACTTTAAGCAAACGGGTAAGCTGATGGAAAAATACAATATTTGCCAGCAAAGTGATAAAGCTGAAGGCGGAGAGTACGACGTGCAAGAAGGGTTTGGTTGGACAAATGGGGTTTATCAAGCGCTTGCGGCAATTAAAGATGAATAATAAGTTTTATCTGTATAATACCAATTGAAAAAACTTAGCGGTCAACCTTTAACATCATCAATAGCTGTAATTTTTCGCCAATGAATAAATGAAAAATAGCGTACAGAACTTGGCGCATGAGAAATAATGCTAGACAGAAGAATTATAATCACCAATATATGCCAAGCATAATGAGGATAGAAAAATAGCGCAGTTAATAAAGAAAACTTAACATACATCACCAAGGCTCTTACTTGTATAAACCAAATCAGATTTGTTAATGCTTCTAGTGCCAATAAACCTAAACCGCTAAGGGTTGCTATGGCCCAATAAACGTATAAATCCACGCCTGTTAACGTTGTAGCAAAAACACCTGCAATACCAACTAAATGGATACTTCGCAGCGATATTTTTAGCCAACGTTTGCCTTTAAAATTAGGAATGATGGCGCTTATCATAAGAATAAGTCTACAAAAAATAAGTTCATAAAGAGTATCAATCCTCGATGTTTGGTGAGTTTTGCTTTAATGGGAAGAGTCCTGTGTTTGCTAGTTTTTCGATAGCTTTTCAGTGGCTTTACTATAACTGCCTAAAACCCCACACTCAAGGCTGCCCTTAGTAGGTGAAGCACATCCTACGCCTCTGAATTAATAATACTTCTTTGTGTTTTCGAACATCGTTGTTACAAAAGCGAACAGTTCACTTTAATAACAACAATCACAAAAAATTAACTGTTTGATTTTTAATGTTTTTTATTTTTGGCATGATACTTTCAATACCTATTTAAACTAGAACCTTAAAACGTGATTTATTATGAAAATTCAATTAACAACACAAAAACCATGGAAAAAGTGGGCGGCAATATCTTTGTTTCTTTTGCTGTTAGCTTACGCTACTTATGCGGTTAGTAGTAAATCCGTGAAGTCAGTTTCTACAGCTAGTTTGGATTTTCAAATGGTTCAACAAGGCGCTTTAGATGTATACAGTAACGCCTATGGTGAACTACTTTCAGCTAAAGAACGTTTATTAACTGCACCAGCATTAGGTAAAGTTTCAGAAATATTGGTACGTCCTGGTACTAAAGTAAAACCAGATACGGTAATTTTGCACTTGTTTAATCCAAAACTTGAGCAAGAAGTTAGTGAGGCACGTGGAGAATTAGCTCAGCAGCAAGCACAGCGTGAAGCATATAAGTATGAACAGCAAAGCGAGCGATTAAATTATCAAGGACGTATCGCCGATATTGAAGCCGAAATTGAAAAGGCACAACTTGAACTATCGGTAAATGAAGAATTAATGGGCTTAGGTGTCGCATCAAAAATAGAATTGCAACGAGCAAAATTGGCGGTAAAGCAAGAGTCGAGTCGCTTAGCGTTTGAAAAAGAAAAGTATAAACAATTTCTTGAAATGCAGAGTTATCAGCTAACGCAGCGCGACATCATCGTTACTCAACAAGAGTCACAAGTTGCTTTGCTAGAAAAACAATTGGACGATATGCATGTAAAAGCAGGCATTATTGGCTCATTGCAAACCTTAGAAGTTGAACTGGGACAGAGTGTCCAGTTAGGGGAATCACTAGCAAAAGTGGGCAGTGATAACGAGTTGATCGCCCGTATTCGTCTACCTCAACAGCAGGCCGATCAAATAGACATTAATGCCAAGGTAAATATAGATACTCAAAAAGGCTTGATCAGCGCACACATTTCTCGCATTGAAAGCGTAGTAACGAATGGTTCAGTATTGGCCGAAGCGGTACTTGACGGAAAATTAACCTCAAACGCCCGACCTTCTTTAGCGATTTCAGCACAGGTTTTTGTTAAACATCAAACTGACGCTGTATATATCCCACAAGTTGCGGGTTTACGTCCGCGCAGCAAGCAATCGGTATTCGTTCGCACAAATATCAACACCCTAGAGCAACGTGATATTAGTTTTGGCGAGTTATCGCAAGGGTATTTAATAATTAACCAAGGCTTAACATTAGGTGAAGAAATCGTTAGCTCTGACACCAGTAAATACAACAAATTCAAACAACTATCACTAACTAACTAACTAACTAATTAACTAACTAAGCACTTACAGAATAAAACTAATTAAACTTATTTAAAACATGAAAGGATATTATCATGAACAAAGTCGTTGAAATGAACAACATTCATAAGCGTTATGATGGCCAACAAATAGAAACTCACGCACTGCAAGGTATCTCGTTAGAAATTAATAAGGGTGAATTTGTTGCTATAACCGGCCCTTCAGGTTGTGGTAAGTCTACGTTACTTTCCATTATGGGGTTGATGGACTCGGCCAGCGAAGGGGATTATCAACTAGCAAACATTAATACCTCTGGGTTAAAAGTTGACCAACGCACCGAAATTCGTAACGAGCATATTGGTTATGTTTTCCAGTCATTTAACCTGATTGATAGCCTTACCGTGTTTGAAAATGTTGCTTTGCCGCTTGAACATCGCGGCACTGGTGTAGTGGAAATAAAACAACGTGTTGAACAGGTGTTAACACAAGTAGATATGTTGCATCGTCAAAACTACCGCCCTAATCAACTTTCGGGTGGACAACAGCAACGTATTGCCATTGCACGCGCTTTAGTGGGTAAGCCTGATTTGATTTTGGTGGATGAACCAACCGGTAACTTAGACAGTAAAAATGGCGATCAGGTCATTGCATTACTTGAACAACTTAATAAAGATGGCTCAACAATCGTGATGGTGACTCACGACAGTCGTTATTCACGTTGTGCTAATCGCCAAATTCAACTATTAGATGGTCAAATCCTCACTGAACAACAACAGAAACAACAATTGAAGGGGGTCGCATGAGTTTAATGAAAAAAGCCTTATTTAATGGTGTGGCAAGAATATTAACATTACCAAGATTAAGTATTCCATTAATCTTAACCCTAGGGCTAACATTAGGTGCCGTACTCAGTGTTATCGCAATTTCATCAACGCTTTTGTATCAGCCATTACAAGGAGTGCAAAACGAAAATAAATTACAAACCTTTGAATATCGATTGAAAATGTCAGAAACATTAAGTGTTTCATATTGGAACATGAATCGTTTGGCTGCCTTTAGTGAACGTTTTGCTGATCTTGGTGAATGGGCTGGTATTACCCCTTCAGAGCAAGATGTTGCCATTAATGAAACTATTTACCCCACAACAAGCTATAACGCTTCAAATAATATTTTAGATATTTTAGGCGCAAAACTTATTCTAGGTGACGATGTGACTATCGCTTCGCCAACTAAATATGTCTGGATTTCTGAGTCATTATGGCAATCAGCCTACGGTGGTGTTAAATCTGTACTGGGTAAACAAATAAACGCCAATAACAAAAATTATATCATTGCTGGTGTTATTGAAGATGTAATGGCGATTAGTAGTAATCAAGCCATTTTAAATCAGCAAGTATGGTTTATTAGCGACTTAAACGAAGTAAAAGCACAGCCTGATAATGTCGGTAATGTCAGTAGCGAAATTGACTACTTAATTGTTAAAACTCTAAATGGCCAAGAAAAACTGCCAACACTGGCACAAACCGATGAATGGTTAGTGGACTATTTTACTCAAAATGTAGATGCTGAAAACCTTCAAATGTATTTAGACTTTCTCTCTAAGACCGACAAAAAAGTGGTTACAGAAAGCTATCGCAGTAATATGCTAGGTGATACTGAAGATTTAATTATTGCTTTATTTGCCGCCGTTATTGGCCTGCTATTAATGGCAACGCTAAATTTACTTAATTTATTTATTGCTCATTATCAGGGAAGAACGAAAGAATTTGCCATTCAAATCAGCTTAGGTGCCAGTTTACTAAAAGTAAGAACTTTAGTTTTACTCGAAAATTTACCCAGTTTTTTATTGGCCGCGGTTACCGGCCTACTAGTAACGGGCTGGGTATTAAAGAGTTTACCCCTCATTGCCGGCGACAGTATGCCAATGATTGATGCCATTGGCATTAATGTCACCACCATCATTGCCTCTGTTGCCATCATTTTGATACTCAGTGTTTTATTCAGTGCCTTAGCCTTAGTTGATATAGATAAAAAAGCCTTAGCAAACAACCTAAATAGCAGTGGTAAGGGTATACAAGCTCAAAGCAATCAGTGGTTAAGTCGCGTGCTTATGGTGGTGCAATTATCTATCGCTTCGGTGTTACTCACTGCATCGGTGATGATAACCACACAAAGCTACCAGGCCGTTTACCAGGACTTAGGTTACGATATTGGCAATGGCTACAATGTTATGGTGGATATCGCCGATGACGAATACATCACACAACTAAGAGAGTGGGATAACTATCAAGACAGTGAAGTAAAAACCTTATTGGCTGACATTAGTGCCCTTATAGAAAATAGAGTGGCCGACAGTCATGTAGTTATTCCTGCTGTAGCCCCCATTTCAAGCGAGCTACAGGTGCAAGCTTTTCAAGATCAAGAGAATAATGGTCAACGTGTTATTTACCAAATTAGACGTTTAAGCAGTGACTTTTTCAGTACCTTTAACATTGAAATGTTAGTCGGTGCTAATTTGACTCAAGCGCAAATAGATAACGACGAAGCGCGTATTGTCATTGATGCAAACATGGCGAAAACCATGTTTCCCAATTTAACTAATGATGAAATCATCGGTAAAGCAATACAATTGGATCCGTCTTCTGAGCGCCCACCGTTGATTATTACCGGCATAGTTGCCAATACCATCAGTCAAACAGGAATGGCGGCTCCTTTAACTTTACCCGCGGTATATTCACACCGTATCGATGGCGGTAGTAATTTACAATTTACCATAATGATGCCTGAGGGCAAAATCCTATCCGCAAAAATGCTTGATGCTGAACTTAAACGCCAATTTCCCCGCTTATCAAATTTGCAAGTGAGACCATTAACAGATATTTGGCAGCAACAAACCTTGAATCAGCGGGTAAGTTTATGGATAGTACTTGCCATGACAGGGTTAACCTTATTTCTTGCCGCAATCGGTGTCGCTGGCTTAACCCAAATGACTACAAACCATCGTAAATTTGAATTAGCTATACGCATGGCAACTGGGGCTAAGCAAATGAAGTTGATCAATTTTATTTTAAAAGATGCTTTGTGGATGTTAGTTATCGGTTTAGGTTTGGGTTTTGTCGCTTCGGTATTTAGTTATCAACAATTAGAACAACAGTTAGATATGTTACCCAATTTTAACTGGTTAGCAATGTCATTACTTGATGTTGGTTTAATAACCATCGTTATGTTTTCGGTATTTATGCCTGCATGGAAGGTTATTAGCTCTGACCCAATGCAAGCGCTACGTCAAGAATAGTGTCAGGAATAGTCGTTTAACACTTCTTTATAAATTAAATTTAATCTAAACTATTAAAGCTCTTAATTCAGGAAAGAAGGCGATCTGTTGATCGCTTTCTTTATATTATTCAACCGTAAAATAACATGGAGTTTTACTTGAACCCACATAAAGCAACCATATTAGTCGCTGATGACGATGAAGATATTCGCTTAGCGCTCGAATTATTACTGGTGGCTGAAGGTTATCAGGTTATCGAAGCAAGCAATACCAAAGATGTCATTATCAAAGCGGCCCGTCATCAACCCGATTTAATTCTGTTGGATATGAACTTCAGCCGCGATACCACAAGTGGTCAGGAAGGTCTTGATATCCTTTCACAACTAAAACCACATAACATTCCGGTAATTTTAATGACCGCTTGGGGCTCAATTGAACTTGCCGTAAATGGTTTAAGACAGGGTGCCAGCGACTTTGTTGAAAAGCCGTGGAATAAGTTAAAGTTACTTAACAGTATTAAGCAACAACTTAGTTTTGCCCGTATCAAAGACGAGCATAAAGGCTATCGTCAATTATTAGCCCAAGAAGAAAATAAACCTTGGGTTTGTCAGTCTACAAGCATGCTTGCTATCGAACAACTCATTCACCAAATTGCGCCTACTGATGCCAATATTCTTATTTTAGGAGAAAATGGCACAGGTAAGTCACTGTTAGCCGAACGCATTCACCAATTATCAAGCCGCCAATCATCACCTTTTATTTCAGTAAATATGGCCGCTATTCCAGAAACTTTGTTTGAAAGTGAGCTATTCGGTCATCAAAAAGGGGCCTTTACCGACGCGAAACAAAATCGTGTTGGTCGATTCCAGTTAGCCGATCAAGGTACTTTGTTTTTTGATGAAATTGGCTCTTTGCCTTTATCTTTGCAACCCAAACTACTGCGTGTGCTAGAATCAGGGCAATATGAAGTGCTGGGCTCTAGTCAAACTCAAACGACCAACGTTAGGCTAATTAGCGCTACCAATGCTGATTTGAATCAACTGGTGGCAGAAAATGAGTTCCGACAAGATCTACTGTATCGTTTAAACACACTCGTGATCACGATACCGCCATTACGCGAGCGCTTAGAGGATATTCAGTCTTTAGCCGAAATTTTTATCGTTCAATTTAGTACTAAATATCATAAGTCTAGGTTAACCCTCAGCCAAAAATCTATTGATAAATTGAAGCTTCATAGTTGGCCTGGAAACATTAGAGAGTTAAGTCATACCATAGAACGTGCTGTCCTGTTGGCAATAGGCAATGAAATATCAGCACAACAATTACTGTTGGATATTGCAGATACTGGCTCAAGTGCTATGGTATTACAACCACTTGAACAGGCTGAACGACAGTTAATCGAAAAAGCGATGTCGGTTACTTCTGGTCAAGTGATTGAAGCGGCAAAATTATTAGATATTTCCCGTAATGCACTTTATCGAAGGTTAGAGAAATTTGGCATTAAGTATGAGTCATGAAAAATGGTTAGTTAGTGGATTATCCATTACAGTCATTATTATTTTATCATTAACGGCGGCACTCACTTGGAGTATAGGTTGGAGTAACTTAGCCATAACTACGCTATTGTTTTTTATTTTCTATCCGCTGGTCTGGTTAGCATGGAAAGCTTATCAGTTTTGGTGTCTTTGTATTATGCAGCTCACCACTTTTACGCAAATATTAAGAGAGGGTGAACAAAATCTGCGATATAAAAAACAACATAAGAACAACTTACTACTAGAACTGCAAAAAGAAATCATCTTACTCGCTCATGAAAACTCTGATAAAAATGAGAAAAATCAAACAATAGAAGTTTTACTTAGTCATATTTTAGATGCTTGGTCTGTACCGGTTTGCTTATTTGATCACCAGCTTCAATTAACCTATCGCAATAATGCGATGAATGAGTTACTACAACAACCCATGCTTATAGGAAGTAGTGCAAAGGATTTAGGCTTTCGCTTAGACGAGCATATTTTATCCCACCCTATTTTTGATGATAAATGGCAGTATCAAAGCATTCGCTACACACAACAAGGCAAGGATAATTGGTTATTCACTGCCATAGATATTTCAAAATTATTAAATAAAAACCAAAGCACCACACAAAATAATTTAATTAGAGTATTAGGGCACGAATTACGAAACTCGCTTACCCCAATGAGTTCAATGGCCGATACTTTATTATGTAGCGAAGTTTTACATGAAGCACAAACAAGAAAAGTATTGAGCCGTATTCAGCAGCGCAGCGACCGTTTGATGAAATTTATTGAACGTTACAGTCAATTATCTCAATTACCACCAGCGCAACCTTTGTGGTTTGATTTTTCAGAGGCTCTAGGAGAAGCTAGAGCGATGGTAAATAAAAACTGTCAAGTGGAATTTCAAGGAAATAATCAATGCTATGGGGATGTTCATCAGGTCTTGCAAGTATTGATTAACGTGTTAAAAAATGCCCAAGAAGCGTGTTTAGTAGAAATATGTAAGGTGAATATTAAAATATATTCGGTCAAAAACGAGCAGACCATTGAAATAACAGATAATGGCTCAGGATTTGCCAGTTTAGATAATGTGTTAACGCCTTTTTACACCACAAAAACTCATGGCTCAGGCATTGGCTTATCACTTTGTGCGGAGATTGCGCGTAATCATCAGGGACAATTATTAGTCAGTAATAATAGTGATGGTGGTGCGAAAATATTAATGACATGGCCAACCTCAATATAGCTCCTTGCCATCATTAATGATGGCATATATGAATTTAATCTTCTTCGGGTTTAATAGAAAAGTCACTCATATCAAAAGAGTTAGCATCGGATGAATTAGTTATACTTGACGAGAATGGTTATACGCCCCCTAATCCTGCTTGTTATTTTATGATAAAAATCAATGGGTAAAGAATGCAATATAAAAAGCCTTGAAAATTGGGTTGTGTAGTTATTTGACATAATAAGCCAGCAACAGCTTGATATTTAGCCCCACCGTACCTACTTCATAACTAACCCTAACAATTTAAGTTTATTATGTTGTCTTACCTGTTACCAATATTTATTGGCGTTATACTCATCGGTTACTCTGTAGGTAAGCCATATTGGCGTACCTATCAACGCGATAAAATTAGGAAGCAGCCTTTTAAAAAAGAGTGGCGTAAAATTATTCAGCAAAGAATGCCTTACTTTAGGCAAATGCCGGCTGATTTACAGTTGCAGCTAAAGCAGCATGTTCAGGTGTTTTTGGCGGAGAAAAACTTCATCGGTTGTAACGGCGTTAACATAACAGATGAGATAAGAGTAACGGTTGCTGCGCAAGCCTGCTTATTATTGCTTAATCGCAAGACAGATTTTTACCCCAAATTGCAAACCATACTGGTTTACCCGCGTGCTTTTATTAAAGAGCAACAAAGTAAAGATGCTGGTGGCGTACAATTTTCGCAAAAAATGACATTAGCCGGAGAGTCATGGGATTTTGGTAAAGTAGTGTTGTCTTGGCAAGACACGTTAGATGGCGCGAAAATCACAGATGACGGGCACAATGTGGTGATTCATGAATTTGCCCATCAGTTAGATCAAGAAAATGGCAGTGCTAATGGTGCGCCTATTTTAGAGAAAGGGCAAAGCTACCAATGTTGGTCTGAGGTTTTTTCTACGCAATTTGAATTACTGCAAAAGCAAGCCAAAAATGGATCACCTTCAATATTTGATTATTATGGCGCGACCAATCCAGCTGAATTCTTTGCTGTTGCCAGCGAGGTGTTTTTTGAAAAAGCACAACAGTTTCATCATGAACATCCTATGCTTTATCGACAATTAAAACAGTATTATCAAGTTGATCCTATTCATTGGTAATACATAAAGTGTTTTGATTATGTCGTTTTAATAACTGACTTCAACATACTTGTTTACTATAGTAGTTATTATTAGTAGAAGTCATTAGTAGAAATAACCCTTTGAAAAACTAATTCAAGTTAACCAAGTCAGCGTTAAAGTAGAGCAAGCAACAGGTCGCACTTTATCAGTTGACGGTGATAAACAATTGAGTTTCTTTCCATCGTTGTTAGTCGCACTTAATGGCGTGCGTTTTGCTAATGCTCAAGGCGGTTCAAGGCCAGATATGGCTACTGTTGATGTATTATTCGATTATTCCAGTGAGAAATTTCACATGACTATGAACGCTACTTTATATTATATTTACGATCCTATGTGCAGCTGGTGCTGGGGATATCGCCCGGTATGGGATGCCTTGAAGTTAAACTTGTCTGACGCTATTCAAATAGAATACGTTGCCGGCGGGTTAGCACCAGACTCAAATAAACCAATGCCAGTTGAGCAGCAAGCTATGGTTAAAGCACACTGGCACTCTATCGAAGAAAAGTTAGGCACGAAGTTTAACTTTGATTTTTGGCGTAATAATACCCCAAGGCGTTCTACTTATAATGCCTGTAGGGCTGCTATTGCTGCGAATAACCAGGGTTATCAAGTAGAAATGGTAGAAGCGATTCAACACGCTTACTATCTGCGTGCTTTAAACCCGTCAGATAACGATGTGCTTATAGGTTTGGCAAAAGAGCTGTCTACTCAGAAATTGTCTACGCAGAAATTGCCTACGCAGAAATTAGCTGAGCAGAAGCCGTCTAAGCAAGAAAGCATAGCAAAGTCAGCATTCGACTTAACACGCTTTACTGCCGATTTTACCTCAGAAGAAAACGAACAAGCATTAATGCAACAAATCCACTTAGCTAGAGCGTTAACCAATCAGGGTTTTCCTTCTCTGGTACTTGAATGTAACGGTGTTCGGCGTCAAATTTTACTGAACTATAAAGATTACCAAGCAACGTTAGCCGATATTAATAAAGTGCTTGATAAGTGTGGATCTTCATAAATAATGGGAAGTGGGGCATACCACAAGAAAATTCACACTCAATTCATCATATCAGCGGTTTATTTTTTTAATCTATGCCTATTATGTCTGTGTCATTATACTTACTAACCGTTCAAAAAAGCTAAACATTGCGCGTTATTGCCACGAAAAATCACTCTTTCGGCCTTTAGTCCTAACTGATATTGATACATAGGATCATAGTATTCACTGAGCAACGGCTTTAACCAATCAAGATGATTATGTAGTTGACCCTTTTGCTGTTGACTATTTCTCTGATGCATTAACGCCGTACTCTGTATTGCCTTTAATTGGCCATAACGCTGTGTACCAAGGCGCTTTCGTATTCTGAATAAGCCTTGTTCCAAATACTCGCTAAAGGCGATAAAACCTTGTTCAACGCCATAAGTAGCTTGGTATTGAGCTGTCATTTTTATGATATATTCTTGGTATATATGCTCAAGTCGATAATCTAACCTTTCTTCAATCACCACTATTGGCGCTAATGCCATGGCTTGTCGTAAACTTTCAGGTAAATGAACACTACCAATTAACCTGCCTTCATCTTCTAAGAGCAATGTTTGCTCTAA
This sequence comes from uncultured Colwellia sp., assembly GCA_963974965.1. Classification (GTDB taxonomy): domain Bacteria; phylum Pseudomonadota; class Gammaproteobacteria; order Enterobacterales; family Alteromonadaceae; genus Colwellia. Next base: position 92,042 of record CAXBEX010000011.1, on the reverse strand, counting down.
AGAAAAGTTACCCGTGATGTATTGCTCAGCCAGTTTATTTTCAAAGTTTATTTGACTTGATTGCGGTGTAACGAAGCCACCAAAACTTGATCCTCGATGCCTCGCGGCTCCTTCTAAATCTAAACTGTTAGTACAATGGGCCAGAAAAGGTGTTTTACCACACCCGGTATTGCCAGCTAAAATCGTTAAGGGATGTAACGCTAGCTGCTCAAGCTCGTTCAGTAAAAACTGACGCAGTGCTTTATAACCCCCAATAAGCAGTGGATAGTTAACACCTGATTCCTTTAACCAGCGCTGCACCGTTTGTGAACGTAAGCCGCCGCGAAAACAATATAAATAACCCTGTGGATTTTCCCGTGCAAAGTCTTGCCATTGTTCCAATCGACTTACTTTACTCTGCCCGGAAACTAAGGCATTACCCAAGGTGATGGCGGCTGCTTGTCCATTCGTTTTATAACAAAGACCTACTTGTGCTCGTTCATCATTATTCATTAGCGGGTGATTAATCGACTGGTCAAAAGCACCTTTTTCAAATTCAATAGGTGCGCGTACATCCATTAAAGGGATTTTATTGCCAATAATAGCGCGAAAATCGCTGCTGTCGGTTCGCTCTGTTACTGAGCTGCTTTTTACTGAAGTGTTTTTTATTGAGATATTGCGTGGCATTACAACAAACTCACGGTTGGCGTAGTTGCCGCCACTAGTTCGCCAATAGGCTGTAGGTTTAGACCATTCTTTTTACATAACGCTTCAAAAGCCTCTTTGCCTTTTGGCTGTACTGCCACCAGTAAACCGCCACTCGTTTGAGGATCGCACAAAAGTGTTTTTTGTTTGGCGCTTAATGGCCCAACCTGATCGCCATAACTAATAAAGTTTCGCTCACAGCCACCTGGCACACAACCTTGATCGATATAATCATTGACGAAATCAAGATGTGGTACTTGTTCAAAATCGATCACAGCAGCAACTCCACTACCTTGACACATTTCCAAGAGGTGTCCTAACAGTGCAAAGCCAGTCACATCGGTCATAGCCGTAACATCGTCCAACGCTGCAAATTTTTGTCCAATAATATTTAAGGTTTTCATTACTTGTGGCGCTAATTGCGCGTGCTCAGGTAACAATTTACCTTGTTTTTCAGCCGTGGTTAAAATGCCAATACCTAACGGCTTAGTTAAATACAGAAGATCACCAACCCCTGCGGTATTATTTCGCTTAATGTGCGCATTATTAATCAGGCCAGTAACCGCTAGGCCAAAAATAGGCTCAGGTGCGTCAATGGAATGGCCTCCTGCTAACGGGATCCCCGCCTCAGCACAGATAGCTCTTGCCCCATCAAGCACTTGTTGGGCAATTTCTGGCGCTAAAATATTGACTGGCCAGCCCAAAATGGCTATCGCCATTAATGGTTTTCCGCCCATAGCATAAATATCACTGATGGCATTACAGGCCGCAATCTTACCAAAATCGTTAGGGTCATCAACAATAGGCATAAAAAAGTCAGTGGTTGAAATGACGGCTTGATCATTACCAATATCGAAAACGGCCGCATCATCTTTGGTGCTATTGCCCACTAAAAGTTCTTTATGCTCGGGCAGAGTGAGAGATGATTTGAGCATCACATCAAGTACCGATGGCGAAATTTTACAGCCACAGCCTGCGCCGTGTGAGTATTGGGTCAAACGAATTGGTTTCATAGCGGTTCGTATAAAGGGGAAACTATTGACTAATTTACAGTAATATTCACTTTATTACACTCTATACTCAAACGACTTCAAAGTGCTTGTTCAGGACTGCTGAGCAATTCATGATCAAGGCGCATTTTTTTATTAATGGTTATTCCCTTAAAAACAACTGCAACAACGAGCATTATTTGCTCAGAAGTCCCCGCAGGGTTGGTTTAGAAATGTTTTATGCTGTGTTATTGATTTTGACAAGGGAACAACCATTCTCTACAATCAATGCCTTGCCTAATACATTTCTAATTCCAACTGAATCATGCAGTTTGAAGTTGTTTGAGTATATACCAATTAATTACTTCACTTGGTATTAACTTTCCACATTAGTTTTTTGGGGGCTGTTAACTGCATAAATACAATAATATCTTCACTTTTGTGTGTGCAGGTGAAAAAATAAGCACTTAAATTCAATATTAGGTATGGGCTAGGCATTTATTCCTGTATAATGCGCGACCTTATTATTTTGAGTATTTCTTGTTGTTTTCTGACTTATTTACCGACATATATATGTTCGTATATAGATAAATCAGGGTATATAACAATTAATCATTCAATATCCGTTAGAAAAAATTCAGGAATATCTTTTGATCACTACATCGAACATTACAATGCAATTTGGCGCAGAGCCGTTATTTGAAAATATTTCGGCTAAATTTGGCAACGGTCACCGCTACGGTTTGATCGGCGCAAATGGCTGTGGCAAGTCTACATTTATGAAGATACTTAGTGGTGAGTTAGTGCCAAGCTCAGGCAATGTATCAGTTAGCACCGGCAACAAAGTAAGCACGTTGGGCCAAGATCAGTTCGCTTTTGAAAAGCACAATGTTATTGATACTGTCATCATGGGTGACGCACCATTATGGAAAGTAAAACAAGAACGAGATGCTATATACGCACAAGCTGAAATGAGTGAAGCCGACGGCATGCGTGTTGGTGACTTAGAAAGCCAATTTGCTGAAATGGACGGTTATACCGCTGAAAGTCGTGCGGGTGAAATTTTATTAGAAGCGGGTATTAATGAGTCTTACCATTTTGGTTCAATGCAACAAGTTGCGCCAGGTTGGAAGTTGCGTGTTTTACTTGCCCAAGCCTTGTTTGCTAACCCTGATATTTTATTACTTGATGAGCCGACCAACAACTTGGATATTCATACCATCAGTTGGTTAGAAGGTGAGTTAAACAAACGTAAATGCACCATGATTATCATTTCGCATGATAGACACTTCCTTAATTCTGTCTGTACGCATATGGCTGATATTGATTACGGTGAATTGCGCGTATATCCGGGCAATTACGAATACTTTTTAGAGCAGTCGAGTTTATTACGCGAACAGCTATTATCAGGTAATGTTAAAAAAGCTGAAGAAATTGCAGAGCTACAAGACTTTGTTAACCGTTTTGGTGCGAATGCTTCAAAAGCGAAACAAGCCAGTTCTCGCGCTAAAAAAATGGATAAAATTAAACTTGATGATGTGAAATCATCAAGTCGTATAACACCTAAAATTGCTTTTGCACCGGGTAAAAAAATGCATCGTCAAGCGCTAGAGCTTGAAGATCTTGGTCATGGTTTTGATGGTAAAGTGTTGTTTGAAAAAGGCGACTTATTACTAGAAGCCGGTGCCAAGTTAGCTATTATCGGTGAAAACGGCGTAGGTAAAACTACTTTGTTACGCTGTTTAATGAGCGAATTAGCGCACAATGAAGGTGTTGTTAAATGGTCTGAAAATGCTTCAGTGGGTTATTGCCCACAAGATAGCGGCGTATTTTTTGATAATGACTTAACACTTATGGATTGGATGTCACAATGGCGCAGACCATGCCACAACGATTTAAGTGTTCGTGGTATGCTAGGGCGTATGTTATTTACTGACGACGATGCTAACAAGAAAGCACGTAACTGTTCAGGTGGTGAAAAAAACCGCTTATTATTTGGTCGATTGATGATGGCTGATGTCAATGTGTTGATCATGGATGAGCCAACTAACCACATGGATATCGAAGCGATTGACGCCTTAAATAATGCCTTGAAAGATTTTAAAGGTACTTTGATTTTTGTTAGCCATGATCGTGAGTTTGTCTCAAGCTTGGCAACGCGTATTATCGATATTAAAGATAAAAAGTTAGTTGATTTTCAAGGGTCGTTAGACGAATATCTTTCGAGCCAAATAAACACAAAAAAAGTTGCTTAATGTTTTGAACAAATTGAACAACTTGAAAAACAGAGAGGCTAAATGTTTCACCCTTTGACAAAATACGGTATAACCGCGCTATGAAAACTCCAAAGCGTATCCAACCACTGGTAGACGATGGCCTAGTTGATGAAGTGATCAGTCAATTAATGAGTGGCAAAGAAGCCACTGTTTTTATGGTTCGCTGTGGCGATGAAATTCGCTGTGCTAAAGTTTATAAAGAAGCAAATAAACGCAGTTTTAAAAAAGCAGCTCAATATCAAGAAGGTAGAAAAAGCAAAAACAGCAGGCGCGCCAGAGCCATGGAGAAAGGCTCTAAGTATGGTCGTAATCAACAAGAACAAGCATGGCAAAATGCTGAAGTTGATGCACTTTATACCGTAGCAGCAGCAGGCGTTAGAGTACCTCACCCTTTTGGCTGTTTTGACGGTGTTTTGTTAATGGAGTTAATCACCGATGAAGTCGGAGACGTAGCCCCTCGACTAAACGACGTGGTAATGTCAAAAGAACAAGCTATTGAAGATCATCAACTTGTCATGAATTATGTGTTACGTATGTTATGTGCAGGTATTATTCATGGTGATTTATCAGAATTTAATGTACTCGTTGATGAATATGGTCCGGTTATCATTGACTTACCCCAAGCGGTAGATGCTTCAGCGAATAACAATGCTAAAGCGATGTTAATTCGTGATGTTGATAATATGACTCATTACTATGGCCAATTTGCACCAGAGTTACTGTTAAGCAAGTATGCACAAGAAATGTGGGCCTTGTATGAAAGTGGCGAATTAACCTTCGAAACAAAACTCACTGGGCTATTTGAAGAAAGTAATATTTCTGCCGATGTTGATAACGTAATAGAAGAAATAAAAGCTGCTTTTCTTGAAGAGCAAGATCGTCTACAGCGTATAGAAGAAGCAAACGAAATAGATTAGTAAACAAAATGGGTTAGTAAATATTTTTCCTATGCATTTCGCTCAGAAAAAATGGTTATATCTACTGTAGGGGGTAATTTATTGCCCCGTTGTCGGACTGAAGTCCAACCTACATAACCATGTGAAATATTTCTTACGCAAAACGTTAAATGTCTTCAGTATTTAACACCTTTTTCAATGGTGTTAAATACTGCTCAAAGTGTCGCCATTGCTCGGTGGCACTTTTATAAATGGGTTGACGTACTTGCTCTGAGCTTGGTGTTTTAATATTGCGCTTGGTTTTATGAAAATCAATACATGATTGTTCAAATTCTAAACCACAAAAATCAAGCATTCTGCGTACCTGCTTTTCTAAATCATCCACAACATCTTCATGGTTCACGGTTAAAACAAAGCCCGGTAGCACGTTATCCCAATGGTTCATTAATTTTAGATAGGCTTGATAATAACGACCAATGTCTTCAAGGTTGTAGCTAAAGTCTTGTCCTTCTGCAAATAACTGCTTAAAACCACTAAAGCAACAAGCCATGGGTGGGCGTCTGGCATCAATTATTTTGGCATTTGGCAGTATTAACCGAATTAAACCTATGTGCATAAAATTATTGGGCATTTTGTCGATAAATAACGGCGCTTGTTCGCGATAGTCACGTGTTTCATCAATAAACTGTTGACCAAAGCGTTTAAAATATTCAGGGTTTATTTCACTTAAATTTTTAGGGTATTGGCTCTCTTTAGTGCCTTTACTGCTTTGGTTTTCGTTTTGGTTTTCGTTTTGGTTATTGTGGTTAGAACCTCTTAATCGTGAAGCCAAACCTAATATGTTATGCAGTTCCATCGTGCCGTCAACTTGGCTGTGTGAAGCTAATATTTGTTCGAGTAAGGTAGAACCTGCACGTGGCAAGCCGACAATGAAAATAGGATCGGGTGTGTTGAGTCCTAAGTGTCCACGGTTTTCAAACAGTTCAGCGGCACAGTATTTTATTTGCTCGTCTACTTGTTGCTCTATTTTATTGATATCAAAACCATTATGGTCATGCTGTAACTTATTGCCTTGTTGGTAGGATTGAAAGGCTTGGTTATAATCTTGCCTGTCTTCAAAGGCTTTACCAGTAGCAAAATGCAGTTGAATTTTATCCGTTAGTGCTAAGTCTTTATTTTCTTGCTGTGCTTGCATTTGAGCTATTTCTTCATCGCTAAAACGATAGGTTTTAGTATTGGCCAAACTCCAAAAAGCATCACCGTAACTTGGGTTTAATTGATACGCTTTTTGGTAAGCTGCAACCGCTTTGGTTATGTCTCCTTTAGCTTTAAGTGCATGCCCTAGCTGCAAGTGAAAACCTGCAATATTCTCATCTTTCACAATGGCTTGCTCAAATAACGTAATAGCTTGCTCTACTTTTCCTAAACCTGTTAATACATTGGCTTTGGCCACTTTAAAACTGAGATTATCGGGTTGTTCAAGAAGTAATTTATCAACTTGCTGCGCTGCTGCTTTGTATTTACCTAAACGAATAAGTAGGTTGAGATATTGAGAACGCGCCTGAATATGAGTGGGCTCTAATTCAACGGCACTGGCAAGTAAAAACTCGGCATCATCATAAATTTTTAACTCAATACCTATAACAGCGAGTAAGCACATGCCGTCGACATCGCGTTTATTGTTTTGTAAAAAGTGTCGGCAAATTTGTTCGGCTTTTAATAGTTTCCCTTCGTGCATTAATTCAGTAACAGCAAGTAAAGCAGGGGGTAATTCTTTTAGTTTAGCCAGTTGATTAGCCGCTTTTTGTACATTCTCTTGTTGCTTTGCTTCTCGATAAAGTTGTATTAACTCTTGCCAACTAGCGATTAAACTTGGGTTCAGTTTAACTGCTTTTTCAAAGGATAATTTAGCCTGTTTAGCATTATTGTTTGCAAGGTTAATATAACCCTGCTCTTGATTTGCTCTGCTGTGTTTTTCATCAAGTTTAAGTAATTCATTAATACTAGTTAACGCCTGAGAAAATGTTTTTGCATAGCGTTGGGCAACGGCGATTAAGTACCATAATTCAACTTGATGTTGTTGGTCAGAGGTTTGTGTCTGTAGTTGTTTACTTTGTTTAATGGCGTCATTGAATTTCGATGCTTGGATCAATTGTTGAATTGATTTTAATTGGTTTTCAATTGAGGAAGGGGATGTTGTGTCCAATGACTTAGCTCCAGGGGGAATTAGTAAATTATTTGTATTGCAATTAACTGATACTTTATCAATAAAAAGCCGCTTGATACAAACATCAAGCGGCTTTACTGAGTATTTTGAGATATTAGTATTTATTTAGTGTTTAATAAAAGTCATACGAGAATCTAAAGCCAATAGTACGAGGTCTATTGGTTACAACTTTTGGTGTAAACTGTTGCGTATCAATATATAAAACTGCACTTTCATCGGTTACGTTGTCGATGAATAGTTCAGCTTTCCATTCGTCGTTAGTCACGCCAAAGCTTAAGTTTGCCAAAATGTAACTATCTTGCACATAACGACCACCAGCGAAGGTTTCCCCGTTACTGTCTTGATAATTTACACCAGAATAAACATCTGCTTCTTTTTGAATACTTAAACCTGAGCCAGTACCATAGATTAAATTAGTGGCATCTTCTACCACATAGGCATCCATCGCCATACCAGCGAGTCTGTCTCCGGTATAACTTATTGAACCGTTAATATAACCAGTTAGATCTTTAGCAATAGCATAGTAATACTCTGCTTGTAAATTACCTGAGAACTCTGCTGAGTAAGGTAGTTGACTACCAACTGCTGGCGCAATACCGGCAAGTTCGTTATTGATTGACGTTAGCTCGGTGTCAATAAAGCTAAAAGCACCAGAGATTATCAAATTATCCGTTGCTACCCAAGTAAAGTCACCATCAATACCTTTAATTTCAGCATCACCGACGTTATCAGTAAACACTAAGAAACTGATATTGGTTGGGTCAAATCGTGAGGTTTGTAGATCAGATATTTTTGAATAATAGGCGGTAGCATTAAAGCGTAATGTTTGATCAAATAACGTTGATTTAACACCAAATTCAATGTTATCTAAGCTATCGGTGGTTGAGTACACTGGAATGCGGAAACCATCAAAAGCACCTTCATCACTTGTAGCTGAACCACCACCAACTCTGTTAGTAACTGGCGGTCTAAAACCTTCTGAGTATGAAGCGAATAGCATAACATCGTCAGACACTTGCCAATCAAGTGATGCTTTAATAATAGTATCATCGACTGTTAGCGTACCATCATCATTAAGTAAGCTCGTATCTAATTGTCCACTGGCAATAGCGGCTTGGATTGAGGCGGCTTCTTCAGCACCAAAAAACTCGGTTAAGGCTGCATCGCTACCATCACCGAAGGCGCGTAATCTACCACTGACATCACCACTTGTAGTAGCACCCTTATAAATATCATCAATTTGATACCAACGCGCACCAAAACTTGCCGTAACGGTATCGGTTATATCAAATTCTAACTGACCAAATACGGCGATTTGATCTATGGTGTGGGTAACATCATTTACGAAGCTCACTTCAGAAGGGAAAGGGCCGCCATTACTGTTAATGCCTTCAGTTCCGGCAAGGGTTCTTTGTAAATCAGAAAACTTCTCTGTATTGGCTATTTTGAATTGACCAACCGTTGATAATTCTTGAGAGTCATAAAATACACCAGCCGTGACACGCCAGCGATTTTCAGCAGAAGTATTCATACGAAGCTCATGGGTGATGCGTGAGGTACTGGTTGTTTCTTTATAAAACTTTGTTGGGTCAAGACATTCTTGTTCTGATTCAGATACACCTGCATAGTTACAAACATAATAAGCAGAAAATGAACCACCATTAGTATAGCCGGTATAATCAATGGTTGAATTGATATCTCTATTGAGATAACCGCCGGTATAAACGATATCAAGATACTCAAGTCGACCTTCTAGTGTCCACGTAGTTAAGCCAAAATCATCATTGTTGTTTTCTGGTGTAAAACGGTTGGTTGATGATTCACCCTCAAGGTTTGGATCATAAGCAAACACACCTTCGGTATCGAGAGATTGCTGGGTATGCTGAACTAAAAGATCCCACTCATCATTAATTAAATAAGATAAGCCGAAACGTGCTCCAGCATAATTAGCAGTGTTGAAGTTATCTTCTACCAAGGCATCATTTTGTGGCGCGGTAACAGAAATATTTTCAGGGTTTGTTAATACGCCACCAGAAATTCTATCAATAACTACCGCACTACCGTTATAGCCGCCTTTACCGGGTACATTTAATATATTATCTATCCAACCACCTTGGTAGTCGTTGTAGGTGGTAACGCGTACTGCTAATGAGTCAGTTAAAGACATATTAAAATACGCTTCAACAGAATTACTTAAATCGCCGCCCTTGGTGGAGCTCGTGCTGGTATCAAAACCTGCGGCAAAACCGTCATGGGTTGGCTTATTAGTTATTAAACGCACCGTACCTGATTGAGAGCTAGCCCCAAAAAGTGTGCCTTGTGGTCCAGGTAAAACCTCTATACGTTGAACATCAGTTGCGTAAATATCTAAGTTACGCCCTTGCATGGAAACGGGTTGCTCGTCTAAATAAAAGGCAACAGAAGGTTGTAATGCTTGAACCGATGAAAGGGAAATATTGGATTGGGTGGTTGCTGCGCCGCGAATATAGATTTCATTCTGCCCAGGGCCTGTGCCCTGAAAAACGACGTTCGGTAAAAACTCTACATACTGGTCAAAATTAGCAACGCCTAGTTTTTCTAAGCTATCACCTGTTAATGCGGTGACGGTAACGGGCACGTCTTGAATGGATTCGGTGCGTTTAGTGGCGGTAACTTCAATGATTTCTATCTTTGCTTTTTCTTGCTTGTTTGCTTCCTCAGCATAGAGGGAGCCTGATGCTGCTATCGCTGTTAATACAGCAGCATGCAGTTTCGTGAATTTCATATTTATTATCCCTTGGCTTTTTAATTATATTAAATATAATTAGAACTCTAACTATATTTAATTTGGGTCATAGCTTAACAAAAAAAAGGTTAAGTTAAAAGAAATCACATATATACCCAAGTCACTTCAAGATACGAGTTTAAGGACGCCTGAGCGAATCATGCTCAAGGCGCATCTTTTTATTAAGGGTTGTTCCCTTAAAAACAGATGCAACGATGGACATGTTTTGCTCAGTCGTCCCCAAAGGGCTGGTTTAGAAACGTTTTATGCAGCGTTATTGATTTTGACAAGGGAATAACCATTCTCTTCAATCAATGCCTTGCCTAATACGTTTCTAATTCCAGCTGAATCCTGCATCTTGAAGTGGCTTGGGTATAGTAGGCACTTAACATTTCTGAAATATATGTTATGCGTTATTGTTTACAACATCATTTAAGCAGATATAATATCAACACAAATTAAATTTAAGGAACAAAATTGTCCGCATTCGTTAAGAGTCAATTAAATAAGAAAGTATTTGTTGGTGCCTCGTCTATTATCATAGCGCTTTTACTTTATACCGCCGCGCTACCTAAACAAGCACAAAGTTTATTTACCCTTATTCAGGCGAGCATTATTGACAATGGCAGTTGGTTTTATGTGCTGAGCGTGGCATTCATCTTCTTTTTTGTGATTTTCCTAGGGCTTTCTCGTTATGGCGATATTCGTTTAGGACCTGATCATGCAACACCCGATTATTCATTAGTTTCTTGGCTTTCTATGCTATTTGCTGCTGGCATGGGTATTGGTTTAATGTTCTTTGGTGTGGCAGAGCCGTTGATGCACTTTTTATCACCTCCTACCGCTCAAACGGGCACGGTTGCTGCGGTTAAAGAAGCAATGAAGATGACTTTTTTCCATTGGGGACTTCATGCTTGGGCTATTTATGCCATTGTTGCGTTAGTGTTAGCGTATTTTAGTTATCGTCACAATTTACCCCTGACTTTACGCTCTGCTTTATATCCATTAATTGGCGAAAAAATTTACCAATGGCCAGGGCATTTAGTTGATATTTTTGCTGTTGTCAGTACTGTTTTTGGTGTCGCTACCTCACTAGGCTTAGGCGCTTCACAGGTGAATGCTGGTTTTAGTTACTTGTTCGGTATTGATGTTTCTAGCACCAATCAAATAATCATAATGTGCGGTATCACTTCGCTTGCGGTTATCTCTGTTGCCACGGGTTTAGATAAGGGCATTAAAATACTATCTGAAACAAATATGATTCTGGCCGTCGTCTTGTTACTGTTGATTTTTGTGCTTGGTCCAACAGTGTTTTTAATGCAGGCTTATTTGCAAAATATGGGTGATTATTTAGCCGATATAGTGCATAACACCTTTAATTTATTTGCTTACAAGAAGACAGATTGGATAGGTGGTTGGACAATATTTTATTGGGGATGGTGGCTTGCATGGGCGCCTTTTGTAGGTTTATTTATTGCCCGAATTTCTCGTGGTCGCACTATTAGAGAGTTCATCATCGGGGTAATGCTGATACCTACCGTATTTACTTTATTTTGGATGACTATTTTTGGTAATAGTGCCATTGATTTGGTTTATAACCAAGGAGTCGTTGAGTTAAGTGAAATGGTAAGCAAAGACTCGTCAGTCGCCTTATTTGTTTTTCTTGAAAATTTTCCATTAACCACCGTGCTTTCATCATTTAGTGTGTTGATGATAGTGATCTTTTTTGTCACATCGTGTGATTCTGGCGCGATGGTGGTTGATATGCTTTGCTCACACGGCAGGAATGATACCCCGTTATGGCAACGTGTTTATTGGGCGGTAGGTATTGGTATCGTTGCTGCGATACTCTTGTTAGTTGGTGGTCTTAATGCACTACAAACCATGACTATTGCCAGTGCCTTACCTTTTACTATCGTATTATTGCTCGCAATTGTTGGTTTGATTAAAGCGTTAAGGATTGAAGCTTTTAAGCAGGAAAGTCAGCTGATAACAGCCATACCTCATTCAGGCAGTGAGCATAATGATAGTTGGCAAATGCGATTAAAGAACGTTGTTGATTTTCCAAACAAAACCAATGTCAATAAATTCATCAGTCAGACGGTAGAGCCTGCCTTTGAGCTAGTGGCTAAAGAACTTCAGGTAAACCAAATCAAGGTTAAGATTTCAGATAAAAATGGGCTGAGCTTAATTGTTGACCACGGTGAATCGCAAAATTTTGTATACCGTGTACTTGCTCGAAAATATTCACAACCTGATTTTAGCAATGATACCACTGAAACAGATGAAGATGAGCAAAGCTATTATCGAGCAGAAGTTCACTTGGGTGAAGGGGGGCAAGATTATGACATTATGGGTTGGTCAAAAACGGCCGTGATCAATAATATTATTGATCAATACCATAAGCATTTGCATTTTTTACACTTGTTACGCTAATTTCCTTAACTTGGATTAATTATTAGGCGCGTCAGTTTTATTGTCAACTTTATTGGTGATGCTGACGCTCATCCTTTAAGTTCTATAACCATTCCAATGAAAAAAGGGCCTAAAGGCCCTTTAAAAGAATCACTTAATTCAACGTTTATCAATATTATTGAGCGGGTTCTGTGATTGTATTTTGATCTAAAGTAACGGCTGTTTGTGACAATAATCTGCCGATGACTACTGCTCCAGTATTTAAGGTGATGCCTTTTTCAGCCAGAATTATACCTTCAAAATGAGCCGTTGTACCCAGTGCAACACCAGTACCACCAGCAACCTGCCAAAAGATATTTTTAGCTAATGCACCACCTGTCAATACAATACTACTGGCATCTGCTTGCGTAATATCACCAGCAATTTGAAAAATCCAGACATCATTGGCGCCACCAGACAGTGTTACGTCAGTTGAGATCAACAAACCTGAACTCCACTTGTAAAGACCTGGCTCTAAAGTCATACCACTGATATCACCAGCACCTAGTTCGGTAAAGTCGGGTAAAGTTCGGCCCGCAGCATCGTTATAGGCAATGCCCATATCAAGCACCGCGTTAGCAACTAGCGTATTATCTGCAGCTGCACCGGCAAAACAAGTAATGGCGCCACTACCCGTATACGCCGCATCAGAGCCGTAAATTGTACCGCTTATTTCACTACAAAATACGTTATCCATTGCAGCGGCAGTGATCGGACTTGCGCCAATATTTCCGGTGATCGCTGAAGCTGGAACATTGGTGATGCCAGTTTTAGACAAAATGGCGAAATCAGCGCTGGTCTGTAAATTAACTGGGTTAGGTCCAGCGGCAACCGTTGCACTGGTGGTAAAACTCCAACTAAAACTAGCCGCCATTATATTGGCAGGTATCGCTAAATCAGCTAACTCAGTGGTCAATGTTGCGGTATAAAGCGTATTGGTCGCTAAATTAGCGTCAGGATTGAACGTTGCAGTCAGACCTTGAAAGCTAATAACACCTGAAACATCGGTGGTGCCATCGCTTAAGGTAAAGCTGGTTGCGTTCACGCTTTGCGGATCAAGTGCTTCACTAAATTTAGCAGTTACACTTCTATTTGGCGCAAAATCAACCGCTAAATCAGCAGGGTAGTTTGAAACAACCATTGGTGCTGTGGTGTCTGGCACTGCAGAAGTGGTAAATGTCCACGTATAATCACTAGCGATCGCGATCCCTTCAACGCTTGTTACTGCTGTGCTGATCGTTGCTGCATATAGTGTATTGAAAGCAAAATCACTGCTGGCTTCAAACACCGCCATATTACTACTTTCATCATAACTTACGATCCCTGCCACGGACGTTTCGTCTGGGTCTACTACCGTAAAGCTAGAATTACTAATTGTTGCCCCATTCATCGCCTCACTAAAGGTTGCGGTGATCTGCTGGTTGATCGCCACATCAATAGCGAGGTTGCTCGGGTTGCTAGCACTAATGCTTGGTACCGTATCCGAACTACTATCACTGCTGCTATTATTACAAGCGGTGACTAGGGTGAGCAGCACTATAGTGCCAGCCCATATTTTTTGTTGAAAATATTTACGTTTCTTATTCATGATATATATCCTTTAAAAACTCTAAGCTCGCAAGCTAAAAATATCGTTGACTCAGAATTAGATTAATTTGCCTTTAAATTTCTTACCAACAGTTTGACCTTTATATGCTGGTTGAAGAGACAAGCGTTAGTTGCCTGTCTCCTCTATTACTATTTAAAGTGCAGTTCGAACTTACTGTGCTTTGGTGACGGCGTTAGAATCCAAAGTAACCTGTTCCGTAACAGCGAACAGTCGGCCACTTACGCTGGCGTTAGTCAGCACATTAATTTGTGACCAAGCAAAGACGTTGCCAAAGAAACTGGTGTCAGTACCGATAACTGTCGCTCCAGCGGTTCTCCAATAAACATTCTTTGCCTGCGCGCCATTAATAAGAACAATGTCGCCCCCTGGAGCACCTGAAGTCAGGTTGCCGCCAATGGTGAAAATGAACACAGAATCTGCCTCACCTTCAGCATCGAGAGTCAAAGTACCCGTCTGAATGGTTACGTCAGATGCCGTTTTGTACACACCACGAGTCATGGTTAAGTTACCGAGTTCAATCGGGAGAACCTGAGTTGCAGCGTTTGGATTAGGATCAGCTGCGAGGAAGTTATAGGCGATGCCCAAATCTGTTCTCGACTGGTTGATAAATGCAACCATTGAGGCATAAGGTACCGGCACAGCATAAGGTGGCGTGCTATCATCACCCGCATAAGACAAACCATTAGTCAGTTCAACAAATTCGCCTGCATTCACTCCCGTGGTAAAACCTGCATAAAAAGAACGCGCCTGGTCAAGAATCGCCATATCCCCACCGACAATGGCTGAGCCACTAGTCGTAGTGATAGTCTGTGAGGCGAGGATAACAAAACGAGCGACTTCACCCAGTTCAGGTGCTAACGGATTGTTGAGTAATGCTGCTTCGACAGTCAAGTTTGAAGAATTTGTTACCGCGCCAAGCGTTGCTTCAATCAGCGATGTGCCTATTTCAATACCACTAGCACGCCCGCTGTCTACCTGTTCATTGGGGTTCATTGTGGCAACCAGTGTATCCGCAGATGACCAAATGACCGTCGCGGTGATGTCAGTCGTACTAGCGTCCGAATAAGTACCGGTGGCAACAAAATTTTGGTTAGTGCCTTTAAGAATAATTGGATCAATAGGTGTTACATCAATTGAAGTTAATGTCGCCGTAGTTACTGTCAACAAAGTGCTGTCAGACAGCGCAGCAAAAGTTGCCGTAATAGCTGACTGACCGGCAAGTTTACTGGTCGCAAGGCCAGTAGAATTTACGGTGGCAACCAGTGTATCTGCCGATGTCCAAGTGACCGACGCAGTAATATCTGCAACAGAATCGTCTGAATAAGTTCCCGTGGCGGCAAATTGTTTATTCACGCCAACTGGAATACTTGGATCAATAGGTGATACCACAATTGACAGCAAGCTTGCTGTTGTGACGGTAAGCGTACTACTGCCCGATTGAGCGCCTGAAGTTGCGGTAATAACCGATGTACCGGCAGCAGTTCCACTCGCTAGACCACTCGAATTTACCGTAGCAACATTTGTATCCGCCGATGACCAAGTAACCGAGGTGGTGATGTCAACCAAAGTGCTATCGGAATACGTACCCGTAGCAGTAAACTGCTGGGTTAATCCTTTAGCAATGCTCGGATCAACAGGTGTTACTGAAATTGAACTCAAGATTGCATCTGTAACCGTTAGCATTGAAGTGGCTGATTGAGTTTCAAACGTGGCGGTAATAACTGACGACCCAGTGGCAAGACCACTAGACAGACCACTATCATTTACTGTAGCAATCAGTGTATCAGCAGATGACCAAGTAGCTGACGCAGTAATATCAACCGAGATACCATCTGAATACGTACCCGTAGCAGTAAACTGCTGGCTTAATCCTTTAGCAATGCTCGGATCAACAGGTGTTAGCGCAATTGAACTCAAAACTGCATCCGTAATGGTTAGCTCAGTAGTTGCTACCTCAGTGCCTAAAGAGGCGGTGATAACGGACATGCCGATAGCAATGCCGCTCGCCAGACCACTATCATTTACCGTGGCAACTAGCGGCTCTGATGACGACCAAGTGACTGATGAACTAACGTCAGGCGACGTACCGTCTGAATAAGTGCCAGTGGCGATGAACTGTTTAGTCAAGCCATTGGCAATGCTTGGCTGGGCAGGTGTAATTGCCAGAGAGCTTAGCGTCGCATCAGTGATGGTTAGGCTGGTAGATGCCGTTTGAACGCCTGAAGGCGAGTTACTCGATGCAGTGATAACCATTGAGCCTGTTGCAACCCCAGTGGCTAAGCCGCTGGCACTTATGGTGGCAATAGCCGAGTTATCAGATGACCAGCTTACCGAGTCAGATATATCAGACGAGGTGCCGTCATCATAAGTGCCCATAGCGCTGAATTGTTTGGTTAAACCGTTGGGAATACTTGAATTAGCAGGTGTAACCGCAATTGCGGTAAGCTCTGCCCCATTGTCGTTACTGCCGCCACCTAGATTACAACCCGCTAGAAGGAAAACCCCTATCAGCATGGTGAATACCAGATGAGTATTTTTTATAAATTTATGCATATTATTTATTCCTTAGAAACTCAGTGAAATTACGTTTATTTTCCCTTTCCTACCCTACTTTCCTACCCTATATACCGATTCAACCTGCTCCTTTTTTGATAGTGATGATTACTGATCATCATGTTCGATTATCAGCTGTGCATTTTTCGTTAATTGAAAAACAACAAGATCCAAGATCCACTTTCGGGTGAAATATCGATAATGTTAATAGAGGTAGTTGCAACTAGGCTGCCAAGCTGTAATTTTAGCAAAATTAACTTTATTAATTGTTTAAAAACATGGTGTTAGCTGTATGTAAGATTGATGTGATTAAATAGAGACGCCTTTTATCCCGCCATATATAACAGAACCTTTATATATTGTGGTTTTCGTTTTTAAAAGTAGTAAATATTACGGTTTACTGCAGAATAAGCTTAGTAGTATGCCATCAATAAATGTTATATTTTCACTACTGAAAAATTTAACCACCGAAAAAACAACTAAAAGCAGTAAAGGGTCAGAGCCGCGCATCGAAAGTGCCGCCTGTTATCGTCAGAACAATACAACGACCGGCAGTTTCGTTTTGCCTCTGGGTCGCCATGTAGTTCACATCGAGCAAAAATCAACGGATGGTCATAGAGGTTAGCAATGAAAAGTGATAATAAAACCAGTCAATCTGACTCCGCCAAGTCTGTCGCCATCAAGTCCGACACCACCAAAAAAGTGAATCGTGCGGTGCAACAGATCTTGTCGGCTGAGATTAGAAAAGCACCCGCTACAAAAAGCCTATTAGGGCTCGAAAATAAGACGGATGTCGAGATGTTTGAAGCGGCGATGGAAGAGGCTATGGAGGATATAAGCGAGCGCAGACAAGCTGAAGAGGCGCTGCTAAATGCCGGCGCGCTACAGCGAGCTATTTTTAATAGCGCTAACTTCTCGTGTATTGCTACTGACGCTAAAGGGGTCATCCAAATTTTCAACGTTGGTGCAGAGCGGATGTTGGGTTACTCTGCTGGCGAAGTGGTGGATAATATCACCCCGGCTGAAATATCAGATCCGCAGGAAATAATCGCCCGTGCCAAGGCGCTCTCTGCTGAACTTAGCACGCGGATAGAGCCTGGTTTCGATGCCTTGGTATTTAAGGCGACCCGCGGTATTGAAGATATCTACGAATTAACCTACATCCGTAGGGATGGTAGTCGTTTTCCTGCGATCGTGTCAGTCACCGCGCTCCGCGACGAGCAGGAGGAGATAATTGGTTATCTGCTAATTGGCACCGATAATAGTGTTGGCAAACAAGCAGAAGAAGCGTTGCAAAAGGCAGGAGCCCTGCAGAGCGCTATTTTCAACAGCGCTAATTTTTCCAGTATTGCTACCGATGCCCATGGAGTTATTCAGATCTTCAACGTGGGCGCTGAACGTATGCTTGGCTACGCGGCGGACGAAGTGATGAACAAGATCACGCCGGCTGACATATCCGATCCACAAGAAGTTATCGAGCGCGCTAAAGTACTCAGTATTGAACTTGACACCGCGATCACGCCGGGTTTCGATGCGCTGGTATTTAAAGCGCGTCGCGGTATTGAGGATATCTATGAGCTAACCTATATCCGCAAGGACGGTAGCCGATTCCCAGCGGTCGTATCGGTCACTGCGCTGCGTGATGTAAAAGGCGCTATTATTGGTTATCTGCTGATTGGCACAGACAATACCGCTCGTAAGCGCATCGAGGAAGAGCAGAAAGAACTGGGGCGACGGTTGCAAGATCAACATTTCTATACCCGTAACTTGATTGAATCCAATATTGATGCACTAACGACCACAGATCCGTCTGGTATCATTACCGATGTTAACAAGCAGATGGAGCAGCTTACGGGTAACAGTCGTGACTCCCTGATCGGCACGCCATTCAAAAACTATTTCACTGATCCTGTGTTTGCCGCGGCTGTAATAAAAAGGGTGCTAAGTGAAATGATAGTTTCTGATTATGAACTTACTGCCCGAGCAAAAAATGGCACAGAAACAGTGGTTTCCATTAACGCGACCACGTTTTATCACCGAGACAACAAACTGCAGGGGATTATTTATGGCGCCCGTGATGTCACTGAGCGCAATCGCTTGAATCAAAAATTGCTGGATAAGAACATCGAACTGGAAAATGCTAAGGCAGTGGCCGAGAAAGCTAACCTTGCCAAATCCGATTTTCTTTCCAGTATGAGCCATGAGCTGCGCACTCCACTAGGCGCTATCCTTGGTTTTGCTCAATTGATGGAATCGAGTTCACCAGCACCAACTGTTACCCAAAAACGAAGCATTGGTCAGATCCTCAAAGCCGGCTGGTATTTGCTGGAATTAATCAATGAAATTCTCGATCTGGCGTTGATCGAATCTGGTAGGTTACCTCTGTCAATGGAAGCTGTGTCGCTAGCCGAAGTTATGCAAGAATGTATGTTGATGAGTGAGCCGCAAGCGAAAAAGCATGAGATTAAGGTCGTCTTTAATCGCTCTGAAACACCTGACTTTCTTAACGTCGATCGTACTCGGCTAAAGCAGGTCATTGTTAACCTGCTTTCCAATGCGATTAAATACAACCGAGAAGGTGGCAACGTGATATTGGAAAGCAGCCAAAGTGCCGGAGATATGATGCGGATCAGCGTTCGCGATACTGGTGAAGGACTGTCGGAAGAACAACTCGGACAACTCTTCCAACCGTTTAACCGCCTCGGACAAAAAGCCAATAACCAAGAAGGTACAGGTATCGGTCTGGTGGTCAGTAAGCGTTTGGTCGAATCGATGGAAGGCATCATCGGCGCAGAAAGTACCGTTGGCGTTGGTAGTGTCTTTTGGTTTGAACTCAAGCGGACCCATGCACCCGTATCCGACCTTGAAACCGTCGCATCAATGACCAAGGTAGCACAACAACATCAAGATTCGGCGCTGTGGCAAACCTTACTCTATGTAGAGGATAATCCTGCCAATTTGATGCTAGTTGAGAATATTATTTCTCGTCGGCCCAATCTGCGTTTTCTCAGTGCGGCGGACGCCATTCAGGGCATCGAAATGGCGCATACTCATCAGCCAGATGTGATCCTAATGGACATCAATCTGCCAGGGATCAGCGGCTTGACCGCGCTGAAGGTTTTGAGCGAAGACCCCAATACCGCGACCATTCCGGTGGTGGCACTCAGTGCAAATGCCATTCCTCGCGATATAGCAAAAGGTCTGGATGCCGGCTTCTTCCGCTACCTGACCAAACCGATCAGGATCAATGAATTCATGCAAACACTGGACATTGTGCTTGAATATGCCAAGAAGAAAGACAGAAGACAATCTTCCAGAGATGAGGACTGATCATGACCATAACCGCCGCCGATATTTTCCAAGCCAATATTCTGATTGTCGATGATCAAGAGCCGAATGTTCTTTTGCTAGAGCAACTACTGATTGAAAGTGGCTATACCAGCGTGACTACCACCATGGATCCTCAAGCGGTTTGTGCGCTACATCACGACACCAACTTTGATCTGATTTTACTGGATCTGCAAATGCCCAAGATGGATGGCTTCGAGGTCATGGCAGCGCTTAAAGCTGACGATGGCAACGACTATCTGCCTGTGCTTGTGCTTACAGCTCAACCTAATCATAAACTGCAGGCTTTACAAGCGGGCGCCAAGGACTTTATCAGTAAACCTTTTGACCTAGTCGAAGTTAAAACACGCATTCATAATATGCTGGAAGTGCGCTTGTTGTATAAACAGCTGGAGCATACGAACAACACCCTGGAAAAAACCGTGCAAAAACGGACTACAGAGCTGACCCGAACCAACTTGCAACTGACCCAGGAAATAGAAGAACGTAAAAAGGCGGAAGCTTCTTTGCGCGAGACTTATACCCAAATAAAACAATTAAAGGACAAACTCCAAGCAGAGAACGTTTATCTGCAAAAGGAAGTGGCGCGGCAATATAATTTTGACGAAATCATTGGCAATAGCGAACTGCTCTCGCAGGTCTTTTTGAAAGTTGAGCAAGTTGCGCCAATGGATGCAACGGTGCTGTTGCTTGGCGAAACGGGTACAGGCAAAGGCGTAATCGCTCGTGCTATTCATAGCCGCAGCGCGCGAAAAAATCGACCCTTGATCACGGTTGACTGTACTACCTTGCCAGCAACGCTGATAGAGAGCGAGCTGTTTGGCCGAGAGCGAGGCGCTTTCACTGGTTCAGATAGTAAACAAATAGGTCGTTTTGAGCTGGCCGATGGTGGCACGCTCTTCCTTGATGAAATCGGCGAGATGCCGTTGGAGATGCAAGCAAAACTCCTCAGGGTCATTCAGGATGGTGAATTTGAACGTTTAGGCAGTCCACGCACTATTAAAGTCAATGTCAGAATTATCGCCGCGACTAACCGTAATATTATTGATGAAGTAAGTAACGGTATGTTCCGTGAAGACCTGTTCTACCGACTCAATGTATTTCCTATTACGTTGCCACCACTGCGGCAACGTAAGGAAGATATCCCACTACTGGTTAATCATTTTGTTGTTAAATTTAACAAAAAAATAGGCAAGCAGATTGATATTGTCAGTAAAGACGCACTGCATACTTTACAAGCACACCACTGGCCCGGCAATGTGCGCGAGCTAGAGAGTGCGATAGAGCGAGCGGTAATCCTTAGCGAGGGAAGTTCACTGCAGATCCTGGATCGCTTCGACACTTTTGACAAACTGCCACCTAACGAGGAACAGGCGGTTAAAGCGCTGGTTGAGCTAGAACATGAGCATATTGTTAACGTATTGCAGCAAACTGGCTGGCGGATAGAAGGGCAGAAAGGCGCGGCACTGATCCTCGGGCTCAACCCCAGCACCTTGCGCGCCCGCATGCGCAAATATGGCATCGTGCGGCAATAAAGGTCAACAGGCCTGAATAAAATTTTGCCTGTTATTTAAGAAAAGTTATCAGAAGTTTGAGACTAGCTATCAAAACAATGAAATTAGTTAAATACACCAGTTATATTTTCTGTTAAATTCTAATAAGCCTTATTATTGTGATATATTCACTTTACTTCCTATTAAACATTTACATTCGCTAAACTAGAGGAAATCCTATGAAAAAAGTTCTCGCAGGAGCCGCAATAATTTTAACTTCTTTGACTTGTTTCTCAACCGCCTACGCTGGGGTAGTTTCTTCCGAACAGGTTATAGCCCAACAGCAAAACGTTTATAGTAAGCAACAAGTCCTTGAAATGCTTAACAGCGGTGAGGTTCAAGACAAACTGGTTACTCTCGGGGTCAGTATCAACGATGCAAAGATGCGGATCGCCAGCATGACTAATCAAGAATTGATCCAGTTAAACACCCATATGAATGATATGCCCGCAGCTAGCGGCGTTGTCGGTACTATAGTGACTGTATTAGTGGTGATAGCAGTGCTTGATGTTTTGGGGGTCACCGATGTTTATTCGTTTATTCGTCCGATAAACTAAAACGTATTTTCTAAGCATTGCCAAAGCATTTTATTCTATGCTGGGTTTCACCAAGTACGCAAAAGCAGGTTTTATTAGCTGCTTTTGTTGGTTGATTTTCGGCTGTTTGTCGGTTCCGCCACAAACAGCCAAACTGTTAGCCAACCCACCCGACATTCCCGTTAAATATCAAATTTCTGAGGTTCCTTTTTACCCGCAGGATGATTATTTCTGCGGCCCCACCACGCTCTCAGAAGTCTTCAATTTTTATGGGGTAATAAAAACGCCACAGCAAATAGCACCGGCACTTTTTATTCCAGAGTTAGAAGGGAGTCTACAGATAGAAATGGTCGCTGCTGTGCGTCAACAGGGATTGCTTGCTTATGCAGAATCAGGAAATCTGACCCAACTATTTTCTTTGGTAAGTAAAAATATTCCAGTCATCGTTTTGCAAAATGTATCGACTTCATGGTATCCAATGTGGCATTACGCGCTGGTGATAGGTTACGACTTGGAGAAGCAGAATGTGATCTTGCATTCGGGCACCGATAAAAACCGTGTTGCCGAACTTAAAGTTTTTGAACGAACCTGGCAGCGCGGTCAGTATTGGTTGTTGGCTGCAGTACCAACGAATAAAGCCAGTGTTAATTTTGACCCCTTTGTCTATGTGAGCGCAGCCCAGGATCTGCTCAGCAGTGGCAAAACTATTCAAGGGATCGACGCCTTGGAAAACGCGACCAGACAATGGCCTGACTATTGGTTGCCCTATTTTTTGCTCGGCAATCATTATTTAGACCGCGATAACGAACACGCTCTATTTTGGTATCAACAGGGACTGGTTTTCGCCCAGCAGCAGGCCGCCTATTTAAATAATTACGCCTATAGTTTGTCCTTGTCTGGCTGCAAACAGCGCGCGATTAAAATGATCGAAACAGCGCAGAGGCTGAAGCCTCAGGATGATAATATAAAAAGTACTCGTGACGAAATTAACAAGGCTACTGCGAAGGCTACTTGCTCGTTCAAGTAAGCTAAAATCATTCTAGTATCAACAACTGTAAATCAGCAAATAAAAAAGAATGATGAATCGATAAACTGCTATATATGGTAGCTCTCGTATATATGACAGCTAATAATGGTGGCTTAACAGTTAGTTATAACTAATAAATAAAAAATAGTATTTAATATCAATAGATTACCTTTGAAATGAGGCGGTAATAATTCTGGCGTGTTCATTGCTATATGTAGGAGTAGATACAACGAAGTAGTGACGATGTAGTTACTGCCGAATTTAAAATTCCTTCTGGAGGAAATATTGATGAATATCCTAAAAAACAATGCAAAAAAATTATTATTACCATTAGTTATTGGTAGTGTGTTTTCAGTTAATGTTATAGCCGCTGGTCCAGCGGCAGTTGATCTTAGAAGCGCGGGATCTTTCGCTGTTTTAAGTCAATCTGGTATTACTGACGTTTATCGCTCGGCAATTGTTGGCGATGTCGGCACTAGCCCAATCACCGGTGCGGCACTTTTGCTGAGTTGCGGTGAAGTAACGGGAGATATTTACGTTGTTGATGCTGCGGGTCCGCTTCCCTGTGCAATAAACGCAGAAAGTTATCTGTCTGCAGCTGTGGGCGATATGGGATATGCTTATGATGACGCCGCGGGGCGAGTATCACCTGATTTTAGTGAACTTGGCGCGGGTGAAATTGGCGGCTTAACATTACAACCCGGTCTTTATAACTGGTCTTCAGCAGTTACCATTAGTACCGATGTTACTCTTTCTGGTAGCCCTACTGATACCTGGATCATGCAGGTTGCCGGTACGCTGAACCAAGCGAATGCAACGAGAATTACTTTAGCCGGTGGCGCTTTGGCTAAAAATATTTTCTGGCAAGTCGCAGGTTCTACCACGCTTGGCACCAATGCTCATTTTGAAGGTATTATTCTGAGTAAAACCTTGATCGCCGTAAATACAGGAACCTCGGTCAACGGAAGATTATTGGCTCAGACAGCGGTTACTTTGCAGATGAATGCCATCACCGAGCCCGCTGAATAAGAGAATGTTCAAAAGGACTGTTATTCGATATGCTTGCTAATAGTGGGTTAATCGTTTGCTGAGCTGTTGGAGAGAACCCCTTTTCAAGTTTAAATGAAAGGGGTTCCTTGTCGGCTTATACAGATTTTATGCTTGTTGCGTTAATTTTTAGGGGCGTCAGTTTTATTGGCATTGCTGATACTGCTGGCGCTCATGGCATCAAGTTCTAATAAGGGTGCAGCATCTATTTCATTTGCATCCATCATTCCCGCGAGCCGCTCCATTGAAGATAGCAGTTGTGATTGCTCCCATTGGGCTAAATTAGCAAAGTTTTCGATGAAATTCTCTTGTAGTGGTTGAGGCGCTTTGAGCAAAAGCGCCTGGCCATGTTCTGTTAAATATAGGCCTACTTTACGTTTGTCTTGCGTATTGCGTACTCTGGAAACAAGGCTTTTATTTTCTAACCTATCAATAATATTTGTTACGGTAGCGGCACTTAAATTAACATTTTTTGCCACTTGACTGGAATTCACGCCAGCAGCTTTATCTATTTCTAACATAATTAATAATTGTGGACTCGTTAAGCCAGAAGTCTTATTCAGATGTTTTGAATGTAAACCTATCGCCCTGATCACTTTTCTTAAGGCTATTAATAATTCTTGATGTTTTTCCATTACTACATGCTTTTAATTTTGACTGCTTTTAGTTTAATCAAAATTAAAAGCAGTGCCTAGATAAATTATTGAAAAAGGTATTTAATCTTTAAAATAACTAGTTAATGACATAAATGTATTGTGCTTGGCAATTTTCACTGCGTATAAAATAGATCATTAATTATTAAATAACGAAGAGATTGATTGAACGCTAAATATCCCGTAAGTTATCATTTGGCTAAGGATTTTTTTTAAAGATTACTTTTAAGGATGTTTGAACAATGAAAAAATTTATAATATTTACGGCTATTTTATTATTAATAGCGGGTGGCGCTTTTCTATTTTTAAGTGGTGATGCTATTAATGCGTTGATTAAACAGCAGATAGAACAAGTCGGTTCAAAAGTTACCGAACAATCAGTAACGGTTGGCAAAGTTGATATGAAGCTTTTAAAAGGGGCTGGTACTATCAACGGTTTAGTTATAGCTAATCCATCAAAATATGATGCGCCATCAGTTTTTTCATTAAATGTAGTGACTTTTGATATTAATCTTAAAAGCTTAACAACAGACTTGATTGTGATTGATCAAATTATTATTGATAAGCCAGCAGCAGTTGTTGAGTTTACTGAAAAGGGTGGCGCGAATATCAAAGATATTCTGGATGCGATTAAGAAAAATACTGCTAGTGCCACTGAACCTAAACAAAACAATAGTACGGATAAGGCTGATCCTATTATTCGAGTGAACAAATTTGTATTGGCGGGTGTTGCTTTAACCGTTGATTTAACCAAACTAGGTAATAAAGTTCATCAAGCGACATTAGCAGATATTAACTTAACCAATATTGGTGGCCAAGCGGGTATGCCAGCAAGTAAATTAGGTGCTGAGTTAGTAAAGCAAGCATTGTCATCAATCTGGAAACAAGCTAAAAAAGAGCAAACAAAAATCTTAAAAGATGAAGTTAAAGATAAAGTAAAAGAGAAGGTAAAAGAAAAGCTTGGCGGCTTTCTTGATAAGCTTAATGGTTAAAATATCGCCTACAATGTCCACAACATTAATGCATGATGACAATCATTAATGTTGTGTTTATCTGCTTATTTTTTCCTTAAATCAATGTAAACTTAACGCTATTAACAGCTTGTTTCAATTAGAATTATAGTGTGCTGCTGTGGATTTTTATAAACTTAGCTAATAAAGAATCTTCACTTTCAATGTGTTCAAGATCGGGCTTTACACAGTCTATAGGGCAAACACTGACACACGTTGGATTGTCATAATGGCCTATGCACTCAGTGCATTTGTCGGGATCAATTTCATAGATGTGCTCACCTAACGTGATTGCCTCGTTAGGGCATTCTGGATCACACATATCACAATTTATACAACTGTCTTCAATAAATAAGGCCATGAATACTGTGCCTATTTATCCGCTTGATTTTGTGCAAAAGGGTGTCTAGTGGTGCCGCCGTGAGTTAAGTAGCGCATAATAATACCAAAATCTAAATCTAATTCAGTGTTTAGTTCAATGGCTACTTTATGACCAGAGCCTTTTGCATCAGTGATTTCTTCACCTGTTTTGCTGTGGATCATTTTAGTTAAGGTGAAGCTAACATTGCCGCTTGGGGTCATTAATTCTAATGTATCACCAACAAGGAATTTATTTTTTACGTCAATTTCAATTAAACCAGACGCTTCATTTCTACCTAATACCTCGCCAACAAATTGTTGCGTATCACTTTTTGAATAACCGTAATCATAATTTTGTGTATCTGAAGGGCGATGCCGCTTTAAAAATCCTTCGGTATAACCTCGATGAGCTAAATGCTCTAAATCAGTATTTAAATTAGGGTTAAAAGCTGTGCCTGATACCGCGTCATTAATTGCTTGATTATAAACTTGGGCAGTGCGAGCACAATAATAAAAAGATTTGGTTCTCCCTTCAATTTTTAGTGAGTGAACACCCATTTTAACTAAGCGCTCTACATGTTCAACTGCGCGTAAGTCTTTTGAATTCATGATATAAGTGCCGTGCTCATCTTCAAATGCTGGCATATATTCACCCGGACGACCTTGCTCTTGCAGTAAAATTACATCGTCTATTGGTTGGTTCTTGGCTACATAATCGTCAGGCGTGATAATCGAGGTGTCAGGTGTGTATATGCCTGGTGAATGTATTTCAGGTGCTGAACTAGCGGGGTTAACCGCAATAATATCACCCGTTTCAGTTTCTTTGGCTTCATGGATGTCATATTTCCAACGACAAGAGTTAGTGCAAGTACCTTGGTTTGGATCACGTTTGTTAATATAACCAGAGAGTAAGCAACGACCAGAATAAGCCATACATAACGCGCCATGAACAAATACTTCAAGCTCCATTTCTGGGCAATGCATGCGAATATCTTCAATTTCATCAAGCGAAAGCTCGCGTGACAAAATAACCCGTTCAACCCCTTGTTGATGCCAAAATTTAACGGTGGCCCAGTTTACCGCATTGGCTTGTACTGATAAATGAATAGACATTTCAGGGTAATTCTCACGTACCAGCATGATTAAGCCAGGGTCAGACATAATTAAAGCATCTGGTTTCATCGCAATAACAGGATCAATGTCTTTTAAAAAAGTTTTTAATTTACCGTTGTGGGGAGCAATGTTGTTTACTAAATAGAATTTTTTTCCTAATGCATGTGCTTCATCTATGCCTATTTTTATGTTTTCTAAAGAAAATTCATTGTTACGAACCCTAAGAGAGTAGCGTGGCTGTCCTGCATAAACAGCATCAGCGCCATACGCAAAGGCGTACCGCATATTTTTTAGACTACCAGCAGGTGAAAGTAATTCGGGTTTTAACATAAAATTATCTATTAAGTTGTTTTGGTGAACAAAGAGGATTAGGGCGCATTATAGGAAAAAGTGTCGATATGGGCAATCTATAACAGTGATAAAAAACAGCGATAAAAAATATTATTGAGCAAATGATAAAGTGACATTTTTAGCTTTCGCAGGGACTAACGACTTGTATGAAAAAAACGTAAAAGTTAAGTTTTTGTATAACATTGAAAAACATTTAAAAATCCCTCGGTGTTAGTAAAAATTGTGCTACTTTAACGTAATATAAATAAAAAAAAGGGGAATTCTATGGCTGCTGAAAATGCCTTATGTACGATTTTAATAGAAAAAATAAAACAAGGCGCTTTAGTTTTACCAACGCTGCCGGAAGTTGCACTAAAAGTAAGACAAGCTGGTGATGATCCCGATATTAATTTGAGTCATATGGCTGATATTATTGGGCATGATCCTGCCTTGTCTTTAGGTATGATTAAAGTTGCTAATAGTGCATTGCTAGGTAGAGCGATTAAGGTTGAAAGTGTATCTCAAGCAGTAACTCGCATTGGTTTACGTCAAATAAAAAGTATTGCAACCGCTATGGCACTTAAACAAGTGTTTGTTTCAAAAAATGATATTGTTTCTATGTATATGAAAAAAGCATGGAAAAAAACAGTAAATATAGCGTCAGTAGCCATTAGTTTAATGAGTGTCTATCTTGAAAATAATAAGCACGCACCATTAAGTTTAGACACAATTACATTAGCATCTTTAGTCCATAATATTGGCGTGTTACCTATTTTAACTGAAGCAGAGCAACATCCTGATGTTTTTGCTAACCCGACATTTTTACAACAAGCTATTGTTAAATTATCAGGTAAAATCGGTGGAACAATAACGCGTGAATGGGGCTTTTCGGATGAGTTAACCTTACTCGCCGAAAGTTGGGATGATTTAACTATTTTGCCAAAAGAAATTCATTACCTAGATTTCATTCGAGCAGGGGCTATCTATCACAATATATTTAAAAATGAATCGACCAAGGAAGTGTTATTAAATAGTTATGTGAAAAAAGGTATTTTACCTGAGGTAGACTTTATGAACACTGATGACTTTAAAGCTCGATGTGCAGATGTTAAGTCAATGCTTACTTAAGTTTTTTTAAAATTAGGTTAATAATTATAAAAGTAAGTTTTAGCTTTTTTTTTGTTTAAATTTAGATGAAAGGTAACAAATCGTAATTAAAGGTGAATACAGTAAAATAAAACGGTAATATTTGTAGCACAATAATTATTTTATTTAAATTTTTGATTTTATGCGTTTATTTTCTTTTCTTACCTTTTTCTTTGGCATGCTTACAAGTGCTTTGTTATATGCTGAATCACGTCCGAAAATAGGTTTGGTACTTAGTGGTGGTGGCGCTAAAGGTGCAGCTCATATTGGTGTGCTTAAGATTATTGAAAAAAACAATATCCCTATTGATTATGTAGTTGGTACAAGTATTGGTGCTTATGTAGGCGGCCTATATGCGTTGGGCTATAGCGCAGATGAAATTGAAAAAATAATGCTGAACTTACCTTGGGATGATAGTTATTCTGATTTCATTCCTCGAAAATTTTTATCATTTGAAAATAAAGAACTTAGGGATTTATATAATATACCTTTACGTTTAGGTATTAATGGTGGGCAATTAAAGTCGCCTAGTGGTTTGTTGTTAGGTCAGTCAGCAGCTAGCTTACTGAAGTTGTCGACTGATGTTGTTGCAAAATTTGAGAATTTTGATCATTTAGCCATCCCTTATCGTGCTATTGCTTCTGACTTAGCGACAGCAAAAACTGTGGTAATTAGTAAAGGTAGTATTACTAAAGCGATGCGCGCATCAGCAACGGTTCCAGGTGTAGTCAATCCGGTAAATATTGATGGGAAATTGTTAGTTGACGGCGGTCTTGCCAATAACATGCCTATTGATGTGGTAAAAGCAATGGGCGCCGATATTGTTATAGCGGTAGACATCGGCTCGCCTTTATTATCAAAGAAAAATATTAATAGTACTTTTGACGTATTTAATCAGTTATCAACAATTTTAACCAATAACACCACACTTGCTCAAAAAAGATATATCTCTACTAGGGATATATTAATTCGCCCCGATATTGACGACTTAAGCACAACTGATTTTTCAATAATGGAAAAAGCACTAGAACTAGGAAAGCAAGCCGCTTTACATGCCGAGCAAGAATTAAAAAAACTAAGCGTAACTGAGCAACAATACGCTAGCTATCTGCAACAAAAAAAGCAGCAAAGCCTAACGTGGTTTACTCCGTTTATCCAACCAATTGTTGGTATTGAATATCAAAATAACTCATCTGTAAGCACCGCGGTTATAAAAGAAAAACTTGCACTAAAAGTTGGTGATATTGTCAGTAAAGAACAATTACACTTAGCTATTGCCCGTGTTTATGCCATTGATGAGTTTGAGCATGTAGATGCTGAGTTTGTTGACTTAGCACAAGGTCGAACATTGATAGTAACAACGCGTGCTAAATCGTGGGGACCTAATTATCTACACTTTGGCTTTAACCTTGAAAGTGACCTTACCAATGGCTCGATTGTTGATTTAGATTTTGCTTATATTCAAAATGAAATTACTCCCTATGGCGGTATGTGGATCAATGAAGTAAAGCTAGGTTGGGAGTCTATGTTAGCAAGTGAGTTTTACCAACCATTAGAAGAAGGTCAGCACTACTTTGTTAGAGCAAGAGTTCAATATGCTCAAGATAAATGGGCGTCAACTAAGGATAGGTCTGAGCTCATTAATAAGTACTTTCTAGCTAATGTGGGCATAGGGTTTAATTACCTAAATGATGGCGCAATAGAAGTTGGTTTTCTCGGTGAAAAAGGAGGAATTGTTTTTGAAGATGGTACGGGGACATCGCTTGATTATGATTCTGTTGGTAGTTACTTATCTTTTGATTATGACAGTTTAAATAGTATCAATTTTCCAACTCAAGGTAATAAAGTTTCTATTAACCTGTTTTGGCGAAATGATCGCTATCAAGAACTTGAAGGCATTGACCCAAAAGATACCTCACTTGAAATACAATTTGATTGGCGAGGTGCTTTTCATATTAGACACCATGCTTTTGTTGGGATAGCCTCTTTTGCAACCGTTAGTAATGATGCTGATTTCTCTGTTCATGTTACGGAACTTGGTGGTTTTTTGAATCTTTCTGGTTACCAAAAAGATGCGTTAATTGGCTCTCATAAGGGGTTTGTCGCGGTAGTATATCAATATGATTTAGGTCGTGAGTTGTTTGGAAAAACAAGCTTGCCTCTTTATTTAGGAACAAGTTTGGAAGCGGGTAATGTGTGGAAACTTAATGAATCGGTGAGCATAGGTGATGTTGTTAAGTCAGGCAGTCTGTATTTGGGTACTGATACTGATTTTGGGCCTGCTGTTTTTGGTGTTGGTTTTGCTTCTGATGGTAACAGCACTGTATTTTTATCTGTAGGTAAAAGCTTTTAAGCTTTAAAACACCTTGTTATTTTTTTAAAATACGACATAACATAACTAAATACCCTATGGAATTTGAATAATGCTGTTAGCTAAAAATGAATTTGGTCAGGTTCATCAAGTTAAATTGTCACAAGACATAACTGCGCTAGTGATTGAACATGCTAAAGCTAAAGCAAAAATTAGCTTATATGGTGGGCAAGTGCTTAGTTGGCAGCCCTGTGATGAAAAAGAAGTTTTTTGGCTATCAAAAACATCTAGTTTTGAGCAAGGGAAGGCTATACGTGGTGGCATACCTTTGTGTTGGCCATGGTTTGGCTCTCATTCAAATGATTATGAAAATAAAGCGGGCAATCATGGTTTTGCTCGCAAACAACTATGGCAAGTAGATAATATTGATATTAGTGAGCAAGGTGTTGAGGTTTGTTTGGGTTGGCAAGGGGAAAATATGCACGACTTATGGCCATTCTCTTGTCAATTAAAACAGGTGTTGTTTTTTGGTCGTTCATTTAAACAAGTTCTACAAATGAAAAACGTAAGTGATACTGACGCCTATTATACGGGCGCTTTGCATAGTTATTTTTCTGTTAGTTCACCTAACGCTATAAAGGTAGCGGAATTAGAAGAGGCTACTTTTGATGACAAATTAACAGGGCAATTATGTGAGCCACAATCACTTGAAAATGGTGTAGGGCCTGTAGATCGTATTTATCACACTAATCATGGTGTTAATATAGTTGATGATCAGTGGCGGCGGACTATTGAGCTTAAAGCAAAAAACACTAAGCAGTGGGTTTTTTGGAATCCAGGTATTGAGTTAGCCAATAATATGGCTGATATTCACCCTAATGGTGAACAAGAGTTTGTTTGTCTAGAAGCCGCGAATACCCATATGCAATTACTTGCCGCAGGACAGAGCGCAACAATGGAGCAAACAATATCAGTTTATAATGAGTAGACAGGAATCTGTTTACCTTCAACGCTAATTTATACGCAAGTTTTTATTTAATAACGCTTGAGTGAAAGGCGTTTTTAAATAAAAACCGCGCGGTAGCGTCATAAAGGGTTTGCCATTTTTATCAAAGGCTTGGGTTTTGGCCTTGCTGTTTGCTGCTTTTGGCCTAAGTTGCAAAACCTGTCCATGTTTACCATGAATTTTTTCAACTTCACCTAACACAATCATATCGGTTAACTCTTGCCAGTCCATCGCTAATAATTGTTCTTCTTCTACCGATGGCGACCAAATAAAAGCACTACCAATTCTACGATCGCTTAATGGGATGTTTTTATCACTAGGTGTGTCGCAGATAATAGGTACCCACAAAACTTTTGAAAGTTTTTGTTTAAGCCAACAGTTTTGCCAATTAACGCCAACTAAACCGACTAACGGCGCTATACAAACAAAGGTGGTTTCTAGTGGCTTGCCTTGGCTATTAATTGGTAGCGTTTTTAATTCAATACCCAGTGCAGGAAAGTCAGGCTCGGGTCTGGAACTGGCGCTTGCACCTAGTACATGCTCAAGCAGTAAGCCTACCCAGCCTTTATTACGCTTTAAGTCTAAGGGCATTTCTATTTCAGCATCACGGGCTACATTGGCTAGGGTTAATCCTGCTAAGCTATGCACTCTTTCAAGTAACTCTTGTTCACAAGAGGGGATTTTCATTCTGTTCTTATCACCAAAGACGCTTAAAATAAAGTGCTATTATCGGCTGAATTACTTAAAAAATCAAAGTAATCATTTGCTCAGTTGCCGTTATTGTGGTTGAATCTACACAAGGTTTTTTAGTTTTTCAGGAGTTCCTGTGATCGATGCCGAAGGCTACCGAGCCAACGTCGGCATAGTAATAATTAATGACAGGGGACAAGTATTTTGGGCAAGACGGTTTGGGCAACATTCATGGCAATATCCACAAGGTGGTGTTGATGGAGAAGAAACTGCAGAGCAAACCATGTTTCGTGAGTTACATGAAGAAGTAGGTTTGAAACCTGAACATGTGAAAATTGTTGCTTCAACCAAACATTGGCTAAGGTACAAATTGCCAAAACGTTATATAAGACACGACAGTAAACCTGTTTGTATTGGGCAAAAACAAAAGTGGTTTTTATTAAAACTAACCGCACCTGAATCATCAGTTGATTTACTTAGCTGCTCTCATCCTGAGTTTGATGATTGGCGTTGGGTGAGTTACTGGTATCCAGTACGACAAGTTGTGTCATTTAAGCGCGATGTTTATCGTAAGGTGATGAAAGAGTTTGCCTCTGCGGCTTTAGCTTTTTCATATGAAAAACGCCCAGACAGGCGGCCTAATCGACATAAGCATTCAGCTTAATTATTACTATGATTTATTTATAATGACCTACTTTATTGTGGGTCATTTTATTTTTACTGTATACCAAAGTTAATTGAAAAAAGGATATTATGTTAACCACGCTACGCCGTATTGTTCTTGAGTTTAGTCAAGAAACGCAATTGCAAATAGCATTAGAGCGTATGGTTAGCCAAATCAAAAATTCATTAAAAACAGACTGTTGCTCTGTTTATTTAGCTGACTATTCACAACAACATTTTATATTAATGGCCTCTGACGGCTTAGCACAAAAGTCTTTTGGACAAACAACCATAGGTTTTTCTGAAGGTTTAGTTGGCTTAGTAGGTCAGCGAGAAGAGCCACTAAATATTGCCAATGCGCGCAGTCATCAACATTTTGTTCATGCTCCTGAGGTTGAAGAAGATGATTTTAATGCTTTTTTGGGAACACCCATTATTCATCAACGTAAGGTTTTGGGTATTCTTTCTATTCAGCAAAAACACGCTAGAAACTTTACTGAAAATGAAGAAGCTTTTTTAGTTACTTTAGCTGCGCAACTGGCTAATGCCTTAGCTAATGCTGAGGTAAAAAATTTATTTACTCAAGAAGAAAAAAGTAAAGGGGTAAAGCAATTATTTGGTATTGCGGGTTCTCCGGGCATTGCCTTGAGTCAAATTGTTGTATATCAACCAAAAGTTGAATTATCAACACAGGCATTACAAAAAGTTAGCCTAGCTCAGCAAAACAAACAAATTCAACGTTTTGAACAAGCAGTAAATAAAACACTGGCTGATTTTGAACAATTAAGCCAAAAACTTAGTGAACTTATTACTGCTGATAACTTAGCTATTTTTGATGTTTATATACAGTTGTTAGAGCAAGCAGATATTCGTCAAGAAGTTGTAATAAAAATCAATCAGGGATGGAAAGCTGAAAGTGCACTGAAACTTGTTATAGAACATTATGTTATTCAATTTGAAGCGATAGATGATAGTTATTTAAAAGAACGCGCCAGTGATATTCGTGATTTAGGTAATAGAGTATTACTCAACCTACAACAAAAAATACATAAGTTAAAACTTCCCAAAGCTTTTATTTTGCTCGCTGAAGACGTTACTGCATCTATGCTAGCGGAATATCAACATAAAGGCTTAAAGGCTATTGTTTCTTTGTCGGGCTCGGCTAACTCTCATGCGGCTATATTAGCGCATGCGCTTGAAGTGCCTGCTATTATGGGAATAACCAATATTCCTATCGCTCAATTTGATCGACAACAAGCGATTGTTGATGGTTACACGGGTGAGCTTTTTATTAACCCTGATGAAGCCTTAAAACGTGAGTATCAATATTTAATTGCCCAAGAAAGTGAGTTAACGAATAAAATTCAGCAAGAGATTCATTTACCAACTATAACGAAAGATGGCCGAGTGATAGAGTTACAATTAAATGCGGGTTTATCTGCAGGCTTCGAATGCCCTGAAAATTTAGAGGGTTTAGGTATTGGTTTGTATCGAACTGAAATCCCTTTTATGGATCGCCATTGTTTTCCATCGGAACAAGAGCAAACCAAATTATATGAAAAAATATTGGCAGATTTTCCTCAAAAATCGGTAACCATGCGTACGTTAGATGTAGGTGGGGATAAATCTTTACCTTATTTTCCTATTACCGAAGACAACCCTTTTCTAGGCTGGCGCGGTATTCGAATAACGTTAGATCACCCTGAAATTTTTTTAGTGCAAGTTCGCGCTATGATCCGAGCGAATCAGCATCATAATAATTTAGAAATCATGCTACCAATGATTTCTAATGTCAACGAAGTTGATGAATCAATTCGCTTAATAAATCAAGCGTACTTTGAAGTGAAGAGCGAAGTAAAAATCGAGGTAAAGAACGAGCAGCTCCCTCGCCCTAAAATAGGCATAATGCTAGAAGTACCCTCGGTTATTTTTCAATTAGAAGAGTTAGCTCAGCGGGTAGACTTTTTCTCAGTGGGTAGTAACGATTTAACTCAATACTTGTTGGCGGTTGATCGTAATAATGCGCAAGTGGCTAGTTTGCATGATGCTTATCATCCCGCAGTACTTAGGGCATTAAATTCTATTGCAAAACAGTCTGCGAAATACTTAGTGCCATTAAGTTTATGTGGCGAATTGGCAGGTGAGCCAGCAGGTGCATTATTATTATTAGCAATGGGCTTTGATAAACTCAGCATGAATGGGCATAATATAGCGCGAATAAAATGGGTTATTCGCCATGTAGATTTTAAAAGGACAAAAATTATTTTGTCTCATACCTTAAAACTTACCACAGCCAAGCAAGTGCATAGTTACTTAAACGAGCAACTTGAACAATTAGGCTTGGGCGGTTTTATTCGTGCTGGAATGTAATGTTTTTAATTTTTATTAGTTGTCTATTTCTTGGTGCCTTTGCTGGTTTTTTAGCAGGTTTGTTAGGTATTGGTGGTGGTTTAATTGTTGTACCAGCGTTAGTTTACTTATTACCTCAATTAGGTATTAGTAATGACGTAGTCATGCCAATGGCGCTGGCAACATCGCTATCGGCGATTGTTATAACTTCATCTAGTGCCGCTTTTGCTCATCATAAAAATATGAATATTCCTTGGGATATAACTAAGCCGTTAATGTTCATAGTGGCTTTTGGCGCGTTGCTAGGGGCTTTTATTGCAGACCATTTATCTGCGCAAACATTAACTAACTTTTTTGCAAGTGCGGTTATTGTACTTGCTTCGTATATGCTTGTTTCCATCCGTTCGCAGCGATCTAGAGAAATGCCATCAAGGATCAAACTGCAATTTATTAGTTTAATTACGGGTGTGATTGCTAGTTTAATGGGTATGGCAGGTGGAGCTATTTTAGTGCCAGTATTAACTTATTTTGGTATGCCGCTTAGGCACTGTATTGGTATTGCAACAGTGTGTGGTGTAATGGTGGCTTTGTTTGGTTCATTAGGGTATATCATTTCAGGGCTTGATAATGAATTATTGCCAGTGTGGAGTTTAGGGTATGTATATTTACCTGCTTTATTAGGTGTGGTGTTAACGTCTTCTTTGTTTGCGCCTGTTGGTGTTAAATTTGCTGCAAAATTACCGGTACAAACCTTAAAAAAATGCTTTGCCATATTTCTTATTTTAGTGGCAATAAAAATGATTTTTGCTTAACTTTTTTCTTCGCTATTTATATAAGCGAAGCTTTATTTGGATAAAAAATGACAGAACAATTTTTACAATTTCCCGTTATAGACCCTATTATTTTTAGTATAGGGCCAGTCGCATTACGTTGGTACGGCATGATGTACCTCATTGGTTTTTTAGGCGCTATGTTTATTGCCAATAAAGCGGCTGATAAAAGTGGTGGTGAGTGGACACGCGATCAAGTCAGTGATTTATTATTTTATGGATTTCTTGGCGTTATACTCGGTGGTCGAGTCGGTTACGTGCTTTTTTATCAATTTGACTATTTCTTAGCTGAACCACTTTATCTTTTCAAAATATGGACTGGCGGCATGTCATTTCATGGTGGTTTGCTTGGCGTTATTGCGGCTGTTTATATTTTCGCTCGAAAAACTAATAAATCATTTTTAACTGTTGGCGATTTTGTTGTACCACTAGTACCTATCGGCTTAGGTATGGGGCGTTTGGGTAACTTTATTAATGCTGAACTGTGGGGAAGGCAAACTGATGTGCCTTGGGCTATGGTATTTCCAACTGATTCATTACAGCTACCGCGCCACCCATCGCAGTTGTATGAATTTTTCCTTGAAGGTGTGGTTTTATTTGTTATTTTAACTGTAGTTACTCGTAAACCAAGAAACCTAGGTTTGGCCTCGGGTATTTTCTTAATTGGTTATGGCGTATTTAGAACCATAATCGAGTTCTTTAGAGAGCCTGATGCTCATTTAGGTTTATACTTCTCTTTTATTTCTAAAGGGCAAATATTAAGTATTCCCATGATTTTAGCTGGTATGTTAATTATTTATTTAGGCTATTTAAGCCAAGAAAAGTCAGCGATAACAAATAGTAAAACGGTTAAAAGCAAAGTAAAAGTAAAAATTAAAGGAAAAACATAATGCGCGCTTATTTAGATTTATGTCAACGCATCGTTGAACAAGGCTGTTGGGTTGAAAATAGCCGTACAGGCAAACGTTGTTTAACCGTTATTAATGCTGATTTAGAATATAATGTGGCGGAAAATGAATTTCCGATGATTACCACGCGAAAAAGTTTTTTTAAATCAGCTATTGCTGAATTTATTGGCTATATTCGGGGGTATGATAATGCGGCCGATTTTCGAAAATTAGGGACGAAAACATGGGATGCAAATGCCAATTTAAACGATATTTGGTTAAACAATACTTACCGTAAAGGTGAGGATGATATGGGGAGAGTTTACGGCGTTCAAGGAAGATCTTGGGCCAAGCCTGATGGCGGTACGCTTGATCAATTACAAAAAATTGTTGATAACTTAAGTCAAGGCATAGACGATCGTGCTGAAATTTTGACCTTTTACAATCCAGGTGAGTTTCATATGGGGTGCTTAAGACCTTGTATGCATACGCATAATTTTTCTGTTTTAGACGGAACGCTTTATTTAACTAGCTTTCAGCGATCTTGTGATGTACCGCTGGGTTTGAATTTTAATCAAATTCAAGTTTTTTTCTTTTTGGCGATAATGGCACAAATTACTGGGTTAAAGCCGGGAATTGCCTATCATAAAATTGTGAATGCGCACATTTATGAGGATCAATTGTCCTTGATGAGGGATGTTCAGCTTAAACGTGAACCTTTACCTTTGCCTAAGTTGATCATAAATCCTGATATTAAATCACTAAAAGATTTAGAAACCTGGGTCACGATGGATGATTTTATCGTAGAAGGGTATCAATGTCATGAAGCTATCAAGTATCCATTTGCAGTGTAAAAGCAGTATTGAATGATTAGTTTGCTATTGTTTTTGATCTGAAAATTACCTGAGAAGCAAAATGTATAAGTTAAATTAACAAGGTAAGAGTAAGTGGTACTACCAGTCAGTCTGTGTCACACTCAATACTTTCATCGCTTTAAAGATAATATAATTATGACTAGTTCCAGAGTTAATTTTAAACTTGATCAAAAAATTGCTTATGTCACTTTAAATAGACCGGATAAACATAACGGCCTAGACAAGCAAATGATTGTTGATTTGGTACAAGTGGCAAAACAAATTAAAAAAGACCGATCAATACGTTGTGTTATTTTGCAAGGAGCGGGTGCTTCATTTTGTGCGGGATTAGATTTTAATTATGTAGCCAAAAATCCCGCTATGATTGCTAAGTTTTTTGTAAAACTTCCTTGGCGAAAAGATAATATGTTTCAGCGTGTAGCGCATGTTTGGCGCGATTTACCCATTCCGGTAATTGTGGTTGTTCATGGCAATTGTTTTGGTGCGGGCATGCAAATTATTTTAGCGTGTGATTACCGTATAGCAACGCCAGATGCTAACTTATCTATTCTAGAAATGAAGTGGGGGTTAATTCCTGATATGAGCGGCATGGCAACGTTATCTAGATTAACTCGTGTTGATATAGCCCAAGAACTAACGATGACGGGCCGCTTTTTTTCTGGTATTGAGGCACAGCAATATGGTTTAGTGTCAAAAGTTAGCGAAACGCCATTAATAGAGGCACAAGCCCTAGCAATAAAAATATGTCAGCAAAGCCCTGATGCTATTGCGGCTACTAAATACTTATTTAAGAAAACTTGGAAAAAAGATACGCGAGCAGCACTTTTTTGGGAGCGTATCACCCAGCTACGTTTGTTAGGGAGAAAAAATCAACGTATAGCAATGCAAAATGGTTTGGCAAAAAATAAACAACCCCAACCATTTATTGACCGCAGCAGCTTTTAATTTTTGAATTTGTGCATAGTAACTTGGCTTCGAGTAAATTGGCTTCGACAAATTAGCGAATTGGGTGCATAGTTAAGCGTATAAATTACTATTATAAATAAGTTATTTCATGAGCAATAAAATGCTAAAAACACCAGAGCAATGGATAGAGCTTATTACTAATACCGAGCTTCCGGCGATCACATCTACCGCAAAAATGCTTGATAAATTTTCTAATGATGATAAATCTTCTTTGCCAAAACTTAGTCAGGCTATTTTGCATGATCAGGCGTTATCTTCTTGTCTTCTAAAAGTTGCTAATAATGTTAGTCACAAGGGGGTAAATAAAATAACTACAGTTTCTCGTGCAACAGTGGTTCTTGGTATTCAAACAGTTAAAAATGTTTGTTTAACAGCAAAGCTAGTTGATAGTTTATTAGCTAGCAAAAGCATAGATTTTCGCGTTTATAAAAAATTAATGCAGTTGATGGCTAACTCATTTTATGCGGGGATGTTAGCAAAAATGATGGTGCCTAATTATAGTGAAGAAATACAAGAAGAAGTGTATTTAGCTGCATTATTATACGGAATTGGTGAAACTGCTTTTTGGAGTGGTGGTGGTGAATATGCAGATAAGTTGGCTCAAGCTGTTGATATAGAAAGTCCTGGATTTAAAGCGTATTGTGAGCAAGAAATTGGCACAACTTTCAACGTATTAAGCCGAGGTTTAGCGAAAACTTGGAATTTAAGCGATCTGTTATTGAAAACCTTAGACGAACCTGAGAATCGAACCAACGAAGTAAAGACTATTTTCTTTGCTCATAAACTGAGTGCAAGTATTGCTCAGCCTGATGATAACGAAGAAGATTTTAATAATTTATTAGAAAATATTGCTAAGATAATGCAAATATCAGTTAAGCAATTAAAAGTTCGTATTGAACACACTCGTGAGCAGGCTACCGTTCTACTGAAGTCATATGGTGCAGATGTGTTAGTAGATTTAATAAAGGTGCTGCCAACAGCTAGCAACTTTGGGCAAAAAAAATGCTTTGAGCCCATTACCCAAATTACTAAAGAAAAATCTTTGTTATCAGCATTTATGAAGCTGACTAATTTGATGAAATCAAGTCGAGATATCAATGAGTACTTACAATCAGCTTTGGTTGACTGCGTTACCACCTTCGAATTTTCTCGTTGTAGTTTTTTAATGATGTCTGATGATAAGTCACAAGTAAAATCTCGCTTTGTTTTTAATGATCAGGCGGAATATGACACAACCAGAATAGTTTTTCATCTAAGGCAAAGTGATAATGTTATTGGGCGTGTACTAACGTCTAAAATACCAGCACTGATCAATGACTATACTCACAGGCAATGGCGAGACTTGATGACTAAAGAACTAGTCGAGTTTATTCATAATGGCACATTAGCTGTTATCCCGGTTAAAATCGGCAATAAAGCTATAGGTGTTCTTTGTGTTCAGTATTTTTGTGATAACAAAAAATCAAAAACTAATAAAACGATATCTACAGATGATTTTGATCAACTATGTTCGCTTGTTGAACACCTTAATATGTGTTTAACCATGATCATGATGCGTTAATGACTTTACCTAGATGTTTCTGTTAAAATAAATTTTTTCCAACTATTTACCATTCCCTTTATGAATTCACCAATTTCTTTTACGAGTAAATTTACTTTAGATAAAGCGCATTTTAATGAATGTTTTAGCGAATCAACCACACTAGAGCTTTCTTCAAAAGCTTTTTTTAAATCAGGTGTTTTGATGTTGTTCGGTTTAATTCTTCTATTATTTACCCCAGTAAGTGCATATGCTGCTTGGTTTGTTGTAGCTTTAGGGATATTGGAAGCTCTAAGTTTGTACTATAACAAACCATGGTGGGTTTTAAGACAAATGCTGAGTAAGGCTTCAGGTAGTGAAGTAACACTAACAGTTGACGAACAGGGGGTACTTAGTGAGTCTTTCTATCATCAGGGGAGAATTTTATGGCAAGATATAACCTCTATTGAAGAAACCAGTTTAGGGTATGTCTTGCATTTTAATGTAGGAAAAAATACAGGAAAGCGCTATTTATCTAAATCTTACTTATCAAGTGATGCCCAGCAATATATCCTTTCAAAGTCTCCTCGTTAGAAAATAAAATTATTCTTAGTTGAAAAATTAAATTATTGATTACTATATTTAAACCACCTGAAACTACAGGGTTCACAGCTTGAAGTGCTTTAGGTATAAACTTAAAATCAAAGTGATAGTAATTGTTTTATTGCGTATCGCTAATTTGCTATACTCACTGTCTTAAATTTTATTAAGGATTTATCTGTTGTTAACTCTTTTCCGTTTTATTTTGATGTCTTTTGTTTTTCTGTTTATTTGTATTGTTTCATGTTTTTATTGCTTGTTAAGGCCTTTTCATCGAGACAATGTGTATCATACTTCTAGATATTTAGGGAAGGTGACTAAGCTTCTTGGCCTTGATGTTGAGGTAAGAGTTCCTGATTCGGTTAAAAATATAGGTCCGGTGATCTATGTTGTTAATCATCAAAGTAATTATGATGTTTTTACGGTGGCTAATGCTGTGCAACCAGGCACGGTAACGGTAGGCAAAAAAAGTTTGAGGTGGATTCCTATTTTTGGCCAAATGTATTGGTTAACAGGCAATATATTAATTGATCGTAAAAACACCAGTAAGGCCATGAGTACAATGAGTGTTACGGTAAATAAAATTACCAAAAATAAGCTTTCCGTATGGATGTTTCCCGAAGGAACTCGAAGTAAAGGGCGCGGGCTTTTGCCTTTTAAAACAGGCGCCTTTCGTACTGCTATAAAAGCAAAGGTACCTATTGTGCCTATTTGTGCTAGTAATCAAGAGGGTACCATTAAATTGGGGCGCTGGAAT
Source organism: uncultured Colwellia sp. (assembly GCA_963974965.1). Lineage (GTDB taxonomy): Bacteria > Pseudomonadota > Gammaproteobacteria > Enterobacterales > Alteromonadaceae > Colwellia. The sequence continues at coordinate 50,014 of CAXBEX010000011.1, read as the reverse complement.
AACGGTAAAATTATTATTGAGCTTTTAGATCCTATTTATATAACAGAAGATAACAACGTTAGCGCGCGGAATATTGCAGACCAAGCACACGCTTTAATGAAAGCGAAAATTAGTCAACTTGATGAAGAAATAGCAAAAGGTAAATAAAATGATTAATGAAGAATTACAACAGTGGTTTGATCACACAGATGCGCTTGTTGGTGAGTTACTCGAAGATGGAACTAATGAAGAAGTTTATCACACTATAGAACATCATTTTGCCAGTGAAAACTTTGAATTGCTCGAGAAGGCAGCGATTGCTGCATTCAAATTAGGCTTTGAGATAGAAGAGCCTGAAGAAGCTGAGCTTGAAAATGGTGATAAAGTGTTTGCCTTTGATATTGTAACTGAGCAAATGTTAAATGCTGAGTTGCTTCGAGACGAAACAAAGAAAATGTTTGAATTAGCTCAAAACTGTAATGTGGATTATGACGGGTGGGGAACCTACTTTGAAGAGTAACTACTTCATTTTTAAATTATGCTTAATTATTGGTGAGAGCGGTGAGAACAAAACTATAACCTAACAAAAGTCCTAGCAAGTACCTTAGCAAAGATTCTAGCAATTACCCTAACAATCGACAAAACCTATTAAATAAAATACACTAGTGGTCATACCTTATTTGTGTTTTTAGAGAAAGTTTATGTCTGTTGTAATTAGTGGTACTGGGTTGTTTACTCCCCCTGAAAGGATTTCAAATGATGAGTTAGTTGCTTGTTTTAATGCCTATGTTGATCAGTTTAACGGCAATAATGAGCAAGCGATTGCAAGCGGTGAAGTCGCTGCGTTATCACATTCAAGTAGTGCCTTCATTGAAAAAGCCTCTGGTATTAAAAGTCGCTATGTCATGTCAAAAAATGACATCTTAAATGTTGATGTGATGAGGCCAACATTTGTTGAGCGCCCAAATGACACTATATCTCTACAAGCAGAAATAGGTGTTGCTGCGGCAAAACAAGCGCTAGCAGCAGCGAATAAAACGGCTGCGGATATTGACCTTGTTATTGTTGCTTGCGCTTATACTCAACGCTCTTACCCTGCTATGGCTATTGAAATACAGCAAGCACTTGGTTGTTCTGGTTGGGGTTTTGATATGCTAGTGGCATGCTCTGCTGCAACGTTTGGTATCATCAATGCGGCAAATGCTATTCGCAGTGGTACGGCTAAAACAGTGTTAGTGATTAATCCTGAAATATTGACACCGCAAATTAATTATCGAGACAGAGACAGTCATTTTATTTTTGGTGATGTAGCTACCGCGTCTATCATTGAAGATGAATCTACAGCGACGGGCGAGCACCAATTTAAAATCATAGCTGAACAGCCTATTACGCAATTTTCTAATAATATCCGCAGTAATATTGGCTATATGAATCAATGTAGTCCAGAAACATCCGATGATGTCGATAAATATTTCATTCAACAAGGACGTAAAGTATTTAAAGAAGTATTACCTATGGTGTCTAATTTAATTGCTTCGCAGTTGGATAAGGTTAATTTAGCGCCAGAAGATATTAAGCGCCTTTACTTACATCAAGCCAATATTAATATGAATAACTTTATTGGCAAGAAAGTGTTGGGGCGTGATCCTACACCTGAGGAAGCGCCGATTATTTTAGATGAGTATGCTAATACTAGTTCAGCAGGTTGTATTATTGCATTACACAAGCATAATGAAGGTTTGAACTCTGGCGACAAAACGGTATTGTGCTCTTTTGGTGCTGGGTACTCAGCGTGTTGTTTTATCTTAGAGTACGTATAAAATTTTTAACCCCCAGCTAATTCCTGCATCTTGAGGTGGTTCAGCATATAAAAAAGCTACAAGTGATTTGATATTCTCGTTTGTAGCTTGATTTGATTTATTCAAACCTCTTTATTCAAAAAACTGTGCAAAGAACAGTTTGATGTAATCTATAATTCTTGAAAAGAAACTGCCTTCATTGACTTCCTGTAACGTAACTAGGGGGTATTGTGCAATATCTTCACCTTCAAGCTGTAAGAATAACTTACCAACCACGGTACCTTTTGTTATCGGCGCAGTTAATTGCTTGTCTAACTCAAAAGTAGCCTTCAAGTTTTTACGTTGACCGCGTGGAATAGTAATCGGGGTATTTAATAATATACCTAAATCCACTTCTTTTTTATCTCCCATCCAAATGCGGTTAGTTGCAAATTTTTCACCTGCTTTATAAGGAGTATATGTTTCGAAGAAACGGAAGCCATAGTTTAGTAATTTTTTACTTTCTACTTTACGGGCTCGCTCGCTTTCTGTCCCCATTACAACGGTAACAAGGCGCATATCGCCTTTAGTAGCTGAGGTGACTAAACTATAGCCAGCATTAGATGTATGACCCGTTTTCATGCCATCAACATTCAAGCTTTTATCCCATAATAATGAATTACGGTTATATTGCTTAATGTTGTTATAGGTAAAGGACTTCTGTTTGTAAATAGCATATTCGTTAGGAACTTCACGAATAATAGCACTTGCTAAGGTTGCCATGTCACGAGGTGTTGTCATATGTGATGAACTATCTAAGCCATGACTATTTTCAAAAAATGAGCTAGACATGCCTAATTGTTCAGCGTGAGCATTCATTAAATCGGCAAAGGCACTTTCGCTGCCTGCGATATGTTCAGCCATTGCAACACAAGCATCATTACCTGAGGCAACGATAATACCTTGGTTTAACAGGCTAACTGACACTTCAGTGCCAACCTCAATAAACATTTTTGATGATTCAGGGAAGTTTTTTGCCCAAGCATTTTCGCTAATCATTACCTTGTCATCGTTGGAAATATTTCCGTTTTCTAACTCTTTACCAATGATGTAACTGGTCATCATTTTAGTTAAACTTGCCGGCGCTAATTGCATGTCTGCATTCGTTTCAGCAATAACCTTTCCTGTGGTGAAATCAATTAAAATATAGCCTTTAGCATTAATTTGTGGCGCATCAGGGATAATGGTTAATGCATAACTTATCGGTGAAATAGCTAAGGCTGTGCCAAATAAAGAGTTGGTGATGGCTTTGAGCAGTTTACGTGTTGTTTTCTTTGACTGTAAGAATAATTTTAAAGACATAATTTCTTAATAATAGGATGAGTAGAATGATTGATAAATATGAAAGTGTCAGAAAGTATATCACTTCTATTTTACTTGGCTATGGCTGATACGAAGTTAATTGTAAAAATTAACTTCGATAACCTTACTTAACTTAACTTAACTTAGGCTTGTGTTAAGTACAACTCAATCAATTTCTTCTTAAATACGTGTATATAAGCTTACTATTAATAAGTCTACTTTTATAAGTCTATTAAGTTATAAGTCTACTAAGTATGCACTTGGGTAATTCCCTTGCTTTAACTCCTCCAACAATTTATTCAGGGTTGTGGTATTTATAATAGGACCTATTTGAATACGGTAAATGCCATTTTCTTCAGGATAATTCACTGTTTGAGAATACTGCTTAGCTAGTGCTTTAGCCGTTTTTTTTGCCAATGTAGGTTTGCTAGTCGCAAAAACTTGAATGTAATACTTTTCTTGAACCAAGTCTTGGCTTAAGGGTTGGGTTAAGGATTGTGCTAAGGCTTGCTCAAGTGCATGATTCTTTACTTTGTTGCTTGGAACGTGTGAACTAGCTTTTTTAGCTTCTCCTTCAAACTTGGTAATAGCGGTGATTTTCACCTTAGCGGTGCCTGTTTTTAACATATCCAGTTTATAAGCTGCGCTGTAGGATAAATCAACAATACGGTTTTGGTGAAACGGGCCGCGATCATTAACGCGAACAATAACTGATTTATTATTTGCAAGGTTGGTTACTTTTAAATAAGTAGGCAAGGGTAAGTTTTTATGTGCAGCACTCATGGCATACATATCATAAATTTCACCATTGGACGTTAAATGACCATGGAATTTTTGTCCATACCAAGAGGCTATGCCAGTTTGTTCAAATTCTTGTGCACTACTTAATACTTTGTAGTTGAGGCCGCGTACTTGATAATTTCTGTTCCCCCCACGACTATATGGTTCAGCACGCGCAATGGCATCTTTTAGCTCACTTTGGTTTGGCAACCTGTTTGGGGTGCTATCATGTGTATCTTGATAACGCCCCGTGCTGCAGGCATTTATCAATATTAAAAAAGCTAATATAAAAATTGATTTAGTCATTGAATGCTTAAGTATGAAATTTTCGATGCGTACTAACGGCCATTAGCATGCCAAACCCTGCCAGTAATGTAACCATTGAAGTGCCGCCATAACTAACTAAAGGCAGTGGTACGCCAACCACGGGTAATAAGCCTGACACCATACCAATATTTACAAACACATAAACAAAGAAGGTTAGAGTTATACTTCCCGCTAATAATTTAGTAAAAGCATGTTGAGCATTTGTTGCAATCCATAAGCCGCGCATGACAATAAACAGGTACACCATAAGCAATATGCCTACGCCAATTAAGCCAAATTCTTCACTAAAAACGGCAAAAATAAAGTCAGTGTGTGGCTCAGGCAAAAACTCAAGTTGTGATTGCGTTCCTTGTAACCACCCTTTACCGTATATACCACCAGATCCAATGGCGATTTTAGATTGAATAATATGATAACCTGAGCCAAGAGGATCTTGTTCAGGGTTTAAAAAAGTCATTATGCGCTGTCTTTGATAATCTTTCATCAAAAACATCCATAACACAGGTGCGAATGCTGAAGCTAGCCCTGCACATATAGCAATTAACTTCCAACTAGCGCCGGCAAGAAATATAACAAAAATACCTGAACTGGCAATCAACAATGACGTGCCTAAGTCAGGCTGTTTAGCAATTAATAATGTTGGTATGAGCACTAAAATAAAAGCGATAACAATTGTAGATAGTTTCACGGGTAAGCTATCTTGGCTAATAAACCAAGCAATCATAATAGGCACAATTAATTTCATCACCTCAGAAGGTTGAAACTTCATAAAACCTAAATCTAACCAACGCTGTGCACCTTTACCCACATGACCAAATAGCAATACAGCAACTAACATTAAAATACCTAAAACAAAAACAGGTACCGCCCATTTTCGATAGGATAGCGGTGGAATTTGAGCAATAACTAACATGATAACTAAAGCTATGCCTAATCGAACTGCTTGGCGGTAGACAATGTTCATGCTTTGACCGCCTGCGCTATAGACAATAAATAAACCCAGTGCCATTAGCAACAATATGCCTAATAATAATGGCAAATCGATATGTAACTTTTGCCACAGGCTACGAAATTGTTGATGTTCTTGGCCAGTGCTGCGCATTATTGTGCCTCAACTCTTTGTTGAGAGCTTTTGTGCTGGGAATTATTGTGCAGGGAATGCCTAGGCAATTGAGCAACAACGTTTGTTTTATATGTTTTATTTGTTGAGTGTTGAAGACTAGAGGGTATCACCCTGTTACCAAAGTATTGATCCATCATTTGTCTTGCTACAGGGCCAGCATTAGTGCCACCACCACCTTTAGCAACATTTTCTATAGCTACAGCAACAACAATTTCAGGTGCATTAAAAGGAGCAAAGGCGATAAACATAGCATTATCCCGTTGGTTTTCTTGGGTTGTTTTGGCATCATATTTTTCATCTTGTTTAATCTTAGCAACTTGCGCTGAGCCTGTTTTACCCGCAGCATCATATTTTGAACCTTTAAAAGGGGTATATGCGGTTGCACCAAATTTTTGCACCGTATTGTGCATTGCATTAAGTACTATATCCCAATGTTCTTTTTGTTTTAACACTAAAGGTGCTTTTTCTTCATAAATGACTTCCTCTTTACCATTTTGACTATTTTGGTTGGTGCTTGGTTCTTTGGTCGATTTCAGTAGGTGTGGCACTTTGCGTTTACCGTGATTAACTAAGGTGGTTAATGCTTGAGTTAACTGTAAAGGCGTAACGGTCCAATAGCTTTGACCGATACCAACAGATAGGGTTTCTCCAGTATACCAAGATTTATTATAACGAGCGCGCTTCCATGAAACGCTAGGCATAATGGCCTTACTTTCTTCATGAATATCAATGCCAGTGTAATCGCCAAAACCAAAACGTTCCATCATAGTGCTAATTTTGGTAATACCGAGCTTAAAAGCTAAATTGAAAAAATAAATATTACAAGACTGCTCTATGGCTTTGTTTAAATCGACCCAGCCATGCCCCCACTTTTTCCAATCCCGATATTTATTGGGCAATCCTTCAAGTTGATACCAACCGGGATCCCAAATTTTAGTTTCAGGTGTGATAACTTGCTCTTCTAAGCCCGTTATGGCTAAGAATGGCTTAACTGTTGAGGCAGGGGGATAACCTCGGACGCTGCGATTGATAAAAGGAGCTTCTTTTGAGTTGCGCAATTTGTTGTAATTTTTATTGCTGATGCCATGAACAAATAAATTACCATCATAACTTGGATTGGAATACATAGCTAAAACGCCACCGGTACGAGGATCCATTGCCACCACTGCACCACGTTTTCCTGAAAGTGCGCGTTTAGCAATCATCTGCAATTCAATATCTAAAGTTAAGGTTAAATCTTTACCAGGTGTAGGAGGAGTATAGTCCAAGGTTCGAATAATCCTGCCTTGGCTGTTAATTTCAACTTCTTGATGGCCTATACTGCCATGTAAAATATCTTCGTAATATTTTTCAATGCCTAATTTTCCAATATCATGGGTTGCGGCATAGTTTTCAGAGTTTCCGTCAAGCTCAAGTTTATTGGCATCTTTTGGGTTTATTCGTGCAACATAGCCTAAGTTATGCGTTGTTAATTTTCCAAAAGGATAGTAACGCTTTAAACGTGCATCGACAAAAATACCGGGGAATTTATGCTGATTGACCGAAAAAAGTGCCACTTGTTGTTCGCTTAAGCGAGGGTGTAATTCAATTTGTTTGAAACGGCGTTTACGTTTGACAGATTTGAAAAACTTTGCTTGTCTTTCTGTACTTATGTCGAGTAATTCACTTATTTTGTCGATGCTGGCTTTTAGGTTGTCAGTTTGTTCAGGGATAACCGCTAAGCTGTAGACTGGTTTATTATCGGCAAGAATTACCCCGTTTCGATCATAAATTAGGCCACGATTTGGCGCTACAGGTAATAATTTTATTCTATTTGCATTAGAGCGAGTTTGATATTTTTCAAAAGACTCGACTTGCAACGAATAAATATTACTAAATAATATGAGCAAGAGTACTAATACACCAGCGAAGGTGATAAAAGTGCGACGAGCAAATAAATTTGCCTCTGCGCTGTGATTACGGATAATAATGCGACGAGCAGCCACTAGTTAACCCCTTTCTGCAAAGGCTTGATAGTCGCAAATAAGTTTGCTTCAGCACACTTGCAACAACGGGGATTACGGATAATAATGCGACGAGCAGCCACTAGTTATTCTCTATGATATGGGTGGTTGTTATTGACACTCCAAGCGCGATATAGGCTTTCAGCAATGAGAATTCTAACCATAGGGTGTGGTAAAGTTAGTGATGATAAAGACCACTTTTGCTCACTGGCCTTAATGCAAGCAGGTGACAAGCCTTCTGGGCCACCAACCAGTAAAGCCACATCTCGGCCGTCAAACTGCCAACGCTCAAGTTGTTTTGCAAGTTGTGGTGTATCCCAAGGTTTGCCTTCCACTTCTAAGGTGACAATTCTACTTCCTTTGGGAATAGCATTGAGTAATTGCTCACCTTCTTTTTCTAAAATACGCGTGATATCTGCATTTTTACCACGCTTTCCTGCTGAAATTTCGACTAACTCGAATAACAAATCATGAGGAAAGCGACGGGCATATTCACCAAAGCCTTGAACAACCCAAGTAGGCATTTTAGTACCGACGGCATATAAAGTTAGTTTCATAAATTAATCATTCAAGTCACATAAAGCCCGTAATAATATAATATTAAAGGTTATCACGCAGGAAAAAGTGACTAGAGCAAGGCGGTTGATAGAGGAATAGTCCGCTATTGCGAGTGAGACCAACGCTGCTATAGTTGCCTTTTAACCAGTGATAACTAGTCTTCTGCCCATAACTGTTCTAAATTATACTTATCGCGTTGCTCATCTGTCATGACATGAACAATAATATCGCCCAAATCGACTAGAGCCCATTCGCCTACATCGTTGCCTTCCATTCCACGCGGTTCAACGCCGGCAGCACGACATTCTACTGCAACAGATTGAGCAATAGATTTCACATGACGGTTTGAGTTACCTGAGCAGATAACCATATAGTCAGCAAAACTAGCTTTGGCGCTAATATGAAGAGAAATGATATCTCTACCTTTCATATCTTCAAGTTTTTCAATAACAAATTTCTTAAGTTCTTCAGTTTGCAAGGTGTTCTTCCTAGTGTCAGGTTTATTGTTTAGTTCGGGAATAAGTCGCCGATAATTGTCGTATTAACATTGTCGTCTTAAATTATCGTATTAAATTGTCTTATTAAAACATGAACTACAATTAATTAAGTATAAGTGGATAATAATAACACTTTTTAACGGTGTCGTTAACGATAAAGCTTATTTTTGTTGATAAAAGCGAATACTTTTGGGGCAAGTAGGGAGTGGCAGTCTTGTTTATTAATTAAACGTTGTCGCACGTCACTAGAAGATAGGTTGATATTTAACTGTTTATCATAGTCAGGTAAGCTACTAGGAAGTAATAAAATCCCCCCTGAATTCATACCGTTCAATGCCTTTTTATCATTAACTTGATGCTTATTGAGTAATGATTTAGTTGCTTGGTTTAGATTGCTTAACTGATAATTTGGACGAGTGTTAACCACTAAATGACAAAGAGATAAAATTTCTTGATACTTATGCCAGCTGGTAAAGGTTAATAAAGAGTCTAATCCCATGATAAAGTATAAACGATCACCGGGATATAATTGTGATAGATCTTTTAGGGTGTCAACGGTAAACGAATAGCCATCACGGGTTAATTCTCGTTCATCACACTTAAGTAATGGCTCAGCATCACAGGCTAATTTAACCATGGTTGCTCGATGTTTCGCGCTGACATTAGGTGTGGCTTTATGAGGAGGAATACTGGCAGGAATTAATAATATTACATCTAACGATAGATGCGCGGCAACAGCTTTAGCGGGTAAAGTATGGCCAAGGTGAACGGGATTAAAAGTACCCCCTAAAATTCCAATGTTATTCACGGCTATCTGTTCTCATCATTAACTGCTCTCAAAGTTAAGTGTATTCAACGTTAACTGTATACAAAATGAGCTGTATTTATAGTTAAGTGTACTCATAGTTCAGTGAAAAGTGCTGCATGGTTTCACCATCATAAAGTGTTATGCAAAAGTCAGCCAATAATATAAAGGCATTAAATTCACTGCTGGTTTTACTGATCAAATCAATATCGGCAAGTCGTGACATAGCACGCTTTGCATTTTTCAAACTGATATGGGTAAGAGCGTGTTGGTATAAGGGCTTGCGTTTATCCCAAATGCGATACTCTTTATATAAATCATTGAGTGGTTTGCCTTGTGCTAATTTATCTAGCATGGCGTATAATTGATTAACTTCTTTGTGAAATACCCAAATTATTTGCCCAACAGCTGTGCCTTCTTGCTGTAATTGATCCAACATCACGACACATTTTTTACAATTACCCAGTAATAAAGCGTCAATAATTTGAAAAGGATTGAATTTAGCTTGTTTGATGACTAATTGCTCAGCATCACTCAAATTGATCTGTTGATTACTCGGAAACTCTTGATTATTAGGGAACAACAACGAAAGCTTTTGCAACTCTTGCTCTAAGGCAGGTAAGTTTCCTTCAAATAATTCTATCAATAATAAGGATAACTCTGGCGCTAAGTTAACGCTAAGGTTTCTTGCTTGGTTTTGTAACCATCTTGGTAACCCTGTAATGTCAATGTCGTATATAGGCAGGTAGCATCCATACTGGCTTAATGTTTTAAACCACTTTCTATTAGCGCTTGGGCCGTCGAGTTTGCCGCCATGAAAAATAAAAATAACATCTTGCAGTGATGCGTTTTTTTCGATAATTTCACTTAATGCTAATAAGGCTTTATTACCGCTTTCACCTATTTTTATGGTAGTGAATTCAACTTCAATAATGCGTTGACTAGCAAATAAACTCATTGATTGATACTCATCAATGAGTTGTTGCCAGTCAAATTTATTGTCACTACTAAAGCGGATTATTTCACTAAAACCTTGTTGCTGAGCGTGGCTTTTAATTTTCACTAAACTGTCATTTTTCTGCCAAGGCTCATCGCCAAAAACCAACCACACAGGTTTGAATCCCTGCGTTAATGTTTGTTGTAGTTGGTTATGGTAAATTTTCATAAATGCCTTATTTAGATTAATGCAAGGAGGTCTATTACCGTTGAATTCTTGCCATATCTCGCAAGATTTTATCGGCAGCAGATTGCCTCATTTCACTTAACAATAATGATAATTCACGAGACTTTGCCAGTGCTAAATTAGGATCATCTTGATAATCACGGTTTAGCTCAAAGCGAAAATCTTGTGGTTCTTCATTTTGATCTTCACTGTCAGAGTTAAAACGCAATTGATAATGCACGGCGTAAATTAGCTCATATTCAGCGACTTGACCATTTTGAAATACGGATAATGTTCTTCTATCAAGTTTATCTGAGATAATACGTAGTTCAGGTGTTTGCGCATTTTTATATTTAAGCACCTTTACCTGATTACGAGAAAGATGTTGCTTCACTAAACGGGTTAATTCACCATGAACATCACTTGAACTAACATAGAGTGTTTGTAATTCTTCACTAAGTAAATAATCACCACGCAGGTGAAAGCCACAAGCTCCTAACAAGCTGGTGAGGAATATCACTAAAAAAACCCGACTCCTTTGCTTGGTGAGTCTTGGGCTTACACTCTGCCTTGATGATAAGTTCATATTAGTTAGCCACAATGTTGAGTAATTTACCTGGAATGTAAATTACTTTACGAATTGTTTTATCCTCGGTGAATTTCAGTACGTGCTCGTCATTTAAGCCTAATGCTTCAACCGTTTCTTTACTTGCATCAGCGGCAACGGTTATTTTTGCACGCAATTTACCATTAACCTGTACGATGATAAGTTTTTCATCTTCAACTAAAGCACTTTCATCAACGATTGGCCATTGAGCATTCTCAACAGAGCTATCGTTATCGGTGCCAATTCCTTGCCCTAATTCTTTCCATAAGTAATGACACATATGGGGGGTAATAGGCGTTAACATTAATACAACTGCACGAAGAGACTCAAGCATTACTGCTTTGTCTTCTGGTGTTGCCATTGGCGCTTTGCTTAAATGATTCATTAGCTCCATAATCGCTGCTATGGCGGTATTAAAGGTGTTACGGCGGCCGATATCATCGGTCACTTTTGCAATGGTTTTATGCAATTCACGACGTAGTTTTTTCTGATCTGAATTTAATTTTAAATCGCTCGCTAGAGGTAGTTCGCCTTCGTTCGCTTCAACATCAGTATCAATAAAATCATGGACTATTTTATAAACACGCTTTACAAACCGATGCGCACCTTCAACGCCGGTATCAGACCATTCTAGGGTTTGTTCTGGCGGGGAAGTAAACATAATAAATAAACGCACCGTATCAGCGCCGTATTTATGAATCACTTCTTGTGGGTCAATACCGTTGTTTTTTGACTTAGACATTTTGCTCATGCCAGCAGATATAACGGCTTCACCGTCAACGTTGCTAATAGCAGAGGTTACGTTGCCTTTTTCATCGCGTTCAACGGTAACATCACTTGGCGCAATCCATTCTTGCCCGCCATTATCTGCTTCACGGTAATATGTGTCTGCTAATACCATGCCTTGGCACAGTAATTTTTTGTAGGGTTCATCACACGAAACTAAGCCAGTATCACGTAATAATTTATGGAAAAAACGTGAATAAAGTAAATGTAAAATCGCGTGTTCAATGCCACCAATGTATTGATCAACCGGTAGCCAGTAATTGGCTTTAGCAGGATCAATCATTTGGGTGTCATCGTTTGGTGAACAATAACGCGCGTAATACCAAGACGATTCCATAAAGGTATCGAAGGTATCTGTTTCACGTAGCGCCTCTTCGCCATTAAAAGTAGTTTTTGCCCATTCTGGGTCGTCTTTAATGGGTGACGTTACTCCATTCATAACCACGTCTTCTGGCAATACCACGGGTAATTCGTTTTCAGGTACGGGTACTGATTCGCCATTGGCAAGGTTAATCATCGGGATTGGTGTACCCCAATAACGTTGACGTGATACGCCCCAGTCGCGCAGGCGGAAGTTAGTGGTTACTTTACCTTTGTTCTCACTGATTAATCTATCGCTGATTGCATTAAACGCTTGCTCGAAATCTAAGCCATCAAACTCGCCTGAATTAATCAATGTGCCTTTTTCTGTGATAGCGGCTTTGCTTATGTCCGAAACACTAGCATCATCGCCATCTTGTTCACTTTCTTTAGCGGTACTAATAACTTGCGTAATTTCAAGGCCATATTTTTTGGCAAATTCATAATCACGTTGATCATGACCAGGTACTGACATTACCGCGCCTGAGCCATAATCCATTAAGACAAAGTTGGCAGCCCAAACGGGTACTAACTTACCGGTAAGTGGGTGAATTGCTTTAAGGCCAGTATCAACCCCTTTTTTCTCCATCGCAGCCATCTCAGCTTCGGTGGTTTGGTTGCTTTTACATTCTTGAATGAAATCAGCTAATGCGGTATTACCTTGTGCCGCATTCTCTTTTGAGGCAATCAGTGCTAACGGATGCTCAGTAGCAAGCGCTACATAAGTAACTCCCATTAACGTATCTGGGCGTGTTGTGTAAATATCAAAACTTTCGTGTTTACCTTCCACTAGGCCGTCAACTTGAAAGGTCAAATCAACGCCTTGCGAGCGACCAATCCAATTGCGCTGCATAGTTTTTACTTGTTCAGGCCAGTCAGTTAACTTATCTAAATCATCAAGTAACTCTTGTGCGTAATCCGTTATTTTAATAAACCACTGTGGAATTTCTTTCTTTTCAACTATCGCGCCAGAGCGCCAGCCACGACCGTCAATCACTTGCTCGTTAGCTAAAACGGTTTGATCAACCGGATCCCAATTTACTGAGGCGTTTTTTTTATAAACTAAGCCTTTTTCATAAAGTTGGGTGAAAAACCATTGTTCCCAACGGTAATAATCTTGCTTACAGGTCGCTAACTCTCTGTCCCAGTCGTATCCAAAACCTAAAGATTTTAACTGGTTTCGCATGTAATCAATGTTTTGATAAGTCCATTTACCCGGAGCGCTTTTATTTTTAATTGCCGCATTTTCAGCCGGTAAACCAAAGGCATCCCAACCCATGGGTTGCATAACATTTTTACCTTGCATACGTTGGTAGCGAGAAATCACATCGCCTAAACTGTAGTTGCGTACATGCCCCATGTGTAAACGACCACTAGGGTATGGGAACATGGCAAGGCAGTAAAACTTCTCTTTTTTGTCATCTTCAACGGCTTTAAAAGTATTGTTATCAGTCCAAAAACTTTGTACTGTGGCTTCAATCGCTTGGGGATTATAAATGGCTTCCATTAATGATTTCTCTAACGCTGTGTTTAGGTCTTGTTTTAAGTGCTACTTTCGTCTGTTTTATCTGCTTAGTTTACGATAAGAACAGTATAAAACGCGCAATAAACGTGAGTGTAAATTATCGCGATAGAATACCTTATCTGGCTAGTTAACAACAAGCTTAATTGGTTATTTTGTCTATACTAGTAATAAGAATAAAGAACAGTAATCAAAGGAACATGCTATGACAAATAAAAAAGAATACCTTATGGAAATTTATGAAGATCTTAGTAACTGGCTTGATGAAATGAAAGCGTTGCAAAAACCCAAAGTAACTGAATTAGTTAAACGCGCTAAATTATATGCTAAAGCCGCTGAAAATATGTCAGAAGAAAAGGTGAATCAATTTGTTGATAATTTAAAGTATGATTTGCATGATTTTTATCAGCAAAACCAATCACAAGCAAAACATTCAACTTATTTGGGCTTGCTTAGTGAAACGCTTTGGTCAAACCTTGCACAATTAACCGATAAATCGCAAGTTGAATGGGCTGAATTAGTAGAAGATTTTGAGCATGATGGACTATACAAAACAGGTGATATTATTGGCTTTGGAGAGTTGGTTTGCCAGCAATGTGATGAAAAAATACATATTATGCATGTAAGTGAAGTGGCCGTATGTACAAAATGTGGTGGTGGGAGTTTTACTCGCTTACCACTTGATCCTTAACTTTAACTTTAACGTAAACTTGAACTCTAATTTTGAGCTAGTTTTTATATTGTTAGCAAAGCGCTTAGCTAGTAAACTAGTTATTTAGCATTTTATATAACTTTCTCGAACTTAAAAAAGCATTTTTCTCAAGGACCTGCATGATCACAACACCTGCTTTGCAATGTAAACTTACCGCTTCACAACTTAGCTCTACTTTATCTGCAGCGCTTTTCTCTTCGAAGACACATCCCAGTGAAATAAAACAAACATTTTTTGGTCATGAGCGAGCTAAAGAAGCGTTAGATTTTGGTCTTTCGATGTCGTCAATCGGCTTTAATGTGTTTGCAATGGGAGAGCACGGCACTGGAAGACAAACATTAATTCAGCAACTATTAACCAAGTTAGCAAAAGAGCAAGCGACACCCGCTGAGTGGTGTTATATCAATAATTTTGATGAAAACCATGCACCGTATAAACTTTATGTAAACCCGGGTGATGGCAAGCAACTTTTATCAAGAATGAATAAATTTATTGATGAGTTAATGGATTTATTCCCCGAAATTTTTGATAACCCAGGTTATCAAAGGCAAAAGTCAGCTATAGACCGTGATTTTAATAAAAAATATGATGAAGCTATTGCCGCAGTTGAAGAAATAGCCTTAAAAAGTAATGTGTCGTTATTCGAAGAAAATGGTGAAGTGGGTTTCTCTCCTTTAGTTGATGGTAAGCCATTAAATGATAAAGAGTTTGCTAATATTAATGAAACAGATAGAGCGAAATTCTATCAATTGTTGGCAGAGCTTGAGGTTGTGCTTGCAGAACAATTACTTGAATTACCTTTATGGAAGCGTGAATCTTCAGACCTGTTGCGTAAATTGAAAAATGAAACAGCAGCACAAGCGATAAAGCCTTATTTAAAAGAATTAGAACAAGAGTTTAGTGAGAATGAAGGGGTATTGAAATATCTCAGTAAAGTCAGTAATCATGTTGTCGACGCTTCATTAGAAATTTTAGTCAATGATGAAGATGATGCGCCGAACGATAAAGAATTACGTAAATTGATGGTTGAACGGTTTTTACCCAATCTATTAGTGACCCGAAGTCTTAATGATGGTGCTCCTGTTGTTTATGAGCAAAACCCAACGTACCAAAACTTATTTGGTCATGTCGATTTTTCTAGCTTTCAAGGTAGTAGTTATACAAGTTACCGGTTGATTCGTCCCGGCGCTTTGCACAAAGCTAATGGCGGATATTTATTACTTGATGCTGATAAATTATTAACTCAACCGTTAGTCTGGTCTCGTTTAAAGCTCGCCTTAAAAACAGGACAAATAACCATAGAAAACCCTTATTCTGAGCTTAGTCAACCGGGCTCTTATAGCTTGCAACCTGAGAAAATTCCATTACAAGTTAAAGTGATTTTATTAGGTGACGCTGAAATTTATTACACCCTGCAAGATTATGATCAAGAGTTTACTGAATTATTTAGGGTATTGGCTGATTTTGATCACCATTTAGACAAAAATGATGACAACTTAATTGCTTTTGGTAACTTAATCCGCCAACGAGCGTTTCAGCATAATTATCCTGAGATTAATGATGAAGCAGTACTTGAACTAGTTCGCTATGCGTTAAGGCGAGCAGAGCATAAAAATAAAATTTCTGCCAATATTGTACAGATAAATGATTTATTAGATGAAGCCAATTATTGTTGGAATAAAAGTGGCGCTAAAGGCACATTAACTGCTGCTCATGTTGCCATGGCATTAGCCGCTAAAAAACGACGTACTGGCCGATTAAGCGAAACTTGGCTTGATGAAATTAAAGAGCAACAAGTATTAATTAATACCGAAGGTGAGTTTATCGGTAAAGTTAATGGCTTAACGGTTTTAGAAATTGGCGATAGTGTTTTTGGTACCCCTGCGCGCATAACGGCAACAGTTTATGCCGGTAGCGAAGGTGTAACGGATATTGAGCGTGAGGTTGATTTAGGTAGATCTATTCATTCTAAAGGTGTGTTGTTACTGACGGGGTATCTAGGGCACAAATACGGTCAGAGCTTTCCTGTATCTATTTCGGCTAATATTGCTATTGAACAATCCTACGGTCATATTGACGGAGATAGCGCTTCAATGGCCGAACTTTGCGCGTTAATCTCTGCGGTTACTTTATTACCTATAGATCAAAGTTTAGCAATCACAGGATCAATTAATCAGCATGGCGAAGTACAATCTATTGGTGGTGCGAATGAAAAAATCGAAGGTTTTTTTCAGCTTTGTAAAGACAAAGGGTTAACAGGAAAACAAGGTGTTATTATCCCCAAAACTAATGTCATTAATTTAATGTTAAATACCGAAGTGATTGCAGCGGTAGAGCGCGGTGATTTTACCATTTATGCGGTAGAAACTATTGATCAAGCGCTGGAGTTGTTGATGGCAACTAGCGCAGGAGCGATGAATAGCGCAGGTAGATATCCTAGAAAATCAATTCATGGTTTAGCCTTAGATAAGTTATCTTATTTTGCACAATTGTTAGAAGGTGATGAAGAGTAATCTAAAATATATTCTTTCGTGTTTATCTATTTCCCCTTGTTCAACTAGGCTCTGTTTTTTATATTGAGCCTAGGCTTCACTTTTCTTAAAACAGTAATTTTCACTGTAATCATATTGAATTTAATAAAATATCATCGTTAAACTTTCTATTTAAAAAATGTCTACTATGCTTGTTTTATAGACAACTTCTTTAGCTTTAGGATACCGTCTATAAAAAACTAATGTCAGTTAGTTATATTGGTACAAAACAATAAAAATAATATTTTTTCCAATCGTTTATAAAAAATAATAATAAACAGTGGAATTGGGGGCGTAGTGGAATTAACCAGTCAAATTAATGAAATTTGGCCAATAGCGGCATACTTTATTATTTTAGTCGCTATGCTAATTTTTATGATGGTCTTATCTCATTTCTTAGGGCCAAAAACAAAATCTCGCGCTAAAAACACGCCTTATGAATCAGGTATTGTTTCTGTTGATCACAATAAAACCCGTTTTGGTAATCATTTCTTTTTATACGCAATTTTCTTCGTAATTTTCGATCTGGAAACTATCTTTCTCTTCGCTTGGGTGATTGCCTTTGACGAAGTAGGGTGGCTTGGTTTTATTGAAGCGAGTATTTTTATTCTGGTGTTATTAGCTGCGCTAATTTATTTAATTCGTATTGGTGCGCTTGAGCTTAAACATCGTCATCAAGGCTTACGAATACAGCAGCTTAACTTTGAATACTTAAATTCAAAAAACGTAAACCTTAACTCAAACCTTAACTCAAACCTCAGTGAAAAGGATCGATTTTAATGGAGTGGTCGTTAACTAAAGCCAAGCTTGATGAGCAAATGAGCTTAGCTAAATCAGTGTCTGAAGAAGAACTACAACGCAGCGTTTTTATGGCAAAACTGGATGATATGATCAATTGGGGGCGAAAAAACTCTATTTGGCCGTTCAACTTTGGTTTAAGTTGCTGCTATGTAGAAATGGCCACCAGTTTTACTTCTCGTCATGATATTGCGCGTTTTGGCGCGGAAGTTATTCGCGCAACGCCGAGGCAAGCAGACTTAATGGTTATTTCTGGCACTTGCTTTCGGAAAATGGCGCCAGTGATTCAGCATTTGTATGAGCAATTACTCGAGCCGCGCTGGATTATTTCTATGGGCTCTTGCGCTAACTCTGGTGGCATGTACGACATTTATTCAGTCGTGCAAGGTGTTGACAAGTTTATTCCTGTTGACGTTTATGTACCCGGTTGTCCACCACGCCCAGAAGCCTTGCTTGAAGGTTTGTTATTGCTACAAAATCAAATTCAACACCAACCTAGGCCATTAAGCTGGGTAGTAGGAGAGCAAACTGTATCGCCAATAGCTAAACCATCACTGCGTGATATTAAGCACAAAAGCCGCATTCAAGTAACGAATCTTGATTCACCTGATTTGTCATAAAGGGCCTTATTTATGAACTCTTATTTATGAAATATGAAAGGATGGATAAATGACAACCGCTAATATTAAAAGAGAAATTGATATGACTGCTAGTAAAAACTGGCAGCAAAGTAGTGTCATTAGTTTATTTGAAGAAATATCAGCATTGGCAGCAGGTATTGAATTAACCCCCGTTAGCGCAATAGAAAATATTGTTGATGATATTCCAAGCTTTTGGGTCGACAAAAACAAACTTTGTAAATTGATGCAAGCACTCAAACATGATTTATCAAAACCTTTTGATATGTGCTTTGATTTAAGTGCAATAGATGAAACACGGCGTGAACATAAAGGCAGTTGCGTTCGTGATTTTACGCTTAATTATCATTTACGATCTCATGAACGAAACCAAGATATTCGCTTAAAAGTAGCGATAACCTCGAAAGATAAAAACATTGATAGTGTTTGCAGTATTTGGACGAATGCAAATTGGTATGAACGTGAAGTATGGGACATGTTTGGCATCAAGTTTACGGGTCACCCGTATTTATGTCGTATTCTAATGCCTAACACTTGGCAAGGGCACCCCTTATTAAAAACGCATCCTGCACGTGCAACAGAAATGGCGCCCTTTACTTTACCACCCGATGTACAAGATGAAGAGCAGCAAGCGCTAAAATTTAACCCTGAAGCTTGGGGCATGAAGCGCCAAAGCGGTGTTAATGGTGAAGATAACGATTTTATGTTTTTAAATCTTGGCCCTAATCATCCCAGTGTTCATGGCGCTTTTAGGATAGTGCTGCAAATGGATGGTGAAGAAATTGTCGATTGTGTACCTGATATTGGCTACCACCATCGTGGCGCTGAAAAAATGGGTGAGCGTCAATCTTGGCACAGCTATATTCCTTACACTGACCGTATTGATTACCTTGGCGGCGTAATGAATAACTTTCCTTACGTTATGGCGGTAGAAAAACTTGCCGGAATCACGGTGCCAGATAGAGCCAAAGTTATCCGCATTATGACCTCAGAAATGTTTCGCATTTTATCGCATTTACTTTTTTATGGTACTTTTGCGCAAGATATCGGTGCATTATCGCCCATTTTTTATATGTTTATCGACAGAGAAAAGCTGTTCGCTATTATTGAAGCTTTTACAGGCGCACGTATGCATCCCAGTTGGTTTCGCATTGGTGGTGTTGCCCAAGACTTACCTCAAGGTTGGGATAAATTGGTAAGAGATTATGTTAACTACCTACCAAAACGCCTTGATGAATATGAAAAAATGGTTATGCAAAATGCGTTATTGAAAAAGCGTACTGTCGATGTTGGCGCCTATTCAAGCAAGGAAGCTTTAGAGTGGGGGGTTACTGGGCCAGGATTACGCGCGACGGGGTATTCATGGGACTTACGTAAACAGCGACCTTACGGTGGTTATGATCAATTTGATTTTGAAGTGCCATTGGGTCACAAGGGCGATTGTTACGACAGATGCCGTGTGCGCGTAGAAGAAATGCGCCAAAGCATTCGCATTATTGAGCAGTGCTTAAATAATATGCCTGCTGGGCCATATAAAGCAGAACACCCACAAACAACGCCGCCTGATAAATCACGCACTATGCAAGATATCGACACCTTAATTCCTCACTTTGTCAATGTTACTTGGGGGCCAGTGATCCCTGCAGGCGAAGTGTCAATGTTTGTTGAAGCGACCAAAGGCATTATGGGCTACCACCTTATTAGTGATGGCAGCACCATGAGTTATCGCACACGCATTCGTACACCAAGTTTTGCGCATTTACAAATGTTGCCTTTGATAAGCCGTGGGCAAATGGTGGCTGACTTAATTGCTACCTTAGGCAGTATTGATTACGTTATGGCGGATGTGGATAGGTAAAAATCTGCAAATGACAAGCGGTAAGTTATAAGAATATAACGATTGAGTATTAGGCGCTTATGAAAAATAACAATAATGACTTTAGTTTACAGCAAAGAATACCTAGCACCATGGTAACTGATGAAGAAATTGATTTTCGTCAGTATCTTAGTTCAGCAGAATTGTCTGCTATTGAACATGAAGCTGCTATTATGGAAACACGTGAAGCAGCCGGTATCGAAGCGCTTAAAGTTGTTCAGCAGTATCGTGGTTGGGTAAGTGATGACAGCCTTATTGCGATAGCTAATTGTTTAAATATTTCTAGTGCGCAATTAGAAGGTGTGGCTACCTTTTATAACTTGATATACAGACAAAAAGTAGGGCATTACGTTATTCATTTATGCGACAGCATTAGTTGCCACTTAACAGGTTACGATGAAATTCTTAATGTTATTAAACATCACCTGAATATTGGTTATGGCCAAACCACTGCCGATGGACAGTTTACTTTGTTGTCAAATGCTTGTTTAGGCAGCTGTGATAAATCGCCGACAATGATGATTAATGGTACACACTATCAATATCTCACCGCTGAATCAGTGATCGCTATATTGAATGATCTTAGCCAGAACGTAGGAGAGTGTGATGACTGAACCTACTAATGATAGCACTGAAATAAGCAATACTAAACTAGATAAGTCTCAACTAGAAAAGCAGTGGCTAGAGCAAGCGCTAACTCAATCATTAACTAAGCCATTGTCTCATTTGGTAAACCTTGAGAATCCTCTTGATTTTAATGGCTATGTTAAAGCTGGTGGCTATGTGGGGGCAACTAAAGCGCTAAAAGAATTAACGCCAAAAGAAGTGTTAGATCTTGTCAGTGACTCTGGCTTGAAAGGGCGTGGTGGCGCTGGTTTTCCAACAGGCATGAAGTGGAGTTGTGTACCTGCACTACAGGAGCAAAAGCGCCCAGATGATTCACTTGTTAGTAACGGCTCTCATAACCAAGGCTCTTATAACGAAGGGAATAGCTATTTAATATGCAACGCTGATGAAATGGAGCCGGGCACGTTTAAAGATCGATATCTGTTAGAAGGTGTGCCGCATCAACTTATTGAAGCAATGATCATTGCTAGTTATACCATTAGTGCTAATAAAGCTTATATTTTTTTACGAGGCGAGTATTTTCTTGCCGCAGAGCGGTTGCAAAAAGCAATAGATCAAGCCTATGAAAATAACTGGTTAGGGGAAAATATTCAAGGCACTGATTATCAACTAGATTTATACCTTCATACCAGTGCGGGGCGCTATATTTGTGGCGAAGAAACCGCGCTTATTAATGCCTTGGAAGGCAAGCGAGCTATCCCTAGAGCTAAACCGCCATTTCCACAAGTGAGTGGTTTATTTGGCAAACCCACAGTCGTAAATAATGTTGAAACCTTAAGTAACTTACCGCACATCGTAAAGCATGGTAGTGATTGGTTTAAAAGCTTATCACCTAACAGTGATCCTGGTACAAAATTGTACGCTGCTTGTGGTCAGGTAAAAAATCCTGGTGTGTGGGAATTGCCGATGGGCGTTACTATTCGAGAGTTACTTTATGATTATGCTGGCGGCATGAAAGATGGTGTTAACTTAAAAGGGCTATTACCCGGTGGTGCATCTACCGACTTTTTAACAGAGCAACACCTTGATACTCCCATGGATTTTGACTCTATTGGCAAAGCAGGAAGCCGCTTAGGCACAGGCGGTTTAATTGTGTTAGGTGACCAATCTTGTCCTGTTGCTATGGTATTAAATTTATTACGTTTCTTTGCGCAAGAATCTTGCGGTTGGTGTACACCTTGTCGAGATGGTACGCCATGGGCGGTAGAAATTTTAACGCGTATTGAACAAGGAAAAGGTAGTCATAAAGATTTAGATCAATTAAATGAACTTTGTGATTTTATGTGGTTAGGCAAAACGCATTGTGCTTTGGCACCCGGAGCCGTTGAACCCTTAAAAAGTGCCATGCGCTATTTTAAGGAAGATTTTGAACAGCATATTGAACAGGGCTGTTGTCCGTATGAAAGCAAGCAAAGCGAGCGAAAAAAGTTAGACAAGCAAAGCAAGCAAAAGGAGACTAGCGATGGCGAATAAAGACAGAGATAAAAAAGCTACCATCTATATTGATGATGTGCCTTATCAAGTTTCGCTTGATAACAATTTACTTGCAGGGGTGTTGTCTAATAAATTGAATTTGCCTTATTTTTGTTGGCATCCTTCTATGGGTTCAGTTGGTGCTTGTCGTCAATGTGCAGTAACTCAATATATGGATAAAAATGATACTCGGGGTCGCATGGTGATGTCTTGTATGACGCCTATTGTTGATGGTATGCGTATTGGCCTTAACGATCATGCCTCGGCAAAATTTCGAGAACAAATCATTGCTGCTATGATGACTAACCATCCTCACGACTGCCCTGTTTGTGCCGAAGGTGGAGAATGCCATCTACAAGACATGACCGTGATGACAGGTCATAGCGTTCGGCAATATCGCGGAGAAAAACGTACTTTTACCAATCAATACTTAGGTGAATTGGTTGGTCATGAAATGAACCGATGTATTACCTGTTATCGTTGTGTTCGTTTTTATAAGGATTACGCAGGCGGCAAAGATTTTGATGTTTTTGGCTCACGTAATCAGGTTTACTTTGGCAGACAAAAAGAGGGCGTATTAGAAAGTCAATTTAGTGGAAACTTGGTGGAAGTCTGTCCAACAGGCGTATTCACTAACAAGCTCTTTTCTGCACATTACACCCGAAAATGGGACTTGCAATCAGCACCGTCAGTGTGCGCTCATTGCTCTGTAGGTTGCAACACAAGCATTGGCGAACGTTATGGCTCGGTTCGCCGGGTAATGAATCGTTACAACCATGATCTTAATGGCTATTTCTTATGTGATCGTGGCCGTTTTGGTATTGGTTTTGTTAATTCAAGTAAAAGAATAAACAGTGTTAAAGGCATCAACGCTAAAACAGGCGAGCCAATTATTGGCAGGTTTAATGAGAAAAACTTTGCTAAAACCATGGTGCCATACAGTAGCGAACATTTTATTGGTGTTGGCTCTGCTCGCGCTTCATTTGAGGCCAATCGATTATTGAAGTATTTGGTAGGAAAAGAGAACTTTTCTTTAGGTTATAACAACCGAGAGATGCAATTATCGTTGAGGCATAAACAGCTTTTAGCGCAATACCCACAACAAAGTTTAGCGGGTATAGAAAACAGAGTACAACACGGTAATGGCGAGAAAGAGCACGATTTAGTGCTGATTCTTGGTGAAGTTATTGAACAAACAGCGCCGCGATTAGCCTTAAGCGTAAAACAAGTCCTGAGAAATGCAGCGTTAGATAAAGCGGATAGTATTGGTGTCAAACATTGGCAAGACTCAGCGGTAAGAACTTATGCAGGGGATACAAGCACGCCATTATTTTCATTGCAGGCGCAGCCGAGTGAATTTGATCAAGATGCTAATGGTGCTTTGGTGTTATCACCACAACAAATAGTGAGTTGTGTAAACCGTTTAACACAAATGCTGCAAGATGATTTTGCGGTTAATGGCACGGTTGTTTCACTACAAAAGCAAGACAGCTCAGAAAGCCCTGCAACGCCTTCCTTAGAAAGCATAAACACTAACAATGAAAGTTCAGGTTCGTGTAGTACTAGTAGTGATGTTAATAATGAAGAGAAGTTTTTGTTATTGCTTGCCCTGTCTTTATCACAAGCAAAAATGCCGTTAATTATCACAGGCTTAACGTTAAAGTCTCCTGAACTACTAATAGCTATTGATGAACTGATGGCTTGTTTATCACAAAAGTCTCATGGTTTCTCACCTGAATTAACCATTGTTGCGCCTGAGTGTAATAGTGTTGGTAATCTCCTCTTTCTCAATGAATATACTTTATCAATAGAACAGGTTATTAATCGTTGCGTTTGTGATACTGAAAAATTAACAAGCTTGATTGTACTAGAACAAGACTTGGCACAACTAAGTAAAGCACAAAGACAACGGTTACGTAGCGGTTGTAAAACCATGATCGTGCTTGAACATACTCAAAATGAATTGAATCAAATCGCTGATGTCGTGCTCCCTGTCGCTAGTGTCAGTGAAAGTAATGGTCATTTTGTTAATTTTCAAGGGCGACTACAGCGCTTTGCTTCAGTGCACATTCCCGTTAAGCCTATTATGGAAAATTGGCGTTGGCTTACGCTGTTAGCAAAACACCTTTTTAGTCACCAAGACGTTAATTTTAACAACTTAAGGCAACTACATTCATTTTTTGCCAAACGTGGTGAGCCTTGGGCATTACAAGTGCTAGCTTGCCAAAGTGCGCATAAAGAACAAAGCAGGGAAGGTGTTGCCAGAGAAACTCATCGAGCAAGCGGTCGCACTGCGATAACGGCGAATCAGTCAGTGCATGAAGTGAAAACTTATTTTGAGAATAGCCATAACGATATTTTCAATTATTCTATGGAAGGCGAAGATGCTCGTTCGAGTACCAATATGCCTTATTCTTGGTCACCAGCATGGAATTCAAATCAGTCAATTTTTCAGCATCAACAACAAGTTAATGGTGAACTGAACAATGCCACGAATGACAATTTACTCAACCTTATCTTGTCGTCCTATTTTGATGAATCATTAGAAGAAAGTGTCACTGAAAAGTTAAACAAGCTATGGCCTGTTCTCTTGAAAGAAACAGCGGAAGAAACAGTGAAAGAAACAGTGGTAAAAAAATCGGAAGAAAAAACTATAGAAACCGTTGACCAATTAACGCTTATTCAAAACTTACCTTGGTTTTTAGCTGAGCAGCAAACCAGGCAGTTACCTGAATTTATACTCATGTTTACAGGTAATACCGTGTCAATTTCAGCTGACTTTGCCAAACAAAACACTATTGAAGCGACAACTATTTTAAAACTTAACATTGATGATCAAATTATATTTGCTAAAGCAAAAATAATTAACAATATTTCAACAAATATTATGTTGGTTAATTTATTTGAATTACCGCTCTCAAAGAACAACTTTTCACTGGCAACAAAAAATATTAGCAAAGCAACCAATGATGAGATCGATGATTTTCAACAACGTGAATTTAATAGAAAACAAGCGGCTAAACAAGAAAAAGCTGATGTTTTGGAAAGGTTGAAAAAACAAGACCAAACCATACCTATTGCTTTTTATGATGGTATCGGTGCCTGTGAGAATAAAGTCAAAGAAGAAAGCAAATACAAAGGAGAAAGCAATGGTTGAAATACTGTTTAAGCTTCTAGAAATTACTATTATCATTGCCTTACTTATTCCTATCGCGGCAATGTTGGTGTGGGTTGAGCGTCGCATGATAGGTATCTGGCAAGATAGGCTTGGCCCTAATCGGGTTGGCCCTTTTGGTATTTTACAGTCAATGGCGGATTTATTAAAAATTCTTGGTAAAGAAGACTGGATCCCACCTTTTAGTGATCGTTTAGTTTTTACTATCGCTCCAGTCATTGGCGCTGTTTCTGTGCTAATGAGTTTTGCCGTTATTCCTTTTTCACCTACTATTGGCGTGTCAGATCTTAATATAGGTTTATTGTTTTTTCTCGCTATGGCCTCGCTATCTGTTTATAGCGTAGTGTTAGCAGGTTGGGCTTCAAATTCAAAATATGCCTTGCTTGGTGGTATGCGAGCTGCAGCACAAACGGTAAGTTATGAAGTGTTTATGGGGTTGTCAGTAATGGGCGTGGTGTTGTTAACGGGCAGCTTTAATTTACGTGAAATTGTCCTTGCACAAGAAAGTGGCTGGCTTATTCAAACACAATTTTTGGGCTTTATTATTTTTCTAATTGCAGGTATTGCTGAAAGTCATCGCTTGCCTTTTGATTTACCTGAAGCTGAAACCGAGCTAACCGCAGGTTTTCATACTGAATATTCAGGTTTGAAGTTTGCCTTGTTTTTTCTTGGCGAATATTTAAGTGTCACGTTAATTTCGGCTATGTGTGTGGTGTTGTTTTTTGGGGGGTGGTTGATGCCAGCTCCTTTAGATTATTGGTTACCACCACTGGTGTGGTTTATTTTAAAAATACTATGCTTTGTATTCTTCTTTATTTTATTACGCACTTCATTGCCACGCCCCCGCTTTGATCAACTACTGAGTTTTGGTTGGAAATATATGTTGCCTTTAGCGTTAATTAATTTATTAGCAACGGCAGCATTAAAATTGGGAGGAGTTTATGGCTGATTCAGAACATAAATCGCATCATCAAGAAAAAAAATCAAACGGGTCAAATGGATTGAGCATGGCAGTCGATATGGTTTTTAGTCAATTAAGAACGATGGCTTTGGTGCTTAAACATACTTTTACTAAAGCTGACACGGTTGAATACCCAGAGCAAAAACCTTATTTGGCACCCAGATATAGAGGGCGAATTGTATTAACGCGAGATCCTGATGGCGAAGAACGCTGTGTTGGCTGTAATTTATGCGCTGCTGCTTGTCCTGTTGATTGTATTGCTTTACAACAAACGGTTGATGATGATGGCCGCAAGCGTGCTGATTTTTTTCGTATTAATTTTTCCCGCTGTATTCTTTGTGGATTTTGTGAAGAAGCTTGCCCTACTTACGCTATTCAATTAACACCTGATGTTGAATTAGCAGAATATGACAGACAAAACCTAGTCTATGAGAAAGAGCATTTACTTATTAATGGTGTTGGTAAATATCCCGATTATAGTTTTTATCGCCATAGCGGCATTGAGGTAAATATTAAAGGCGAACGAAAAGCGAAAGGTGATGCTGAGCAAGAGAAACCGCCTGTTGATATAAAAGGACTGATGCCATGAACCTTTTTACAAGTAATTTAATGATGGGACTAAATTCTTTGCAATTAATGTTTTATTTTTCTGCTGCTCTGGCCATTGTTGCCAGTTTAAAAGTAATAACAGGAAAAAACACTGTTCATGCTTTACTTTACTTAGTGGTTTCTTTGTTAGCTGTAGCCGTTTGTTTTTATTTAATGGGCGCACCTTTTGCTGCAGGTCTAGAGGTTATTGTTTATGCAGGCGCTATCTTAGTCTTATTTGTTTTTGCCATTATGATGTTTGGTCTTGGGCAAGATGAAACATTGAATGCGCCACCGTCACATTCATTTAAACTCAGTAATCTTAATCTTTGGTTTGGGCCAAGCCTTATTGCTATTTTACTATTGGCTGAATTGATATTTGCTATTGATAACTCAGGAGTGCAAGAGAAATTAACGTCTACTGTTATCCACGCTAAGCAGGTGGGTATTTTACTGTACGGCCCCTATTTATTGGCAGTTGAAATTGCTTCTTTTTTACTGCTTGCGGGGTTAATTGCCGGGTATCATTTTGCTAAACCTGAAGGTGTTAGCTTAACTCATCAAAGATTAGCTCAGGAAAGTTTAGCTCAAAAAGTTTTAGACAAGCAAATAGAAACAGGAGAGCACTCATGAGCGCTATTCCGTTAAGTCATATTTTAATATTGGCGAGTATTTTATTTTCCATTGGTTTTGTGGGAGTTATTGTTAGAAAAAACACCTTATTTATTTTAATGAGCTTAGAAGTCATGCTTAATGCCGTTGGTGTTGCCTTTATTGGTGCGGGGAGTGCATGGCAACAAGCTGATGGTCAGGTTATGTTTATGCTAGTTTTGACCTTGGCGGCAGCAGAAGTTGCTGTGGGTTTGGCGTTGTTGATTCAAATGCAGCGGCGCTTTAAATCCCTAAATATTGACTTGCTTAGCAAGTTAAAGGGGTAAGTGATGACTCACTCTATAACTGAAATGACGTTAGCTTCACTTCCGCTATACCCGTTAATTAGTTTTTTATTGCTTATTGCTTTTGGCAAACGCTTGTCTTGGCATATAGCCTCAACACTTAGTGTTGGCGCTATGGCGTTAAGCACAATATCAAGTTTTATTGTTATTAATCAACTCTCTTCACAATCACCCGTATTAACTGTTCATTTATGGCATTGGTTTGAATTAAACCTAACCAATAGTGCATCCGCACAAATAAATATGAGCTTTTATCTTGATGGTCTTTCTGCGGTGATGATCTCAGTGGTTACAGGTATCGGTTTTTTGATCCATGTATTCGCCGCCGCTTACATGAAAGGCGATGAAAACTTTACGCGTTTTATGGCTTATATGAATTTATTTATTGTCGCTATGTTGATTTTAGTTTTGGCTGATAATTTAGTGTTACTGTATTTGGGCTGGGAAGGCGTAGGACTGTGTAGTTTCTTATTAATTGGCTTTTGGTACCAAGAAAGAGCGAATGTATTGGCAGCAAGAAAAGCTTTTATAGTCACTCGTATTGGCGATACAGCAATGGCAATAGGGCTATTTATGCTATTTAAAGAGCTTGGTCAGTTAAATATTAAGGAGTTAACACAAAGCGCTAACACATTATGGATAATCGGTGATGAAGCGCCTTACTGGATAGCCTTGTTGTTACTGGGTGGCGCGGTAGGTAAGTCGGCACAATTACCACTACAAACTTGGTTGCCAGACGCTATGGCAGGGCCAACGCCAGTGAGTGCTCTCATTCATGCAGCGACTATGGTCACGGCAGGTGTTTATTTAATTGCGCGTATGAATGGCATATTCTTACTTGCGCCAGAGGTAATGACTTATGTTGCTTGGCTTGGTGCATCAACGCTATTACTCGCTGGTGTTGCCGCATTGGCTCAAAATGATATTAAGCGGGTATTGGCTTACTCAACCATGAGCCAAATTGGCTATATGATGTTGTCATTAGGGGCAGGGGCTTTTTCTGCCGGTGTTTTTCACCTAATGACCCATGCTTTTTTTAAGGCGTTATTATTTTTAACTGCGGGCGCTATTATTCTTGCGCTGCATCACCAGCAAAACCTGTTCAAAATGGGTGGTTTGTTAAAACGTTTGCCTTTTGAAACTGCGTTGTTTGCTATTGGCTTGGTTTGTTTAATGGCGTTGCCAGGTAGTTCAGGGTTTTTCTCAAAAGAAGCTATTATTGCGCAGCTTTGGTCGTCAAATACCGCGGGACCACTGCTATGGTATTGCGCTATTTTTGGCGCGTTGTTAACCAGCATTTATAGTTCCCGATTATTCTTTTTAGCCTTTATGGGAGAAAGGCGTTTTGAGCATGAATTACAACCATCAACAAGTAAGCTACTAAAACTCTCCCTTATTACCCTAGCCGTGTTATCCCTAATTGGCGGCATATTCGCTAATACGCTTGATATGAGTTTGCTAGATGTTTTCCCTAGTAATTTACCATCGAATTTGAATGAACCGCATTGGCTGCATAGTGTTGCTATTGCCACACCTTTTGTTGGTATTATTTTCTCTTGGTTTTATTTTTCAGCTTATAGGCGTTCAGGCAGCTCAAATAGTTCAAACAAAGCAGTATTTCAAGATAAACCCAGTACTTTAGTACTATTTTGTCGTCAAGGTTTGGGCTTTGACCAACTTTATAATTGGTTATTAGTGAAGCCTTATTGTTATTTAGCAAGGTTAAATCGCAGAGATATTTTTGATCAATTGATCATGTTTAGCGCTTGGTATGTTGATATTTGTCATGATGTATTTAAAAGCAGTCAAACAGGAAAGCTACGATGGTATGCGGCAGCCATTGGTTTAGCTACTGTATTGTTATTACTAAGTCTTAGTATTGAATTTTATTCACTGGAGGCAAGTTAATGAATATAACGTTAGTTATGTGTAGCTTACTTTTTGGTGGTGCTTTAGCTTGGTACGCTGAGGGCGTTAAAACGCAAAGCGCTCGTTGGTTGTCATTGTTGACCGTGATAGTTGTTGGTTTCTATTTCGTTATATCAATTACAGCAACGGGGCTTGATTTTAGCTCCTTGCAGGTTTTAGTTCGTTTATCTTGGATAGCGAGCTTGAATATTGAGTATGCTTTAGCGCTTGATTATTTAAGTCTAGTGTTAGTGTCGTTAACATTATTCTTAGCCATTATTTGTATATTAGTTTCTTGGCAAGAAATTCAAACTAAAACAGGATTTTACTATTTCAATTTACTTAGCTCTATTGCCGGTATTATTGGTGTTTTTACTGCGGTTGATATGTTTTTATTCTTCTTCTTTTGGGAGGTAATGCTATTGCCAATGACAGCGCTAATTGCTATTTGGGGACATGAAAATAAGCATTTTGCTGCCATTAAATTTTTCATCTTTACACAAGTTAGCAGCTTATTAATGCTAGTGGCGATAATTTCGATGGCTGCGATATATTTTCAGCAAACAGGACAAGTGAGTTTTTTCTATCAAGACTGGTTAACGCTTGCTTTACCTGCATCGACAAGCTTTTATTTAATGTTGGGGTTCTTTATTGCTTTTGCGGTAAAACTTCCTTCAGTTCCAGTACATTCGTGGTTGCCTGATGCTCATACCCAAGCGCCAACTGCAGGTAGTGTTTTACTTGCGGGGGTATTATTAAAAACGGGCGCTTATGGTTTAATTCGTTTTGTTCTACATTTGTTTCCACAAGCGAGTATGGAATTTGCGCCAGTTGCGGCAACATTAGGTGTGGTCAGTATTTTATATGGGGCTAAAATGGCTTTTGCTCAACAAGATTTTAAACGTTTAGTTGCCTACAGCAGTATTAGTCATATGGGCTTTGTTATGCTGGCGTTGTTTTCTTTTAATGCGATTGCCTACCAAGGGGCTGTATTAACGTTAGTTGCCCACGGTTTAAGTAGCGCTGCACTATTTGCCTTGGCAGGTGTGATTTATAGCCGTATACATTCTCGTGATTTAGGTAATATGGGTGGTTTTTGGCAAAGTGCACCTCGCATGGGTGGTTTTGCTTTAGCTTTTACCGCCGCTGCTTTTGGCTTACCTGGGCTGGCTAATTTTGTTGCTGAATTCTTCTCTTTAGTTGGCGCTTATCAACGCTTTCCATTAATGACTATTCTCGCTGCTTTTGGACTGATTGGCTCTGCTATTTATGGCATGGTGTTATTTCAAAATGCCTTTCAAGGTAAACGTCAGGGGCAAAGTAAAGGGCAGCAGCCAGAAGAAGATAATAAGATAAATGATCTGTCAAAACGGGAGTTGCTGGTGTTTTCTTCTTTGCTTGCCTTATTGATTATTATTGGATTTTATCCCAACCTAGTCTTAATGTATTTTCAAAATTCAGAGTTGACGTTAGCAATAACTAGCACAGCAGGAGGACAATAATATGACACAGTCGATGATGCAAAGTTTATCGCCGTTATTAATAGTTGCTTTTGGTTGTGTTCTTTCACTGTTGTTAATAGCGTGGCGCCGTTCGCAAAAATTGATTTTGGCCTTTACTCTCGCGGTATTTGTTTGCGCTTTGTTCGCCAGTATTTCTTTAGTGATGAATGTAACTGACGTAGTACAAGTAACAAGATTAATGAAGGTTGATAATTACGGAAATGTTGCCTTTATATTGATATTAGCGGCAAGTATTGTGGTTGGTTTATTAAGCTCAGCATGGTTAACTAATTCAGTTGAAGTACATGATGAGTTTTTCATATTGCTGCAACTTGTGGTGTTAGGTGCCGGTGTTTTGGTGATGAGTGATCACTTTGCTTCACTGTTTTTGGGCTTTGAATTACTCAGTATTGCACTTGTAGGAATGGTAGGTTACTGCCGAGATAGTCAATACAGTGTTGAAAGCTCTTTTAAGTACCTTATTTTAAGCGCGAGTGCTTCAAGCTTTATGCTGCTAGGTATCGCGTTTATATATAGCCAAAGTGGTAGCTTAAGCTTTGCTGCACAAGCAGAGCCTGTATATAGTTTATTTTATTCTTCAGGTATCTTACTTTTTCTGGTAGGTATCGCTTTTAAATTATCACTTGCTCCTTTTCATTTGTGGACACCCGATGTTTATCAAGGTGCGCCAACCCCAGTTACTTTATTACTTGCCACGGTATCAAAAATCGCTATGTTTGTGGTGTTAATGAAGTTCTGGTTTAGCCAATCTTCACTTATTGCTAATGATAACAGTGTGATAAGTACGCTACATTTAATGAGTGCTCTTGCTATTTTATCAATGCTTATCGGCAATATTTTAGCCTTAAAACAACAGAATATTAAACGCTTGTTAGCTTATTCTTCTATTGCGCATATGGGATATCTACTGATTGTGCTAATGATAATTTCCCCACAAAGTGTCGATTTTGCTTCGCAAAGTGCGCTATTTTATTTAGCGGCTTATGTATTGGCAACCGTGTCATTATTTATTGTTTTGCAATTTACTCAATATAATCATGTGAATGGAGAAAGGGGTACAGAACAAAATATTAGTGATTGGCAAGGGATGTTTTGGACAAATCGTTTGTTAGCATTGCTAATTATTGTTGCTATTTTAAGTTTGGCAGGCATTCCATTAACGGCAGGGTTTATTGGTAAGTTTTATGTGCTTAATGTTGCTGTACAGGCACAGCAGTGGTGGTTAATAGCAGCATTAATTGGTGGAAGCGGCATTGGACTATTTTATTATTTACGAATTGTTTTCACATTATTTGATGGAATAGCAGCAGAGAAAAAGAGTGGAGTTGAGCATTCAACCGTTGGTTCTCAGTTAACACCAGTGGTTAGTGTTTCAGTAATAATGTTTACTATACTCGGTGTTGTTCTTGGTGTTTACCCTGATTTGTTAGTTAATGTGTTAATAAACCTTTAGTTTAAAAGTATTTTCTTGACTGTTTTTTACTGTTGTGTATAATGCGCGCCTCGGTGAAGGGATGTTGCTTTATACGAAATAAAGCCAACAAAATGATAGAAGCACTTTTACAGTAAGGAATAGTGCACCGTTTATTGATTTATGATTTAGTGAGTAATACTCACAGAACAAAACAATAAGCCCATCGAAAATGAGTAGGGGTTTTCCGCCCAATAGACTTGCCCAGCTGAACATTTCGTTTTCAGCAGAAATATAGCGTGAAAATACGCTATGCGCTTTAAGTCTTCCTGGTGGTTTCCTCGTATGATGTACGCAGGTTAAGACTTAGCATTTTAAAATTTATTCAATTCAGTACGCTTTCCATAACAGTTGTTATGTATGAAGGTGAGCTATTTTTTTTGCTTTTTATTCTTTGCTACTTATCTTGGTTAAAAGTCTTTATTAGATGTCTTTACCAAAGATGCTCTCAATACCTGCCTTAAAAAGATGAAATTAAAATGACTGAACAAAAAAACACAGATCAAAAAAATGACCAAAGTAATGCCCCAAGTAATGTTGCTGATAAAGCAGCTGTTAGCTTTGACTCTTTAGGATTACCGGCAAATTTATTAACCGCTGTTACCTCAATAGGCTTTACTTCTGCTACAGATATTCAAGCACAAACTATTCCGCCTTTATTAGCGGGAAAAGATGTTTTAGGCGAAGCACAAACAGGTACAGGTAAAACTGCTGCCTTTGGTTTACCTGCTTTAGCAAAAATTGATACGTCAATTAAAAAGCCACAATTAATGGTATTAGCGCCAACGCGTGAATTAGCGATGCAAGTAGC
Organism: uncultured Colwellia sp.; assembly: GCA_963974965.1. Taxonomy (GTDB): domain Bacteria; phylum Pseudomonadota; class Gammaproteobacteria; order Enterobacterales; family Alteromonadaceae; genus Colwellia. The sequence goes on along the minus strand of CAXBEX010000011.1, from coordinate 16,317 downwards.
TGAAGCGATTGAATCTTTCGGTAAAAATATGAAAGGTTTAAGTGTTGCTACTTTATATGGCGGTCAGTCTTACGGTCCACAATTTCAACAATTAGAGCGCGGTGCGCAAGTTGTTGTTGGTACGCCGGGTCGATTAATGGATCATTTACGTCGTAAAAGCCTTAAGTTAGGTGACTTAAAGGTTTGTGTACTTGATGAAGCTGATGAAATGTTAAACATGGGCTTTTTAGAAGACATTCAGTGGATCTTAGATCATTTACCTGAAACTACGCAAATGTGCTTGTTCTCTGCAACGATGCCAGCAGCGATCCGTAAAATAGCTAACCGTTTCTTAAAAGAACCAGAGCACATTAAAATTGCGGCGGTTAAAAAATCCAAAGCTAACATTACTCAATATGCATGGAAAGTAGGTGGCATTACTAAAATGACCGCTTTAGAGCGTATTGCTGAAATTGTTGATTACGATGCGATGATTATTTTTGTGCGTACTCGTAGCGATACTGTTGATGTAGCTGAAAAATTAGAACGTGCTGGTTATCCAGCATTAGCACTTAATGGTGATTTGAACCAAGTACAGCGTGAACGTTGTATTGAACAAATGAAATCAGGAAAATCGTCTATTCTAGTGGCAACTGATGTTGTTGCTCGTGGTTTAGATATTCCTCGTATTTCTTTAGTTATAAACTATGACTTACCAGGCGATCATGAAGCTTATGTTCACCGTATTGGTCGTACAGGTCGTGCTGGTCGTGAAGGTATGTCAATTGCCTTTGTTCGCCCACGTGAAATGTATTCAATTCGTCACTATGAGCGTTTAACCTCTGGCACAGTGAACATGTATGAGTTACCAAATATACAAGAACTTGGTAAAAAGCGTATTGAACGCGCTCGTGATGAAATAGCGGGTATTGTTGAATCGAAAGAATTAACAAGCATGCGTGAAATCGTTGAAGCGATGGCAAGTGAATCTGAAATGTCGATGGTTGATTTAGCGGCAGCTTTGTTATTTCAAAAACAATTAAAGCAACCATTACAGCCAAAAGAAGATCCTAAACCACGTCGTGATGCGCGTGACAACGATAGCCGAGGTGAGCGTAACGGTCGCGATAGAAATGATCGTGGTAGAGATTCTCGTCGTGATTCTCGTTCTGACAGCCGTGCAGACAGCCGAGGTGATCGTAATAGTCAACGTGGTTCACGTGACGAAAAGCCGCGTAAAGCAAAAGTAGATCGTAATGATGTTGATTGGCAGACTTATCGTCTAGAAGTAGGCAAAGAGCATGGCGCTCGTCCTGGCGATATTGTTGGTGCAATTGCTAATGAAATATCGTTAGACAGCAGCTACATTGGTGCAATTAACTTGCATGACAAACACAGCTTTGTTCAATTACCTAAAGGTATTCCTGCTGATTTGTTCAATCAATTAAAAGCGGTGAGAGTACGTCGTCAACCATTAGCTATTACCGCTTCAGAAGAGCAAGTTGAAAGACAAGCTCCACGTCGTCGCAGTGAACGCCCACAACGTAGTAACTAATACTGGTATGATTGTTATACTAATAAAGGTGCTTTTTAGCGCCTTTTTTATTGCCTGTAAATAATTGAATACATCTTGCTGTTAGCCACTATATAGTCTTGCCTCCTATCTGTTCAATTTTCATTGAATTTAACGTACATATTCATTTACATACGCCTTGCTAGGTCTATTGCGCTGAACCTTTCGCAATTGTTAAATCCTCTAGATAATGAAGTTATTACCATTCACACTATGTGTTTTGAGGTGTGTAAATTTCAGCGAGAAGAGATAATAAAATGACTGACGCGACATTAGCAAAGAGTAACCCGTTAAAACTATGTGGTATTGAATTTACCGAATATGCCAGCCCTGATTCTGATTTTATGGAGCAGGCTTTTTATGGCTTTGGTTTTTCAAAAACTAAAAAGTTTAAAGGGCGTGATATTGATTATTTCAACCAAAATGATATTCACTTTCTACTAAATAGAGAAAAAAAGGGGTTTTCAAAAGAATTTGCTAAAAGTCATGGACCTGCTATTTGTTCAATGGGCTGGCGTGTTGAAGATGCAGATTTTGCCTTTGAACAAGCAATAAAGCGTGGCGCAAAGTCAGCTGAAAATGAAGTCGGTAAATTACCCTATCCGGCCATTTTTGGTATTGGTGATAGCTTAATTTACTTTATTGATAACTTTGCGCCTGATCAAGGAAATGAAGGTAAAAATAAAGGTTGTATCTATGATACTGACTTCGATACTCATGACTTACCTGTTGTTGTTGATGACAAGGGCTTTTTAGCAGTAGATCATTTAACTAATAATGTTCATCAAGGCACCATGCACAAATGGGCTAATTTTTATAAAGAGGTATTTGGTTTTACTGAAATACGCTATTTTGACATTAAAGGGATTAAAAGTGCATTGATCTCTTATGCGTTACAATCGCCTTGTGGAAAATTTTGCATTCCAATCAATGAAGGTAAAGGTACAAATAACAATCAAATTGATGAATATTTAGATGAATATAATGGGCCTGGTGTGCAGCATTTAGCTTTTATAACTGATGACTTAGTTGCATCGTTAGATAAATTGGATCGTAATATTATTGATACGCTGCATATAGTGCCTGAATATTATGATGAAATTTTTAACCGTGTGCCTTGGATTAAAGAAGATAAAGCAAAAATTAAAGCGCATCAAATATTAGTTGATAGCCAAGCTGAAAATACTTACTTGCTACAAATATTCACTAAAAATTTATTTGGCCCTATCTTTATTGAAATGATCCAACGCGTAAATGATCAAGGCTTTGGTGAAGGTAACTTCTCAACGTTGTTCAAGTCAATTGAGTTAAACCAAATGGAACGTGGAACTTTATAATTCATATAGTTTAATATTATAGTGTTGAGATAATAGTGTCGAGTTGCGAAGTAAGGTGCTTCGTAACTCGTCACTTATTGTGCTCGCAACTTTATTCTTAACTATTACTACTCACCGATACATTCAAGTCTTTCAATATTCCGTCATGTATATTATAAACTAAGCCATGTACGGTTACATTTTGCTTAGCAAGCCAAGCACTACGTAATATAGTGGTATTACATACGTTGGCGACTTGCTCAATAACATTAAGATCACATAACAAATTCATGCGCTCGGTTTCATCTACAATCGCATTTAATTTTTTCTGATTAAAACGATAAACATCTTGTATGTGGCGAAGCCAGTTATCAATTAAACCGTGGCTCTCATCATGAAAAGCAGCACTAATACCACCGCAGCAGTAATGTCCACAAACAATAATGTCTTTGACTTTTAAAATATCTACCGCAAATTGGATTACTGATAAACAATTAAGATCAGTATGGATAACTTGATTTGCAATATTGCGGTGAACAAACACTTCCCCAGGCTGCATACCTAATAATTCATTAGCGGGTACGCGAGAGTCAGAACAGCCTATCCATAAGTATTTTGGCGACTGTTGTTCAGAAAGTTTTTTGAAAAAACCAGGATTTTCTGCATTTATTTTGTCAGCCCATTGTTTATTATTTTCAAATAAGTGTTTTATTGTACTCATAAGTATAGATTTTATATTACGTTAAAGTAGTTATTGACATTTTATGTCAATAATGGAACAAGTAATAGTTATTTATGGTATTACCAGTAGATTAATATAGGCGTATAATAAGTTAGTAATAAAATTATAGGATAAACAGCTATGGCAATAGCAGCAGCCATTCACATATTAGTAAAAACTGAAAAACAAGCCCTAGAGCTGAAATATACATTAGACAATGGCGCTGATTTTGCGCAACTAGCTAAAAAGTTTTCAATTTGTTCATCAAAAAAGAAAGGGGGCGATTTAGGTGAGTTTCGCCAAGGTCAAATGGTAAAGGCTTTTGATGATGTTGTTTTTAAAAAAGAGTTACTAAAAGTTCATGGGCCAATAAAAACTAAATTTGGTTACCATTTAATTAAAACCTTGTACCGTAATTAAAAGTATCGCAATTAAAAGTACCGTAATTAAAGGTACTGTATTCACAAAAATTACAGTTAGTTTTCTTTATCTGCTTTATCTGCTTTATCTAGCTCATCATTGCGCTTGTTAATTTTTGTTAGCTGCTCTGGTGTTAAATCAAACTTCTTGGAGGATTTTTTTAAAAGTAAAATTCCTCCAATAATGATACCTAACGCTAAAATAGTTAACATTATTTCACTTAACGACATAAAACCTCTTTATTAAACTATAACTTAGTGCTTTTAGTTAAATAGTAATAGTAAAACTAATTATTTACAGGTAACTTATCTTATCAGGTTTATACCCAAACCACCTCAAGATGCAGGATTCAGCTGGAATTAGAAACGTCTTTAGGCAAGGCATTGATTGAAGAGAATGGTTATTCCCTTGTCAAAATCAATAACGCTGCATAAAACGTTTCTAAACCAGCCCTTTGGGGACGACTGAGCAAAACATGTCCATCGTTGCATCTGTTTTTAAGGGAACAACCCTTAATAAAAAGATGCGCCTTGATCATGATTCGCTCAGGCATCCTGAAACTCGCATCTTGAAGTGGCTTGGGTATATATATTTTAATAACATAATAAAAATTATTTTCGGAAAAACCATGAATAAACGTTTAAGTACAAAGCTTCTTTTGCCTATGATTGTAGTGGGCGTTTTATTCACTTTGGTCATTTTATTCTCATCATATACGCCAAGCAAATATAGCGTGTTGGCTATTATCGTTGCCCTTGTTACGACACAAGTTGCGCTGAGCAGTATTTATTTTTCAAAGCAGCTAACCCTTCGTATCGCTAATTTAAAGCATTATTTAGACTTGGTTGTTAGCACTGAACAAGCACCATCAAAGCCACTCACTGATGCGATTGAAGATGACTTTGGTAATGTCACTAATGAATTTAGCCGCTTTATCGTTGGCTTAGCCGATGTGATTAGTGAAATTCGTAGTGAATCAGAAATATTGAACCAAGGCTCTAATAAACTAGTAATACATATGAAAGAGTCTGTTAGAGCGGTTGATGAATCGGTTAGCCAAATTGAACAAATGGCGCAATCAATTGAAGAAGTTGCCAACACGTCTTCAATATTATCAAACAATGCTGATCAAGTAAGCGATACAACCAGTGTGGTGATGACTACCTTGAATCAGGGGATTTCATCATCGAATACGAGTCAAAACACTATTGAGTCTTTTGTCAAAGAAGTAGAAAGTATGGCTCATGACTTAGGGCTTTTGAAAGAGGAAGGGGATCGTATTGGATCGGTGTTAGATGTTATTCGTGGTATTGCTGATCAAACTAATCTATTGGCACTTAATGCGGCTATTGAAGCTGCACGTGCTGGAGAGCAAGGTCGTGGCTTTGCGGTTGTTGCTGATGAAGTTAGAGCGTTAGCCTCTCGAACCCAAGAAGCTACTGTTGAAATTCAATCTATGGTACTAGGTTTGCAAGATAAAACTGCTAATGCAGTTTGTGCTGTCACTCGAGGACAAACCTTATCACAGGACAGTTTATCTCAATCGGCAGAAGTTGTTAGTGCGCTAAAACAACTTAGCAAAGCATTTGAAGAAGTTGATAACTTAACCTCACAAATAGCACAAGGCACTCAAGAGCAACAAAATTCAACTGCTTCAATTAATGATAATATGATGGCTGTATTGTCATTAAGCCGAGAGGTTAATAAAGGGCTTGCGCGTGTCGCTGAACATGCTAATCAACAACAGCAAACGTCTTCTGAGGTTGATATCACTTTAAATCGTATCTGTGTTTAGCTAGGTCGAATTATTAACATTTCCATCAAGAGAAATAAATTTTCTTTTGATGGAAGCCAATTCGTTCACTCGTTGTTAAAACTTTCCTTCTTTATTTCTTTGCTGAGCAAGTGCTTGAAGTTGTTTAGATTGTTCATGCAAACTTGTGCGAACTAGCACTTCTCTGTCTTCTTCACGAATAAAATGAAAGGTAACTTTGTGTAAGTAATCGTTTTGAACTTGCTCTATATCTATCACTTCACCATAACAATAAACAGCATGATTTTCATTATGTAGGAAAATTTTCATTTCCAACAATTGCGCTGACTCAAACGCTTTGTTGGCAGTAAATAGTAACCCACCACCACCAAACTTTAAGCCTTGGTATCTGTGTTTTTCATCATCTTGTTGACTTAAAATATAGCCAATCAGTAAATCTATTTTTTTTGATTGATGGTTTAAAAAATCGACTAGCTGGTTAGCAACACCAGAAAGCGCTTGCAATGGACGCAATGCGGCTTGATCTATATTTGACATATCACTAGCCATTTTAAAAGGCGTTGGCATGTCAGTTATAAACTGTTCATAGCTGGTAACTTTGTGTGCTTGTACAGGCAATATATTAATTGAAAATTCATGTTCAATTGAAAAAAACTCATTGTATTTGATTAGTTTTTGCTCTGTTGTTTCGTTATTCATAACTGTCACTTTTTATATTACTCTACTGCTTTGAGTGTATTTTAGTAAAATCTCATTGAATAACAAAGTTATAGCAGAAGCTGGCCTATTTAAATATCTTTTATTAACTCCTAGATCAACAAAAGCGTTACATAATAACTGGCTGTGTTATGCTTAGGTATCCACTTTATTTCATTACTTTTCTCAAGAATATTCAATGTTTCAACCTGTTAGCCTATTCATTGGTTTACGTTATAGCCGCAGTAAAAAACGCACTGGCTTTATCTCATTTATTACTTTTTTTTCTACCGTTGGCATTTTGCTTGGCGTTGCTTCATTGATTACGGTTGTTTCTGTAATGAATGGATTTGAAGGTGAATTAAAGAAACGTATATTAGGCATTGTGCCGCATGTGATTGTCTCTAAAGAAGTTGTTTCTCAAGAATCAAGTCATTCCAAGAAAGAAAGCTTTAACGCATGGCCTGCTTTAAGAGAGCAATTGTTGCAACAAGAACATGTTGAGCAAGTGACCCCTTTTTTGAGTAGCGAAGCGCTTATTCAATCATCCACAAACTTACAAGGCGTTTTATTACAAGGGATTATGCCTGATTTTGAGCACAATAATATTATTAGTAACAATATGATAAATGGCTCTTTAAAAAGCTTATCTGAGCACCCTTATAGCATTGTTATTGGCCAATCGTTAGCAAGAAAATTAAAAGTAACACTACAAGATACCGTTCGTATTGTTTTACCAAATAAAACTATTTTTACGCCGATGGGAAGAATTCCGGTGCAGCGTAAGTTTGTTGTTCGCGGAATTTTTGATGTGGGCTCACAAGTTGATGATGCAATGGTATACGTGCATAGCAAATATGGTGCTAAATTATTGCGCCGTAAGGGTGATGGTATTGATCAATTACGGCTTTATTTAGATGATGCTTTTAATGCGAAACAGGTTGTTCATGCGTTAACAATCAGTAATAAACACGATATTTCTATGGATAGGTTGACGTTTACCACATGGAATGACAGCCAAGGTGCGCTCTTTTCTGCTGTGAATATGGAGAAGAAAATGATGTGGTTAATGCTAAGCTTAATAATTGCTGTAGCCGCTTTTAATATTGTTTCGGCGCTGGTTATGGTAGTGGTTGAAAAGCAGGGCGAAATAGGTATATTGCAAACGTTAGGCTTGTCTCGGTCGGGTATTGTAAAAATATTTATTACGCAGGGGATGGTAAATGGTTTATGGGGCGTTACGCTAGGCAGTATTTTTGGTGTATTAATCGCGTTAAATCTAAATGGAATATTATCAACCTTGGGGCTTAATATTTTAGGTGGGGGTTATGCTGTGCATGCCTTACCCATTCAAATTGAATTAATTAATGTTGTTGTGATTGTTTTTTCAGCGTTAGCCATGAGTTTTATCGCAACGTTATATCCAGCTTTCCAGGCATCAAAAACTCAACCGGCAGAGGTTTTACGTAATGAGTAAAGTTTTACATTGTAGTCAATTATCGAAGTCATATCAGCAAGGTGATATAGAGACTAAGGTTTTGAATAACTTAGAACTTACGGTTGAAAAAGGTGAATTACTTGCCATTGTGGGTAGTTCAGGTTGTGGCAAGAGTACTTTTTTACATCTTGCTGGCGCTTTAGATTTACCAAGTTCAGGTGAAGTCTTTATTAATGAGGTTAATATTTTAACCTTGTCAGATAAACAAAGAGCTGCATTTCGAAATCAACATATAGGCTTTATTTACCAGTTTCATCATTTAATGATGGAGTTTTCCGCGCTTGAAAATGTCGCAATGCCTTTATTGATTCGAGGAGATAAACCTAAAGAGGCCATAGCAGCAGCAGCAGCAGAAGTGCTAACGCAAGTGGGTTTGGCTCATCGTATTCATCACAGACCAAGTGAATTGTCTGGTGGTGAACGACAACGTACCGCAATTGCTAGAGCATTAGTGACTAAGCCTTCGTTGATTTTAGCTGATGAACCAACGGGTAATTTAGACAGTGATACAGCAGAGCAAATATACCAATTAATTCGCAGTTTAAACCAAAGTGTACAAACGAGTTTTGTTGTTGTTACGCATGATATTTCGTTAGCGATGCGTATGGACAGACAATTAAAGTTGGATCATGGCAAGTTATCGATGTTTGTAGAGCAGGACAATTCGAGCAACTAAACCGAGCGATGAAACTATGGAAAATGTAACCGACTCTAACACACAAATTAAATCATCAATATTCAAACCCTTGAGTATTTTTTTAGCTTTACGGTATGTTCGAAGCCGACATGGTCATGGCTTTTCTACTTTTATATCAGCTTCTTCTACCATTGGTATTGCATTAGGTACTATGGTGCTAATTGTTGCCTTAAGCGCTATGAATGGTTTTGAGCGTGAATTAGCGCATAAATTATTATCTATTGTGCCTCATGCAGAGCTAATGTCTGTTGACAAACCTATAGTAAATTGGCCACTGAGTGTTAAGCAAGTGGAAAATAATCCTGAGGTGATTGCAGCCGCGCCTGTGATTACTTTAACCGGAATGATGCAGCATAAAACACAGTTAAAAGCGCTAGAGATTAGGGGTGTAGACGCTAACTTAGAGACACTTGTTTCGGATATTGAAAGTTATATTGTCGAGGGAAGTTGGCAAGCGTTATCTAATAAAAAGAACAATAAAAAGAACAGTCAACATAGTAATAAAATCATATCTACTGAAGTAATAGAAAACGGTATTATTATTGGCGTAGGAGTGGCAAAAAAATTATCAGTTAAGCTTGGTGATACAGTGCAAATATTACTGCCCTCGACTGACAATACTTCTTCAACAGAGAACACCACAAAACAAAATATGTTTTTGGCACCGTTAAAGCGTCAGGTTGAAATTGTCGGTATTTTTAAATTTGGCGGTACTATAGATGAAACCCTTGCTTATATCTCACTAGCACAAGCCGCTGAAATTAAAGGCTATCAAGTAAATCAAGCGCAAGGCATTCGATTAAAGTTAGACAATGTTTTTTCTGCCCCAAGTGTTGCTCGTGCTATTGCTTATAATTTTAACCATTATGTTTACATCATGGACTGGACTCGCACTCAAGGGCACTTATTTAATGATATACAAATGGTTCGTATGGTCATGTTTATTGTTTTAGTGTTGGTTATTGCGGTCGCTAGTTTTAATATTGTTTCTACCTTAATTATGGCGGTTAATGACAAAAAGGGCGATATTGCCATTCTCAAAACAATGGGTGCTAGCAGTAGGTTAATTATGTTGACCTTTATATACCAAGGCTTAGTTAATGGCTTGTTAGGTTGCCTTGTTGGTGGGTTGAGTGGCGTGTTTTTAGCGTTAAATCTCGCCGATATCATTGCTTTTTTTGAGCGTTTATTTACACTGAAATTACTATCAGCTGATGTGTATTTTATTGATCATATTCCTAGTCAGTTAAATATGTCAGATGTTTATATCACCCTAATCACCGCGCTTGCGATGTCTTTATTAGCCACTATTTACCCCGCTTGGCGTGCAACAAAAATTGAACCTGCGCAAGTGTTAGGTCAACTATAAGTTTGTATCTATCCTGCTTGTCGCTATTTTTTGAATTTTAGACAAAAAAAAGCCCGCAAATCTTTGCGGGCCAACTCAAATATTAAGTTGATAGAAGGAAGTCTTTTTAAAGAGAAAATTCCATGAAACATGTCAGAGAGAAAAGATAACAAATTTATCTATATGAAATAACATATCAAAAAGTATCAATTCAACGTTTACTAATTAATGGTGTCTGTACTGGGGAAGATCAAGTCACCACTGCGTTATTATATAAAGCTAAACCAGAAAACAAGTGTATTATAGTTGTCATATTATTGGATGACAAACTAAAAAAAATACTTTTTTACATTAGAAAAACTAATGGATAACTAGTCAGTTTGATTTTTAAGCTTATCTCAAGATGTTTTATTTATGATATCCAATCGGTCAACGCGCTAAAAATTTAATTTTTTGCTACAAAATGTTATTATTCACCAACTTCACCTTGTTTGTCGGCTAGGTTATCTATTACTATAGATTCACTTGAGTACATAGCCTTAGAAACCTTGTTATAAATGCCAAAAACAGAGCGAAATATAGAACTGAGTGTAAGCCAAAATCATTCATTGAGAGTGTATTACGAAGACACTGACGCGGGTGGAATTGTTTATTATGCTAATTATTTAAAATTTTTTGAGCGCGCTCGTACCGAGTGGCTTAGAGAGCTTGGTATTAATCAAGCAAACTTTTTAGAACAAAACGTTGGTTTTGTGGTCAGAAAGGTTGAAATGGACAATATTGCATCGGCAAAGTTAGATGACTTACTTAATATAAACTCTACTATAACAACGCTAAAACGCGCTAGTTTGGTTTTTCATCAACAAATAACTAACCAAGCACAACAACTATTATGTACGGCAACTGTGCGTATTGCTTGTGTTAATTTTCAAAGCCATAATGCTCAAATAGTAAAACCTATGGCTATTCCAGAATCTATATTAGGAGCGTTTAAACGTGTCTGCTGAATTTTCAATTTTTGAACTTGTATTAGAAGCCAGTTTACTGGTTAAGTTTGTTATGTTGGTATTATTGGGTTTTTCGGTGGCTTGTTGGGCGATGATTTTTCAACGCCGACAAGCACTTAATTTGGCTAAACAGCAATTAAAGAGTTTTGAAGATAAATTTTGGAGCGGTGCTGATTTAAGCAAACTTTATAATGAAATATTAGCTAAAGATAAAATTCAAGGTATTGAACATTTATTTGTTGCCGGTTTTAAAGAATTTGCTCGCTTGCGTAAAAGTCATATTGATAACCCTACACTGATTGTTGATGGTACACATCGTGCTATGCGCGTTGCTCTATCACGTGAAGTTGATAGTTTAGAAGAGCATTTGCCTTTTATGGCAACTGTTGGCTCTATTAGTCCTTATATTGGTTTGTTCGGCACAGTGTGGGGCATTATGAATTCATTTATTGGTTTAGGCTCAGTACAGCAAGCAACGTTAGCCATGGTAGCACCGGGTATTGCCGAAGCACTTATTGCGACAGCAATGGGCTTATTTGCGGCAATACCTGCGGTAATGGCCTTTAACCGTTTTAGCCATAAAGTTGAAAAGCTTGAAAATAGTTATGGTAATTTTATGGAAGAATTCGCCAGTATTTTGCAACGACAAACCGTTGTTGGTAAGCAAGACTAAGTAAGGGCGTAATTTATGTATCAAAGAGTTAGGCGCCGAAAAGTAGCTGAAATCAACGTTGTACCTTATATTGATGTTATGTTGGTATTGTTAATTATTTTTATGGTAACAGCGCCGTTAATAACGCAAGGCGTAAAAGTCGATTTACCCCAAGCAGCAGCTGAGCCGTTAGACAAAGATAGCAAACCACCACTGGTTGCCTCGGTTGATGCACAAGGTCGATATTATATTACGTTGGGTGCTAACGACAAAGAGCCATTGTCGGCTGAAGAAGTGGCTACCTTAGTTAAAGCACATTTACTGGTACACCCCAATACACCTGTTGTTGTTAATGGTGATGGCGCAGTTTCGTATAATGCGGTTATTCAGTTAATGGTATTGTTGCAAGATGTTGCTGGTGTACCTTCTGTGGGATTGATGACCGATGCGGTGGAGAAATAAAGTGATGCAAAAGTATGATCGCACCACGTTAAGTAAAGCCATTTGGTTAAGTGTTATTTTACATGTCGGCATAATTATTATTCTTTTCATGGGCGATTTTAGCAGTGAAACAAAACCTAAAAAAAACACTTCCGTTGCCCAAGAAATCAAACCTATTGAAGCAACTGTTATTGATGGCGCTAAACTGCAAAAAGCCATTAACAAAATTAAAAAGCAAAAAACAGATGAGGAAACGGCTGAAAAAAGGCGAGTCGAAAAGATAGAGAAACGTGCGAATGATGCGAAAAAGCGAAGAGCAAAAGAAGAAGCACGTATCAAAAAACTAGAAAAACAACGCAAAGTGAAAGAACAAGAGAAAAAACGAGCAGACGAAGCAGCCAAAGAATCTAACGCAAAAGCCGCAAATGCTGAAAAAATAAGAAAACAAAAGGAACAAGAAAAACAAAAATCTGAAGATGCAGCGGCACAAGCTCGTTCTAAAAGATTAGAAGCAGAAGCTGAAACGAAAAAAGCAGATGATCTTCGCAAAAAGCAAATAGCTGAACGTAAACGTAAAGAAAAAGAAGTTGCAGATAAAGCAGCACAAGATAAGCTATTAGCAGAGCAAATGGCGGCTGAAATGGCAACACGCAATAAGGCGCGTCAACAGCAAATAATGTCTGAAATTCAGCGTTTCGCGGCGCTTATAACGAGTGTTATTGATCAAAATATGATCAACGATCGATCTACAATGGAAGGAAAATCTTGTAAATTGATGATAAGTCTTGCACCATCAGGTTTTGTTACCCAAGTTAGAAACGTTAGCGGCGATGCTGTTGTATGTGAAGCGGCTAAAAGAGCCGTATATAAAGCGGGTACGTTACCGGTTTCAAAAGACCCTGAAATATTCAAGGAAATGCGTAATATTGATGTTACTGTAGTGCCTGAATTTTAGACTTTGCGTAATGCAAAAGGTATTTGAAAACTTACTATTAGAAATAAATATCAAAAATAAATAGAACTGGATTAAATAGAAAAAAATATGAAAATCAAATTACTGCTTGGAATTTTTATAACCATACTATCCACCTCAGCTATGGCAACACTTGAAATCGTCATTACGGGTGGTGTTGATAGTGCAAGGCCTATTGCTATAGTACCCTTTCAGTGGAAAGGTGCAGGAGAGCTTCCAGCGCAAGTAGCTAATGTCATTAGTGATGACTTATTACGTAGTGGTAAGTTTAACCCTATTAGTGAAAACACATTTCCCCAGTTACCGACTTCTGCAGCTAATATAGACTACAGTGAGTGGGCAAGTGTCGGTGTAGAAGCTATTGTTATTGGGTCAATTGAAGAAGTTTCTTTAGACCAATATCGAGTTAGCTATCAATTAGTGGACGTTATTCGCGGTCAAATTATTGGCGGACAAACGTCTATGTTAAGTAATGGCGAATTGGTACAAACACAAGACCATATTTTAAGTCAAAATAGTGCTCAAATTGGCAGTGAGCAATTTCGTCGTTATGCACACACTATTAGCAATGCGGTATACGAATCACTTACTGGTACCAAAGGGGCTTTTTTAACTCAGATAGCCTACGTTATTGTTCGTGATGAAGGGAGTTTTCCTTATCAATTAGCATTTGCCGATTATGATGGTTTTAACGAACAAGTATTACTAAGTTCAAATGAACCATTAATGTCACCATCATGGCATCCTGATGGCGAGCAATTGGCGTACGTTTCTTTTGAAAATCGCCAAGCACAAATTCATACGATGAATATCTATACCGGACAACGTCAGTTGGTTAGTTCATTCACGGGTATTAATAGTGCACCACGTTTTTCTCCTGACGGCAGGAAAATGGCGATGGTTTTATCCAAAGATGGTAATCCTGATCTTTATATAATGACCTTAGCAACCAAGAAATTACGTCGAATAACCCGCAATAGAGCGATAGATACTGAGCCAAGTTGGACACCCGACGGAAATTCTTTAATATTTAGTTCAGAACGGGGTGGTAAACCGCAACTATATCGCGTAAATTTAGTCGATGGTAAAGTTAGGCGGCTAACTTTTAACGGTGAAGTGAATTTAGGTGGCTCTATTACTCCTAATGGTAAGCAATTAATCATGGTTAATAGAACACGTGGTCAATATCGTTTAGCAAAACAAGAATTAGACTCAGGTCTATTTCAAGTGTTAACTAAAACGCGGTTAGATGAATCACCTAGTGTGTCACCTAATGGTGGTATGATAATATATAGTACATTACATAATAATAGGCAGGTTCTCGGGTTAGTCTCTGTTGATGGCCGCTTTAAAGCGCGATTACCTGCGCTTGATGGGCAAGTTAAAGCACCTGCTTGGTCGCCATTTTTGTAAGTGATAGAATTTAGATAAACTATTTACTATATAAAAAGAAAAATGAAATAATTTTAAAATACACTTTTGAAAAATAAGGAAAATAACATGCGCTTAAACAAAACTCTTAAGAATGTAGCTATTGCTTTACCAATGTTAGCATTAGCAGCTTGTAGCTCTAATGATTCATCAGATGAGCAAGCAGCAGTTGATACAAATACTCAAATTGCTCAACAACAACAGCAAGAAGCTGAAGAGGCTGTAAGAGTTCAAGCAGCTAAACGCGCTGCTGATATTAAAGAACAAGAACGTCAAGCATTAGATAAGTTACGTTCTGAACATATTGTTTATTTTGGTTTTGATGTTTCAAATGTTAGTGAAGAATTCTCAAGCGTATTAAATGCTCATGCAGAATTTTTAAATGCTAACTCAGATGTAAAAGTATTAATTGAAGGTCATGCCGATGAACGTGGTACGCCTGAATACAACATAGCATTGGGTGAACGTCGTGCTAAAGCGGTTGTTACGTACTTAGAAAATATGGGTGTGTCTGCTAACCAATTATCTGTTGTTAGTTATGGTGAAGAAAAGCCAATGGTTAAAGATCGTTCAGAAGATGCTTTCTCTAAAAACCGTCGTGCTGTAATTGTATACTAAGCGCTATTTACTAAGCGCAGTATATTAATAGTTATACAGAAAACTGTAGATAAATAATATCGGAAAAAAAATGAAACTAACCCTTTCAAATAAAACGGTCTTATTTGGCTTTTTTTTGACTGCTAACACCTCTGTTGTGTTAGCAGATCAAGCGCCAGTTATAGACGTAAGTTCTGCACCTGTCACTTATCAAAGCCCAGGCTCATTAACCGAGCAATTAGCTAGTGTTGAGAAGAAACTTGATTCTCGTAACCGAGCTCAAGTTAATATTCAACGTCAGCTTGATGACTTAGAAACCCAGGTTAATGAATTACGAGGCGTTACTGAGCTGCACACACATCAGCTATCGCAAGTGCTTGAAAGGCAGCGAGAGTTGTATCAAGAGCTTGATAGGCGTGTAAATGAAGCATTAAAGCCAACTACGCAAGCTCCTAATGCTATTGCGGTTGACGTTTCAACTGTGTCTAAAGATTACAGTGATGATTTAACTGAAAATGAAGCTTACGATAAAGCGCTTAACTTGGTACTTAAAGATAAGCTATATGAACAAGCTATTCCTGAATTTCGTAGTTTTAATAAAGCTTATCCACAATCAACTTATGCACCTAACTCTCATTACTGGTTAGGACAATTGTTGTTTAATAAGGGCGAATTAACTCAAGCTGAGCAAGAATTTTCTATTGTAGTTCAACAGTTCAAAGATTCAAGCAAAAGGCCTGATGCGTTATTAAAGTTAGCTATGGTTGCACAGCAACAGAAAAATGCAAAAAAAGCGATACAACTGTATCGTCAGCTGTTAAATGAATATCCAGATTCAACCTCAGCACAATTAGCAAAACCGCGTTTAGATAAATTAATTTAATGATTTATGTTGTTTTTATTCTATATGTTGCTGACAAAACTAGCGCTTTGCTTTGTTTTTAAGCAAACAGAAAATAATAGTTAAAAAAACAAAATTTGTTGTTGCACTAAATTTTTATATCAGTATCATATGCGGCGCGTTGAGGCACCAATCTTAACGCAATGTCGGCCGTTAGCTCAGTTGGTAGAGCAGTTGGCTTTTAACCAATTTGTCGAAGGTTCAAATCCTTCACGGCCGACCACTTTTTTTTAGATTGTTTTGGATTGTATTGAGTTATATAAAAGCCTAGGCTTTTAACCAGTTAATCCTAG
>CAXBEX010000010.1:0-185565 GCA_963974965.1 uncultured Colwellia sp. | reverse complement strand
ATAAAACATATAAAACATATAAAACATATAAAACATATAAAACATATAAAACATATAAAACATAAAAAACATAAAAAATAATTGTTTTGGCTGAAATCATCGACTAATTATCAAGATAAATATCATGTTTTCCTTATTGTGTCATATTTACGTAATAAATCTTTTTTAATATGTTTGGCAGTTGCTTACCAACTCGCTAATTAATTTTGTATTGGCAGGTTAAAAAATAGAATTGAAGGTGAATAACTAACCGTTATCCCTTCATAAAAAACATTTAACATTAAGGTTATAAAAATGAAATTTTCAAAAAGTATTTTAGCGCTTACGATTTGTTCTGCTATTGCCATGCCTGTTATGGCTGAAGACGTTAACATTAAAATGTCTAATGGCGGTTTAAAAATATCTCAAGGCGATAGTTCTATGCAATTTGGTGGTCGCTTCATGTTAGATTATGACCGCTTTGATGGCGTTAATAATGTTACTAATAGTGGTGATACAGCGAGTGATTCTGAAATTAGACGCGGTCGTATTTATATTAAAAGTAAATTTGATAAAGTTTGGGAAGCCAAGTTGCAAATCAATATTAATGATGCAAAAACCTCAGCTAACTTTGAGGATGCTTATTTAAAATATAGTGGTTTTTCAGTAGGTAGTGTCACTATTGGTAAACATAAAGAAGCTTTTGGTTTAGAAGAATTAACGAGCTCAAAATATATCACGACTATTGAGCGTAGTATGATGACCAATGCGTTTGCGCCAGGTCGTAGTTATGGTGTGTCTTTATCTGGAAAAAGTGGTGACTTTACTTATAATGGTGGTTTATTTGAAGTGACTCAAGATCAGTCTGACCAAGAGTCTTATGCATTAACGGGACGCTTAACTTATGCGCCAGTAAATAAACAAGGTAATGTAATTCACTTTGGTTTAGCGGCATCAATTCGTGATTATGGTAACCAGGCATACCAAATTAAAGAACGCGCTGAAGTTCATACGGCTAATGACAAACCAGCGGTAAGTGCTGCCACTGCTAATGCAGATAATGTTAATATGATGGGTTTTGAAACTGCCGGTGTTTGGGGTCCTCTTTCTTTACAATTCGAATACCAGCAAGCCGCGGTATCAGGCAGTCAAGGAAGTGTTGATGCTGATTACTCTGGTTATTATGTCATGGGTAGTTATTTTTTAACGGGTGAATCTCGTCCATACAAAAAGGGCGCCTTTGGTAAAGTTAAACCTAACAGTACCAGTGGCGCTTGGGAATTAGTTACCCGTTTTAGTAACCTAGATGTTGTTGATAATAATTCAGGCACTAAAACAGAAAATATAACCTTAGGTGTAAACTACTATGCTAATGCTAATGTAAGATTTATGCTGAACTACATTACTACTGATGTGAGCAATACTACGGCATCTATTAATGATGGTGATGCTATTTCATTACGTGCTCAGTATATTTTTTAAAAGACACTTTTTAGGTAAGCGTTATTGATTGTGGTGCAAAGTTTGTGTTCTTGAAACTCTGCACCATGGTGATCATAATTATTTTAAGGCGATTTTAAGGAGTATGTATGAGTGGTTATATTTTAGTTGTTGAAGATGAAACTCCCATCAGGGAAATGATCACCTTTGTTTTAGAGCAAAACGGTTTTAATGCTGTTGAGGCTGTTGATATAAAAGAAGCCAAGGAAAAAATTGTAGAGCCTTACCCTGATCTCATTTTACTTGATTGGATGTTACCCGGAGGTAGTGGTGTCAAGTTGGCTAAAGAACTAAAGCAAGGGGAATATAGTCGTAATATTCCTATTATTATGCTTACCGCGCGTGCTGATGAAGATGATAAGGTGAAAGGCCTCGATGCGGGGGTTGATGATTATGTGACTAAGCCTTTTTCTCCTAAAGAGTTGATTGCTCGTATTAAGGCGGTAATTCGTCGCGTTTCACCAACATTATTGGCTGAAAAAGTAGAGTTTCATGGTTTAAAGCTAGATCCTGTCTCTCATCATGTCACTATTAATGAGGAAGCATTAGATCTTGGACCCACTGAATTTCGTTTATTACATTTTTTTATGACTCATACCGAGCGAGTTTATTCTCGTGAACAGTTACTTGATAATGTTTGGGGAACCAATGTTTATGTTGAAGACAGAACGGTTGATGTTCACATTAGGCGTTTAAGAAAGGCTATTTCAGGTGCAGGTCATGAAGACTTTATTCAAACAGTGCGTGGCGCGGGTTACCGATTTTCCGGTAAAACAGTAGCCAAAGCTAAAAGTTAAACATGAACATAAAGCTAATTATAAAATGACTATTATTAATCACGAACGCAAAAAAATATAAACAATGCAACCTCATTTGAATACTACCAATAAGCAAGATTTTCGTTTCCATTCTGGTATTGAAGCATTACCTGATGCGGCACTTATTTTATCTACAGATTTATTGATTTTGTCTGGCAATAAAAAAGCGCAGCGTCTTCTTGGGGTACGTTTCCCTGAGGATATTGGTAAACATATTGAGCAATTACTTATTGACCCGCTACTTTCCGAATATTTAGCACAAGATAATTTTGAATCACCTTGTTTAATTACCTCACCTATCAATGATGAGCTGCAATTAGAAATTTCTGTTATGGCTTTTGGTGGTGAACGCGTTATTTTGATGTCTCGGGCTATTGCTAAGTATCATCGAATGAAAAAAATGCGCCGAGAGTTTGTTGCTAATGTTTCTCATGAGCTGAAAACACCGCTTACGGTTGTGCGTGGTTATGTTGAAATGATTCAAGAAACTGATCATGCTTTAGACCCTCACTGGCAAAAAGTTTTCGGTACAATTGAAGGGCAAGTATCTCGAATGGAACGATTGGTTGAACAGTTACTTAGCTTGTCTAAAGTTGAAAATAACCGTGATTACGATGATATGAAACAAGTAGATATGCCAAACCTTATTGAACATCTTGTTGAAGATGCTAAGTGGCTTAACCAAGTTAAGGGGCATGATATTCGCACAAATATCACTCATGGTATTGGCGTTTTTGGTTTTGAAACTGAGCTAAAAAGTGCTTGTGCTAATTTGATTTCTAATGCTATCGCTTATACGCCAGCCAATGGTATAATTGAGGTTAACTGGCAGCAAAATGGCGATAAAGCGGTTTTTAGCGTGAAAGATAATGGTGACGGTATTAAATCTGAACAATTAAATCGGTTAACAGAGCGCTTTTATCGTATTGATAAATCACGCTCGCGTGATACGGGTGGTTCAGGTCTTGGTCTTGCCATTGTTAAGCATGTACTACTTCACCATAAAGCTGAATTAATTATTACGAGCCAATGGGAAGAAGGCAGTGAATTTGCTATTTATTTTGATGAAAGTTTAGCTTGTTAATAGGCTTATTGTTTCACAACTATCTCTGTAAATTTTTACCCAAACCATAAAAGCTGAAGTCTATAAAGAAGCCAATGCTTTTTGTCACGAAAAAGGGTTAGAAGTAGAAACTATAAAGATTACGATATCTCCTACTCAATTAGCTAAACTCTATTTACTAGTAACTATGCTCTAGCAATATCTACCATTAAATTATCAGCTATATGCTCTAAAGCGCTGACTAACTCATCGACATCTGTTTCATTCATGGCAACCTGACCTTAGCATTAAACATCAGTTGGCCCGTATGGGCAGCACTCGCTTGTGAGCTAACAAATTTGATCAAGTTACCGCTTTGGCGATGAATGACTGACGATATTTCTTGTGAGGTTGAGATTGAGCGGCAGAAGTCACAACACAATTGCGTCACTCTGCTTTTAAGATGTCGGACTCATCCGCTAAAAAAGCTTCAAACTCGCTTGCTACTATGGGTTTTGAAAATAAATAACCTTGTCCATAGTCACAGCCCATATCACGGAGTAGTTGCTTTTGTTCGACAGTTTCAATTCCCTCTGCAATGACTTTAATATTAAGTTTTTTCGCCATAACAATTATTGCCTCACACAAAGCCATATCTTTACTTTTTTGAGATAACTTTTGTACAAAACTTATATCTATTTTTAAATAATCAGTTGGATAATTCTGCAAATAAGACAGCGAAGAATAGCCTGTACCAAAATCGTCAATTGATATTGATATTCCCGCACTTTGAATCGCTAGTAAAACTTCAGTGAGTTCATTTTTGTTTTCCATCATCAAATTTTCAGTGATTTCAAATGCGATACCTTTTGAGATCTGAATATCCTGTTGAAGCTGTTTAAGCCATTGTTTTATATTGCCTGTATCGGCCTTATATTGAATCGGCGATGTATTGATACTAATTTGAAAATCAGTATGATAATTTTTCCGCCATTTTGATACCAAAGGCAGGATTTTTTTAAACATCCAGTCACTAATGTCGATAATTAGCCCAGTTTCTTCGGCTAACGGAATAAAATCTACCGGGCTTACCATTCCCTTGGTGGGGTGTTGCCAACGAATTAGTGCTTCTGCTTTGTATATTAGACCCGTACGCAGATTAACTATCGGTTGATATACGATAATAAATTCTTCATTTTTTATCGCGTTGCGTAAGTCTTGAATTAGTTGCATGCGCTTTAATACTTTTTCTCGCATGCACATAGTAAAATAACAATAGTTGTTACGACCTAGAGATTTAGCTCGATACATCGCTTGGTCAGCATTTTTTAACAGCTCATCCGTATTGATGGCATCATCGGGATAAAAGGTGATACCAGCACTTACCGAGTTATATATTACTTCGTCCTGTATGTAATAGGGCAAAGACAACTTTTCAAGTATCGTTTTGGCTACACGTTCTACTTCATCAGTCTCCTGTAAGTCAGTTAGAATAATGACAAACTCATCACCGCCTAAACGCGCGACTGGATCCACTTCTCTGATGCAGTTTTTTAAACGTTTAGCTGTTTCTTTTAACAGGGCATCACCGACATCATGTCCGAGCCTATCATTAACATCTTTAAAATCATCGAGGTCTAGCAGCGCTATTGCAATTTTACTTTTATTACGGTTGGCCTTTTTTATCGCTTGGTTTAAATGTTCCTTCATCATATTACGGTTGCATAAACCGGTGAGTACATCAAAATTTGCCTGTTGCCATATCAGTTGATTTGCTTGTTCTTTTTCAATGGCGATACTAGCTAAATGGGCAAATTGTTCGATTAGCTCAAGCTCTCGGTTAGATGGCGTATTTTTGTATTTATGATAAATAGCAAATGTTCCTAGTACCTTACCAACTGAATTCAAAATAGGCTCTGCCCAACACGAGCCTAGTCCTGCTTTGGTTTGCAAATCAAGCCAAGGCGCGCAATACGGATGGGTATTTATATCCTCAATAACTACTCTTTTCCCAAAGAAAGCCGCGGTACCACTCGCACCAACACCCTCGCCAACTTCAATGCCGTCAATCGCATCATTATAGAAGTCGGGTAGACTGGGTGCTGCTCCATGAAGTAAATGGGTGCCTGAGTCATTAAGTAATAAAATGCTACATATCATATGGGCATATTCGAGTTCAGCACTAATGACAATAGAATTTAAGATATCGGGTAAATTTTTCGAACTAACGATAAGTTCCAGCGTTTGATTACGTAAATGACTGAATTTTTCTTTTTTTATCAGTGCTTGCTCTTGCCTATTCACATTTTGGGCAAAAATAAAGGCAAAAACATTGGTAATCGCAAAGGTGACAATGAAAGTGACAAAGAGAACAGTATCTACTTGTTGATACGTAAATAGGGATAATGGCACTATTAATAAAGCACTAAGAATAATGAGTGTGCGTAAAGGAAATAGATAATGACCCGCAATCACTGCTGGGTAAACCCAAAATAGATGAGATACACCTTTCATGTAGATTATTGTTACAATGCTGGTTATTGTAAAACAAGCTAATATGTAACTTGAAATATCAACTTTTCTTGTTGTATATACATAGGCAAAAATACTCGCCATGCCTAATGCGATAATTAAGTCAACTGTGACTGTTTGCCAATCTTGTTGAACAAAGCGAATAAAAATAAAAGGTAGTATTGAAGCACAAGTGAAAAAAGTAATTGCTAGTAATGAATATTCTTTTGCTGAGCGTTTATACATAGTGTTACCTAATTTATCCGAAAACAACAACTTAACTACGATTGTTCATACAATAAAAGTTTTCGTAGTTTTATGATTAAAAGGAAAATTTACAGTCATTGTTATACATCAACACAAAAAATAATGATACTAATTATCTTTTTATACAGCAATTCTCGGTGATTTAGTTTTCTCTGAGCAAAAATGACTTTTCCAACCATTTTTTAATTTTTCTGCCATTAGCTTGTGCTTTACCTAGTTTTCAACTTTTGTTTCAGGCACAAGTCGAGCTACACAGCTAAGTGCAATATTTGAAACATTTTCTACTTAGATTTTTTCGGTTTTATCACCTCATAGTTATCAGGGTTCAGCATTAAATCCATTAATTGAGCCCAATCCTCTACAATTATCATTCTAATGGTCGCTCTATAGTTTTCCCATAGATGAGATTTAAAGCCAAACGACACCCGGCAAGCTTGGTATACACCATCGGTCAATTCAAATATTTGGTGGAAGTAAAAGGCAAGCAACGTGAGTAGGTACATGTTGTAGCTTAGGTTTTTATCTCCATGGCCATAATTATGCTCTACATGATAACCTTGATTTTAAGTGTGTTAAAACACTCATTCTCAATTTTCCACCGACAACGGCCTGCCTTAGTCATGGCGATGATATTATCTTTACTAATGTCCATGTCGGTTACCCAACTATGGGTCTTGGTGATTTTTCCGTCGCTATTATTGAACTGATATTGAAACCAGTTCACCTTTATCGTCTTTTCATTTCCATTAAGAGGTACCCCATTTTGCCAACTATAAAGGTGGCTATTGCCTTTAGTATCAGTAAATTCAGTGACTTAGCGCATCATAAGCGCTAAGCCACGCCACTAAATATTTATGATTGCCAGGCTTGGCAACAAATAAATAGTGCATATCACCTGCTATTGTCTCTTCAATCATGGACTGGTTTAACATTAAACCATCACCGCAGAGCATAAATTTTTGTCTTAGATGTGCGGTGGTTAAGTTGGCGATAAAGCGTTTAGCCGTATTGAGCTCACAGTCTTGTTTCTTATCAGGGTGCATGATGGCACTTTGTAGGACGCCATGACTATAAGTGAGCTCACCTGACTTGTGCTCTTTGGTTAAACAACCATCACAATGCACTGAGTTAGAGCTGTGATATTGTGTACCATCAATAGTGCACATCAGCACGTTAGGTAAAATAGCGTAGTCTTCTAAATGCTTGTGTCGTCTTGATTTTTCATGAAAGTCTTTAAAGAACATGTAAGCAAAGGCGCTCATTAAAAAATCATGCTGGCTGTAGGTACATTTACTTTGTTGACGACTGTCTGGAATATCACTAAAACACTTGGCCATCGAGTTTCTAAGTGTTTTAAAGTTTAGGTGTTTTTTTGTTTTGAGTAATTATGCCACAAGGTTACCAAGATAATTAGCTTAGTTATTAATTTCATCTAGAACTGCTGAACGCTCATCTGAAGGTGCTAAAGCCTTATGCTGGAAGCTATATACAAACGAGCCAGTTAATTGTGCCGCAGAAGCGCTAAAAATAGTCTGGTATTTTGAACTAAGGTGGCGAGTAGAGAATATTGTAAAGCTTGGAAATCGGCAGGAACCCAAGTTGAATCTTTTAAATTATAAGCACGACAAAACTTGGAAAAAATAATCGTGATAACAGCGTTTATAGCGGTAAGATTATTACAATTAAGAGAGTTAGTAGGCAATAAAGAGCAGGCTAAATCTGTTAGCTGTGAGCGATACTTTGATCCACTTGAATGGAAAATAATTTGATCAAGAGACAGATGTTGAACCGGTGTAAACTTCAACGTCTATATTTTCATCCTTGATTCTTTTAATATCACTCCATATGCCCTTTTTAATACTTACAGGTCTTTGTCTAGCTTCTGACTAGAAAAGATATGCCTATTAAATGGGCAAATTTATACTTTCCTGAATTTTGTGGTTTTTACCTTTTTATTATATATAACAAGTAAATATTATCTTTTATGGGGAGGTTGACCCTACCATTAAAAATACCATCAGTATAAATTTAATACAATAGCGTTTGCGGTAAGGCGGACTTTGGGTGAGGTGAGTTGGACTAGTGTTATTAACAGTAATTCAAAAATATAATGAAGTAGACATGAACCACAATAATAATGTATTGGTTCGGTGTGATTTTCTAACACTTATAATTTTACGAACTACTTCGTAAACATGCACTAGCAACTATTTACTAGTAACTAGTAACTATGCTCTAGCAATATCTACCATTAAATCATCAGCTATATGCTCTAAAGCGCTGACTAACTCATCCACATCTGTTTCATTTATGGCAACCTGTACCTTAGCATTAAACATCAGTTGGCCCGTATGGGCAGCACTCGCTTGTGAGCTAACAAGTTTGATCAAGTTACCGCCTTGGCGATGAATAACTGACGATATTTCTTGGACAATGCCGGGTCTATCGTTGGCTGTTAATTCTAATACTAAATTAGAGCTGACTTTTTCTGAATGTTGCTTTGCTATTTCAATTTGGCAATTCAAGCTATCAATGCCATTAAGCGCCGAAACTAATGCTTGAGTATTACTTTCACTAACCGCTACTTCTATTACGCCTGCGAAAAAACCTGACAAATGATGCAAACTACTAACTTGCCAATTACCGTCGTGTTCATTAATTATATTCGATAAAGTGTCAACAATGCCTGTTTTATCTGCGCCAATGCAAGAAATTATAATATGATTCATAGGGATCCTTAAATGCGATTTTTTTGGGAATTATAAGCGTTTTAATCTGCTCGGGAAAGTTGGCTAAGCTCTTTGTCAAGTTGCTCATTATCCCCTAAATTAAGTTCAATTAAGCGACGTAAAAGCGTAACGCTGTCTATATCTATGGAATTACATTGCAAGCCTGTTTCGTCATTTTGTTCGTGAACAACGACAATATGCATGGTAACTTCTGACTCATTATCTGACAGAAAAAATGTTAACGTGCCTAGCTTGCCTTTTAATGGTTGCTCAGATTCCACCGCACTCACTAATGCACCATTAAGCGAAATGTCATGAATAGAGACGGGGTAAGTATTACCTTCAACGCTTAGCGCTGCTTTGATTGAAAATAATATACGGGTAAATTGTCGTCTGTTCTCTATCAAAATATGCCCATTGAAGTTATTTATTACTAAAACATACTCTTAGCATAGACTGGTTTTTACACCAAGTCTATTGTCAAAAGTAATTTATTAAGGCAAAGCCCAGTCAGCAGATTAATGTCACTGCTGTCGTTAAAAACTAGCCAATTTTCTTATATTTAATGCGGTGTGGCTCAATAGCTGCCGCGCCTAGCGTTTTCTTCAGCCAGGCTTCATATTCTGTGAAATTACCCTCGAAGAAGTTTATTTGTCCTTCATCTCGGTAATCTAAAATATGGGTAGCTATTCTATCTAAAAACCAGCGATCGTGCGAAATAACCATAGCGCAGCCGGGAAATTCTAAAATAGCTTCTTCAAGTGCACGCAACGTTTCAACATCTAAGTCATTGGTTGGCTCATCAAGTAATAATAAATTACCGCCAGTTTTAACTAGTTTAGCTAAATGGACACGATTGCGCTCGCCACCGGATAAGTCTTTAATGAATTTTTGCTGATCATTACCTTTAAAATTAAAACGTGAACAATAAGCGCGACTCGGTATTTGGTAAGTGCCAATTTCTAAAATATCATGGCCTTCTGAAATTTCTTGATAAACGGTGTTGTTACCATCCATGTCATCACGAAACTGATCAACACTTGCAAGTTTTACCGTTTCACCAATAACAATACTGCCTGAGTCATGCTGCTCTGTGCCTGACATCATTTTAAATAAGGTCGATTTACCTGCGCCATTGGCACCTATAATGCCAACAATCGCACCTTTTGGTACACTAAAGCTTAAGTCATCAATTAACACTCTACCGTCGAAAGACTTGGTTAGGTTATTTACATCAAGTACTTTGTCACCTAAACGTGGCCCAGGTGGAATATAAAGCTCATTTGTTTCATTACGTTTTTGATTCTCTTGGCTGCTTAATTCTTCAAAGCGTGCCATACGTGCTTTACTTTTGGCTTGACGAGCTTTTGGATTAGAGCGAACCCATGCTAATTCTTGTTTAATGGTTTTTTGTAGCGCATTCTCGCTTTTATTTTCTTGCGCTAAACGGGCATCTTTTTGCTCAAGCCATGAAGAGTAGTTGCCTTCCCATGGTATACCTTCCCCTCTATCTAGCTCTAAAATCCAGCCAGCTACATTATCAAGGAAGTATCTGTCATGAGTAATAGCAACCACTGTACCAGGGTAATCATGTAAGAAGCGTTCTAACCAAGCAACTGATTCAGCATCTAAATGGTTGGTTGGTTCATCAAGTAATAGCATGTCGGGTTTTTGTAATAACAAGTGACATAAAGCGACGCGGCGGCGTTCACCACCACTGAGTACTGCAACTTTTTGTTCCCAAGGTGGTAGACGTAAAGCATCAGCGGCACGCTCAAGCACATTATCAATATTGTGACCATCTTGCGTATTAATAATATCTTCTAATTGGCCTTGCTCTTTGGCAAGTGCATCAAAGTCGGCATCTTCTTCAGCATACTCGTTATACACTTCATCTAAACGTTTTAACGCATTTTTAACCGTTGAAACGGCATCTTCAACCACTTCACGTACGGTTTTGTTTTCATCTAGCTGAGGCTCTTGTGGTAAATAACCAATTTTTGTGCCTGCTAGCGCACTTGCTTCGCCTTCAAACTCTTTGTCTATACCCGCCATAATGCGTAGTAAACTTGACTTACCTGAGCCATTTAACCCTAAAACGCCAATCTTTGCGCCAGGAAAAAATGAAAGTGAAATATTTTTTAAAATGGTGCGCTTCGGCGGAACCACCTTGCTTACGCGGTTCATTGAGAATATAAATTTGTCAGGGAGTGCCATTGGGAGTCCAAAGGAGTTTTAGAGTAAGTTGTCTTTCATTTTAAGTAACTAGTTGCGCGTTAGCAAGACCTAGCTGTTTTGAATTATGTATTTAATTTAAAGGGATAATCCATGTAAGGGCGTCATTATTTCATCACCCTCTTTTAAGCCTGAAATAACAGCCACCATGTCATTTGGCTGTGTTTTTCCCAATCTAACAAAACGGCGTTGAACGTTGCCATTAACGTTTACCCAAACAAAATCTAATTGACCAACATGGGCAACCTTATTAGTGGGTATGTTGAGGTTTATTTGTTTCCCTGCAGGTATCAACAGGCGAGCATACATGCCTGGCAATAAATTTTCATGAAACTTAATGCGCGCTTTAATTAAAAAACTTCTAGAGCCTGTATTAGCCGCAGGTACTATTTCTTCTATTTCACCAATAAGTGATTTGTTTACACTAGGTAGCTCAATTTCAATAGGTTGACCCTGAGTTAAGGTGAGTGCTAACCGCTCACGTACTTGTGCTTCTACCCGTAATGACAATGGGTTGTATAAAGATAGCAATTTAGCGCCGGGCTGTGCGGTATCGCCAGGCTCGGCAAAGCGATCAACAATAAGACCATTAATAGGTGCAATTAAAGTCGCGTAGCTTAAGGTGGTTTTTGCTTGAGACAGGGCTTGCTTGGCAGCAGTTAATTCCGCGACAATAGTTTGATAATCGGCGCGATTTTTGTCTAAATCAAATGTTGAAATGAGTTGTTTTTTAACTAACTCTATTGAACGATCTAGATTTTGTTTGGCTTCTTGGTGGCGTGCTTGCAGTGCCTTAATGCTTTGTTTGGCTTGTAGCGCTTGTGAGTTTAAATTCTCTTGTTCAAGTTGAATTAATAAATCACCTTTTTTTACTTTGTCACCAGCTCTTACCTTGATAGTTTCGATTCTAGCTAAAATTCTAGAAGAAATTATAGTGGCTTGTTTTGCTTCAACACTTGCGGCCACTGGTTCAAAAATAGCATCAGTGCTCGTGATTACTTTATAAGCGTTATCTTTATCAAAAATAGCCATGTTCGAATTTTTATTTGTGTCCATGTCTCTGGTTTTGTTTAGCGCTGGCGATACTTTTTCATCAAACGATCCAGCGAGCCAAGCGACCATTAACAATAAAGTGGTTAAGGCAATAACAGGAATAAGTATTTTTTGTGCTGTGCTTTTGTTTGTTGTGTTTTGAGTCATGACTTTTCCTATGTTAACCCTTGGTTTTTTCTGGTAACGAAATGCTGGCTAATTGTTCTTGATTTTCATTGTCAAAAACTAGTGAATAAACAATAGGAACAACCAATAAGGTAAATACAGTTGATGAGATAATACCAAAAATAATGGCAATAGCTAAGCCGCTAAAAACAGGATCTAAGGTAATTATTAAGTTGCCTAATAACGTTGTGCCGGCTGTTAATAATACGGGGCGCATACGCACTGAACCTGCTTGAATTAATGCTTCTTTAATTGGCTCGCCTCTATCTCGTGCTTGGGTAATAAATTCAATTAAAATTAATGAGTTTCTTACTACAATACCAGCTAAAGCGATCATGCCTATCATCGCCGTAGCGGTAAACAATACTGGCTCGGGTGCATTGGCTATCTCACGCTCGCCAAATTGATTAAGTATGAAAAATCCGGGCATAATTCCAATAACAGTAAGTGGAATAGCAGACATAATAATACCGGACAATGCCGCAGAGCCCGTTTGTATTCTTAATACAAAAAATATAGCGGTTAAAGCAAAAGCAAAGGCTATACCCATATCACGAAATACCCTAATAGTAATGCGCCATTCACCTTCACCACTCCATGATAACTTTATATTTTCAGGTAAATGCCAAGTATTACCACTACCACTGGTTAAGAAAGTGCGGCTCTGCCAATCACTGGCTTGAGTAGAAGCGGTGTTGTTGCTTATGTTGCTGCTTATGATATTAATTGGGGTATTGCTATATTGCAGGTCGCTGCTAATATCTGCAATGACAGCTGCAGGCGTTCTACCTGAAATATCTGCACTGACATAGACAACAGGTTTTAAATCTTTATGAAAAATAGCTTTGTCACTGATGCGTTGTTCAAACTGACCTAGCTCACCCAGTGATACCAGTGATTGTGGCGCAATATCAATGCCCTGCGGTGTGATATTTTGTACAATACCTGCTTGCCCTTTAATCGCTAACCTATAGAATCCAGACAGGTTTTCTCGTTGCTCAATAGGAAGTTTTATATTAATGGCTAACGGCGTTGCTTCATCATCAACATGCAGGTAACCCGCAATTTTTCCACTATTTGCCACGGTTAAAGCTTGATTGATGTTTTGAGTTGAGATGCCAGATAATGCCGCTTTGGTTTTATCGGTAATAAAACGTAAATTTGTTTGATCATTACCCACCGTTGAGTCAACTTCAACGACATGAGGCTCTTGTTTTAATCTGTTTTCAACGAGACTGGCGGCTTGTTGTAGTTCACGGTATTGCGTAAATTCATCACCATAAAGCTCAGCAATTAGGGTACTCAATACAGGGGGACCTGGTGGCACTTCAACTACTTTAATATTTATATCGCTTTCTTGAGTAAGTGTGGTGTTCAGCGATTTTAAATGCTCTCTTAACCTTAAAACAATTGCGTGGGATTGATGCTCACGCGCTGTTTTATCAAGTAAAATAATACGTAAGTCCGCCATGTAAGGTGCTTGGCGCTGATAATATTGGCGTACCATACCATTAAAATCTATTGGTGATGATGTGCCTACGTAAGCGGCAATCGCTTTAATTTCTGGTAATTGTTGTACCTTAGTTGAAACCATTTTTGCTATAGCGGCTGTTTGCTCTAAGGTGGCGCTTTCTGGCATATCAATAATGATTTGGACTTCATTTTTGTTATCAAAAGGCAGTAGTTTTAGGGGCACTAATCGCAACACAGGTAACATGGCAGCAATGATAAATAATCCCAATACGAGCCATAAAACTAATTTTCCTTTTTTCTTGTTTTCTAATAAAGGTGTCAGTACGGAGCGATAAATCTGACTAAAACCTTGTTTTTGTTCGTTATTTTCGTTTATTTCGGCGGCAGGATTAGGCTTGATAAGCTTAGACGCTAACCATGGCGTGACTAAAAAGGCTACTAAGGTAGAACTGATTACGCTCAAGGGCACATTAAACGCCATAGGTGCCATGTAAGGCCCCATCATGCCAGTGATATATGCTAAGGGAACAAAAGCTAGCACTATGGTTAATGTTGACATTAATAAAGGCACTCGAATTTCGTTTATTGCGCCAACAATTTTATCTTGCAATGAACCGCTTTTATCTTTTAAGTAGCGTTCAATGTTGTCAACGCCCGTGATGGGGTCATCAACGAGTAGCCCTAATGAAAGGATCAGTGCGAAAAGTGTCACGCGATTGATAGTGTAACCAAATAATAAATCTAACGATAAGGTGATGCCATAACAAATAGGTACTGCCAAGCCAACAACAACCGCTGAGCGCCAACCTAAAAATACCGCAATGAAAACTATTACAGTAAAAACGGCAAAGGCTAAGCTAGTGGTGAGGTTGTTTACCTTCTCATTAGCGGTTTCACCGTAGTCACGCAATACTTCAACATGAACATTTTCAGGAAAAATTGATTGTTGCAGTTCAGCAATTTTATCATGCACAGCTTGTGCTACCGTAACCGCATTACTGCCACGTTGCTTAGCAACACTGAGAGTAATTAGAGGGTGGTCGCCACTCATTTGAGTGGAAATATTTTTAGCAGAAAGGCTTGGTGAATAACGCTCTTTTTGGTATCCGTTGGCAAAGTCAATCCAGGTGTAGTTCTTTTGTTCTGCAGGGCCATCAATAATATCAGCAATATCTTGTAATAAAACGACGCTGCCATCTATTACGCTAATAGGTGCTTGTTTTAAGGCTTCTATGTCTCTAAAAACATCGCCACTTTCAAGGCGAAAAGATTGATTTTCTAATGCCATGTTACCAATGAACTGTAAAGTATTTGAAGCATGAATTGCGTTGAATACATCATTGATGGCTATTTTTCTCGCCGTCATTTGTTCGGGGTCTACATTAACTTGAATCTCCCTTGAACGCCCTCCAACTATATTCACTTCACTGGTATTGTCTATCGCTTGCAAGAAGGTGGAGACTTCTTCAGCCAATCGACGTAAATTGTAGTCATCAATTGTTTTGCTATCACTACTCCATAAGCCAAGCATGACAATAGGCACGTCATCAACTTCTATTGGTTGAACACGCCAGTTAGCAACAATAGCGGGGATTTTATTGGTATTTGAATGAAGCTTATTGTAAGTGTTGAGTAATGCTCGTTCACGGTTTTCACCCACGTGAAACCTTAACGTTACAACCGCTTGGCTGTTATGAGTAACCGAATACACATGTTCCACCCCACTTACTTGCGCGAGTAGCTTTTCTAAAGGCGTGGTAACTAACCGTTCAACTTGCGACACATTGACACCCGGTGCGCTAACGACAACATCAATCATGGGAACCACAATTTGAGGCTCTTCTTCACGAGGCGTGTAATTTAATGCCATCATGCCCGCTAGTATTGATAAAACTAGTATGATGAAAGGCACTTTACTTACTAAAATGCGCTTGATTAATCTAGACGTAAAGTTGGTTGGAGTCTGCATATTCAGTTAGCTTTCCTAGGTATGGTTTAGACATCATCACAAAACTGTTGCTGTAAAACTTCCAATAAATATTTAATTTTTTGATTAGCAATTCGATAATAAATTGTTTGAGATTCCCGCCTTGTTGCGACTATTTCGCTTTCTCTTAATTTTGCTAAATGTTGTGAAAGTGCAGACTGTGATAAGTCTATCTGCTCATTTATGTCACCAACCGTAAGCTCTCCGTTAGAAAGACAACATAAAACCATTAACCGATAAGGATTAGACAGTTGTTTGAGAATAGCTGAAACGTGTTGAGCACTTTCCAGTAACTTCGTTTGATCAGTAATCATATTAAATCCAAAATCTACTACATTAATTATTTTTTAGTCTACTATTGAATATTAATTTAGTAAAGGCTAATATACGTTAAATTAGGAAAAGTTAAATAAGTGAAAATTAAATTAGTAAAGTCTAAATTATAGCGTACAGTAAAAAGTTGATTGAACGTAACGTAAAGTTAAAAGACAAAACTTTATATAAATTGCTAGGAGAACAAAATGACCGTTAATGAAGCACTTCGCTTGGTAGCAGGTACAATGATTTTAGTTTCGTTAGTACTTACTCAATTTCACTCACCCAATTGGGTATGGTTTACTGCCTTTATTGGAGTGAATCTACTGCAATCATCAATAACTAAATGGTGTTTAATGATGACCATCTTGAAAAAGTTAGGTTTGAAAGAAAGCAATGCTGAATGTAGATAAAGTCTAAACAGTTAATTATTTAAGGAATCAATATGTTAAAAACAATCCCTGAAGTTATTGCTCAGGCAATGAAGTCACTTAATACTATCACTGCAGCAGATGCTGCAAAAAAATGTAAGCATAATAATGGCATTATTATTGATGTAAGAGAGCCTGCTGAGTTTGCTGAAAAGGCAGCGAGTAATACTATTAATATTCCGCGTGGATTATTAGAAATGAAAATGCTACAAATGTACCCAGATGAAAATTTGGCTATTTTTATTCATTGTGCAACGGGTGCAAGAGCCACGTTGGCCGCAGAGCAACTTAACCGTGTAGGTTATAAAAATGTTTGGGTTATTACCTGTATGCTAGATGATGTTTGCTGCGTATTTTAGGTTGTTAGTGTTAATGTTAACGCAGCATGTAATGTGCAATATGCAAAATAAAAGATGATTTCTTAAGTAAGGTATAGGCGATGAGTTCACCATTAGTTGTTGACTATTACAGTGATGTTTTATGTGTTTGGGCATGGATAGCTCAACGCCGTATTGATGAATTAACTCAATATTTGGGTGATAAAGTTGAGATTAAATATCACTATCTTGATGTTTTTGGTGATGCCATAAACAAAATACCAATCCAGTGGCATGATAGAGGAGGTTATGAAGGTTTTTCTGCTCATGTTATTGAGTCGGCATCAGCGTATGAATATGCGCAAATCAATACCGAAATATGGTCTGAAATTAGGCCAACTTCGTCTGCTAATCCACATTTAGTATTGAAGGCGGTAGAGCTGAGTTATTCTAGCCAACACAGTATTGAACTCGCATTAAAATTTAGGCAGGCATTTTTTGTCGATGCGCAAGATATTAGCAATATTGATATTTTGTTTGTGCTGATTGAACAAGCAGGGCTTGATTGTGAAAAAGTTAATAAAGCAATAGTAGACGGTAGCGCTATGGCGGCGTTGATGAGTAATTATCAGCAAGCAAAAACGTTAGGCTTAAAAGGCAGCCCCTCTTATATTATTGATAATGGGCGACAAATTTTGTATGGTAATGTCGGCTATCGAGTATTGCTCGCGAATATTGAAGCTTTGTTAAACAAGCCAAGAAGTGAAGCGAGTTGGTGTTGACTTTAGTTGCGAGAAAGTAAAGTTTCGAGTCTCGAAGACAAATAGCAAAGAGTTACGAGTTTATAGTCATTTCGCAACTCGCAACTTTTCTAACTGGTAACTTTTTTGCAATTTCTCTTACTCGTAACTCGTTACTGATATCATACCCAATTTGGTACTGAATCCGCGTTGATCACTTCATCATAACTAGGGCGTGGTCGAACAACGGCAAATTCACCGTCTTTAACCATGACTTCTGGCGCTAACATACGAGTATTATAGGTTGAAGCCATTACTGCGCCATAAGCCCCACAGCTCATAATGGCAATTAAATCGCCTGATGTTGATTCATTAACTTGGCGTGCTTTGGCAAAGGTATCACCGGTTTCACAAACAGGGCCAACCACGTCGTAGGTTTTTAGCTCTGCTTTAGCATTATCAACAGCCAAAATATCATGATAAGCTTCATACATGCTTGGGCGGATCATATCGTTCATACCCACATCTAGGATCAAAAACTGACGTTCTTCACCTGTTTTAACATAAACGACGCTAGACACTAATATGCCTGCATTACCTAATAAAGAACGACCCGGCTCAACCACTATTTTACAATTTAAATGGCCTAACTGTTTTTTGGCTACAGCGGCATACTCTTGCTTAGTTGGAATGACTTCATCATTGTAGGTAATGCCTAAACCGCCGCCAATATCAACCACGCTAATGTCATGGCCGTCACTTCTAAGTTCAACAACTAACTGGGCAATGCGTTTATAAGCTTCTTCAAAAGGAACAAGTTGGGTAAGCTGTGAGCCAATATGAACATCAACACCTTGTACCTTTATATTGGGTAAAGAAGCAGCACGATTATAAGCAAGTCGCGCTTTGCCAATAGGAACACCGAATTTATTTTCTGATTTTCCAGTCGATATTTTGGCATGAGTATTTGCGCAAACATCAGGGTTAATGCGAAACGCAATTGCTGCCACGGTATTTAAACGGCTAGCAACTTGACTAATAAGTTCAAGCTCTGGCTCAGATTCAACGTTAAATTGGAAAATGCCTTCGCTTAGTGCATATTCAATTTCAGATTCAATTTTTGCAACACCAGAGTAAACAATTTTATTGGCGGGAATACCAGCGGCACGTGCGCGCAGTATTTCCCCCATTGATACGACATCGGCACCTGAGCCTAATTTTGCTAAGGTTGATAAAACAGCTTGGTTACCATTCGCTTTTACTGCGTAGCAAATTAGCGTGTTTTGATCAACTAATGCCTCAGAGAATGCCTGTTGGTAGTCTTTAAAATTCTGACTAATAGCTGTGTTTGAATAACAGTAAAAAGGCGTGCCTACTTGTTTTGCAATGTCGCTTAGGGCAACATTTTCTGCAAACATTTTGCCGTTGACGTGAGGGAAATATTTTTGTGTGGTCATCTTATTACCATCATTAGCATTGTTCAGTAAAGTTGTTCAATAAAAAAACAGCGGATAATTTACAGTCAATGATAGGTTTATAGCCAAGTGTGGCCAGGTTTTAGCTAAATTTGACATGTGTCATTCCTGTTTTTATTTACAGAAATGACTCAAATTTTAGCACATTAGCTGCGTGCAGTTACTTCAAGTAAGTGATAACCAAACTGAGTTTTTACAGGGCCTTGCACTTCATTAAGTGGAGCAGAAAATACCACTTTATCAAATTCAGGCACCATTTGACCTGGGCCAAAAGAGCCTAAATCACCACCTTGCGCTTTTGATGGACAATTTGAGTGCTCTTTAGCGACGTCTGCAAAATCTTTTCCGGTTTCGATTTCGGCTTTTAATGCTAAACATTGTTCTTCAGTATCAACTAATAAATGGCGTGCTGCAGCTTGAGACATAGTTTTTCCTATCTAGTGTAAAGTGAAAATAAATTTTAGTAACAATAGCGTATTTTCTTCTTATTTTAAAGGTGCGTTAATGGGTAATTGTGTTGTTAAACTAGTTTTTTTAAATTAATTTTATTAATATAAATGGCTATGTTAAATCTTAAAAAAAGATGCTTGTATGGATAATGATATTTTCAATAACAAACTACCCAACCTTAAACATTTAAATTACTTATTGGCGCTTGATAAGCATCAGCATTTTAATAAAGCCGCACAAGCTTGTTTTGTGAGTCAATCTACGTTAAGCAGTGCTATTTTAAAATTAGAAGAGCAACTTTGTTGTCAATTATTAGAGCGCGATCATAAGCGTTTTGTTTTCACCAGTCACGGTAAGCAAGTTATTGCATTAGCTCAACAATTATTATTAAGTGCCAATGAGTTGGTCGCATTTGCTAAGCAACAGAGTGGCCATGATGTGGGTAGTCTTCGGTTAGGTTGTATTCCGACCATCGCGCCATTTTTATTAACTGATTTAGTTCAGTTATGCCAGCAGCAACTACCAAAGCTTGAATTATATCTGTGTGAAGATACCACTGAAAATTTAATGCGTCAGCTAGAAGAGGGCAAAATTGATTGTGCCATATTAGCGTTCCCCATTCCCAAACATAACTTTTCAGCGAAGTTATTAGGTAAAGATAACTTTTTCATTGCTGGAGATAAAAAACTTGTTAATAATATTAAACACTCATTCAACTACAACAGTTTACCTGAAAAAAGTATTTTTTTGCTCAATAAAGAACACTGTTTAACAGAGCATGCTGTATCCGCTTGTCAATTAGCTGATGCCAGTCGTATTAATAGTTTTTCAGCTGCAAGTTTGGCAACACTGGTACAAATGACTACGTTTCATCATGGGGTTACTTTTTTACCTAAAATGGCTATAGATAAAGGTGTTGGGCAAGTTGAAGGGTTAACTATTAAAGCAATACCAGGTGATGTTTATCGAGAAATAGGGATGATATGGCGCACAACAAGTATGCGAGAAAAAGCGTTCATGGCATTGGGTGATTTAGTCGTTAACTTACTTAAAAAATAAAGTATCAATAGTTTCCAACTGTTTATTTGGGCTAACTACTTGCACTACATTTTTGAATAGTAGGCTTGCTTTTTTTAGAGGTTGAAAGGTTGTTATTGGCAACTTCTTTTATTTCATTATTAGAACGCGTAAAAAAAGCGATAAACTGTTGTAGTTTATCATTGAAAATCATGGTGGATTCAAATAAAACATTGTGCTTATTCATTGTTTTACTTGATGTTAAAGCAAAGTTTTCATTAATGTGTTGAGTAGATAAATACGGTTTTAATAGTATTGAACTTGTTGTTAAAGATGGTTGAACATAAAGACTATTAACCTGAATCACGGTGCTTTTGGCGAAAGTAGACCATGAGATAATGGTAATTAAAATGGTCAATAGTAGTGATATTAGCTGTTTCATTGTAACGCTCCTTTCAACTCAGTAACTTAGTAATCAAAGTAATCTTTACTTACATTATCACTATAATTTTTTACAAATGTAAATGCCAGCTTAATGAGATGGGAAGCATCTTTAGTGCGATAAATGGCTAATAACCGCTATAGCATAAAGAATTTAGTTACATTTTTAATTGATCGACTTTTTATCTTATAAAGTAGAACGGCTTTTTGCCATTTAAATTTCAAAAAAAGCCAGAGATTGAATCTCTGGCTATAAGGTTTGATTATTTACACCTTTTCTTAAGCTATTTATTAGCTATTATCGCGAGTTTTTTATCTAACCTAAATTGGTGCAACAGTGGCTCTGTATAACCACTTGGTTGCTCAGCACCACAAAAAACGAGTGAAGACGCTGCTTTGAAAGCAATACTGTTGGTAAAGTCATCGCTCATCGCTTGATAGCTTGGATCGTTGGCATTTTGACCATCAACAATTTTCGCCATTTTCTCTAAGCTTGCTTGTACTTGCGCTTGGATGCAAATGCCATGGTATAGCCAGTTAGCGATGTGTTGGCTAGATATACGCAACGTTGCTCTATCTTCCATCAAGCCAACATCATTAATGTCAGGTACTTTAGAGCAACCAATGCCTTGATCTATCCAGCGAACAACATAACCTAAAATACCTTGAGCGTTGTTATCTAATTCTTCTGTGATTTCATCATCACTCCAATTAGTATCTTTTGCCAACGGGATGGTTAAGATGTCATCTAAACGAGCACTTTCACGTTGCATTAATGTTTGTTGAAGTGAAAATACATCAACACGGTGATAATGTAATGCGTGTAATGTCGCTGCGGTTGGTGAAGGAACCCAAGCCGTATTTGCACCAGCTTCCACATGATTAATTTTAGTCGCAATCATGTTAGCCATTTGATCTGGTATTGGCCACATGCCTTTACCTATTTGCGCTTTTTTACTAAACCCACAGGCTAAACCAACATCAACATTGTTATTTTCATAGGCGCCAATCCAAGGCGTTAACTTAATATCAGCTTTACGCGCCATGGGGCCTGCGGCCATAGATGTGTGAATTTCATCACCGGTTCTGTCTAAAAACCCGGTATTGATAAATACCACACGTTCTTTAGCGGCATAGATGCAATTTTTTAAATTCACACTGGTGCGTCTTTCTTCATCCATAATACCCATTTTTATGGTATTACGAGGCAACGAAAGGGCATCTTCAACGCGCGCAAATAAAGTGTCGGCAAACTTAACTTCATCAGGACCGTGCATTTTAGGTTTTACAATATATATAGAACCTTCACTGCTATTACTTAGTGAACCATTGCTTAGTGAGCTATTACCTTTTAAGTCATGCAGAGCAATTAATGAAGTGATCATGGCATCTAAAATACCTTCAGGTACTTCGCGATTTTGACTGTCAACAATCGCGCTGTTTGTCATGAGATGGCCAACATTACGCACAAACATTAAACTGCGACCTTTTAGGGTCACGGTATCACCTGATAACGATTGATAATTTCTGTCGCTATTCATTTTACGGGTAAACTCTTGACCACCTTTACTAATGTTTTCAGTTAAGCTGCCTTTCATTAAGCCAAGCCAGTTACGATAGGCGATTACTTTGTCTTCACCATCAACGGCGGCAACTGAATCTTCACAATCCATAATGGTTGTTAAGGCTGATTCAAGAATAATGTCACTTAACGTTGAGGGGTCAGTTTTACCTATTTCGCTAGTGGCATCAAATACTAATTCTAGATGCAAGCCATTATGTTTGAATACTAGCGTTTTTGGTTGGCTAACACTGCCGGTAAAACCGATAAAGGCATCAATATGTTGTAATGAACTTTGCTCGCCATTACGCAAGCTGACCATTAATTGTTGTTCATTTAAATGATAAGCTACAACATCTTGATGACTGCCATTTATTAATGGAATAGCTTGATCTAAATAATCTTTAGCGTAGTGAATAACTTTTGCGCCACGTGCAGGATTATAAGCGTCTGTTTTTTCTGCGCCATCTTCACTGCTGATAACATCTGTACCATAAAGTGCATCATATAAGCTGCCCCAACGTGCGTTTACTGCATTTAAGGCAAAGCGCGCATTCATTATAGGCACAACAAGTTGAGGGCCAGCGATAGTGGCAAGTTCAGCATCTACATTCTCAGTGCTTATAGAGAAGTCATCCACTACCGGAGCCAGATAACCGATGTCGGTTAAAAACTGTTTATAGTTGTTAAAATCGAATTTATCGCCAAAATTATGCTGATGCCAATTGTCTATTTGTCTTTGTAATTCATCACGCTTAATAAGTAATTGAGCATTATCACCAGATAAGTCATTAATGATATCAGCAAAATTATGCCAAAACTGTGATGAAGATATTCCTGATTCTGGTAGTGCTTCGTGTTCAATAAAGTCAAATAAATCTTGGTTTATTGTTAAACCTGCTAATTTTACTGTTTGAGCCATATTTTCCTCGCTTACTTTGCTTACTCTATATTTACTTATCCTATTGCTAATAGCGCTGACTAGCAATATTAGTGTTATGATAACTGTTATTCATACTGTGAATGTTTTTTATAATATTTTATGTTGTTGTGTATGGTTGTTGTGTTTATGAAAAAAACGGCAATAACAAAGGAACGAGTATAGGTATTATAAATGCGGTTAATAGTGCTGATATTATTAATGCTACAGAGCTATAGGCACCTTGGTGAACATTGTTTTTCGATAATATTATGCTACCAATAACATGGCTGCCTGTACCAATAGCAAGCCCTACAGCAATATCACTTCGAATGTTAATAAACCTAAGCCAAGAAGGGCCTAATAGGGCGCCAGAGAATCCCGCGATCATAATCGCAAAAGCAGTTATTGAGCTATCACCCTGAAGTTGTTCTGTTAAGGCGATACCAATAGGTGTTGTTACTGATTTTAGTGATAACGAAATGGCGATTTCTTTTTGGTGGATTAATACCATGGTTAGCGAAAAGCTTACGCTAATAACAATCACTACGCCTAGCGCGAGTATCGTTACTAATTGTTTCCAATAGCGCTTAATGTTTTTAAGTTGTTGATATAATGGATAACCTAAAGCAACCGTTGCTGGTTCTAATAATGCATTCAACGCTTGAGTTGATTGGCGGTAACTAGGGTAACTAATATCATTAAGTAATAAATAAGGTATTATCAACATAATGGTGAACAACATGGGGTTTAACCAAATAAGTTGCCATTTTTGTTGAAGCCAAGCGACACTTTGGTAAAGCACTAAAGTTGATAAGGTTACCATCAACGAATCAACTAAATTTATGTTTTCTACTAACATATCATTAATCCTTCGTAGCTGGTGCAGGCGTTGACTTAGTCGTTAAATATTTTTCAGCTAAAATACCAATAAAAGTTATTAATAAAAAAGTAGTGAAAAAGATAATAGCAGCAATAGCATAGCCATGATCTTTGATTAGTTCAAAGTGATTGATAACGCCAACAGCAGCGGGAATAAAACAAACGCCCATATGATTTATTGCCCATTGATTTGCTTTATGCACTTTATTGGGATCGAGCCAACCTACTTGTAAAAGTAAACAATAAATGATCATGCCATACAAACTTGCAGGCAAGCCACCAACCGCATTATTGAGAATTTTTCCTGCGATTAAACAAATACTAATAACAATAATAGTGTAAATAATATTTTTCATTATGCTTTTATTCGGTAGGTTATATACTCAGTAGGTTATATAGAGAGCAGCTTACTCATTTATTTGTACTTGTTTAGCGGCTTCTATCACTAATTTTCTAAACCAAACATGGCTTGCATCGTGATGCAATAAAGGGCTCCAGATCATTTTCAATTCCATATCAGGAATTTCAAATGGGGGTTTAACAATAATGTAATTAGCATCATTTTTATGTAACATCGCCGCTTTAGTAGGTAAAGTAGCAATTAAATTGTCTTCAAAAGCAAGTTGCATGGCAACATGGTAGTTTCGAGTGAATACTTTTATATCACGCTTTTTACCTAGTCTTGCAAGTGACTCATCTACCCAACCAAGTTTTTGTACATCGTTTGGATTCATACCAACACCAACACCAAAACCTGTCTTTGATACCCAAACATGTTTTGCAGCTAAATAAGAATTCAAATTGAATTTAGTCACTACTGGATTATCAGCACTTAACAGACAAGAAAAAGAATCACGCCAAATAGACTTTTGATGAAAAGATTGAGGTAGCTCATCGAAACGGTTAATGGCCATATCTATTTTGCCCGCTTCAACATCGTGAAAAGTAACATCACTGGGCGTCATAATATCAATAGTTACATTAGGTGCTGTTTGATTTAGCAGCTTTAATAGTTTCGGTAATAAGGTTGACGCAGCATAATCACTGGCCATAATACGAAATACACGGGTACTATTTTGCTCGTTAAACTCTTCCTCTCCTTGTAATGCTTTTTCTAATTCAAGCAATATTTTTCGAATGGCAGGTGCTAGTGTTCTTGCTTTTTCAGTGGGAGACATGCCATCAGAAGTACGTACTAATATGGGATCATTAAATAAGGTTCTTAGTCTTTTTAAACCATTGCTCATTGCTGGCTGAGTTATATTAAGTTGTCCAGCAGCGCGGGTTACATTTTTTTCTCTAAGTAGTACGTCTAAATAAATAAGTAGGTTTAAATCAATTTTAGAAATATTCATCAGCTTAATGGCTCTAGGTAAATGCATAACTAAAATAAATATAAGCTAAGTTTTGATATCATTCAATAATTATTAACGGTTATTCCTTGCTGTGTGTAAGCCGATAGTCACTTATTTGTTTTTAACTTGTTGTTTATATGAATTAATTTAAATTCAAATAAAATGGCTATATTGGTATTTTTTGTGTGAATGGTGGTAATCATAAATATATATTTCATAAATACTGCTTAATTGACTATTATTTTTGTTGTCCGGTGTGATTTGTTTTAAAGTTAGTTACATTAACCTTGAAGTTAATTACACCAATCCAACAATTAGTTATACAACCTAGATTAATGTTAAATAAGACCATTGGAGAATATTATGTCTAATTATCAAAGTGCAATAGAAGCGGTTCAAGCGATTAAAGCAAATGCAGGTAGCTCTTGGGATGCTATAAACCCAGAATCAGTTGCTCGTATGCGTGCACAGAACAAATTCAAAACTGGTTTAGAGATTGCTCAGTACACTGCAGACATTATGCGCAGAGATATGGATGCTTTTGACGCTGATAGTTCTAAGTACACCCAATCTTTAGGTTGCTGGCACGGTTTTATTGGTCAACAGAAAATGATTTCTATCAAGAAACATTTTGATGGTAAAACAGACCGTCGTTACTTATATCTTTCAGGTTGGATGGTTGCAGCACTTCGCAGCGAATTTGGTCCTCTTCCTGATCAATCTATGCACGAAAAAACGTCAGTAGCTTCTTTGGTTGCAGAGCTTTATACCTTTCTACGTCAAGCTGATGCACGTGAACTAGGCGGTCTTTTCCGCGAATTAGACGCAGCAAGCGATGCCGATAAAGCTGCAATTCAGGACAAAATTGATAACCACGTAACTCACGTTGTGCCAATTATTGCCGATATCGATGCTGGTTTTGGTAACGCTGAAGCGACTTACATCATGGCTAAGCAAATGATTGAAGCCGGCGCTTGTGCTCTTCAAATAGAAAACCAAGTTGCTGATGAAAAGCAATGTGGCCATCAAGATGGTAAAGTAACCGTTCCTCACGCAGATTTTCATTCTAAGATTCGTGCATTGCGCCATGCTTTCTTAGAGCTAGGTATCGACAACGGTATTATCGTTTCTCGTACTGACTCTGAAGGTGCTGGTCTTACTAAAGAAATCGCGGTTGTTAAAGAGCCTGGCGATCAAGGTGACATATATAATTCTTTCCTAGACGTTGAAGAAATTAACGTAAGCGATATGGCAGAAGGCGATGTATGTTTCAACCGTAACGGCAAGCTAGTTCGTCCTAAGCGTTTACCTTCTGGTTTATACCAATTCCGTCAAGGTACTGGTGAAGAGCGTTGCGTATTTGACAGCATCGAAGCAATTAAAGCCGGCGCTGACCTTCTTTGGATAGAAACCGCAACACCAAGCGTTGCCGATATCACCGCAATGATGAACGAAGTTCGTAAAGAAATCCCGAATGCTAAGCTTGTTTACAACAACAGCCCATCATTCAACTGGACGCTAAACTTCCGTCAACAAGCATTCGACGCAATGGTTGCTGCAGGTGAAGATGTTTCTAGCTATGTTCGTGCTGATTTAATGAATGTTGACTACGATAGTACTGAGTTAGCTGCAAGAGCTGATGACAAAATTCGTAGTTTCCAAGCGGATACTTCAAGAGAAGCAGGTATTTTCCATCACTTAATAACACTTCCTACATACCATACTGCTGCGTTATCTACTGATAACCTTGCTAAAGAATACTTCGGTGACCAAGGTATGTTAGGTTATGTTGAAGGCGTACAGCGTAAAGAAATTCGTCAAGGTATCGCCTGTGTTAAACATCAAAACATGTCAGGCTCTGACATGGGTGATGACCACAAAGAATACTTTGCTGGTGAGAACGCCCTTAAAGCAGGCGGCGCGAATAACACCTCTAACCAGTTCAGTTAATCGCTAACTCATCAACCTGTTAAGTGTTGGTTAGGGTTAAAATATAAATACGAATCAGATTGTTACTAACGTAGCAGTCTGATTTTTTTGTTAAAAAATAATATTTATATTGTAAATCAAATAAATAGGATCAAGAGAACAAGCTAAATCGTTTACACTTTGAAACAATTGCTGCTATATTGTTGTTGATAAATTATGGTCTTATTTTTTATACTTTTTGAGCCAAGGAAATATGTTGCAGTATTCATCATCTAAACAATTATTGTTACTCAATACCAATGCTGAAAGGCTCTCAAAACTTGAAAACTTGTTAGTTTCTGCTACTCATTACACTATTTTGCCTGCTGCAAATACGCGCAGCGCGTTAGAAATATTAAAAAGAGAAAATATTGATTTTGTTGTTAGCAATATCAACCTTGATAATTTTGATGGCTGGCGTTTGGCGCGTATGGTGCGCTCAGGTGTTTTAAAATGCCCTGCTGATACACCTTTTGTTGTGGTAGCCAATACATGGTGCGAGCACCTTGCTAGTGCTACCGCTCGTGAATTTGGTATAAATAGCCTAATTGCTTTTTCTGAACACGAAAAGTTGGTAGATATTATTAATAATGAGCAGCTGACACCGCTTGAACATATGGAAAAACCTTCGTTATTGGTGGTAGAAGATAATCTTGATACCCGCCACCTTGTTAGTCGTATATTAAGTTCTCGTTTTACTATTGAAAGTGCTGATGATGGTGAATCAGGTTTAGCGCTATGGCGCAAGAACGATTATGAGTTAGTGCTGCTAGATGTGATGTTGCCAGGAATGTCTGGTAATGAAGTGCTTGATTGCATAATGAAAGAAAACCCATCGCAATCTGTTGTCATAATGACCGCTAACCATACCATGGAATTAGCGGAAGAACTCATGCTAAAAGGTGCGGCTGATTTTGTTACAAAGCCTTTTAGAGCAGAGCAACTACGCAGAGTTTGTGAGACGGCTGCTCGACGTGAAGA
Organism: uncultured Colwellia sp.; assembly: GCA_963974965.1. Lineage (GTDB taxonomy): Bacteria > Pseudomonadota > Gammaproteobacteria > Enterobacterales > Alteromonadaceae > Colwellia. The sequence goes on along the minus strand of CAXBEX010000010.1, from coordinate 156,954 downwards.
TTTTATTATTAGTAACCTACAATTTGCAGCTAAAGTGCAATTACTAAATCAAAGTCGCGCAGAGTATAAGCATATATCAGAGCAGCATCAGCAGTTATTGGATCAACTTGGCACTATTGTTATTGAGCTTGATGAGAATGGCGATATTAGTTTTTTAAATAAAGCATGGGAAAAATTTACTGGTTATTCTATTCATGAATCACATCAACGTTCATTGCTCGATTTTATGGAAAAACCTCAAGCAGCTGGAAGTTATATTCCAAACGAATTGAAAACTGTTCTTTCTGGCAGCGTGCGTTCACACAGTTTTGAATTTCAATTAAAAAATAAATTTAATGAAGAATTATGGGTTGAAGCACGTTTTGAAATAATATCATCAAAAGATCATAAAAGCCGGAGTATCTCAGGCACTATTGATAATGTAACCTCGCGTAAAAAAGCGCAAAATGATCTTGAATATCTAGCCATGCACGATGGCTTGACCGGTTTATATAATCGATTTTATTTTGAAAAAGAATTAAAACAATTCTCAGCAACGGCATCTCGTGGTAATGGTCCTCATGCTCTACTTTATTTAGACCTTGACCGCTTCAAAGTGATTAACGATACTCTTGGTCATCATCATGGCGATATGGTGCTAAGAAATATTTCTTCACTGATGACTTCAAGACTGAGAGAAAGTGATTTTATCGCTCGCATTGGTGGTGATGAGTTTGCGTTATTATTTCCTAATACGAATCAAGCAACGGCATTAACGCTAGCAAGCAATATTTGTAAGTTACTTGATGATTATCAATGTAAAATTGGAGGTAAAATTTTTAAAGTCAATTGTTCCATTGGTATTGCAGAAATAAATGGTGATGCATACCCTGCTGATGAATACATGAAGCAAGCTGATATTGCACTCTATGCGGCGAAGAAACTGGGGCGAAATTTAGCACATATATACAGTGAAAATGATAGTTTAAGCAAAGAGCTACAAGCGAACCTTGAATGGGTTAGAACACTGCATCAAGCCGTAGCCGATGATAATTTAGTTCTACATTTTCAACCCATTATTGACATTGCTAGCAAGGAAGTTGTTTATTACGAAGCCTTAGTTCGATTAGAGCTTAACGGGCGAATAGTGCCACCGGGTGAATTTATTCCCGCTTTAGAGCGCGAAGGTGATATGAGCTTGCTTGACAGGCAAGTGATCAGCAAAGCCATCTATTACTTAGCGAAGTATCCAAAGTTAACCAAAATAGCAATTAATCTTTCAGCGCAAGGTTTTAGTGATGAAGGTTTATTACCACTGATCGAAGAAAAGCTGGATGAGTACAACGTTGATGCTCATCGTATTATTTTTGAATTAACCGAAAGTGCTAGTTTAAGTAATATAATCGCCACACAGAGTATGATTGAAAAACTCAGCGCTTTAGGCTGTGATTTTTCAATTGATGACTTTGGTACAGGTTTTAGTACCTTTAATTACCTTAAACAATTGCCAGCACAATCAGTGAAAATAGACGGCTCCTTTATCGTTGATCTAGCAACAAACCCCGTTGATTTGGCTTTAGTTAAAGCCATTTATGAAGTGGCTACCGCTTTAGGGAAAAAAACTGTCGCAGAATTCGTAGAAAATGAAGAAACTTTGCAAATATTAGCTGATATCGGTGTGACATACGCGCAAGGCTATCATTTAGGTAAACCAAAACCCGTGGATGAGCTATTCAATTAGGATGAATTAATAAAAAAAATAATACTCATAATACTCATAATAACAACAAGAGAAAGAGAAGAGGTGTTTAATGAACTTATCTTTGCATGCTAGAGAAAACTTTGAAAAGGAGATAGAGTTAGGCGAAGGGTGGGATAATGCTGATTTAATTGTTGAATATTTAAAAATACTTGAAGTTGATTATGTTTTTGGTGTGCCAGGTGGGGCAATAGAGCCGTTATTCAACGCCCTTGCTCGCGGTGCTAAACACGGAGCTCCTAAAATTATTGTCGCGCGTCATGAGGCGGGCGCTGCTTTTATGGCTGAAGGTTATGCCAGAGAAACGGGAAAATTAGGTGTTTGTTGCGCAACAACAGGTCCTGGCTCAACAAATTTATTAACCGGGGTCGCATCAGCGTTTGCTGATAATGTTCCCGTGCTAGTGATTACTGCGCAAACACCGTTACCTAAGTTTGGCCGAAATGCCCTACAAGAATCTTCCTGTACCGCAATAGATACAGTGGCCATTTTTAGGCATTGTACGCGTTACAGCACCTTAATTTCTCACACCGAACAAATACAAACCAAGCTTATTGCGGCTATTATGGCGGCAAATCGCATACCTAATGGCCCAGTACATATCAGTATTCCATCAGATATTTTACGACAACTGGCAATAAGTAGCTCGAAAATAAAAGTGGGTCGTTTAGTACAAGAGTTTACCTTAACAGACAATGGCGCAGTTGAAAAACTTACCGCTATGCTATCAAATACTTGGCGAGTAGCCTTGTTTTTAGGTAAAGGTTGCGGCTCTGCCATTGATGAAATAATGGAGTTTTCAGATCTTACCCATGCGCCCATTGTAACCGGGCCTGCTGGTAAGCGTTGGGTTGATGGTTTTCATAGCCGTTACCGTGGCGTCTATGGTTTTGCGGGGCATCAAAGTGCACAAGAAACTATGGAAGATGATACCATCGATTTATTGATTGCCGTGGGAACACCCATAACTGAACTGGGTACTAGTGGTTGGCATTCCCATCTATTGGGTGACAGGTTGGTTCATATTGACTCCACAGTAGAGCATTTTTCTCGAACACCCATGGCACAGCATCATGTTTGTGGCGATCTAAAGTCTATATTTAAACAACTTAATGATAATGTCCGTCAAGGATTAAAGTGGGGACGATCTTGGGGCTCAGTTGATCCTATTCAGCTAAGATTTCTTGAAAAAAAATCATCAGCCACTAACCATGGCTATCAAATCACTGTAAATGAACCTGAAGCTTGTTATTCTGATGCTATTCCTCTAAAGCCGCAACGAGTGGTAACTGAATTATCTCGTAACATTCCCTCAAATTTTCGATTACACCTAGATGCAGGTAATGCATGGGCATGGTTTACTCATTATTGTCACCGCAAAAATGCACAAGGACATTACCATATCGCCATGGGGTTTGGCTCTATGGGGTGGGCTATTGGCGCCTCTATAGGGACTTGTTTTGGCAGCGAACAACCTTCCGTTTGTATTACCGGTGATGGCAGTTACTTAATGTCAGGCCAAGAAATTACCGTAGCATTACAGCATAAAATACCAGTCATTTTTGTTGTTCTAAATGACAGTGCATTAGGTATGGTGAAACATGGTCAAAAGTTAGGAGGGGCAGAAGAGGTAGGTTTTGAACTACCTGAAATAAATTATGCCATGATGGCACAAGCGATGGGCATCGAAGGTTTAACAGTTAAAACACCGCAAGAATTAGTGGAAATTGGCTGGCAGCGCTTAGGCAAAAAACAAGGGCCAACCATGATCAATTTAATTATTGATCCAAATGAAGTTCCACCGATGAGCCAAAGAGTTAAAGGGCTGACTGATAAAAATGAATCAGCTACGGCAGGGGGGTAGTCATTATGTCAAAACTAAAACCCATGTATCATTCAAATATTTGGTTTGAAGAACCTGAACCGAATGATCCCTTTGCAGCAAAAAATTGTTATTGCCACGGCTACAATGTATTTGAGGAAATATTACCCAAAGCAAGTTGGTGTGAATATTTGTATTTACTATTTAAAGGAGAGCGTCCGACACCAGAAAAATCGGTGCTTCTTGAAAAAGTAGCAATGGCAATAGCTAATCCAGGAATGCGCGATGAAAGTGTTAGAGCAGCAATGAATGCAGGTGTTGGAGGTTCCACAGCTGCATCAAGCTTAATTGCTGCTATAGGTGTTGGTGCAGGTCAATATGGAGGCGCACGTGAAGTATACACTTTAGTTAATCAATGGCAGGTACTCGGTACCAATCTAGAAAACTGGCAAAGCTTTTTAGTATCTCCTAATGAGGTTAATAGCCAAATAGATATATGGCCTGAATATGAACATGCTCCAGGGTTTAATCCCAACGGAGAAAGTTGTTCAACGCCAATTAAGCAAAGTTTAGCTTTATTTTCAATGTTATCTCCTTCAGGAGCGTTATCTTGGTTAGAAGAGTTCAGAATTGAATTGGAAAAAACTACGAATAGCCCACTTAGTATGTCTGGCGTTATTGCTTGTGCATTATTTGATTTAGGCATGACAGCTAAACAAGCTGAAATGCTTTATTTATTGCTACGACTTCCTGGTGCAGCCGTTCACTCTTTAGAGCAAGAGCAGCTTGGTTGGAAGCACTTCCCATTTTTTGGAAAAAACACAATACTTACCGACGATCCTGAAGCGATAGTTAAATCTTCAACAGGAGTACTTAAAAATGAGTAATGAATTATTAATTCAACATGAAGATAAAATAATTACCAAAATGGGCAAGGCGTTTTTAAGTGAAAGGGTTGTCTATAGAGGAAAAGATTTACACCGCGACTTAAAAAATACTTCATGGTTAGAGTTATTTGCGTATGGTATAACAGGCAAACGTTATAATCCGACTGAAATAAAGTTATTGAATTTTATTTGGGTAAGTACTAGTTATCCTGACAAATCTATTTGGCCTAACCATATTACGGCACTAGCAGCTGCCACTCGCAGTACGCCGTCATTAGGCTTAAGCATAGGAATGTCAGCTTGTGAAGCGTCTATCTATGGGGGTAGGCCTTTCAAAATTGGTATCGACTTCTTTTTACGCGCAGGTCGAAGTTTAAGAAGTGGTGTCGAATTAGAGCAGTTTGTTGATGATGAATTAATAAAAAATAAAATTATTTATGGTTACGGCCGACCATTAGCTAGCAGCGATGAACGAATTCCTCATGTGGTCAATTTTGCTAAAGAACAGGGTTTAGCAGACGGGCAACATTTAAACATTGCCTTGGAATTAGCAGCATTGATGAATCGGAAAAAAGGCTTAAGCATGAATGTAGCGGCTATTTACACAGCCCTTGGTGCAGATCTTGGTTTTAGCCCAGAGCAGTTTCATTTGTTTATGACACCTTGTTTTTTCGCAGGAATGCCGCCTTGTTACATTGAGGCAAAAGAAAACCCTGAAGGTTCATTTCTTCCTATAAGATGTGATCGAATTAACTACACTGGGCATAAGAAAAGGAACTGGTAATACTAACCTTGTATCTACATACTATAAATAACTGTTAGAGCAAACTCATTCCGCCAAAAACAATTTTGCAGATGATAAACTAATACCGCTGCTTGCTCCTGTTATTAATCATCATTACACCTTAAAAAGATTTTGTAACATCAAAATAAAAACTTCTTCCTGCTTGGGGTAGATCATTTGGAATAGCAATAGAAGAGTCTACAGCACTAGGACCCGTGCTAGGTTCAGTTATATCTTCATCAAATAAGTTATTTGAAGTAAGTCGAACATCCCAGCCTGGCAATATATCTTTATACTGAACTGATAAGGTTGAATTAATATAAGCATCTACTGCCTCCCTTGAATCAAGAGAGTTTCGCTGTTGTTTACCAACATAATTTAGTTGCACATTGATTGATAAGTTATCTAGTGCCTTCCAGTTAGCTCTGAAATAGGCATGATGATTAGGAGCGCCGCCTAAATCGTCGTCAACTATTATATCGGTTGCTTTTTGGTATGAATAGTTAGCCAATAATTTTAATTGAGAAGTTACTTTATAATTTATTTCAAACTCGGTGCCATTACCGGAAACCTCACCTTGATTTTGTGCGGTTGCTGTTGATAGACCATCGTCAGGGATAAAATCAATTAAATCTTTTATTTTATATTTGTAAATGTTCAAATTGAAATTAAATTTTTCTGAAACTTTATAGTTAAAGGCCACTTCTATGGTGCTGATTGTTTCAGGCTTTAAGTTGGCGTTTCCAAGTGCAACAGGATTATTTACCACCGTTGTTTCGGCAAAGGCGGGTGCTCGAAAAGCCTCACCATAAAGAAATTTGGTCGTCAGTTTTTGACTTGTTGTCCATACTAACGCTAATCGAGGATTTGTGGTTGAGCCAAAATCAGAGTAGTTATCGTAACGCACTCCAGCGGTTAGCTCCCAATCGGGAGCAAGGTAGAATTCTCCCTGCACATATAAAAAGTGGCTCTCTCGATCTGATTCCGGCATAAATACATCGGCAGTATCAGAAACATCAACTAGCTCACCCAGAGGATTTAAATTAGCATCAAAATTTTTAGATTCTTTAACCTTATATAAATCTTCATTTCGGTAACCAAAGCCAAAATCTAATTTGTGATCACTCCAGCCTTCGTAATTAAAATTTAGTTTGGCGATAGAAGTTTTTTCAAACCATTCAGGGTTACCAATTAAGGCATCAGGAAAAGCGCCAAACAATGTCCCAGGAGGTAATAACCACACATTTTCATCTATTTCTTGACTCGATCTATAATGACTTAGAGATAAAAATGAATTGATATTATCGGTTAAGTTAAAGCTGTAATTTATATCAACTAATACTTTTTTTGATGCAAACTTACCATTAGGGTCAATGGCTTCAGCAATGCCTTGTCCTGTACCTACATTTGATCTATCTTGGTAAAGTAATTTAAAATCAAGATCCTTATAAGCTATTTTAAAATTTAAGTCATAAGCTTTATAGCCTACTTGAGCTGAGTCAGGGGCAAAGGAAGCAGGAGGCGTAATATTCAATGCATCTAAATTTGATTGTGCATCCCAATCAATAACCGAATCATGACCATCAGATTGTGAAAACTCACCGATTAAAGCAAGCTTAACGTCGTCATTACTAAACTTACTGATAAACCATGCTTCTGTAGTATTAAAACTGCCTGCTCTTGCGCCTATTTCCGTTTGTTTAATATCATCGGTATTTTTTGTTATAACGTTTATAACGCCGGCAAAGGCATCCGCGCCATATATAGCTGAACCTGGACCACGTATAACTTCAATTCTAGCAATTGACTTTATGGGAAAGGCTCCCCAAACAACATGGCGATCACCACGCACTGCACTGGTCATTGGTGTACCATCAATTAATACTAAAGTTTGTGGATTAAATTGAGTTGAAATCCCCCTTATTTTAAATTTTGGAGCATTGGTTTGTGAAGATAAAGAAACATGCAATCCTGGAATGGTTTCCAATACTTCACTGAGGGTGCGAGCGCCCATTTCTTCTATATCTGAAGAGGTGACCACTGAGGCGACTGCTGGTGCTTTAGATATAAGCTTTTTACTGCCTGTAGCAATACTTACAAAATCTTCATCACCATAAAAATCTGCTAAAGATTCATCAGTCTCTTTACTGTAGTCTTCATATTCTTCTTCAAAGCCTTCATAAATATTGACTATACGACTGTAGGGCTGCACTTCATTTGCTAGCAATAAAGGGTTGTTTAGGGTAAAAGCAGCCATAATGGATAGCGTTAAAAAATTTCGGGTAAATAACACAAGGAGTTCCTTAGTAATACATTAAATTTCATTTTGTAGTGGCTGTTTCACTGTAAAAACTGAACCTATACCCAGTTCACTTTCAACCGTTATAGTGCTGCTCATTAATTGGCAAAAGTTTTGCGTTATTGCCATACCTAAACCTGTGCCTTCAAATTTTCGTGTTTGACTACCGTCAATTTGGGTAAACTGCTCAAATATATAGCTAAGCTTCTCTTTGGCAATGCCTACTCCTGTGTCTGATACTGAAAAGTAAAGGAAGTTTTTATCGCTATGAATAGTAAAAGTAATAATGCCCTTCTTTGTAAATTTACAAGCATTGCTAAGTAGGTTTAAAAATATTTGCATTAGTTTTTGCCGATCAACAGTTAAAATTGAGGCTAATGAGCCTATGTTAACTTGGAGTTCGTTATCATTGGTGTTCGCCATCGGTAATACGGTGTCTATGGCTTCGTTAACTAAGTTTTTAATGTTGACGGCTTTTAAATATAAATCCATTTTACCCGCTTCAATCTTAGATAAATCTAAAATATTGTTAATCAGTGCCAGTAGGTTATGTGCGCTACGAATACTTTTATTGAGGTCTTCAGCTTGGGCGTCCATGCCTTCCAACTCTAAATCTTCACGCACTAAATCATTATAGCCGATAATCGCTTGTAATGGAGTACGTAACTCATGGCTGATATTAGCTAAAAATTCAGACTTATGTCGACTCGCTGATAATGCGCTGTCTCTGGCAACGACTAGCTCTTGTGTTCTTATTTCAACTTCAGACTCTAATGTGTTTCGGCTTTTTTCTAAGGCAATATTTTGTTGCTCAAGTGTTGCCATCATTTGATTATATGTTTGTGCCATTTGCCTAACTTCTAACGCGCCATTAACCACCGCTTTAGGGTAAAGGCCTGAATCTCTTGCTGTTGCCATTGTTTGCGATAAGGCTAATAATGGTTTGGTTAAATGATTAATAACAAGTCGAATTAACAGAGCTAAAATAAAGGCGACTAAGATACCTGTTGTGATGTTATTAATAAAAATAGAGCGCTGTATTTGGTGTAAGGCCTCTTTATTATATTGTACTAATACATAGCCTAATTTTTGCTCTTTGATAACTTCATCATCAAGATTAATTACTTCTTCATCATAGCTGTCTTCAATATAAGTAACGGCGGCGCTATAAGTCCAAATATTTTCAGTTTCAAAAAGCAATTGTGTTTTGTTAGGTAATAACTCTGCTTTAAATGATGGCTTTTGTATTGTCATTTTTGTTGATTGAATTAATACTTCGCCATTAATTTTGTAAACGGCAACACCTACCACTGATGTGAATCCTAATGCTCTGTTTATTGCTTCTTGTCCGTTTTCTTTGCTGCCCGTAAGAAGTGCTAGTAAAGTTTGTTCGGCAAAGTTACTAGTAATTTGTAAACTATTATTAATGGTTGTATCTCTTAACGTTTGACTTGTTTGCATTGCTGTGAGTATTGAAGTGACAATAGTTAAAAGCATGACACTTACCACAAGTATAGCTAACAGCTGTCGTTTAAAACTGGCATGGGTGATGTTTTTTGATTGGCTACTTATTATCATCAATATTACTGTGGAAAAGTTAATTGAAATTGTTGTTGCTGCTCAGAACTATACTTAAGTCCTAAATGTGCTGCTGTACGTAAATTTACCGCTAAAAGAGTCGATTTTAATGCAGCAAAGTTTTTCTGGTCAGGTTGTAGTTCAAGCTCTTGTACCATAGTAAAAAGGTGCTGACCTAAGGCAAAGTTATCAGGGTAGGTAGAAAATAAAACGCCACGTTTGGCATGGGAAGGTTTACTTGAAAATACAACCACTTCTTTAGCCCAAGCTTGTTCTAAAATAAGGGGTAAGGTGATTTTGTCATGTGAAGATATGTGATCTAATGGTAGCCATATGGCATCTTCATTTGATACACCAGAATCAAATGTTTGCTGATAAAAAGCTATCGCTTGTGCGGTACTGGTAACGTATTTAAGATTTAGTTTAAGGCCTTTTTCTAATGCAGCACTTTTTGCTAACTCAATTAGCCAAGCATTATTTTTACTATAAGCCACATGAACTTGTTTTACATTAGGGGCAACTTGATTGAGATAACCAAATAGATAAGCGGGATCTGTGATTAAACTAATACCTGAAACGCCGTTGGGGCTGATAGGTAATGCGCCAGAAACAACTTGAAAAATGTTACTAGAATCTTTATGTTTAAATTTTGACAGCTCTTTCGCTAATTTCCACCCTAAACGACCTAAAACAATCACTTTATAAATTTTTTTTTGTTTTAGTGTTTGTGCTATTTGTTCGCTGTTGAATTGTTTAGTTATGATAAATTTTTCATAACTTATTACTTGCTCATATTCGTTTGCTGCTTTAAGACTGCCAGCGATAATTTCTTGGTAAATAGAATGGTATGGCTCTTTAGCTTCAGGATAAAAAATAGCTATTTTGTTGTTATTTTCTTTTTCTATATTTTCAGCAAAAGCAAAGCCTCCTACTAAAAGGAAAATGATTATAAGAATTAGAAGAAAAACTTTATTTATCAAATAGCAACTCAATAAAATAATTTATATTAAAGAGTAAGTATACCTTTATTTTTATAGAATACGAGGCTTTAAAAGGGGGGGTAATATTATTTTTTATAGCGTTAATATCGCTTAGCTTATTACTTCTAGTTGTTTTTAACTGTCTTTTAAGTTATTGATTTTTATGGCGCCTTTGAGAAGATTCGAACTTCCGACCTAGCGCTTAGGAGGCGCTTGCTCTATCCTGCTGAGCTACAAAGGCATTTGGCTTATTGTATTGTTTTATCACAATAAAGTTAAGCTTTTATCTTCATTACTTTTATTTTTATCACTTTAATCAATATTAATAACGTACTGCTAAATCATTTATTTGAATATTACCTAATAAATCATTATCTAACGTGGTAGCCGTTGCGCTTTGTTTAGTTAGTTTGGTTACTTTAACTTTATAAGGGCTGATATTGTAACCAACATAAATCTCTCCCTGTTCACTAATGAAGCTATTACTGTGAAGTAATGTGAATTCGTCACCAATTTTTACGCCCTGATGGCGGCCTAAATTAATTGTTATTTGATTGCCTTTTACTTGTACTATTTTTCCTTCACTTGGCTCACACATAACATTATCGTCAATGTCGCTAACTATTTTATCAAGCAAAGAATCTATCATATTGCCGTAATCGCTTTGCCAAAAAGCAGTGGCATTTACATCAACACTTCTTCGTTTATTAAAGTCCCAAACAGCGGTGTCTTGATAGCTGCCTTGCCAAATTTGCTCACCGCTTAACCCGTTGTATAAGAAAAGGGTGAAATCAAAACTTCTAGGATAGGTGTCTTGTTGCCATATTTTCCAAGAATTAGTTTTTTGTTCTTCAAAAGAAAGATCATTAATTTCACTAAAAATAACATACTGACTATTGGTAGTGTCAGCTAGTGATATTGCTAGTTGTTTTATTTTTTCTTCATTAAAACTAGTGTGTAAACGGGAAAATTCAGTCGTGTTTTTGAGTAGTAACTTACCATTACTATAACTACTTTGGCTGCCTAGTTTTTTATGAAGTTGGCGAATAACGGCTGAGTCTATCTGATAAATTTTACCAACGTTAGCTTGTTGCCTTTGAAGTAAATTACTTTTGGTGATCAGGATTGATTTTTTATAGTCTAAAGCGAAGCATTTTTTTTCTTGGGGAAAAATATCTGCCCGTACCGTTACGCTGATCAGATTATCACTGTGCAGCTCATCTATTAGTTCTATCGAGTTAACACTGCCGCTAGCACGAATGCTTATTTGATCTTGAGTTAATAATCCATTGACCACTTGTTGAACACTAGAAACACTAGCCCCAGCAACAAGTAACGCTTTTTTTAAGGCGTTTTCCATTGCTTTGGTTCGCGCTACTTCTACTGAGTCTCTCTCTGTTGAAGCATAACCTTGGGCTTCATACCATTGAGCATTACAAGTAATGCTAGTTAGCAGTAAGCTAGCAGCTAAAATAGTTATTTTGGTTATAGTGCGCATATATCTCTTATGTATTCTCTCATGAAAATGAAAAGCCTATTTTGGGCATAGTACAATCTACTAATAGTACAATCTACCAATAGTACAATTAATAATAGGGATGATGCACAATTTGTGCCTATTAATTTGAAAAAATATTTTGTTATGAGTCTAACTGGCTTGAAATGTGCATTATTTATAGCAATAAATAACCGAATAAATAAAATTGTCAGTGTTTATGCTAGCGTATCTATAGTATAAACACTGAGTTATTAAGGGGAATACCATGAAAAAGTGGCTTATACCATTACTTCTACCAACACTTTTGTCTTGTAGTAGTGTAATGCAAGAAGACAATTTTTATAAATCAAAACAAATTGATAAAGGTGAGATAGATAGTTATAACCTGCCTAAGCATGCGATTAATGATTTGGTGAAAGGCTTGGCATATCAAATGTTAGAAAGTAGTGCTTTTGTCAATGCGAAAACACCGGTGGCTGTTGCTTCTTTTGTTAATTTGAATGATCTTGAATCAACCAATTGGTTAGGAAATCAAATTGCTGAAAACTTTGTGCATGAATTACAACGCCATGGCTTAGTGGTTATTGATTTTAAAACCACGGGGCATATTCGAGTCACTCAAGAAGGCGATTATGTTTTTAGTCGTGACTGGAAAGAGTTACCTGAACGTCAGATTATTGACTACGTAGTTGCAGGCACCATGATGGAGCAAGAAGATGGTATTATAATTAATGCGCGTATGATTGGTATTCAATCTCATGTTGTTGTTGCAACGGCGCAATCGTTTATTCCTATGTGGGTTTTAGGCGAAGAAAAAAGTCATAGTGAAAATGTAAAAATGAAAGACGGTATGATCATCCGAAGTAATGCCATGCTAATTGAAAATCAGCGTGCAGTTGAAATTCAAAACTAGTTGAATAGGTGAAATAATGATAAATGCACGTTTTAAAATATTAATTACTGCAGCAAGCTTCATGCTTATGGCCTCTTGTTCAAGTGTTTATGATAAGCATGTGCAGTGGCAAGCCGTTGCGCCAAAAGTGTTTCCTATTATTAGCGGTATTGGTTATGCGCCAATAAGTTTGCAAAAATCAGCGCATAAAACTCAGCGGATGCTAATGGCCATTAAAGCGTCAAAAATTGCCGCTTATTTAGAACTAGCCGAGCAAGTTTACGGTCAACAAGTTAGTAGTAAAACTACCATGGCAGATATGTTAATTGAAAACCAACAATTAACTTCATCAGTACAAGGTTTGATCAGGGGGGCGAAAGTAGTAAAAAGTTACCCAGTAGGAGATACCTATACAACTGAATTGCAATTAGATTTTAAAGACGTTTATGAAATTTATCAGGCTAGTTTGAATCGTAAAGAAATTAAAGAAATACAGTATTTTTAATTTGCTTTAGGCTTTTAAACCTATACTGCTCAAGCCACCACTTTTTTTACCTTTACTATCATAAGTCACTGATGTTTTGTTGTGACCTTCTAATAAACTCGTTTTCATGCGTTCAACGGCTAGTTGAGATTGCGCTATTATTTGACCATTGACTTGGTTTTTTTGTTGGCAACGTATTAATAAACTTTTTATATCAGTTAGTTCATGATCGAGAAGGCCTGCTGCTTTATCTAGGGCAAATGCTTGATTAAGACTGATTTGTTGATCTAACGTTTGAATAGCGAGTAATAATTGATTTTTTTGCTCGCTAATGTTGAGTAACGCTTTAGGTTGGTGTTGCTGTAAAATATGTTTTTCGTCAGTAATTACTTGTTCAAGTGCTTGTAATTGAGCATGTTGTTGAGCAAGTAATTCTTTTGATTGAAGTGAAGCTGACATGAAAAGCACCTTTTGGTAATAGATACACCTATACCCATATTTTTGAGTACAGTAAACAATTGATTATCACCCAGTACTACACTTATATCAAACTAAACTAAAGCAAACTAAACTAAACTAAAGCAAATCAAATTCAAAATTAGCCATACTTGCAGCAAGCTTTTGAGGGTCGATTTTATATTCACCTGAGGCTATTGTTTTTTTCAACTCATCTATTTTTTTCTGATCAAGGGTTGGTATGTCGTTTGCCTTCTTTTGTAACTCACTAAGCTGTTTTGCTTGCGGAGTCAAAGAAACAGAGTCGCGAGCAACCTGTTTTACTTGCGTATTATTATTAGATGCTTGAGCAGCATCTTGCTTAACTTGCGTTTGTTTATTTTGATGAACTTGAGTTTGGTTGTTCAAGTTATTGATATTTATATTCATAATATTACCCTACGGTAAGGTGCTCTTCTAAAAATTTACTTTCTAACTTTATATCGGCAAAAAGCACGATAACTTAAATAAAAATTTTAACATACGCTAACTATTTCAAAGTATAAGAAACTTATCTAGGTTATTCGTTAGGTGTTTAAAAATTATAGGTTAATAGTTACTTGATTAACAGCACTGATTTTTGGATTGATTACCCGTCCAGACCGAGAATTTTCAACGCTAATTTGCTCATGTAAATTGCCAGAGCTTAGCGCTATGCCTTTCGTTTTAATCATAAAATTTTCACTTTTTGCTATGATAGTTATCGTGTCACCCTTGCAAACTAAGCAAACATTTCTTTTCGTAATAGTATGATCTGCTCCGATTCTTTGTTCCGCTTTACTTCCTAATACTGACTTTATATCGGTTAACCTTTCACCGCGTATTCTATTATTGGCGATATATTCTATTGCAATATTTTTTTTAGTTAATATAGCGCCTTTTTGAATTGTACTTGTAGCAACTACAACGGCAAAGGTTCTTTCAATTTTAGCGGGTAGATACATTTGCCATGAAGTTGAATCTTCGCAAGTTATTTTAACATTAACGTTTCTACGACTGGTGTTTTCAGGTATATTTGCGGTAAGAGGAACTTGACAAGGTTTTATGATAACTCTTGGGTCTATATCTGTGACATTAAAAGATATTCTGCCACCAGAAGGTGGTGCTATTTTGCTTTTAAGATAAGTTTTGGCTAATGACTCAATATAAGCGCTATCCCATGTGGTTGCCGAGCTCACTAAGGGAAATAATACAATAAAGTACATCACAGATAAAAAAATAGATAAAGAAACGTTAATTGTGTGCATATTTTTGTTATTTATCTCTAGGTTAATTTAAATACTCAACTATGCTTAAACATAGGTTAACATAGGTTAACATAGCTATAGTTACATTAGTTCTGTGATATAAGTTTATTAATGCTAGTTTTGTTACTTATTATAGTTTATATAGTGATAACTTAAGGAGCATCTATTTTTGGTCACTTATTTTGACTTATAACTTATAATTTTTGACTTATAATAAATACAATCAAGAATTGTGCCTTTTTGTCCTAATTGGGTTAGGACAAATAATATAATTTTTGATTACAAATGAGGTTTTTATGGCAGGTATACTAGATTCAGTTAATCAAAGAACACAGCTTGTTGGTCAAAACAGGCTCGAATTATTACTTTTTAAGTTAGTGGGTAGACAACTTTTTGGCATTAATGTTTTTAAAGTGAGAGAAGTCTTACAGTGTCCTAAATTAACCAAATTACCGAAACAAGACCCTTTTATAAAAGGTATTGCTCATATTCGTGGGCAAACCATTTCAGTTATCGATATGAGTAAAGCCATCGGTGGGTCAGCCATAACGCAAACAGATGAGTCGTTTATAATCATTGCAGAATATAATCGTAGTGTACAAGGTTTTCTTGTTGCGGGTGTTGAGCGCATAGTTACATTAAGTTGGAAGGATATGATGCCACCACCAGAGGGGGCAGGAAAGTCTAGTTACTTAACAGCCGTTACTGAAATAGATAATCAAATGGTATCTATTTTAGATGTTGAAAAAATACTGAATGAAATTAACCCCGTTTCAACTGAGTTAAGTGAGGGGGTTGCAGACAAAAGTGTTGGTGTCGAACTTGGTGATCGTATTATTATGATAGCTGATGATTCAACCGTTGCGCGTAATCAAGTGAAAAGAGCTTTAGAGCCATTAGGCATTAAAATGGCATTAGCAAAAAATGGTCAAGATGCTTTAGATCAGCTTACGGCAATTGCTGAAACTTGTGAACATAGCATCACTGAAAAAGTCGCGCTAATGGTTTCTGATATTGAAATGCCAGAAATGGATGGTTACACCTTAACTGCTGAAGTTAAAGGAAATGAACGCATGGCTAAAATGCCTATTATTTTACATACATCATTAAGTGGTGTGTTTAATAATGCTATGGTAGCAAAGGTTGGCGCTGAAGATTTTATTCCTAAATTTCATCCCGATGAATTAGCAACAGCGGTTAAAAAATGGCTAAATCACCCTCAATAAAGAGGCCGTCATATGCATAAATTGATTAGGAAGTAGTAATAGTGCCAGCAAGACAACTTGACGATAAAAGTTATCGTCAAATTAGAGATTTTTTAGAACAGCAATGTGGCATAGTGCTAGGTGAAAGTAAGCAATACCTTGTAAAAAGTCGCTTGACTCCTTTAATGAGCAAATTTGATGTTAACTCTCTTGTAGAATTAGTCACTCGTACATTATCACCCGCGGAACGGCAATTACGTGCAGCCGTAATTGATGCTATGACCACTAACGAAACGTTATGGTTTCGTGATGATTACCCTTTTAAACTGTTAAAAAATAAAATATTTCCTGATTTCGTAAATCACAGAACGCCCGTTAAAATATGGTCAGCAGCAAGTTCATCAGGACAAGAACCCTACTCTATTGCTATGTCAGTTTTAGAGTATCAAAAAAGTAAATCAGGCTCTTTTTCAAAAGGAGTGCAGATTATTGGTACTGATATTTCAACGACCATGTTAGATCACTGTAAGCATGGTCATTATGACTCACTTGCCTTAGCTCGTGGTTTATCTGAAGAAAGAAAAAAGCAGTTTTTTGAAAATGGCGATAACGACATGTTAAAAGTAAAGGATGAAGTGAAAAAAATGGTGAACTTTCGTCCGCTTAACTTACTTAATAGTTACAGTTTAATGGGGCGGTTTGATATTGTTTTTTGTCGAAACGTACTTATTTACTTTGCTCCTGAAATAAAAGCACGAATAATAAGTCAAATTCATGGCACCTTGAACGAGGGCGGCTATTTATTTTTAGGTGCATCAGAATCTCTTTCTGGATTAAATGATGGTTTTAATATGTTGCGCTGTAACCCCGGCATTGTTTATCAAAAAAAGTAGCGAGTTACTAGTTGCGAGTCTCGAAGATAAATAACTGAGAGTCAGGGGCTTTGTAACTCGACACTTCCCTGGCTCGAAACTTCCTTTACTCCTATCTATCCCTTATTGGCATAATTATTGTATTACTTATCGTTAAATGTAATTGACGGTGAGTTATTATGGCTATCGAATTTAGTAAAGGATTTGAACTTCAGGCACAAGGCATACAAATACGTGCTAAGCGAGCAGAAGTGATCGCTAGCAATATTGCTAACGCCGATACTCCCGGTTATAAAGCTAAAGGCATGAACTTTCAAAAAGCCATGCAACAAGCAAGTCAACAACAGCAAATGGGCATGAGTCGTACTAACGCCAAACACTTTGATGTTCGTACAGAGCTAAATAACAATGTCGATTTTCGCATTCCAAATCAACCCGATACTGGTGACGGCAACACTGTTGATGTGCAAGTGGAACGCAACTTGTTTTTAGAGAACTCATTAGAGTATAACGCGGGTGTGCAGTTTCTTAGCGGCGCCATAAAAGCCATGAAAAATGTCATCACTGGAGGTAGATAATAATGAGTCTTTTTAACGTATTTAACATAACGGGTAGCGGTATGAGCGCACAATCAATGCGTTTGAATACCACGGCAAGTAACATTGCTAATGCAGACAGTGTTAGCTCAAGTGTTGATGAAACATACCGTGCTCGTCATCCAGTTTTTGCCGCTGCTATGCAAAAAGCTGCCGGCGGACAAGAAGCAAGTGTTGGTGTGCAAGTATTAGGGATAGTTGAAAGTAACAAACCTTTAAATGTTGAATATGCACCTGAGCACCCTCTGGCAGATAAAGAAGGCTATATTTACAAGCCTAATGTCAATGTGATAGAAGAAATGACTAATATGATTTCAGCGTCACGGTCTTATCAAACCAACGTGCAACTAGCCGAATCGGCCAAGAGCATGTTGAATAAAACCCTTCAGCTTGGTCAAAGATAATAAGTAGGAGCAGGAAATGGAAAATGTTAATGGTACTAGCACGGTAGACTCGCTTCGTTGGCAAAAAGAAGACTATAAAGTTGCTAATGATAATCAGGGGCAGTTAACGCAATCAGACTTCTTTGCTTTATTGACTAAAGAATTAGCAAACCAAGATCCAACTAAACCTGTTGATAATAACCAAATGATTTCGCAAATGACGGCATTTTCAACGACAGATGGCGTGCAAAAACTAAACGATAAATTTGCCTCGTTTGCTAGTTCAATGACATCAAGTCAAGCATTGCAGGCATCATCTTTGGTTGGTCGCAGTGTGTTAGTTGATGAAAATGTTTTTGGCTTGTACGACGGCGAACAAGTTAAAGGAAAAATTAACACGGAGAAACCGGCCAGTAATGTCAATATTTATGTTGAGAATGCTGCTGGTGAAATCATGCAAAGCATACCAGTTGGTAATGTAGGCGCAGGTGGTGGCAACTTTACTTGGGATGGCAATTTGAGTGATGGCTCTAAAGCACCTCCCGGGGCTTATCGCTTTAGAATTGCCGGTTTGGTAGATGGTGAAGCAGCAGAGTTACAAGCAATGACGTTTAGAAAAGTCGACAGCGTTACCATTGCCGGTAATGGCGGCAATGTTTTACTTAATTTAAATGGTGGAGGTTCAATGCCTCTTAATGAAGTAGTTGAAGTATCAGAAGGTAGTTAACATAATTACCCAAATAACAAAATTTTTAAGAGGATTGAATTATGTCATTTAACGTAGCATTGAGCGGATTAAACGCAGCTCAAAAAGATTTAAACGTAACATCAAATAACATTGCCAATGTTAATACTATAGGCTTTAAAGAATCTAGAGCGGAGTTTGTCGATGTTTACGCGTCTTCATTATTATCAGGCGGTAAAACTAAAGCAGGTGATGGTGTACTTACGTCTCAAGTTGCCCAGCAGTTTTCACAGGGCAGCATTCAGTTTACCCAAAACTCGCTCGATTTAGCCATAACAGGGTCAGGTTTTTATGCTACCGTGCCGGGTATTGATAGTTTAGAAAAAAGTTATACCCGCGCGGGACAATTTAAATTAAATGATGACAATTTTGTGGTTAACTCAGGCGGCGGTTATTTACTCGGTTTTCCGGTTAATGATGATGGTTCATCCGCAGCGGTCAGTTTAAGTACGGCTAACCCTATTCGTGTGCCAACCGAGTCTGGTGCACCACAGTTTACCACTGAAGTTGATGTTAGAATGAACTTGCCAGCAGGTGATAGTTATATTACTGGCGCGCCGCTAAATTTTGACCCTACTGACCCGTTAACCTTTAATAACTCTACTTCAGTCACTATTTTTGACTCGCTTGGTGATAGCCGTGTGATGACCTATTATTTTGTTAAAGATGACCCGGCTGTAAATCCCAATCAGTGGCTTGTGTTTACGGCAATTGATGGTAGTCCTATTGATATTGATGATGCAGGTGCCCCTGCTGCTGAACTTGCTGCTGCTGATGGCAGAGTGACGGCCGGTGGCTTGAAGGGTGGGCGTTTAGAATTTAATAACTCGGGTGATTTTATTTCAATTACTCCAACAACGGGTTTTACCACTGTGCCATTAGGCGGTACAATATTAGCTAACGGGGCAGATCCAGCACAAATCGTAACGGTAGACTTCAACCTTGATACTGCGGGCCCTAACCCCAATGAACCAACCCAGTTTGCTTCAAGCTTTGAAGTTACCTCGCTATCGCAAGATGGTTTGGCCGTAGGGCGCTTAACCGGTATTGACATTAGCTCTGATGGTTTAATTAGAGCCACCTTCAGTAATGGCACCTCGCGACCATTATCGCGTATTGCTTTAGTCAGCTTTGCCAACGAGCAGGGCTTAACCCAAATAGGTGGTACCTCTTGGCGTGAAAGTTTAGATTCAGGCACACCACTTGCGGGTGAAGCAGGCTCTGGTACATTTGGTTCGATTAACTCCAAAGCCCTAGAGCAAGCTAATGTCAACTTAACTACTGAGCTAATTGATTTAATTTCAGCACAACGAAACTTCCAAGCAAACTCAAGAGCGCTAGAAGTTGATAACCAGTTGAATCAAACCATTTTACAAATTAGATAATACTCAACTTATTGTACTAATTTACCTACTTTTTTACTCACCCTTGCTTCCTTCGGCGGGCTCAGGACAATCGGTACATGGGCTCAGGACAATCGGTAAATAAGCTCAGGATAATCGGTAGCCTCCGTTAATCCTGAGCGCGAAGCAGTCGAAGAGTATAGATTATACTTCGACTGACGCTTCGTGCCTCAGCTGCTCAGCACAAATGAATTCTAATGTAATAGACCTGAGTACTCACCACTTAGCTAGCAGCTTTTTGTTTTTCTCGTTGCTCACATCACATTACTCTCTACTTCTCTCATTATTTACCTCTCTTTATTTACCTTTATGGCACTTTCCTTGCATTTATTAGTTTAATAATTTCAAATTTCTGGAAACTATTATGGATAAAATGCTTTATGTCGCCATGAGTGGTGCCAAACAAAACATGCAGGCGCTTGCGATTAACGCCAATAATCTAGCAAATGCTAAAACAACAGGCTTTAAAGCTGACTTAGCACAAGCGCGTACTATGCAGGCTTTTGGTGAAGGTCAGCCGACACGTGTTTTTTCCATGACAGAGCGTGCAAGCCAAAATTTTGACTCGGGCTCTTTATTGACTACAGGCCGGCCACTTGATATGGCTATTAAAGGTGATGGTTGGTTTGCCGTGCAAACACCTGAGTTATCCAATGCTAGTGCGCTAGGTTTTGGCCAAGGTGAAGCATACAGTAGGCAAGGGCATTTACGCTTAACGGAAGATGGCACGCTAGAAACATCAAATGGCGATTTAGTGTTAGGCGACAATGGCCCTATTATATTGCCTTTACCCGTAAGTAATATTCAAATTTCACCAGATGGAACCATTATGGTTCAGCCCGAAGGGGCACCGAACATAGAACAAGTAGACGTTGGGCGCATTAAATTAGTAAACCCAGATGTTCGTTTGCTTGAAAAAGGAGCTGATGGCTTGTTCAGGCGTAAAGACGGTCAAGTAGAGCTTAGCGACGCTAATGTGCAAGTACAAGGTGGTGCACTTGAATCAAGCAATGTTAATCCTTTGTCTGAGATGACCGATATGATTGCGTTGCAAAGACAATTTGAAATGCAATTAAAATTGATGAAAACCGCAGAAGAAATTGATGCTAGTAGTGCAGCGTTACTACGTTCATATTAACGCTGAACAAGCTAATACCGAACAAGCTAATACCGAACAGACAAGCAAATAGCAGCGACCAAAATTTAGAGGTGATGTATGAACGCAGCATTATGGATCAGTAAAACCGGCTTAGATGCACAAGCCAAAGATATCGCGGTAATTTCAAATAATCTAGCCAATGCTAGCACTATTGGTTTTAAGAAAAGCCGTGCAGTGTTTGAAGATTTACTTTATCAAAACATAAATCAGCCTGGCGGGCGAACTGCCGATAATAGTCAGGCACCTTCGGGATTAATGCTTGGTGCAGGTACTAAAGTAGTTGCGACACAAAAAATTCATACGCAAGGGGATATGTTAACAACAGACAATGCCCTTGATTTAATGATTCAAGGCGAAGGTTTCTTTGAAATTTTAATGCCTGATGGCACCTCAGCTTACAGTCGCAATGGTCAATTTACCATGGACGACTTAGGTAATATGGTTACCCCTGGTGCTGGTTATGCCTTGCAGCCACAAGTGACTATTCCTGAAGATGCCATAAGTATTATTGTTTCGCAAGATGGCGAAGTATCAGTGACGCAACAAGGGCAAGCACAGCCAACCGTTGTTGGACAAATTAATACGATTAACTTTGCCAATCCAACGGGTCTTGAATCCATAGGGCAAAATTTATACATCGAAACGGATGTTAGTGGCGTGCCACAAGAAGGTGTTCCTGGTTTAGAAGGTTATGGCATGTTGGTACAAGGGGCGTTAGAAACTTCTAATGTAAATACCACTGAAGAATTAGTTAACTTAATTGAATCTCAGCGTGTATACGAAATGAATTCTAAAGTAATTTCTGCTGTTGATGAAATGTTAAGTTACATTAATCAGCAACTCTAGTTTGACTAGTTTGGAGTTAAAGATGAAAAGTAAATTATGTTGTGTGTTGGGGATAATGCTTATTAGCCAAATAAGTGCCTGTAGCAATACAATAGAGCTAAGTAAGGCTTTACCTAATGATCCTGATTTCGCGCCTATATTACCCGAAGTTGAAGAGGAGGAACTTATTCCAACAGGATCTTTGTTTAAAAAAAATTACGTCAATAATATATATTCTGACTCAAAGGCGCATCGTGTTGGCGATATTGTCGCTGTTATCTTAAGTGAAAGTACCCAAGCCAATAAAAGCGCTCTAACAGAATTGAGCAAAGAAAATAAAAGCGCTTTAGATCCCATTGTGGGATTCGGTGGATCCCCCGTTACAATAAATGGCAAGGCGTTTCAGTTTGGTATAAATCAAAACAGTGAATTCACTGGTGATTCACAAGCGGATCAAAGTAATAGCTTAAGCGGAGACATTTCAGTACATGTTTTAAGAGTTTTGCCAAACGGTAACTTAATGATACGTGGTGAAAAGTGGTTAACCTTAAATAATGGCGATGAGTATATTCGCTTAACAGGCGTTATTCGTCCTAAAGATATCAGCACCAACAACACTATCATCTCAACGAAAGTGGCTAACGCACGTATTCAGTATTCAGGTACGGGTAGTTTTGCTGATGCCAATGAACAAGGCTGGTTAACAAAATTCTTTAATAGTAGATGGTGGCCTTTGTAGGTGTGAATACCTATCGTCTTACAAAACAAGAATAAACTTTAGCCAATATAATAGCAGGTAATAGTATGAAAGCCGTATTTACAATTTTACTTATCTTCTTCGCCCATACAAGTCATGCACAACGCATTAAAGATTTGGCTGATGTTGCTGGTGTTCGCTCAAACCAACTGATTGGTTATGGTTTAGTGGTTGGCTTAGCTGGCACAGGGGAAAAAGTAAGTCCTTTTACAGAGCAAAGCTTTAAAACCATGTTAAGTAATTTTGGCATTACTATGCCAGAAAATTTAAAGACTAAAACTAAAAATGTTGCGGCCGTGGCGGTTCATGCAGAATTAACAGCTTTTGCAAAAGCAGGACAAACTATTGATATAACGGTTTCTAGTATGGGTAGTGCCAAAAGCCTGCGTGGCGGTACTTTATTACAAACCATGCTAATGGGGCTTGATGGCAATGCTTATGCAGTTGCGCAAGGTAGTTTAGTTGTTAGTGGCTTGGGTGCTGGTGGGCTTGATGGCTCTAAAATTCTTGTAAATACACCCACCGTTGGGCGTATTGCCAATGGCGCAACAGTTGAACGTGAAATTAAATCGCCTTTTTCAATGGGTGATTATATAACGTTTAATTTACACCAATCAGATTTTACAACAGCAAAACGTTTATCCGATACCATTAATGATCTTATTGCTGGTTCAGCGAGTGCCATTGATGCAACGTCAGTAAAAGTGACAGCACCAAGAGATATTAGCGCCAGAGTAGGGTTCTTGTCAGTATTAGAAAACCTAGAGTTTGAACCCGCATCACCTTCAGCAAAAATTATTGTTAACTCTCGCACGGGCACTATTGTTATTGGCTCTGAAGTAAAACTTCTTGCTGCGGCCATTACCCATGGTGGTATTACGGTAACGATTAACGAAGTGCAAAGTGTTTCTCAACCTAATGCTTTTGCCGAAGGTGAAACCGTGGTAACAAATGAGTCTAGTGTCAACGTAACTCAAGAAAATGCCCGTATGTTTGTCTTTGACCCAGGCGTCACGTTAGACACCTTAGTTAGAGCTATTAATGAAGTAGGTGCTGGGCCGGGTGATGTTATGGCAATTTTAGAAGCACTTGATCAAGCGGGCGCTATTCGTGGTCAGCTTATTATCATTTAATGTGCTTATGTCTTTCAATTAGGAAAAGATGGTGTTTTTTGTAGGGGGTAATTTATTGCCCCGTTGTCGGACTAAAATCCAACCGTGGATAATTTAAAAATGAATCAAATTGGTGTGATATGGCTGATAATTTAATCAATACCGCTAACTTTGCTCAATCTCGAAATTTTTTAGAGATTAATGGCTTGAATGCAATTCGTCAGCAATCAAAAGAAACAGATGGCGAAAGTAAAAAAGCAGCGCTACAAGAAGCAGCGCAGCAGTTTGAAGCTATTTTTATGCAAATGTTATTAAAAAGCATGCGCAAAGCACAAGAGGTTCTAGAATCTGACAGCCCCTTTAATTCACAGTCAACTAAATTTTACCGTGATATGAGCGACCAACAAATGGCCGTTGAATTATCCTCGAATGGCTCATTAGGTTTAACAGACCTTATTGTTAGGCAGCTAGGTGGTGATGATAACTTTACACCCAGAACAGTGCTGCGAAATGATGGTAATCTTGAACAGGTAAATAAAGCCAATAAACCAGCGGCAACAAGTGCTAATTTTGATAACGTCAACCCATTTAACGCTTTTTCTGCATTAAATAAATCTGCATCAAATAAACCTACAGTAAATAAAACGTCAGAAACACTAACACAAAATCTCACTACTATTCCTTTTGTACCGTCTATAAAAGCAAATAATGACGTTGATACAACAGAGCAAAGCGTCAATTTTTCCACGCCATTATTCACTGAGCCAAAAGATTTTGTGAGCGCACTTACTGAGCCTGCAAAAGCTGTTCAAGAAAAAATAGGTGTGCCTTTCCAAGTTGTGATAGCGCAAGCAGCCCTTGAAACAGGTTGGGGACAAAAAATAATTAAAGATCAAC
The DNA here is from genome assembly GCA_963974965.1 of uncultured Colwellia sp. GTDB lineage: Bacteria > Pseudomonadota > Gammaproteobacteria > Enterobacterales > Alteromonadaceae > Colwellia. The sequence goes on along the minus strand of CAXBEX010000010.1, from coordinate 132,296 downwards.
AGGGCAGTAGTTCAAATAATTTATTTAATATAAAAGCAGATAACCGTTGGGCTGGCGAACATATTCAAAAAGACACCTTAGAATTTGAATTGGGCACAATGGTAAAAAAATCAGCACCGTTTAGAGCATACCAATCATTTGATGAAAGCTTTAATGACTATGTGAATTTTCTTACCGATAACGATAGATATCAAGACGCATTACAAAACCCAAGTAATGTGGAGCATTTCTTGCAAGGTTTACAGAAAGCAGGCTATGCGACCGATCCACAATACGCCGATAAAATTATGGCAACACTTCGTACAGTCTCAAATTTAATCACCAAATAAAGGCAAATCGTAGCATGCTACGATAAATGTTGAGGTTATCATTATGTCAGTGAGTTTGTATCAAACCGGTGTGAGTGGCTTATTAGCTGCTCAACAGCAACTGGCGACAACTGGTAATAATATTGCTAACGTCAATACCGAGGGCTATAACCGCCAACGCGCTGAACAAAATGCGGCTATTGGTATATCTACGGGCAGTAATTTTCTTGGCTCAGGCACTTACGTGCAAGACATCACCCGTATTTATGATCAATTTTCCTATAAAGAACAAATTATAAATCAAAGTAATTTAAGTAATGCAGATTCACTTAACACGCGTTTAACACAACTTGATCAAGTTATGTCTACCTCTGGTAATGCAGTTGTTGGCTCATTAAATAAATTCTACGAAGCGTTAAATGGTGTCGCTGATAATCCTAATGATTCGGGCTTACGCAGTATAGTACTCAATCAAGCCAGTACTTTAAGTAATGATTTTAATCAGTTAACTGATAACTTTGATAAAATGACCAAGGCGGTAAATGGTGAAATAGATCAAGTAGCCAATAGAGTTTCAGAAATTTCTAGAGAATTGGCTAAAGTTAATGAAACCGTTATGCAATCGCAAAACTTAACACAATCAGGGCAACCTAATGATTTGCTCGACAAACGAGATCAGTTGATTGCAGAGCTAAGTGAATATACCCGAGTAACTACCGTACTGGATGCTAACGGTGTTATGACTGTTATGGTGGGTCAAGGAACCACACTAGTGGCAGGAATTACCCCACTGACACTGCAAGTTAAAGCAGGCGACCCAGATGCAAAAAAAACACAGTTAAGTTTAGTCAGTAGCAATAGTAGCGTAGCGTTAAATGGCACCACTTTAGGTGGCTCATTAGCGGCAAGCTTTGAATTTAGAGACCAACACTTAAATCAAACCCGTACAGAAATTGATCGATTAGCAATGGCGGTATCGTCAACATTAAATGATAGCCAAGCCAGTGGTTTAGATTTAAATGGTTTACAGGGTGCTAATATTTTCACCGATATAAATGCTACCCAATTACAGCAAGGACGAGTTTTAGCTCCGGCATCTAATGCAGGTACTACGCAAGCTCAAGTTACTATTAACGACGTATCTTTACTACCAACCGATGAATTTGAAGTGCGTTTTAATGGCACAGATTTTACGTTAGTTAACTTAACTACCGGCGGCAGTGAAAACTTAGGTGCTCCAGGTGCAGGTGCGCCTGCGGGAACACATACACCTTCTTCACCAGATTACGGCTTTTCATTTGTTGAAACGGGTGTTCCTGTTGCAGGTGACACCTTTACTATTGTGCCAACAAAAAATAGTGCCGGCTTAATGAAAGCGACATTAACTGATGGTAATGCCATTGCCGCAAGTACTGCCATTGCAGTTACCCCATCAAGTAATAATGTTAGTGATGGCAAAATAGAAATTACCAATGTTATTAATCCTGTTGCCGCTAGAGCCTATGACGTTACCGTTGATGTTTATGAAAGTGCACCAGGTACTTTTAGCTATCGTGTATATGATACCTCATCACCACCACCATTACCCACTATTGCCGCAGGTAGCTATGCAGCAGGGGCTAGTGCCGTTATTGATATTCCTGCAGGCACACCTGATTTTCAAATTGAAATTACCGGTGATCTTGTTGGCTCAGGCACCAATGCCCGTGAAACATTTACTTTAGGTGATGCTTTTGGCGTAGGTAATAGCAATAATGCGGTTGCCATGGCAAAAACACAAGAAGTAGGCGTGACCAATGGTGGCAAAGAAACTTTTAGTGAAAGTATCGCAGTATCAACGTCAGTTGTCGGTGGTAAAGCCAGTAATGCAGACTTAGTAGCTGATACCGCTCAAGCACTTTATACCCAGGCTTACAACCGAAATCAAGCTACATCAGGCGTAAATCTTGATGAAGAAGCCGCCAATTTATTAAAATTTCAACAAGCTTATCAAGCCGCCTCGCAAATTATTTCAACGGCAAATACTATTTTTGACACTATCTTAGCGGCAGTAAGGTAAGGAGTTTTTATGCGTGTATCTACAGCTCAATTCTATTTGCAAAGCTCCCAACAAATGAGTCAAAAAACCTCAGATGTTAATGAGCAAATGGCTTACTTAACAAGTGGTAAACGAGTACTTACCGCGAAAGATGATGCTGTGTCATATGGCACATTGGCGGGTTATAAAGATGGTTTAGCCAATATTGAAAAATATCAACGTAATATTACTCGGGCCGAAAGTCAGAATAATTTACAAGAAGTTATTTTTGCTAGTGCAGAAGACATAGTAAATAATATAAAAGAGCAGATGTTACAAGCAAATAATGGTGCTATGTCTAATGAAGATTTGCAAACCATAGCCAAACAAACTAGAAATAGCTTTGATCAAATGCTTGAACTTGCTAATAGTCAAAATGAAAACGGCGACTATATCTTCTCGGGTTATCAAACTGATCAACAACCCTTTAGTCAATCTGTTGACGGTAGTGTTTCTTATAATGGCGACTCTGGTGTAAGAGAGTTGCAAGTAGCTAAGAATATAAATATAGCCACTAACCAAGCTGGCGATGCTGCTTTTATGAAAGTAGATAATGCTATTGGTGACTTTACCGCTAATTATAATATTACCAATACCTCAGACATTGCTTTAGCAAGTGCCAATATCACTGATAGAAACACTTACAATACTAGCTCAACACCTTATATCTTTAATTTTGATGCGCTAACTAATGATTTAACGGTTACCGATAGCGGTGGTGGTATTGTTTTTCCTGTGCTACCCGCACTTCCAGCACCTTATGCAGCAGGGCAAACAATTACCTTTGACGGCATTGACGTCACGTTAAGCGGCAACCCATTGCCGGGTGATAGCTTTATTATGAGTGAGCAAGAGAATGTTAGTATTTTTGAAACTATCAATAATGCTATTACTTGGATGGAAAGCAGCGCTGTTGCAACAAATCAAGAACAACAGCAAGTAGATTACAATACCATACTCGACCAATTTAATTCAGCCATGAATCACATCACGTCAAGACGAGTAGATTCCGGCGTTCGTTTACAAGTGCTTGAAAGCCAAGGAAGCAGGCTTCTTGACGCAGAGCTAAATTTGGCATCAGGTAAAGCAAATATTGAAGATTTAGACTTTGCCAAAGCTATTTCTCAGTTTGAACAATCTAAAATTGCCTTGCAAGCGTCACAGCAAGCCTTTACCAAAGTACAAGGGTTAAATTTGTTTAATTATATATAAATTTTCATAACGTCATTTATTAAGTGGCACAGTTCATGCTTTGTATAATAGTAGTGATAACAAATAGCTGACAGTGAATATTAATAACCCAGCAGTTTTTATCACTATCAACAAAAGTAAAAGAGCAGAGGCTTCATTTGTAAGCTTCTAACAATACAAGTAAATGTAAACATTAGGAGCTATATTATGGCCATAACAGTCAACACCAATGTAACATCGTTGAACGCTCAACGTAACTTAACTAAATCAGGAGAAAGCCTATCTACTTCAATGCAACGTTTATCTTCTGGTTTGCGTATTAATGGCGCCAAAGATGATGCCGCAGGTATGCAGATATCAACGCGTTTAACCTCACAAATTAGTGGTTTAGCTGTGGCGCAGCGTAATGCCAACGACGGTATTTCTATGGCACAAACCGCAGAAGGGGCAATGCAGTCTTCTACAGATATTTTACAACGTATGCGTGACTTATCACTACAGTCAGCTAACGGCTCAAATTCAACATCAGACCGTGAAGCACTACAAAAAGAAGTATCAGCATTACAATCAGAATTAACCCGTATTGCTGACACCACTACCTTTGGTGGTCAAAAATTATTAAACGGTACTTACGGTACGCAGCAGTTTCAAGTGGGCTCAGACAGTAACCAAACCATTGGTGTTAGCTTAGATTCAGTAGGAGCTGATGAGATTGGTTTAACAGGAAAGGGTATTGATATCGCTGCTATCACTGGTTTTTCGGGGGCAAGCACAACGGCAAAAACCTTTGCTGCTACTGATACCTTGACCATGACCGTTGGCGGTGTGGCAAAGGATATTGTTTTAAGTACGGGTATGAGCGCTGCTGATTTAGCTGGCCAAGTTAACGGCGCCGAAGGGGTGTTCGGTGTTGGTGCTACTAGTCAAGTTGCTGTTGGTGGCTTTGGTATTACCAATACAACCGCAACAGATGTAGTGACGTTGAATGTGGCAGGTGTAGAGATTACGGCGACAGCTGCAGGAACAGGGGATGGTACAGTTGCCGCCTTAAATACTGCAATTGACGCAGCTACCACTGAAGCATTGGCCGCCAAAGGTATTACAGCATCGGTTGTCACGGCTACGGGTAATACCGGCGATGATTTGTTAGTGTTTACTAACTCCAGTGGTGATAACATTGATGTAACCATGGAAATTACGGGTGGTCTAACGGATGGTTTAGCAGGAACAGTATCTGCTTATGATGGGGCTGCAATTATTGCTGGCGGTACGACAACGACTGCAGGAATAAGTCTAACGGCAAGTGATACATCTACTGTAACAGGGCGTTTAGATTACACTAATGCCGTTATAGATATTAGCAAAGGAACGGCTGCTCTAACGGCTGGAGGTACACTGGGTGGTGGTGGTGTAGCAACGGTTGATACTACAACAAGCTTAACGTCAGTTGCTAGCCTTGATATTTCCACAGCAGGCGGCTCTCAATCAGCGATAGATGTTATTGATGCTGCTTTAGCGTCAATTGGTGATGCTCGGGCAGACCTAGGTGCGACACAAAACCGCTTTAGCCAAACTATTGGTAATTTGGCAAGCATTCAAGAAAATGCCTCTGCAGCACGTAGTCGTATTATGGACACTGACTATGCGACCGAAACGGCAGTAATGACCAAGAACCAAATATTACAACAAGCAGGTACCTCAATTTTGGCGCAAGCGAACCAGATACCACAAGCGGCTATTAGCTTAATAGGTGGTTAATACAAGCTTATATAGACTTATACAAGGTAGTCGTAATACTTAAGCCATCACTGTGAAGTGGTGGCTTTTTTGTCTATTGATATCGCCATACATTTCAGTTTAGCCTAAGGTTCTTCGACGATGAAAAAGCTATTATACTAATTGAAATAACGTATTAACCGACTTGTTTTTAATTATTTAGCTTTTTTACATAAAAACATTAAAGTAATTTTAATCGCTGCCGTTACTGTTATTAGCACGGGTACTTAATGACACTTTCCATAACGAAAAGCATCAAATTAAGTTCCTGACTTATAAAAATTGTTTAACTAACGTATTACATATTGTAATCAGGAGTTTTAAAATGGCTATTTCAGTAAACAGTAACGTTACTTCATTAAATGCTCAACGTAACTTGTCAAAATCAGGCGAAGCATTAAGTCAATCTATGCAACGTTTATCTTCAGGTATGCGTATTAATAGCGCTAAAGATGATTCTGCAGGTATGCAAATTGCCACGCGTTTAACCTCACAAATTAGTGGGCTAGGGGTGGCGCAACGTAATGCCAATGATGGTATTTCAATGGCACAAACAGCAGAGGGTGCACTACAATCATCCACTGATATTTTGCAACGTATGCGTGACTTATCATTACAATCTTCAAACGGTTCAAACTCAGCTACTGACCGTGCAGCACTGCAAAAAGAAGTAACAGCATTACAATCAGAATTAACCCGTATTGCTGACACCACTACCTTTGGTGGTCAAAAATTATTAAATGGTAGTTATGGAACTCAGCAGTTTCAAGTAGGCTCAGACAGTAACCAAACCATTGGTGTTACCTTGAATTCTTCAGCAGCTGAGAATATTGGTTTAACAGGAAAGGGCATTGATATCGCTGCTATCACTGGTTTTTCGGGGGCAAGTACAACGGCAAAAACCTTTGCTGCTACTGATACCTTGACCATGACCGTTGGCGGCGTGGCAAAGGATATTGTTTTAAGTACGGGTATGAGTGCTGCTGATTTAGCTGGCCAAGTTAACGGCGCCGAAGGGGTGTTCGGTGTTGGTGCTACTAGTCAAGTTGCTGTTGGTGGCTTTGGTATTACCAATACAACCGCAACAGATGTAGTGACGTTGAATGTGGCAGGTGTAGAGATTACGGCGACAGCTGCAGGAACAGGGGATGGTACAGTTGCCGCCTTAAATACTGCAATTGACGCAGCTACCACTGAAGCATTGGCCGCCAAAGGTATTACAGCATCGGTTGTCACGGCTACGGGTAATACCGGCGATGATTTGTTAGTGTTTACTAACTCCAGTGGTGATAACATTGATGTAACCATGGAAATTACGGGTGGTCTAACGGATGGTTTAGCAGGAACAGTATCTGCTTATGATGGGGCTGCAATTATTGCTGGCGGTACGACAACGACTGCAGGAATAAGTCTAACGGCAAGTGATACATCTACTGTAACAGGGCGTTTAGATTACACTAATGCCGTTATAGATATTAACAAAGGAACGGCTGCTCTAACGGCTGGTGGTACACTGGGTGGTGGTGGTGCAGCAACGGTTGATACTACAACAAGCTTAACATCAATTGCAGACGTAGATATTTCAACTTCAGGCGGTTCACAGTCAGCGATAGATATTATTGATGCCGCTTTAGCGTCAATTGGCGATGCTCGAGCAGACCTAGGTGCAACACAAAATCGCTTTAGCCAAACTGTTGGCAACTTGGCAAGCATCCAAGAAAATGCCTCAGCAGCACGTAGTCGTATTCAAGATACTGATTATGCGACAGAAACGGCAGTAATGACCAAGAACCAAATATTGCAACAAGCAGGCACCTCAATCTTGGCGCAAGCTAATCAGTTACCACAAGCAGCATTAAGCTTAATTGGTTAATTTGGTCGGCAATCACAGGTAACAGGTCAGGTTAATTAATTGGCTTTGTTAGGAAAATACGAGGAAGGCCTACTATTTAATAGTGCCTTCCTTTTTCCATCTTTATCTGTGGCGTTTTAGTTTGATGTTTAGGAGTTAATGATGAATGCAATAGATACTTCAACAGTTAATAGTATGAACGTTAATGTTAATGTTAACTCAAGCCGCGCTGACAATGTTGAAAATGATTTTCAAGTCAAGGAGAGTGCTGCAACACAAAATCGTACTGCTGAGCTTCAAACTGAAAAAAAAGCGCCTGAGTTAGTGGCTAAGGTGAATAGCGCAGAGCAGCAGAATAAGGATCTGATATCATCAGAGCAACTAGAGAGGGTGGCGCAAAAGTTACAGGAATTTGTGGGTAAAATGAATAAAGGGTTAGAGTTTTCAGTAGATAAAGACTCGGGTCGAGATGTAATAAAAGTGATAGACAAAAATAGTGGCGACTTAATAAAACAATACCCTACAGAAGAGGTGTTAGACTTAGTGGCAAAACTTTCTGAGGCAACAGGCAATTTTATTAATACCGATGTATAGTACTTTATAGTACTTTATAATATTATTTAATAATAACTAAACTCTACTTAACGTGTCTATATAGATGTGATGATTAGAAAAAGGTGGTGATTTATGGCGGCTATTACATTCAATGGTTTAGGCTCTGGCTTACAGGTTGCTGATATTGTAGGGGCTATTGTAGGGGCTGAAAAAGTGCCCTATGAAACAAGGCTCAATCGAAAAGAAGCGGCAATGACAACGGATATCTCTGCTGTTGGCGCACTTAAATCAGCGCTACAAAAAGTACAAGACTCCATGTCTAATTTAGCCAATGCTGATAGGTATCAATTACGCGAAGCAAAAGGTAATGATGACTTTATTTCGATATCATCAAATAAAAATGCTGAAGTAGGTAAATATTCTGTAAAAGTAGATACGATTGCTGAACAGCACAAATTGGTTTCTGCAGGTATCGGTAGTACAGAGGTTGTTGGTGAAGGTACGTTAACCATTAATTCAGCGGCTAATAGTTTTAAGGTTGTGGCTTCAAACACGGCGACATTAGCTGATATTCGTGATGCAATCAATGATAGTGTTGATAACGAATCAGTTATCGCGACCATTATAACTGATGATGTGGGTCAGCGCTTAGTGTTATCGAGTAAAGAAACAGGCCTTGCAAATGCAATTAACATCGTTGTAGACGATGTAAGCGATGCTAATAACACCGATGCGTTTGGGCTTTCACGTTTAGCTTATGACCCTGATCCTCTGTCGCCAAATTATTCCCTCAGCATGGCAGAAGTAACACCAGCCGTTGATGCTAAAATAATCATTGATGGTACCTTGGTAGTAACTAACAGTACGAATACTTTTACCAACGTCATTGACGGTGTAGATATAACCGCAAAGAAAACGCACAGCGTCAGTGACGATTTAAGTAGCGTAACCTTAAGCGAGAATAACGCTAATATTGAAGCGGGTATTAATGAGTTTGTTAAAAATTACAATAGTCTTCTATCGCTAAGTAAAACATTAGGTCAAGCAGGAGAAGGCAGTACAGGCCCCTTAGTCGGTGATTCGCTTTTACGAGGCGTTATGAGTAAATTACGTCAGCAACTGAGTACACCTTTTGAGACAAGTGGCGGTGATAGCATATCATTATCACAGTTAGGCGTTAGAAGTGATCGCTATGGTGTATTAACCTTAGAAAAAAGTGACCTAAGTGAATTCATTGCAAAAGATGTGGATGGCGTACAAAACTTTTTTGTTGGCTCTGCAAATGTTCCAGGGTTTGCATCATCAGTTGATACCTTGATGAAGTTTTATACTGACCCTGATGGTTTAATTCAAAGTCGAATTGATGGCAAGACCAATCAATTAGAAAGTTTAGATGATGAGCGTATCTCTTTTGGTCGAAAAATGGATGCTTTAGAGGCACGGCTGTATAAACAATATAATGCGATGGACTTATTGGTAGCCAACTTAAATGCTACGGGCAGCTATGTTACAGCACAGTTGGATAATATGCCGGGTGTGGTGAGAAAAACTAAATAAACCACCGCGAGTAAAATAATCAAACGATTTATAGTAAAGAAGCTATTTTATTATATAGGCTAGTAGCTTGGCTGTTTGTTAAATTACCAATAGAGCGAGCCCGACCTATGGTTGAGCTTATTCTAATCACTTCACTGGCAATGTCTTCAATTTTTCTTGATGCTTCAATCTGACTTTCTTTTTGTTGCTTTTCAAGACCTAGTTTTGAAATTTCAACAATATCTTTAGAAAAAGCACCCAAATCTGGCTTTAATGGCTTTTCTTTAACGACAGCTATTGTTTTAGATACAGCGCTACTGCGTTGTATCTCACTACCTGCGGTCAATGGGGTGGCAATTGACATAGTATACTCCAGCCCTTCTTAAAGGTAATAGCAAAACTACCTTGCTTAACATTTACCCTACACGTAATTTTAGTATAGTTTGTTTTGTGCAAAATTTAAACGTTTTAGCTCTGTAGGGTGGCAGAAGAGAATGGGATTTTTGGTATTTAGTGAAGTTTTAATGAGGCTTTAGTGAGGTTGTTGTATCTAAAGTTGTTAATATTTTTTATAAGAGTGAGCCATTTTTTTACTTTTTTTTAGTTTCATTACCTGTTCTGCAAGCGCATGTTTGCATGCTTGAGATTTGATTGATAATTCAGCGTCAAGAGATGTCATTTCATTTAACAAGGGAAGTTGTGCCTTTATTTCTTCCAATAAGTTATGCTCAAATAAATGAGTGATTAAGTTTTGCCTGTTAGACGCTAATCCTGTTAACTCGCTATCTGTTAATTCATTGTCCGGTAACTTATTATCTGTTAGCCGCGTGTCAGAGCTTGAGTCAGGCTGAGTTTGAGACTTTTCTTGTATACCATTTTGCACATCTTGTATGCGCGACAATAACTGTCGCGATACATGGTTTATTTGCTTAAGTGACTCTTTTACACCATTTATCACTAAAAACTAACCTGGTTTTGAATTTCAAGTGGTATAGAGTCCCAACCTGCTTTAATTGGTAAGAGAATTTTAATTATTTCTTCTAACTTGTCACTGTCATTTTTTGTACTGGCAATTAATAACTGCTCTGAACAAAACTTATAAAGTGATGCTAGGTTTTCTGAAACTTCACCACCTTGTTTAAAGTCAAGCGATCCCTCTAAAACGCCAATAATGGCAATAGCATTGGATATTTCAGTGCCTTTTTTAGCAAAATCATTTTGTGAAATGGCGCCTTTGGCGGTAGCTATATTACCTAATAATTTTTGAAACAGCATAGCTACTAACTGGTAAGGGGAAGCCTGCTGAGCAGTGCTTTTAGTTGTTTGGTGATACTTTTTAAGTGATGCATGTGTCATAGACACCTCCTCGTTAGCTATAGCGTTAGTATAGAAAACTTTTATAATTGAAACAATGTTACTTATAAATATTACTTATAAATGTTACTTATAAATGAACTAGGTTAAAGGTTGGTTATTTACGGTTACCGCTAATCCGTCACTTTGGGCTTTTTCATAAGCTTGTTGTAATACGTTATGGGTTATATCTTCTGCACTGTTAATAACACCATTGCTCAACACTTCAATATTATCCCAGCCGCGAGCGATTAAATACTCTTCTATTTGGGTGAGTTGTTGTTCGAAAGGCATTTCCCGTGAGAACATGTTGAATTCGTGTCGAGTGCCTTTTGTGAACTCTTTGTTTTCATACATTAATTCAGCAGTACCGTTTATTATTAACATCTGTTTGTCCAACTTTGTCTAGAAAATGATTATAGGTGCAATAAATAACATGCTTTTTTTATGCCAAAATTTATTTGTTTATTGATTTTTTATTGTGTTATGACTAAGTTATTGCTTTATAGCGTTTTATTTTTATGGGCGATAAAGTGATACTGTTAACTTTTTGACACTGTGATTAACCTAACAACATTAATATTGATTCTGCTGCTATGCTACTTTGCGCTATTAAAGCGGTAGTTGCTTGTTGCTTAATTTGTAAGGAGGTTAAGTTAGCTGTTTCTATTGCATAGTCGGTATCTTGAATACGAGAACGACTGGCAGAAGCGTTTTCACTAACGTTGCTTAAGTTTGATATGGTGTGCTCTAGCCTATTTATAAAAGCCCCTAAACCGGAACGCTGCTGAACTATATAATTTAGAGCTTCATCAATGCTGTTGATTGCTGACTGTGAATTTGATACTAGATTAATATTTTCTAGCCCCATATTTTTACTTGAAAAACCTGCTATTTCTAAATCTATTATTTGACTAGCATCTGCACCAACTTGAAATGCTGTTTTGTCGCCAGTCAATGAAAGCTCAGCACTATAATCTTCTAAGGCCACTTCATTAAATATTGTTGGATCCCATTTTGCGTTACTTGAATCAAAGTCTGTTTGGTCTGCATCATTATCACCACTAACAAAATAAGTATCAAAATTTGCTGTGGTACTGGCTCTGTTGGCACCAACAATGGTTTCTTCCCTACTTACACCACCAGCCGCATCTAAACCGCCAAAGGCGCCGTTGTCAGCATTACCAGTATTGATATTTGCGGTGATAAAGTCTTCAAATACAGTGCCTGTTGTCATTAAACTGGTTTTTAGCGCAGCATTACTCGCAAATGTTCCTTGAGCAGCTAATGCTGCATCAAAAGTAGCACCACCTGAAAGGCTGGTCATGATACTTTTAATGCCAGACTCGCCAATTTGGTCTTCTAAATAGCGCATAGTGATATAACCACCAGAATAGACACCCGCAACATCAAGGCCGGTAACGATAGTTGCACTGTTGTTGGCAAAAATACCATCTAATTCAGTTTTTAATGCAGCCACACCAAAAGTTGCAACATCTGCAGCAACTCTTGCATCAGCGCCACTAACCGCCTCAGCTGTTCCCTCTACAAACCAAGTAGGAACTGAGGTTAAATCCATATTATTTGCCATAACGGCGTGGGTCATTTCATGCAATAAGGTAGATTTTAATTGTGCGGTTTTACTGTCGTCAAGTGTGGCGAAATCATCTAAATCGATGGTCATCACTAAATTAGTACCGGGAGTAGTTGATAAATAAGAGACAGAGGCAAGCTTACCGTTAACACCATCAATATTCTCTAAATCTATTTTCATTTTTGAACCATCGCCAGATAACCCCAATACACTTTGGAGAATATCTTCTGATTCAGCCAGGACGCCACTTTGCAAAATTTGAATAATATTTCGCTCAGCTTCGCTGCCACTGTTAGAAGATACTTCATCTGATTGCTCGAAAAGTTGGTTGCCACCAAAAGATGTGGTGCTATTAATACGGTCTAACTCTGATTTTAATTGTTCAGACTCTTTATTGAGGGCTTCTCTGTCTACTGAGGTTAATGAGCCGTTACTTGCTTGAAGTGATAAATCACGCATTCTTATTAGGATATCAGTTGACTGTGTTAAAGCTCCCTCTGCAGTTTGTGCAACTGAAATACCGTCGTTAGCATTGCGCTGTGCTACAGCCAAGCCATTAATTTGAGAGGTTAATCGATTAGATATTTGTAAACCTGCGGCATCATCCGCAGCAGAGTTAATGCGCATACCAGAAGACAAGCGAGAAAAAGTCACAGACAACTGATTTGAGTTATCGGTGAGCTGGCGCTGTAAAAATAAGCTTGTTGTATTGGTATTTATACTAATCATTTACAATAAACTCTATTTTCTCTAAGTGATGTCGTTTTATGCATGACTATACATCGACTGACTTTGTCTTTTCTTTATCTTTTTATTTTTTACAACTAAAATATGACAAAAAAATGACTCGTTAGTGTCAATTTTTTGTTGCCTATTTCAATCAAATTGTTAGAATCATGAGTAGCTTTAATCTAATAAATATAATTAACAGTTGCTTATGAACTCAACACTTCATCTTCATGGTCACAAAAAAATTCTTATTATTGATAATGACATGAGTAGATCTCATCACATGGCAACGGTATTATCTTTTGTGGGTGAACATTATGTTCAATGTACGCAAGAACAAGCCGAAGACACTTTTAAAGAAAGTGAACGCTTGCTTACTGTAATACTTGCGGGAGAACAGTCCTCAATCACTGAAGCACTCGTGAAAACGAACCCTAAAATACCTTTTTTACTTCATGATGTCGTTGATGCCAATGCTTTAAATGGTTATGTAAATGTTATTGCCAGTTTAAGTGCGCCATTAAACTATGCACAATTAACCCAGTTAGTTCATCATTGTCATCAATACCACAATAAGCTGCCAAGAGCAGGAGATAAACTTAGCTCTAGTGCTTTATTTCGTTCTCTCGTTGGTTCAAGTAAGGCAATGAACGAGGTACGTTTTTTAATTGAACAAGTTTCAAAAACACCAGCTAGTGTGCTTATACTTGGTGAGTCTGGTACAGGTAAAGAAGTAGTTGCGCGTAATATTCATAATTTATCTAAACGTGCGAAAGGCACGTTTGTCCCTATAAACTGCGGTGCAATTCCGGCTGAATTATTAGAAAGTGAATTATTTGGTCATGAAAAGGGCGCTTTTACTGGTGCAATTTCTACTCGTAAAGGGCGTTTTGAATTAGCCGAAGGTGGTACGCTATTTTTAGATGAAATTGGTGATATGCCACAACCAATGCAAGTGAAACTGTTGCGGGTACTACAAGAGCGCACATTCGAACGCGTTGGCGGTAGTAAAAGCTTGAAAGCAGATGTTCGTATTATTGCGGCAACACATCAAAATTTAGAAGATATGATCAAAACGGGGAGCTTTCGAGAAGATTTATTTTATCGCTTAAATGTTTTCCCAATTGAAACACCAGCCTTGCGTGATCGCAAAGAAGATATTCCTTTACTTTTAAAAGAATTGTTAACTCGTTTTGAACATGAGCAAGGTAGAACCGTGCGTTTTACCCAGAGAGCAATCGAGTCGTTAATGGAACACACTTGGTTTGGTAATGTGCGAGAACTATCTAACCTCATTGAACGTATGTTAATTATGTATGGCGATCAAATTGTTGATGTAGCAGAGCTACCAGACAAATACCAACATATTAATGTAGAAGAATATACGCCTCAATACCCACAAGAGTTACAAGAGCAAGACGCTATTAATGAATTGTTCAGTGGCTTTGACTATGATGATGAAGATATCAATAACGAAAATACCGATGAGAAGGAAAGTGGTGATTTAGCCATAGAAACTAACCATGCTTTTTCAAATGCGAGTATATTACCCAGTGACGGTTTAAATTTGAAAGATCATTTGGCTGAATTAGAAATATCTCTTATTTCTCAATCATTAGCCAAACATGATTATGTCGTTGCCCGAGCTGCAGAAACGTTAGGTATGCGCAGAACAACGTTAGTTGAAAAAATGCGAAAATATAACTTACAAAAGTCTGCATAACAATTCACCAGAGCAAAACAATTTATCAGAGCTAAACAATAGTTAAAGCCAATAGTTTGACAGTACATCGGTCTATTAAACCTAACTAATCAATTGAAAATAAACAATAAAAACTATGGCATGTAAAATGCTTTAATCAACATGAACTAAATTTTATTTGGATGTTGGTTTTATGGCACTTGCACAGCACTTTATTGCTAATAATGGTTTTAACCCTGTAAATATGCCTTTGGCTACCAATGCTTTGGCGGAAGATGCATTGTTAGAAAAAGAAGCTTTCCCCGGTGAGTTAGCATCATTGCGCGCTCAGTTGTCTCAAAGCCAAACGACTCAAAGCCATGTGATGCAAAAGCAAGTCATGCAGCACCACTTAATACAACCTAAGTTGTCTCAAGTTGACATAAACTTAAGCCAACAAAAAACTCAAAATTCAACAAACGCTCAAATGGCTGATCAGCTTATTGAAATGATGCCAACAGGCCTTGTTATGCTTGATGGTAACGGTGTTGTTGTTAAAATAAATAAAGTGGCTAGAGGTTTACTTGACGAGCCTATTTTAGGGCAACCTTGGTTTAATGTTATTGCCCGTTCATTTAAACCCAGAGCCGATGATTGGCACGAAGTATCACTTAAAGATGGTCGCCGGGTAAAATTAGAAATTGCCAGTTTAGGTGAACAACCAGGTCAGTTGATCATGATCACTGACTTAACAGAAACTCGATTACTACAAGATAAAGTAGGCCAAATGCAACGACTTTCTTCATTAGGTCGTATGGTGTCAACGTTGGCGCATCAAATTCGCACACCACTTTCAGCAGCCATGTTATATAGTGCTAATTTATCCAATAGAAATTTATCGGATACTGCGCGTGGTGCTTTTCAAGAAAAACTGAGTTCACGATTACGAGATTTAGAGCAGCAAGTTAATGACATGCTTTTATTTTCTAAAAGTGGCAACGAACAAGTGGTTGACTCGTTGTCAGTTAATGAGCTAATTAACGACTGCGTACAATCAATGGATGCATTAATTACGAAGGCAAATACGCAGGTAAATATACATTTATCAGCAGACGACAATATTATTTTAGCCAATAAAAATGCCTTAACAGGGGCAATACAAAATTTACTTCATAATGCGCTGCAGGCTACTGATCCAACACACGTTGAACAGGCAATTATTAATATTCAAGTGTATTCCCACAATAATGCTGTTTATATTAGTGTTAAAGATAATGGCCCTGGCATTAGTAGTAAAAATATTGAAAAAATATTTGAACCCTTTTATACCTCAAACAGTAAAGGAACAGGGCTTGGTCTTGCGGTTGTTAAATCAGTGGTTGAAGCGCATCAAGGTAAAGTGAAGTATTTAAGTAAGCCAGGGGAAGGAGCGCATTTTTGTTTAAAACTTCCACTATTGAAACAAGTTAACTTAAAGCAACCTAACGTAGCCCATAAAGCAAACGAACAGGAGAAGTCACATGAGTCATCATAAAATACTTGTTGTTGAAGACGACGCAGGTTTACGAGAGGCATTAATTGATACACTCACGTTAGCACATTATCAATGTGTTGAAGCCGACTCTGGCGAAAGTGCTTTATTGTTATTGAAAAATGACCGTGTTGATATCGTGGTTAGTGATGTACAAATGGGCGGAATGTCAGGATTGTCTTTGTTAAACAACATTAAAAACAATCATCCCAATTTACCCGTATTGTTAATGACAGCATACGGCACTATTGATGATGCAGTACAAGCAATGCAAGATGGCGCTTGTAACTATATTGCTAAACCCTTTTCGCCTGAAGTATTGTTGAATATGGTTAGTCAATATATTCCACTTTCACAAGTGAATAAAAATACGCCAATAGTGGCGGACAAAAACAGTATAGAATTACTTGCTTTAGCGCGTAAAGTAGCAACAACCGAAGCGTCTGTTATGGTGCTTGGCCCTAGTGGCTCAGGTAAAGAAGTGTTAGCGCAATATGTTCATAGTAATTCTCCAAGAGCACAACAACCTTTTGTTGCTATTAACTGTGCGGCGATCCCTGAAAATATGCTTGAAGCAACGTTGTTTGGGTATGAAAAAGGCGCTTTTACGGGGGCAATTCAAGCTTGTCCAGGCAAGTTTGAACAAGCGCAAGGGGGAACTATTCTGCTTGACGAAATAACCGAGATGGATTTAGGACTACAAGCTAAAATTTTACGCGTATTACAAGAACGAGAAGTAGAACGCTTAGGCGGTAGAAAAACCATAAATTTAGATGTACGCGTGATTGCAACCAGTAACCGTAATCTTAAAGAAGCGGTAAGTAAAGGTGATTTTAGAGAAGATTTATATTATCGCTTGAATGTTTTCCCGTTAACTTGGTTACCGTTAGTTCAACGCCCAGATGATATTCTCCCCTTGGCACAGCATTTGGTGACGAGTTATTGTCAAAAAAATGGTGAAAAAATTGCAGAGTTTACTCCTGCGGCTCGTAGCAAACTAAACGCCTATAGTTGGCCGGGTAATGTACGCGAACTGGATAATGTAATACAAAGAGCATTAATACTGAACTCTAATCAAGTGATTGATGCAAGTGATTTGATGATTGAAAATTTTGAAACTTCAAATGTTAATGAAGCTGAAAAAGTAGTCGCACCTGATGATAAATTAGGAAGTGAGTTAAAACTGCAAGAACATCAAATAATACTTGATACCTTACAAGCCTGTCATGGCAGTAGAAAAGCGGTAGCCGAACGTTTAGGCATTAGCCCGCGAACATTACGCTATAAAATAGCCAGAATGCGTGATTCAGGTATTAAAATACCCGCGTAACAGCAATTTCGAGTTCCCCCGTAATTATTTAACATTCATTAAAAATTCAAGCTAAAGCTGATCATAGATCACCTTTGGCTTTTTTCGTAACTCGTCACTTTTATCACTCGCCACTGTTATTGGCATCATGCTTGCACAATCACTAGTTATAGATGATTTTTATTGCCTTTTAGCAAAAAATTGACACAAGCGAGACTACTATGGACATCAAAACAAATTCTTTATTTGCACAAATGCAAAATATGTCATTACAAGCTACAGGCAATAAATTACCTGCAGTTGGTGGTGATATGCAGGGTACGTCTGGTGTTAACCCTGTTGGAAACATCAACCCATCAAGTAATAATTTTGGCGATTTATTAACAGATGCTTTAAAAACGGTTAATGAGTTACAACAAGAAGCTGGTGGAAAAAAAATGGCATTTATAATGGGTGATCGTAATGTTACCTTAAGTGAAGTGATGATTGCTTCGTCAAAATCTGGTGTCGCGATGGAGGCTGCAGTACAAGTTCGTAATAAGTTTGTTGAAGCGTATAAAGAAATAATGAGCATGCCAGTATAAAAAGTTACGAGTTAATAGTAGCGAGTTACGAAAAGAACAAAAATCTGAATTAATTAGAAAACTAAAGTAGTAAGCGGAGAAGTTAAGTGGCTGATACAAATTCAATGGTAGCAACTGATGGTGGTAGCTCAATGATTGCCAATGATTCTGGTGATGATAATGCTATGGAGGAAAAGAAGTCAGGCTTTTCGGCTACGTTAGGCAATGCAGATATGCTGCGTCAAATTACGTTAGTGGTTGCATTATCTATCTGTTTGGCTATTGCTGTGTTCGTTATTATTCTTGCTAATGAACCTGAATATCGCTTTTTATCTAAACAACCAACAGAACAACTGATTAAAACAATGGATTTTCTTGATGCGAATGAAGTGGGATATCGTCAAGAAAACAACACACTCTCTGTGCCAATTGATGAATATCAAGCGATAAAACTGTTGTTAGCTCGTGAAGGTTTAACAAGTGAACCATCACAAGGCGAAGATATTGTAATGAAAGATATGGGCTTTGGTGTTAGCCAACGTGTAGAGCGTGAACGCTTAAAGTATGGTCGAGAACAACGTGTAGCCAAAACGATAGAGCAATTACAAAGTATTTCGCGTGCTAAGGTTTTACTCGCTATACCCAGAGAAAATATTTTTGCTCGCCGAGAGAAAAATCCTTCGGCAACCGTTGTGCTCACCCTGCAACGCGGACGATTACTCTCTGCTGAAGAAGTCGATGCCGTTGTTGATATTGTAGCTTCTGCGGTACAAGGGTTAAGCCCGAACCGTGTTACCGTAACGGATCAAAATGGACGATTATTAAACTCAGGTAGTCAAAATTCAATTTCTGCTCGTTCACGAAATGAGCTTGATATTGAGCAAAAACGTGAACAAGAATATATGGATAAAATTGACAATATCCTGATACCCGTTGTAGGTTTGGGAAATTACACTGCACAGGTTGATGTTGCCATGGACTTTACCAATGTGGAAGAAACAGCTCGTCGTTATAATTCAGATCTACCCGCACTTCGTAGTGAAATGAAAGTAGAAAATAGTAACATTGGCGGTGCATTAGGAGGTATTCCAGGTGCATTAACCAACCAACCGCCACTTGAATCGAGCATACCTGAAAATGCATTAGGCCAACAGAAAAAAGCGATGCCAAGTAGAAAGCATACCGAGTCAACCAAAAACTATGAACTTGATGAAGCCATTAGCCATACTAAGCAGCAAACAGGTGTTATTCGCAGGGTGAGTGTTTCTGTTGCCCTTGATTATGTTAATGGTGCAGTGCCAACGACTGTACCTAATCCCGACTCCGAAGCTCAAGTTGCGGTAGCGAAAGAGCCAAGAAATGTTACTGAAATGGCTGCAATTCGTCGGTTACTGCAAGGGAGTATTGGTTTTGATTTACAACGAGGTGATGTGCTAGAAGTTATTACTATTCCATTTACACGCTCTGATTTTGGCCCCGTTATAGAAGTGCCCATGTGGGAACAGCCTTGGTTTTTGAAGTTGCTAAAACTAGTGATGGCAGCATTAGTTATTATTGTTTTAATTGTGGCTGTTGTTCGTCCAATGTTGAAACGCTTAATTTACCCTGATAGAACACCAGAAGATTATGGTGACAAGTCGCTTGATAGCCATATAGACTTGGGTGATGAAACGATGGATATGCTAACGTCAGATTTTGATGCTGGCAATGTTGGTTTTGCAGCCGATGGTAGCTTACAATTACCTGATCTTCACCGTGATGAAGATGTATTAAAAGCGGTTCGAGCTTTAGTCGCTAATGAACCAGAATTATCGTCGCAAGTAGTTAAAAGTTGGTTGAACGAAGATGAGTGATGAAACACAAGTAGGCGGAGAACTTGCCGCCGCATCATCAGGCTTTGATGTTAATAAATTAGAAGGCGCTGAAAAGGCGGCCATTCTATTGTTAAGCTTATCTGAAGAAGATGCTGCACAAATATTAAAACATTTAGAGCCAAAACAAGTACAGAAAGTAGGTACTGTTATGGCGGCAATGGAAGATTTTACTCAAGAAAAAATCACTGCGGTTCATAAGCAATTTATTCATGAAATTCAAAACTTCTCAACGATTGGTTTCCAAAGTGAAGACTTTGTGCGCAGAGCATTAACGGCTGCTTTAGGTGAAGATAAAGCGGGCAACTTAATTGATCAAATTGTGATGGGTGGTGCATCAAAAGGTTTAGATTCTTTGAAATGGATGGATTCTAAACAAGTGGCTAATATTATTCGAAATGAACATCCTCAAATTCAAACTATTGTACTTTCCTATTTAGCGCCAGAGCAATCGGCTGAAATTATGAGTCAGTTTACTGATAAAGTACGCTTAGATTTAATGATGCGCATTGCTAACTTAGAAGAAGTACAACCTGCAGCACTACAAGAATTAAATGAAATCATGGAGAAACAGTTTGCCGGACAAGCCGGTGCTCAAGCAGCCAAAATGGGCGGCTTGAAAGCTGCGGCTGACATCATGAACTACTTAGACACAAATGTTGAAGGTATATTGATGGACGCTTTGCGTGAAAATGATGAAGAAATGAGTCAGCAAATTCAAGATTTAATGTTTGTTTTTGAAAACTTAGTTGATGTTGACGATCGCGGTATGCAAGCCATTTTGCGAGAAGTTGAACAAGACGCGCTAATGAAAGCAATTAAAGGTGCGGATGAAGCGCTTAAAGAGAAATTCCTTAGTAATATGTCTAAACGTGCTGCAGAAATGTTAGCGGATGATCTTGAAGCAATGGGGCCTGTACGTATTAGTGAAGTAGAAGCAGCACAAAAAGAAATTCTTGCTGCTGCCCGCCGATTATCTGACGCAGGTGAAATTATGCTTGGTGGCGGTGGCGGTGATGAGTTCTTATAATTTAGCAAATTAAACAGCAGCCTAGAGAAGTTAAATGAATAAAACACCAGCACACATTATAAAAGCAAATAAATCAGAAGAACTAAATGTTTGGTCTTATCCTGATGTGCAAGCAACTCAGAATAAAGAACAAGCAAGCCATACCAATGCTTTTGGGAAAAAACGTACTTGGCATTATGAGCCTCCAGAAGAGGAAATTATTGAGCCAGTGCCGCTTACTGCCCAAGAAATTGAAGAAATAAGACAAGCCGCTCAAGAGGAAGGTTTTGGCCAAGGTAAAGAAGAAGGTTTTGCTAAAGGTTATGAAGAAGGTAAAGCACAAGGTAAAGCAGAAGGAACTGTTCAAGGCATTGAAGCAGGCACAGAGCAAGGTTTAGCGCAAGGCAAAGAAACTATTGAGGCGTTAAGTGAAAACTGGAAAAGCTTAATTGAGCAACTTGATAAACCCTTGGCAAGTGTTGAGAAAAATGTAGAAGAGCAGTTATTAAACTTAGTGGTACAATTAACTGAAGCAGTTGTATTACAAGAAGCTAGAACTAACCCTGACATTTTAATGGCGGCCATTAATACGGGTATTAAAGCCTTACCTAGTAATGAAGCGAATACCCAAATATACCTAAACCCTGATGACATTAAACAAGTTGAACAACAATTTGGCGCACAGCATATCAAAGAAAGTGGTTGGAAATTATTACCAGCTCCCCAATTAAGTGCTGGCAGCTGTCAAATTGAAAACAGTACATCCAATATTGATTTACAGATGAAGTCTCGTTTAAAGCAAGTGTTGGAGTCTTTTTTGCAGGATGCTTTGCATCAATAATTTTTTTGACCCTTCCTTCGACCCATCGACTAGCTTCCTTCGACAAGCTCAGGACGAACGAAGGGGCAAGCGGCTCAGGACGAACGGAGGGCTTCCTTCTACAAGCTCAGGACGAACGAAGGGGTAACGGCTCAGGAAGGACGGAGGTGCAAGCGGCACAAGATGTTTTTTCTCCTTCACCCGTTCATACCGATACTGAACGCAAGTCCCCCGTTCATACAGAACGCGAGTCCCCCCGTTCATACTGAGCGCGAGGAACGAGCAGTCGAAGTATCGAAGTATAAAAGTATAAAAGCACCAAAGTATTAGCGTAAATTTAGAAATAAGGTAAACCATGGTAGACAGCATACGTATCAGCGACAGATTAAAAAACAGCCAAAACTTTATTCATCCGTTTAAAGAGCCTGTTGCTGGGCGTTTGGTACGTGTTGTTGGTCTAACCTTGGAAGCCGTTGGTGTTAAAGCACATATTGGTAGTCAATGCATAGTTGAAACCACTCAAGGTGATTTACTCGCAGAAGTGGTTGGTTTTGCCCAAGACATCACCTATTTAATGCCTGAAGAAAGTTTACGAGGTGTATTGCCTGGCGCTAGGGTTTTGCCTATATCAACGAAGCTGCATTTACCGCTATCAATGAATTTACTAGGTCGAGTGATTAATGGCATAGGTAAACCCCTTGATGGTAAAGGCCCTATTAGTACAGATGAAAAATATAAAATAGACAACAGCCCAATAAACCCTTTATCACGCAGGGCAATTACCGAGCCGCTTGATGTGGGTGTACGCTCCATTAATAGTTTTATCACCGTTGGTAAAGGTCAACGAATGGGACTGTTTGCTGGCTCTGGTGTTGGTAAAAGTGTGCTAATGGGCATGATGACACGAGGAACAACCGCTGATGTTATTGTGGTTGGTTTAGTTGGCGAACGTGGTAGAGAAGTTAAAGAATTTATTGAAGAAATTTTAGGTGAAGAAGGGCTAGCTCGTTCGGTAGTTGTTGCTGCGCCAGCTGATAATTCACCCTTAATGCGTTTAAAAGGGTGTGAAAGCGCGGTTCAAATTAGTGAGTATTTTCGTGATCAAGGGCTTAATGTGTTACTACTTTTAGACTCATTAACGCGATACGCACAAGCACAACGAGAAATTGCGTTAGCGGTGGGAGAGCCACCAGCAACGAAAGGATATCCACCGTCAGTTTTTTCAAAACTACCACAACTTGTTGAGCGTGCCGGTAACGGTGGAGAAGGACAGGGCTCAATCACGGCTTTTTATACCGTATTAACTGAAGGGGATGATCTTCAAGACCCTATTGCAGATGCAGCACGTGCTATTTTAGATGGTCATATTGTTTTATCGCGAGAACTCGCTGATGCAGGACATTACCCTGCGGTTGATATCGAAGGCTCTATTTCTCGAGTAATGCCGATGGTAACTAGCAGTGAGCATCAAAACCTTGCCCGTCAACTCAAGCAAATTTATTCACTGTATCAACAAAATAAAGATCTTATAGCGATTGGTGCTTACACCAGGGGTAATGATCCTAGGATTGATCAAGCGATTAATGTATTACCGGTTATTAATTTCTTTTTACAGCAACAAATGCAAGAAGTTATACCTTATGAACAAAGCATAAAACAGTTGCAAGAAATTATCGCTGCAGCAACAGCCAATAGCCAAAATCCAAATATTCCAGCGTAAATACTTAGGCATATAAAACGCTCAAACACCTTAAGGAAAAATCATTATGGCTACGAATAATAACAAACAACTTGAAACCTTATTAAAGTTTGAACAACGAAAAGAAGAGCAAGCGGCCAATACTTTGCGTAATGCTGAAAATGATTATCAGCAGAATTTCATTCGCTTACAAAGTGTTGCAGATTATCGATTAGAGTACATGTCGAGATTAAGCCAGCGTTCAATGCTTGGTGTAGATAGTGCTACTTACAACCATTATCACGCTTTTATTAGTAAGCTTGACTATGCATCAGAACAAGTAAAAATTGCTATGCACCAAGCTAAAGCGTTAGTTGAGCAGAGTAAGCAACTGTGGATAAAGCAAAGAAGAAAAGTTCAAGCGGTTGAAATGTTAACAGCTAAACGTAATGTTGCTTTAATGAAAATAGAAAACAAAAAAGAACAAAGCATGTTTGATGAAATTGCTACTCAGCAGTTTTTACGTCGTAAATCGAGTTATTAGTTTAAAGGTATTAACCTTCCCTTATTTAAGTAAGTTTTATAATGTGACACTGGAATGATTATTGCTTGTTTTAAAATGTTAGGAGAATATCCTTCTACTTTATATTTAAATTATTATCGATTTTAACGATTGGAAATATTATGCAACAACTCAATGTTTTACCTATTAAGGTATCACCAAATATCGAAATTAAAGACGATGCAACCGCTTTCACTTCTCCCGCATCAAAGGATGATTTCTCACAGTATATTGAGTCACATCTAGCTAAAAGTAAGGATGTTGATGATATTAGTGATGCTAAAAATAAAGGTTTTAACGAAAGCATTAACACTAAAATAGATAAAATTTCTGCTGATCAAAAAAATCTGAAAACCGATAGTCAAACTCAAAACAGTGCTGAGAAATTACAAGCTTTAGCTGCTGAAAATGACTCGGTAAAAGATGTGCAAGAAGTTGCCGCTGCCGGCAGAAAAGATGAAACTGAATCAAATAAAGTAAAAACTGATGGAGCGGATCAAACTGTTGATGAGTCAGAATTATTGATGTCTTTTTTAACAAAAGCTGATAACACCTTAATTGACAAAAACTCTGTTGGCATAGGCTCCGTTGAAGGAATAAAGCTTGGCACAATGTATGAGGAACAAAAAGCGTCTGAAGAACAAAAAGTAAAAAATGAAGCGTATTTATTATTGAAATCGAGCGACTTAGTTGCTGACTTATCAGGTGTTGCTAAGGCAATAATCTCAAGATCAGAAACTGAATCAGAAGATATCTCTGAGCAAGAAAAGCAAGAAAAAGCGCTTAATTTAACGATAGCCTCGGCTAAAAACACCAAAACAAATACTGATATTAATCAGCTAATTGCAGAGCCATTAATTGACAGTAATGGTTTGACAGAAAAGAACGTAGTCGCGGATAAACCGGTCAACGAAAAGAGTGAAAAATCAACTCAAGACAATAGTTTTAGCCAGCAGTTAAATTCAGCTAACGTGGATGAAAAAGGCTCTGATGAAAGTACCAGCGAAAATCAGAAGTCGGTTGAGTTAGTTCAAAATGATCGTCCTCAACCATCTGTTATAAGGGATATAGACCCTAAGATATCAAACCAAATTGTTGTGGATAGTGAAAAAGCAGTTAATCAACAAAGTCAAAAAGAGCTTAGTCAGCAAGCGGTAATGTCAGCGAGCAACAATATTGACTCGAGTAATGTTCAGCTCTCTGAAAAATCACCAATATCACCAAAATCAATAATAAGTAGCCAAGCAATAACTAACACTCAACCTTCCCTTGAGGCTGAGTTAAAGGTGAATGAGCAAATTGCAAAATTAATACAAAATGAAAAGGGTATTACAAAACTAGACGCGAATTTAACTTCGGCTATTTCTGTTGCTCAAAGCTTTGCTGTCCAAGATATGAATAAAAACTTATCTACGGCAAACTTATCTGCGGCAAGTTTAGGACAAGCTGTCGCTGAATCTTTAGTCAAAGAAAGTAGTTTGGCTGAATCGACAGCTCAATTAAATGCTAAATCAGTTGAGAACTTAGTTGAACAAAGTAAAGGGTTGGGTGCAGTTGAAAATAAAGAGGTTAGTGCCAAAGTGCTTTCTAAAACCACTGCTGATTTTTCTATTAATGGTAGCTTTATAGATTCAACGGGCAGGGCAACGCAGGCCGATTATGATAGAGTAGATCAACAGTCAGCTGAAATATTTAATCTCACAGGAAGCGCTGATGTTTCACAAACTCAAAAAACTAACCCACAACTGCACAACGAAACTATTGCCATTTTTAGAAAAGATTTTGCTGATGCTGTAAAAGATAAAGTCATGCTAATGATTTCACAAAAGTTACAGCAGTTTGATATTACGCTTGATCCACCCGAATTAGGAAACATGCAAGTGAGAGTTAACTTGCAAGGAGAGCAAGCGACGGTTAATTTTGTTGTTCAAAATCAGCAAGCTAAAGAAGCGCTTGAACAAAATATGCAGAAATTAAGAGATTCGTTAGCGGAACAAGGCGTTGATGTTGGTGAGGCGAATGTTGAACAACAGTCAGAGCAATCATGCAATGACGAGAATAAGGAAGACAATGTAGGCGATAGTTATCTCAATTCAACGACAAATACAGCTGATGCGAGTGATGTTATTGAGCATAGTTTATCAGCAAGTATGGTTAATTC
This sequence comes from uncultured Colwellia sp., assembly GCA_963974965.1. Taxonomy (GTDB): domain Bacteria; phylum Pseudomonadota; class Gammaproteobacteria; order Enterobacterales; family Alteromonadaceae; genus Colwellia. The sequence continues at coordinate 106,140 of CAXBEX010000010.1, read as the reverse complement.
TTCAACAACGGCCGTTGATTATTATGCTTAAGTCATTTAATTGCTGATAAATCAGGCTAAATATCACTAAGTTGATGAAACACGTTGGCTAGAGAGCTATTCAAGGATATAGTTTAACAATTATTATTAAGAAAAAAATTTAAGGCAACTCATGGCTGAAGAAAAGGGTAAAGCAGAGGGAAACGAAGCTGATTTAGCAATAGATGGTGGCGGCAAAAAGAAAAAAATGATCATCATCATTATCGCTGTAGTGGTTTTACTTGCCGGTGGCGGTGGAGCATATTTCTTTTTTATGGGCGGCGATAGTGGCTCAACTGTAGCGCAAGTTAATTCAGGTGAAGGTGAATCTTCTGGTGATAGCAGCAAAGGTGCTCAAGACAAAAGTGCTAAAGTAGGTACCGCACTTTATGTTCCAATGCCTAGACCATTTCGTTTTAATGCTCCTGGCTCTGCTCGAGATCGTTTTGTTGAAATCCGCGTGCAATTATTGGTTCGAGGTGGCGACAATGAAGAAAATGCTAAAATGAATATTCCTTTAATTGAGAGCACGTTATTAACTATTTTTTCACAAGCTAATGCTGATGATCTAGCAACGAGTGTTGGTAAAGACGTATTAAAGCAACAATCTCTTACTGCTGTACAAATGGTGATGAAAGACCTTGAAGGAAATGAAACTGTTGAGAAAGTATTGTTTACCGGCTTTGTCATGCAATAAATAACGCAATAAAGAATGCAATAAACGTTTCCGGTAACGAGTTTGCAGTTTTGAAGATAAGCAGACAAGTACGATGTACTGTGTAGATTGGAATTTATTCCAACTAAAATCTTTAAATTTTGAAGGAAAGTTTCGATCTTCGAGTTTATAGTTTCGAGGTTATAGTTTCGAAGAATAATGATCGATGAACGTGTTTTTTGGCATGTATTTTAACCAAGCTAACATAAGCTAACATAAGCGAAAAAGAGAATTACGTGTGAGTGATTTATTATCCCAAGACGAAATTGATGCGCTTTTACATGGTGTTGATGATGTTGAAGAAGAATATGTAGCTGAGGATTCTGCCGACGGAGAAGGCGGTGATTCTGACTATGATTTTTCTTCACAAGATCGTATCGTTCGTGGTCGTATGCCAACCTTGGAAATGGTTAACGAACGTTTTGCTCGTCATATGCGTATCAGCTTATTTAACATGATGCGCAGAACCGCAGAAGTATCGATAAACGGTATTCAAATGATCAAATTTGGTGAGTATATTCACACTTTGTTTGTTCCAACTAGTTTAAATATGGTGCGTTTTCGCCCATTAAAAGGCACTGGCCTTATTACGATGGAAGCGCGTTTAGTCTTTATTTTAGTTGATAATTTTTTTGGTGGTGACGGTAGATATCACGCTAAAATTGAAGGTCGAGAGTTTACCCCCACCGAGCGTCGAATAATTCAAATGCTATTAAAATTAATATTTGAAGATTATAAAGAAGCTTGGTCTCCGGTGATGGATGTTTCTTTTGAATATCTGGACTCTGAAGTTAATCCGTCAATGGCGAATATAGTGAGCCCAACAGAAGTGGTGGTAATCAGCTCTTTTCACATCGAACTTGATGGTGGTGGTGGCGATTTCCATATTGCTTTACCTTACTCAATGCTTGAGCCTATTCGTGAATTGCTCGATGCGGGTGTACAAAGTGATAAAGAAGATACTGATATGCGCTGGTCTAAGGCGCTTCGTGATGAGATTATGGATGTATCTGTTGCGCTCAGCACTAAGTTTTTAGAAGTGAAATTGCCCTTAAGTCAGGTAATGGAATTACAAGCAGGTGATATAATTCCTATAGAAATGCCTGAACATATCACGGTGTTAATTGAAAACTTACCTACTTTTAGAGCCAAGTTAGGACGTAGTAGAGAAAATATAGCGTTGAAAATTGAAGAAAAAATAAAACGTCCAGAATCAGTTAAGTCAGAATTAACTATTTTAACCAAAGGTGGTAAACGCCTTGACAGCGATGCAGAGCTTGAGCTGTTAGAAGACGACTTATAATACCTAGCGGGTATAGAACATTCAGGTATAGAACATTAATCGTAAAGAATTGAAAATTGAGGCAAGCGGTATGAGTAATGACAATGATGAAGATCTAAGTATGTGGGATGAGGCGTTAGATGAACAAGCTGAAGCCTCTAGCCAAGCTGAAGCCGTTGAGCTAGAAGAGCTAACGGAAGACGTGTCGCCAATAAGCGGTGAAGAAAAACGTAAACTTGATACCATATTAGATATTCCAGTGACTATCTCAATGGAAGTTGGTCGCAGCAATATCAGTATCAGAAATTTATTACAGCTTAACCAAGGCTCTGTAGTAGAGCTTGACCGCGTAGCAGGTGAAGCGTTAGATGTTTTAATTAATGGTACGCTTATCGCTCATGGTGAAGTAGTTGTTGTTAACGACAAATTTGGTATTCGCTTAACGGATGTTATTAGCCAAATAGAACGAATTAAAAAATTAAAATAATGACAAAAATTTTAGCTTTTATTTTTTGGCTTTTTTTATGTGTGTTAGCACCACTTTCTTTTGCTCAACAAAGTGACTCCTTAACGGCAGAGAAAACGCCGCAAGTGGGTAAGCATGTTATGGCAAACATGAATGCAAGCAGCATGATTTTGTCTTTATTAATGGTGTTAGCGCTAATTATTATCAGTGCATTAGTCTTAAAGCGCTTTAACCTTACTCAACAAAGTTCAAATCAATTAAAAGTGATTGCTAGCTTATCTTTAGGCGCAAAAGAACGCGTTGTTGTAGTACAAATAGGTGAACAACAATTGGTTTTAGGTGTTAGTCCACAGCAAATATCTTTACTGAAAAATTTAGAGACGCCTATTGATATTCAAGCGGGTAAGCCGTTAGCATTGTCTACCAATGTATTGTCTTTTTTACAGAAAAACAGTAAAACCGAAAAAGATAGTAAAACAAAGACAGATAGCAAAACAGAAACTGATAGCAATACAGCTACAAGCGAAACAAATATCAACAAATAAGTAACAAATAAGTGACTATGAAAAAAATTGTCTGGTTAGTTTTATTCACATTGTTAGCATCTACGTTAACTTTTGGCGCTTTTGCTGCTGATGATTTATCAATGTCTGCTTTAACATTGACAACGAATGCTGATGGTTCGCAAGAATATTCAGTAACATTGCAAATTTTAATGTTTATGACGGCGCTAAGTTTTATACCTGCCGCTGTTATCATGATGACATCTTTCACCCGTATTGTTGTGGTGATGGCCATATTACGACAAGCCTTTGGTTTACAGCAAACCCCTTCTAATCAAGTTATTATTGGTTTAACCCTCTTTATGACACTGTTCATTATGACACCCGTTTATAATCAAATTAATGAAGTGGCGATTCAACCTTATTTATCAGATAAGTTAACCTCAGTAGAAGCGATTGATAAAGGCAAAGTGCCATTGCGTGCCTTTATGCTTGAGCAAACTAGGCTGAAAGATTTAGACACTTTAGCGTCAATGGCAGGCCTTGAAGTAGTTGATAAACCAACTGATTTACCTATGACCGTTATTATTCCTGCTTTTATTATTAGTGAGTTGAAAACAGCCTTTCAAATAGGTTTTATATTATTTATTCCATTTTTGATCATCGACTTAGTTGTAGCGAGTATTTTAATGGCTATGGGTATGATGATGTTATCGCCCATGATTGTCTCGTTACCGTTTAAGTTAATGTTGTTTGTGTTAGTTGATGGCTGGAATTTAGTGATCGGTACTATCGCCACGAGCTACGGTTTAGGTAATTGAGAATACTAAAACAAGACAGTACAAAAGAAAACAAGAGAGCATAAGATGGGACCAGAAGTCTTTGTAGACATATTAAGAGATGCTTTGCTGCTAGTGATTATGCTAGTGAGTGCTGTTATTTTACCTAGCTTATTTGTTGGCTTGTTGGTGGCTATTTTTCAGGCGGCTACGTCAATTAATGAACAAACCTTAAGTTTTTTACCTCGCCTAATTGTCACGCTGCTCGCGCTTGTTTACGGCGGTCATTGGGGGGTACAAAAGCTGATGGATTATACCTTCAGACTCGTTGCTAGTATTCCAAGCGTAGTCGGCTGATGGAGTTTACCGAGTCAGTTGTTAATCAATATCTGGCTGATTTTATTTTGCCCTTTACCCGCATTGCCGCTTTAGTGATGATGATGATTGGTTTCGGCGCTCGTACTATTCCTACCCGTGTTAAACTTTTTTTATGTGTAACGCTAACGTTAGCGGTTATGCCAGCCATTCCTCCCACGAAAATTGAACAGCTTTTATCTTTTACTACCTTTTTAATGATAGGGCAGCAAACACTTATTGGTATTAGCTTAGGTTTTGTGACTGTTATGGTGGTTAATACGTTTACCTTGGCAGGTCAAATTATTGCGATGCAATCAGGCTTAGGTTTTGCTTCATTAGTAGACCCTGCCAGTGGCATGAACGTACCTGCCGTAGGGCAGTTTTTCTTAATATTATCAACCTTACTTTTTTGGACTATGGACGGTCATTTAGCTTACCTGCAGTTTATAGTGGCAAGCTTTGACACCATGCCTATTGGCAATGAACACTTTGCTAGCATTAAGTATAAAGAAATAGTTTTATGGGGAGGATGGATGTTTGCGACGGCTTTATCACTTGCGCTAGCGCCGTTAACCGCCATGTTATTAATTAATTTTTCTTTTGGTGTTATGACACGAGCAGCACCCCAGCTTAATATTTTTGCCATAGGTTTTCCAATTACTATGATGGCTGGCTTGTTAATTATGTGGTTAACCTTTGGTAATTTTCTTACCCATTTTGAACTACAGTGGCAACGAGCCCTTGATTTAAGTTGTTACTTAATTAATTGCAAGGCAACTTGATTGAAGCTGCTTTTTTAAAGGTATCTTGTCTAAGAGTAAAAAACTATGGCTGAGTCAGACAGTGGTGAAAAAACAGAAGAGCCAACGGCGAAAAAACTCACCGATGCACGAAAAAAAGGTCAAATAGCTCGCTCTAAAGATTTAGGCACCATGTTTGTATTAGTTGGTAGTGCTTTCGCCATGATGGTAATGGGTAATGCTTTGGTGGAAGCTTTGTCAACCATGATGAAACGTTTATTGTCACTGAGTCGTAGAGAAGTAATGGACGTCCATGCTTTAATGAGTGTTGTTGCCAGTAGCATAAGTACGATCATTTTTCCAATGTTAGCTATTTTTTTTATCATAATGATAGCCGCTTTTATAGGCAATACCATGCTCGGAGGCATGGCTTTTTCTTGGGAAGCTATGGCACCTAAAGCTAGTCGTCTTTCTCCCCTTGAAGGTTTTAAACGTATGTTTGGGGTGCAAGCCGCTGTTGAATTATTGAAATCTATTCTAAAATTCTTCGTGGTTTTTATCGTTGCTTTTTCGCTACTTAGTGGACTTTTTGAGCAAATTTTAGGTTTGAGCCTAGAAGCTATTCCTTTAAATTTTGGCCATGCAGTTAATATGTTGCTGTGGATGTTTTTAGCTTTAGCATTATCTATTGGTATTATTGCGGTTATTGATGCGCCTTATCAGGTGTGGAACCACACTCGTCAACTGAAAATGACTAAACAAGAAATCAAAGATGAAAATAAAAACACCGAAGGTAACCCTGAAATTAAAGGGCGAATAAAGCAAACGCAATACGAAATGTCTCAGCGAAGAATGATGAGCGAAGTACCTAATTCTGATGTTGTTATCACCAACCCGACCCATTATAGTATTGCCTTAAAATATGATCCTAATGTTGGCGGTGCACCTCAACTTGTTGCTAAAGGCATAGATGAAATGGCTATGCACATCCGCACCATTGCTAAAGAAAATGGTGTTGAAATTGTTCAGTCTGCGGCACTAGCAAGATCCCTGTATTATACCTCAGAGGTTAACCAAGATATTCCAGAAGAATTATATGCTGCTGTAGCGCAGGTGCTTGCTTTTATTTTTCAACTTAATGAGCATAAAAAAGGCCGAGCTAAAAAACCTATTCCTGTCGCTAAAACCCTTCCAATTCCTGAAGAATATAAATACTAACCGAAGTTGCGAATAAGAAAGGTATCGAGCAAAAAAGTATCGAGTTTCGCGCTTGGTAAGTGTTTTTTCGCTACTCGCAGCTTCTCTTTCTCGAAACTTCTCTTTCTGGTATAGCTTTTGCAATTTCATAGTTAGCGTCAAAAAATTATCATAAAGAGCAAGCTGTATCAAATGCAATTAATCGCCTATTTTAATCAGTTCGACAAGAAAAAATTATCTCATCTTTCGGGTGTAGGTACTCCTATATTAGTGATGGCAGCATTAGGCATGGTTATTCTACCTATGCCAGCTTGGCTGCTTGATGTACTGTTCTCATTTAATATAGCGTTATCTTTAGTTGTTTTATTAATTACCGTCTACACCCTTAAACCGCTAGAGTTTGGCTCATTTCCTTCGGTTATTCTTATAGCAACCATTTTACGTTTAGCGCTTAATGTTGCCAGTACTCGGATTGTTTTGCTTGAAGGACATGAGGGAACTGATGCAGCGGGTAAAGTTATTGAAGCCTTTGGCTCTGTTGTTATTGGCGGTAATTATGCCGTTGGTTTAGTAGTGTTTTTGATTTTAATTATTATCAATTTTGTCGTTGTCACTAAAGGTGCAGGGCGTATTGCAGAAGTCACTGCGCGTTTTACGCTTGATGCAATGCCAGGCAAACAAATGGCGATTGATGCAGATTTAAATGCCGGTTTTATTAATGCAGAGCAAGCAAGAGAGCGCCGCATTGAAGTAACAAGTGAAGCTGATTTTTATGGTTCTATGGATGGTGCTAGTAAGTTTGTTAAAGGCGATGCTATTGCTGGTATTTTGATTTTGTTTATTAACATTGTTGGTGGCCTAGTTATCGGTATGGTACAACACGACCTTAGCTTTGATAGTGCGGTTGAAATTTATACCCTGCTAACTATTGGTGACGGTTTAGTGGCACAAATTCCAGGTTTGCTGTTATCTGTTGCTACAGCGATAGTCGTTACGCGTCAAAATACTTCCCAAGATATGGGTGAGCAAGTTAGTAGCCAGCTAGGTCAAGCGAAATCACTTTATATCGCTGCGGGGGTTATGTTTGTAATGGGTGTTATACCCGGTATGCCACACTTTGTCTTTTTATTATTTGCGGCAGTGATAGGAGCTGTAGCTTATTTTGGTAGTAAAAATAAAGTAACAAAAGCGTTAGAATTAGAGAAAATAGCGGAAGAAGCGCAAGTACAAAGCCAACAAAAAGAAGACGATATTAAAGAACTTAGCTGGGATGACGTTAACCATGTCGATGTTATTGGGTTAGAAATAGGCTATCGCTTAATTCCGTTAGTAGACAAAGCTCAAGGAGGGGAATTGCTAAGCAGGATTAAAGGCGTTCGCAAAAAATTGTCTCAAGAGTTTGGTTTTTTAGTGCCAGCGGTACATATTCGTGACAACCTAGACTTAGATCCTAACAGTTACCAAATATCTTTAATGGGTGTAACCATTGGTAGTGCGGAAATTCGCCATGATCAAGAGTTAGCAATTAATCCAGGGCAAGTTTTTGGCAAATTGGATGGTGTGGCGACTAAAGATCCCGCTTTTGGCTTAGATGCCGTTTGGATAAACCAAAACCAACGAGAGCAAGCGCAAACGTTAGGTTATACCGTTGTTGACTCAGCTACTGTACTAGCAACCCATTTAAGCCAAATATTAACCAATAATGCTTCCCAATTATTAGGCCACGAAGAAGTACAAAATTTACTCGATATGTTAGCTAAAACGTATCCAAAGCTTGTTGAAGGTTTTATTCCTGACACGTTAACACTTGGCACCGTTGTTAAAGTATTGCAAAGTTTAATGAATGAAGGTGTTGCTGTGCGTGATATGCGCTCAATTATACAAACCCTTGTTGAATACGGACCCAAGAGTCAAGATGCTGAAGTGCTAACAGCAGCGGTGAGAATTAGTTTACGAAAATTTATTATTCAAGATCTTGTTGGCTCAACCCCAGAAGTACCTGTCATAACCTTGGCGCCTGAATTGGAACAAATGTTGCATCAGTCAATGCAAATGGCTGGAGATGATGGCGCAGGTATTGAACCTGGTTTAGCAGAACGCTTGCAAAAATCATTAACTGAGGGCGCACAAAAGCAGGAGTTAGCGGGTGATACACCAATATTGTTAACCTCTGGTATTTTACGATCCGTGTTAGCTAAATTTGTAAAATACACCATACCGGGATTAAGAGTAATTTCTTATCAAGAAATACCTGACGATAAACAAATTAAAATTGTAAGTGCCATCGGGCAGTAAAGAAAAGTAACGAGCAAGACAAGTAATTAGCAAGACAAGTAGCGAAAAAATATCTTCGTAACTCTAAACTTTTAACTTGAGACTTTCAGCTCGTAACTAAAAGAGGAATTAACTGTGAAAATTAGACGTTTTGTTGGCAAAGATATGCGTAGCGCATTAGCACAAATAAAAGATGAATTAGGCGTAGATGCAGTTATTATGTCTAATAAAAAAATTCCCGAGGGCGTTGAGTTAATGGCAGCTGTTGATTATAGCCAATCAGTACCGCAAGCAAGTGCAACTCATCAACAAGCTCATCAAGATAATCAAGAGCATGAGAGCCGCCGTGAAATATCAAATGATAGGGTTAGCATTGCCAATACTGCTCCTTCAGTGTCAAATGAAACAGTTAATGAAATCGCTAACAATAATAACTTAGCTGTAAGCGCTACTATGCCTGCTGATAGCTTATCTGCTTTATTAAACAGACAAGTTCAGCATCATTCAGCAACGAACAGTGCTGTGAAACACTCAAATGAACCGTTAGAGCAAAACCCTGCTCAGTCGGTTAATCAAATTTCTACTCAAGATGAAAATATTGAAGATCAATTGCGTAGCTTTACTCAACGGTTACGTTATTCAAAACCTGACGGCACTATTCCTGCGCCACAAACGGCTAATGCAGCTCAAACGGCTAATACAAACAGTCATGCTCAATATGAAGATCATATTTCGTTAGAAGCAGAGCATATGGCAATCAAAATACAGTCACAGCAGTCTGCAGAGCAGCGGGCTGAGAAAAATAGTCATGTTAGCCAACAAGATTTTGATAAAATGCAACAAGAAATGGCTTCTATTAGAAAGTTACTAGAACATCAAGTATCAGGTCTTATGTGGCAAGATATGGCGCAAAAAGAACCTCAACGTGCAGTATTGGTAAGTCGTTTATTAGCATTAGGCTTGAATGAGCAAATAGCCGATCAAATAGCGGGTTATGTGCCTTCTCAGTACCCTGAAGCAGAGGCTTGGCAACAGGCGCTTAAATTAATCGGTGAACAACTTAATACAACTCAAAATGATATTATTCATCGTGGAGGTATTGTTGCTTTAGTTGGTCCTACAGGCGTTGGAAAAACGACAACTATTGCCAAACTTGCTGCGCGTTTTGCACAAGTACATGGTCATGAACAAGTAGCATTGATCTCAACAGACACATACCGAATAGCGGGCTTTGAGCAGCTTGCTACTTATGGAAAAATAATCGGCTGCCAAGTGAAGTTAGCTAAAGATAGTCAGGCATTAGATTTATTACTTGAACAATTTTCTAAAAAGAAGCTAATTTTAATTGATACTGCAGGCATGGGACAAAGAGATATTCGTTTAGCTGAAAATTTAGCTAACCTAATCTCTAATGCTCGAGTTAGAATAAGAAATTATTTAGTGTTAGCAGCCAACAGCCAACAGCCAGTCATGCAAGAAAATGTAGAACGCTTTAAAAAAGTACCATTATCGGGTTGTATTTATACTAAACTTGATGAAAGCGTTAGTATTGGAGAAATAATTACAACTTCAATTCAAAATGGCTTGCCAATAGGTTATCTTACCGATGGTCAAAGGGTTCCTGAAGATATTAAAGTTGCCAATGCTGAAAAATTGGTTGCGCTTGCAGATAAAATGGCAACAAAGTTAGCAAATAATAATGCAGCATATGCTCAACGAACAGTAAGGCCAATGCCGATAGTTCAGGCAGTAGCTGTGTAACGGTATTTAAAATTGACGTGTTTTTATTAAAATAAAGCAGTAGTATGAGCAGTAATATAAGAAGTAATAAATGTCAGATCAAGCGAGCGGCTTAAGAAAAATGCAGGACTTAAAAAAAGTTAAAGTAGTAGCAGTTTCAGGTGGTAAAGGGGGGGTTGGTAAAACCAACGTCTCATTAAACACAGCTATTGCCCTTGGGCAGCTAGGAAAAAGGGTATTAGTATTAGATGCCGATTTGGGTTTAGCCAATGTTGATGTAATGTTAGGCTTAAGAGTAAAACGTAATCTTTCCCACGTATTATCAGGTGAATGTGAGCTTGATGACATTATTATTACCGGCCCTAGCAATATAAAAATTATTCCAGCTACTTCTGGCTCTCAATCTATGGTTGATCTAACGCCCGCTGAACATGCAGGGTTAATTCGTGCCTTTAGCGAAATGAAAACCCAGTTTGATATGCTCATTGTTGATACTGCCGCTGGTATTTCAGATATGGTACTTAGCTTTACACGCGCAGCACAAGACGTCATGTTAGTGGTATGTGATGAGCCAACCTCAATTACTGATTGTTATGCTTTAATGAAGCTTTTAAGCCGTGATCACGGCGTTTTCAAATTTAAAGTTGTAGCTAATATGGTGCGTACCCCTAAAGAAGGGCAACAATTATTTGCTAAACTAACGAAAGTTACCGATAGGTTTTTAGATGTTGCACTTGAGCTTGTTGGTGTTGTCCCATTTGATGAAAATATTCGAAAATCAGTGCGCAAGCAACAAGCCATTGTAGAAGCGTTTCCTGACTCCCCTGCGGCAATAGCATTTAAAGATTTAGCAAAGAATGTCAGTAGTTGGCCAATACCACATCAAGCATCAGGCCATTTAGAGTTTTTTATTGAACAATTACTTGATTACTAACTTTTAATTAATATTACTCGTTTGTTGAAAATAAATGAAGCGACAAATATTTTAAAACAATTTAGGTGGGAATAGTAGAAAGTGGTAAAAGCTAATGCCTATAATAATCCAATTGATAAAACAGTTTTGCTTGAACAGCACACTGTATTGGTTAAACGAATAGCGTATCATTTGTTGGCTCGACTGCCAGCAAGTGTCATTGTTGATGACTTAATTCAATCGGGTATGATCGGCTTATTTGAAGCAGCTAATAACTTTGATAGTGCTAAAGGTGCCAGCTTTGAAACTTTTGCAGGCATTCGTATTCGAGGGGCAATGCTAGATGAAATACGTCGTGGAGATTGGACACCTCGATCAGTTCATAAAAATAGCCGCATGGTTAGTGAGGCTATTAAACAGTTAGAAGCAAAACTAGGGCGTGATGTTAGTGATGTAGAAGTTGCTGAAAAGCTTGATATTTCATTAAATGAGTATCATCATATACTAAGCGATGTGAGTACAGGAAAAATACTTGGCATTGAGGACTTAGGGGTGAGTGAAGATGCGCTTAAGTTTGATGACACTTGTCATGGTGATGATCCATATCAAAGTATTGAACACCGAGCCTTTAAAAAGGGGCTAAGTGAGTGTATTAGAGCTTTACCCGAACGAGAAGCTTTAGTACTGTCTTTATATTACGATGAAGAGTTGAATTTACGTGAAATTGGTCAAGTACTAGATGTGAGTGAATCACGTGTTAGCCAAATTCACAGTCAAGCAATGCATAGATTAAAAGCTCGTATGCAATCTTGGCAAAGTTGAGTAGAATAGTAACGGTAGTAACTGCAGTAATCTATAAAAAATTTGAATGTTTAGCCGGAGGGTGCCTTGGATAAAAATATGAAAGTGCTTGTTGTTGATGACTTTTCAACAATGAGACGAATAGTGAAAAATTTGTTACGCGATTTAGGCTTTACAAACATTCAAGAAGCGGATGACGGCAGCACTGCCTTACCAATGCTTCAAAACGGTAATTTCGACTTCGTTGTTACGGATTGGAATATGCCTGGAATGCAAGGTATTGATTTGTTAAAAGCAATACGTGCAGACTCAAGTTTAGCCCACATCCCTGTACTATTAATTACAGCTGAAGCTAAAAAAGAACAAATTGTTATGGCTGCTCAAGCTGGTGTCAATGGTTATATTGTTAAACCATTTACCGCAGCAACGCTAAAAACTAAGTTAGATAAAATTTTCCAACGTCTAGGTTGATTTTTATTTAGGAGAGCTATTTAAGGCTCATTAATAAAATTTGTTAATGCTTTGGTTTACGTATTGAGGACTTTGCATGAATATGGCAATGATGGGGCGTATTTCTTTAGAACAGGCTAGATCTTTGGTTGAATTTTTAGAAGCTGATCAGCAAGAAAAAGCCGATGAGCTTATTGCTAAGATTCAAAATCCGATCAATTCTGAATTATTTGCAGAAATAGGGAAATTAACTCGCCAATTACATGATTCTTTAACGAATTTCAATCTTGATTCACGGTTGAGTGATTTAGCCACTGCGGATATTCCTGATGCGAAAGAACGTTTAAACTATGTTATCACTCGCACTGAAGAGGCGGCTAACAAAACCATGGATGCAGTAGAATCAATTTTTCCAGTGCTAGATGATATTGCAGGCCAAGTTCGTGCAGTTAATCCTGCATGGACTAAGCTGATGAATAATGAGATTGATTTAAAAGAGTTTAAAGATTTATGTGTAGATATTGATGGCTTGTTGGTAACAACAGGTAAAGAGACTACACATATTCATAGTTTAATGACCGATGTATTAATGGCACAAGATTTTCAAGACTTAACCGGACAGGTTATTCGAAAAGTTATTGATTTAGTACGTGAAGTTGAAGAAAGTTTAATTAATATGTTAACTGCCTTTGGCATTTCAGCTGTGAATGCGCGTGAAAATACAAGGCCTAAAGTAGGTGAAAACTTAGTTGAAGGGCCAATAGTTAATAAAGAAGAAAGAGACGATGTTGTTGAAGACCAAGACGATGTTGATGATCTTTTATCAAGTTTAGGGTTTTAACGGGAGCTAGTGAATGTCATTTGAAGCAGATGAAGAAATTCTACAGGACTTTTTAGTCGAAGCAGGTGAAATACTTGAATTGCTCTCAGAGCAATTAGTTGAGCTTGAAAATGATGTTGATAATGCTGAATTACTCAATGCTATTTTTCGCGGTTTTCATACAGTAAAAGGCGGTGCTGGTTTTCTTGCTTTGCATGCGCTTGTTGACGTTTGTCATGGTGCAGAAAATATCTTTGATTTACTTCGTACTGGGCAACGCACTGTTAATGCTGATTTAATGGATACTATTTTATCAGCACTTGATACTGTTAATGACATGTTTGCTTTAGTGCAAAACAGAGAGCCACTTGTCACTGCAGATGCTGGATTGTTAGCAGAATTACATCGTTTAAGTCAGCCAGATGGGCAAGAGGCTACATCAACGCCTGAAATTTCTACTCTTGAGCCTGTCGCGGCTTATCAAGAAGCAGTTTCTGATTCCAGCGATGATATGAGCGAAGACGAGTTTGAGCGCTTACTTGATGAACTACATGGCGGAGGTAGTCCTTCCTCAGTTCCAACGCCTGTTACCACAACGTCAGTGAGTGCTGATTCTGGTAATGATATTTCTGATGATGAATTTGAATCCTTATTAGATGAACTTCATGGGCAAGGTGCATTTTCTTCGGATGTTAATAGCTCGTCGACCTCTGTCTCTAATAGCTCTTCTGATGAAATTGATGATGATGAATTTGAAAAATTACTTGATGAGTTGCATGGTAAAGGCAATGCACCTAAATTAAGTGATGTAACTTCTTCTGTAATAGCACCAAGTAGTCAACCTACACCGGCTAAAGCAGTGTCACCAGCACCAACTGTTAAAGCTTCTACGCCTAATTCTCAGTCAACTTCTCAAGCTGCTAAGCCCCCAGTGGGTAAAAAAGTTACTCAACAGTCGGCCCCTCAGGGTGAAACAACAGTACGTGTTGATACTAAACGACTTGATAAAATCATGAATATGGTTGGCGAACTAGTATTGGTTAGAAATCGTTTGACCAGCTTAGGGCTAATCTCTGATGATGAAGATTTAACAAAAGCGGTATCAAACTTAGATGCGGTCACTACCGACTTGCAGGGTGCGGTAATGAAAACCCGTATGCAGCCAATCAAAAAAGTGTTTGGCCGCTTCCCCCGCGTTGTACGAGATTTAGCGCGCAGTCTTAATAAAGATATACAATTGGTGTTAGAGGGTGAAGAAACCGACTTAGATAAAAATTTGGTTGAAGCATTAGCTGATCCCTTAGTACATTTGGTTCGTAACTCAGTTGATCACGGTATTGAAGAGCCTGATATTCGTGAGGCGAAGGGAAAACCGCGACAAGGTACTGTCACTTTATCAGCTTCTCAAGAGGGTGATCATATCTTGTTAACCATTAAAGATGATGGTGCAGGTATGAATGCCGAAAAACTGAAAGATATAGCAATTGAACGAGGTGTTCTAGATATTGATTCAGCTGCAAGAATGCCAGACAAAGAAGCGTTTAGCTTGATTTTTGCACCAGGTTTTTCTACTAAAACTGAAATTTCTGAAGTGTCAGGTCGTGGCGTTGGCATGGATGTTGTTAAAACAAAAATTACTCAACTTAATGGTACCGTTGATATTGACTCAGAAATGGGTGTAGGAACTGTTTTAGAAATTAAAGTACCACTGACCTTAGCTATTTTGCCTACATTGATGGTCGTTATTGGAGAGCAAACCTTTGCCTTGCCACTTACGGCAGTAAATGAAATATTCCATTTAGATTTAACTAGCACTAATCGTGTTGACGGTCAGCTAACAATTATTGTTCGTGAAAAAGCGATACCGTTATTTTACTTAGATAAATGGCTTATCAGAGATTATAAAGAGAAAACTCATGATAAAGGACATGTTGTTATAGTGCAGTTAGGGAATCAGCAAGTTGCTTTCGTTGTTGATCGATTGATCGGACAGGAAGAAGTGGTAATAAAACCCCTTGATAGATTATTGCATGGCACTCCAGGAATGGCAGGGGCAACTATTACTAGTGATGGTGGTATCGCTTTAATTATAGATATACCTAACATGTTAAAATTTTATGCGAAAAAATCACCTGTAAATAAAAAACTGCGTTCATTAAAAGTAGAATAACTATATAAGTAGAGGAAATAAATGACCTACAAAGTACTGGTTGTTGATGATTCAAGTTTTTTTAGACGAAGAGTCACTGATATTCTAAATAAAGATCCACTGTTAGAAGTTATTGATGTTGCTGTTAACGGACAAGAAGCAGTAGATAAAGCGCTGTCGCTTAAACCTGATGTGATCACCATGGATATTGAAATGCCTGTTTTAAATGGCATTGCCGCAGTACAAAAAATAATGGCACAGTCACCAACGGCTATCTTAATGTTTTCCTCGTTGACTCATCAAGGTGCAAAATCAACCCTTGATGCATTAGAGGCCGGAGCTTTAGATTTTTTACCTAAAAAATTCAATGAAATAGCTCAAAACAGTGAAATGGCGGGCAGTTTTCTACGTCAACGTGTTCTACAGCTAGCTAAAAAAGGCGGTATCAGAGGGCGCTTATTAAGAGGTGGCTTCTCTAATAAACCAGTGCAGGGCTTTCACCCCGTCACTAGTGCTAGGAAACCTACAGTAGGGTCTGCAGTATCTCCAAGTACTCAAAATTCAGTATCGGTATTAAAGGTTTCCTCAGGAAAAAAATACAGTTTATTGGCTATTGGCACCTCAACGGGAGGCCCAGTAGCACTACAAAAAATATTAGCTTCGTTTCCTCAAGATTTTCCTTTGCCAATTATCATGATCCAACATATGCCGGCAACTTTTACTAATGCTTTTGCTAGCAGACTAAATTCTTTATGCCAAATCAGTGTGAAAGAGGCTAGTAATGGCGATATTCTCAAGCCCGGTTGCGCCTATCTTGCGCCTGGTGGTCGTCAAATGATTATAACGGGTACAGAAAATTCCGCAAAAATTAAAATAATTGAAGATAATTCACTAAAAATAGCCTTTAAACCGAGTGTAGATGTAAGCTTTGGCTCTGCGGCTAAAATTTTTGGTGGTAATGTTTTAGGCATTATTTTAACGGGGATGGGTGCTGATGGAAGAGAGGGCTCTCGTATGTTAAAAGCACAGGGTGCAACGATATGGGCGCAAGATGAGGAAAGTTGTGTTGTTTATGGTATGCCACAAGCTGTTACTGTAGCAGGTATTTCGCAATTATCGTTACCTTTAGAGGCAATATCTAGTTCTATATTTAAGGAAATCAAGCATGGATAGGCTCAGTATTGCTGGTCTTATTGTTGCTATATTTGCTATTTATTTAGGCTTTATTTTAGATGGCGGCTCAATTTCTACATTATTTGAATTGCCAGCATTTATCATTGTCGTTGGTGGCACGTTAGGTGCTGTAATGTTGCAGTCTTCAAGTGGTCAGTTTTATCATGCACTTTTATTATTAAAATGGGTATTTACTCCCCCACATTATGATATCGAAGCAGGGATTGAAAAAGTTGTCCTTTGGGCTGTTAAGTCTAGAGAATCAGGGTATTTAGTGCTTGAAAATGAAGCCTTAGATGAAGAAGACAGTTATACCCGAAAAGGATTGAATTTACTGGTTGATGGTGTAGAAATAGAAAACCTTCAAGTTTCCCTTGAGTTAGATCTTGATATATACCGAGAACATAATTTACGTTCAGCAAATGTATTTGAGTCGATGGGGGGCTATAGTCCAACCATTGGTATTTTAGGGGCAGTTTTAGGTTTAATTCATGCTATGAATAATTTAACTGAACCTGAATTACTTGGGCAAGGTATTGCAACCGCATTTATCGCAACTATTTATGGTGTTGGTTTTGCAAATTTACTTTATTTACCCGTCGCTAATAAAATAAAAGAAATAATTCATCAGCAAACTATGTATAGAGAAATGATTTTTGAAGGTCTAGTTGCTATTGCTCGAGGGGAGAACCCGCATGCTATTGAAAATAAACTATCAGCTTTTAGGGTAAAGTAGTGAACCGTTTGCGTAAAAGAAGACACAATGTAGAACATGATAATGTTCATCGTTGGCTGGTTTCTTATGCTGATTATATGACACTTCTTTTTGCATTGTTTGTTGTGCTTTATGCCATGGCAATGGTAAATGAAAAGCCTTTTGAATCCATCACTGAATCTGTTGGTAATGTTTTTCAGGCAAATGATAAAAAGCCTAAAAATAAAGGTCATGGTGAAGATATACTTAATGTTAATACGAGTAAATCTAATAAAAGGTTATTTGGTAACGGTATCCTTGATGAAGCTGGGCCTGAATTACTAGAAGGAGAGCAAACACTTTCTAATATTTCAGACACTCAGGTAGGCAGTAATCTAACTTCTTTAGAAGATGAGCTGCATGCCGCACTTTATGAATTGATTGAATCAGGTTTTGCTCAATTGCAAATTGATGGTGATTGGTTAGAAATAGAGTTAAATAGCGGTTTGTTGTTTCCAAGCGGATCTTCTTCTGCAACTAACTCAGCAACGAGTATTTTAGGTGTTATTTTTGATGTTATTGGTGAGGTAAGTAACTTTGTTCGTGTAAGAGGCTATACTGATAATCAAGTGATCAAAACAGAAATATTTTCATCTAACTGGGAGTTGTCCGTTTTTCGCGCTACCTCTATTTTGCGCGTATTAGAAGAACAGGGGATGAACCCTGCTCGAATGGCTATAGAAGGCTATGGGCAGTATTACCCTACGGCTGATAATACCACTGCTCAAGGACGTTCAAAAAACAGAAAAGTTGTTATAGCAA
This sequence comes from uncultured Colwellia sp., assembly GCA_963974965.1. Taxonomy (GTDB): domain Bacteria; phylum Pseudomonadota; class Gammaproteobacteria; order Enterobacterales; family Alteromonadaceae; genus Colwellia. The sequence continues at coordinate 88,247 of CAXBEX010000010.1, read as the reverse complement.
TTTCAAAATATGGTTTGAAAAAGTCAAACTTAATAAACACACCAACAATTAGTCTTAAAGATGTTGAAGCGATAACTAAAGTCGTTGAACCAGGTGAAAAAGCGAATGAAATCCAGATTATTCGTTTGCCTAATGGTGGTATTAGAATATCGACCAGAAAAGATAATGAAAGCATTCCAAAGAACAATAAAGAACAATAAAGAACAACAATATAACAACAAAATATTGGCAATAATTAACTAAGTATTAGGAATAACGATTGGAAGTGTGGACAGTAGCAAATCAAAAAGGTGGTGTTGGTAAAACTACTACCACTATTGCTTTAGCAGGCTTGTTAGCTGAGTGTGGTAAAAAAGTATTACTAGTTGATACCGATCCACACGCCTCATTGAGTTATTATTTTGGTATTGAATCGGAAGACTTAGACTTAAGCGTTTATGATTTATTTATTCAAGTCTCAACAAAAGAGCAAATTTTACAAAGCTTATGCCCTACTCAATATAACAATATTGATATTTTGCCTGCAACAATGGGCTTAGCAACGTTAGATCGTTCATTAGGTGCAAAAGGTGGAATGGGCTTAGTCTTAAAAAAAGCGATGTTAGCAGTATCACAAAGCTATGATTATGTATTGATTGATTGTCCTCCTATCCTCGGCGTACTTATGGTCAATGCACTTGCAGCCTCAGACCGAATAATAGTGCCTGTGCAAACAGAGTTTTTAGCCTTGAAGGGGTTAGATCGCATGATAAAAACAATGAATATGATGGAATTAGAACAGATTAAACCTTTTGAATATACTATTGTACCAACAATGTTTGATAAGCGAACAAAGGCATCACTGTTAGCCTATCAACAGTTGCAAGAAACCTATCAAGAAAAAGTTTGGCCAGATGTGATACCAGTTGATACAAAATTTAGGAATGCCAGTAGTGCACAACAAGTACCTTCTCATTTTGCACCCAACACGCGAGGCGTGTTTGCTTATAAGCGTTTATTAGATTATTTATTGAAACCCTCTCAAAGAAGTATCAAGTAAATGTCAAAACCATTAGCAGCAAGTAAAAAAGTAATGACGAATTATCTTTCAGAATTATTGACAGATGAACCACTTTTGAAAAAAAATACTGAACATGAATTAACAAATAGAACTAGCAGTAAATCTCTTGAAAATAAACGTTTAGAAACGTTACTCAAAAATGTGAATGCTGAGCTTAAAATTAAAGAAGATAACGTTACTACGCATAAAAGCATTAGTGAGCAAATATATAGTAAAGACATAATCGTTAACGATATTATTGAGAAAAATAAAGCTGAGCCTTTAATTACCCATAAAAGTACAGGCAGTTTACTACCTAAAGCGTCAAAGGTTTATCGTCAAGGAGGCTTTCAAGCATTATTTTTCAATGTAGGAGGTTTGACTGTTGCCGTACCATTAATTGAGTTAGGTGGTATTCATAAAATTGAAAAAACTACCGCCTTAGTGGGAAAGCCTGACTGGTTTAAAGGCGTGATGCTTTATCGAGATGAAAAAATTAATGTAGTTGATACTGCTTTATGGGTAATGCCAGAAAAATGTGACGAAAAAATGAAAAGTTCGCTAAACTATCAGTATGTTATTATGTTAAATGATAGTGCTTGGGGGTTAACTGCAGAAAACTTAGTTGATACCGTTGTTTTAAAACAAGATGAAGTAAAGTGGCTAGATACACCAAGTAAGCGCCCTTGGTTGGCTGGTTTGGTAAAAGATAAAATGTGCGCTTTACTTGATGTAGATTCATTAATTCAGTTACTTAATGATGGTAGCACAATTCATCAAGATAATTAATAATGTAGTTTGTAAGTTTGAAATAATAATACATTTTAGATAATAGTAAGTTTGAAATAATAGCAAGTTTGAAAATTCTTAAATAATTGAGGGGCAAGTGGTATGTCTGATGAAAGACGCAATTCAAGCGAAAAAACAGGTGAAAACGATGAGGTACTTCAATGGGTAACGTTTAAGTTAGAAAATGAAACTTACGGCATTAATGTAATGCAAGTTCAAGAAGTTTTACGTTATAGTGAAATTGCGCCAGTACCTGGAGCGCCACTTTATGTTCTTGGTATTATTAATTTACGTGGTAATGTTGTTACTGTTATTGATACTCGCTCTCGCTTTGGTTTGGAATCATGCGATGTTACGGATAATACTCGGGTGGTGGTTATTGAGTCAGAAAAGCAAGTTATTGGTATACTTGTAGATAGTGTTGCTGAGGTAGTTTATTTAAAAGCATCTGATATTGATGCTGCGCCAAATGTTGGTAATGATGAAAGTGCTCAGTTTATTCAAGGTGTTTCTAACCGTGAAGGTGAACTGCTCATTTTAGTTGATTTAGATAAATTATTATCAGATGATGAATGGGATGAGCTAAAACAATTCTAATCTGTTTTACTGAGTATAGTTTTGATACTTTTCTTATTATTATACTAATTGTTATGCTAATTGTTATACGGATTGTTATGCAGATTACTAAGTTGTCAGGTTTATGTCTTTGTTAGCCGTTCCTATTATTGCTATTGTTGCACTTGTTATCAGCATTTTATGCTTTGTTATTCTTTTTGTTTTACTAACGAAGCATAAAGCTAAATTTGCTGTTTATGAGTCTCAAACTCAAACTCACGAATTACTTGTTAATAGCTTGCAATCAGCCAATGACAACCTGAATTTAGCTGTACATGAACTCTCGATACAGCAAGAGAAATCTCTTAACGAAAATACACTTGTTTCTAAGCAACTTGAGCATAGAATTAAGGCACTCCAATCACAAATAACCTCTCAGCAAGACCTTATATCCCAATTACAAACCGATCAAGGTGATGATAAGTTTTATTCTCGGGCAATTAAATTAGCAAAAATAGGTGCTGATATTGAAGAAATAGTTGCTGAATGTGAATTACCTTATGCAGAGGTTGAAATGCTAATATCAGTTTATCAAAATAAAACTCAGGGATAGATGGTGTTTTCTGTGATAAAAACAAGTTAAACTATGGCGTTCTTAAATTCCAATTTATATTTTTTATTTATATTATTTTGCATAAACATGGCAAGGAACTATGCTCCGTGAAGTTTTCTGTATTCCAATATCCCCGAATGATATTAATATTTTCTTTTTTTATTTTATCGGGGTGCTCTAGTACCCCTGATGTCGATAAAAGTTTAACTGATCCAAGAGATCCTTTTGAAGCAATCAATAGACCCTTTTGGACTTTTACTTGGGATTATGCCGATAAGTATGTGGCTAAACCTGCTGTAGAGCTATATACCACATATACCCCGCCTTTTTTAAGAGCAGGTTTGTACAATATGGCATTAAACTTAGATGAGCCATCGAGCACTATTAATAATTTATTACAATTAAAGTTTACTGATGCTGCAAAAAATGCAGGGCGATTCGCCCTAAATTCAACCATAGGCTTATTCGGCTTTTATGACCCTGCCAGTGATTATGAATTGTTTTCAAACAAAGAAGAATTTGGCGAAGTATTAGGTAGTTATGGCATTGGTAATGGTCCTTATATCGTTATACCAGGGCTTGGCCCTAGCGCGGTTCGAGAAGAGGTAGGTGATTATATTGATAGTTTATATTGGCCTTTAGTCGTCATTGATTTTTGGCCAAATATAGTACGTTTAGGCATACTTGGTCTAGAACAGCGGTCTGCAATACGCGATCAAGAGCAATTACTACTTGAATCAACAGATCCATATGAATTTATTAAAAATGCTTATTTTCAAAATATGAACTATCGTTTGTACGATGGTAATCCGCCTATTGTGATTGATGAAGATGCAGAAGCTGAAATAGATGCTTTATTAGAAAAATTTAACGACTAATCTTAATATTAAGATTAATCGCTATAAACATATACCGAAGTTAGACGTAATTTGCTAGAATTGCGGCAATTTTTTACTGATACCATTTTGATAAACTCCCGTTAAGTCGGAAACAACACAATTAACTTGGTATAATTATTATTGGAAACAGTTAGATGAATATCATTGAAGGTTCATTTCAGGCAAAAGGCAAAAAATTTGCGATTGTGGTATCACGTTTTAATCATTTTATCGTTGATAGTTTACTAGAAGGTGCTGTTGATGCGCTTAAACGTCATGGCAGTGTTGCTGATGATGACATTACTATTGTTCGAGTTCCTGGTGCTTATGAACTACCATTAGCAGCGAAAAAGCTTGCTGGAAAAGGTGAGTTTGATGCAATTATCGCCATTGGTGCCGTTATTCGTGGCGGTACGCCGCATTTTGATTTTGTTGCCGGTGAGTGTAACAAAGGTTTAGCGCAAGTATGTTTAGAATCAGAAGTTCCTGTTTCTTTTGGGGTTATTACAACAGACTCAATTGAACAAGCAATTGAACGTGCAGGCACTAAAGCAGGCAACAAAGGTGCTGAAGCAGCTCTTGGTGCTTTAGAAATGGTTAACGTTCTCTCTCAAATTTAGGAAATCTATTGTGAAACCTTCTCCTAGAAGAAAAGCACGCGAACTAGCCGTTCAAGCTGTTTATTCTTGGCAACTTAGTCAAAATTCAGTCAGTGATATTGAAGTTAGTTTTATTACGGATAACAGTAAGCGTCGTTTTGATATTGAATACTTTCAACAGTTATTGCGTGGTGTAACGAGTAATGTATCTGTAATAGATCTTGCTATTTCTCCCCATGTTGATCGACCACTTGAGGGTATTGACCATGTTGAAAAGGCTATCTTACGTGTTGCTGTTTTTGAGCTAAGCGACTGCCAAGAGGTACCTTATCGCGTGGTTATAAATGAAGCGATTGAGTTAGCAAAATTGTTTGCAGCAGACGATAGCCATAAGTTTGTCAATGGTGTGTTAGATAAAGCGGTAAAATTAATTCGCCCTCAAGAGTAATAAAGCGTTGAAAAACAAAGAGTAATTTTTTAAATTTATGAAAGAATTTGAACTAATAAAGCAATTTTTTACTAAGCAAGCCGTTAAAAGGAAAGATGTGCTTCTTGGTATTGGTGATGACTGCGCGGTAGTTTCTAGTACGGAAAATCAAAACATTGTTGTGACTACAGATACGTTAGTGGCGGGTGTTCATTTTCCCTTAGGTACCTCTCCAAAAGCTATTGGTCACAAAGCTGTTGCGGTTAATTTATCTGATATTGCTGCCATGGGCGCAAAACCAAGTTGGATATCACTGGCTATTACGCTACCCGAACTGAATAATGATTGGCTTAGTGAATTTTGCTCTGGAGTTTTTGAGCTGTGTGAATATTATAATGTTCAGCTTATTGGTGGTGACACCACCCAAGGACCATTAAGCATTACTATAACAGCACAAGGGTTAACGCCAGAAGGTAAGTATTTATCTCGTTCTGGTGCTAAAGCGGGTGACTGGCTTTATGTTACCGGGGATCTTGGTGATGCAGCTTTAGCTTTACAGCATCTTAAAGAGGATATTTTAACCGGAAATGACATTATTGAACAAGTTCAACACAAATTAGATTTCCCAAAACCTCGAGTGCTTGCGGGCCAAGCATTGCGTGAATATGCTTCAGCAGCCATTGATATTTCTGATGGGCTGCTTGCTGATTTAGGGCATATTTGTCAGGCTTCTAATGTTGGTGCTAATGTTGTTTTAGAGGCTATTCCATTGTCTGATGCGATGAAACAATCATTGTTGTTTGACGATTCGATTGATCTTGCGCTTAATGGTGGTGATGATTATGAGCTGTTATTCACTGTTTCTGAAGATAAAAAAGTTGGTTTACAAACCGCTTTATCTCATACAGGTACAGCCATAACCTGTATAGGGCAAATAAATGCCTCGCAAACTATTTCTACCACCTTAAATAATAAGCCTGTGCCTATTAGAAATTCGTGTTTTGAGCATTTTTCTTCACAAAATAATACTTGAAAATTCATTAAAACATCTAAATAGCGCTTTTAATAATGATAAAAAATTCACATACCAAGGTTGTTTTTGATCTTAAACAACCTATTCAGTTTCTAGCTTTAGGGTTTGGTAGTGGTTTAGCGCCAAAAGCACCGGGTACTTTTGGCACCTTAGCCGCAATTCCTCTCTTTTTACTTTTAGCTATGTTAACCCCCTGGTTTTACTTGGTTGCTGTGATTGTGATGAGTATTGCTGGTATCTATATTTGCGGTAAAGCGGCTGATGATGTTGGCGTTCATGATCATCCTGCGATAGTTTGGGATGAATTCGTTGGTTATTTTATAACCATGTTTATGGTACCGGTTAGTTGGCAAAGTGTTGCCATGGGTTTTCTATTATTTCGACTATTTGATATTTTAAAGCCTTGGCCTATTTCTTTCATTGATAAAAAAATGTCAGGGGGCTTTGGGATTATGTTTGATGATATAGTTGCAGGTGTTTTTTCTTTAATTATCATGCAGTTAATGTTTTGATTTTTGCTTTATCTTTAAGTTGAAATTTTTACCTTGTAATCATAGTAATTCTCCCTATTTTAAGCTACTTTTAAATAGAGCATAAATAAAAACGACAAGCGCTTGTTTTTTATTTTTATGCCCTCAGCTATCTATTAGGACGTTATTTTAATAACAACGTTTTAAATCTCAGCTTTAGTTCACCGTACTTTTTTAAAGTAAATGTTTAAAGTAAATGTTAAAAGGAATACCTATGAAAATAAATCTTTCTGGTCACCACGTTGAAATTACTGCCTCAATAAAAGAAGATATCGAGGAAAAATTTTCTAAAATAGCCAACCACTTTCCAACTTTAATAGCCTTAGATGTTATTATTTCTAAAGAACACAATAAACACCAAGTTGAACTGATAACAAATTATGAAGGCGGACGAATATCAGTCAAAGGCGTTGGTGATGTTATGTATCCAGCTATCGCTAGTGGCGTTAAAAAACTTGATGCAGCATTGAATCATCGAAAAGGGCAATTAAAAGCCAATTTACATGAAAAACCACAAAGCACGGCGCCAGAAATAGCTCACGAAAAAGTACAAGAAATGAAGCTAGCATAACCGCTAACCAATACCGTAACAAACACATTTAACAAATACCGTTAATAAATAGTAAAAACACGTAAAAGCTGTGAAAATTATTCATAGCTTTTTTTTTGTCTTTGTTAATAGTTAAATACATTTGCTGTTTGGGGCTTAACTCTCTTGAGTATTATTTGACTCTTGTGCTTCTCGTGCTAACTTTTCTCGTTCTGCTTTAGAAATGTAGCGAGGCTTGTTACTTGTATGTAATTTAGCATTTGCTTTTTTTTGTTTCTTTTTTAAGGTGTCGTTAATTTTCTTTTTACGATTCATGGTTTATTCTTTCGTGTTAAATAGCTGAAAAGGTGGTTTACTGCTATTATGCGCTTATTCACTTTCCCTTGAAAGTTTTTTGTATTTCAATCTAAACCTTACATCTTACTCGAACAATATAGAGGCATCTACCTTGAGCGCAACAACTAATAATGGCAAATCCCCATTAGCTTTTTCTTCATTAGATTTACATCAAGATTTATTGAAAAACTTATCTTCGCTTGGCTATCAAGAAATGACGCCTATTCAAGCGCAAAGTTTACCAGAAATGCTCAACGGTAAAGATGTGATTGCTCAAGCTAAAACAGGCTCAGGAAAAACAGCCGCTTTTGGTTTAGCCCTATTGGAAAAACTGCAAGTGAAGCGGTTTAGAATTCAGTCTATGGTGTTATGTCCAACGCGAGAGCTGGCTGACCAAGTTGCGACAGAAATTCGTAAACTTGCGCGTGCAGTACATAACATTAAAGTGCTAACGTTATGTGGCGGCACACCTTTTGGTCCTCAAATTGGCTCATTAGAGCATGGCGCTCATATTATTGTTGGCACACCAGGAAGAATTGAAGAGCATGTTATTAAAGGCACGCTTAAATTAGATGACTTAAATTTACTGGTACTTGATGAAGCAGATCGTATGTTAGAAATGGGCTTTGAAGCGGCACTGGATAACATTATTGAACGTACGCCTTTAGAACGTCAAACCTTGTTGTTTAGTGCAACCTTTCCAAAGCAAATTCAAGAAATTAGTGAAAGTATCATGACAAACCCTGTCATTGTGAAAATCAGTGCCAGTGAAGATCAAACCAATATTAGTCAGCAGTTTTTTCATGTTGAAAATGATATAGAGAGGTTTGAAGCACTGCGTTTGTTGCTGCTAGCGAATCCGGTTGAATCTACTGTTGTTTTTTGTAATACCAAAAAAGAAACGCAAGAGGTTTGTAATAACTTACATGATGATGGTTTTAGTGTATTAGCCTTACATGGCGATTTAGAACAAAGAGATAGAGATCAAACATTACTGCGCTTTGCGAATAAAAGTGTCGCTATTTTAGTTGCTACTGATGTTGCTGCGCGTGGGTTAGATATAGACTCCCTTGATGTTGTGGTTAATTACCATATTGCTCATGACAGTGAAGTGCACATTCATCGCATTGGCCGTACCGGACGAGCAGGAGCTCAAGGTAAAGCTATTTCTTTATTTAGCGATAAAGAGAGTTACAAAGTTGGCCTAATTGAAGACACGCTTGAACAAGTGATCAAACCAGCGTTATTACCCTCAAGTGACGTGTTAAATAATGCTAGAGCGCAGGCCAAAATGTCGACCATTCAAATTGACGGTGGCAAAAAACAAAAAGTTCGCCCTGGTGATATTCTCGGTGCACTAACCGCTAAAAACGCTGATGCTAAAAATGGTGGCGCAGAAATTAATGGTAAAGATGTTGGCAAAATTAGCGTTTTAGACAATAAATCGTATGTTGCGGTAAATAAAAAAGTGTTAAAAACGGCGTTAAGGAAGTTATCAACGGGTAAAATGAAAGGACGCACTTATAAAGTACGCCACCTAGCAGTATAAAAAGCAAAAGTCTAGAAAGTAAACGTATAGAAAAGTTAGCGCTTATATTTTGCACAAACAATATCAACAATTACTTAATCAACAGGTGCTTTGTGAAGACAAAGCACAACAGACTGCTATTGCCGCGTTAGACAAATTATCAAAACAACTTGTTCTTGCAAGCAAGCAAGACAATCCAAAAACCTGCTTAAGCCGTTTCTCAGCCCCAAACAAGCTCTTCGCTAAATTATGGCCAAAAAAATCAAAATCAGCACCCATGATTAAAGGCCTCTATTTTTATGGCAGGGTTGGGCGAGGTAAAACGATGTTAATGGACTTGTTTTACCAAAATATTCCCATTAAACATAAGCAGCGAATTCATTTTCATCGTTTTATGGAAAGTGTTCATCAACAGTTAAATGAACTTTCTCTACAACAATCATCGCTTGGTACTAGTGCCGATATAAACCCATTGACGCGTATAGCAAAATCGTGGGCAACTAATATTGAACTACTGTGCTTTAATGAATTTTTTGTGAGTGATATTGGCGACGCTATGTTGCTTTCAGGATTATTTGAAGCGCTATTTTCTTTAGGCGTAACATTGGTTGCTACCTCAAATTGTCAGCCTGAAGCGCTTTATCGCAACGGTTTACAACGAGAACGATTTTTACCCACTATCGCTTTGATTAATCACTATTGCCAAGTAATATCGGTAAATGGCGATACCGACCATCGGTTAACGAATGCAGTGACACAGGGTTATAAAAATTATTATTTTACCCACTTACATGGTGAACAATTACTCGCTAAACGTTTTGAAGAATTGTGCAATAATGGCCCAATTAGCGTTAATCCCGTTAGCATTAATAACAGTAAATTAAGAAATATAATCATTAATAACCGAGAAATTTATTACTTAGCTAAAACAAGTAAACACATTTGGTTTGATTTCTACGCCCTTTGCTCAGGGCCAAGAAGTCAGCGAGATTATATACAAATAGCTGATCAATTTGAGACGGTATTAATAAGTAATGCGCCACAATTTTCAGGTGAACTTATTCCTGCAGTGTTTTCGGGTGTAGAAGATAGCTACCAGCGAAGAGGTGTATTAATGGGCGAGTTACGTCAGTTAGATGATGAAGCTCGTCGTTTTATTGCTTTAGTTGATGAGTTTTATGATAGAAAGATACAATTAATTATCAGTGCCGATGTTGACATAATACAGCTATATCAAGGACAACAACTTAGTTTTGAGTTTCAACGCTGCCAGTCACGACTTTTTGAAATGCAGAATTACTAATTTTTTTTAGATCAAAAGATAACTAATTACTAATATTTAGCTTTTTTAACTAAATCTTATGCTTTTTTATAACATCGTTTTTTTATATTTTAATATCTTATTGATAAACAAGTAATTAAACTTGGCATTACTCTTGTAATACTTTTACCAATTAAAACATTCAGGTTAAATTATTTTATAAGGTTACCATCATGAAAAACAAAGCTATATTTACTCAATTACCAAAAACACTGATTGCATTAACACTAATTTCAGTATTTGTATCAAAAGCACTTTATGCCCATGAGTTTTGTGATGTTGATTTAAAAGCAGGCTTAACTATTAATGAATCAAAGCTGGAGTTTTTTGAGTCAAAAAACAAGCACAAAATTTTATATACAATTGATAATAAGCATAATTTAATTGTTCGTGGACAAGAAGTTTCTTTGACTGCAGAGCAGCAAGCTTTGGTGGAACAATATGCTAGTAGTATTCGCGCTATGGTTCCGCAAGTTAGGCATATTGCTATTGAAGGTGTTGACCTTGCGATAGAGGGTGTTAATTTAGCGTTCAATGAACTACTTGGTGAAGGTAATAATGCTGGGGTTGACCTAACACAAGAACTCTCATCTCTTAAAAAAGAGGTTGCAGAGCAGTTCACCATTGAACATGGTTTTACCCTGGGTGAAAATGGACTCGAAGATAATGAATTACTTGGTGATGATTTTGAACAACGTATTGAATCATCAGTAGAAAAAGCGGTGATGAGCTCTATGGGCACGCTACTTGTTGCACTAGGGCAACAACTATTTTCAGGTGGCGATACTGAGGCTTTTCAAACCCGTATGGAAAGTTTTGGTGAAAACGTTGAACGTGAAATGGAATTAAGAGCGGAAAAAATAGAGCGTAAAGCAGATAGCTTGTGTTTAGCTGCTGTTGAAATAGATCAACTTGAAGAAAAATTAAAATCGAGTATTACGCCTTTAGCTGATATCAATGTGATAACTGTTAAGCAGTCTCGTGCTCATGGAGAGCATGATAAACGCTTAATGTAATAAATAGAGTGACTACTCAGCGTGATATAGGCAGGGAAGGCTCAGTAATGTTATCATTACAGAGCCTTTTACTTTCTATTTAGCCCTGTATGCACGCTGTTCACCAATTACATCAATTTAGAAAAAGTCTTAGTACTACAACGTATAAAGCAAGAGGACAGCGAGTAAACCGTTGTGACTTGTGTCGCTTAGCTAAACAATATTGTATCTGCTGTATAGCGCCAGAGCAAAATGCTGTTGTGACCAAAGCTGGTTTTTTGCTTTTGATGTATGACACCGAAGTATTAAAACCCAGTAATACTGGAAAGCTAATAGCTGACTTAATTCCTGATACCTTTGCTTTTTTGTGGGATCGCACCACCAGAAATGAAGAGTTGCTGGCATTGCTTGATAATGAAAAATGGCAACCATTTGTTGTGTTCCCAAAAGAATATACAGACGATAGCCGTCAAGTTTTCACGCGGGAAGTTGTTTGTGATAAAGGCAAAAGGCCGTTATTTATTATGCTAGATGGCAGTTGGCGTGAAGCAAAAAAAATGTTCCGTAAAAGTCCTTATTTAGACAAATATCCCCTTGTTTCTTTTGATCCAAAGCAATCTTTAAATGCCAATACACTAATGAGTGAAGCAAAACGTTCACCCGTAGGTGAAGACTCTCGCTATACGGTAAGAAAAACAGCATTAGAGCATCAATTTTCAACCGCTGAAATCGCTGCTAGAGTGCTTGAAATGTCAGGTGAAAAGAACAATGGCCATTTACTTGATTTATGGTTTGATGTTTTTAATTATCAGTATCAAAAAAGCGTTTGTCAGCGTAATAAGGGCAATGTAGATGCGATTGAGAATTATCAGAAATTTTTAAGTAAAAAAGAGCTTTAGTTTAGCGTCCTTCGACTGCTCGTGCCTCGCGCTCAGGATGGACGGTAATAAATCCGTTTATCCTGAGCTTGTCGAAGGGCTCGCAACTTTACTTTCTTTGTTTACTTCGCTATTTCATACTAATCGTCGTATGAATATCAGTACCGTCTTGGTGATCAGGTTCAAACCAACGAGCAGTGACTGACTTAGTATAAGTCCAAAAACTAACTACCTGTTTACCGTTCGGACCTAAATCACCTAATTTAGAACCACGAGAACCAGTGAAACTGAAATAAGCGACAGGTACAGGAATGGGCACATTAATACCTACTTGACCTACATCGATGTCATTTTCAAATTTTCTGGCATTCCAACCCGAAGAGGTAAATATTGAAGTACCGTTGCCATTTGGGTTAGCGTTGATGATCTCTATTGCTTCTTCAAGGGTTTCAGCTTCAAGTACACAAAGTGCAGGTCCAAAGATTTCTTGAGTGTAAATGTCCATGTCGGTAGTAACATTAGTAAATAATGTTGGCCCCACGAAGTTACCGTTTGGATAACCTTCAACTTGGCAATCTCTGCCATCAACTAATAAAGTAGCACCTTGCTCTACACCTGAATCTAACAAGCTAATAATACGGGCCTTGGCTTGTGGTGATACCACGGGGCCTAAGTCAGCATCGCGCTGCGTTCCAGGGCCAATTTTCATCTGTTTGGCACGTTCAACTATTTCAGGTAACCAATTACGGGCTTCACCTACTAGAATAGTGACTGGGTTTGCCATACAGCGTTGTCCGGCTGCGCCAAATGCAGAGCCAAGTAAATCATTTATCGCTCTGTCTTTATTGGCATCAGGCATTATTACCATATGGTTTTTAGCACCCATCATAGATTGAGCGCGTTTACCGTATTTACTGGCATGGTTATAAACATGAGTACCAACGCCTGTTGAACCAATGAATGAAACCGCTTTAACTGCTTCGCTTTCAATCAATTGATTAACTACGTCAGGACCACCGTGAACAACGTTTAATACGCCCGCAGGAATTCCTGCTTTAAGTGCCAATTCAACAAGTAATATAGTTGATGACGGATCTTGCTCAGATGGTTTTAAAACAAAGGTATTACCGCAAGCAATAGCGGGTGGAAACATAAAAGACGGTAACATTAATGGGAAGTTAAATGCTGTGATCCCAACACCTACGCCTAATGGTTTGTTTAATGTGTAGGTATCTACACCGGTTGCCGCGTTATTTGCCATGTCGCCTAGTTGTAAGCGAGTAATAGAACATGCATTTTCAATTGCTTCTAATGAACGTCCTACTTCACCTTCAGCATCGGGAAGTGTTTTACCATGCTCTAATGTCACTAATTCTGCTAATTCTTGAGTATGCTCTCTAACTAACTGCTGGAAAGTGAACATAATGCGCATACGATTAGTTAAAGAAACCTTTGACCAAGTTTTAAACGCTTCAGCAGCACTCGCAACTGCAGCAGCAACTTCCGCTTTTGTTGCCATAGGAACACGAGCCACTACTTCTTGTGTAGCAGGGTTTAAAACATCTAACCAAGTATCAGTAGTTGAGCGAACTCTTTCACCATTGATGATCAATGGAATTTCTTTAATAGTCATGACAGGCCTTTTGTGTAGATAATTTATTTAGTTAATACTAAAATAGTCCTTTAGCCTTGATTGAGCAATGCGCAAAAATGCAGTAGGTGTTGCATTTTTGCAAATACACCCGTTTATTGCTATGCTAAAGCGATGAACTGGGATGATATTAAATTATTTTTAGAGGTGGCGCGTAGCGAGCGTTTATCTATTGCCGCCAAACGTTTGATGATAGATGCCTCAACGCTCTCACGTCGGTTACATAAACTAGAAGAAAGTTTAGCAACTAAACTTTTTGAGCGTACCGTTGATGGTCATGTATTAACGCTTGATGGCACTAAGTTGTTGCAATTCGCTCGACGAATGGAGCTTGACGCAGGGCAGGCATTTGATGAGATAAAAGAGCATAAATATTTAAATAGTGGTCGAGTTCGTATAGGGGTAACTGAAGCATTTGGTAGCTTTTTTATCGCGCCTCATTTAGCAAAGCTCAAACAAGCTTTTCCCAATATTCAAATTGAGTTGGTACACTTTGCCCGAGATGTAAAAATAAGCCGAAATGAAGCGGATATTGCAATAGCGGTTGAAAAACCTAAAAGCACCTCAACAATTATTGCTAAACTTTGTGACTATCAGTTGCAATTATATGGTCATGCAAGCTATCTTAAAGAGATAGAAGGTAACGTTAATGTCAACCAATTATCTAAATATCAATGGGTTAGTTATGTTGATAATCTTTTGTTTACTGAGCAATTATCTTATTTAAAAGAATTAAATGCCGACATTAAGCCTAGCTTTCAAAGTACAAGTATTACTAGCCAATATAGTGCAATAAAAAGTGGTTTAGGTATTGGTATTTTACCTTGCTTTTTAGCTGAGCAAGATGCTAGCTTAGTTAAGCTCTGTAATAATGAAATTAAATTAGTACGCAGCTTTTATTTAGTAACACATCCAGAAAGTAAGCGTTTATCCCAAGTAGAAACTGTTTGGCAATATTTGAAAGCGATAGCACAACAGAAAAAGCAATTGCTAATGCCAGAATGAGTTAATAATTATCAGTGAATTAACAATTATCAGTGAAATAACAATTATCAGTGAAATAACAAGTAATGCAGGTGAATATGAACAACTCAAATCAACCACTAGATGAAAGCCCACAAGAAAATGTAAATAAAGCATCGTGGCCGCTAATCGCTTTTATAATTATAGTCGTTATTGCTATCTTAGTTGCATGGCAATTCACTGGGAATAAACCCGAACCTGTGCTTATTGAAAATCCAACACCAACTTCAGCACCAGTCATTGCTCCCGAGCCTGAAAAAGCGGTCATTATCGCTGAGCCCGTAATTGAAGCACCAGAGGTAGAAGTTGTGCCTATTGAACCTCCACTGCCTTCTTTAAATGAAAGCGATGAGTGGTTAAAAATAAAACTACCAGAAATCACTTGGCGTAAAGAGTTGCTTACACTTATTATTGATGACGATATGATCCGTCGTTTTGTTGTGTTTACAGATAACTTTTCGCAAGGAATTGTAAGCTATGAACATAGCCCGTTTATTCTACCTAACGTTAAGTTTACACCTGACACTGACAATGCTAATTTTCAGAATACTGACCAAAGCCAAAACTCATTACAAGGCAAGCAAAATGTTTTGCAGTGGAATGAAGAGTCAAGTAAGCGTTTCAGTTCATATGTTGATTTGTTGCGTTCAATGGACAGTGAAAGCCTTGTTCAGTGGTATTTGGAAGTTAAACCTCTTATTGATGAAGCTTATAGTGAGCTTGGTTATGAAGATGACTTCACTAATACCTTGCAAGATGCTATCACTCGGGTTTTAGATATGGAGCTGCCTAAGTCGTCAATGGCATTAATACACCCAAGTGTTATGTATAAATTTGCTAATCCTCAACTCGAAGCGTTACCTGATGCTGACAAGCTACTGCTTCGTTTAGGTAAAGATAACTTATTAGTGATGAAGTCTGTTTTATTAGAGTTGCATGAAAAATTAGCTCAGCAGAAAAATGGCGTTAATTAGTGGTGTTAGTTAATAGTGCTGATGTTTGTGCAAAAAACACCCAAGCAGTATAGCGTTATTCAAAAATAACCAACTAGTGCTTGCATCCCTTGGTTTGATTAGCGATAATTCGCGCCGCTTGAGCAATAACGTTATTAATAGTTTTTGCTAAGCTCATTATGGTGACCCTTTTGGTCCCCTCGCAATGATACTCTGTGAACTCGGCCAGATCCGGAAGGAAGCAACCGCAGCAGACGACTCATGTGCCGAGGTGTGGCTATTAGGGTTGCCACCCAATCTTTTTAAATCAACAAGTTACTCCAAACTGCTACACGGAGTGCTACACATGATTTCTGAAAACATCCCATATTTGTATAATCGCAATGGTATCTATTACTATCGAACTCGTACCAAATGGCTATCACTAAAAACACGCTGCAAAGCAAAAGCATTCCAATCTTTATGTAAAATAGTTTCCTCGGCTATGAATTATACAGAACCCAGTAAACAGACTCTGGTTACTGATAATGCTAGGCGGTCTATTCCGTTACACCCTCGGTTGATTGAGTTAGGTATATTAGATTGGGTGGTCAACTGTAAGGCTGAAAGGTTATTTCATGAGTGGAAGCCCGTCAAAGGGAGCTACAGCCATGCTGCAAGTCGATGGTTTAGTCGTAACAATCCTTTTAAATCAGAAGTTAAAGGGCAGAAAGCTAGCGTTGATTTCCACTCGTTACGTCACACAGTAGCTACAGAGTTGAAAGTGTCAGGTATACCAGCCATAAGTATGATCACTAAATTTAGCGATATATTTGACTAATCTAAGCATTTTTTCATGATCAGATACGATAGTTTTATTCTGATGACGTCTAGTAAAACTATAATAATTACAGCGTTTAACACCCAATAATCGACACATTGGATCGATTGGCCAGGTCTTCTTATGTTGAGTAATAAACGAGTATTTACTTCGTTTATTTGGCAAAGAATACCCCTTTTTAAAATATCTTTTTCCATTTCAAGACGTTTAACTTGTGCCTTTAGTTTCCTGATCTCTTCTCGCTCAGGAGTTAGTTTTCCGTTTCCCCGAAAAGCATGACCATCATCTTGTTCATGCTCTTTTATCCAGCGACCTAAAACATTTGGATTAAGCCCTAAACTTCTAGAGGCTGCTGCTCTTGTATAGTTTTGTTCAATAACTAAGTTAATTGCGTCTAATTTAAATTCTTTGGAATATTTTTTCTAGCTGACATATCATTTCTCCAGTTAAGTTAATTATTTCTTAACTAGACTGATTAGATCCATTAAGCCATGCCACCTTGTACCAATGAAGTTTAGCAACTACAATTTGAGTTAATGCGTCTTGTTCTTAAACGTTGAACATTATAATTATATAGGGAATTGAAGTAATGATTGAACTCAAAATACTAGCGGTCGGAACGGGGTTAGGGGTGGAACTGCCACGAGAGGTGCTCGAACAGCTTGGCGCCAACGAGGGAGAAAGCATCTTTTTAGAACATATGTGTAACGCCTCCTATCGGCTAGCAAAACATGATGAAAAATTTGTTGAACAAATGATTCTTATCGACGGCCAGATGCACGAGGAAGATTCCTAATACGGAAGCCGTGGAGCAGAATGACAAGGTGACAATTAAACACAACTGATCAGTTGGTTGGAATTTTGGTGCCAGTTCCACATAGCGCTAATATCAACAAAAGTTATTTATATTCACTATATCGCAGTATTATCATCCTATTTCAGTGAGTTTTAATATTTTTATACACATAA
Organism: uncultured Colwellia sp.; assembly: GCA_963974965.1. Taxonomy (GTDB): domain Bacteria; phylum Pseudomonadota; class Gammaproteobacteria; order Enterobacterales; family Alteromonadaceae; genus Colwellia. Next base: position 70,760 of record CAXBEX010000010.1, on the reverse strand, counting down.
TGCAAGAACACCTCAAAATAGCTGGACTGAGAAGAAGTATACTCTATCAGCTAGACTTAATCGGTTAGAGACAACTATTAAGAGGGGAAATTAGTCCATGCAAGATTTTAACTATTTAGCACTAATTTGGTCTAGTGTTTTTGTGTCTTACTATTTGGCTAATAAAACCCACTTAACACCTTTACTATTCTACTTAGTGATGGGAAGTATCTTAGTTACCTTTGGTCTAGTTCCTGTCAAAGCAACACCTTTTATTGCTGGCTTCTCTGAGTTCGGCATTATCTTGATAATGTTTGCCTTAGGATTTGAAGAAAATCCCACTGTATTTATACGTAATATTAAGCGTACATGGGGTATCGCGTTGTTTGGCGCTTTAGGGCCCTTTCTGGCGTCATATTTTTTTTCCATCTTTTTTTGGCATGACATCAATATTGCAATCTTGGTCGGACTTGCGATGGCTGCGACCACTGTTTCGCTATCCATGGCGGTTCTCAAACATGAAAACCTTCATTTGACCAAAGCGGCCACCGGTATTATGACGGCTGCGGTTCTTGATAATGCAGCCTCATTGGTTTTTGTTGCTATATTGGTTCCTTTAGTTAGTGGGCAGGGTGAACCGACGATTGCTGGTATTTTATTAACTACTAGCAAGGCCTTGCTCTTCTTTGGAGTGGTTATTATCTTTGCCCTCTGGGTATTTCCGAGGCCAGAAAGCCATTTATTTGGTTGGAGGCGATCCTTATTTAACTGCTTTGGCTTGCATAATTTATTGGCCTTTAGTGATGGTAAAGTATCGACTCTAGCTATCCTTACTATCGCTGTTATCTTTGCCATCATAGCCCATTATTTTGGTTTACACCCAGCCGTTGGCGCATATATGGCTGGTTTGATAATGCGCAAAGAATATTTCTATCGCGTGGATAAAAGGGGGACCGTAAATACCTATAAGAAAACACGTCAGATCATTGATGATGTAGCATTTGTCTGGATTGGTCCGATATTTTTTGTCAACTTGGGGGCGAAAATCGTACTAGATGGAGATATATTGCTGAGTATTATTGATACTACCCTAGTGCTGACTCTTATCATCATGATTACGCAAATACTATCTGCAGGCTTAGCCGCTCGTTTTACCGGAAATTTCGATTATAAAGAGTCGGTGATGATAGGATTCGGCATGTTAGGGCGTGCTGAGCTCACGTTTGTGGTGATGGACATCGGTTATGTACACAATAGTATATTTACCACAGAAGTCTTTTATACCTTGATGTTTACTGCTTTTGCGCTCAATATTTCGGTTCCTCTATTTATCAAGTTTTGGCATCATTATTACTTTAGAGAGAAAAAAAACTTTTCCAAGAATAATAATACCGATGACTAATCATTGGGCCAGAACGAAAAAAAAGTCACTAATAAATCATAGTTGAATATCGATCTAGTACCCGAGAAATAGTTTTACTCTGAAGTAGTCAAATATCTAGTAACGACTTTTCGCATTTAATGATCCGGTGACTTATTTTGATTTACCTCTGTTGTATGATGCTCTATCCAATGATTCTTATAATGGCTTTCAGTCATTGTTTTGAGTGTGCCTGAATAGATAATAAAAAAGCCTACCAAGGATAAAACAATCGGATAGGGTAAGGCTGCAATAACCATTCTACCGTATGATAATCGTATAAGAGGAGCAAGGGAGATGTAAGAAAGAATAGAAATGCTGCCTGTCCGTTGTGGGGTTGCAACACTTGGCAGATTCGTGCCAGTGTTAATGGCGACAGCCAGTTAGTAGCATCAGCACGAGCAATATCTGTACTGGCAGTCAATGGAATTGCAATCGGCATCGTATCCCCCCATCATTCTCATTATAGCATCTGTTGGAAAAATCGCCTGATTTCGGTATTAATTGATAACAAGATAAACATCACTTACCATGGGTTTTACTATGCGTTCAGCGTACAACGGAGCTTATGTTTCTTTTAGGGTTATATTTATTTATTGCATTGTTCTTTTCGTTTTTGTGTTCTATTGCAGAAGCTGTATTATTGAGTGTTTCTCGGGTATATATTGCCCTGATAGAAGAAAAAGGACACAAATCAGGTAAAATTCTCCGTGAGTTAAAGGAAGATATAAATAGGCCATTGGCCGCTATTTTGACCTTAAATACTATAGCTCATACCGTCGGTGCTGCAGGAGTTGGTGCTCAAGCAACTTTAGTATTGGGAAATGTTTCATTAGGCGTTGTATCCGCAGTATTAACTTTCCTGATCCTAGTTTTTTCAGAGATAATTCCAAAAACACTTGGAGCATCATATTGGAAAGTATTGGCTCCTGCTACCGCCTATAGTCTGAAATTTATAATATATATATTAAACCCGATAATCAAAATATTAGAGTTTATTACTCGCAATATGGTAAAGAAGGAGCCTGTGGGGTTTAGCCGAAATGAGTTTTCCATTATGGCGCAGTTGAGTGCTGAGGAAGGGCATATAGAGCAGCAAGAAGCTACAATGTTACAAAATCTGTTGTTGCTTCAAGAAATCAAAATCAAAGAGGTAATGACACCAAGAACTGTGATGTTTTTTGAGTCTCAGCAACTTCGAGTAGGAGAGTTTTTTCATAAGCACAAGAAAAATCGTTTTACTCGGATACCTATTTATGACAATAAACCAGATAATATTGTTGGTTTTGTTATCCGAGCCGATTTATTGTTAGCTCAGGCTCGTGGTAATAGTGATATCAGTTTAAGCAATTATGTTAGGGAGATGCCAACCTTGCTGGATAATATGTGTTTGTCACATGCCATGAAGGAACTACTGCTTAGTGAAGCTCATATTTCACTCGTTGTAAATGAATATGGGACGGTGCGTGGAATATTAACATTGGAAGATATTTTGGAAACTTTAATTGGTCATGAAATAATTGACGAAGGTGACAAAAATATTGATATGCAAAAATTGGCAAAACGCTTATGGAAAGCTAAGGCCAAAAAATACGGCATTGACTTAGAAGAAAACAAAACTAATTGAATCAAGTAGTTTTTAATAAATAGTTTCTTGATACTTTAATGTTGGTTGTGACTCAAAACAAAATTTTTACAACTTTAACTTCCGCTACTTGGCACTGAACAGTCATTTCGATGGCTGATTTTTAGTATCTAAAACCGTCGGTTTTGTGGTCAGGCTGTGTGAAAACTATTTTGAATTGACATGATTATAACTGAAGTTTCAAATGATTTGTGCTTGTAAGATAGAATTTTATTTTGAATTTAAGCTGCTCTAATCAGACTTTAATTATAAAGATAGTCAGTATTTTAAAATCACTTGCTAGAGTGTTAAGGAAGCAAGCGTAAAACTCCTTTACCGTCGATCCCTAGATAGATGTAGCCATCACTTCCTTGAATCACATTTCTGACCCTACCACCAACATCGGTAAGTAGTTTTGTTTGTTTCACAACCTCATTATTCATAATCTCTAATAAAACAAGGTGATTAAATTTCATTGAACCAAGCAATATTTTGCCTTGCCATTGCGGATATTTGTCACTACGGATAAATGCCATACCTGACGGCGCAATAGAAGGATCCCAATAAAGCTTAGGCTGCTCCATTCCGGATTTTTTAGTCAGATCAGTGAACTTGGTATTGTTGTAATTAATACCATAACTGATCACCGGCCAGCCATAGTTTTTACCGGCTTCAATTAAATTAACTTCATCTCCACCCTTTGGTCCATGCTCATGTGACCATATTTGCCCCGTATCACCCAATTTAACAAGTCCTTGTGGATTGCGATGACCATAGGAAAAAACCGCTTTTTTCGCAGCACCATTTTCAATAAATGGATTATCACTAGGAATCGAGCCATCAAGATTTAAGCGATATATTTTGCCGCTATCACGAGATAAATCTTGCGGATTTAGGTCACGATCTTTTCGGTCACCAATTGAAAAATAAATATAGCCATCATCTATCACTATTCGGCTACCGTAATGCGCACCTTTGGTGGTGTTTTCTTCCCCTTTATACAAAACTTTTTGTGCAGTGAGCCTATTATTTTTTGTATCTAACTTAGCATGCATTAATGCAGTATTACTTCCTTTACCTTTTCCTTCTGGGCTAGCATACGTAAAGAATATCAAGTCATTCTTTACAAAATCTGGATGTAAAACAATATCAAGTAAACCACCTTGATTGTTCGCATGTATGTTAGGTAAACCTTGTATTTCAATCGCAGGTTTATTTTCTGCTAACAGAAATAATGTACCTGAACGCTCGGTCGCTAACATTCGTCCATCCGGCAGCTGAACCATACCCCAAGGTATCGAGAGTTCTGGCCACATTAGTTGAGTTTTATAACTTTTTTTATCCTCATCTAAATGAATAGAATGCTTGGCTTGAACTGTGGTTGATAAAAACAAAATCAAAACTGTTACTATCAAATATTTCATATTATTCCTCATAACTTACCTGGGATTGCTTGGCTATCATTCAAAGACTTTAATGCGAACGTTCAATATATTACCGTTTAGTGTCTATCAAGACATAAATATTGATAAAGAGTATGAAGTCTAAATGGACATAGGTCGCTTATAACAGACATTAAACTTTTCAGTTGGTTAGGTCAATAAAGCGAAGTGACCAGTCATTACTCTAGTGTTTCGCCGAGTAGGCGGCTGAGAATAGCTCAGGATGAAAACATCCTAATCAGACTAGGTTCTACCGAATAGGTGGTTTATTAATATCGTATAAGTACTGTAAATGTGCAGCCATAATATTTGTTGAACAGCGACGTTATGGCTGTATCCAAAATCGCTTCAAATTGACTTAAAGCTTAATTATTTGTTGCGCGATGTATTTTCATAAATTCAATTGATTTGCTAATTGCGCTTTTTACTTTTGTTTCCATTTCAAAACGTTCAGAGGCGGGCAAATAAAATGCCATATCAACTTCATGACGGATATAACGAGTAGGTAACTGATTTAACACCACACAGGTCAGATCAGCGATAAAATCTTCATCATATTTTTCGTCAAATTTTGATAAGGAAAAATGCTGCATTACTAATTTTTCATAATAGTTATGAATGTCATCAGATATTTTCATATATGCCTTCCTAAAGATTTACTTAATTATATTTCTAATATTAGTTTAAGATTAACCTGAGATCCGTTTAAATGCTAATTTAATTCTTAATTCTTAATTCTTAATGCATAATGCCTTAATGCTTAAAACCACTAACGTTTTTCAGCGAGTTCAATATCACGTTCAATAGTGGAAATAGCTCTACGACAACGACCAAGGCGCTGATGTAAAGCAAGCACTTCAGATGATAATTTTTCACTCTCATGATTTTTACATTTCATTCGAGCACTTTCTCGCTCAGAGACCATAGCCATCAAGCGGCGTTCAAATTCATGGTGTTCAGATAACTTTTGATATAGCTGATGACTACTAAGCATTATATTCTTAGCTAGTTCACTGTATTTGCTGGCTTGTTTTACTTTGGCTTTTTTAATACGTACTTTGTTATTAGCATCAAAACTTAATTTTGCAGCCTGATGCATCACTTCATTTGATTGTAATGCATTAGCTATAGCAGATATTTGCTGCTCAATTTGCAGTAAAAGTACTTTGGATAGATCAATTTTATTAGCAACAACTAAACGAGAAAATTCAGATATTCTACGCTGAATCTCACGTATATAAGGGCTGAACTGATCACTTTGACTCATAAATAGCGTTGATGAAAATAAGTTATTATTTTCAAGCAAGCGGTGTGTCTTAAGTTGAGTGTTTTTTATATCAGTTTGTTTGGCTTTAGCATCAAGTGTTTTTAATAACACGGATAAACGCTCAATAGAGTTCATTATTTAACCTAAGGTAGGATCAACAAGCAAAATTCAACACTAACTATAACATCTGCCTTAAGCATGTACTCAATACAAATGAGTGTTTTCGAGAAAAGTGGCAGCTAAATGTGTACGTTAGTTATAAATAGAGAACTTGAAAAAAACCATCTTTGTAACACTTTATTTACATTAGTTGTTTTTTTATTTTAATTCGTTGATTTTATTGCGATAAATAAATTTTTGTTAAATTTTGTCAAAATTACTTATAAAATATATATTAAAGTGTTTTTATTATAAGTAACTGTTATTTAATGTGAATATTTATTGTTTTGAAGGTTGTATATCCTAAGGTAAAAATAATACTGATCTTTTTAGTGAAAGTTTTCTGTTAATCAAAACTTTATTTTAAGTTAACTAAAAAGTTTTATTTTTCATGTGTTTGCTTGTTTTTATGCGCTTATTTTATGGATTTTTAAATGTTACAGAAGTATGTCTATTTGTAAAAAACATTACTAAATGGTTATAAATGGTGTTGACGATACGCGCTAATCCCGTTTAGTATCGTAGAGGACAGATCAGGTCTAATGACTCGTTCAAAAAAGTTTATGAGGCAATATAGCTTCGAAACGACATATAAATAATTAAACAAATAAATAACAACCAATCACGAATGTGATTCAGGGAGTAAACATGTATAACAATAGCAAAGTTGCTAAGGCTATTCGCCTAGCTATGATGTTTGGTGCGGCTGCAACTGCATCAGTTTCAACTTCAGCATTTTCAGTTGAAGAAGTAACAGCAGCAGAAGAAGTAGAGCGTATTGAAGTAACAGGTTCACGTATCAAGCGTGCTGACATGGAAGGTGCAAATCCAGTTCAAGTTATTACACGTCAAGAGTTAGTAATGTCTGGCATCACCAATATGGGTGATATTCTTCAAGAAATCCCTTCAGTTGCCGGTGCAGGAACGAATACCGCAGTCAATAATGGTGGTTCAGGTGCAATTCGCGTATCACTTCGTGGTTTAGGTTCTTCTCGTACGTTAGTACTTTTAAATGGTCGTCGTATAGTCGCTTCAGGCACAGGTGCAGATAGCTCTGTAGATTTAAGTACAATACCTACAGCGATTGTTAAGCGGGTTGAAGTATTAAAAGATGGTGCATCTGCTATCTATGGTTCTGATGCTATTGGTGGTGTTGTAAACATCATTACGCGTGATGATTTTGAAGGTGCTGAATTTAACGCAAGTTATGATATAGGTACAGAAGAGTCAGATGGCTCTACTAAATCAATAGATTTTACTATTGGATTTAGTAACGACAAAGGTAATGCAGTAATCAATGCATATTATGTTCAGCAGGGCGAGCAAATGTCAGGCGACCGTGATTGGTCTGCATATGAGTTAGATTTAAACCCGTACACAGGTGAACTTGATAAAGGTGGTTCTTCTGCTCCACCATGGGGTCGTTATAACGGCATAGAAGATGGTGCTCAAGGTTGTGGTTCTGTAACTCACGGTGCGGGCAGTGGTCCAGGCCAATCAGATCCTACTGATTTTAGTAACCCTACGGGCTATGATTGCTGGGATTGGGATAAAGATACCTATAACTATGCACCTGTAAACTATCATTTAACGCCACAAGAGCGTTATGGCCTATTTGCTTCTGGCTCTTATGAACTCGGTGATTCAGCTCGTTTCTTTACAGAAATGAACTTTAACCGTCGTACATCAAAAACTAAATTAGCACCAATTCCTTTGGCGCCATTAGCTTTCTTTGGTCAAGAAGGTACTTACTCAGCAGATAACTATTACAACCAACAGTTTGGTCCAAAAGATGTAAACGGAAATTCTGTTGATATCGCTGATTGGCGTCGTCGTGTTGTTGAAACTGGTGGTCGTGATTCAGAGTTTCGTGTAGAAACGGTGCGCGCCATGTTTGGATTCGATGGCGAATTCTCAAATGGTTGGGGATGGGAAGCAAGTTACGTCTTCGGTCGTAATGACGCGTCAACAAATGCAGCTGGCGGTGTTAACTTTGAAAAAGTAGCAGAAGCAGTTGGTCCTTCATTTTTGGATGATAATGGCAATGTTGTTTGTGGTACAACTGATGATCCAATCGCAGGCTGTGTCTCACTAAATACCTTTGGTACACCGGGTTCAGATTCACAAATTAGCCCAGAAATGTTAAATTTTATTTCGTTTGAAGCTCACGATATTGGTGGTAACGAACAACAAATTATGTCAGCAAGTGTATTTGGCGATGCGTTTGATATGCCTGCAGGTACTGTTGGATTCGCTGCGGGTATCGAACGTCGTGAAGAAAAAGGGTTTGATTACCCTGATGCGTTAATCGCTTTAGGTATTACGTCTGGTAGCTCTCGTTTGTCAACTGAAGGTTCATATTCTGTAAATGAAGCCTTTTTTGAAACTAACTTACCATTGTTAAGCGGCGTAACGGGTGCAGAAATACTAGAAGTTGATTTAGCTTTACGTTACTCAGATTATGACACCTTTGGTAGTACAACTAATCACAAAATTGGTATTCGTTGGGTACCTGTTGAAGGGCTAATGGTACGTGGTACTTCTTCAACTGCATTCCGTGCACCTGGAACAAGTGATTTATTCCAAGGTAATTCAGATAATAGTCCTTCAGTTGTTGATCCATGTAATACGAATCCTACTCCTTTCTGTATCGCTGATGGCGTACCGGCAGCAGGCTTCGAACCAATTGGTGATCAATTATCATCTACACGGGGTGGTAACTTAGACTTACAACCAGAAGAATCTGATATATTTACTGCAGGTATCGTTTATAGTCCTGATTTTGTTGATGGTTTATCAATGACTATTGACTACTGGGATATCGAAATTACTAACGCAATATCAACTATTGGTGAACAACTTATTCTAACTAAGTGTGCCAATGAAGGTGTTTATTGTGATAAAATCACACGTTATGGTTCTACAAGTACGCTTTATGGTAACTCTTCAGATATTAACGACAAAACGACTAACGTTGGTGGTGTAAACTCTTCAGGTTACGATTTTAACATTCGTTATAGTACTGACCTAGAAATTGGTAGCTTAAGCGTTAATTTAGATACTACTTACTACGATACATACGATATCATTCAAGCGGATGGCTCTATCGTTGAAAATGCTGGCGCATACTATGAAAATGGTGGTGATGGTAACTTCCCTGAGTGGAAAACAAATCTAAATGTTACCTTAAGTAATGACAACTGGTCTGCGTCATGGGCTATGCGTTATATCGGCGAATCTGAAGAATTATGGTGGAATGAAACTGCTGCAGATATTGGTGATGTTTTACCAAAATATAAGAGAAAAGCAGTAACTAACTCTGCTGGTGATATCACCTCGTATGATCTTTTCCGTAATGTTGAATCGCAGGTTATTCATGACGTTCGTTTCACTTACTTCATGGATAGCATAACTACGACAATCGGTTTGGATAACGTTTTTGACGAAGATCCACCATATGCTGCTACAGGTTTTAATGACAATACTGACCCGCGTACATATAACACGACTGGCCGTCACATATATGTGACTTTAGGTATGTCTTTCTAAGAAAGATTAATCTAATAATAAAAAAACCGACTAGATTCATCTAGTCGGTTTTTTTTTGCCCAGCGAAGCTGGAATCCAATAAGGCAGATAATGTTGCCGCATCCAACTCCAGACTTATTCGACAAAGTTTAATACGAGTGAATAAGACAGGAGCTTTATGAACGTCACATTTGAAGATTTATGACTCTGTGGCAAAATCTGTGTAACTGCTTATCAGAATTGCTAATTCAATTAAATATTTGAACTCGCTCTAGTTCGCCCATTACTTTTTTGTGAACGAAGAGCTTCTTGATTTTTTCTTCTTATTTCATCAGCTAATTCTTTAGACATACAAGTCTGTTTTTTTCTATGACTACCCGTGGTTGGCCTATATTCGCAAACCATGTTTTTATCCTTAGCCATTTGTGCATACTTTTCATCGTTAGCTTTTGATTTTTCAGAATATCCAGGTGTAGATGAACTGCATGCGCTGACGAAGGTAAGTAATGCAACTACTGTTATTTTTTTTATCATTATTATTCCTTTTATAATATTGTTTTAAATGAATTTTGAAAATTTAAATATATAATCAACATAACATTGTAAGGGGTTGTTGTTAAATATCCTAATTAGTTTCCAGAAAATATCATATTGTTCAAAGTTCAATTTATAATACTCTTGCCTGGGTCATACAGGTTGTGTGAAAATTAATTGCTGTTTTATCAACTAACTTATTCTACAATAAAAACATTTAGTAACATGCGGAGCAGCGTTATCAAGCGATTAGAGAAATTAAAAAATAAAGCTGGTGAAATATTAAATCGCACGCTTGATCAACACATCAACTTGGCGGTAACAGGCTTAAGTCGAAGTGGTAAAACTGCCTTTATAACCTCGTTAGTTAATCAATTGATAACCGAAGGTAATGGCAGTAAGTTAAGCTTTTTTGATCCCGTACATAACGGCAACTTTATTGCCGCGAAAAGAGTGGCTCAAAAAAACTTATCTATTCCTCGATTTGATTATGACAAAGCAATAACATCCCTTACCAATGAACCACCCTCATGGCCAGAGCCAACGCATGGCATAAGCGAACTGCGTATTGCTATTCGTTATCAGCCTCAAAAATCATTATTAAAGTACGCTGCTGATATGGCTACCTTAACCCTTGATATAACCGATTATCCTGGCGAATGGTTACTTGATTTACCCATGCTTAAGCAAACCTATGAGCAATGGTCTGAACAAACCCAAGCATTATTAATTGCATCACCCCGTGACAAATTTTCTCAGGCTTTTTTAACTAAAGTTGCCAATATAGATCCCTTTGATACTGCCGATGAAGAGTTGTTGGCTGAATTAGCGAAAGAATATACTGAGTTGCTGCACACTTTTCGTTATCAATTAGGTCTTAGCGTTATTCAACCGGGGCGATTTATTTTGCCTGCTGAATTAGCCGGTGCGCCTATTTTAGAGTTTTTTCCTTTTCCTAATTTAACTAATATTGATGGTAACGATTACCAAAATGCCAGTGATGATAGTTTTATTGGTATGTTAAGAGCGCGTTTTCTCGAATATAAAGAGGAAGTTGTCAAAAAATTCTATCGTCAACATTTTTTACGTTTTGATAGGCAAATTGTTTTAGCTGATTGTTTAACACCGCTTAACGCTTGTTCTGAAAATAGCGGCCCTGAAAGTTTTGATGATTTACAATTAGCGATAGATATGATTTTAGAAAGTTATAGCTATGGTAAATCAGGTTTGTTTTCTCGTTTGTTTTCTCCAAAAATTGATAAGCTACTTTTTGCTGCAACTAAAGCGGATCATGTCACTAGTGAGCAACATGCGCCTATGGTATCGTTATTCAATCAATTGATTTATCAAAGCAAACATAATATTAACTTTGAAGCCATTGAAATGAAAACGCTTGCTATCGCTTCGGTGAAAAGCACAACCTCAGGTAAGAGTTTTCATAACGGGCAGCAAGTATCCGTTGTTCAAGGTCACACAGTAAAACGCACTTTGGCAAATGAAAAAGGCACGTTAGAGAAAATCACGTTATTTCCGGGCTCTGTGCCAGAAAAGTTACCTAAAAAAGAGTTTTGGCAACAATGTGCTTTTAACTTTATAAATTTTTCACCCATGAGTGGTATGACAAAACACCAATCTTTGCCCCACATTCGCATGGATCAGGTATTACAATTTTTGCTGGCAGATAAAATGATATGACCCAAACAAATAACAACACCGATAAAGAAGTACATCAGCAGCAAATTTTATTTTCTGAAAGTGAACTGTCGAGTAGTGAATTTACGCCAGAACTTAAAGAGAGTGCAGATGGTAAGCAGGTGATTTTTGATAATCAAGATTATTTACCTATAGATGAAGCCACTGATCTGCCAGCAGTGCTAAATGAGCAGGCACTAGCTGAAAGTGTATCTGAAACCAAAAAGAGTCGTCCTCGTTGGTTATGGCGACTTGTTTTGTCTTTGCTCGCGGTTGTTATTGGTGTTGAAACGGTTGATTTCTTTCTCAACGGTTTTGTGCAGTCGCCCATTATTACCAGTATTTATGCTGTTATTTTATCTTGCTTAGTTGTGCTTGCTTCTTCAAGTGTTTTTAGTGAGTGGTCAACATTAAGGCAATTTAAACGCAGAGAAAAGTTAAAGCAGCAAGCTAACGAATTACTGTTAAATAGCGATACTTCGACAACGCAAAAGTCAGAATTATTAGACGTAGAAAGCTTTTGTCAAAAAATTACTGAAAACCTACCTTGCGATCTTTCTTTTGAAAAAGAAGGTGAAAAAGAAAATGAACAAGCTTGGCAAGATGCGTTAAATAGCCCGCATTCAAACCATGAATTACTACAACTTTATTCACGTGTAGTGTTATCAAAAGTTGATGAAAAAGCACTGGCTGAAATTGCTCGCTTTTCAACAGAGGCGGTGGTTTTAGTTGCGCTGAGTCCTGTAGCCGTTATTGATATGCTAATTATATTATGGCGAAATCTACGTATGATCAATAAAGTCGCTGGCTTGTACGGATTAAAGTTAGGCTATTGGAGCCGCATTAAATTAATAAGGCAAGTGTTCGTTAACATGGTTTATGCAGGCGCCAGTGAGCTTATTGCTGATTTTGGCAGTGAAATGATTGGCGCTGACCTGCTTGGCAAACTTTCTGGACGCTTAGCACAAGGTTTAGGCGCCGGTATGTTAACCGCGCGTTTAGGTGTTAAAACAATGCAGCTATGTCGCCCTATTCCCTTTGAAAATAAGCCTAAGCTAGCTCATGTTCGCAAAGAAATGCTGACTACAATTAAAAACTTAATTAGCCGAAAAGCTTAACGTTAGCGTGATTAATAGTGATCGCGCATATATTGTAACCATTATTTTACAATAATCATGTTCGAACGTTTTTCGACCTTTTTACATTGCTTCCCTTTACTTAACTTCTTATCTTAAGATAAAAGTAACTAAAGGGGACTTCCCCGTAAAAGCATAAGGTTACAGCCATGGCAAAAGCCGCTAAACAAAAATCAACTAAGTATGTTTCAAAACATGCCGACGAGCAGGGCATTATTCATTGGTCTGCACAAGAAAATAAAATATGGAATACGCTGATTTCTCGTCAGCTTTCGCATATTAAAAATAAAGCTTGTGACGAATACTTTGTAGGGTTGGAAAAATTGAAATTGCCTATGGATAAAATTCCACAGCTTGGTGATGTATCAAAAGTATTACAAGAAACAACGGGCTGGCAGTGTTATCCCGTTCCTGCGTTAATTGGCTTTGGGAAATTTTTCAAACTTTTATCAGAAAAAAAATTTCCGGTAGCAACCTTTATTCGTACTGAAGAAGAATTAGATTACCTGCAGGAACCCGATATATTTCATGAAATATTTGGGCATTGTCCACTACTCACTAATCCATCATTTGCAAACTATACTCAAGCCTATGGAAAAATGGGGTTGAATGCGACCAAAGAGCAGCGCGTATTTTTAGCTCGCCTGTACTGGTTCACTATTGAGTTTGGTTTGCTTGACACACCTAAGGGACTTCGAATTTATGGTGGTGGTGTTTTATCTTCACCTAGTGAAACTAAATACGCACTAACGGATAAAAATGTTGAACGTAGAGGCTTAAGCAAAAATAAAGTTATTGATGTGTTAAGAACCCCGTATCGTATTGATATTATGCAGCCTGTTTACTTTATGCTTACTAAAGTAAGTGATTTAGACAGCATTAGAGAGTTAACAGTAGAAGATATTATGGCGTTAGTTGAAGAAGCTAAAACCCTCGGCTTGTTTGATGCTAAATTTCCTCCAAAAGAAGTCGCTTAACTCAGCAGAAATTAATTGAAACTTGAGTGATGGCTAAGCAGTAGCTAAATAATAATTAAGGAATAAAAAATGAGTAAAGAATTATCAACACAGCAATGTGAAGCGTGTCATGTTGACGCCCCTAAAGTGAGTGATGACGAATTAAAGCAGCTTTTAGGGCAAATCCCTGATTGGGTGCCCCAAGTACGTGATAACGTGATGATGTTAGAACGTGAATACAAATTTAAAAATTTTAAGCTAGCATGGGCATTTGCCAACAAAGTAAGTGAGCTAGCTGAAGCCGAATTTCATCACCCTTCTATTTTACTTGAATGGGGTAAGGTTACGGTAACATGGTGGACACATTCAATTGGTGGCTTACATAAAAATGACTTTATTTGCGCAGCAAAAACAGATCAATTGATGTAACTGGTATAACTTCCACCAAGAAACAAGCACATTATGTATTGTTGTAACCGATTTTAAAAAGCCTTAATAATATCTATTATTAAGGCTTTTATATTGTAAAAATTAGTTTACAATAACTTTTTTGATCTTTGAAAGGGTTGTTTGCATGCGCTTGGAAATTACTTGTCATGACCGTGTTGGTATGGGGCAAAAAGTATTAGGTATTTTTGTTGAGCATGGTATTAATGTTCGGGGTATTGAATTAAAAGAGCTAGGCAGAATATTTATAAATATTCCTGATTTAGAATTTTCAGATTTACAAACTTTTATGCCTCAATTGCGCTTATTAGAAGGAGTAGGGGATGTAAGAACAGCACCTTATATGCCATCAGAGCGTGAGCAAAATGAACTTATAACCTTAATTAAAACTTTTCCGGATCCTTTTATTTCACTCGATGCTAAAGGCAATATTCGTATCGTAAATAATATCGCTGCCTCTATTATGGGCTGTGATGACGATAACATTAAAGGTCAACATATTAGCCAATGGTTAAAAGGTTTTAACTTTACACGTTGGTTAGACAGTAATGATGTATTGGCTCAGACCCGTCGTTTAAAATTTCAAGGTGAAGATTTTGTCGCTGATATAATGCCTATTAATGTAGCCAGTGAAGATGATGTTGAAAAAAACAAGAAAATTTTAGCGGGCGCAGTGCTAATTTTAAAGTCTGAAGCACGTTTAGGGCAGCAAATTAATGCTTTTAAGCAGCCGAATGAAAACACTTTTTCAGGCATACAAGCAAGTAGTACGGGTATGCGAAAAGTTATTCGAGAAGCGAAACGAATGTCTCAACTTGACTCTTCTATTCTTATTATTGGTGAAACAGGCACAGGCAAAGAGCTATTAGCAAGAGCTTGCCATGCAGCCAGCGAACGTGCAGAACAACCCTTTATGACGCTTAATTGTGCAGCTTTACCTGATGATGTTGCAGAATCAGAATTGTTTGGTGTTGGTGAAAAAGAGCAAGAAAAAAGCAAACGAGGTATTTTTGAACTCGCTGATGGTGGTAGTGTTTTTCTTGATGAAGTGGGAGAAATGTCGACTAAATTACAAAGTAAATTATTACGTGTTATTCAAAATGGTAGTTTTAGAAGAGTAAATTCAGAACAAGAAGTTACGGTAAATGTACGTATTATTAGCTCGACTAACAAAGATCTACTTAATTTGGTTTCAATTGGTGAGTTCAGAGAAGATCTTTATTATCGTTTGAACGTTTTTGGTTTAAATATCCCCCCTCTTCGAGAACGTCGTAGTGATATCTTGCCACTAACAGAATTCTTTATTGCTCATGCAGGACAAAAAATTGGCAGCGTTAATTTAAAACTAACCCAAGAGTGTCGTGATTTTATTGAACACTATCCATGGCCAGGTAATGTGAGGCAATTAGAGAATGTTTTAACCCGAGCAGCCTCTTTGCTTGAAGATGACGAAATTGAAGTTTCTCATTTACAATTACCTGCCTATACGCGTGAACATGGTTATTTAGAACAAGAATTTGAAGGCACGCTTGATGCCGCCGTTAAAAATTTTGAAGCAGATTTATTGCGCAAACTTTACCCTGCCTACCCAAGTACAAGACAGCTAGCGAAAAAGCTAGGCTTAAGTCATACCGCCATTGCTAACAAATTACGCGAATATGATATTAATAAGAAAACTGTAAAAATTTAGAAATTAACCGCCCTTGTCGCTATATAATCCAATTTAGGTGTCAAAAATACTCATTGACTAACGTCAACTCCGTGTTTTTTCCTTTAAATTGAAAGATACAACTTAAAGGGCACTCAATAATAAGCTTATCTTAAAGTGGAAAAAAGCATGTAAAGAATTTTTTCCACGATTAAATAACCTCTCTTTTGTTATTACTTGTGGCTTTTAGTTAAATACTCGTAAAATTAGTACTTTATTTCAGTCTTGTTTTTACTAAAAGGTTTTTCATGAAATTAGCTACCCTTAAAAATAATACCCGTGACGGGCAATTAGTGGTTGTCAGCCGAAGTCTTGATAAAGCGGTTGCTGTGCCTGATATTGCCAATACATTGCAAAGTGCATTAGATAATTGGCAAGAAGTTTCTCCAAAATTAGAGCGTATCTATAAAGCATTAAATGAAGCCTTAGCTGGCTCCTTAGCTTATTCTGTAAGTAATGGTGATATTGTCAACGCTATTGATTTTGACCAAGCTCAATGTGAATCTCCCTTGCCTAGAGCTTATCAATGGGCCGATGGCAGTGCTTATGTCAATCATGTAGAGCTAGTGCGTAAAGCGCGTAATGCTGAGATGCCAGAAACGTTTTGGACTGATCCCTTAATGTATCAAGGTGGCTCTGACGCCTTTATTGGCCCACGTGACGAGATTAAAGTTGCTTCACAAAGCTATGGTATTGATTTTGAATCAGAAGTTGCTGTTATTACCGACGATGTACCCATGGGGGCATCAGTTGAACAGGCTGCTGGGCATATCAAATTACTCATGTTAGTAAATGACGTATCTTTACGTAATTTAATTCCTGGCGAGTTAGCCAAGGGGTTTGGGTTTTTCAGTTCAAAACCTTCAAGTGCATTTTCTCCTGTCGCTATCACGCCTGATGAATTAGGCGCTGCTTGGGACGGTGCAAAATTACACCTTCCATTAACTACCCATTTTAATAATAAGCTATTTGGACAACCCAGTTGTGGTGTTGACATGACCTTTGACTTTCCAACCATCGTTGCTCATGCTGCAAAAACTCGCCCACTATCAGCAGGTTGTATTGTTGGGTCAGGTACTATTTCCAACTATGATCGCTCAGCAGGCTCAAGCTGTTTAGCAGAAAAACGTATGTTAGAAATCATTGCAGATGGAAAACCTAGCACAGAGTTTATGAAGTTTGGTGATAGTGTTCGTATTGAAATGTTTGATGAAAATGGTGATAGCATATTTGGCGCTATTGAACAGACTGTTGTGGAATATAAAGCTTAATTAGTTAAGGAATACTATGAAACTTTATGGTTATTGGCGTTCAACTGCTGCTTATCGAGTACGAATAGCATTGCATTTAAAAGGCATCGACTTTGAGTCTATTTCTGTGCACTTAGTTAAAAATGGTGGGGAGCAGCGTGAAGATAATTATACTGCAATCAACCCTAACCAATTAGTACCCACCTTAATTGAGGGTGATTTTTCACTAAATCAATCGCTGGCAATTATTGATTATCTAGAAGCGACGCAGCCAGGCTTGTCTTTATACCCAAAAGGATACCCAGATGACATACAAGTTAGGGCAAAAGTACAAGCGTTAGCGTTAGATATTGCCTGTGAAATTCATCCGTTAAATAATTTACGCGTTCAGCAATACCTAGCCTGTGATCTTGGTTTAGGAAATGAAGCAAAATCTGCATGGGTTGATCATTGGATGACAATTGGCTTTAATGCGATAGAAAAGCAGTTAGTGCAAACCGCAGGTTGTTACTGTTTTAAAGATCAAATAACGGTTGCTGATATTTGCTTGGTGGCACAAGTGTATAATGCAAACCGTTTCAATGTAGACATGAGTGGCTATCCCTACATCAACCGTGTGGTTGATAATTGCAATAAACTTGAAGCTTTTCAGTTAGCATTGCCTGAAAATCAAGCCGATGCACAATTATAGAAAGTCACAAGCTAGAAAAGTGACGAGTTTCGATCCTCAACTAAACTATCAGTTAGTTGTCTTCGAAACTCGCTACTTAATTTAACTTAATGCAATATTCTCGCTTTAATCGTACCGTCAATCGCTTTCAATGCTTTTAATGCTTGAACGCTGTTTGATGATTCAATATCAATAACCACATAACCTATTTGAGCATCTGTTTGTAAGTATTGTGCTGCAATGTTTATGTTGTTTTGTGCAAAGGCTTGGTTAATTTTTGTTAACACGCCTGGTTGGTTATGGTGAATGTGTAATAATCGGCTAATACCTCTTTGTCCCGGTAAAGTATGCTCTGGTAAAGATACTTCTGGAAAATTAACCGCCGATAAACTTGAACCATTATCTGAATATTTAGCCAGTTTACTCGCAACTTCTAAGCCAATATTTTCTTGAGCTTCTTTCGTGCTGCCACCGATATGGGGTGTAAGAATAACATTATCAAAGCCACGTAGTGGTGATACAAATTCATCATCATTACCTTTTGGCTCAACAGGGAACACATCAATAGCGGCACCAGCAATTTTTTTATCTGATAACGCTTGTGCAAGAGCATCAATGTCAACTACCGTACCGCGAGAAGCATTGATAAAAATAGCGCCTGTTTTCATCGCTGAAAATTCAGCGGCGCCTATCATGTCTTGCGTTTGAGGTGTTTCTGGTACATGCAAGCTTACCACATCAGCTTCACCCAATAATGCTGTTAATGATGGTGATTGGCTTGCATTGCCTAATGGTAATTTTGTTTCAATATCAAAAAATCTAACTCGCATACCTAACGTTTCCGCTAGAATGCCAAGTTGGGTACCAATATGACCGTAACCGATAATGCCTAATGTTTTTCCACGAGCCTCAAAAGAGCCTACTGCTGATTTTAACCACTGACCACGATGGGCTTTAGCGCTTTTTTCTGGAATGCCGCGTAATAATAATAACGTTTCACCTAATACTAATTCAGCAACAGAGCGCGTGTTAGAAAAAGGGGCATTAAATACCGGGATACCAAGTTTTTGAGCCGCTTTAATGTTAACTTGGTTCGTACCAATACAAAAACAACCAATAGCTACTAGTTTTTTAGCATGGCTTAGCACTTCTTCAGTTAATTGAGTGCGAGAGCGAAGACCTATAAAATGTACACTGGCTATTTTTGCAATTAAATCATCATTAGAAAGTGATGTTTTAATATACTCAATATTTGAATAACCTTTAGCGTTCAGTTCTTCAAGTGCGCTTTTATGAACGCCTTCAAGTAACAGAATTTTAATTTTGTCTTTTGCTAATGAATTTTTGTTTGTTGTCATGAGATATGGCTTCGCTTATTTAAGTTAGTGCTACATTGTTAGTAAAAATGTTAGTTAAATAAAAGTCAGCTAAATAAAACGTTTAGATGGCTAGATATCTATAATCCAATTAAGATAGCATATAGTGTATAAACTCTAAAGAAAATATTTAGCCTAGCTGTTATATATTCATTTTTTTTAAAATCCATCTAACTATTAATAAAGAATTAGCTAATTATTAGTAAAATATTAATTAACTAATACTGAATAACTTTTACACCATCTTCACTGCCAAGCACCAGTATATCAGCACCTCTGATAGCAAATAAACCATTGGTCACTACACCAACAATGGCATTTATATCGGCTTCTAATTTTTTAGGGTCAATAATAGATAAGTTATGAACATCAAGAATAACGTTGCCATTATCTGTAATAACGCCTTGGCGATATACAGGATCGCCGCCAAGTTTTACTAATTCTCGAGCAACATAGCTTCGTGCCATCGGTATTACTTCAACGGGCAAAGGGAAATTACCTAATACTTCAACTTGTTTTGAATCATCAGCAATGCAAATAAACTTTTTGGCTACGGCGGCAACAATTTTTTCGCGGGTTAAGGCAGCACCACCGCCTTTAATCATGCTCATATGCTTGGTGATTTCATCAGCACCATCAACATAAACATCTAAAACATCAACATTATTAAGATCAAATACTTCAATGCCATGCGCTTTTAGTCGCTTACTTGATTCTTCTGAACTTGACACAGCGCCCTCAATATTATTTTTAATGGTTGCTAAAGCATCAATAAAATAATTAACGGTAGAGCCAGTGCCAACACCAACAATGGTGTCATTTCTAATAAATTCTAACGCTTTAATTGCTGCGGCTTTTTTCATTTCATCTTGAGTCATTAGAGTGCCTTTTGGGGGAAGTGTGTTACCAGTATAATAATGGTGCAGATTATAGCAGCCGCATTAAAAAAAGCTATTAAGTCGTGTTGAAGGTTTTAGCTATTATTACTTATCTAAAACCGATAATGCCTTGTTGGCGTAATTATTTCAGGTAAAGGAATATCCCATTGTTCTGTAGGAATTTCATCTACTTGTTGGCAGTCATAAGCAAGGCCAAGAGGATAAACGTGATGTTGTTGCCAATTTAACAGCGTTCTGTCATAAAACCCGCCGCCCATACCTAATCTAGCACCAGTGTTGTCAAAGGCAACTAACGGGGTGCATAGCACATCAAGTTGATCTAACGGGCAAACCTTATTTACCTCTAATTTTGGTTCATAAATACCATAATAATTTTTTACCATAATACTGTTGTTTTCAAATAACAGAAACAGTAAATGGCCAGCGCAAAAAGGGTGTAATACGGGCAAATAAACGTGTTTTTGTTGTTGCCAACACCACTCAATAAAAGGCATAGGGTCAAGTTCACCATCATTTGCCAAATATAGTGCAATTTTTTGCGCAGACTGCACTTTTTGATGAGTTGATAAGCGTTCCACAAGAAGATTGCTTGCTTGTTGTTGCTGCTCTTTAGAAAGTGCTTGTCGTCTTGTTCTTATTAGTGTTCTTAGCGAACTTCTTGAATTCATATAGCTTACCTTGAAATAAAAAAGCTGGAAGTTTTACCTGCCAGCTTTTTTCTGCTCGAAACTCAAAACTCGAAACTCAATTGACTACGTGCATACGTATTTCATGTACGGGGTAATTTATTGCCCCGTTGTCGGAATAAATTTCAACCTACATCTATTAATTATGCGTTTCTGAAATACCTTCGTGAGCACCTGTTACCGCAATTTCTTCTTCAAGTTTTTCTTCCATATTAGCAGTGTTATCGCCTTCAGCGCCATGCATCCAATCAACTAGTTTTTCACGCATAGAGTATAAAATGATACCGGAAACAAAAGAAGCAATAACAACACCACCAAAAGCTTGTAATGGCCCAGTTTCACCAACCAGTTTTCCTACTTCAGCAGCAGCATAATTACCTACACCAGAAAAGAAAAACCACATGCCCATCATTAACGATAAATAACGCATTGGGGCAAGCTTAGTTACCATAGACAATCCGATAGGTGACAAACATAACTCACCAAGGGTGTGGAATAAATAAGCACCTACAAGCCATAAAACATGAGCTTTAGTCGTTGACGAGTCACCTATCTGTAAGGCAGCACCAACCATAAATAAGAAGCCTAAGCCTAAAAAGAGAAATGCTAAACTAAATTTAACGGTAGAGTTCGGCTCTTTATCTCCCATGTTGATCCATACCGAAGCAAATATAGGTGCAAGAATAATAATGAATAATGGGTTGACAGATTGTAACCACGTTGCCGGCATTTCCCAGCCAAAGAATACTAAGTCTGTTTGGTTTTTAGCAAATAAATTCATTGAACCTGCAGCTTGTTCAAATCCCATCCAAAAAACAATAGTAAAGAAGCTCATAATTAAAATAACTTTAATACGATCTCTTTCTTCTTTAGTAAGCGGTTTTACAATACCCGCCGACTCTTCTTGTGATAGTTTAGCTGAAGGTACTCTACCTAAATCGCCTAAATATTTTTGTGATGAAGTTAGTTGTAAAATAACCCCTAATAGCATACCGATACCCGCGGCAAGAAAACCGTATTGATAATCTACTTTTTCAGCAATAGTACCAACTATTAGGTAACCCATAATAGAGCCTAAATTAATACCCATATAGAAAATGGTAAAAGCACCGTCACGGCGATGGTCGCCTTCTTCATATAAGTCGCCTACCATGGTTGAAATATTAGGCTTAAAGAAGCCGTTACCTAGTATTAATAAACCAAGCCCTAAAAATAGAAATTCTTTTTCAAACCCTGAAATCATGGCATATGGCGTAGCCATAGCAAATTGCCCTAACATCATTAATATGCCACCAATAATAATAGACTTTCGCTGTCCCAATACATTATCAGCTAACCAACCGCCTGCAACAGGAGTTACATAAATTAAAAAAGCATATAATCCTAAGTAACTTAATGCATTTGCTTCAAGTTCTTTGGTACTCATATCTCCCCAGCCCATTGTTGCTGCTGTGGTTGCTTGTGTTAAATATAAGACCAAAATACCACGTAAACCGTAGTAACTCATTCGCTCCCACATTTCTGTACCAAATAAGAGAAAGAGCCCCTTTGGTTGTCCTAAAAATTCACCTACATTAGGTTTGTTCATAAAATTTTCCTGATTTTCATTATTATATTGAGTTTATTATATTATGTAGAAATAATTGCGTTAGTTTACACCCATCACTTTAAATTTTTATTATAGTGAAGAATGGTTACAATGGGTTGTTATACCTGTGCTTGGGATTAAAGGCAAGTTTGAATAATCAACCAAGCGTTTGTCGATTTGATTAATGTAGCGAAATCTTTCCTATTAAACGACAAAATACTATTGAAGGGATATTATGTTTGGATCGGCAATAATTAACGGTAAGTGCCGATGAATATATAACTTTGAAGCATTTGTTTTAGTCTGGGTATACTGTTAAAATCGCGCATTATTATTTTTAAGCTTGTAAACGCATAACAGGAACTTCTGTGCGCCCATGATAACCCTTATAAAAAAAGCCACTTCTACTTTAGCTTTATTTGCAATTATGTTGAGTATTTCTTTTTCCTCAAGTTTTGCTGCGCAAGTTAGCCAAGCTCAAATAGAGCAATTTAAAAAATTACCCCTAGCTCAACAACAGTCACTAGCAAAGAGCATGGGCGTTGATTTAAATGCAATTAAAAGTCAGGTTTCCTCTACTCAAGGCAGTGTGGCTAGTGAAGTCACGCCTATCTATCCAAGAGGGGTTGTATTTGAAGAAAGTGCTCGTCAGGCTGCTCAAAAACCTGCAGTCGACATTGGAACTAAACAAAAACTTAAGCCGTTTGGCTATGATGTTTTTGCTAATGCACCCTCAACTTTTTCGCCGACATTAAATATTGCTATTCCTGAAAGTTATATTTTAGGGTTAGGCGACAGAATATCTATTCAAGTATTTGGTAAAGAAAATATTGAACTAGAGTTAGATATTAACCGTGAAGGTGATGTTGTCTTTCCATCGCATGGTCCATTCTCTGTGGCTGGTTTATCTTTTGGTGAAATGAAAAAGTTGCTAACAGCTAAAATTAAGGAAAAGATCATAGGGGTTGATGTCGTTATTGGTATGGCTTCATTACGCTCTATGCGAGTATTTGTTTTAGGTGATGCGTATAAACCAGGCCCCTATACCTTAAGTTCACTTTCAAGTATAACGCATGCCCTTTTTGCTGCGGGTGGTATCAGCGATATTGGTTCACTACGAAATATTCAGTTGAAAAGAGGCGGAAAATTAGTCACTACACTCGATTTATATGACCTGTTGATTAATGGTGACTCTACCCATGATTTACTGTTGCAATCAGGTGATGTAGTCTTTATACCGCCGGTTGAAAAAATAGTCAGTGTAAGCGGTTTAGTTAGAAGGCCTGCTATATATGAGCTAACTACAGATGATACCTTTAAAGATGTACTTCGTATGGCGGGAGGCGCATTACCTTCTGCTTACTTAAAGTACACCGAATTAAAACGTTACAAAGACAATAGTTATCGAAGTGTCACTACCCTTGATCTTTCTAATGAATTGATTCTTGCCAATAAAGTGTTTACAGGCGATGTAATCACAATACAAAAAACTGACTATATACGAACGCCGCAAATAACACCTATTACAAATGCCGTGATGCTAAGTGGTGCAATCACCAAACCTGGAAAATATCAATGGTTTGAAGGTCAGAAAATATCAGATATTTTACCTCAAATTGAAACCCATGCTTTATTAGAAACAGACCTTCAATATTCTCTTGTCATAAGAGAGTTAAATAATGCTAGAGATATAGACGTTTTACAGTTTAGCTTATCTAAAGCGTTATCAGATGTGAATTCAAGTGATAATCTACTATTGAAACCCAAAGACAAGGTGATTGTTTTTGCCCATTCGTTAGCAAATTTTTCACGTCAGAATTTACTGACACCTATTATTGCTCAGTTAAAACGCCAAGCAGCTGTGGGTCAACCTTTACAATTAGTAGAAATTGATGGTGAGGTTAAGTATCCAGGCGGTTATCCTTTGGTTAACAATGCCCATGTAGATAGTTTAATTACCGCCGCAGGGGGCTTTCAAGAGTCAGCCTATTTAGAACGAGCAGAATTAACAAGAAATCAAATTGAAGGTATTAGCGTACGGAAAATATCGAAAAATATTGAATTGTCATCAATATTGGCTGGAAATTTAAGTGCTAATATTTTACTGCAAAGTAAAGATCGACTGAACGTTCATAAAATACCTTCATGGAGTGAAAACCTGACGGTAGAGTTAATCGGCGAGTTTGTTTTTCCTGGGCGTTACACTATTCGCCGCGGTGAAACGCTTTCTGAACTTATCGCTAAAGCCGGTGGTTTTACTGAATTTTCTCATCAAGAAGCGTCAGTGTTTACGCGTCTTAAATTAAAAGAAATGGAAAAAAACAATTTATTGAAATTAAGCAGTGATTTAAAAGTTGAAATAGCATCTAAGTCTTTATCAGATACAAATTTTGCTCAATCTAATGCAGAAATTCAAACCTTATTAAATGACATCGTTAAAGTTGAACCGGTAGGTCGCTTAGTACTTGATTTACCTCGAGTTGTAGAGGTTAACGGTTATGATGTTATGTTAGAAGGGGGAGATGCTCTTTATGTTCCCTCACGGAAAAACTCTGTTAATGTTATTGGTCAAGTGCAAGTTCCTGCGTCACATATTTATGATGAAAATTTAACGGCAGGTGATTATTTAGACCAAAGCGGGGGGAGTAAAAAGCGCGCTGATGAAAGTCGAATTTATGTTATCTCGGCAAATGGAAGCATAAAAATGCTATCAAACGGAAATTGGTTTGCTAGTAATACCGGCTCAAATATGAAGCCAGGTGATACCGTTGTGGTTCCGCTTGATTCAGAATATATGAATGATTTAACGCTATGGACCAGTGCAACTACCATTATGTATAATACTGCTGTAGCCATTGCTGCTATTAGTGGACTTTAGTCTAGCAAAGGAACAATAAATCACCTCCCAACAATAAACCACTCCCCAACAATAAACCACTCCCCAACAATAAAATCTTTCTTGCTTCCTGATTTTAATAGCTAGGCAGGTAATAAAATGTCAGCTGTAACAGCATCGTGTTTTCTATAGCATGATGCTACTTAATAAAAAAACGCACCATTTTGGCGTTGTTTGGCTATAAATATGCTGTTAAACTGCGGCATTGTTATTTTTAGTATGTAAATGCATTACAGGAACCTTTTGCGCCAATGATCTCCTTTACAAAAAAAATCATCTTTGCTTTCTTTATTTTAGTTTTAGCTGCTTTAATTACCCCCATCACCTCAAGTTTTGCTGCACAAGTTAGCCAAGCTCAAATAGAGCAATTTAAAAAGTTACCCCCTGCTCAACAGCAAGCACTAGCAAAAAGTATGGGTGTTAACATTGATCAGATTAAAGGTCAGTTATCGAGTGTTAGTGGAGCCGAGCAACCTGAAAAAAACACAAATACCACGAACTACCCAAGAGGGACTCAATTTGATAGCCAAGGAAATCCTATTCAAGACAATTATCAAAAAGAAGAAGAGGTCTTTGACGAAGTAAAAGAATTAAAGCCTTTTGGTTATGATGTCTTTGCTAATGCACCTCAAACCTTTGCTCCAACAATGGATATCGCTATTCCCTCTGATTATATGGTAGCGCCGGGCGATCGAATTTCAATTCAAATTTTTGGCAAAGAAATCGATAATTTAACATTAGAGGTTAACAGAGAAGGTCAAGTTGTTTTTCCAAAACACGGGCCATTTACTGTTTCTGGCTTGTCCTTTAGTGAAGTGAAGCAGTTACTCAGCGCTAAAATTAAAGAAAGAATTATAGGGGTTGATGTTGTTATTGGTATGGCATCATTACGTTCAATGCGAATATTTGTTTTGGGTGATGCCTATAAACCGGGACAATATACCTTAAGCTCACTTTCAAGTATAACGCATGCTATTTTTGCTGCGGGTGGTATTAGTGATATTGGTAGTTTACGTAAAATCCATTTAAAGCGCGCGGGAAAAACAATCAAAACACTCGATTTATATGACTTACTTATTCATGGTGATTCTAGTGGCGATGTTTTATTACAATCGGGTGATGTTGTCTTTGTATCTTCTGTTGGAAAAACGGTATCAATTGATGGCGAGGTACGCCGCCCTGCAATATATGAGTTAACAGAAGGCGATGACTTCTGGGATGTAACAACCATGGCGGGCGGCTTATTACCGAGTGCCTATGCAAAGTCAACTATTGTTGAGCGTTACAATCAAAATAATTTACGTAGTGTCATTAATTTAGATTTATCTAACGCAAAACAAATGTCGCAAAAAGCGCATGCCGGAGATGCTATTCGAGTAATGAAAGCGGCGGAGATGTTTTCAGAATCAGTGACATTGATTGGCGCAATAACGCGTCCGGGGAAATATCAATGGAAACAAGCGCAAAAAATCACTGATTTACTACCTGCAGTTAACTCTCATCTGTTAGCTAATGCTGATTTAAACTATAGCTTGGTTATTCGTGAAATTGATATTGCTCGAAATATCGAAGTTATTCAGTTTTCTTTAGCTAAAGCGATTACATCACCAGAGTCTAGTGATAATATTCAGTTACAAGCGCATGATAAAGTTTTAATTTTTTCGCAAGTAGAAAAGTTAAGTGAAAAAAGTGTTGGGCTTGATACGTTAGCGTTTACTCAAGAAGAATTATTTATAAAAGAGCAAAAGCTTGCTAAGAAAAAATTCAAAACTAAACAGTTTTGGCTAGAATATGGCGACGAAGAAAAACTGTCTGAACTTGACCAAACGAAAAATAAGGCAGCAGATTTAATTAATCTGTCCATTGAAAAAATGTCTGGTGGTCAAGTTGAAGAAATTGTTGATATAAAAGAGTTAGCGCTTTTTTCTCGTCAACGATTATTGCTGCCAATTATCCAGAAATTAAAATATCAAGGGGCGGCAGGTCAACCTATTCAATTAGTTGAAATTGATGGCGCAGTGAAATTTCCAGGCGTATACCCTTTGCCAACAAATGGCAAAGTAGATGACTTAGTTGCAGCAGCAGGCGGTTTGGATGAATCAGCGTATCTAGCCCGTGCTGAAATAACGCGAAGTCAATTGCATAGTCAAAGCGTAACTAAAAATTCACTATCTATTGATTTAGCGGCTGCGTTAAATGCAGATACCGAGGCTAATTTATTATTACAAAGTAAAGATAGGCTGAATATTCATCAAATACCTGCATGGAGTGAAAATCATGTAGTTGAGCTTCGAGGCGAATTTGTATTTCCAGGGAAATATACTATTAGCAGAGGTGAAAATTTATCTGATTTAATCGAAAAAGCAGGAGGTTTTACTCGCTTTGCTCATAAAGAAGGCTCAGTGTTTACGCGTGTTAAACTTAAAGAGTTAGAGCAGCAAAACTTAATTAAGCTAGCAGGTGATTTGCGAATTGAAATGGCATCAAAGTCATTGTCGGATCAGGATTTTTCACAGTCATATGCAGATGTTCAAAAAATGCTGCAAGACTTAACTAAATTACAACCTGTTGGTCGTTTAGTATTGGATTTACCAAAAGTGATTAAAGCAAACGATTATGATGTACTGTTGGAAGGTGGTGATGTACTTTATGTGCCTACTATAAAAAATTCAGTGAATGTTATTGGTCAGGTGCAGGTTTCTTCTTCACATATTTATGATAGCAGTTTAAGTGTTGAGGATTACTTGGCACAAAGTGGTGGTAGTAAAAAACGTGCTGATGATGAGCGAATTTATATAATATCTGCAAATGGAAGTATTAAATTAATGCAAAGCGGAAATTGGTTTTCTAGCGAAGGAAATAATGCTGTAGAAGCCGGAGATACCGTTGTAGTACCGCTTGATACGGAATATATGAATAATCTTAGTTTATGGACAAGTGCAACAACAATTATGTATAACACTGCTGTTGCGGTTGCCGCTATTAGTGGACTTTAATAAAACTCGCCCTTTATCTATAACTAAGGGCTTTTTTTGTTTTTTTATCCCCACATAGTAAGTTGATACGAGAATTTAAAATAGCGTAAAACGCTCAGGAGAGAAGCTTGGAATTTTTATACGAATATGGTTTATTTTTAGCTAAAACCGTTACTTTTGTTATTGCTGTAATTCTCATTGTTGTTGTGGCTACAGCCTCAGCTATTAAGCATAAACATAAAAAAGGTGAATTAGAGATTACTGATTTGTCAAAGCAATTTGAAGAGGTAGAACAAGAAATTGTTCATGCTTTGTTAAATAAAGAAGAGCTAAAGCAAAAAGAAAAAAATGATAAAAAGCTAGCAAAAGAAAAAGCTAAAGCAGATAAACTCTTAGCCAAGAAAAAAGAAAAATCAGCAAGTGATAAAGAAATCGAGCGTAAATCAAAAGTCTTTGTTATTGACTTTAAAGGCAGTATAGACGCTAAAGAAGTTAGCTCTCTTCGTGAGGAAGTTTCTGCAATTTTGTCAGTTGCCACTAAAAATGATGAAGTGTTTGTTAGGTTAGAAAGTGGCGGTGGCATGGTGCATGGCTATGGTTTAGCTTCATCTCAACTTGACAGAATTCGCCAACATGAAATTCCATTAACGGTTTCGGTTGATAAAGTTGCTGCCTCTGGGGGGTATATGATGGCCTGTGTTGCTAACACTATTATTGCAGCACCTTTTGCCATTCTTGGCTCTATTGGTGTTATTGCGCAACTACCTAATTTTAATAAATTATTAAAGAAAAATGATATAGATTTTGAACAATTTACCGCGGGTGAATTTAAGCGCACGGTGACTATGTTTGGTGAGAATACTGAAAAAGGTAAAGAGAAATTCATTGAAGAGCTTGAAGAAACGCATGTTTTATTTAAAGATTTTGTTAGTGAGCACAGACCAAGCTTAGATTTAGAGAAAGTGGCAACGGGTGAACATTGGTTTGGCACTAAAGCACTTGAGCTTGGCCTAATTGATACTATTCAAACGAGCGATGATTATTTACAAAAATTGAGTAAAAGTCATAAGGTTGTTGTGATTAAATATGAAGTTAAAAAAGGGTTAGCAGAAAAGTTTGCCAAAGCGGCATCACTTTCTGTTGAGGGTGTATTAGGTAAATTACTGCAGAAAAACCGTATTTTTCCAAGTTAAAGCTTATTTTTTAAGGTGAATTCGATAAGGCAGTAAGGAGTTAATCCTACAGCCTTATTGAATTTACTGCTTGTTGTCTTTCAAATGATGAAAATCAATGTCTTCAAGTTTATTACCAGCCTTTTCATCTAAATACATATCATGATCAAATTGTCCTTCAGATTTAGCGACGATAATACTAACCATGCTATCGCCTGTAACGTTAACTGCGGTTCGGGTCATATCAAGTAATCGGTCAACACCAATAATTAATGCGATGCCTTCAACGGGTAAGCCTACTTGCTCTAGTACCATCGCTAACATGATCAAGCCAACGCCAGGCACACCCGCGGTGCCTATAGAAGCGAGTGTTGCCGTTAATATCACAGTAACATAATCACCTAATGTTAAGTCTTGACTAAACACTTGGGCAATAAATACGGTAGCTACTCCTTGCATAATTGCCGTTCCGTCCATGTTGATGGTTGCGCCTAAAGGCACCGTAAAAGAGGCAATTGAATTTTTTACGCCCATCTTTTTTGTTGCAGTTTCCAGTGTTACTGGAATGGTGGCGTTTGAGCTTGCGGTTGAAAATGCGAAAATTGCAGCATCACGCATTTTTTTCAGGAAAATAATGGGGTTTAAACCGGTAAACAACTTGAGTAGTAGTGGGTAAGTAATTAAGGCATGACCAAGCAAAACAAAAAGTACAACAAAAAAATAAACGATTAGATTGCCAAACGTTTCGATTGATACTGTGGTAAATAAGCTTGCTAATAAAGCAAATACACCATAAGGCGCAATGTTCATTAAAATAGTAACTAAACGCATAATCACCTCACTTAAGTCTTCAAAAAGTGATGAAACTCGCTCACCTGCTTTGCCTGATAACGCAATCGCAATACCAAATAATAAAGCAAAAACAATAATTTGTAGCATCTTTCCTTGAGCGAATGCTTCAAAAGGATTGGTGGGAAACATTTGAATAAGTACTTGCGCTAACGAGGGCGCTTCTCTACTGCTGAAGCTAGTACTAGCCGACATACCAACACCTTCACCTGGACCAATAATAATGGCAACAAAAATAGCCAAGGTAATTGCTATAGCAGTAGTGACTAAGTATAAACCGATGCCTTTACCACCGATTCTGCCCAATTTTGTAGTGTCTTGTAATGAACAAACGCCACACACCAGAGATACAAAGACTAATGGCACAACAAGCATACGTAAACTAGCCATAAAAATTTGACCAATAACTTCTAACAAACCATCAACTAAGAAATTTTGTAGTGATAAGTCGAACAAAAATAAGTTTAAGACTAAGTCTTTACTATTAGGCATTAGCCACTGTAAAAAAGATCCGAAGGCTATGCCTGAAATCATGCCGATAACAATGCGAGATGTTAAGCTACTTGTTTTTAGTGTAGTCATACTTTAGGTCGATGTTTTATTAAAATTACTTAGTTCATTAGGTTAACAATAAATTAAGTGATTAAAAACAGTTTTACAAATTTAGCACTAAGGTAAGCTTGTTTTTTAGCTAACTTGCTTGATGATTAAGTTTTTTTTTGAATTGATGTATTAAGTTGTACTTTTTTGTTATTTATCAGTTAATATGTTTAATGTTGATTAATCACAAGACAATAGGGATACCTTTATGGAGTTACTTCGACGCTTTAGTTTTACTCTGTTATTAATGACGTTAACCACATTAGTAGCATGTGGTGGTGGAGATGGAGGATTATCAATAGATGGGGGTGGAGGAGGTGCAGTCACAGAGTCTGTTGTTATCTCACTGGCACTTTCAAATAAAAAGGTAACAGGACAAGAGCCTATTATTGTAACAGCCACCTTAACTCAAGGTAGTGTTGTGGTTCCTAACACAACCGTGATTTTCACTTTAGATACGGTAGCTTCAGGGATTGGTGCTTTTTCTCCTAGCTCAGGCACAGCTTCAACCAATGATGAAGGTATTGCAATAATCACCTTGACTGCAGGTAATGTGCGTGGTGCTGGAGATATTATTGCATCAGTTTCAACTGGCGAAAATGCTAAAATTGGTTTTGAAACTCAAGGTGATGATATTGGTGTGGTAGGTGACATTAATATATCAGTCACCTTAGTTGATAGTGAAGGTAACCCAACAGACACTATTACATCATCTAAATCAGGTAAAGTTATCGCCACTGTCAATGGCATTAGTACACCGCTTATTGTCACTTTTATTACAACCGTGGGTGAAATTCCGATTGCTACCGCTATAACAAATGATGATAACCAAGCAAGTGTTGATATTTTAGCGGGCGGCAGTTTAGGTGCTGGTTCAGTGACTGCCTCTATTGAAAGTGGTGAAACAGGGCAAGTGTTGTTAGTTGTTGGCTCTTCTACGGTAATTATGGGTAGTGGTGATCCGTTTATTGAAAGTCAAGCTGAAATTAGTTTAGCGCAAATATCAGCCGGAGGTACAACAGTTGTATCAGTAAATATTATTGATGATCAAGGCGCTTTATTTACCGAATCAGTAGAAGTGAATTTCTCTTCAAGTTGCTCTAGTTTAAGTACCCCTTCGGCAGAGTTAAGCTCGCCAATTACCACTTCAAACGGTGCAGCAACAAGCACTTACCTTGCTAAGGGCTGTGTGGGTGATGATCCTATTAATGTTACTGCTAATGCTGGAGGTATTAATTTATCAGCAATAACCTCCGTTAATGTACTAAAAGCTGATGTAGGTAGTATCGAATTTGTGTCAGCTTCGCCTGAAAATATTTCTATTTTAGGTACGGGTAGTTTAGGTGGTTCA
Source organism: uncultured Colwellia sp. (assembly GCA_963974965.1). Taxonomy (GTDB): domain Bacteria; phylum Pseudomonadota; class Gammaproteobacteria; order Enterobacterales; family Alteromonadaceae; genus Colwellia. The sequence goes on along the minus strand of CAXBEX010000010.1, from coordinate 38,556 downwards.
GAAAGCTCTATTGTTAAGTTTAGGGTATTAGATACCAACTCAAACCCAGTTAATAACCAAGTGGTTAACTTTTCTTTAAATACTAACGTTGGCGGCATTCAATTAATCCCTGATAGCGCAACTACAAACAATCAAGGTATTGTCCAAACAGTAATTAATTCAGGTACTGTAGCAACCAGCGTTAGGGTGCAAGCGACTATTGATGACGGTAGTGTCCCCCAAATTGCTTCACAATCAAGTGTCTTGGTTGTTTCTACAGGTATTCCTGATCAAGATAGTTTTAGTTTATCAGCATCAATCTTAAACCCTGAAGGTTGGGATCGTGCAAATACTGAGGTAATCGTTACTGCTCGTTTATCTGATGCTTATAATAACCCTGTACCTGATGGCACCGCAGTAAGCTTTACCACAGAAGGTGGCTCAATAGAGGATTCATGTTTAACCGAAAAAGGTATTTGTAGTGTCACATGGTTCAGTGCTGAACCACGTCCTGAAGGGCATGTGTTAGCCCATAATACTGATGATGAATATAACTTTTTTACTAACCAGCCCGATGTTATTCACCCTTCTGAGCAGTTTAACACCCTAGGGCAAAAATTCGGTGGTCGAGCGACTATCTTGGCAACGGCTATTGGTGAAGAGTCTTTTCCTGATACAAATGGTAATGGCCGTTTTGACGCCAGTGAAATGGCAGCCTTTACTGGCACTAATGTTAGTGGTAGACCTTACGATTTAAAAGAAGCCTTTGTTGATTATAATGAAGATGGTTTATTTAACCCTGCAGAAGCTGGTGGTGAAGGTGGCGGCGAGCTTGAAGTTCGTGGATCAGGGGACTTTAATAGTAATGGTATATTTGACCTTAATGATGGTAAATATAACGGTGTGCTTTGTTCTATCCCTGCGCACGCTGGCTGTTCGGAAAATAAATCACTAAATGTTCGAGGTAAGCTGGTGTTAGTGATGTCAGGAAGTAACCCTTTAATGGTTGTTAATGCAACGGATGATGCGGTTAGCCCAACGATTGATGATGATAATGATCCTAATACCCCAGTTGTTGCAAATCCAAACTTTAACCCAAATGATACCGCCGTATATATTGCTGGTGAAAATACAGGTTTTGTTACGCTAACCATTTCAGATTTGCATAATCAGCCAATGCCAGCTGGAACCAAAATTACTTTCTCTCCTTCTGTTGGTGGTGGTGCTACGCCAAGTACGTTCGTTTGGCCTAATGATAATCACAATGGTGGTTTAACTTTTTCTGTTGGTATAAAAGGTGCTAAAGAGCCTACATCAGGTGTGCTTAGTGTAACTATTGAAACCGAAGAGGGTGGCGTTGTAACAACCTTCACACCGGTAAGTATTGTCATTCAATAATCGTTGTAAGCTCGTCAGCTAAGATATAAAAACAGCCGCTTCCCTTGACAGGTAAGCGGCTTTTTTTTGATAAACTTTTAGATTATTTACTCATCTCACTAATCAAAAAAGCAGAAATCTCTGCACCCACCTTTAATGTTTTTTCTTGGCTGATAACGCCTAAACCAGAGCTGTCGGTAAACGGGGCTATTTCCATCATATCTGCGCCTGTTATTGGGTATTTCGCTGCAATAGCGCGCAATATCTGCATTGCTTCACTTGGCATTAATCCATCGGGCTCTGGCGTGCCAGTAGCGGATGCATAGCTGTCGTCTATGGCATCAATGTCAAAACTAACATAAAGCTCATCAATATTTTGTTCGGCTAATTGCGCGAGAATATTTTCAATGATTTTTTCAACACCTAGCTCTTTAATTTCATGTGCCCAATGTTGTTTTACACCGAAAGTACTTTCCCAGTGATTTTTAGGTTTACCACTTGAACGAATGCCCACTTGAATTAAGTGCTCGGGAGCTGGCAAGTCATCTAAAATATGGGTACACCAAGAGCCAAAACATAAGTCGATTCCTAAGCGTTCTGTAAGCAAATCAGTGTGTGCATCAAAGTGAATGATACTAGTACGTTTACCTTGTTGTTTTTTTGCTTGTAAATAAGCTTTGGTGAGCGGATAGCTAACACTGTGATCGCCACCTAAACCAAAAACACCTTTTTCAGGAAATGCCGCGTAAAAATCATGCAGAACATCTTCAGTAATACTTAATGGGCTAACGCAATATTCACTTTGAGCATTTTGATACAAGGCTTTTCGGCAATTAGCTATGGTCGCTGCATTTAAATATTTGTCTGAAAGCAAATGCGGTATCACGCGAATATCACCTAAATCAAACGTATTTAGCTCAGGGTAACTTTCAAGTAACGTGCTACGAATAAATAAAGGCCCCCAATTAGCGCCTCGCAATATTCCACCGCCACAATCCGATGCTATACCTAAAATGATGGCGTTAGAGGCGTCAGGAAGCTTGTCTAAAGAACTTTTCCATAAATCATCAATGCCGCTGGCTTGACCATAAATTGTTTGATGCAATTGCTCTTTACGCTCTTTAGCCGTATTAACGGTGAAAACACCATTACCAGGTGGGCATAAACATTGTGTTAATTTATCTTTTAATTGTGCAGTTAATTGCGACATATTTATCTCTGTAAATGGTTTTAATAATTGAAAGTTACAGGCTTAAATTAGTTTTTTTAGGATTTAACCCTTATTTTTTTTGGCAAAGTCGATTATGATTGCGCTGAAATAAGTATTAAGCATTTTTTAAAATAAGCTAAATAAGCTAAATAAACTTAGTGTTTATATAAGTACATAGGCATTATAGCCAAAAGCAGCAAGTAGTAATAGGCAAGCAGGTAAGCTCAAAAAATAAATGCTTGTCAATTTGCATATTTATAGATATATGTATAAATAGGTATGCAATTAGTTTTTTTACAAGATACCAAACATAGCTTTATTTGAGTGAGATGAAAGAGCATGCTCGCACTTTTTAACTCAAATAATGAATGAATAATAAAACAAAAATTAATTTATCTTCAACTGTAGATAAACTGTCGAATAAGCAGGATTACAAATTTTTATGGCAAAATCACTTGTTATTGTCGAATCGCCAGCCAAAGCGAAAACAATTAATAAATATCTAGGTAAAGACTTTATTGTTAAGTCGAGTGTTGGTCATGTGCGTGATTTACCCCACAGTAGTACGGGTAAAAAAGTTGCGACAAAGTCACCCGCAGAAGTGCGCAAAATGGAACCAGAAGCAAAAGCTAAATATAAAGCTAAGCGTGATAAACAGACGCTTGTTAACCGCATGGGCATAGATCCAGAGAAAAACTGGGCGGCTAATTATCAAATTCTTCCCGGCAAAGAAAAAGTTGTTACAGAACTTCAAAAACTTGCGGAAAAAGCTGATACCATCTATCTCGCAACCGATTTGGATCGCGAGGGAGAAGCGATAGCTTGGCACTTAAAAGAACTTATTGGTGGCGATGATAAAAAATTTCGTCGTGTGGTTTTTAATGAAATAACTGAAAGCTCAATTCAGCAAGCTTTTGCTACGCCGGGCGAATTAAGTATGCCGGGTGTTAATGCTCAACAAGCGCGTCGTTTTCTGGATCGTGTTGTTGGTTTTATGGTTAGTCCCTTGTTATGGAAAAAGGTTGCCCGAGGCTTGTCAGCAGGGCGAGTTCAGTCGGTTGCTGTGAAATTAGTTGTTGAAAAAGAACGTGAAATTAAAGCTTTTGATCCTAAAGAGTTTTGGGACATTATTGCTGACACGCACGCTAGCTCAGGCGAAGCACTCACATTAGATGTTACCCACAATAATGGCAAAGCATTTAAACCAACAAATAAAATCGATGCTGATAAAGCATTAGTTGATTTAAAACCGGCAGATTATGTGGTCAGTAAACGCGAAGATAAGCCCTCAAAAAGCACACCTTCTGCGCCGTTTATTACCTCTACATTACAACAAGCGGCAAGCACTAAATTAGGTTACGGTGTTAAGCGCACCATGGGCTTGGCTCAACGCTTATATGAAGCAGGGCACATTACCTATATGCGTACCGATTCAACTAATTTAAGTAAAGACGCTGTTGAAATGTGTCGTACGTTTATTGGCAAAAGCTTTGGTGAAAATTATTTACCTGAAAAACCCAAAGTGTATGGCTCTAAAGCAGGCGCTCAAGAGGCGCATGAGGCTATTCGTCCTTCGAACGTGAAAGTTGAATCTGCTTTTATGGAAGGTATCGAAGCCGATGCTAAAAAGCTTTATGATTTAATTTGGCGTCAGTTTGTTGCCTGTCAAATGACCGCAGCAAGGTATACCGTAAGCACGTTAACTATCAGTGCCGCTGACTTTGATTTAAAAGCTAAAGGTCGTGTAATGCAATTTGACGGTTGGACACGCGTTCATCCTCAACTTGCCAAAGGTGATGACAAACATCTACCTGATTTAGCGGTAGGTGAAGTATTAATATTAGATAATTTAGAAGCCACTCAGCACTTTACTAAGCCACCAGCACGTTTTGGTGAAGCATCGTTAGTTAAAGAGTTAGAAAAGCGCTCTATTGGTCGTCCATCAACCTATGCGTCTATCATTTCCACTATTCAAGATAGAGGCTATGTACGTTTAGATAAAAAGCGTTTTTATGCCGAGAAAATGGGTGAAATTATTACTGACAGCCTTTCAATTAGTTTTGAAAAATTGATGAGCTATGACTTTACCGCCAATATGGAACAAGAGCTTGATGCTATTGCTATGGGGGAACTTGACTGGAAAGGCGTTTTAGATGAGTTTTATAAAAATTTCAGTAAAAAATTAGCGCTTGCTAATATGGATTCTGAAGAAGGAGGTATGCCGAACAATAATCCAGTATTAACCGATATTGATTGCCCAACGTGTGGCCGTAAAATGGGCATTAGAACCGCTTCTACAGGGGTGTTTTTAGGTTGTTCAGGTTATGCATTGCCGCCAAAAGAGCGCTGCACAACTACCATGAACTTAACGCCGGGTGAAGAAGCGGTAAGTGTATTAGCCGAAGATCAAGAAACTGAAGCGTTGCGTGCTATGCATCGTTGTAAAAAATGTAATACGGCCATGGATAGCTACCTTATTGATGAAACCCGTAAATTGCATGTTTGTGGCAATAACCCTATTTGTGATGGTATTGAAGTAGAGCAGGGCACGTTTAAAATTAAAGGCTATGATGGCCCTGTTTTAGAGTGTGACCGTTGTGAAGCTGATATGGAGTTGAAATCTGGCCGTTTTGGTAAGTATTTTGATTGTACTAACGCTGAGTGTAAAAATACGCGTAAGTTATTAGTAAGTGGTGAAGCTGCGCCGCCAAAAGAAGACCCTGTGCAATTGCCTGAACTTCTGTGTGAAAAATCTGAGGCACATTTCGTTTTACGTGATGGTGCAGCAGGTATTTTCTTAGCTGCGAATACTTTCCCTCGCTCACGTGAAACTAGAGCGCCAAAAGTGGCAGAGTTAAAACGTTTTAGAGAGAGAATATCCGCTAAATTTTATTATTTAGCTGATGCCCCAGAGCAAGACAATAAGGGTAATTTAGCGATTGTTCGTTATAGCAGAAAAACTAAAGAACAATATGTGATGAGCGAAGTAGACGATAAAGCTACTGGCTGGACTGCTAAATATATTGATGGCAACTGGGTTGAAGATATACCTAAGCCGAAGAAAAAAGCAGCTAAAAAGAAAACAGCCGTAAAGAAAAAAGCAGCCGCTAAAGAAGATAATTAAACTAAAGTGACGAGTTTGTAGTTACGAGTTGCGAAGCCCCTCACAAATATAGGTGGTATTTTCGCAACTCGACACTTTTCTTGCTCGCAACTATTCTGTTCAGTCCAACTCTTCTAATTCGTCAATCACCTGTCTTGCTTGGGCAATTGTACAGTCGCTTCTAGCGATTAAAGCACTGATAGTAACCTTTTCTATTGTCGAGGCTATTCTGAGTAATTCATCATGGTTTAAATGCTGATATTCATTTCTTAACAATTTTGTTAACCATCTCCAGCTTGGCTCACCTGATAACTCTATAAAAGCAATGATTGCTTGTAGTTGGTCAAAGTTTGCCTTAAGCAGCCAATGACGAGAACGACCAATACGTTTAAGTTCACAGCCCTGTTGTCTTATATGAGCTTTTAAAGCATATGCCTTCATTGTTCTACGTAAGAAGGCGTTTAGCGTAATGGAATTGACTTTTTCCACGTTATAATCTCAATGAAGCTGAAGCATAAGAAAAAGCCAGCAAAAGCTGGCTTAGTTTTGAGTGCGTAAGTTCCCGCTTACGAGTAAAAAAATTTTATCATTTCTTTTTTTACCATTTCTTTTTAGGTTGAAATAAAATATCTAATTCATTTTCTTCATTTTTAGCTTTTTTCGCTGCGTCTGATGCATTAGTTATTTTTAATGAATCTGTTATTTCTTCTAATAGTTTTGCTATTTCAGCGTTTTTAGCCATTGTATACTCTGTTTTTGTTGAATGATTAGCTAAGGTTTGTAATGCTTTTTCAAAGTATTGACGAGCAGAGCCAAACATCTCTTTACTCTGTGCTTGGCTACCTCGTTTGATTAAGCTTTCTATGTTTATTTTTAATTGCATTGCGTCTAAGCGCTGATCTTCTTGTGTAAATGTATGTGGGTCAAGTGCACCTTTTGTTTGTTCTGACTTTAATATGGCACGCAATTTTTTTATGCATTGTAAGGTGGACAATATTTGCTTTTCATTATCAGGCAATATGAAATTTTCATCATTATTTTGACTAGCGGCTAAATCTTCTGCGGCTTCTAAGCGAACACTCAATTCATTAATTTTGTTTTTAAGGCCATTCACCTCGGGCATTAACTTTTGCATTATTTTGGCTGCATTCAAACATCTTTTGTTTAAAATTTGTACTAAATTGGGGCTGGAAGGGATATTAACTAAATTAAGAATAAGCTCTTCACTTTCATCTATAATAGCTTTTTGTTTTGCTACTTTAGCTCTTTTTTCTGCTGCAAGTTTTTCTTTATGCTGTTGAATCGCACTGACGACGACAACAAAAATAATTAAGGTAACGATTAAACCTACGATAATAGCGATCATGTTATAGCTCTTATTTTTTAATAATGTGAACAACTATCCACTTTGATAGTAGCAGTCTACAAAAAATGTCATGCTTAGCAAAGCGTAACTTGCACTTTATTATCAGATTTAAAGATTTAAGTAGTTTTGCACCATTTTATTTATTATAAGTTATAAAATAGTTTAAAATAATCTTTAGTCTATTTTGCCCTATTGTTGAATTTAATTTACAAGAATTGAAATTTGATATGGAATAAATGTTCAATTAAGTATATTATTTTGGTCTAAAAAAGTTCCTGCACTCGACTCTTGAGATAGCTTAGGTATACATATGAAATTGCAACAATTGCGCTATATCGTTGAAGTGCTAAATAATAATCTAAATGTTTCTGCTACGGCAGAGGTTCTTTTTACTTCTCAACCAGGTATTTCTAAGCAAGTTAGAATGCTTGAAGATGAATTGGGAATTCAAATATTTGGTCGTAGTGGCAAACACTTAACTCATGTTACACCTGCTGGACAAGAAGTCATTAATATCGCCCAGCAAATTCTATCTAAAGTTGAAGGTATAAAAGCGGTTGCTCGTGAACATACTCAACCTGATGAAGGCAAATTGCGCATTGCGACTACTCATACACAAGCTCGTTATGCTTTGCCTGAAGTAATACAAGGTTTTATTAAAAAATACGCTAAAGTATCACTACAAATGTCTCAGGGTACACCGGCGCAAATTAGCGACGCAGCGGCAAAAGGTGAGGCTGATTTTGCGATTGCTACAGAATCACTGCACTTGTATAACGATTTGGTGATGTTACCTTGTTATCATTGGAATCGAAGTATTATTGTTCGCAAAGATCATCCTTTAGCACGCAAACAAACGTTAACTATTCAAGATATAGCTAAGTATTCTTTAGTTACTTATGTGTTTGGTTTTACTGGACGCTCTGAGTTAGATGCTGCTTTTGAAAAAGCAGGGGCGGAGCCTAAAATTGCTTTTACAGCCACAGATGCTGATGTTATTAAAACTTATGTTCGCCTAGGTATAGGTGTAGGTGTTATTGCTACCATGGCTATTGACCCTAAAATTGATAACGATCTTGTTAGTATAGATGCCAGCCATTTATTTAACGCGAGTACAACTAAAATAGGTTTTAGACGCGGTAGTTTTTTACGTGGTTATATGTTTGATTTTATTGAACGTTTCGCACCACACTTAAATAAGCATGTTGTTACACAAGCCATGCTACTTAAAAACAACGTGGAAGTTGATGAAATGTTTGCCGATGTTAAGTTGCCTACAAGATAAAAGAACGAGCAAGAAAAGTAGTGAGTTACGAAAACAGCACACTCTCAGTATGTTGTCTTCACTACTCGTAACTTAAAACCCGCGCCTGATTATTAACATTCAGTAATATTTACGGCTAAACCACCACGAGAGGTTTCTTTATATTTAGTTTTCATATCATTACCTGTATCCCACATGGTTTTGATTACTTTATCTAAGGAAACTTTTGATGTACCTGTTCCGCGAAGTGCTAATCTAGAGGCATTTATTGCTTTCACTGACCCCATTGCATTTCGTTCAATACAAGGAACTTGTACTAAGCCTCCAACAGGATCGCACGTTAACCCTAAATTGTGCTCCATACCTATTTCAGCTGCATTTTCTACTTGTATTGGCGTGCCACCCATAATTTCAGTTAATGCACCTGCCGCCATTGAACAAGCAACCCCCACTTCTCCTTGACAGCCCACTTCAGCGCCAGAAATAGAGGCGTTGGTCTTATATAAAATTCCTATCGCTGCTGCTGTGAGTAAATAACGAACACAATCATCATCAGATACTGGCTTTACAAATTTGTCGTAATAACATAATACCGCAGGAATAATACCTGCTGCACCATTAGTTGGTGCGGTTACAACACGACTGCCAGCCGCATTTTCCTCATTAACAGCCAATGCAAACAAATTTACCCAGTCCATTGCTGTTAGAGGGTCACTAGATTTTTCTACCATTAAAGAGCGATATAAAGCAGGTGCGCGGCGAGTTACTTTTAAACCCCCAGGTAATATACCCTCAGTTAATATACCTCGGTCGACACTGCTGCGCATTGCTTGCCAAATATCCATTAATTTAGTACGAATTATTGCTTCATCATTTAAGCATTTTTCATTATTCATCATGATGGTACTAATACTTAGGCCACTTTCTTGTGCTATGGCAAGTAACTGTGCAGCATTCGTAAATTTATGTGGCCTGTTGATGTTTTCATGTAGGGATAAGGCTTTATCTTTTTCTTTTTCAAAGTCACAATCTTGAACAATAAAACCACCACCAATAGAATAATATGTTTGTTCTAAAATAATTGTTTGGTCTTGATAAGCAAAAAGAGTCATCGCATTTGCGTGAGCAGGTAAGCTTTTTCTATGATGGTAAATAATGGCATCATTTTTGGGGAAATTAACAAGATGCTGGCCATCAAGTTGGACTTTTTGACTATTTACCACTTGTGAAAGAATGGTTTCAATTGAATCGACAGGTATCTCTTCAGGTGTCTCACCTGATAAGCCTAGAATAACTGCTTTACCTGTTCCATGGCCAATACCTGTTTGACCCAGAGAGCCAAATAGCTCGCATTTTACGCGATCGGTTTTAGCGAGTAATGCTTGCTTTTTAAGTTCATCAACAAAAAGCTTTGCCGCTTTCATTGGGCCAACAGTATGGGAGCTTGAAGGGCCGATACCTATTGTAAACATATCAAATACACTAATCATATTAAATTCCGAATAAAATTTTGAAGCTTTCGCTTTTTCTGCTGTTAATATGGTAATGATAGCTGAAAGTTGTTATTTTTGATAATAAATATTAGTTTTTATCAGCGTTCACATCACCGCAGAGCATAAATTTTGTTTTGGATGTGCTGTGGTTAATTTTAATCTCTCCGTCAGCCCTTATAAAGCTTAGTTATTAATTTCATCTAGAACTGCTGACTTAGTAAAACAATGCTTGCATTTTATCCTTGAAAGCGTAAAATACGCGAGCTTTTCTGTCGCCTATCGGCAGGAAGTGTCTGGAAAAATCCGTTTTAACACTAAAATATAAGAGGGCGATATGGTTACCATTCGTTTAGCTCGTGGTGGCGCTAAAAAGCGTCCATTCTATCAGGTTGTTGTTGCAGATAGCCGTAACTCTCGCGATGGTCGTTTCATCGAGAAAGTTGGTTTCTTCAACCCAACAGCACAAGGTCAAGCTGAAAAATTACGCTTAGATCTAGATCGTATCAACCATTGGGTTGGTCTAGGTGCTGGTGTATCTGATCGTGTGGCTAAGTTAGTTAAAGACGCGCAAGTAGCGGCTTAATTACTTAGTAAGTAAAAGTAGTAGGTATAAGGTTTGTTGTGAGTTGTTATGAATAAAGAAAATCAAATTATCTTAGGTAAAGTAGGCGCAGTTTACGGCATCAAAGGTTGGTTGAAAATTCATTCATTCACCGATGAACTTGAAGCCATACTAGACTATTTTCCTTGGTCATTAAAATTAGGAAATAAAACACAAACAGTAGAAGTTACTGATTGGCGTAAGCACAACAAAGGCTTGGTTGTGAAAGTGGGCAATATTGATGACAGAGATGAAGCGCAAGCATTAGTCGGCTCGGAAATATTGACCAATGAACATTCTCTGCCAGATTTACCGCAAGGTGAATTTTACTGGCGTGATTTAATCGGCATGAGTGTGGTTACCTCCAACGGTTACGATCTAGGTGTGGTTTCCGATATGATGGAAACTGGCGCTAACGATGTACTGGTTGTAAAAGCGAACTTAAACGATGGTTTTAGTAAAAAAGAGCGGTTAATTCCTTATCTTTTTGAAGAAGTTGTTGAATCGGTAAGCATTGAAAATAAACAAATTTGTGTTGACTGGGACCCAGGTTTCTAACTTGTGACTAGTGTTGATTCTTGTCTAAATTCTGCAAAGAATAAGAAGGGCAAAATGTGGATAGGGGTGATAAGCCTTTTTCCTGAAATGTTTGACGCTATTACCGAGTATGGGGTGACAGGCCGAGCGATCCGCGGTGGGTTAATTGAGTTTCATAAATGGAACCCAAGAGACTTTACTCATGATCGACATCGCACTGTTGATGATCGTCCTTATGGCGGTGGTCCAGGCATGTTGATGATGGTACAACCACTACGGGATGCTATAAATGCTGCACGTAAAGCTGCAGACATTAGTGGTAGAAAAGCGAAGGTTATTTATTTGTCACCGCAGGGACGAAAATTGGACCAAGCAGGTGTTGGTGAATTAGCGCAAGATGACAGCCTGATATTTATAGCAGGTCGTTATGAAGGCATAGACGAGCGACTAATCGCGTCAGATATTGACGAAGAGTGGTCGGTTGGCGATTATATTTTAAGTGGTGGTGAACTTGCCGCAATGAATGTAATAGATGCCGTAGCACGATTAGTGCCGGGTGTATTAGGACATAAAGAATCAGCAATTCAGGATTCTTTCTCTGATGGCTTACATGGCTTATTAGATTGCCCTCATTATACTAGGCCAGAAGTATTGACTACCTCTTTGGGGGACGAAATGTCAGTGCCGAAAGTTTTGCTAAGCGGAAATCACGAACACATACGCTTATGGCGCCAAGAGCAGTCTCTATTGAGAACATGGACCAGAAGACCAGAACTATTAACTAACCTAGCTCTGACAGCTGAGCAGGAAAAACTGTTAGTTTCCATTAAGAAACAAACAAAATCCACTTAGACTGTGCATACTAGGAAGAAGGTATTATGAGTAAAATTATTGAAATGCTCGAACAAGAGCAATTAAAAAAAGACCTACCAGCATACGCTCCAGGCGACACTGTTGTAGTTCAAGTAAAAGTTACTGAAGGTGATAAATCACGTCTTCAAGCATTTGAAGGTGTTGTTATTGCTGTTAAAAGCCGTGGCTTACATTCTGCGTTCACTGTTCGTAAAATTTCGAACGGTGTTGGTGTAGAGCGTGTATTCCAGACACATAGCCCAATTGTTGATTCAATTGAAGTGAAACGTCGCGGTGATGTTCGTCAAGCGAAACTTTACTATCTTCGTGAACTTTCTGGTAAGAAAGCACGTATTAAAGAGAAATTGGCAAAAAGATAAGTTCTTTTTAACTAAGTTTGATGAAAAAAAAGGCCTGAATATTAAATTATTCAGGCCTTTTGTTTTTAGGCCGTACCATTAATGTACCATTAACGTACCATTATTATTTTTTATACAGTAGTTTAAATTACCAATTCAGCCGCTTGAATTTGTACCCACTCAACATGACCTTCCATGTACTTTTTAGTTGTTTTTGCATCAGAGTGTGCGGCACGTTCTTGAGGATCTAAGCCTTGTTTACCATATAAGAAAATAGACAGTGAACGTATTTCGTGAAAAGTAGGCCTATTCTTTTTGGGGAGTTCAACATATAAACTTAATTTGTCGCGAAAATCTGAAAACGCTCCTGAAATATCATTAGGGCGACATTGTGTTGGGTGCGTCAACTCTTGCGCTGGCTTACCTCTTGCGTCCTTAATACGATGAACGATATAAGGTGAAGCCACTCTATCTTTACGAGAATCATCAATAATATTTTTTAATTGTTGTGTAATTGGAATCTCTACCCTTGACGCCTCTTTATTCTTCACTTTTTGTCTATGAATACGTAACGTACCAAAAACTAGTAAACCATCTTGCATTAAAGGCAGCTTAAGGCATGTGCAATCGCTGTATTTAGCCATACTGATTTCATTAACAGCATGTGTGGTCTGTAAAGATAATCGCATAGCAATACTCAAATAATGGGGAGCAGTGGATAATATCTTTTTATAATTATCGCTATCAATTCTTTGGCGATCTTTTTCAGGCTTTGGTTTTTTCTTTTTGTTGTTGGCGAAGTTGGTGTTTGTTGCCCCATCATCTAACAAATAATCAAACACTTTACGTAAAAATGAAATTTTAGCATTATAAACATTGTCAGATTTTCCTTGAACATACTCATTAAGGTATTTATTGACATGGTTTAATGACATTTCTTTGGTGAGCACCTTACCATGCAATTCTTTTAAGCGATCCATATCAAGGCAAAAAGTAGAAAACACAGGCTTACTTATTTTGTCTACCACTAACTCTTCGGCTTCTACTCTATCTTTGATGTGCTGAATCCATTCTGATAACGGCTTATTGTCAGGATCGTGAGTTGTTAATATATTTATTAAAGGGTTGCGATACTTGGCGTTATAAGCGATAGCAAGATCTATCGCTTCTGTTTCAAGTGTTCCTAAAGGGCAATAAAAGTCTTTCTTGTCTATTTTACGAATTAGAAACCTAGGAATGCCTCTTACCTTTTTTTTAAACAATCCCGCTGGAAAGTGTGCGTTTTCAGGTTTCCTTTTACGTGACATTTTACACTCCAGATATTTCTAACATCTTTAACATAACATTTACTTTGGCTGATTCTTGTTCATCTATCACAACTAACCATCTTCCTGTCGGGGTCTGCTCTCCGTTTAGCTTTCCTCTTTTGATCCAGTTAATTACCGTTTTCGTACAAAATCCACTTTCAGGGTAAAATTGTTCTAAGTAGGTTTTAGGTGTTAATTTTTTTATCATTTTATTTACCACTTCATTCTTCATTCTTCATTTAATATTAATGAATGCTGTAATTTTAGTAACATTCATTTTGCTACTTGAATTATGAATAAAATTTCAATCGCCATACCCTAGTTAACCCCCTTAATTTCTTGGTTAAGCACTTTTTCAAAATTGGCGAACTTATTCGCCATCTTTTCTAGGCTGCTTTTTTTACTTTGAACAAAATATTTTCCCAGCTTTTAAATTCATATAAACACTGAGGAGTCGGACAAAATTGACTACAAGGGCGTTGAATACTGTGTGATTGAAACATTGCTTGATGTAAATCATAAGCAAATAGCCATTTTTGATATGCTTCTTGAATACTACTAACCTCATTGTTTTTTAGTAATTCAACTAAACGTGAATCTAGCAGCGCTTGACAAAAAATTATTAAACGTAAAATATGCGGGTTTTGACCAGTTATAACGAGTAATGTGGCTTTTATGCGTGCGTAATTTATTGCTCATCTTTTTAGCCAATTGCATTATTTCTTCGTATTCATCTGCTTGACTTTGTTTTAGATACGTATGCGTACTGCTGTGTTTATTTTTAAAATGCTCTAAACCTTTGTATTCATCAATAATACGAAAAGCGACGGACTCTACTGATTCATCAAGTAAATACTTTAAAGACTCATTTTGCTTTACCATGGCTTGAGAAAAAGACGCTATATCTGCCAGGGGAGCAAAATGATTTAGCCATTGAACTATGTCGTTATAAAAGGCTTTATACGGTATATCTGTGTCAATGAAATAGACCATCTCGTTCGGGAAGTTTTGTAAATAAGCATCACGTTTACTTTGAATGTTCACTGCATATTCATTACGACGAGACAATTTACAGGTGTTATCAACGTAAAGATTTTGTGCAAGCTCAACTAAAACTGATTGCTCACCAAAAAACACTTCAAAATCGATAGTGTAGTTTTTGGTCTTCTTTTGAATACCACTATCAACGTTATAATCGAATGCTATTTTTGCATAAGTCAGTATGTTGGCAAAAATAAGTTCATAAACAGATTTTACGATTAAGCTTTTATCTAAGCCGATGTAAGCCTGACTTGTTGTATATGAAGGGTGACATAGTCTCACTTCATTCATTAATCCACGCTTAGTTATTTGCTTACGTAGGCTATCATTTCGTTCACTTAAATCTTTGACGTTGTGATAATGTCCGGCAAGACGAATTAACTCGTCATCAGATAAATCTCGTAAACGCATTCTTCCATTTTTATTAGGGGGACGTTTTTCAGCAAGAAGGGATTCTTCAATCATGAGTAATTCAACCTCAATGAAAAATTCCTCTAATTCAGCGCAATAACGGAAAATATTATTAGCTCGTTGGATTGAGACACCACAAGCATCTGCAACGATATTAGCGCAGGTTAATCGTCCCAACATCCGAGGATGTTTATACTGGTCTGCTAATGATTGTAATGTATTTTTTTGAACAAAAATGGATGTTTGCTTAATGGCAATTTCAGCAGAAAAAATAGTTTGTTGTTGTGTGGTGGTCATAATGACTCCAATGCGTTAATTGAAATCCTATTAAATAACACTTTGGAAATCGGGCAACTTGGTTGTGATGGTTCAATGATGGAACTCAAGATGCGCGTTTATTCTCAGCCTATATCATGGTTACTCAGCGACAAACAATCTAAAACTAATGAGGTCAAGCATGAGAAATAGTATTAAACGACATAAAGTGAAATTCACCCATCTATATCAATTAGCCATGGAAAATGACATCAGCTTCGCTCAGATGCGCAGTTTATCGTTAACCAAGCACCAGCTTAAACGAGACAAACGATTAGCGAATTATCTCTATTGGCCTGACAGTGTCTTTGATGGTTTTATGTTAATGGTATCGGTACGCACAAATCGTTCTGATTATGAAGTTGGACTGAAAATCTATTTGTCTAAAGCAGAAATTCCGCATGCTTTTCAGCATTTATGGACAGAGAGCACCAACAATGCTGAGTTTTGTTGATCCTTTTTATCAATGATAGATAAGCCAAGCTGCGCTTGTTTTTCAATGACATACGCATCTTTATCTTTGGAGTCCGAGTATGACAATGATTGATACATTAACTGATGATACGACACTAATGAGTATTTGCTTTATTGTTGTATGGGCGGTAGGTTTTATCGTGTGGCTTAAAAGTAGTAAAAGTAGTAAAAGTAGTAAAAGTAGTAAAAGTAGTAAAAGTAGTAAACGTGTTAAGACGTTTGACGGGAATCCCTCCTTTTGTATTTACCTTCAAGCGGTGAAATAAGCCCATGTCATATTAACGGATTTTAAAAGGATTATTGATGAATAAAGCCAAAGAATTACACGTCTTAATTAAGGCTTCTGATAGGGCTTGCAAGATATTAGCGTTAAATGAAAAAGCACAGCCATGCATATGGGTGAAAGACCTCAACGCGATACTAAACAATCAAAGTATAAATAAAGATGTAAGCAATGATGACATTCAAAATGACCATGTCACTCAGGTTAAAAAGTCATTAATAGCCTTCATAAATGTTTATCGTGCGCTACATGATTTTTGTGGTGGTGATACCGATTTTATGGTGCATTGGCTAAAGGTAAAAAATAAAAGCTTTGGTGTCGCGCCTAAAGAGTTACTTGCCACCGATGAAAATATTCAACAATTGAATCAATATTTGGATGGGCGTGATGTGAGCAGAAATTAATCCTGTGCAGAAGAAAAATCAATCGCAAGATAGATGCGCGTTTGAGCACTTTGTTTATCATTACATCTCAACCAATTCAGCAAATAACTACCGAGGTAACAAATGAAAAATATCACTAAACGACATAAATTAACATTCACCCGACTTTATCAATCAGCAAAAGTGAATGACTTGCCCCTGACAATGGTGCGCCAAATGTCATTGGATAAACATCAACTTAATCGAGACAGAAAAATAGCCAGAAAGGAAGGGACTTATCTTGATTGGCGGAACAGTTGTTTTGATGGCTTCATGCTGACGGTACCCCTTCTTACCAAAAAAACACACGTTGAAGTAGGTTATCGAGTTTATCTATCAAAAGAAGAAATCCCATCGCCATTTCAGTGTTTGTGGACGACTTCAGTTTGAGGAGGGGATAACGTAGTAACTGACATGGTTCGTCATCGAACGATAGAAAATTAACAAGTACAGGAGTAGCGCGTTTTAAAAAGTGTCATATGCTAGGTCTTTATTTTTAACATTAAAGGCCTAATATGACACTAAATTATACCACTATTCCAACATTTCTAATTTTGGCAATACTCATCGTAGCACTTGGGTTTATTACAGGGTATCGCTCTTTATTAAGTTTCAAAATGAAAGATAAACGTAGAAATAAAACCCAATGGTTTATCAATAAATTATCTAAGGTTGCTCTCTGTTTTATCTGGTTGATTGGACTCAGCATTACCTTAAGTGTGTTTGGCTTAACGGTGAATTGGTTCACATTCGACACCTTTTTATGGAGGCCGTTTGAAATAATACTAATGATAGGGCTTATAGGCTTGCTTATCATCTCAATGGTTATTGTACATTATGCTAAAGAACAGCGTGATTGCGTACGTCATCATTTTCACCTTTTAGCCAAGCATCTAATCGCTCAAATAACCGTTATTATGATAGTAGCACTTACCTTTATCATCAAATTTTTAATCTTAAGGGAATAATTATGTGGCAAATTGAACAATGCTTTGTATCTATTGATTATGTTAAGGAGCACCCATGAAAAGTTTTAAAACAGTAACACGAACTGAAATGAGTAAGCTAACCTGTGATAGCTGTGGCCTAGAGGCAAGTGCTGATGAAGGTAATGAGTTCAGTGAATTCATTAACATTGAACATAGTTGCTTTAATGGCGCTATTCACGGTGATGGAAGTCGACTATCAATTGATTTATGTCAGCACTGTTTTGCTGGCATGTGTGGTGATATGTTAACGATAATTAGCCCTGTGGATAATCAACCAACTAATTCACCTGAAAGTGTACTTGAATATCACAATATTTATCATGCCATCACACAATCTAAACAAGACGCTAATAAGCTAAAGCAAGCGTGTGATATCAAGATCTCTGCCCGAGATATTTTATCTGCTAAACGTATATCAACCCCCAAAGATCTTAAAATAGCCCTTAAACGCGTAGAACAACTATGGGATGCGCAATATCATTCTGCTCAAGGTAGTGAGCTAAACAAGCTCGCTGATTTAATTTGTGCTTATGAAAAGAAAAGCTGGGATAGCTACTTTGCTCAAGTACCACTAGCGGATGATGACTTTATGCCTGAAAGGTTAAATATCAACGCTAAAATATCCTTTAATAAAATGGGCACTGTCACTGGTCAGTTATCAAAACACCCAATTAACAATGACGTTGATGAAAATCGTTCATGTCCATCGTCCGTTGTTGAAGAAAATACTCATCTAAGTCGAAAGGTGATGTCACAAGTAGAGCTAAATACGAATAAAACCATGCCCGAAATTATGCTCAAAACCATTGAAAAGTTATGGGCTAAATATCCAGATTTACGATTAACGCAGTTATTAGTGAATGTGATCATGCCGTCTGAGTCTTGTCCTGAAATATATTACATAGAAGATAGTAAGCTCATTAAATTACTGGATAAATTTATGACGGATAATGCAGAAACTCTTTGAGGTCAACTACCTACGACCGGCCAAGCTAATTGTCGCCTAATAATAGCGTTCAATGATCCTTTCAGGAATAAACCCAATAGATTTTAGCACCGACATCACACGCTCTTTAATCAAAATTTAAACTCTTTTCTTCTAAATATTCAGATAAACCAGCATGCTGTTTTTATGTACAGTATGTTGGTTTGTTTATGAAAGTAATACCCGTTTATATCGAAGCAGGAATATCTGGTTTTGAATCTCCAGCTGCGGAATATAGAGAATTAAATTTATCTTTAGAAGAGTTGCTGCTTCAACATCCTAATGCGACATTTTTTGGTTTGGCTAACGGTAGTTCAATGGAAGGCAGAGGTATATTTAATGGTGATGTTCTTGTTGTTGATAGGGCTGAACATGTCAGTAATGGTGCTGTCATTGTAGCTAATTATAACGGCTGCTTTGTTTGCAAAATAATTGATACAGACAATGCCTTTTTATTATCGGCATCTGATAAGCACAAGCCAATTGCTATCACTGCTACCGATGACTTTCAGATAGAAGGCGTGGTTAATGTATCTTTTAGATTACATAACAAAATACCTGCGTTATTGTCATGTTTGGGTTAGTTGATGCCGTTTCCTTTTATGCTCGTGCAGAAAAAGTATTCGACCCTACCATTAGGCATAAGCCCGTTGTTGTATTAACTAACAACGATGGTTGTATTTGTGCGGTTTGTCCTCTCGCTAGGCAGCTAGGTGTACCTAAATTCATACCTTATTTTAAAATTAAACATTTTTTAGAAAAGCATAACGTTGTTATTCGTTCTTCAAATTACGAGTTATACGCAGATTTAAGTGAGCGAATGATGAATGTTATTGCTCGGTATTCTGATAGTCACTACGTATATTCTATTGATGAATCTTTTCTGCATTTCAAAAACTTTAGCTGTATTGATAACTGGCACCAATATGGCCATGTAATACGTAAGGCTGTTTGGCGAGAAACACGGTTACCTGTTGGCGTAGGTTTTGGTGCCACGTTAACACTGGCTAAAGCGGCTAATCATGCGTCTAAAAAGCTATCTGGTTTTGATGGTGTTGCTGTTATTGATGATAATTGCTCTCGTAAAGAAATACTTTCCAGAATGGAGTTAACTGAGGTTTGGGGTATAGGTAACAAACTTGGTAAGCGGTTAAGTATATTGGGTCTTAAAAATGGTTGGGATTTAGCTAATCAATCCCCTAAAGCAATGCGTAGTCAATTTGGTGTTGTTGTTGAACGTACCGTAAATGAGTTAAATGGCATGCCATGCTTACAATGGGATGAGATAGGACAAGACAAGCAAGAGATATTTTCTACGCGAAGTTTTGGGCAACGAGTTACTGACAAGCACGCACTTAAAGCCGCACTTGCTAGTCACGCAAGTATTGTCGCGGCAAAAGTGAGAAAACAAGGTTCGTTAATTAAACGGTTAGCTATTTTTGCATCCAGTTCGCCACACGACGATAACTATTATAAAAAGTCATTTATTTATGAGTTTCCTGTCGCGACCGATAATACGTTAAAACTGGTAGGTGCTATTTCTTATGTGTTTGATAATATTTATAAACAAGGTGTCAATTTTTATCGCTGCGGGGTAGGTGGCGTTGAATTAGAGAACAGCCAGTTTCAACAACAAGATATGTTTACGCTGAGTGTGAATAATCCACCGTTAATGAAATGCTATGACCAAATAAATCATCGTTATGGTCGAGGCTCTGTTGAGGTGGCGGTTGCTGAAAAAAATGAAAAATGGGCAATGAGACGTAATTTTTTATCACCCAGTTTCACCAGTAAATGGTCAGAGATACCTAAGATAATTTGTTGAATTAATATACTATCTAAGTATGCGAGATAAGTATGTGAGATAAATATGCGAGGTCAGAATGTGTGGTCGATTTAGTGTAAGCAAGGGGTTAACATCAATAGTAAGCCAGTTATTTAACACGCACTACAGTGTAGAAAATAATGCTAATTTGAGTCCAAGCCAATCGGTAGCAACAATTGTTAATAATGGTTCAAGCTATCAACAGGTAAATGCCTTATGGGGTATTAAGCCTAACTGGTCAAAAAAGTTAATTATTAACGCTCAATCTGAAACCGTAGCTACCAAGCCAACATTTAAGCAAGCCTTTCAGAGTCAACGATGTTTAGTACCGTGTAACGGTTGGTTTGAATGGAGAACAGAAGAAGGAAAAAAGGTTAAATACTTATTTGAACATGCCAATAAAATGCCTTTATATATGGCTGGCATATTATTTAAGCGTGAGCACACCGAGCTTGTAACATTAACGACTCAACCTAATGATAAATGTGGTCAATACCATAAACGTATGCCTGTTTTGGTTTTAGCAAAAGATAAAGACTATTGGTTTAATTCACCAACTCAAGAACTTGAACCATTATTACAGCATGTAGAAGATAGAGTTATTCGTGTTGTTCGTGCTTGTCAGACGTGATGAATCTCTATTAATATAAATAAACATCAGTGACTGCTAATCTAAAATGTCCCAATTCTTGAGAAACTACTGCGCGAGCTAAGTCGTAATCACCCGTCTGATTAAAAACAGTTTTAAGGCGTTTTTTTGCATGATCATGACGGAGCGAATGTATGCCTGTTGACCAACCCAGCCAACACTTACTCGCTCTAGTAAATGCCTTAGAAAGAGCGTTTCCACCACCAATATTATAAAGCGAAGGGTATTTAACTGAACGATCTCTTTTGATCAATTCGTGGGGGAGACGTAAGCTTTCTAGCTCATCAATTATCTCTGTTGGGATCATGACTACACGAATTAGCCCCCCTTTGCCCTTTACTGTATATAAAGAGCCGGATTGACCCGTGAACTTAAATTGTTCAGCAATTTCTTTTATACCTTTTAACTTACGAAATGAAGGTTTACACTCATTAAGTCTTCTAAGGCTAAATAGTTCATGTACTCTAATTCCTGTTAGCCAGCACAACTTGATTGCAAAGGCATTTCTAGGAGTTACGTGCCGCATTATTATTTCTATTTGATTTTTAGTATAGGTTTTTGATAAATGTTTGGTACTGTTATGATCTAAATATTTAACTAATGAAGATTCATCAAGATTTGCTACTGTTTTAAATAAATTAGTTAAACTCAAGCTTTCACCTAATTGATGGTCAGGTTTATCCACCTTATCTAATGTTTTTATGTGTTTAGGACATTGACGCTCATTAAACCAAAAATTTAGCGCTTGAATATCTAACTGAATGCTTTGTGGTGAATATTCTCTTTTCATTTTGTCTTTTAAATAATCAATCACTAACTCTCGATCTGCAAATTTTAAAAGCGTGTTAAAAGATGCTTTTGTATCGTCAATTCCGTTGATTAAAAAATCATTGTCGAGCAAAAAACTAGTAAACATAGTTAAACTAGATGTATAGGCTGATACAGTGGTAATAGATCCAATTCTTTTATCTTTATGTGCTCTTTTGAGCTCTAACCATATTTTTTTTCTAATAGGTTGAAGGACTGGTTGCATTTCAGCTTTATAATTCATGATTTTTGTCACTTTTGATGATTCTTCGCACAGTTGAATAACTGATTTTTATATTTGTGATTAAGATGAAGTATTGATGCGTCTTGTGGTAACTTCCTAGTTTTTTAAACAGCATTATTAATTTCTTTCTAAATTTTAAAAATTTTGTTTTCTTAGCTGAAACAGGCCCTCCGTTTGTTAAGATAAAGCGCCTAACAGTAGAATATGCTACAGATAGTTTTTTTTGATTTATAAGCCATAGCCATACAATTCTGATATTTTTAGTTGTAGAGAATTTTCTTAAAATTGAATTTTTTAACGAAAATAATTTTGACTGTTTATGATGAGTCTTCCTTCGATCACGTAGAAAATATTTATGGCTAGAATAAATATTATCCAACTCTTTTTTTGACAAAACAGGAAGTAGTTCAACGATTGTAATAGTTTTGAGATACCTTAATAGTGCTTTGTAAGAAATTGATAATCCATATCTCTTGAGTAATAGATAGTGTATTTCTGCACAATTAAATCGTAAATGCTGAAGAATAATAATATTTATTCTGTGCTTATTAAGCCTTTGGCTGTATGTCATAAAACTTCCTGATTAATTAACTCAGGTCTATTTTACAGGCTGTATGTATGACACTATCTCGGATTATTGTTTATTTTTGGTAAAATCGGATGCTTGGCGCATTTTATTAAATTTGTAAGATGGCTCTTTGTACTAATCTCCAAAGAGCGTTTAATTAAAAACTATTAACAGTTTTAATTCCCTAAAATGCTTGGAGCCCGTTTATACTCCTTCTGATAGCATTCATCGTAAGTCATTAATTTAAAATCCATTTATCGATAGTATTAGCTACCTTATTCTGCGCAACACACTTTATATAGGTGCTACCCTCTTCCCCTTCTTAAATGAAAAACACTTAAAAAACTAATTTAACAGGACAATGCAGATGCAAAGTCTGCAATTAAGCAATTGTTGAAAAATAGTCATATATCTGTATTTGTCAGATAAAGATTAAGTGTTAATCATTTTTAGTGAAATTATATTTTCAGACAATTATAGGTGGTTATCAATAACTGAATTGCGTGTGTTTTCAGAATTGTGCGTATAATCTGGGACAGTAAATCTAGGAAGCTCTTTAATACTTCATATTTCAAGAATTAGAGATGGCATCACTTAGCAAGTAACAAAAGTAATACATTCGTTAAGCTCATCTCGCAAAGTGACATTTTAAGATCTATTATATTAAAGTTTCATAAACTCTATTATAAAGTCATACTTTCAAACTATTGATTTTTCAGAGGCTGTTTCACAGACTTAATTCACTCATGACAAATGTTTGAAAACAAGTAATTAAAATTGTGACTAGATAATTGACAGAGCTATTTAATAAAGCGAACTATGCAGAAATTTATAGCTCGCTTTTTTATTACTTAACATTTTTCAGTAATAAGTATCTAGTATTGGTTTAAAGTGAATACTTAAAGGAAATATATAAATAAAGGGGCATTTATCTCATCAAAAAATGGAGATGAATTTTATAACTCTATGGCGCTCAGGGGCACATTGCGCCATAGAATTTATGCTCATTTTGTATGATGATTATAAAAGGTCAATCTCACGTGGTGATTGTTAACATCAAACATTCTGCACCGTTACATTTCATCTTATTGATAATTTGTTCCTAAATGAGAATATTCTCATTTAGGAACAAGATTAACCACACGTCGACACCTAATTAATTGAAAATGTCATTTGAAGTATGTGTTGTACTTATAGTTCCAACACTGAGCTGGCACTTTGGCAACCATAATGACAGATATTTAAGGTATTCCATTTTCCCTCAAATTAATTAAACGGGTAACTCAAACTATAATTATGTAAATATTATACTGGATTTATACAACTTAAATGATAGGATGTTTGCTTATTTTGGCTCCAGAAAGGTATTAAATATGGGCAACAACGATAAAGACAGCAATTCGAACCAGACAGCACAAGAGACTTCGCGACTTTTCTCCTTTGAATTCACTCTATCCATAAAAGACGGTGACGAAATAGAAAATAATATTGGCAAAGAACCTATGGTATTTCGTAGCGGAAAAGGTGATATCATGCCCTCGCTAGAAGCAGAAATAAGCGCCATGCAAGTCAATGAAACAAAGTCTATAGTACTGGCACCAGAAAATGCCTACGGTCCTAGCAGTGAAGAACACTTTCGTGAATATCCTCTCTGCGACCTTCCTGAATCCGCACGTAAAATGGGTGAGTTTATTGGCATAAATTCATCTGATGGAAAAGAAATGATCGTCGAAGTTGCTCGCATTGATGGCGACAAAGTCTACTTAGACTTTAACCACCCAATGGCAGGAAAAACCCTCGTTTACGATATTAAAATACTTTCTATTGAGCCTTTAGCTGAGTAATCAGAAAAAACGTTTCATTTTATTAGCGCCTATTAACGTTTACCAAATAATTGATTTATTTGATCTACAACTAACCTGTTTCTCCCTGTAATCACCTGTTTTAAATCCCTTTTATATATTAGTTATTTAGAAGGAAGTTACTTTAGCAGATAAAAAATCGATTATGGATCATTCGATGGCTTCAACCAACGCATCAATAAACGTTGAGTTATATATAGTTTGCTATAATGTGCAGCGAAATCGAGCCAATTTTAGTATGAAATTCAATCAAGTTTTTTGGGATATATTTCAGATAAGGAAGGGAAACTTACTTGGAGTATTAATACTCAGCTATTCTACTGTATCGAATAGCTGAGTCTTCTCAATGACCTTTACGGTAACTTAATTCAAATTGATTATGAAGGCTCTTACCTGCTCAAAATTGCTTTAAACCCCTTTGAACCTTACACGTTTTCTTGTGTTTTCTTTAAGCGATAAGCGAGAGCTGGGCGGGTAAGTCCCAGTTTCCGAGCTGCTTTGGATATATTACCATTTGATTGGTCCATCGCTTTATTAATTAACTGTTTTTCTAATGCCTCAAGGCTAAAGTTTTCGCCAAGCATTTTCTCTACATCTGGCATTTCTCTTCGTTCACAAAGTGGTGCTTTTTGACAAAGATGTCCTAGATTGTTGATAACGTTCAGTGGGTGGCTAGGCTCTGAGAGCGATGGAAATAAACTCGACAAGCTGATAGCTTGATTATTATCGGTTAGGATAACGCCTCGTTCTATCATATTTTCGAGCTCTCTAATGTTGCCAGGCCATTTATATTGTAAAAGTGCTTGCATTGCTTTATCGGTAATCCCTGAATCTTTTTTGCCATACATGATAGTGTGTTTTTTTAGGAAGTGTTCACAAAGTAATGGAATATCTTCTGTACGATCTCTCAAGGGAGGGACGTGGATCGGATATACATTTAAGCGATAAAATAAATCTGCACGAAAACGACCTTCTTTAACGGCAATCTCAAGGTTCTCATTAGTTGCAGCAACAACCCGAACGTCTATCTGTCTTGTGCGGTTATCACCAACCCGTTCTACTTCTCCTTCTTGCAATACTCTTAATAGAGAAGCCTGGGCTCGTGGCGATAATTCAATCACTTCATCTAGAAAAATGGTGCCATTATTTGCACGCTCAAACTTGCCTTCACGTGATTGGGTTGCGCCAGTATAAGCACCTTTTTCAACGCCAAATAATTCAGCTTCTATTAGCTCAAGGGGTATACAGGCACAGTTAACAGCAATAAAAGGTTGATTCAGTCGGTTGCTATTAGTGTGAAGCCCTTTAGCAACAGCTTCTTTACCAACGCCAGTCTCTCCTTGTAGTAAAACAGTTACCTTGCTTTTTGCTGCTTTTTTAATGAGGTGGCAGGTATTTTTGAAAGCGCCGGAATGACCTACACTGTTGAGTAGTACATCTTGTTCAGATTCGACGCTGCGAAACTGGTCTTTGAGTTCAGTAACCTCGTGTTGTAATGCTAATAATTCTTCTATGATGGGATCGGGTAACAAGTACTTTTCTGTTTCGGTTGAATCTTCCCATTCCTCAGTTGGTTTACCTACAATTTTGCAGTGTTCGGCTCCGGCTCCGGCGCACTGAGTTTCTTTATAAATAATCTGACGCTTCATAAAATAGGTACTAAAACCGCTAGCATAGCCACATAAGGTCCAACAGACAGGAGCTGACGAAGTACCATAATTAGCAATGTGAGCATCCACTTCATGAGAATTGTACCAATCGAACTCAGCGTAGAATTCACCTTTTTCAATATCAAAATTCATTGCAGTTGGGATAGCTTTGACCATCCCTTCAATAGCATGCAATTGAGGTCCTACCATAAATGCATCTTCGTCAGACATATCAGGGCGTAGCTTTTTCGCAAATTCAGCATCCCGCATTCCGCTGTGGTAACCAAAACGAGTTAGAAAACCTTTGGCCCGTTCAATACCTAGTGTTTCTATTAGCTCTTTGCGTAACAGGCCCATCACGAATGAATGGATAAGCAACATGCGTTGCTCATCTAGCCATATTTTCCCCTCTTTGTTATCAAAATGGATTTTATCAAGTAGGTCTTGAGTATCTGGTAGGGTCATTGATTTTTTAGTCATTATTATTATTTTTAGACGCTGTTATTAATTGTAATATTATTCCATTGTGATGAACCAGTATTAAAAATACAACTAAAAAAGTGTATTTTTCCACCTAATGATAATTTAAAAATCAATCATAAGATCACTTTCTCAATCAAAATTTAATTATTTCATCACCCACTTTAATGAACGATTCTGGCTTAAGTAGCCTTTACCTCCCCCTGTTTTAAATTAAATTTTGTATTTATAACTCCAGTTAAACAACAGCTTACGCGATGTTTTTACTTTTGTCTTTTAAGTTTTTTGTTTGCTGGCACAACCGTTGCTACATCAGGGATGTTCAAACATAAATAACAGGAGATCATTATGGGGGATATTCAACAACATACCCGTACTGTAAAAAACGAAAAACCAACTTTCAAACAAATGATCAAATATGTTCGGGTACGTAGTGCTGAAAATTCACGTTTTGTTGAGTTTGATTTTGCCATTAGTGATCCGAGCCTATTCGTTGAACTGGTTTTGCCAAAAAAGGCTTTTGAACAATTTTGTCAAGCTAACGATGTGGTATCTATGACACAAGAGCAACAGGATGCTAACGATATTGAGTTGGAAAAATGGCGTTACGGTGAAGATACACTGATGGCAAAAAACCGCAAAGAACAGCATGTTCAAGAAAAAAATGCTGATTAAACTAAAATAAATACGCTGAGAAGGGGTAAGTATATGTCCGTTGAAATAAAAACAGCAATATTAGAACCAATTAGAAACACGTTTGCTCATATCGAACGCCGTTTTGGTGATAAGCCTGCAACACGTTATCAAGAAGCTACTTATGATGTTGCTTCAGAAGTTAATTTTCACTATCGCCCTATATGGCAACCTGAGTTTGAGCTTAACGACACAGGTCGTACAGCAATCGTGATGAAAGATTGGTATGCATTTAAGGATCCTCGTCAGTTCTATTACGGAAGTTATGTTCAGGCCAGAGCCAAACAACAAGAGACTGCCGAGAGCAATTTTGCCTTTTTTGAAAAGCGTGATTTAGCACGATTTCTTTCAGAAGACGTTAAAGAAAAACTGGTTCGCTTAGTAATACCATTTCGTCATGTTGAACAAGCAGCTAATTTAAATAACATATACGGAAGTTCATACGGCTACGGTACTGCAATTACACAGGCATTATTGTACAACGGCATGGATCGTTTAGGTAATGCCCAATACCTTTCTCGCATTGGTCTTATTTTAGATGGAAATAGTGGTGAAACCTTAACGAAAGCGAAACACCATTGGATGGAAGATGCTGCTTGGCAAGGTGTTCGAGCTTACTGTGAAGCGAATATTTGCGTTGAGGATTGGTTTGAATCTTTTGTTGCCCAAGATGTAGTGTTAGATACCTTGGTAGCCGATCTTGTTTTCCATCAATTTGACGATTGGTTACAAGAAAACAATGCGCAAGATGTTGGCATGCTGACAGAATTCACTCGAAACTGGCATAAAGATACCAGCCGTTGGGTTGATAGTGTCGTGAAAATAGCAGCAGCAGAGTCTGAAGAAAACAAGGCTAAATTAGAAGAATGGATTCATGTATGGAAAGACAAGGCGACCATCGCTTTAGCTCCATTGGCGGCTGAAATGGTTGGTGAAGGCGCACTAGAATTAGCTATTGGCACGTTAACTAAACGTTTAAATAAAGCTGGCCTTTTCAAATAGTCGAGTTATAGAGGATTAAAATAATGTCAAAAGTTTATATCGTATTACAAGATAATGATGAGTCTCGCTATATTGTCGAGGCGATCGAAGAAGTGAATGAAGATTGTACCATTATCCATCAGCCAGCAATGATTCGTATTGAAAGAGAACATAAGCTTCTAGTGGACCGCGAAGTCGTGGAAGAGAAAATGGGCCGTGATTGGAATATTCAAGAATTGCACCTCAACTTAATCACCCTTGGTGGTAACGTCGATGAAGATGATGATCTTTTCACCCTCGAGTGGAAACAATAGGAGAAAACAACATGGCTGCTAAAAAGTTAAATATTAAAGACAAATATCGTCTGTTGACCCGCGATTTAGATTGGGATTTTTCTTATGAAGACAGAAAAGAAGCGTTCCCTTTTGAAGAGTTTGAAGGGATCAAAATTACCGACTGGGATAAATGGGAAGACCCGTTTCGTTTAACCATGGATACGTACTGGAAATATCAGGCTGAAAAAGAGAAAAAGCTTTACG
This sequence comes from uncultured Colwellia sp., assembly GCA_963974965.1. Lineage (GTDB taxonomy): Bacteria > Pseudomonadota > Gammaproteobacteria > Enterobacterales > Alteromonadaceae > Colwellia. Next base: position 9,891 of record CAXBEX010000010.1, on the reverse strand, counting down.
CTATTTTTGATGCTTTCTCTCAAAACAATGGACATTTGAATGTTTCTGATCCGCGTTATGTTAACGCCGTTAAGCTATTTATTACTGCTGTAACACCCTTGGAATATCAGGCTTACCAAGGCTTTGCCCATGTTGGACGCCAATGTGGTGGTGTTGGTGCTCGTGTTGCCTGTCAAATGCAAGCACTTGATGAATTACGCCATGTACAAACACAAGTCCATGCGATGAGCCACTACAATAAATTCTTCGATGGTATGCAAGAATTCAGTCATCAGCATGATCGCGTTTGGTACTTGTCTGTACCGCGTTCATTCTTTACTGATGCACGTTCTGCTGGGCCGTTTGAATTCATGGTTGCAATCGGTTTCTCATTTGAATATGTACTCACTAACTTGTTATTTGTTCCTTTCATGTCTGGTGCTGCGCATAACGGTGATATGGCTACAGTGACCTTTGGTTTCTCAGCACAGTCAGATGAAGCCCGTCATATGACGCTAGGTTTAGAAGTGATTAAATTCATGTTAGAACAACATGAAGACAACCTTCCTATCGTACAAAAATGGATCGATAAATGGTTCTGGCGTGGTACTCGCCTGTTAACTGTTGTTGCGATGATGATGGATTATATGCTGCCAAATAAGGTGATGTCTTGGAAAGAAGCTTGGGAAGTTTACTTCGAAGATGCCGGTGGGTCGTTATTTAAAGATTTGGCTCGTTATGGCGTCCGTCTACCTAAGTACTCTGATGTTATCGAGAAAGAAAAAGAGCATATATCACACCAAGCCTGGTGGACATTCTATACTCACGGACATGCAACTGGCTTTCATACCTTTATCCCTACCGATGAAGAGCTAGATTGGTTATCCGCTCAATACCCTGACACGTTTGATAAGTATTATCGCCCATTGTGGGAGTTAGCCAAAGAGAAAGAAGCCAAAGGCGAACGTTTTTATACCACAGGCCTACCGCAACTTTGTCAAGTCTGTCAGGTTCCTATGTTGTTTACCGAAATGGACAATCCAAACCAGAATTCGATGCGTGATTCGATGTATGAAGGTGAACGTTACCATACCTGTTCAGATGGGTGTAAAGACATCTTCGACGATGAGCCTGAAAAATATGTTCAGGCCTGGTTACCAGTACATCAGATATTGCAAGGTAACTGTGGTGGTCCAGAAATGACTGATGTTCTAAGTGAATTCTACAAAATAAATGTTGGTGTAGACAATATGGATCACAAAGGCTCACCAGACGAACAGCGCTGGAATAAATGGAAAGGCACAGCCTAACTTCTAGATAAAAAACTTAATTTAACTAATAATCTGGGCCACCGATTGTGGCCCATAAAGTGGAGAATAATTATGCCAGTTTGTGCTTTAAAACCGAATTATAAAGGTGAACGCATGGATCGTGTTGAAAACTTTGGTGGTAATCAGCTTGTTTATTTTGGTTGGGATGAACACCGTATGTTTTGTGCTGCTAAAGCATATCCTTTACTTCCCTCATCAACATTTGCTGCTGTGATGGATAATATCTTACCAGAAGCTTTTGGTCAGCATCCAGAATTTTACCAGATCAATTGGGATACAGCTGAATGGTTATTAAATAATGAACCATTTAAACCTCAAATGAATGCTACGCTTGAATCTCAAGGTATCGACCATAAAGCTCTGATTCGTTTCAAAACGCCAGAACTAAGTGGCTATGCTGGAGCAGGTGTTTAATAAGTAAAAGGTATAAAATCATGAGTTACGAAGTTACAATTGAACCAACCGGCGATATAATTGAGGTTGAAGAAGGACAAACAATTCTTGACGCGGCTTTACGCCAAGGTGTATGGATTCCATTTGCTTGCGGTCATGGTACTTGTGCTACTTGTAAGGTACAAGTTCTAGAAGGTGAAGGTGATTTAGGTAATGCATCACCCTTTGCGTTAATGGATGTTGAGCGTGAAGAAGGTAAAGTGTTAGCTTGTTGTTGTACACCAGAATCAGACATGGTTATTGAAGCTGATATAGATGTTGATGATGACTTTATGGGCTATGCAATACAGGATTTTATTGGTACGGTTACTGAAATAAAAGACTTGTCACCGACGATAAAGGGTATCCAATTTAGCCTTGATAAAGGTATTGAATTCCAAGCGGGCCAGTATGTAAATCTTAATATTCCAGGCGTGGAAGGAAGTAGAGCCTTTTCCATTGCCAATAAACCCTCTGACTCTCAGATACTTGAGTTACATGTACGCCAAGTACCTAATGGTGCCGGTACCGCTTATCTGCATGAACAGTTAAAGGTTGGGGATATAATAGATATTAGTGGACCCTATGGTCAGTTTTTTGTGCGTAAATCCGATGAAAAAGGCGCAATTTTCATTGCAGGTGGCTCTGGTCTTTCTAGCCCACAGTCGATGATATTAGACATGCTTGAAGAAAAAGACGGCCGACTAATAACCCTTTTTCAGGGAGCTCGTAGTGTTTCAGAACTTTATAATAAAGATATCTTTGAACAATTAGATAAAGAGTTTGATAACTTTACTTATGTGCCAGCGTTAAATGCCCCAGAAGAAGGTGATGATTGGCAGGGTTTCACAGGTTTTGTTCATGAAGCCGCTTTAGCCCATTTTAATGGTCGTTTCAATGGTAATAAAGCCTATCTTTGTGGTCCTCCGCTGATGATTGATGCTGCTATAAACGCTTTAATGCAAGGACGAGTATTCGAACGCGACATTCACATGGAGCGTTTTATAACCGCTGCTGACGGTGAAAAAGAACAAAACAGATCAGCATTATTTAAGCGTATTTAATGTAAATTTTTTAGCTTTCATTAATAAAAATAAAACCCACAATTGTAATGATTGTGGGTTTTTAGGTTAATCACTCATAAAGCACCGCATTATGACTTTGATAAGGACACTACATAGATGGTGTTATTAGAGAAAGTAGGAGCGGTTCTTCTGAATAACCACTCTCCTCAATCAATGTCTTGCCTCTAAACCTTCGTTGACTATTGTTAAACGGTGTTATCACACCTAATCAAATCATCAATTGTACTCTTTCATTAATTAATTATTTGGTGAAATTTTTATTTTTACAAGTACATTACAATAATAATTTAACATCATAAAATAACAAAAACAAAAACTTTTACTGTTTAAAATCAATGGTTTGATTTGTTTTTTTATTTGATTTTTGGATGCTGGCACAACGGTTGCTTTAGTGACTGTAGCAATAACGCTAAATAAACCTGAATGGAGCGGTTCAATGACAAAAAAACAGCTTCACCGAATAGAGGTCGTAAATCGGAAGCAGGTTTTTTACTGTGCTGAGGACCAGGTGTTGTTAATTGGTATGGAACGCCAAAACATCAGCTGCATTAATGTCGGTTGTAGAGGTGGAGGTTGTGGTGTCTGCAAAGTACGCATCATTACGGGTAGTTATGAGACAAAACGTATGAGTCGTACGCATATATCAGAAGCAGAAGAAAAGCAGAACTATGCTCTGGCTTGCAGAGTTCTTCCACGCGGAGATTTGCTGATTGAGTACGATCAGGAATAGCAATGAAGATTTAGCCCATTAGTAAACGGCTGTTCATAAAACTATAAAAGTTGAAAAATGACTTGAGGATAAAAATATGAAAAAAGGTGTCATGCGTCCAGGACATATCCAAATTCGTGTATTAGATATGAAAGAAGCACTGGAACATTATCGTGATCTATTGGGTTTAATCGAAGTTGATACAGACAGTCAGGGTCGTGTATACCTGAAAGGGTGGACTGAAGTTGACAAATTTTCTGTTGTACTGCGTCTAGCTGATGAGGCAGGCATGGATTTTGTTGGCTACAAAGTGCTGAACAACGAAATTTTGGAAAAGTTACATGCAGAGCTGGTTGATTTCGGTTGTAACGTCGAAGAGATTCCAGCCGGTGAATTGGACGGTTGTGGTCGTCGTATTCGTTTTGATTCGCCGACCGGCCACATGTTTGAAATCTATGCCGAGAAAGAGCAGACCGGTAAATGGGGTATTGCTAACGTTAATCCAGACGCTTGGCCCCGCAACTTAACTGGTATGAAGGCAACGCGTTTTGATCATTGTTTACTTTATGGGCCAAACATTGCTGGTACGTTGGAATTGTTCCAGAAAGTGCTAGGTTTTGATCTGGCTGAAGAAACTGTTGATGAGAACGGTTTCCGTATTGCTCAGTTCCTGACCTGTAGCCAAAAAGCGCATGATGTCGCATTTATCGAACATTCTGAACCGGGTAAATTTCATCATTCTTCTTTTTATCTCGACACATGGGAAGACGTGTTACGTGCAGCAGATCTTATCTCCATGGAAGATGTTTCTCTCGATATAGGGCCAACTCGCCATGGTTTAACTCATGGTCAAACTATCTACTTTTTTGATAAATCAGGTAATCGTACTGAAGTATTTTGTGGTGGTGACTATCACTACCCTGATCATCCAACAGTTACATGGACAGCTGATCAATTAGGTAAGGCGATCTTCTACCATGACCGTGTTTTAAATGAGCGGTTCTTGTCTGTACTGACCTAATTATGGTCGCTTATATAGCGTTGGTAGTGATCGATGCTATATAAGAATCGTCTGTAACTATCTAATATTACAATGGAAATGAGTATTAAAAATGAAAGAATTTAAGAACTTTATTAATGGTGAGTTTGTAAGGTCTGTCAACAATAAGACCTTCGAGAACCGTAACCCAGTTGATAATAGCCTGTTAGGCATGGTTCATGAAGCCGGCGAACCCGAAGTGGCATCAGCTGTTGCTGCAGCAAAAGCTGCAATGAAAGGCCCTTGGGGTCTAATGACCCAGGCAGAGAGGATTAAACTGCTAGACAAAGTAGCTAATCGTATAAACGAGCGTTTTGACGAGTTTCTCGATGCTGAATGTAAAGATACTGGTAAGCCGCATAAAATTGCATCACACATCGACATTCCCCGTGGTGCAGCTAATTTTAAAGCATTTTCCGACACGTTGGCTAATCACCCAACGGAAACATTCAAGCTCGATACGCCTGATGGTAAGTCGGCACTAAATTACGGTCATAGATCACCTAAAGGGGTGATCGCAGTGATTAGTCCATGGAATTTACCATTACTGCTAATGACCTGGAAAGTAGGACCTGCATTGGCCTGTGGCAACACGGTTGTAGTTAAACCTTCTGAAGAAACTCCTGCAACCGCGACCCTACTGGGTGAGGTAATGAATGAGTGTGGTGTGCCTAAAGGTGTTTATAACGTTGTACACGGCTTCGGTCCCAATTCAGCAGGATCTTTACTAACTGATAACCCAGACGTTAATGCGATCACTTTCACCGGTGAGACTCGTACCGGCGAGATCATCATGCGTGCAGCATCTGTCGGCTTACGTAACATATCGCTTGAATGTGGCGGTAAAAATCCGAGCCTAGTATTTGCCGATTGTGATATGGACAAAGCCATTGAAGGCACTATGCGTTCAGCATTTGTCAACTGTGGTCAGGTTTGTCTCGGGACTGAGCGAGTTTACGTAGAACGGCCCATTTTTGAAGAGTTTTTGCGCCGTATGAAAGAAGAAGTGGGAAAACTGAAATTGGGTCGTCCAGAAGATCCGAACGTTGATTTTGGTCCTTTAGTCAGTCAGAAACATAAAGAGAAAGTGCTTTCCTATTATCGTTTGGCAGCTGAAGAAGGCGCAACAATAGAAATTGGTGGCGGTGTACCTGAAATGGGTGCTGAACTTAACGATGGCGCATGGGTTGAACCCACTATCTGGACCGGTTTGCCGGACGATGCACGGGTGGTTAATGAAGAAATATTCGGGCCCTGCTGTCATATTCGCCCTTTCGATACAGAAGAAGAGGTTATTGCCTTGGCAAATGATACCAAATATGGCCTATCGGCTACTATTTGGACAGAAAACCTATCTCGTGCAACGCGTGTAGCAGAAGCGATGGAAGTGGGTATTGCCTGGGTTAATAGTTGGTTCTTACGCGATTTACGTACCGCTTTTGGTGGCGCTAAGGAATCAGGTATCGGCAGGGAAGGTGGCACACATGGCCTAGAGTTCTACACCGAACTTAAGAATGTTTGTATAAAAATGTAGCTTTTTCATTGTGGTTGAAATGGGTGTATCGCAACACGCCCATGGATACACAGCGTTAATGTTAATAAACCCTTTCCATCTAGACAACTAGTCGAGAAAATAGTTATGAAAAAAGAACAAATTATCCAATGTGGTGATGAGCTTTTTGATGCAATGAGAAAACGTCAGACCTTACGCCCTTTCACTGAACGCTTTGAAGACTTCACTATTGATGATGCCTACCACGTGTCTTTGCGTATGGTTGAGCGTCGTGTTCAATCAGGCGAACGCATCATCGGCAAGAAAATAGGTGTCACGTCTAAAGCAGTACAAAACATGTTGAATGTGTATCAACCTGATTTTGGCTATTTAACCGATAGCATGGCATACAGCGAAGGTGAAGAAATGCCAATCAGCAAGCTGTTAATACAACCTAAAGCAGAAGGTGAGATTGCTTTTATATTGAAAAAAGATCTTATGGGACCCGGTGTGACTAATGCCGACGTGCTCGCCGCGACTGATTGTGTTATTCCCTGTTTTGAAGTTGTCGATTCACGCATTGAAAACTGGGAAATAAAAATTCAAGACACTGTCGCTGATAATGCTTCTTGTGGTCTCTTTATCTTAGGTGATAAAGCGATTAGCCCACGTAAAATTGATCTGACTACCTGTGGCATGGTGGTTGAAAAAAATGGTTCGATCATTTCAACTGGCGCAGGTGCTGCGGCATTGGGAAGCCCAGTGAATTGCGTAACATGGTTAGCTAATACGCTAGGTGAATTTGGTATCCCTTTGAAAGCGGGTGAAGTCATCTTATCGGGTTCTCTTGTGCCATTAGAGCCAGTTAAAGCAGGCGATCACATGCGTGTAAGTATTGGAGGAATGGGTTCTGCATCTGTGCGTTTTGTTTAATCGTATCTTAGTGAAAGGAAAATAAAATGAGTAAAAAACTTAAAGCGGTAATTATTGGGCCGGGTAACATAGGCACTGACTTGCTGATGAAAATGTTCCGTTCAGACTGGGTTGAGCCTGCTTGGATGGTCGGTATTGACCCAAATTCAGACGGTTTGAAACGCGCTCAAGAGATGGGTATAAAAACCACTGCAGAAGGTGTTGATGGTCTTTTGCCTCACATCATTGAAGATGATATTCGTATCGCCTTCGACGCAACCTCTGCTTATGTGCACGCTGAAAATAGCCGCAAATTGAATGAGCTGGGTGTGATCATGATCGATTTAACACCTGCGGCTATTGGTCCTTTTTGTGTGCCACCCGTTAACTTGGTTCAGCATGCTAAAGACTTGAAAATGAACGTCAACATGGTGACATGTGGCGGTCAGGCAACCATTCCTATGGTAGCCGCTGTATCCAGTGTACAAGCTGTTGAGTACGGCGAAATTATCGCTACAGTATCTTCTCGTTCTGCCGGACCTGGCACGCGTAAGAATATTGATGAATTCACCCGTACTACAGCTAGGGCGGTTGAAGAAGTGGGCGGCGCAGATAAAGGTAAAGCCATTATTATTATCAACCCAGCTGAGCCGCCATTGATGATGCGTGACACTGTTCACTGCTTGACCAAAGACACGCCAGATCAGGCAGCCATTACAGAAGCCATTCACAACATGGTTAAAGAAGTACAGAAATACGTACCGGGCTACAAGCTGGTTAACGGCCCTGTATTCGACGGCAATCGTGTCTCTGTATTTTTAGAAGTTGAAGGCTTAGGAGATTACCTGCCGAAGTACTCAGGTAATTTAGATATTATGACAGCTGCAGGGCTACGTACCGCTGAAATGTTTGCTGAAGAAGCAAATAAAGGCGCGATTACATTACCCGTTCGTGGTTAAGAGGAGGACTGAATAATGAACTTAAAAGACAAAAAAGTAATACTCCATGATATGAGTTTACGCGATGGTATGCATGCTAAGCGCCATCAAATATCACTAGATCAAATGGTGGGTATCGCTACCGGTTTAGATGAAGCTGGTATGCCATTAATTGAAGTCACCCATGGTGATGGTTTAGGCGGTACGTCGGTTAATTATGGTTTTCCTGCTCACTCTGATGAAGAGTATTTAAGTGCAGTAATCCCTAGAATGAAAAATGCCAAAGTTTCAGCATTATTAATACCTGGAATAGGGACGGTTGATCATTTGCGCATGGCAAAAGATTTAGGTGTTAATACTATTCGAGTTGCAACCCATTGTAGTGAAGCGGATGTTTCTGAACAACATATTGGGCTTGCGGCGAAACTGGGCATGGATACAGTCGGCTTTTTGATGATGGCTCACATGGCCAGTCCTGAAAAGATTGTAGAGCAGGCTAGATTGATGGAATCGTATGGTGCTAATTGTATTTATTGCACCGATTCTGCGGGTTATATGTTACCTGACGAAGTCAGCCAAAAAATTGGTTTATTACGTGCAGAGCTAAACCCTAACACCGAAATTGGTTTTCACGGTCACCATAACATGGGCATGGCAATAGCCAACTCGCTTGCGGCAGTTGACGCAGGCGCTATTCGTATTGATGGCTCAGTTGCAGGTTTAGGTGCAGGTGCAGGGAATACGCCGTTAGAAGTATTTGTTGCTGTATTAGATCGCATGGGTGCTAAGCACGGTATGGACTTGTACAAAATTATGGATGTTGCCGAAGATTTGGTGGTGCCAATAATGGATCAACCTATTCGAGTTGATCGTGATTCATTAACCCTTGGCTATGCCGGTGTTTATAGTTCGTTCCTGTTATTTGCACAACGTGCTAGCGCCAAATATGGTATTACTGCTCGCGATCTATTGGTTGAATTGGGGCGCCGCGGAACTGTTGGTGGTCAAGAAGATATGATTGAAGACCTGGCATTGACCATGGCAAAAGAAAAAGGATTACTATAATGGGTAAGCTTACAAAAACTCAGATTGAAGAATTAGCAGAACATTGTGAAAATGCTGAATTACAAGCCTATGAAATCACAAAAATAACCAATGATTATCCAGAAATGACTTACGAAGATGCCTTCGATATTCAATGGGAAATTCGTCGTCGTAAAGAAGCTCGCGGTAATAAAATCGTGGGTATGAAAATGGGCTTAACGTCATGGGCTAAAATGTCACAAATGGGTGTTGAACATCCATGTTATGGCTTCTTAGCGGATTATTTTTCAGTGCCTGATGGCGGTGACATAAAACATGATGAGTTGATCCATCCAAAAATTGAAGCTGAACTTGCTTTTGTGACCAAAACGGCGTTAAAAGGCCCTGGAATCCATATTGGCGATGTATTACGTGCCACAGATTTTGTCATTCCAGCGGTTGAAGTCATCGATTCTCGCTATAAGGATTTTAAATTTGATCTTAAAAGTGTCATCGCTGATAACTCATCCTCTGCTCGTTTTATCACGGGTGGACGTATGGCTGATGTTGCCGATTTAGATTTGAAAAATTTAGGTGTGGTAATGGAAGTAAATGGCAAAGTGGTCGAAGTTGGCGCAGGTGCTGCGGTACTGGGTCATCCTGCCTCTTCAGTTGCTATGCTGGCGAATATGCTTGCTGAACGCGGCGAAGAGTTACCTGCAGGTTCTTTTGTCATGATAGGTGCTATCACAGCAGCCGTTCAGGTTAACAAAGGCGACTCTTTCTGTGTTCGTTACCAAGACTTAGGCACTATTAGTGGTAAGTTCGTGTAAATAGATAAGGAATGGCTAATGAAACAGTCTCTGTGTGAACAACAGTTAACTCAACCTGGCGATGAAGGAGATGTATGGACTCCTCCCCCTCGCGGGAGTTTTGCGGTATAAAGTGAAA
>CAXBEX010000009.1:0-186417 GCA_963974965.1 uncultured Colwellia sp. | reverse complement strand
ACCTCTTCGCTAGCCCTTATATAGCTCAAACACTGGCTTCACCTAAAACTGCTGGTTCAGTGAAAGTTAAAAATAAGCATTTTTTTGTGGTGCATTAATCGTTATGATACTGACATAATTTCTTATCTAAGTAAGCTATGAATAATCAATTAGAACAAGTGTTATCAGCCATTGACGATATTAACCGCCAAGATAGCAACGTCACTTTATTAAATAACAAAGAGCTCCCGAAAGAATTGATTTATGGTCAACGAATGACAGCTTGTTTAACGCAACATTGGCCACAAGCAAGTGAACTATTACAAATAGCAGTGCGTGCTCAGCATATTAAACGTTGGCATTTAAAACGCAACGAATTTGAACAAGGTAAGGCTGGTTATTACCAATGGCGCATTGCTTTAGGTAAATTTCATGGGGAATTAACCGCTAAAGTGATGATTGAACATGGATATAGTGAACGACAAGCTAAACAAACAGCCTCTATTATTTGTAAAGAAAACTTGAGAGATAAAGAAAATAATCAACTCAATTCTGATAGCCAAACCTTAGAAGATGTTGCTTGTTTGATTTTTCTTGAACATTACTTTGAAGCATTCGCAGCGAACTATACTAAACAAGATAATGAAGCTAAAATCATTCGTATTGTGCAATTAACGTGGAAAAAAATGTCTGAAGATGCTCACAACATTGCCTTGCAGTTATCATTACCTGAACATTTAGCGGTTATAGTAAAGAAAGCGTTAAGTTAATATGAGGTGAATTGCATCAATAGAATCTATCGGTAGCTAACAAGAAATCACTTACTTACAGGCAGGCGCCATAAAAAAATAAAGGGTCCAATAACGAGCAAAAAAACCAATAAAGTTAACATCATGTTTTGTAGTAAATAAGCCGACCAAGTAACAGAAAGAACAATAGTTAACAGCGCTATTCTTTTCGCTTTTCTAGGAATGCTTCGGTGCTGCTGCCATTCATGAATTAATGGACCAAAGGTTTTGTTGTTCAATAATTTACGTTGCATTCTTGGTGACGATTTAGCAAAACAAGCGGTTGCCATAATCAGAAACACAGTGGTCGGTAAAATAGGCAAAATTGCACCTAATATTGCTAAGCCGACACAAAAAACACCGGTAACTTTCCATAAAAAAACTTTTACCTTACTCCTCGTCGAAACAGGCACAGGACATTCCTCTATGGTTATCTTTGGTTTTACTGTTGCTTCTTGAATTAGTGATTCTTGATTTTGATTCACAACTCACTCCACCATCCGTGCGTCATGTTCATTTGACCTTAACCTTAACTTTATTATTGGTATCTCTGCTTTTTCTGATCAATGCATTATCACTTTGTACTTGGTTATTGATATTGCTATTGCTAAGCAACGATTTAGCCAACCTGTCGTATAACAATACGTTTACTGAAGCGGCTAAATTCATACAACCAACCGTAGGCACATAAACAACATCATCAGCATTATTTATCACTTTCTGACTAATGGTGCCATCTTCTGGACCAAAAATATAAAGTGCTTGTTCAGGGTGCTGAAAGTGTGGCAGTGGTATCGCGCCTTCAACCAAATCTACACAAATAATTTTAGTACTTGGGGGCAAAAAAGTACGTAAAGATTCAAGCTTTTCAAAATCATCAGCTGCCTTTAGTGGGATTTTATCACAAGCATTTTTAGTGTCGGTATTATGTTTCGAGGCATTATGTTTAGCGCCATTGAACTTTGCTGCATTTGCATAACGTTGTCCGGTATAAAGAACTTGATCTACACAATAACAACCTGATGCACGCATAACGGCACCAACATTACTAGGACTTTTAGGATTAGTTAAACCGATAGTTACATGGCTATTTTCAACTTGTAAACGTTTCCCTAAAGCCATGGTGGATAATAAAAGTTTGGTCATTATATTCCCTTATTACTTCTCTTTCATTTTTACTTGCTGCCAATATTGCTCTAGTTGTTCAAGATTGTGTTTTGAAAAATCACGACCTGACTGCTCTACTTGTGCTTCTACGCCATGAAAACGTTTAGTAAATTTTTGGTTTGCTTGGCGCAACAAGGTTTCAGGGTCTTGCTTGGCATGACGGCATAAATTTACCACAGCGAACATTAAGTCGCCTAGCTCTTCACCTAAAGCGGCTTGGTTTATTTCTTTTGCTTGCAACTCTTCTTTTACTTCAAGCACTTCCTCTTCAATCTTTGCAAAAACATCACTCATATTATTCCAGTCAAAACCTACATGAGAGCAGCGTTTTTGAATTTTTGCCGCTTGCGATAAGGCCGGTAAATTTTTCGGAATATCAGCAAGAAGACTCAGATTTTGTTGTTTATTTTTAGTTTGACGCTCTTTAGCTTTTTCATTTTCCCAGTTGGCTTTAATTTGCGTATCAGTCGTTAAATCCGCATTACTAAAAACATGAGGGTGGCGACGAATGAGCTTTTCACAAATAGCTTCAACCACACTGTCAAAATCAAACAGTTGTTGCTCTTGACCAAGTTGGCTATAAAAAATGACTTGAAATAGCAAATCGCCTAACTCTTTATTGAGTTCAGTAAAATCATGTTGTTCAATGGCATCAACAACTTCATAAGCTTCTTCAATTGTATGCGCGGTGATAGAAGAAAAACTTTGCTTTATATCCCATGGGCAACCTGTTTTAGGGTCACGAAGCCTAGACATAATCCAGCGTAGTTTTTCAATTGAGGCTTCACTTTCAATATTAACGTTTAACATTTATGTTCTCTTTTTTACAATAAAAAACTGCTACAATCTTTTTACTTCAGCAACATCATCAAGTTGTCGAATTTTTTCTAGTACTCGTGTTAACAATTCACTACTGGTAACTTCCATTTCTATTTTCATACTCATGGTTTGTTTCGCACCATCACTGTGACTTTCAATACCAATAATACTGACTTTTTCATTCGCTATGATCGTTGATATATCGCGAAATAACCCTTGGCGATCACTGGCTATAATAAGTGTACTGGCTTGATAACTTTGCTTATCATCAAGCCCCCATTGCACTTCAACAAAACGTTCTGGTTGCTGACTTAACGCATTAGCTAATTGTTCACAATCTTGGCGGTGAACTGAAATTCCGCGTCCTTGCGTGATAAAACCAGAAATTTCATCGCCTGGCACGGCAGAGCAACATTTTGCCATATGCGTGAGTAAATTACCGACACCAGACACTGTGATGCCGTTATTATCTTCTGTGGTATTTTTGCCAACATGAGGTTCTCTGACTAAACTTTGAGGGTCAAGTTCAGGCACCGGAGTAAACTTATCATCAAGTTGTTTGAAGTAGTTAATAATTTGCTGTAAACGGGCATTACCTGAGCCAATAGCTGCATATAAATCATCAACTGTTTTAACATTAAAACGAACAGCAGCCTCTTTAAGTTGGTTTTGACTTATCGTTATAGAACTTAATTTTGCTAACTCTGTATCAAGTAATTCTTTACCCTGAGCAAGATGTTTATCTCTGTCTTCTAGTTTAAAAAAATGCTGTACTTTCGCCCTAGCCCTAGAGGAATAAATATAGTTTAAATTAGGATTTAGCCAATCACGACTTGGGTTAGGATGTTTGCTAGTTAGTACTTCAACTTGATCACCCGTTTTCAAGTGATGAGTAAATGGCACAATTTTTCCAAATACTTTAGCACCAATACAACAATGCCCTACATTTGAATGAATGTAATAAGCAAAATCTAACGGTGTTGACCCCATTGGTAAATCAATAACGTCACCCGATGGCGTGAATACATAAATTCGGTCTTCAAACACTTGGCTACGAAGTTCATCTAAAAGCTCTCCGCTTTCAGACACGTCATCTTGCCATTGTAGGATTTTACGCAACCAACCTATCTTGTCATCAAAGCTATTACTTTTTCCGCCGGTTTTTCTGGATGAAGAGTTTGATGAAGAACCTTCTTTATAACGCCAATGCGCTGCCACACCTAGTTCTGCATCATCATCCATTTGCGCTGTTCTAATTTGCACTTCTACTGATTTGCCTTGTGGGCCCAGAACAACAGTGTGTATTGATTGGTACCCATTAGGTTTAGGGGTTGCTACATAGTCTGAAAATTCTTTAGATAAATGTTTCCATTGAGTGTGCACTACCCCTAATGCAGAATAGCAATCTTGTACTTTTTCAACCACAACACGTACAGCACGAACATCAAATAGTTGTTCAAAATCTAAGGATTTTTGCTGCATTTTTTTCCAAATACTATAGATGTGTTTTGGACGACCATAGACGGTACCGTTAATGTGTAATGCGTGCAGCTGTTTATTTAAGTTGTCAACAATCTCGCTCATGTACTGTTCACGTTCAAGGCGAGTTTCATCAAGTAATTTGGCTATTTTGTTGTAAACTTGCGGGTGAAGATAACGAAAAGAAATATCTTCTAATTCCCATTTTAATTGTCCAATACCTAAGCGATTAGCTAGTGGCGCGTATATATTAGCACTTTCTTTTGCTGCTAACACCCGGCTTTCTTCATCGTTATTTTTTTGTTCACGCAAATCAAATAAGCGCTCGGCTAACTTAATAACAACGGCACGTACATCTTCAACCATCGCTAACAGCATACGGCGAATATTATCGACATTACCTGCGCTACTTTGTTGCCTTAACCCTTTAATGGCTGCCATTTTCTCTACACCTTGGCAAAGCATAATAATATCTTTACTAAAGTGCTCTTCAACAAAATCTTGAGTAATTAAGTTGCCTTCTAGTAATGGCGTTAAAAAGGCAGTTTGTAAAGAGTCTGCATCTAAATTTAGGCTCGAGAGGATCTCAACCATTTCCATCGCTTTTAACAAACTAACTTCTTGTTGCTGAAAAAACGGTTCAACTTTTTCCCATAAATTTGTCAGTGCTTGTTGCTTTGCTACTGACAAAGATTGCTCTGTTAACCAGTGTTTGAAATCTACACAGACAACTTGATGGGATTTGCGCACCGAAACCATGAATATTCCTCGATTTATTTCTCGTTATTTACGTTTGAACAATACCATAGTCTCAACATGCTTTGTTTGAGAAAACATATCTATTAACCCTATTTTTTCAATCTCATAGCCCTTCAAAAGCAATAATTGACTATCTCTTGCTAACGTCGTTGGCTCGCAACTAACATATAAAATAGTTGGAATGTCGAGTTTAATCACTTGTTCGATAGCGAATGCTGCACCAGCTCTGGCGGGATCTAATAAAACTTTATTAAACTTGTTTTTTGCCCATTTATGCGACTCTTTATCGTTTTCGTCATTAGAAAGCCATTCACTGTTTAAATCCGCTTGAAAAAATTGGCAATTATCAATATTGTTGAAAACCGCATTGGCAGTAGCTTTGTCTACCATGCTTTGTACACCTTCAACACCAGTAACACGGCTAACTTTTCTAGCAAGTGGCAAACTAAAATTACCTACCCCACAAAATAAATCTACAATGTGGTCATTTATCTCAGGTTTTAACCACTCAAGCGCTTGCTTAACCATTGCTAAATTTACTTGCTGATTTATTTGGATAAAATCAGTATTAGAAAAGCTAATTTGAATATCATCAACTAAACCATAGCTTAAATCATAGCTTAAATCATCACCTGCATTTACCGAACCTTTGTTTTTATCACTTTCATTCTCTTGAAAATGAACATGCCACTGATTTGTTTTAGCGTATTCTTGCCAAAGCTTACGATCATGTTCATTTGTCGCCCTTATTTGGCGCACGATTAATGTCAGCTTTTCAAGTGATTCATTTGACTTGTCAAGATCAGAAATATCAGTGCAAATAACTTCAATATGACCAATAGCTTTTTTCACACTGAGTTTGGCAATAAGTGCTTTTAATATCGGGAAAATATTCTCTACTGGTTCAACAAGAACAGGGCATGATTTAATTGCCACCAGTTGGTTAGTTGATTTTTGTCTAAAGCCAATAGTTGCTTGTGAGTTTTTATCAAATTGTACGCCTATTCTAGCTTTACGGCGATAACCCCACTGTGAACTCGAAATAGGCACTTGCCAAGGCAGCTCATCAATAACATTGGCAGTAATGCCAGTGCGAGAAAATAATTCAATAATTTTATTTTGTTTAAAAGTAAGTTGCTGCGAATATTCAAGATGCTGTAAATCACAGCCACCACAAAGCGTAAAATGCTGACACTTTGCTACCACTCTATGTTTGCTTGCTTTATTTATGGTTAATAGTTTAGCAATGCCATATTTATTTTTTTGCTCAACCAGCCTAATGTCAACGTTTTCATTAGGTAAAGTGCCGTTAATAAATACAGGCTTATTTTTGCAATAGGCAACACCACAACCATTTAAATCTAACTTTTCAATTTGTACTGTTAACGTTTGTTTTTCTTGAGTTTGTATTGGCTTTTTTGAGCTTTCTTTAAAAAAGTTTGCCATAATTGAATACCTAGGGATTTCTTTGTTTATTACTTATCTTTGTTTATTACTTATCTAAAAGACTGACATAAATAGCTAAAGTTGAATTCAACTAAAAAGTGTAATTTAGCTAAGCATATGACATTATAGATTTATCAGGATGATCATTTTACACTAGTTTTATACTCGTTCCACCTTAAGATGCGAGTTTAGGGTAGAACGAGTAAACATTAAGTACGACTGAAAAATGCATAAAATAAGCCTCAAAGACTGGGTAATATTACTTACTATTGTACCTACAGCATTAATCAGCTTTAGCCTTGCTGGCTATTTTTCCTATAACCGTAGTGCCGAGTTAGATGAATTTTTAAATTTAAGAGCTCAAAGTATTATTGAACCTTTAGCGATTACCAGTAAAGCAGCTCTTATTAACAACAATCGTGAACAACTGCGAACTATTATCAGCGCGGCACACCGTAGCCAATCAAGTATAATTAAAAGTATTGCTGTATTTACCTTAGACAACCAAGTTTTTGTTACTAGTGCCTACAACGGTAATGTTAACTTAATGCGGTTAAAAGCTGGGGAAGACATTCCAGCCTACCCTCAAGCAGAGCAATCAGATGATTTCATCATATTTCGCGCGCCTATAATAGATGAAAAATATAACAATAAAAATGAAACTAACACCTTTGGTTATATTACTATTCATCTTGATAAAAGTAGCATTAAACTCAAACAACAAAGCCAATATATTTTTGCCTTTACGATAGCTTTTCTTTGTGTTTTGCTCAGTAGTATCTTTGCGCTTAAACTTATTAGGAATGTAGCTAAACCAGTAAATTCTATGGTGCAGGCTATTGATCGTATTCGTGAGGGTAAGCTTGAAAGCCGCGTAAGTGGTCAACTACTTATTGGTGAATTGAATTTTTTGAAAACAGGCATCAACGCCATGGCACAATCATTGGGTAATTATCAAAATGAAATGCAAGGTAGTATTGATCAAGCAACCATAGATTTACGTGAAAGCCTTGAGCAATATGAAATTCAAAATGTTGAATTGAACATAGCCAAGAAAAAATCGCAAGACGCTAATAAAATAAAGTCTGAATTTTTAGCTAATATGAGTCATGAGTTACGAACCCCGTTAAACGGGGTTATTGGCTTCACTCGACAAGTCCTTAAAACACCATTAAGTAATTCTCAGCGAGATTACTTACAGACCATAGATAGATCCGCTAACAACTTACTGACAATTATTAATGATATCCTTGATTTCTCTAAGCTTGATGCAGGAAAAATGGTCATAGAAAGCATTCCTTTTTCACTGAGAGAATCAATAGAAGAAAGTCTAATCCTGCTAGCACCAAGCGCGCATAAAAAAGAGTTAGAATTATCAATGAAAATTGACCATGATATTCCTGATTCATTATTAGGTGATGCTATGCGCATCAAGCAAATCATGAGTAACTTAGTCAGTAATGCCATTAAATTTACTC
Organism: uncultured Colwellia sp.; assembly: GCA_963974965.1. Classification (GTDB taxonomy): domain Bacteria; phylum Pseudomonadota; class Gammaproteobacteria; order Enterobacterales; family Alteromonadaceae; genus Colwellia. The sequence continues at coordinate 178,502 of CAXBEX010000009.1, read as the reverse complement.
AACATGGCTCTGTTATTATTGATGTAACATTTAAAGTAATTAATGCAAAACGAGCAGCAGTAAAAATAACTGTTGCTGATACAGGCATTGGTATGAATAGCGTACAACAGCAAGCTATTTTCAAAGCGTTTGCACAAGCAGACCAAAGCATTACCCGTTTACATGGTGGAACAGGTTTAGGCTTGATTATTTGCCAACGACTCGCTTATGAAATGAAAGGCGACATAGGTTTCAGCTCGAATGAAAATATCGGTTCAAAATTTTGGTTTGACTTTGAGTGTGCCATGAATACATTACCGCTTGTTGGTGAGCTAGAGCAGCTACGTTTAGCAAATAAATCCATTTTGTATTATGAGCCTCACCCTCATAGCAGAGCCGCAACTTATGAAACTTTATTGAATTGGCAAATGCAGGTTACTCAAGTAGAAAGCACCACACAGTTGAACAAAGTACTTGAACAAGAGCAGCATCATAAAGATATTAATTTTGATTATGTGTTAATTGGCCATGACCAAACAGCAACAGCACTAAGTGATTTAAAGAAAACAATAGCGAAAGTTAAACCTCAAATAGCCAATATACACTTAGCGATTAACAGTAACTCTCCTAGCTTGCAGGAAGCTTTGATCGCAAGTGGTGCATTAAGTTGTTTAAGTAAACCTATTACCGCTAACAAACTCTATAGCGCTTTATTAGCTGAACCAGAGAGTTTATCAACACCTAACAGAAAAATATTACCGATCAAAGTACTCGCTGTTGATGATAATGAAGCCAACTTAAAGCTAATAAATGCTTTACTGCTTGAGCAAGTAAGTGAAGTAGTGCTTGCTGAAAATGGTGTCAAGGCTTTAGCGTTATGCCAAAATGAAAGTTTTGCGCTGATTTTCATGGATATCCAAATGCCGGTAATGGATGGAATTAGCGCACTAAAAGCAATTAGAAATGACTCTTACAACGAGAAAACGCCCATCATTGCAGTGACAGCACATGCATTAAATGGTGAGAAAGAAAAAATGCAAAAGCAAGGTTTTAATGCCTATATGACTAAACCTATAGATGAAACGATGCTTAATCATATTATTTATGAATACTGTGATGTTGATTATTTTATTGATAGCGCTAAGCAAAACTTGCCAATGCCATTAGAGCCTTTATTGATTACACCTCAAGCTAGCAGTGTTGCAAAAATCATTGACTGGCCATTAGCCCTTAAAAAAACAGGCGGCAAAGAAGACTTAGCTAAAGAAATGCTAATTGGCTTAATCGATGGTTTACCCGAGAATAAAAAGAACATTAGTAGCGCACTAACAAAACAAGATAGTAGCCAGTTAAAGCGCTTAATGCACAAGTTAAATGGTACTTGTTGTTATACAGGAGTGCCTAATTTAACTACCGTTTGCCAAGAGATAGAAACTCAATTGAAAAAAGAGGTTTCTTTGGATAATTTAGAGCCTGAATTTTTTGAGTTTTTTGAACAAATAGATCTAGTATTAGCGCAGGCACCTAAGATACTTGCAAAATTGACTCATAAAATTTCTGAAAACCCCTGAAAATTTCAAAACCATTAAAATAATTAAAAACAAAGTGTTAATCACGAATATAGATATTAGGAGAAGTATTGATATCGCCTTCTTCCGTTATTACTGCTACACCAGAACTACAAGTAAGCACAGCTAAGCTATGCCCTTTTTCATTACGAACAAAAGACAACTCATAACCAAACTTGCCTAAACTACTCGCTGAAAACTTCTGCGCCAATGAGAGCTTATTCCACCAAACAGACTGTTCAGGTGAACGTTGACGCCTTTCAAGCATGGGGTTTTCTTGTGCTTGCATGACAATTCCTTATTTAAACTTATTTAATACAACAAATAGCCAAAATAAAATAACCACAACCAAAGGACAGAATACTGCAAATACTATTGCACGATATGCACGATATGCACGATATGCACGATATGCACGATAACAATTTACTGTTGCATAGTTAATTGTAGTACAAAAAACAATCAAAACAAAATAAATATTAACTTAATGTCAACTTGAATTAAATCTTTTTACTAACCCTATGAAAGCGTGACAAAAGCAGTAGCATAAAGTTTTTCATCCGCAAGAGAAATATGCCAATAATTCGCTTTTTGTGATCGAGCAACATCTAAAGCCCTATCTGAAAGTTTCAGGATCGGTTGCCCACTTTCAAGGGTTTTAATTTCTATGTGTTGAAAAGAAACACCCTTTGCAATTCCAGTGCCTAATGCTTTAGCCGTCGCTTCTTTTCCTGCCCAACGTTTCGCAAGGTATCGAACGGAATTTTGCTCTGAGTTTACATTCATTGCACAAAAGTGTTGGTATTCATTAGGGGTCAATACACGCTTTGCTAAGCGATCACGAGTGGCCTCAGGCATAGTAGCAATACGACTAATTTCTACAATATCAGTGCCAATACCAACAATAGGCATACAAATTCCTTTAAATTTAAAAGATGGTATAATTTTATTTTCTTGCTTCTAGCATTAATGCTTTCATATCTCTAACGGCTTTATCAAGGCCATCAATCACTGCACGGGCAATGATTGCATGCCCGATATTTAATTCTATAATTTCTTCAATAGCCGCAATAGGTTTTACATTGAAATAATTTAATCCATGACCTGCATTGACTTTTAAACCTATGCTATGCGCATATTTAATGCCTTCAATTAAACGGGTCAATTCTGCTTGCTGAGCCGATTCGTTTATAGCATCGGCATATTGACCCGTATGAATTTCAATGTAAGGAGCACCACTTGCTAAAGCGGCATCAATTTGACGTTTATCAGCATCAATAAATAAGCTCACTTGTGTGCCTACTGCCGCTAGTTTTTCAACCGCTGCAGACACTTTCGTTAGCTGGCCAACAACATCTAAGCCCCCTTCAGTCGTTAACTCTTCTCTTTTTTCTGGTACTAAACAACAAAAAGCAGGTTTAACATCGCAAGCAATGGCAACCATTTCATCGGTAACGGCCATTTCAAAGTTCATTCGTGTATGCAGTGTTTGCTTTAATACATGAATATCACGGTCTTGTATATGACGTCTATCTTCACGTAAATGTACCGTTATGCCATCAGCACCTGCATGTTCAGCAACACTCGCAGCATAAACGGGATCAGGATAATTAGTGCCTCTGGCTTGGCGTAATGTCGCAATATGGTCAACATTCACACCTAATAGTAATTCAGTCATTTTATTCTCTCTTATTTTATTAACACTAGACCCGATTAAATAGTTATCTTTTCCCAAATAATTTACGACTATTTAAAGGTTTCCCATCAAGCAGATGATTAAGTACATTTCGCATTAATAGCTTAAAGGTTTGCTCTGCTTCTTTATGATTAAGTACTTTACCATGGTGAATATGGTGCGCAATAGTTTGCAGATGTTCTGTATTAAACCAAGGTGTATTAATACTCTTTATTGAATAGTTATATGCAGGCACAAAACCCTCCTCTGCTATAAAATAAAAGCCAGCAATATTATCACTGACGTTGTTAAGCACAGGACTAAAATCAAACGATAAACCCAACTCGTCCAATAAGCATAATTCAAACTGCCTTAGTTGGGGAGCAATGGGTAGATTTTCAGATAAGGAGGCGAGCGTTAACTGATATTGCTTAAATAAAGCGTCGCACACAATTTCATTATTTAATAATCGTACCAAAAGTTCGTTTAAATAAAAACCACTATAGAGACTGTTTTTGATTAAAGGATAGGAGTTACCAATTGCCTCAATATCGCTGATCATTTTTAAAGCGGTATCTTTACTTTTATACGTCAATTTTATAGGTAAAAAAGGCTGAATCATGCCCTTTTTAATAGAACGTTTGGACTGACCAACATACACAAGTGCTGAAATTTTCCCTTCATCTTTAGTTAACAACTCAATAAGCTGTTGATTCTCTTTGAAAGGGCGAGAATGAAGCACAAAGGCATGTTGTTCTATTTGCTTATTCGACATTATTTGTATGCTATTTCTATTTGCAACGGGTCACTTGCCACTATTAAACTCTGAACATAAACCTGAACCTGAACCTGAACATAAGCCTAGAGATTAACCTGAGTAGTCATCACCATAGCCTAGGCTTCTTAAAGCACGTTCATCATCAGCCCAACCCGATTTAACTTTCACCCAGGTTTCTAAAAAGACTTTACTCTCAAACAAATTTTCCATATCGCGTCTTGCTTCTTGACCAATTGTTTTCAGGCGTTCGCCCTTATTACCAATAACCATGCGTTTTTGACTATCACGCTCAACGAGTATTAAAGCGTTGATATGAATGATGCCTTTATCATCCATTTTAAACTGTTCAATTTCTACTGTGATTGAATAAGGTAGTTCGTCACCCGTAAAACGAATAAGTTTTTCACGGATAATTTCTGATGCCATAAAGCGGCTTGATCTGTCAGTAATATGATCTTCTGGAAACCAAAAATCACATAGGGGTAAACTTTTTAAACAAAGCTTTCTTATCGTATCAACACCGTGACCTTTACTAGCAGAAATAGGCACAATATCAGTAAAGCTATGCATTGCTCCAAGTTTTTGTAAATGTGGCAATAGCGCATCTTTATCTACAATATTATCTATTTTGTTAACCACTAAAATACAAGGAGAACCACTTTTTTTGATTTTATTGAGCACTAACTCATCGTCTGCTGTCCAATGTGTTCCTTCCACTAAAAACACAATAAGCTCAACCTCAGCAATTGAACTCGTCGCAGCACGATTCATCAAGCGGTTTATTGCTCGTTTTTCATCTGAGTGTAAACCAGGAGTATCCACCAAAACAGCTTGTCTATTCTCTTGGGTAAGAATACCTAAAATACGGTGGCGTGTTGTTTGTGGTTTACGAGAAGTAATGCTTATTTTTTGACCAAGCAAAGCATTAAGTAAAGTTGATTTACCTACGTTTGGTCGGCCAACAATGGCAATTAACCCTGCACGGGTAGGTTCATGATTCATTGACTATTTTACCTTGGTTTTTTTCTGCTTAAAACTAGCCTGCTCTAGCGCTACTAAAACCTGCTGTGCTGCAGCCTGCTCTGCTTTTCGCCTGCTTGTACCTTTAGCAATAACCTCAGTATTAACAACTTCAGTGACACAACTTACCGTAAAGTGTTGATTATGAGACTGACCACTCGTATCAATAACATCATAAACTGGTAAAGGAATTTTTCGGCCTTGTAAATATTCTTGTAAACGTGTTTTCGGATCTTTCTGCTCATTCCCTGGCTTTATCGAACTTAGCCTTTGGGCAAACCACGTTAAAATTAATTGCTTACACTGAGATATAGTAGAATCTAAATAAACAGCGCCAATAATAGCCTCTATTGCATCCTCTAAAATAGACTCTCGTCTATGCCCGCCACTTTTAAGTTCGCCTGGCCCTAAAATAAGATGTTCACCTAAATTAAAATCGCGACCTATTTCAGCCAAAGTGACCCCTTTGACTAAACTAGAACGCATACGCGTTAAATCGCCTTCGTCATGCTTAGGGAATTTTTCAAATAAAGCTTCTGCAATAACAAAACCTAAAATAGAATCGCCTAAAAATTCTAACCGTTCGTTATGCTGACCTTTAGCACTACGATGCGTTAGCGCTTGAATAAGTAACTCAGGTTGAGTAAAGCGATAACCAATTTTTTTTGATAAATGCTTAATAGTTATCGCATTAACTTGGTTTTTATTCGTCATTAGTTTATTGCGCCAATACGTTCAAAACGCACGTTCGTTGGTACCCAGTGAGGCAAAAAGCTTTCGTCTGTGCGATCAAAATCAAAACTCATCCAAATAGCCACCGCTTGACCAACTAAATTTTCTTCAGGTACAAACCCCCAAAAACGGCCATCTAAAGAATTATCGCGGTTATCGCCCATAACGAAGTAGTGACCTGCTGGGACTAAAAACTCATCTTGAGCAGTACCCGCTTGTGAAAAATAATGTCCTATTCTTGACATGGCATTTTGATTATTTAAAATATTATGCGTTTTATCAAACATCACCGCTTCAAATTGATTCATACCTTCTTGTGCATCAGGCCCTTGATATTTATTCGTAAAAGTATTTATAATTTGTACAAAATCTGGACACTTAGCATCAGACTCTTTACACGCTTGTTTAATGTACAAAGACTTATTTCGATAAATTATACGATCACCAGGTAAACCAATAACACGTTTGATGTAATCAACACGGGGATCACGTGGGTATTTAAAAACGACTGCATCACCTCGCTTTGGTGAACCAACGTCAAAAAACTTATTACGCGCAACAGGATCTCTTAATCCATAGTTAAACTTATTAACTAAAATGAAGTCACCATCAAGTAACGTTGGCATCATAGAGCCAGAGGGAATTTGAAAAGGCTCATAGAGAAAAGATCGCAATATCAACACAAAGGCGATAACAGGAAAAATTTGCACCGAAGTATCAACCCAAGGTGACGGCTCCATTAGCGTTGCCATAGTTTCTGCTGGTAGTTCCACTGCACTCTGTGCTTTCGCTTCAGCTTGAGCAGTATTCGCTTTCAATTTGCGCTGTGACGCTAAATAAAACTTATCTGCGAACCATACAATGCCTGTGATGACAGTGATCGCAACTAAGATAATGGAAAAATAAACGGCCATAAGGTTCCTATTGTTAATGATTATGCTACAAGCAACAAATAAAGATCATTTAATTATCAATACTCATTACTGGTAATTTTCTTTTTTGATTAATTATCTAATTTAAGTACAGCTAAAAACGCTTCTTGAGGCACTTCAACGTTACCCACTTGTTTCATGCGTTTTTTGCCATCTTTTTGTTTTTGTAACAGCTTTTTCTTACGGCTGATATCACCACCGTAACATTTTGCCGTTACGTTTTTACGTAATTGTTTTACCGTAGTACGCGCAATGACGTTATTACCAATAGCAGCTTGAATTGCAATATCAAACATTTGGCGATGAATAAGTTCTTTTAGTTTATCTACTAACATACGGCCACGAGGCGCCGAGTTTGCTCTATGGGTTATCATGGCTAACGCATCAACTCTATCGCCATTAATCATTACATCTACGCGAACCATGTCTGCCGCTTCAAAACGAATAAAATGATAATCAAGCGACGCATAACCACGGCTGGTAGATTTTAATTTATCAAAAAAGTCCATCACCACTTCTGCCATGGGCAATTCATACGTTACGGCTACTTGGTTACCATGATAAATAATATCTTTTTGTACACCTCGCTTTTCGATACACAGTTTAATCACGTTACCTAAAAATTCTTGCGGTACTAAAATATTGGCTTGAACAATGGGTTCACGAATTTCATCAATATTATTAACCGCAGGTAAATCAGCAGGATTATCAATGGATAAAATGTCACCATTGGTACAGGCAATTTCATAATTTACGGTTGGCGCAGTAGTAATTAAGTCAAGGTCATATTCACGAGCTAAGCGCTCTTGAACAATTTCCATGTGCAACATACCAAGAAAACCAATACGGAAACCAAAGCCTAAAGCAGACGAGTTTTCTGGTTCAAAAAATAATGAGGCATCGTTAAGGCTTAATTTGTTGAGCGCATCTCGAAAGTTTTCATAATCATCTGAGCTTATTGGGAAAATACCCGCGTAAACTTGTGGTTGTGCTTTCTTAAACCCTGGCAAAGGCGCATCAGTTTCTTTTTTACTGATAGTGACCGTATCACCTACAGGCGCACCATGAATTTCTTTAATACCCGCGATGATAAAACCAACCTCACCGGCGCGCAAAATATTTGTTTCAACTTGCTTCGGCGTGAATATCCCAACTTTATCAACTTGGTGAACTTGTCCTGTGGACATCACCAACATTTTATCGCCTTTTCTAATTTCCCCATTAATCAGTCTAACTAAAGAAACAACACCCTGATAATTATCAAACCATGAATCAACAATCAAGGCTTGCAGCGGTGCATCATAACTTCCTTTAGGAGCGGGAATATTTTTAACAATGGTTTCTAAAACATCTTCAATACCAACACCAGTTTTGGCTGAACAAGTAACAGCGTCAGTGGCATCAATACCGATAATATTTTCAATTTCTTCACTTACGCGTTCAGGGTCAGCTTGTGGTAAATCTATTTTATTTAAAATAGGTATCACTTCTAAATCCATTTCAATAGCGGTATAACAGTTAGCTACCGTTTGTGCTTCTACCCCCTGCCCTGCATCAACAACAAGCAAAGCCCCTTCACACGACGCCAAAGAACGAGATACTTCATATGAAAAGTCAACATGACCCGGTGTGTCGATAAAATTCAGCTGATACGTTTCACCATTCTTAGCTTTATAATCTAAGGTAACACTTTGTGCTTTAATGGTGATACCACGTTCACGTTCAATATCCATTGAATCAAGCACTTGCTCTTCCATTTCACGTTCCTGCAAACCTCCACAATGTTGAATTAGACGATCTGAAAGCGTAGATTTACCGTGATCGATATGAGCAATAATTGAGAAGTTACGTATGTTTTTCATAAATGGCTGTTCAGATAAAAGTTATTAATTCAAAAGTGGCGTGATTTTAACGAATTTAGCGCGCTGGGGCTATCTTTTGTTCAGAATTTTCAAAACGTCTATTAACTATCGCCTATATTATCTACATCAAGAGGTTTAGGTAAAACCCTCAAAATTTCAGGCTGTAATCTGTTTTGTCTATTTGGGTTACTTTGCAGGTGTTTGGCTAAACGGTATCCTAAATAGCCCCCGATAACACCTATAACTAATGCCATCAGTTCATGCGCTAATATTTTTTCTTGTAGTAACCATTGGCCAAAAGCAGAAAAAGAAAAAAGCCCAAAAATAGGTAATAAATAAACTTGCCAAGCGCTGTGCAACACATCAACTTCGGGCAGTGTTAATACAACACAATCACCAACATTAATAGCTTGGTGCTCTAACGAATTTGGTTTATTTAGTGTAAATGAAAGTTTTTTATGGGGAATAGCTTTAGCTACTTGCCCATTAGCACAAGTATTAACCTGTGAACAGCTATTGCAGGTAGACTTTATTTGACTAACCACGGTAATATTTCCATTATTAATGGCGGTAACGGTCGCTAACTCTTCCATTAGGGTGTAACAAGCTTGCGATTAAAGGTCACTGAACTAACAATTTTTTTAGCCGTTTCTAATGGGATTTTCCCCACCACGCTTACTTCAATATTATTTATAACCTGACTCAACACTAGCGTTGCGCCATCATTGGCAAACTCTATTGCTCTTTGTTTCTCTTTGCTTGGGTTAACATAAACAGAAATATCAACTAAACCATCATTAAAAAGCATAAACTCAACGGTTTGCTTACTTATATCTATACGGTGTCTGTCTGATTTTATCGGCTCAAAACCATTAGGTAACCAATTAACTTGCCACGCTAAATCCGTACTTTTTTGCTGCGCAGTAATATCAATAATTTTGGGTAACTCTGTTGTTTGTAGCTGCAGTAAAGTTTCAGATATAGTGTCGCTAATTTCTAAGTGAGTAAATTGAATTTGCTCAAGTAAGTTACCTTGGCGCGTAATTACTGCTAACTTTAATAGTAAGCCACTTTCTTGATCTAACCAAAGCCAGTATCCGAAGCGGTGTGAATCTTTTGGCACAATACGAATCAGCTGTGCTGCCCTACCTAACACTCTATTTTTCCCTACAGAAACAAAATGATAATTATTTTCTAATACACTGATATCTCGACCAAACACCGAAGGTATTGGGCCACTAATTTGTTCAGAGCTAATTGAATAAGGTGCATATTCTGGCTCAATATAACTAACAGTATTATTAATGCGCAAAATATCGCGACGAGGCCCATTAAGTAACGCTAATATTTCAAGCTCAATGTTGTTCTTATTCCCCTCACTTTCATTTTCTGGATTTTCTACAATGCCATGAAGCCAATGGTAAGGCTCTGCTTGGTTATTTTTAACGACAACAAACGACGTATTAAAATTTACCTGACGTAACGATTTAGAAAGGTGCTCTAAGAGTGATTTTGCTTGCTCTGCATCAGCAGATACCGCTGAAAAGCTAATAAACAAACTCGTAATACAAACAAAAGTACAAGCAAAAGCGAATGATGCTATTGATTTCATATTTTCTCGTAATTCTAGGCATTAAAAAAGTGAATAACTCATTATACTCAAGTTATTCACTTTTTATATAGGTGGAATAAAAGCGTTGGCTTATTAGTTAGATTTTTCTAACGTTGCTTTCATTTCAATAGTTGAATTTTTATTGTCGTTTTTATTCACAGCACTCAGTTTAATTTGTTGCTGGTGATCTAATAATAACGCTTGAAAACGTCTTTGTTGTTCAATTCTTTGTTCAAGTGCCGCTTGTTGTTGAGACTTACTGTTTTGCTGATAATTAAAACTTACTGGATTTGCAAAACCACCTAGAGGCCTAGTTTGTACTATTTGACTAGGAGTAATAATTTCATCGGTATTGGCAGTATTTTGTTGTACGCCAATAATCATCAACCCTGCAGCAGAGGCTGCAATAGCTAATTGACCAACAGGCCGTATAAGTTGAATTACTTTAGCTTTAAAACTACTAGAATTTTTACTCTTAGAAGCACTCGGCGCAAGCACCGTTGGTTCATCAGCAATGGCTACTGAAATTTGTGCAGATAAATCTAATTGTAACGTTTGTGGTATCTCATTACGCATCACATCACCAATTAAATGATAGTTCTGCCATGTATTTGCTAAGTGTTCATCCTTGAGTATGTCATCAATAGTTTGCTCTGACTTTTGGTCAGGAACACGATAATTATCAACTATCGACGATATTGCCTCAAACTTACTTTCACTCATACTTTAACCTTTTAATTCGCACCAAAACTGGCACTAAAAATGGGTAAACTTTCGTTTAACTATTTGCCATTACCAACATTAAGTTAACATTAAATTAATATAACTTAATGTTAAGTTGACTCTAACTTAACATTAACTTGTTAATAACGGCTTAATCTTTTTATCTATCACATCACGAGCTCTAAAAATTCGTGAACGTACTGTGCCAACAGGACATTCCATAATAATCGCTATTTCTTCGTAACTTAGCCCTTCAATTTCTCGAAAGTTTATCGCAATTCTCAAATCATCAGGTAATTGCGTTATCGTATCAAAAATAACTTTTTTAATTTCTTGGGTTAACAACACTTTTTCCGGTGAAGCATTTTCTCTTAATGCACCGCCACCATCATAAAATTCTGCATCTGCCACTTCAACATCATTGCTTGGTGGTTTACGCCCTAAGGCAACACTATGGTTTTTTGCACAGTTGACAGCGATACGATATAGCCACGTATAAAATGCACTTTCCCCTCTGAAATTGGGTAAGGCACGATAAGCTTTAATAAAAGCTTCCTGTACTATATCAGGCACATCACTGTGATTACTTACATAACGTGACACTAAATTAGCCACTTTATGTTGATATTTTGTTACTAACAGGTTGAAGGCATTTTTATCACCTTGTTGCACCCGCTCAACCAAAACTTGGTCGACGTTCTGTTCGCTCATTTGAGCCATTTCTCCTAAGTATACCCCGTAAAATTTCAGGGTAAAAAATCACTTTACACATTTGGGCTCATAACAAACGCACTAATTAAGACTACTCATTTTAAAAAAAGTTCTTTTTAATTTTACTTTTTTTATATTTTAGTCTTATTCATGCTTGTTAACTCTATTATCAAGCGTTAATAAACGTTAATATCATACATAATAACTGATTTTACTTAGTATTCGTATATATGAATCAACAAAACAATTGTGACGTTTTAATTATTGGCAGCGGCGCCGCTGGTTTAACACTTGCTTTACATTTAGCAAAGAATGCTGATGTTGTTATTTTAAGTAAAGGGCCGTTAAATGAAGGGTCAACTTATTATGCTCAAGGTGGCATAGCCGCAGTTTTTGATGAAAATGATAGTATACAATCCCATGTCTCAGACACCATTATTGCCGGCGCAGGCTTGTGTGATGAAAGTGCAGTTCAATACACGGCAGAAAATGCAAAAGCCTGCCTTAATTGGTTAATTGATCAAGGTGTTGCTTTTGATAAAGAAGAAAACCAGCAAGGTGAGCAAAAATACCACTTAACCCGCGAAGGAGGTCATAGTCATCGTCGTATTCTTCATGCTGCAGATGCTACCGGTAAAGTCATTCAAACAACGTTAGCCCAACGCGTTAAGCAACATTCGCGTATTCGTGTATTTGAACGCTACAATGCCATTGATCTTATTTGCGAAAAGAACACTAAAAACACCAAAAAAAATGGTAAAGATAATAGTGAAGGTAATAGTGAAAAACAATGTATTGGCGCTTACATATGGAATAGAAATACTGAAAAGGTTGAAAGTATTTATGCACAAAAAACTATTTTAGCCACCGGTGGCGCGAGTAAAGTTTATCAGTACACGTCTAATCCTGATATTGCCAGTGGCGATGGCATTGCTATGGCTTGGCGGGCGGGCTGTCGCGTAGCAAACATGGAATTTAACCAATTTCATCCTACCTGCTTATTTCACCCTGATGCTGGTACTTTCTTATTAACTGAAGCCCTACGTGGTGAAGGTGCAAAATTAAGGCGACCTGATGGCAGCCGGTTTATGCCTGCCTTTGATAAGCGTGCTGAATTAGCGCCGCGCGACGTAGTTGCTCGGGCAATAGATTTTGAAATGAAGCGTTTAGGTGTTGACTGCATGTATCTTGATATAAGCCATAAATCTAGCGACTTTATCAAACAGCATTTTCCAACTATTTATCAGCGTACTAAAGCTTTAGGTATTGATATAACCAAACAACCCATGCCCATTGTACCTGCTGCACATTATACTTGCGGTGGCGTTATGATAGATCAGCATGGCAGAACCGATATATATCAACTTTATGCCATTGGCGAAATGTCGTACACAGGGTTGCATGGTGCAAACCGTTTAGCGAGTAATTCATTACTTGAATGTTTAGTTTATGCACGTGCTGCTGCACTAGAGATTAGCGAATCATTAGAACATAATAATTGTTTTAAAAACCTGCCACTTTGGGATGAAAGCCGAGTAACAGACTCTGATGAAGAAGTAGTTATTCAACATAACTGGCACGAATTACGCCTATTTATGTGGGATTATGTAGGTATTGTCAGAACAACGAAAAGGCTTGAGCGAGCATTACACCGCGTTGAATTATTACAGCAAGAAATACAAGATTATTACCAAAACTTCAAAGTAAGTAATAATTTACTTGAGTTAAGAAATTTAGTGCAAGTGGCTGAGTTAATTATTCGCTGTGCTCTTGAAAGAAAAGAGAGCAGAGGTTTGCATTACACCTTAGATTATCCAAATACATTAGCTGAAGCCAAACCAACAATACTTGTCCCTAAAGGCAGATCTAATAAAAGTTTAGCGCCTAACATTGATGATTTAATTGAGAAATAACCGTTGATAGGCGAGAGAAATCTTGATTACTTAAGCTATCACGGTAAATAAAAACCCGAGTTTTGGTATTATTACTTTTGTTAATACTACTTTTGGCATTAAACATTGAGTTAACCGTTGTTATTGGCTGTGCTGTCAATGGTTGTGCTGTTAATTGTTGTAACACCAACCAACACCCTAAAAAACTAAACCGACTACTTGCTTGCAGCTGATAATAATTATTACCATCAAAAGAGCAAATCCCTTGGCTGTTTAGCTCAAAGCTTGAAACAGCAATATTTGAAACATTAGCGTTTGAACAAATAACAGCCTGGGCGCTTTTATTAGGCAGTAATAAACCTAATATAACCAAGCCAATCACCGCAATGGCTAATGCAAGGTGATAAGCATAAGTAAAAAATGTTAGTGACAATAATATAAAAGCAACCGCACTTCCCGTGTAAAGTAAAACCTTATAACGAGACTTTTTAACGCCTATATTATACTTTGACGCGGTTGAGAATAAGTTGCACCATGGTGTTAAGTTCGCTGTCTTCACAGGTTTTATGTCCCATAAACCAAGCAAATAAATCAGGATCTTGCTCAGTAAGTAAACGCTCAAAAATTTGTTGTTCTTGTGCTGTTAAATCATCATATGCTTCATCAACAAAAGGAATAAAAAGTATGTCTAATTCTAGCATACCACGACGACATGCCCATTTTAGTCTAGCTTTGTTGACTACAGGTTGAGAGCTGTCTTCTTGAGAGTTTACGGCTGTTGACATATTGATTTACCTAAAATACACCTAAAAAATAAAAGTAGCCTTTTGGCTTAAGTTCATTGTAACAACAACAGCTGTTTTCTCGCCAACTAAATGTACGTTTTTTTATTTAAACTTGATTTATTACTTGAATTAAAGCTAATTAATCCTCATTTATCTTTTATACTCATGATACTAACCACTGTGTAGCACTCCCTTATGTCAATAAATTTTGAAGCAAACTTACCTGCCCTCAAACAATTACCCAACACTTACTTAGTTTCATTATCCCATTATAGTGCTATTTCATTAGGTGGTGAAGAACAAAGCAAATATCTACAGGGACAAGTTACCTGTGATGTGACAACGAGCACAGAACACAGTTTACTGGTTGGTGCTCACTGTAATGCAAAAGGGAAGGTCTTTAGTGTCTTTCGCTTGTTAAATCGAAACGCAGCCCACTTACTGGTTCAGCCTAAAGCGAGTATTGAGTCTTCCATAACAGCGCTAAAAAAATTTGGTGTGTTTGCCAAAGTTGATATTTCACAAACAGATGAGTTACAGTTTTTCGCACTCGTAGGTGAAGAGGCAGCAAAACTCTTACAAAGTAGATTTTCTCGTACGCCCGATAGCCTTAACCCTGTGGTGCAATCAGGTTCAACCACCCTAGTTTATATAGCAGGTAAACAAACACGTTATTTATTAATTGATACAACTGAAATGCTTGAGAGTGTTTTACTTGATATGAATTTACCTGTTTTCAATAACGCAGTATGGGATTTACTTGAAATCAGCGAAGGTTTTGTACAGCTTTCCAATGAAACTAGCGGTGCATATGTTCCGCAAATGCTTAATCTACAAGCTATTCATGGCATCAGTTTTACTAAAGGTTGTTACTTAGGCCAAGAAACCGTCGCGCGTATGCAATATTTAGGTAAAAATAAAAAGGCGCTATTTTCATTAACAACAACGTTAAAACAGCCGATACAACGTGATGATATTCTAGAAAAACAATTAGGTGAAAACTGGCGTAAAGCGGGTGACATATTATGTACTTACCAAGCTGATGATGGTGCTTGTTACTTTCAAGCAGTGCTGGGCAGTGACGTAGATAGCACAACCCAATTAAGAATAAAATCACAGCCCGAGTCTACCGTGCTAATCGAAACATTACCTTATGCTTTACCAGACAAATAATTTAGAAGCGTTAATTTACGAAACGTTAATTTCAAGCTTAATTTAAAAACTTAATTCAAACTTAATTTTACAGATGGACAAACAAATGAAAATTACGAACAGCTCAGTGGTAGTAATGCATTACGCAGTATCAGACAGCGAAGGCACATTAATAGATAGCTCTTATGATCATAAACCAATGGCGATCATTCAAGGTTCAGGGTATTTAATCCCCGGTCTTGAAGAGGCGTTAGTAGACCATCAAGTCGGTGATAAGTTTGAAGTATCGGTAAGTGCTGAGCAAGCATACGGTGATCGTCATGACGAATATGTACAAACTGTGCAAAAAGAATTACTACAAGGCGTTGAAGAATTAACTGTTGGCACTCAACTGCGCGCTACTACAGATGATGGCGAGCAAACAGTTATTGTGATTGACGTGGCTGACGATGAAGTAACCGTTGACGGAAACCACCCACTAGCAGGTCTTGATTTACGCTTTGATGTAGAGATTTTAGAAGTGCGTGAAGCAACACAAGAAGAGCTTGAACATGGCCATATTCATAGTGAAGGCGAATCTTGCTGTGGTGGTCATGGCGATGACGATGAGCATGACCACGAGCCAAGTGAAGAAAAAACAGGCTGCTGCGGCGGCGGTGGTTGTGGTTCAAGCCATTAAAGTATATTAGATCGGGCTAAATTTGACAGGCAGCTAGAAACACTGCTGTCTGTGGGAGTCCATCTCAGCACGCTAACTTTTGCCACAAACACGACATTAAGCATTATCGTTGATATATAGATTCGGATTAGATTTTGTCCCGTTCACAAGCTATTCCCACTAACATATCGTCGGTATAAATTAGTTAGTTTTTGGTTCTTTTTAACTAAGCCTTCTCGTACATTATCCCATTCCAATAAAATAGGTATTTCATCTAATAATATGTTGCAAGGAGAAGATTCTTCGAATTTAAGAGCTGTTAAGCAGTCCGTTTCACCATTGTTTATTTTTCCATACTCTCGAATTATATTTTCAATTACTTCCCTAGCAGCCTTTACCTCGTGTGATATAAGTTCACGGATTTGGATATGGCAATGGTTTAAACATTCGATATATCTTCTAGATGTAGTTATTAATTCTATTTTTTCATCCATAACTTTAGACACCGATTTTTTAAATGCTTTATCATGTTCCACCTCTGACTTGTGTGTAAACAACTTAATTCCAAACTCCATAAGTCCGTCATCTTTAGTTGAAGTCCATCGACTAGAATGCGCTGTTGAATGCACCGCTAATCCTCGATGCTGAACATAATTCCTAAGAGCTTCCATGAATTGATACTCAAAATGAGAATCATATTGTACTGAAAATAATTCTTTTACTTGGTTAGATTTTTTTAGGTCATTTGGTAGGCAAGTTTTTATGTGTTGTTGAATTTGATCAAGATATAGTCGGCATGAAGTTAAAAGATTAACTAATCTTTGGTTAAACAATAATCTAATGTCGAAAAAGCCTGAGTAATCTTTATCTCGATAAATCATATTATCGGTTGCAGCACTTAGGACTTCTTTTTCAAGCTCTACATAATTATTAATTAATAACTCATACTTTTCTTCAACGGCCATGGCTGCTGATAAGATGTTTCTTGCTTCATATATCGAATAGTATTTTTTCTCATCAATTTCTATTTCAGGATATTTTCCTATTGCATGAATTCTTAATTGGTAAAGCATCAACGGCTCATTCCTTCATTTGATTATAACAGCTCATTAGTATAACTATAAACATTAGAAAAAGTATTGCTATACAAGCACTGACTAATGTCTTCTATGCGCACTTTAAAGTCATCCCAATACAACTTCGTGACTGGCGGCTTTGGTAATGCTATGACTCCTGCAAGCTCATTATAGTCATGCAGCGGTCATAACTTTAATTCTTCTATGGAGCTTTAAAGCACATGAGGAGATAGATTTAATAACCAATTTGACCATATAGTCATTATCTGCATTCAAATTTGAGGTTATTTCATAGTTTAAAAGACTATTTTATTTGAAGACTTGGAAAGGCAGTAGTTACTACAAAGAAGAAGTAAAATTACTAGCCATACACTTTGATTACTAACTTTAAAATGACAATGTTGTCATACTTGTTGCGATAGCGAGGCATCAGGTGAGATACTTTCATCAGTGGCTTAAGGGTAAAACTCAATGAAGATATTGCTAGTTGAAGATGAACAAAAAATTGCAGACTTTATCTGTGAAGGTATGCAGACAAAAAATTTCACCGTTACCCATTGTGCCGATGGTAATCAGGGCTATGAGGTTGCGAGTAAAAATACTTTCGATATTATCATTCTCGATATCATGCTTCCGGGGCGTGATGGATTAGATATTCTTCGCTCTCTTCGTCAAATGGGTATCGATACCCCTGTTATTCTTCTTACTGCCCGTAATGAACTTGGCGATCGTGTTCAAGGCTTAGAAATGGGTGCTGACGATTACTTAGCAAAACCTTTCTATGTAGAAGAACTCAATGCCCGTATTCAGGCACTACTAAGGCGTCAGGGTGGTACACAACAACATGTGGTTGAAGTTGGCTCGTTGCAGCTCGACTGCATTAACCGCAGTATCAATTGTCAGGGGCAATCTGTCGAACTCACTAGTCGTGAATTTAGCCTGCTGGAATGTTTAATGCGCTCGCCAAATAAAGTATTAACACGCGGACAGTTATTAGAGCATGTATGGGGCTACGATTTTGACCCCTGCACCAATGTGGTAGATGTGTGCATTAAACGTATTCGCCGTAAACTCACTTCTCTGGAAAGCGCAGGTAAAATGGTTGGAGTCATTGAGTCGGTTCGTGGTACAGGTTATCGTTTAAGTCCACGCTAAGGTGATAAAATGAAGTTTCGTACTCGTATTTTTTCCATTTCTATCTTAACAGTAAGCGCTGTACTCGCGGTTATTATTAGCTTGAGTTGGTCACGTATTATGAAAGTGGAACTTGAGCAACTTGATGCTCGCCTTTGTATGGAAGAAAAGCGCATAATGGCCATTAGTTTACGTAAAGAACGTCGTGAAAATAATCCGTTGAGCACCTTTCCCATGGCAAGTAACGCAGCTAATTCTGATAACTGGCTTATTAATGATTTAATGGAGAAACTGCGCATTAGTTCTTCTAGTCAGCTGATGATATTCGTTGAATCGAATGAATCTGGCGTATTGACGAAGTCGGAAGATGTAGACGTTCAAGCAGTAATAACTAAGTTAAACCGGAAGAGTGGAGAACAATTAACGTCAACCGATAAAAATGGGGCGATGGTTCTTTGTCAGCTTGTTTTTTTTGAGCATAATAAAAACCAATGGCGAGCAAGTTTTTTTCAAACACCCCAAGCAAAAAGCTTTATTGCTGTTGACGTTTCCGCGACAACTAGCCAGTTAAAAAGTACCTTACGAGAGGCACTTATCATTGTTATTCCTTTCTCTTTACTGCTCAGTATTCTTGGTGCATGGTTTATTACGACCAATACCATACGACCAATAAACCGCTTACAAAAGTCAATGAATATGGTGACAAAAAAAGACCTTAGCCATCGCTTGCCCGAGCATAAAGCAGACGAAGAATTTAAAATATTAATCGATGCATACAATACCATGTTAGATCGACTTGAGGATAGTTTTCAGCAAATCTCTCGCTTTACGGCTGATGCTGCTCATGAGCTTAAAACACCACTAACGGTGTTAAGAGGTAAGCTTGAACAAGCGGTTATCAATGAAGATGCAGAGCAATTAGATCTCAATGCCATTCTTGATGAAGTGGGACATCTGTCGGCTATTACACGAAAATTGCTACTGCTGTCTCAGGCCGATGCTGGCTCGATGGCACTGCACCTTGAAGCGATAAATGTAACTGATTTATTAGATGAGTTGACTGCCGATATGGAGTTGTTGTCGGATGACCTAGTACTTCATTGCGCTATTGAACAAGCGTTAATAATCCAAGGTGATTTTGTATTACTAAGGCAACTGCTAAATAATCTGCTGGTAAACGTGATACGTTATAGCCTTCATGAGAAAGGTGTCACTATTCAAGCCAAGCGAAACGACCTTCAAGTAGAAGTGCTTATCAGTAATTTTTGTCTGCTAATGTCGGACGATGTTAGAGGCCAATTATTCGAACGCTTTTATCGAGGAGAGCCTGAGCACACCCAAGGACTATCGGGCAGTGGCCTTGGTTTAAGTTTAGCTCGAGAAATTGCCCGTGCACATGGCGGCGACCTCATTATTGAAGCGAGCGATAAATATGTATTTACTCTGCGATTGTTGTTGCCGATAGCGAAATGACAAGTAAAATGACAACATTGTCATCCATAGCCAATGGCTAATCGTTAGACTTAGGGTAACTCATAAATGGTTACCTTAATTGCTAAAGAGATTGGTCATGAATATTAAAAACACCTTGCTATTATTCCTTTTCATCGTCGTTATCACCGCAGGCGTTGGCTACAAATACAGCATGGCACAGCAGGTTCAAACGGTATTTATCACCGATGTTGTTACACGAGGCAATATTGAAAGCGTGGTACTAACAAACGGTGTGTTATATCCGTCTAAGTTGGTCAGTGTTGGTGCTCAGGTTTCGGGGTTAATAGAAAAAATTGACGTTCAGTTGGGCGATGAAATAAAGCAAGGTGATTTGATTGCTCAAATCAATAATTTGACCCAACAAAACGCTTTGAAAGAAGCCGAAGCTTTACTCAAGAGTATCAATGCTCAGCTTCGAGCAAAACAAGCTCAAATTAAAGTCGCAATGTCTGAATTTGCGCGTATTAACAAGATGCTGCTGAATAACGCTAGTTCGCAATCAGACTATGACACGGCTGAATCTATACTGGCAGTTTATCGAGCAGAGCTAGATCAGCTAAGCGCCGAAAAAGAGAAATCTATCATCAGTGTCGATAACGCTAAAGTCGATCTGGGTTATACCCTTATTGAGTCGCCTATCGACGGTACAGTAATTTACGTATCGGTTGAAGAAGGGCAAACGGTCAATAACAATCAGGGTACGCCGAGCATTATTGAGCTAGCACAACTTGATGTAATGACCATTAAGGCACAGGTTTCTGAAGCCGATATTATTAACGTGAGTGCGGGTCAGAAAGTTTATTTCACTATTTTGGGCGCAACAGATAAGAAATACCCTGGTGTTTTACGCGCCATTGAGCCAGGCCCAACATTGCTTAGCGGTGACGATAGCACGTTGAAAATTGGTGACGATGAAGCGATTTACTACAATGCGTTGTTTGATGTTGAAAACCCAGATAAGTTGTTGCGCTTCGGTATGACAACACAGGTATCTATTATTCTGGAAAATGCAGAAGATGCCTTACTTGTGCCATCACAGGTATTACTTAAAAAGTCAGGCTTAAATCCTTCCTATCAGGTGCTAGTGAAAAATGGCGACCAAGCTGAATATCGAGATGTGGACGTTGGTATCAATAATAAAATATACGCACAGATATTATCAGGGCTTAACGAAGGTGATGAAATAGTTATTGGTCAATCTTCAGGTCGAGACGAAACGGTTTCCTCTAGTGCTATAGGTAGTTCAATGGGTGGCCTAGCAGGGGGTAGTATACGCGGACAAGGTGGCTCTGGTTCAAGAAGGGGTTTATAAGTTATGACTGAAGCACTGATAAAACTTGTTGATGTAAGTCGCAGTTTTGCTGCTGGCGATGATGAACTCACCGTTTTAAAAAATATTAACCTACAGATTCACCGTGGTGAAATGATCGCTATTATCGGCGCATCTGGCTCAGGAAAGTCGACACTCATGAACATTCTTGGCTGTCTGGATAAGCCAAATAAAGGCAGTTACTTCATCAATGGACAAGACACGTACACTATGGGTGAAGATGAGCTTGCAGCATTACGACGTGAATACTTTGGATTTATCTTCCAGCGTTATCACCTTCTGAGTGATTTAAGTGCGCTGGGAAATGTAGAAGTTCCAGCATTGTATGCCAATGAGGACAAGTACTCTCGACAAGAAAAAGCGAAAAAACTGCTTACCCGCCTTGGCTTGGGAGATCGTTTAGATCATAAACCAAACCAGCTCAGTGGCGGTCAACAGCAACGAGTAAGTGTCGCCAGAGCCTTAGTTAATGGTGGTGATGTTATTCTCGCCGATGAGCCGACCGGTGCATTAGATAGCAGCAGTGGCGAAGAGATGATGAAACTGCTTCAGGAGTTACACGGCGACGGTCACACGATTATTTTGGTAACACACGATCCTAATATTGCTGAGTTTGCTGATCGCGTTATTGAGATAAAAGATGGAGAAATCATTAGCGATAAAGCTAATGGCAATAACCCTAGCAATATTGAGCAAGACGCTTCTCACCCTGTCGAAGAGCGTAAAGTTTCTGAGGATAAAAAGCAAAAAGCAAAAACGAGCATTAACTGGTCACGTTATTTTGAAGCATTGAAAATGGCGCTCATTGGTATGTCCAATAACCGTCTGCGTACCTTTCTTACCATGCTTGGCATCATAATAGGTATTGCTTCAGTAGTGTCAGTGGTAGCGCTAGGCGCGGGTTCGCAGCAAGCAATTATGGATAATATCGCTTCAATGGGGACCAATACCATTGAGATAAAGCCAGGAACAGGTCGGGGAGATCGCCGCTCTGGGCGAGTTCGTTCACTCACTGCAGAGGATGCCAATGCACTTAAAGCCTTATCGTTTGTGGATAGCGTTACTCCTTCGGTTAGAGCGAATGTCGCCATTCGCTATTCTAATGAAACAGTTACTGGCTCAGTTCAAGGCGTTGGTACTGAGTATTTCCGTGTACGTGGTTATAGCTTGGCACAAGGGCAATACTTTGGTGAAGACAGTATCGATGCACTAGAACAAGTTGCGGTCATTGACGCAAACACCGAACAAGAGCTTTTTGCCGACGGTAATGCGCTGGGTAGTGTCATATTTTTAGGCCGGCTACCAGTACGTGTTATAGGCGTGACCAAGCCGATTGAAAGTATTTCTGATAATAGTGATGAACTGAATGTTTGGTTACCTTATACCACAGTGTCTGGGCGTATATTTAGGCAAAATTATGTCAGTGACATTACCGTAATGGTTGATAAAAATGTATCAAGTGAAGTGGCAGAACAAGGAATTATTAGCTTACTGACCATGCGTCACGGCATTGTTGATTTCTTCACTATCAATACCGATACAATACGAAAAAGTATAGAAAAAACATCTGAAACCATGACACTGCTCATTTCTGCCATTGCGTTTATTTCCTTGTTAGTGGGCGGGATTGGTGTGATGAATATCATGCTGGTTTCAGTAACCGAGCGAACAAAGGAAATAGGCATACGCATAGCTGTAGGTGCGAGACAAATGGATATTTTACGTCAATTTTTGATTGAAGCCGTGCTGGTTTGCTTCTGTGGTGGTGCATTGGGAATTGGTTTAGCTTACTTTGTTGGTGTGGTTTTTACATATACAGGTAGCGATTTTCAGATGATATATTCAAGTGCGTCGATCATTGCCGCTTTTGCTTGCTCGACATTAATTGGCATTTTATTTGGCTATCTTCCAGCCCGCAATGCCGCAAAACTGAATCCGATTGAGGCACTGTCAAGGGATTAGGGTAGTGTGATAATAAAGAAGTGTCATGGAAATGCTATTTCTAATATTTTTTTCAATTATTAAAGTCAGAGATAATTAGTTAACTGCTTTATTCCGTCAGTCGAAGCTAGGATATGAAGTCGAACAGCGTATTGATCCAAATACCCCTGTATGGAAAGCAAACTGGGATAATTAGGTCACTGATCATGCAAATAGCGAACAGTTACCCCAATAAGTAATCAACAGATTAGGTCAACTAAGCGCACTTTGAAGTCAGCCCAGTCTAATACCAATTGAAATAATGAATCGCTCAACTTAGAGCTACAGTAGCGAGCTTAGAACAAACAAAATGAGTTAAACATAGTTATTCTATATTTCATTCATTTTGTGATGTTATCAGTTTGCTACTGAGCTCCCGAAGGGCGAGTTTAAAAGGCTTACATGCGGCGTTATTGATTTTGACAAGGGAATAACCATTCTCGTCAATCAATGCCTTGCCTCTAAGCCTTTTAATTCTCGCTAAGTGGTGTATTCATTATTTCAATTGGTATAACTTCATGACTGGCGGCTTTGGTGGCTTTCCGTCTACCAAGTTTTATTTCAACTTATAAATATCAAACACTTTGTGGTTTATCTTCTTAACTCGAAGCTTATATGCCGCAACTTTTCAGTTTACTAGTCTTTAAAATTAGTAAACTGAAAAGATTGCTCTAAATCTGACTCGCGCACTAAGCGCATTACCGCTTGTAAATCATCACGTTTTTTCCCTGTTACGCGTACTTGTTCACCCTGAATCGCCGCTTGCACTTTAAGCTTTTCGGTTTTAATTAACTTAACAACCGTTTTGGCTACGTCTTGCTCAATACCCTCTTTAAAAGTGACCTGCTGACTCCAATTTTTACCTGTTGCTGACGCACTACCGACAGTCATCGCTTTAGCATCAACATTACGCTTAGTTAGTTGGCTACGTAACATGTCACAAAGTTGTTTCAACTGAAAATCACCCTCAGCTTTCACCGTTACTATGGGTTTTTTCCACTCAAAACTTGCTTCTACACCACGAAAGTCAAAACGAGTACTAATTTCACGATTGGCATTATCTACCGCATTACGTACTTCTTCTAAATCAGTTTCCGATACAATATCCATTGAGGGCATAATTATTCTCTTTTAATTAAAGTTTTACTACCTGCTATTATACCTAGCAAGAAGTGCCAAACAAGCAGGCTTTAGTAGAATTTATCATTCACATTTATTATCCACAATTATCATTAGCATGATATTATCTATACATCATATGCCTATGTCTAAATACTTGTGAAAGCACGACACCATCTAACCTTTTTTATGCTTATCCTTCTCGGGGCTAGTTTACTGTTTTTTTCCAGTGAATTATTGCTGCCTGAGGCAATTAAAAAATTAGTATTTCGCTCTCCTCAAATAGACACCATTGGTCACTTTATTGGATTTTTCGTGTTAACTTGGCTCGTTTCATCAGTAATAAAACTCTCATTATTAAATTCTTTATTCACTTTGTTTTTTTATGCCGCATTAAGTGAGTTAGGACAATATCATTTAGGATTTCGTAATGGTGAGTTCAGTGATTTTTTTGCTGACATTACCGCAATTAGTCTTTATATTTTTCTTAAATATACTTATTTAAGATATAAAGTTTTCATGCTAAAAAGAATAATACAGGCAAGGAAATGTGTAAAAGTACAACTAAGTTAATGAATATTGTTATTGTTGGTCAGGGCGCGATGGGGTTACTTTGGTATCATCATATTCAACAATTGATAAAAAATAGCGCAAAATATAATAATGCACAACTGCATTTGCTTACTTCAAATAAATACCAACACCAATGCCAACAATATACGTTTACTGACCATGACAGCCAAACGCATCGCGGCACCATTAGCTATGCTCAAACTAAAAATATTAACGCAGCCGATGTGATTATCCTTTGCCTAAAAGCATTTCAAATAAGCTCTGTTTTAAAAGATATTTCACGTGCATTAAAGCATAACGCCTCTGTTATTCTTGCTCATAACGGCATGGGGACATTAACCGAATTACCTCAAAGCATTAGTGATACAAATAACTTTTATAGTTTGCTTACCACACATGGCTGTTTGCGCACCGCACCTTTAACTATTACTCATACAGGCGTTGGCAGCACTGACATTGGTCTACTTTCAGGTGTTAACGATTTAACGCAACAACAATTATTAACTACCTTATTAAACACGGCTCTTCCTTGTGTAACTTATCATAAAGAAATAAAGCAAAAACAATGGTTAAAACTTGCCATCAATTGTGTCATCAACCCCTTAACAGCGCTGAATAATATAGAAAATGGTGAAATAAATAGGATTGAATATTTACCAACTATTACGGCTCTGTTAGAAGAGCTCATTGCTGTTGCAAATATTGAAGGGATTAAATTGAATTTAGTAGCGCTAAAACAAACGGTAGCAAACGTTGCACAAACAACCGCTAAAAATAGCTCATCTATGCGTTGTGATGTATTAGCAAAGCGACTGAGTGAAATAGATTATATTAATGGTTATATTCATCACTTAGGCATTAAGCATGATATTGCCACACCTGAAAATACCAAGATGTGGCAAGCCGTGAAAAATTTAGAAGCTAACACCTAAACTCAATAAAAATCAAGTTAAAAGTTAAGGACGATATACCTTCACATTTTTAAAACCATTACCTAAAAGGTATAAAGCTTGTAATTTACTCATAACTCCGTGATCACAATAAAGTAAATATTCTTTAGTCATATCTAAATCACCAAATTGTGTTGCCAATTTATAAAATGGAATATGCTTCACTTCAACATTGTCTAGATCTAATGGTTTATCTTCTTCTTCCTCAGGGCTACGGATATCAACAACAACGGCATTCGCTGGAATATTTTCAACAAGATCTACCGCATGAATTTCTTCTTCGCTTTCTTTACCAATATCGCGAATGTCAAACACACGCGTTTCGCTAATAACTTTATCAAGAATATCAAAATCGAAATTACCTTCCTCTTCTTCAACTTTTGATAATACCGCTTTTACTGTCGGTTTTTTTGAAATAACACCACAATATTCAGGAATTGTTTTAGCAAAATCTTCCGTGCCAATTTTACGGGCAATATCAATAATATCTTGCTTATCATAAGCAGCTAACGGACGTAAAATAAGCGTATCAGTAACACGATTAATAACATTTAAATTAGTTAACGTTTGACTCGACACTTGCCCTAAACTCTCGCCTGTCACTAAGGCCTGAATTTTACCCTTTGCAGCAATTTTACTGGCAGCTCGCATCATCATACGTTTGAGCACTACACCCATTTGACTGTTTTCTACTTTTTCTAAAATCTCTGCAACAACAGGCTCAAAATCAACCGCGAAAAACTTAACTTTGTGAGATGCGCCAAACTTATTCCATAAGTAGTAGCTCACTTGTTTAACACCTACTTCATGTGCAGAGCCACCAAGGTTAAAGAAACAGTAATGAGTACGAGCACCTTTTTTGATCATTTGATAGCTAGCAACGCCAGAATCAAAGCCGCCAGACATTAACGATAAAACATCTTCTTGTGTGGCAATAGGGAAACCTCCTAAAGCTTTATGGCGCTGAGTAACAATGAATAAATCTTTGTTTTTTATTTCTAAACGAACAGTGACATCAGGTTTAGTTAGTTTAACTTTTGCACTTTCTACTGCTTGATTTAAACCACCACCAACGTATTGCTCAACTTTCAGAGAATTAAAGTCGTGATTTCCCGTTCGCTTCACACGAACACAGAAAGTTTTATTCTCAATCGTTTGAGCGTGAACGGCTAAGGTTTTCTCAAAAATATCATGAACATCAACAAAGTCTGTTTGCTGAACTTCTAAAAACATCGGCACGCCAGGAATACACTTAAGTGCTTCCACTAAGCGTTCTCGATTTTCAGGGCTATTATTTTTGGTGTTTACTTCAACATTATCCCAGTTCATGCGCGTAGTGACTTGCTCATCAATACGGCGTAAAACATTTTTAATGTTCGACTCTAAAATCTTAGTAAAACGTTTACGAACAGGGCGAGATTTAATGGTGATTTCAGCTTGCAGCTTTACGATAAATTTCATCAGTAATGACCTAAAAATAATGGCGATAAGATTAATGGCGCACATTATACACAAAAAAAGCCATCAGTATTATGCTGACAGCTTTTTAATATCGACAGGAGATAATTTTATTGTATCACTTGAATAGGAGCACTTTCTTTTGCTTTACCTTGGTTAATTGAAATTTCAACCCGGCGATTTCGACGACGATTTAACGCATTAGTATTAGGAACTAACGGACGCGTGTCAGCATGC
The DNA here is from genome assembly GCA_963974965.1 of uncultured Colwellia sp. Lineage (GTDB taxonomy): Bacteria > Pseudomonadota > Gammaproteobacteria > Enterobacterales > Alteromonadaceae > Colwellia. Next base: position 151,072 of record CAXBEX010000009.1, on the reverse strand, counting down.
CCAGCAACGACTAAACGGGTTTGATCAAAACCTGGCACCTTAATCATCTCATGTGCAATAGCAACGGCTCGCTTGCTTGATAAATCCCAGTTTGAATTAAACAACTCAGAATCTACACCGCGGTTGTCAGTATTACCTGAAATCATTATTTCACCCGGCATGGTATTTAATATCTCGCCAATCTGCCGAATAATAGGCTTGAATTGAGGTTGTAAAAAAGCAGAACCCGATGGAAATGAACCATTTTCTCGAATGCGAATAATAACTTGTTGCCCTAGAGATTCTAATTCAATGGCACCATCTAGAATCTGTTGTTCAAGCTGCTCTGCAACTTTTTTAACCAAATCATTTACTTGCTCTTGAGCTGCTTTTTCCATTTGTTCTTGCGCTTTTTGCAAAGCCTGTGCAGACAATGCATCTTCAGTATTTTGTGCTTGACCACCACGCTCTTCACCACGTTGTTCTTGGCGACCACCCGCAGATGTTTCATCTCCCGCTTGAAATTCCAACATTTGCTGAGTCATTTCCATCGTTTGCTGCTGAATAAGCTCAATGGGCGTTGGCTCTGGCTTACCTGGACGAAATTCTTGTGCAATAATACTCGTCCCTTTAGGAATATCTTTTACTTCAATTTTATTCTGTACGCCAAAAGCAAATTTCATTGAACCTGCAATTTGCTTAAATTTCATCACATCCATTTCAGAAAATGACAACAACAAGACAAAGAAACACATCAATAATGCCATGAGATCAGCGAAAGTCCCCATCCAAGGAGGTAACCCAGGAGGTGGACACTTACATTTTTCTTCAGCCATATGCCCCCCTATACATAAATCCCCTACTACTCATCATCAGTAGTACCAACATTACGCTTACCTTCAGAAAGGTAGTTTTTCAATAAGCCTTCAATAACACGAGGATTTTGTCCATCTTGAATACCTAACACCGCATCAAGCACTAATTCTTGATTCATTTTTTCTTCAGCCATACGTAACTTCAATTTAGAAGCAAGTGGAATAGCAATAACATTAGCTAAAAATGCTCCGTAAAGCGTTGTTAACAAGGCAACCGCCATTGCTGGACCAATAGATTTGGGATCATCCATATTGGATAACATAGCCACCAAACCGATAAGCGTACCTATCATGCCCATAGCAGGCGCAACATCCGCTAACGCCATTAACATATCTGAGCCTGTTTCATGACGCTCTGTGGTGAGGCTTATATCTTTTTGCAAGGTAGCCCGAACAACATCAGCATCATGACCATCAACCAGCATATCTACACCCTTTTGCATAAAAGGGTTGCTTATTTCTGCTTCTTCAAGTGCAAGAAAGCCACCTTTACGTGCAGCGTCAGCCATATCAACAGCTTTCACAATTAAATCTTCAGGTTTCTCTAATTTAAACATGAAGGCCTTGGCTATGATTTTCCCAATCCCAAAAAACTGACCTAAACTGTAGTTGGATAAAACAATAAAAGTTGAGCCACCAAACACAATTAGCACTGATTGAACATCAACAAACATCATGAAGTCACCAGCTAGTAACATCGCCATAACTAGAAAGCCAATGGCCCCGAGGATGCCTATTATCGTTGCTAAATCCACAAAACTCTCCTAAAACTGCAAAACTCAATTCGATCTAATAAAATAATAGTACATTATGAGTAAACTATTCGCCATTACTTATATCTTTATTATCGCCCGTATAGTCAATAACTTAATAGTTTATTTAGAATAATACTTTATAATAATAAACGCTGAAATATAGACTCGTTTCATTGACCATTGTGCTTAGCTAAGGTAAGTTTGCGCCTAGCGTTTGAAGAGTCTAGTGTATGAAGATTCTGTTGTTTAAAAAGAAGGTTAAAGATGGCAAAGAAAAAATTAGAAAACCTAAGCTTTGAAGAGTCTCTTAACGAGTTAGACACGATAGTGAAAAGCTTAGAACAAGGAGATTTAGATTTAGAAGAGTCGATGACGCTATTCGAGCGAGGCTTAACATTAAGTAAACTAAGCCAAGATAAGCTTCAAACAGCAGAGCAAAAAGTTAACATTTTACTCGAAAAAAATGGTGAGCAACAACTACAAGATTTCAATTTAGTTACAAATAAATCATCCTCTGGTGACCTTTCGTGAGCAGTTTAGTTAACCATGATATTTTACAGCAGCGCATCAACCTGTTTTTAGAGCAACGACTTGCGCAATTAGTCATCAATGACAACAAACTTCACCAAGCGATGAGCTATGGATTATTAATGGGTGGCAAACGCATACGCCCCTATCTAGTTTATATAACAGGTGAAGCATTAGGCGTTAGTTTACATGATCTGGATGGTATCGCGGGTGCATTAGAGTGTATACACGCCTATTCGTTGTTGCATGATGATTTACCAGCAATGGACAACGACGACTTAAGACGCGGGCAACCAACTTGCCATAAAGCGTTTGATGAAGCCACAGCAATTCTTGCAGGTGATAGTTTACAAACCCTCGCCTTTGATATTATTGCTAATCATCATTTTTCACAGGCAATAAAACCTAAACAAATTACGTTAATTCAGCAATTAGTTACCGCCTCTGGTTATCAAGGAATGTGCGGTGGTCAAGCGCTTGATTTAGCAGCGACAGATAAAAAGATAAATTTAGCACAACTAGAAACTTTGCATTCGTTAAAAACAGGCGCATTACTTGAAGCATCTGTTTTAATGGCGGCAGAATGTGCAGAGCACATATCAACGCAAGACAAACAAACATTAAAAGAGTATGCCCAGCTGGTCGGTTTAGCTTACCAAGTACAAGACGATATTATTGACATAACATCAACCCAAGAACAGCTTGGAAAGCCTAGTGGCTCAGACCTTGCGTCGAATAAAAGCACTTACCCCGCACTGCTTGGTTTACAAGGTGCGCAACAAAAAGCTGAAAACTTATTTCAACAAGCACTTCAAGCTTTAGCTCGTTTGCCTTACAATACACAATCCTTAGCTGATTTTGCTACCTTCATAATTAAACGTAGCCATTAAACATCGTCATTGAACGAAATTATTAATCAGTTAACATATAAAAACAACTATAGAAAAACTATGACAATAAATCTTGCTGATTACCCATTACTTGCTCAAATAAACTCGCCTAAAGACTTGCGAAATATTTATCAAGATCAATTACCGCGAATAAGTAATGAGTTGCGTAGATTTCTATTGAATTCGGTTAGTAAAAGTAGCGGCCACTTTGCTTCTGGCCTAGGCACCATAGAACTGACTGTGGCATTGCACTATGTCTACAACACGCCTTTTGATCACCTTATTTGGGACGTTGGCCATCAAGCATACCCGCATAAAATTTTAACAGGTCGTCGTGATCAACTTCGCACTATTAGACAAAAAAATGGATTACACCCATTCCCTTGGCGTGAAGAAAGCGAATACGATACGTTAAGTGTTGGTCATTCAAGTACATCCATTTCTGCTGCATTAGGTTTATCTGTTGCGGCAGAAAAAGAAGGACAAAATAGAAAAACAGTTGCTGTCATTGGTGATGGCGCCATGACTGCTGGCATGGCTTTTGAAGCACTTAATCATGCGGGTGATATTAAAAAAGACATGCTAATTATTCTTAATGATAACGAAATGTCTATTTCAAAAAATGTTGGTGCGTTAAATAATCACTTTGCAAAAATGCTCTCTGGTAGCCTTTATACTGGCATTAGAGAAGGTGGTAAGCGGTTACTAGAAAATATCCCTCCCATTAAAGAATTAGCCAGCCGCGCGGAAGAACACCTTAAAGGCCTAGTTGTGCCGAGTACCTTTTTCGAAGAGCTTGGTTTTAATTATATTGGTCCAATTGATGGCCATGACGTTAACGGTTTAGTTGATACCATTAAAAATATGCGCAACCTAAAAGGTCCTCAGCTACTGCATATTGCCACAAAGAAAGGTAAGGGCTATCACGCCGCAGAGCAAGACCCAATTAAATATCATGCTGTGCCAATATTTAATCCTAGTGATGACAATTTACCTAAATCTAAACCGTCTTTGCCTACTTACTCACAAATTTTTGGTGATTGGTTATGTAAAATGGCAGAGGTAGACCAGAAGCTAGTTGCTATAACGCCTGCTATGCGAGAGGGCTCTGGCATGGTTGAGTTTAGCCAACGTTTTCCAAATCAGTATTACGATGTTGCCATTGCAGAGCAACATGCCGTCACTTTTGCGGCTGGGTTAGCTATTGGTGGTCAACACCCCGTTGTGGCTATTTACTCAAGCTTTTTACAGCGTGGTTATGATCAATTAATTCATGATATTGCTATCCAAAATTTACCGGTAATGTTTGCAGTAGATAGAGCAGGCATTGTTGGCGCTGATGGCGCAACTCACCAAGGCGCATTTGACTTAAGCTTTTTACGCTGTATCCCTAACCTTATTATTATGGCACCCGCTAATGAACGTGAATGTCAGTTAATGCTAAATACTGGCCACAAATCAACTTCACCTACTATAGTGCGCTATCCGCGTGGCAACGGCACGGGTGAAATATTACCGAGTGTTGATGAAGTAATTGAAATTGGTAAAGGCAGAGTGATTATTGATAGTCTTTCTAACGGTACTGGTATTGATGTTAAAGAACAAAAGAACAAAATAGCCATTTTAAGCTTTGGCACTATGCTAGCAGAGGCAAATAAAGCAGCAATAGCATTGGGTGCTACACTTGTTGATATGCGCTTTGTTAAACCACTAGATACGGGTATTATTGATAAATTACATACAAGCCACGACACTATTATTACGGTAGAAGATAATGCCATAGCGGGTGGTGCAGGTTCAGCAGTAAATGAATATATTCTCTCGCAAGGCGTAACAATAAGAATATTAAATATAGGCATTCCTGATCACTTTGTTAAGCATGGTACACAAGAAGAAGTTCATCAAGAGCTAGGGCTTGATAGCCATGGGATAATCGCTAAAATTAATAACTTTATAAGTTAACCTGTTCTCGGCTTGATTTAGATTTAAAGGACTGGAGCATATTGTCCTGATGCCCGTTCAGCGCTGTATCGAATAAAAAGCCTCGAAACACTTGAGTGACTGTTTTTTTCATAAAAAAATATCAAAATACAAAATCAATAGCTAATGGGCAAGCCACATTCGAGACATTTGATATTAAGTGGAAATATCGACATCGGATGCCTAAATTAATTCATATGTTTCAATGTCCGTTAGATTCCCCTGACTTTGAATAAAATGTCTACTTTTGCTCCTACTCTGATTTAGGCTTTTAAAATTGAATTTACTGAATATTGCGTATCAAGATACTTTTTTTTATTCAAACTAGATTGCTACTGTCACGAAAAATTACTATTTCTGAAAACTAATGTTAGCTACCAGCTATACAGCTGATGAAATTTGTTAAAATGTGGGGTAAAACGCTAATTAAAATCAGTAAAAAAAAGATGAACTATAACAACGGTTTGATTTAAATTGATTTTATATAGTTGGTTTGACAATTGCTTAACCTAATTATTAAATTATTATTCAATAACATGGAAACACAATGAAATATAAACATATTGTCGGCATTATAATAATATTATTAACATCATCTTGTGCTGTGGTAAATCCCTCCCCTAATGTAAGGGTTGGACCTATTAAAGAAATTAATCTAACTATCAAGGAAGATACCGTAATTGCTCTTAACATTACTGCTGGTCATGTTGTCATCGAAAACTCACCTACAGATCAGTTAAGAGCAGAAATGACAGTTGAATGCCCTGGCATTAATAGTCAATGTGCAAAGCGCATGACTGGTCTAGAGTTTGTGTCATTGGTCGATGGTAAGCACCTAACACTGACCACCAATAGAGATTCACTTTTGCAGCACTATAACGCCCAACTTAGCGTTAATTTTTTTGTTCCTAAATCTCAGCAACTTAATATTGACATAGACGCAGGTGAGCTTAGAGTAAATAACATAAATTCTTGCTTGAATGTCGATATGTCAGCAGGTGCAATAAATATCAATATGCCTGAATCTATGATTGCTTCTGTTGAGCTTGACACTGCGGTTGGTGAAGCCTCTCTCAATGTAAATGGACTACATCAAAATGAAAATCGCGCGTGGTTAGTTGGTGGAGAAGTTAATTGGAACCGGGGAAGAGGACATTGTCATATTAAAGTTGATTTACAAGCGGGTGAAATATCAGTGAACCTTGGCGGCAAGTTATAACACCTAAGGAGATAGGATCGTGTTTGTCTTTTGCTTTTTAATACAAGAAAGAAGTACCCGCCCCATCCTAAATATTTGTTACAATATGGGTACAATATATTTTCCCTAGCTTTGTTCCCCTTAGCGCTTTAGAAGTATGAAATTTAAGTCAACTATATGATCGGAAAGTTGACCTCCATATTAGTGGAACCTTTATGTCTTCAATGCGCACTAAGTTGTCAGTTTAAATAAAGCTCTGTTCTTGATTTAGTCAACTAGCATTGAGACTACTCAACTTAAAAAAAAAGGAAGGTGACTTATCACCTTCCCTCTCAATTTCAACTAAACATAAATCTTAGTTATTAATCTCAACAATAACACGACATCACTACAAGTTTTCTACATCTATTCTATTTTGTAAATTCTGCTCAAGCGCCGCTTTGCGTTCACGTTCTTGACGCTTTTCGCACGGATTATCGCAATTACATTCTTTCTCAATGCCAACACTGGCTAAACCGCCGCAACTACCTGCTAACGTTTTTTTCTGAAAGATATAACCAACAGCCATGGCTGTACCAACAGCAAGAAAAAAACCAAAAGAGATCAAAAATATCATCATAATAAATACGTGCCTATAAAAAAATGCCTATAAATAATTCGAACAATTGTCAGACTGAAGCCTAACCCACAACTATTTCAAATATTGTTTAAATTTTACCGTAAATTGTTCGCTAAAGCCATTTTCAGTTTTAGAAACAAACAAAGCAGCTAAGTCATTTTTCGTCGCAAACGCCATGCCTTGCTCTACGCCCATCACCATCAACGTGGTCGACAAGCCATCGGCAGTCATTGATGATGGTGCTATCACAGTCACTGAAACAAGGTTATGATTAATAGGTTTACCTGTATCTGGGTCAATAATATGAGAAAAACGTTGCCCGTCTGCTTCAAAGTAATTGCGGTAATCTCCTGAGGTAGCAACAGCATTATCTTTGGGAATAATCACTTGCTGCACCGCTCGATGCTCACCTGATGGATCGAAGATAGGCTTTTCAATGGCAATTGCCCACAATTCACCTGTGTGCTTAAAGCCTCTTAAACGCATTTCTCCGCCAATTTCCACTAAATAGTTAGTAATGCCATTGGCTTCAATTAACTCTGCTACTACATCAACACCATAGCCTTTAGCAGTGGTAGATAAATCAATATAAAGGTTTGGAATATCCTTTGATAATTGGTTACCGTCTAAATGAAGATTTTTTAATCCAACGCGTGCACGTGTACTAGTTAATATTTCATCACTCGGCACTATTTCTGGGCGTTGCTCTGGGCCAAAACCCCAAAGGTTCACTAATGGACCCACTGTAATATCTAATTTACCACCGCTCAACTCGCCTAAACGAATAGATTCAGCTAATACTCGCGCAAAACCTACCGATAGTTCCACAGGTTCAAGTGACGTTGATTGGTTAAAACGAGAAAGTTCTGAATCAGGAATATAAGTCGACATCTCCTGATTTACTTGTTTTAGCACCGCATCAATTTTTTGCTGTAATTGTAAGGTTTCAACCTGTTCAGTAGTCGCCACGACTTTTATATTATAAGTCGTTCCCATTGTACGGCCTTGCAATAATATTTCTTTTTTAGCTGAATCATTGCTAGGAAAGCAGGACGTTATGCTAATGGCTAAAAGCACAATTAGCATTTGTTTGATTTTATTCATTTGAATTTTCCAAATTTATTATTTAACTAATAAAACTATTTTTAATTTAATTAGTTAAATAATAAAGACGACCGAAGTCGTCTTTAAATTTTACTTAAACACTTCATCTATATTTTAAAATTAAGCGATGAATAGTGGTACTAATTCAAGGCGGATGCACGGAGTTGACGCTAGTCAATGAGTACATCCAACGCGGAAGTAGTGCCAATAGGCAAGCTTAAACTAAAATATTAGCCACCGAAGTCATCTAACATGATGTTCTCATCTTCTACACCGAGATCTTTCAACATATGAATAACCGCAGCATTCATCATTGGTGGACCACACATGTAGAATTCACAATCTTCTGGTGCTTCATGATCTTTAAGATAGTTTTCATAAAGTACATTATGAATAAAACCCGTCATGCCATCCCAATTATCTTCAGGTTGCGGATCACTAAGCGCTACATGCCATTTGAAGTTATCATTATCGGCGGCTAAACCGTTGTAATCATCTTCATAGAACATTTCACGTTTAGAGCGAGCACCGTACCAGAAACTCATCTTACGCTTAGATTTCAAGCGTTTTAGTTGGTCAAAGATATGTGAGCGCATTGGCGCCATACCAGCACCGCCACCAATAAAGACCATTTCATTGTCAGTTTCTTTAGCGAAGAACTCACCAAATGGACCAGAAATAGTTACTTTATCGCCAGGCTTAAGACTGAAAATATATGATGACATTTTACCTGCTGGTAAATGTAAACGACCAGGAGGCGGCGTAGCAATACGCACATTCAGCATGATAATGCCCGCTTCTTCTGGGTAGTTAGCCATTGAATAAGCACGTAATGTATCTGTGTCTACTTTTGACTCTACATCAAAGAAACCAAAATGATTCCAATCGCCACGATACTGTTCATCAATAGCAAAATCACTGTATTTAACGTGATGCGCTGGTGCTTCAATTTGAATATAACCACCGGCTTTAAACGGTACAGATTCGCCATTAGGAATTTGAAGTTTTAATTCTTTAATGAAAGTTGCTTTGTTATCGTTTGAGATAACTTCACATTCCCATTGTTGAACACCAAAGATTTCATCTTCAACTTCAATTTCCATGTCTTGCTTAACGGCAACTTGACAGGCTAAACGACAACCCGCTTTCGCTTCACGTTTATTGATGTGACCTTCTTCCGTTGGAAGAATATCGCCACCGCCAGAATGTACTTCAACACGACACTGACCACATGTACCACCGCCACCACAGGCTGAAGGTATGAAAATACCTTGGTCTGCTAGTGCGCCTAATAATTTGCCACCCGCAGCAGTAGTTACTGCTTTTGCTGGATCGCCGTTTATGCTAATCGTTACGTCACCGCTTGATACTAACTTAGATTTAGCAAATAAAATTACTAATACTAAGGCAAGTACTATCGCGGTAAACATTGATACGCCGAGAATAATTTCCATCGACTTTTCCTTAATTTATTTTAAACCTCTAACCCAAGTAACAAACTTAGATTGATGAGATAAATCGTTACAACGAAATACCACCGAAAGATAAAAAGCCAAAAGCCATCAATCCAGCAGTAATAAACGTAATACCTAAACCTTTTAAGCCATCGGGTACATCAGAATATTTCATCTTCTCACGAATACCGGCCATTAATACGATTGCTAACATCCAACCTACACCTGAGCCAATGCCGTAAACAACACTCTCGCCAAGGGTAAGATTTTTTGCAACCATAAATGCAACTGCACCAAAAATGGCACAGTTAACTGTGATTAATGGTAGGAAGATGCCAAGTGCTTGATACAAAGCAGGGAAATATTTATCTAAAATCATTTCCAATATTTGTACTAACGCGGCAATAACACCGATAAAAGTTATAAAAGACAAAAAGCTTAAGTCAATAGAGTCTTTAGGATCAGTAACACCCATCAAACTATCTAATGCGCCTGGTGCCAAAATCGCTTGGTAGATAACTTGGTTAGCAGGAACCGCTAAACCAAGTACCACAACAACCGCTACACCTAAACCCATCGCTGTACTTACTTTCTTAGACACAGCTAAGAATGTACACATACCGAGGAAAAAGCTTAACGCCATATTTTCAATAAATATGGTTTTAACAAAAATACTTAAATAATGTTCCATGGGTATTAATCCTTCTCAACTTGTTCTGGTTTCCATTGGCGAATAGCCCAAATGATAAAACCAATAATGAAGAATGAGCTAAATGGTAATACTAATAAACCATTACCTTGATACCAACCGCCGTTTTGCGTTAGCTGTAAAATTTCAATACCAAACAAAGTACCAAAACCAAGTAATTCACGAAAGAAAGCAACAGCCATCAGTACAGCGCCGTAACCTAAACCGTTACCGATACCATCAAGAAAACTTGCCACCGGCTTTTCTTTCATTGCAAAGGCTTCAGCACGCCCCATAACGATACAGTTAGTAATTATTAAACCAACATAAACTGATAACTCTTTCGATAATTGATATGAGAAAGCTTTAAGTACTTGGTCAACCACAATTACCAGTGATGCGATAATTGCCATTTGCACAATAATACGAACGCTTGAAGGAATTTGATTACGAATAATTGAGATAAACATACTTGAAAAAGCCGTTACCATCATTACCGCTATCGTCATAACCAACGCATTAGCCATTGAGCTTGTTACCGCTAACGCAGAACAAATACCTAATACTTGTAATGCAATAGGGTTGTTATCTACAACAGGCCCAAAAAGAATTTTTTTAGTATCTGTAGACATTAGTTTAATCCTCCATTGCGATTTTTAGTAATGAAAGGACCATAGCCTTCATCACCTAGCCAAAAGTGAATAGTACGTTCAACACCACGACTGGTTAACGTGGCACCAGAAAGCGCATCAACACCGTGAATATCACCTTTCTTAGCGCCACCTTTAACGATTTTAATAGCGATTTGGTGTTGTTCGTCATACATTTTTTTACCTGCCCATAACGCTTTCCACTTAGGATTAAGTACTTCAGCACCTAGGCCTGGAGTTTCTTTTAAGTCAGAATAAACAACACTTTTCACTGTATTTAAGTCCGCTTCTAGACCGATAAAACCGTACATTAAATCCCACAAACCACTACCTACAATGGGTAATACAACTGACGTCACTTTACCTTGGTCATTTTTAACTAAGTAGATTGCCGCTTTATTTGCACGGCGGCTAATACCAGCCAGATCATCTTTAGGCTTAATACTTTTTTCAACATTACGTGCATCAGTACGCTCGTCAAAAATTTCGTGATTACCCTCGGTATAGGCACCTGAAGCTAAATTAATAAACTTAGCATCAATATACTTAGCGTAAGTATCGTCAATATCTTTACCTGCTTTTTCTAATAAACCAGCAGCCTCAAGAATTTTAGTGTGTTGGTCAAGTAATTTATTCGCCTTTTGCAAAGGCTTTAAACCAACCGCAGCGATAGATACCAATGCAGCACACACTAAACAAATAATAAATACAAATACTAACGTTCCGCCGAAAGTTTCTTTTTTATTAGACATTACGAGCAAGCCTCCGTTTGATATTGCCTTGCACTACAAAGTAGTCAAACAATGGTGCAAATAAGTTAGCAAATAATATAGCTAACATCATACCTTCAGGGAATGCAGGGTTAACGACACGAATTAACACCACCATTACACCAACTAAACCACCAAACCAGTATTTACCCGTGTTAGTGAAAGAAGCTGAAACAGGGTCGGTTGCCATAAACATCATACCAAAAGCAAAACCACCAACCACTAAGTGCCAATGCCAAGGCATAGCAAACATAGCATTGGTATCGCTTCCGATAGCATTAAATAAGAAAGCTGTAACAACCATGCCGCCAAACACACCAAGAACAATGCGCCAAGAAGCGATACCTTTATAAAGGATATAAGCGCCACCTAATAAAATAGCAAAGGTTGAAACTTCACCAATAGAGCCAGGAATGAAACCCCAGAATGCATTCCACCAATCAGCATTCATTGAATAGTCATTCAAGCCTTGGCTAGCAGTACTTAATGCGGTAGCACCAGAGAAACCATCAGCAGCAACCCAAACAGCATCGCCTGAGATTTGCGCAGGATAAGCAAAGAATAAAAACGCTCGACCCGCTAATGCTGGGTTTAAGAAGTTTTTACCTGTACCACCAAAAATTTCTTTGGCAATAACTACACCAAACGTTATACCAATTGCCACTTGCCATAAAGGAATGGTGGCAGGCACAATTAAGGCGAATAAAATAGAAGTAACGAAGAAGCCTTCATTGACTTCATGTCCACGTACCGAGGCAAATAATATTTCCCACGCAATCCCCACCACAAATGTCACGATGTAAATAGGGAGAAAGAACATGGCGCCGTAGAACATCATGCTAAACCAATCTGATTCAGTCGTTAATGTGCCACCAAGCATGGCAAACAAAGCCGTTTGCCATGTATCAGGCAGTGCATAACCAGCAACTAAAGCGTCTACTGCTTGAAAGCCAATATTATACATACCAAAGAACATTGCAGGGAAAACTGCAAGCCATACCGTGATCATAATACGTTTTAAATCAATGCTGTCACGAACGTGTGTTTGGCCTTTATTCACACTACCCGGTGTATATAAAAAAGTGGCTAATGCTTCGTAAAGTGGGAACCATTTCTCATGTTTGCCGCCTTTTTCAAATTGCGGCTCTAACTCTTCAATAAACTTTTTCAAGCCCATGACTAACCTTCCTTCTCAATTGTGGTTAGGCAATCACGAAGATATACGCCGTAATCTGTTTTGCCTGGGCAAACAAATGTACAAAGCGCTAAATCTTCTTCGTCTAGCTCTAAGGCACCAAGTTTTTGTGCTGTGTCGGTATCACCGGCAACTAAATCACGCAATAACATGGTAGGTAAAATATCTAATGGCATAACACGCTCAAAGTTACCAATAGGCACCATGGCACGTTCACTACCATTGGTAGTGGTTGTCATATTGAATAATTTCTTCGGGAAGAAATGAGACATATAGGCGCGTGTTACTGAGAACTTATTTGGGCCTGGATACATATAACCAATAAGTTCTTTTTCACGACCTTCAAGAATCAACACCACTTGTACATGATAACGGCCTAAATAGCCGTGTACAGCAGTGGCGGTTGATCCCATTAATAATGAACCAGAAACTACACGTAACTCACCATCAGTTGCTTCGCCAGCAGTTAATTCTGCAGTACTAGCTCCTAATATCGTTCGAATTAAACGAGGTTTTTTTGCTGCTGGGCCTGCAAGTGAAATAACACGTGTGCTATCAAGTTCACCTGAGGTAAATAATTTACCAAAAGCAATAACGTCTTGATAACCAAGGTGCCAAACAAATTTCTCGCTACTAGCTGGTTTTAAGAAGTGAATATGTGTACCAACTAAACCTGCAGGATGTTTACCCGCAAATTCATTGACTTGTACAGCACCTGCAACTGGAATATTAGCACCAGGCGCTTTACTCACAAATACTTCACCACTTGTTAGACGAGATAAAATGGTTAAACCATTTTTGAACGCTTGTGCTTGCTCGCCAATAACAACTTCTGGATTAGCCGCAAGAGGATTAGTATCCATAGCGCTAACAAAAATTGCTGTTGCCGTTGAGTCTATTGCAGGTACTTTGCTAAAGGGGCGAGTTCTTAATGCAGTCCACAAGCCTGATTCAACTAAGTTATTCACCACAATTTCACGTGATATAGAACCTAATTCGCTGGCAGGGTAACTGGCAAATGTGATTTGATCATCACCATCGACTTCTTTTTTTATTTCAAGAACGACAGATTGTAAAACACGTTTTTCACCACGGTTAATTTCTTTAACAACACCGGCAGCTTGAGCTGTGAATTTAACGCCAGGATTCTTTTTATCTTCAAAAATCACCTGACCTTTTTTAACGCTATCACCCACTTTAACAAACATGGTTGGACGCATACCCACAAACTCTTCACCTAATGTTGCAACGGTTGTGATGGACGGACCATCATGGATTACCTGCTGTGGCGCTCCTTTTACAGGAACATCTAAGCCTTTTTTTATTGTAATCATAAACACTTGCACTACTTTTGATGGGAGTAAAAAACCAACGATTTATTGAACTTTAATAATTGGTATAACCCAAGTAACAAGAACATCTAAACTATTGATTTCAGTGTATTTCAGTAAAGAACCTATTAATTCAATCGAAAAAACAAATTCCACTGACTCTAAGTTAAATTTTTCTGGCGCGAATATTACCACAAAAAAGCACGTTTATTCTACGCTCATGATCAATTTTTCATTACAAATTAGACTATAGTTGTAGCTTTTTCCTCAAAATGAAACTAAAGTTTATTTTTTAAGCTTTATTACACAAAAAAACATCTATTTATGTGATAAATGTCACCTAAAACTTCATGCAAGTTTATGTTTATTATATTAACTAATGCTGCACCTAAAAATCGCTCCTGACAGCCTGTTTATTCCTAGTACATATGTTCTCTACTTCTGGCTGATCTTTCAAAAATAGCTGCAAAAAAAACCGATGCTTGCATCGGTTTTTAATAAATCTTTTAATTTTCTATCGTATTAACTTAACTTAACTCAAGTTATTAATGCCAACTTCAGGGTTAAGATCAGCGTCATAATCAACACTTTCAATGCCAAAGCCAAACAGTTTTAAAAACTCATTGTGGTAACCAACATAATCAGTTAACTCATCAATAGTGTCGGTTTCAACCGTATTCCAAATATCAGTAATACGTTGTTGTACACTGTCTTCTAGCTCTTTATAGTTTTGACGAAAACGCCCTTGCTCATCAAGGCGAGGACTATCGCTATAAATGTTTTCTTTAAATAAATTAGCAATTTGTTCAATGCAGCCTTCGTAAGTGCCATCTGCTTTCATCACTTTAAACATCGCTGAAATATAAAGTGGCATAATAGGAATAGCAGAGCTTGCTTGGGTCACGACCGCATTAAGTGAAGTAACACGCGCTTGGCCGTTGAGACTAGCTGTTGCAGTATTAATAGCGGCCGCCGCTCGGTCTAAATCTTCTTTCGCTTTACCAATAGTGGCTTTACCGTAAATTGGCCAAGTTAGCTCTTTACCAATATAGGTATAAGCGACCGTTTTAACACCTTCTGCTAATACGTCAGCATCTTTTAACGCATTTAACCATAGCTCCCAGTCAGCGCCGCCCATTACATCAATAGTACCTTGAATTTCTTCTTCATTGGCCGCTTCTACAGAAACAGAATCAATAATGCGTTTAGAGGTATTAAGGTTTCGAGTAGTAACACTTTTACCAATAGGTTTTAACGTTGAAGAATAAACCTCACCTGTATCAGGATCAGTTCTACGTGGCGAAGCTAATGAATAAATAACTAAATCAATTTTACCCATGTCGGCTTTAATAGTTTCAATGGCTTGCGCTTTAATAGCATGAGAGAAAGCATCACCATTTATATTTTTAGAATAAACACCCGCGTCATCCGCAGCCTTTTGAAAAGCAGCGGTATTATACCAACCAGCAGAGCCTGTTTTCTTTATCGTTGGTGGTTTTTCAAAGAAAATACCTAACGTGCTGGCATTATAACCAAATGTCGCCGTAATACGTGAAGCCAAACCATAACCAGTAGAAGCACCAATAACTAAAACATTTTTTGGACCATTTTCGCTAGATACTTGAGCTTTAACGTAAGATATTTGCTCGTTCACATGAGCTTCACAGCCTGCGGGATGAGCATTAGTACAAATGAAACCACGAATTTTTGGCTTGATAACCATAAGAAAACCTTTTTAAATTGTATATACCAAGTGAATTAATTGGCATCATAAGAAACATAATTTGCGCTATTGTACCTTGCTAATAAATTAAAGAGGTACGAGCAGTTGATTGAACAAAACAGCAGTGTATTTAAAAAAAGGGCTACTCGCAAGGATTGCGCTTTTTGGGTAAACCATCACATCAGATTATTTACCACCACCTACGCAATTAGGGGATAAAGGCGTATTACCTTCGTAATAGGTATGCCATTCTTTTTCGGTGTAGGTATGTAACGCTAAAGCATGAATTTTTTCTGCTAATTCTTCTGACAATACCGAGTTAATAGCGCGATGGCGTTTGATCAAACGTTCTCCTTCGAAGTGATTAGAAACAATCGTTACTTTAAAATGTGACTCACTTCCTGGCGGTACATTATGATTATTACTTTCGTTGATTACATCTAAATGCAACGGTGAAAAAGCTGATAATAATTTTTTTTCAATAGCGGCGGCTATAGTCATGATTTATTCTCGACAAAAGTGGGGGAACACCGATAATTTTAGTCTATTTAGTGTGATATACCATGGCTAAAAGCTCACTATCGAGTAATTATCAGTTAAGTTAATGGTGTAGTTAAGGTTTTATTTTAATAATTTTTCTATGACGGAATCAAGATATATCCGCATATTACCTCGAAACGTCCGATTTAGTGAGAATTAAAAGCTTAAGGCGCTCTAGACATTACCATAATGACATCGTCGAATGAGTTTTTAATTTGTTCTAGGTTCGAAACGGCATTATCTGTTTCACTGTTTAACTGGTGCTGATAGATGGCCTCGGCACTTTGGTACATCAATTGATAGGCATTTTCGAGTTCAGCTAACCAGGTTTTGGAAAATAATGTACTTTGTTTCTTTCTTTTAAGCCATCCCATACATACCGTATTCTGGTGTCGATTAACCTGTTCACCTTTTTGAATTGAAGAAGAGTCAACACGTTTTGATAATGCTGTAAATTCGTGTTGCAAGACGATATCAAAAACTTTTAGTTCACTTTCTTTTTGATCATGTGTCTCGTTTGCCCAAGCCAACCAATCTTTATTGGGTTGGTACAATGCTAGCCAGTTATCGAAATCGTTGGCTGGCATAGGCCGTGCAATGCCATATCCTTGTGCTTTTTCACATCCCATCATTAAGAGCATCAACCCGTGTGCCGTTGACTCTACGCCCTCGGCAATGACATCTCTGGAAAATGATTTAGCCAGACCAAGTACCCCATTAATAATGCTGTAATTATTTGCGTCATTGAGCATATCAATAACAAAAGATTGGTCTATTTTTATAACATTGGCCGGTAATGATTTAATGTGCGTTAGCGATGAATAGCCAGTACCAAAATCATCTAAGGCTATTTGTAGCCCAAACATGTCACGGCAAATATTGAGTGTATTACTGATGGCATTGAGATCACCCAACACGCTGCTTTCTAAAATCTCAAGCTGAATATAATGGGTATCTAAATCCTTATATTTGCCCAATATAGCTTTCAAATCATCAATAAAAGTAGCCGATTGAAGGTGATAAGAGCAGATATTAATACTGACTTCAATCATCAAGCCTTCTCGCTGCCATTGAGCGAGTTGCTTAACCGCGTTATCAATCACCCATTGACCCAATTGGATTTCCACAACTGTGTCTTCCAGTATAGGCAAAAAATCCATGGGGGCAATCACGCCGTTTTCTGGCGATAGCCACCTGATTAACGCTTCTACGCCATACACTTCACCTGTTTTCATATTCACTTTTGGTTGATAATAGAGTACGAATTCGTCATGGTTAATGGCGTTAATCACTTTATTTAACTTATGTTGTTGTTTTACAATCTGTTGATCTTGTTCTGCATTGAATAGTCGATAGCCATGTCTTCCCGATAGTTTTACCTGATACATTGCTTGGTCTGCATGGCGAAGTAACATATCAATTTCACCATAATCGTTCGGGTATAATGTTACCCCAGTAGAAGCGGTAATGTTGTGACAAATTCCGTCAAAAACAAAAGGCTGAGCTAATGAATTATGTATACGAGTAAGTATTTCTTCACAATCAGAAAAAGTGTTTATATCACTTAATAATAAGGCAAATTCATCACCACCTTGTCTAGATACCGTGTCCTCATCTCGTAAGTTGGATTTGATCCTTTCAGCGACCTCAACTAGCATTTTATCGCCGACATTGTGTCCATAATTATCATTAATCGGTTTAAAATCATCTAGATCAATAAAACAAATAGCTAATGAGCTTTTTGAACGGTCAGCATGAGCAATGGCTTGATTAAATCGATCAATGAATAAAGTTCTATTGGGCAATAATGTTAATGCGTCATAATGAGCCATTTGCTCTAGGGTGCGTTGTTGATTCTTGATTTGCGTAATATCAGCAAATAACCCCATATAATGGAGCGTTTTTCCGCGACTATCTTTTAATGAAGAAATGGTTAGTATTTCCGCATAAAATTCACCATTTTTTTTGCGATTCCATACTTCTCCTTTCCAGTAGCCATGGGCAATAAGACACTCCCACATATTAGTATAAAATTCCTTACTTTGTTTTTGAGAGTTTAAGATATTTGGGTTCTTGCCCAATACGTCTTTACGCTCATAGCCAGTAATTTTACAAAAAGCGGGGTTTACATCAATAATAGTGCCATCGGTTTGTGTGATAAAAATGCCATCATGGGCTTCAACAAAAACTTGCGCCGCTAATTTTAATTGTTCTTCATTTGCCGAGCGTTCAATCATTAATTGATTAAATTCATTAGCCATCACCGTAATTTCATCGTGCCCAGATATTTCAAGTAATTGATTGTTTTGATTACTAATACGTGCTTTTCTCATGAAGTAAGCAATATGCGTAATTTGTTCAACTAATCGCCCTTTGAGAATTTGACTTAAAAAGCCTGCAATTGCCAATACCGCCAAGACAAAGAGCGTATAAAAAACTAGTGGCGTTTTTAATTGTTTATTTGCTATTTTTTCTACGTTAATGATATCGATCATAATGGTTGAACTAACGGCATGTAACTGGCTAAGGCGCTGTGTTGCCAGTTGCCACCACAATTCAGGATCCATTAAACCTGTTGTATATTTTAGTTTTTCAATAGCTTTTAAGGCAGGACGATCGTCAACTTTTACTTTTTCATCGATCATTGCCACTGAAACATTTTGTTGCTTTAACTGGGTCACTATATCAATGTTTAACTCATATTGATGAAAGACATCGAGCAAGTCGAGTAGGTACTTCTGACCTTCAACATTCAATGGATATTGCTTTTTAAAATCCTCTATTTGACTACGCAGAAAAGCGAAATTTGTCTTCATTCGAGTGACATAGAATTCATCTCCACGGATGACATAATTCTTAAAATCATGAATTAAACCGCCAAATCCAAATATCGATACAATGCCCTTGAAAATATTACGTTGCTCAATAATATGGGCTGTCGATTCTCGAAATTGATGAAATTCTTGTGTCTTTTTATCCTTCATGGCTTCTAACATCAGTGCAGAGTGCTTGGGGGAAGCAACATTATAATAGCGGCTCAATTCTGCTTGTTGTCTTGCGACATGGTTGATAACACCCATTGGCATATGATTGTCTGTTTGTTCATTACCATTTCGCTGAACATTAAGAGCACCATGTAATAATCCACGTTCTATTGCAGCGTACTCTTCAAGTCCTAAAGCATAAATGAGAGATGAAACCATACGGCTTGTTACTTGGTTGGTCGCCATAGCATGAAGAACGTTAATCTCTTGAAGTAAATCAGAAATCAACACACTGTAGAAGTCAAAAAAGTTGTTATCTAGAAGGTTATCAATTTCTATACGAATAAATTTTAGATGCTTAAACTTCTGCCCAATTTGCTTAAAATTTACTATTGATTTTTGGGAGAGATATTGCGGAGGAACAATAAATACATGAGAAATTTTTGAATACACCTCAATTGTAACTCTGCGTTGCCGAGCTAATTGAAATTGGTAACTGTCATTTTTTGCTGAAAGAGCACCGGCACTGAGACCTCTTTCTTTTTGCAGGTTGTATATCAGGTCAGACAGATGTTGAACAACTTGCGAAAACTGCAAAACATCTTCAGTTTGCTCAAGTTTTTCATATTTATCAACTATGGCTATACTGAAGAAAATAAGTAAGGTGATAATGGGTAAAATTAAAAATGCATTCAGTTTTGCACTGATATCGCTCTTATAAAATAAATCTAACACTGTCTTAGCCTTAACGGTTAATAAAAATAACTGCTCTTGGTTAGTTAGCTTGTTCCGATAACTTTTGCCATCAATTTAGAAACAGGTATTAGGGCGTATAGAAGATAATTATTATTTTGATGAACACTTTTTGATGAACACCTTTTGATGAACATAATAGTGGTTAACCTCTCATCTACGGGAAGTATAATACTATTGAATATAGTTCACTTCTATAAAAAACACCATGAAAGGTAACTGAGATCAAGGAAAGTACATTTAGTAAAAATATGCATATTATTATGTGCAAAAAATAAAAAAAACAATGAAAATAATGTAGATCATAAATATTTTTTGCTGTCGCCAGCCTCAAAAACAGACAAAATAGGGTGAGAATAAGGTGAGCTAATATTTGCTCACCCCGATCATTAATTACTCAGCAGTATTGAATAAGAGTATTGAACAAGTACTTTGAAGTCGCTTGGGTATAACCATGTAAATATGTCACAATAGCTTATCTTTATTTACTTTTTTGTACATTACCCTTGTTATGCTAAGCCCTTTCTTTATTAATGATAAACAATTAACACTTATTCGTTTCCCTTTAGCGCAAGTAAACCGTAGTTTACAAGCATGGGATGCTGCAGATGAATACCTTCTTGATTATATTCAAACTGAACAACTGATTTCAGATAAAACACGCGTTGTTATTTTTAATGATGCTTTCGGCTCTCTCGCGACTTATTTTTGTAGCCCTGAATTTTTAAACAATGATATTTACTGCGTCAATGATTCATATATCAGCAGTAAAGGCATTGAATACAATATTAAGCAAAATCATCTTGATGGCGAACATATCAAACAACTTACTTGTTTAGATGTTTTACCCGAAAATACCAATATTATTTTATTTAAAATTCCAAAAAGTAAATCTTTACTTATTGAGCAATTAATACACATTAAAAACACTGTCGGGACAAATACGCTATTTATTGCCGCTGATCGCGCTAAAGAAATTCATAGTTCAACCTTAAAATTATTTGAAAAATATTTAGGTACCACCAAAACGTCATTGGCGGTTAAAAAAGCGCGCTTAGTTTTTTGCCAGCTTGACCAACAACAAAATCATAAATCACCTTTTCCAACCGTATGGACATTACCTAATAAAGCCTTAAAACGTGACTTTTCTATTAGTAACCATGCCAATGTTTATTCGCGAGAAAAGCTTGATATGGGTGCTCGATATTTTATTGAAAACTTACCTGATGTAGCAAAAAATAGCCACGTTATTGATTTAGGCTGTGGTAATGGCGTTATCGGTTTAACCGTATTAGCCCAACAACCCACGGCACAAATACAATTTTTTGATGAATCACATATGGCCATTACTTGTGCCGAAATAAATATTAACACTAACCTGCCTGATTTAGCCGCGCAATGTCAGTTTCATTTAAATGACTGTTTAACCAATGTTGAAAGTAACAGCGTTGATTTGATTTTATGCAATCCGCCTTTTCATCAACAAACGGCAACCACGGATCATATTGCCTGGCAAATGTTTAAAGACAGCCATAGAGCATTGAAAAAAGGCGGTGAACTGCGCATTATTGGTAATCGACAATTGGCTTATCACATAAAGTTAAAACGTATTTTTGGTAATGAAAAGCTCATTGCCAGTAATGATAAATTTGTAACGCAATCGGCAGTTAAATAATTAGCAGTTAGCCATTGACGTTAAAATGATTACCTTTAAACAATTAAACAATTTTCCTAAAACGATTCACAAACAAGAGCGATACCTTATAATGAAATTCAATTCTTTCTACTCTACAATTATCACCTTTATATTCGTATTAGGCCTAAGCGGTTGTGCCAACATTCCTAGCCACGTCATTGTTGCGCCCGACATTATAATGACTCCTGCTATCTCTTATCACAACAAGCAAGTACAGCTTGATGTTATCGACATGCGCACGGCTAGTCATGTTGTTCAAATAATGCGTGAAGGCGAAGCGGCAACATTAATTCCTGCTCAAGAAAGACTTGAATACACCATTAAAAATAATTTAAGCAAACACTGGCAAGAACAAGGGTTGGTAATAAACAATAGTACTTCTAACACTATTAACACTATTAATATCTCAATAGAAAAAGCAATCATCAGTGTTAGCCAAGAAACGATGGAATATACAGCGCAAACAGAAATAACATTGAAAGTAACCGTTAATAACGGCTCACAAACACTAACCAGCACGTTTAATAATCGCGGTAATAGTGACGGACCGTTGCAAGCAGACATAGCAGTATTAGAGCGTAATTTTAATCAACGTTTAGCCAACTTATTGCAACAAATTTTAGCGAATAAAAAAATCAGTGACTTCTTTAAATAACAATCATTCTTAGAGAACAATTCAATGAAAAATTTATTTAGTTTCATCATGACCAGTGCACTATTACTAAACCTAGCCCTATTTAGTGCAGCAGCTTACACTAAAAATATTGCGATTGATCCAACCAATATTTATCCAAAGGTAAAATTAGAAACCTCACTGGGTATAATCATTGTTGAGCTTGATCGCGTTAAAGCACCTATCACCGTTGATAATTTTTTAACTTATGTAATCAGCGGCGAATATAACAACACTATTTTTCATCGCATTGTTGAAGACTTTATTGTGCAAGGTGGTGGATATGATGCTGATTTTCTACCCAAAAAAACTAATGGCGATATTGTTAATGAGTCTGGAAATGGGTTAAAAAATGAAATGGGTACTATTGCTATGGCAAAAGAAAACAGGCCTCACACTGCTAATAGACAATTCTTTTTTAATATCAACGACAACACCAGCTTAGACCCGGGAAGACGCTGGGGCTATACCGTTTTTGGTGCTATTGTTGAAGGAGACGATGTGCTTGCAGCAATAGCAAAAGTTAAAACCGATTATAACGACGCTTTAGGTTGGGAAAATGTTCCACTAGAGCCAGTAACACTTATCAAAGCCACTCTTTTGCCTGCAGAATAACCAGATAGAATAAGCAAAGTCTCAACGATTTTGAGCTTTGACTGAGCTTTAGATATTACGAATTTTTTCGCATAAAAATCAATTACGTAAAAATAGCCACTTAAAAATCACCTTTTAATTACAAAAAACGTGCCTTATTTTTTGACAAAATTGCGTTTATCACCGATACATAAGGTAAGTATTAATCGTTGTGGCTTGTGTTTTTAAATTTATCAAGACTAAGTTTATCAAGACCGAATTTATTAAAACTAAGTTTATTAAAAATAAAACAGAATAATAAAAATCACACTTTACTTATCGATTTAATTTTTCATCTTATATTATGCTGAAAGCAAGGAGGCTTCCAGGGAGCCTTCATGGTAATTGAGCAGTTTATCAATGATAAAGTTGTACAAATGGCTGCCTATGTTGGTGCTGTCATTGACGAAACCCTTCATTATACCGAATTAGATATTTTTATTTTAGATACCATGAGCGAATGGACACTATTAAATGTGACGGATGAAACCCCAAGTAGTGCGCAAGAGCGGGTTTTTTGGCATTTAATGCACGAAGTCAGTTTACATGGCGCTAAAGCGTTAAATCATGACTTGTTTTTTAAAAGTGAAATGAATACTTGTCTTGATTTTTTCAAGGGAGTTGGCAGCTACCCTATTGATTGTATAGGTTGGCGCCCTATTGCTTAAATCGTCATTGCACTGAAACATGGCTAATTTTCTAATTCCCTTCTGCTCAGTACAACTCTCTGATAAGCTTGTAAAATCATTTTTAATGAAATAATCGTTAATGCCGACAACCTCGTTTAAACAAGCCATTTTCAATAAACGCATGCTAATTTGTATTTTTACAGGCTTTAGCTCTGGCTTACCTTTATTTGTGCTTTATCAATTAGTTCCTGGTTGGCTTCGTGATCAAGGTGTTAGCTTAGCGGAGATTGGCTTATTTTCATTAATTGGCATTCCCTATGTGTGGAAGTTTATTTGGTCACCCTTGATGGACAGATATTCATTGGGCGGGTTAGGTCGTAGACGAAGTTGGATGCTAGCGACACAAGTGCTATTACTCTTTTCAATCGCAGCTTTTGGCTGGGTAAACCCAATCGCTAATATTTGGTCAGTGGCCTACTTGGCAGCCGCAGTGGCTTTTTTTAGTGCTAGCCAAGATATTGTACTTGATGCTTACCGACGAGAATTACTAGCCGATAATGAATTAGGGCTTGGCAACTCTATTCACGTTCAAGCTTACCGTTTATCTGGTTTAGTTCCTGGCTCATTAGCCTTTATTCTCGCCGACCACATTAGTTGGCAATCTGTTTTTATGATTGTTGCGGCTTTCATGGTGATAGGTGTTTTATTAACTTTATTTATTAAAGAACTAGACAATGAGCACAATGCACCAAAATCATTGAAAGAAGCTGTATTTTTGCCTTTTAAAGACTTCATTCAAAGTAATGGTTTAAAATCAGCCTGCTATACTCTCGCCTTTCTAGTGCTGTACAAGTTAGGTGATAACATGGCAACGGCGCTACAAACGCCCTTTTTTATAGATATGGGTTTTAGTAAAACAGAAATCGGCGTTATCGCGAAAACAGCTTCCTTGATTGCCATGACCATAGGAATAATCGTTGGTGGCGTTGTAATGATCAAACTCAGTATAAACCGTGCTTTATGGTTATTTGGGTTTGTGCAAATAGCGAGTATTCTTGGTTTTGCTGCCCTTGCTGAAATTGGTCATAATAACGTTGCTTTAGCCATGGCTATGGGGTTTGAATATTTAGGGGTGGGTTTAGGTACTGCTGCTTTTACTGCCTTTATTGCCCGAACAACAAACCCTGCTTTTGCTGCTACGCAAATCGCACTTTTTACTGCACTGGCCGTGCTTCCCAGAACTTTTGCCAATGCTACCACTGGCTTTATTGTTGAACAAATAGGTTGGACTCAATTTTATTTTTTATGCACCGCATTAGCTATTCCAGGTATGTTAATGTTATTTAAAGTAGCGCCTTGGCATGAACCAACTAAGCAAACAAGCGCGAATAAATTCCCACCTACCACTAATTTAACAGGAAATTAACATGATCAGACTTTTCTTTATACTCCCCATTCTTATGTGCGCTATTTGGTGGTGGTATCTTAATAATCATGGTTATAGTTTAAAGGAAGGTATAAAAGGTTTCGCTTACATATTAATATTTAATACCGTAATCATACTTTTTTTCACAACGATGATATATATAACTCGTTAATATTTACATCAGTTTATTAATACGATTAACAAAAGCATTAGCAAAATGCTGCGCTGAATTATCATCCATATTGAAATACAATGAAGGCTCAATTAATTCTGCTTCCATTAAAGCAAATTCATCATTGGTACTTTCACCTCTAAAACGAACAAAATCAACGCGAGCATATAAAGGCATTTCACCCGTTAACTTGGTGATAGCAGCTAAAGTATCATCGGCTTGCGTTAATAACGCTTTTTCAGGAGTAATCGCTTTTAAGCGCCCACCATGTTCTTCTTGCACTCTAAAATCATCTGCTTTTGGTGTTTTTAAAATAGCATGACTATACTGACCATCAAAATAGAATAATGAAAATTCACCTTCATCAATAACACTGCCCATAAATGGCTGAACCATAAATTCACTTTGTGAAAAAACAGCGTCTAATTGGCTAGTAAACTGCTCAGCAGTCTCTTTTTTTAGCCAGAAGGTATTATCCGCATTGGCGCTTATTCTTGGTTTGATAACAAGCTGTTGACAATTAAAATAGGTAAAAAAACTAGCAAGTTCATTACTAGAAAAATTTGTTTGCCATAACGTTGGCACAATATTTACTTTTTGCTTAGCAAGAGACTTTAAGTATATTTTATCAATATTCCAACGAACCGTTGCTAAAGAGTTTTGCAGTACCGCACATGAACTATCAATCTTTTCTAATACTGATATAAAAGCACTAGCATCATCTTGATAGTCCCAGGGGCTGCGAATAATCACCGCATCAAACTGCTGCCAATTTACATTTTCACAGCGCCATGACACAAGTTGTGTTTGCCACCCTAGCTGCGCCAGAGGCTCATCAAGTAAATGGTCATAACATTCAAAAGCAGACAAGTTATCCATAGTTAAAATAGCGCAATGCTTCATTAAGAACCCTTAGTGTATACAGTATAATTAACGTTATATTAGCAAATAGTTTCCGTATTATTAAGCAATGATCATTATATACTTTATTATTTAATAACTTTGTAGCTTTAACGATGATTTCTTATGTATGGGGTATCATAAATAATGAGAAGTGCGTCACGGCGTGAGAAAACTAAACTAAACAGTATTTAGCCCTAACGACACTTTTTAGTTAATTGTTTGGTGAAAATATCTTTAAGCATTGTCAACTCATTGGTTCTGACATAATTGGGTCTAATCACTAAAGCAATCGTTCTATGTGGACCGGGTTCATTTAAATGAATAGCCCTGAGTTCTGATTCGTTATAGGTTAATTGATCTAATGCCATTTGTGGCACTAGCGTTGTTCCAAGCTTACCAGCGACCATTTGAACTAACGTATGTAAACTCGCAGAATCAAAATCAGAATCTTGCTTTTTGTTTTGCAGTCTACAAGCCGCTAGGGCGTGCTCTTTTAAGCAATGTCCCTCTTTTAACAACATTAGCTTATCAATTTCTAATTCTTCACTGGTAATTTCCTGTACTTTTTTTGGGCATTCATCTTTATGACATACCCAATAAAAGTCTTCTTGCCAAAAATCAAAACTCATTAACCCCTCTATTGGGTAGGGTAAAGCAAGAATAGCGGCATCAATCTCTCCAGTTCTGACCATATCAACTAAATTATGTGATTGTTCTTCAATGATTTTTAATTTAAAACTCGGATATTGTCTTCGTACTTCGGGCAACACTTTAGGTAAAAGATAAGGACCAATTGTCGGGATCACACCTATGGTCATAGGGCTAAAAAATGGTTGCTTATTGGTTTGTGCTATTTGTAAAAGCTCGTTTAACTCCAACTTCACTCTTTTAGCTTTATCAAGTATCAATTGACCGAGATTAGTAACTAATACTTGTTTGTTATTTCGCTCAAATATAGTGACACCTACTTGCTTTTCAAGTTCATTTATTGCCGTGCTTAATGCCGATTGAGAAACATTGCATACCTCAGCCGCCTTTTTAAAGTGTAAAGTTTTTTCAATCGCTAATGCATAGTGCAGTTGTTTTAATGAGATCATATTTCTAATGATAGATTTTATTGAACATAAAATTTATTTTAATCCGTTATATGAAATTAATCACCATAAAAAAAATAGAATGTTATCTTCTAATTAACCAATTAGTAAAAACACCTCTTTACATCTATGCTTTATATGAAATTATTTAATCGCAATTTATACAATATGAGGAATTAACAATGTTAAAAAAAACCGTCCCAATTGCAGCCGCAATTTCAGTTGCTCTATATTCAATGATACTACCTTCAACAGCATTAGCGGCGAGTGATGCAAAAACCAATCAATTTTGGTGGCCAGAACAATTAAACCTTAGTCCATTACGTCAACATGGCATTGAATCAAATCCTTATGGCCAACAATTTAATTATGCCAAGGAATTTGCAAGTGTTGATTTAACTCAGCTTAAAAAAGACATTCAAACCACGCTTACTGATTCAAAAACTTGGTGGCCTGCAGACTGGGGACATTATGGTCCTCTAATGATACGCATGGCTTGGCATAGTGCCGGTGTTTATCGTGTACATGACGGACGTGGCGGAGCTTCTGGAGGACAACAACGTTTCGATCCACTTAATAGCTGGCCAGATAATGCTAACTTGGATAAAGCGCGTCGATTATTGTGGCCAGTTAAACAAAAATACGGTCGTAAAATTTCTTGGGCAGATTTAATGGTGCTCTCCGGTAATGTAGCACTTGAGTCTATGGGCTTTAAAACCTTTGGCTTTGCTGGTGGTAGAGCTGATGATTGGGAACCAGATTTAGTTTACTGGGGGCCAGAAACAACCATGTTATCCGACAAGCGTCGAGACAAAAAAGGTAAATTGAAAGGCCCTCTTGCAGCGGTACAAATGGGTTTAATTTATGTTAATCCAGAAGGACCTCATGGTAAACCTGACCCGCTTCTCGCTGCTCAAGATATCAGAATGTCATTTGGTCGTATGGCAATGAATGATGAAGAAATTGTCGCGTTAATCGCGGGTGGTCACACCTTAGGTAAGGCACATGGTGCGAAAAAACCTAACGAATGTGTTGGCACGGAGCCAGCGGTAGCAGCTATTGAAGACCAAGGTCTAGGTTGGAAAAATAAATGTGGAACAGGTGTCGGAGCAGATACAACAACTAGCGGCTTAGAAGGCGCTTGGACGACTACTCCTACTCAGTGGTCATCTAATTACTTAGACAACCTAATGAACTTTAATTGGGTGCTTACTAACAGCCCCGCAGGTGCCAAACAATGGATACCTGACAGTAAAGCGGCGGCTAATTTAGTGCCCGATGCACATACCCCAAATAAACGTCATGCGCCTATCATGTTCACTACTGACATTGCGTTAAAAGAAGATCCAAGTTTTCGTAAAATTGTCGAGCGTTTTAGACAAGACCCTACTGAGTTTGATAAAGCATTTGCTAGAGCTTGGTTTAAGCTAACTCACCGTGATATGGGACCTCGTGCAAGATATGTTGGCGCAGAAGTGCCAAGTGAGGTGCTAACGTGGCAAGACCCTATTCCTGCGATAAACCACAAGCTTATTACTAACAACGATATCAGCAAACTTAAAAAGCAAATCATTAAGTCTGGTTTAACACCCTCTGAATTAGTAAGAACAGCCTGGGCGTCGGCTGCTAGCCATCGTGTAACTGATATGCGCGGTGGTGCAAATGGTGCTCGCATCAACCTTGCACCGCAAAATAGTTGGGCAGTAAATAACCCGAAAGAGTTAAACAAAGTATTAGCTAAACTCGAAGCTATTCAAACGAAATACAACAAACAATCTTCTAAAAGGCAAGTATCGTTAGCTGATTTAATCGTTTTAGGTGGTGCAGCCGCAATCGAAAAGGCGGCAAAACAAGCCGGTCATAAAGTTGAAGTGCCATTTATTCCCGGTCGTGCTGATGCTACCCAAGCCCAAACTAATGTAAAATCATTCAACTATTTAAAACCAAAAGCGGATGGATTTCGTAATTTCTACACGGATGAAAGCTATATGTCACCGGCTGAAATGTTAGTGGATAAAGCGAACTCTCTTGGTTTAAATGTGCCTGAAATGACCGTCCTTGTTGGTGGTATGCGTGCGCTTGATGCGAATTATGATGGCTCGTCTTATGGGGTATTCACTAATAAACCGGGCGTATTAACCAATGACTTCTTTGTAAACTTATTAGATATGTCGACTGTGTGGACTAAAGATGAGTCTACCGCAGGTGTTTATGTAGGTCATGACCGCGCTTCAGGTAAGGTAAAATGGCAAGCAACACCTGTCGATCTTATTTTTGGATCTAGCTCTGAATTAAGAGCCATTGCAGAAGTATATGCATCAGATGATGCAAATAATAAGTTCGTCAATGACTTTATCAAAGCATGGGTTAAAGTCATGCAATTAGATCGTTTTGACTTAAAATAACTTAACTCTGGTATAACTCTGGTATAACTCTGGTTTAACTCAAGTAACTAATATTCGTCATAAGAGTATTAGTTACTTTATTCGCGATTTAAAAATATTTTTTAATACGCTTAATAATCAAGCAAAAACAATAGATTGATTTTATAAATTATTGGTAAACCTAGACCATGAAAGTAACAACGTTCTAAAGTCATCAATACCACAAGCTGCACTTTCATTTTGATCATAATGAATATGGTCTGTGGTTAACATTTCAGATAACGGCTCTGCGCCATTTAAACTAGCATTAGTTTGTATTTCAACATCATCTCGACTTATAGCGACAGAGTATTCATGCCCAGTAATAACAACTTCACTTTGATGACCCTTTTCAACGCTATCAATAGCGGTTAATAACTGTGTTAATTTGGTGCTATCATGCCCTAACTCTACTTCAAGCCATGGGCCTACCACTTCATGCTCAAGAGAAAATCGTGCTTTTGCATCACCCGTTATTGCATCATGTATAAATTCATATTCCATAATTTTACCACTTGGTTTGGGTATACGTCTCATCACTAATTGTAGCAAAAATAAAAACCTTTACCGTTCAAATTAGCGAATAACTTGCAAACTACTCATTAACCGATGAATTAATTTTATTTAGCGTTGAAAAATATAGACGGATAGTTTTAATCATTAGCGTTAACAGCCAAGAAAACTCAATAATGAGTAACATTGAAAGCAACCAAT
Organism: uncultured Colwellia sp.; assembly: GCA_963974965.1. GTDB lineage: Bacteria > Pseudomonadota > Gammaproteobacteria > Enterobacterales > Alteromonadaceae > Colwellia. The sequence goes on along the minus strand of CAXBEX010000009.1, from coordinate 120,693 downwards.
AAATGCTGGGGAACATAATGGTGCTAAGTAAAATAACGCCCGTTATAACGTGTAAATAAAATAGCCATTTTCCGTGCTTTTTATCTAAAAACTCATGCATATGTGGAAGATATTGCATCGCTGAAAAGTTTGTTAAACACCGTTGCTGCAGGTGGGTATAACTCAAAAAAGGCAATATTTTTAACAGCATTCCCTGAATGACCGCGACGAGATAAAAATAAATGAAAAATGCAGCTAACAACATAGTTTTATTCTGTGCAACTGTTTCAGGTATATAGATTGCAGGTAAATAGGATTCTGGAAAAAAGTAGAATACATTCAAAGTAATCAATGACAACGCGGCTAATTGCCAATAACGAATAGTATTATCAGGTATTTTTCGTTTTCGTTTTGAAATAATAAACAACAAGCTTAACGCAAACACACCATGAACCAGCATAATAATGGGAGTCATTATTTTTGGTTTAAAAACGAATAAAAGCAGTAAAACAAATAATCCTGTTGGTAAATATCCACTAATCTTTTTCGAAAAACTTGGCGCAACATGAAACATTGGAATAACTTGAAAACTGACCGACATGATCATCAAACTTCCCCAGCCAACTAAACCTAAAACTGCATGGCTATTGGTTAGATTTTTTCCTGTAAAGCTGGAACTAAAAATAGATAAATCAATAGCAGTAGGAAGCGATAAATTAAGCATTAACGCACCTAATATAATCACAAAGAATAAAGAAACAATAGCTAAACGAAAGCCAATGATAGAATCTCCTTGGCTTAATTTTTTCAACAATACTAACGCAATAGCGGCAATATAAATGCCTAGCCCCAACACCAGTAACAATAAAGTTATCACCGTTAAGAGTGTGCTCGGCCAAATAAAGTTGGCCATTAAACACAATGTACCCACAACTAGAGCGCTATGACAAACTAAGACGATTCGCCGAGGTTTAGCAATTCCAATGCCGCCAATAACGGGCAGCAACTGTAATAGTGCTCCCATCATCACCATCGTGATAAAACCCAACGTAAAACCATGAGTGAGCGCTAACATACTGGGTTGCCAGCGACTTAGCCATAAAGTTTCACCAGAGCACAATATTAACAATGCACACACAATGATAAAAACAGGCGCGGTCAAAAAAAAACGAAAGGGTAAATCAATGGGTGGTAAGGCGTTGAAAGACAAGGCGTTGATATTCATCAATTACCACCTGTATTTATATTTGTACTTTTTATTGTTTCGTTAAATAAACGCTGCGCGCTTTGATGAAAAATATACAAATCAATAGCATTTTGAGCATACGCTACGCAGTGATATGAAAAGCCAGCATCTTGAAGCTTTTCATAAAGAGGGAAAGGTTGTCGCCTATGTTTTACCAATAAACATTCTTGAACCGTCAATGTTGCTAACTGTTTCAGTATGACCGTCATCGGCTCAGGTGGCGCTAAACTACTTACATCTACCGTGATAATTTTTAAGCTTGATTGCATGGTTTCTTTTAAAATCAACTCGTTTTAAACTGTTCAATAATCTGCTCACCATCGGCTAAATTTTTTTCCATCATAGGATAAAGCATCATTTCTTCTTTCATATTATGCTGTTGCATCAACACCATCAATGTTTCACTCAGCCCTAAGTATTCATCTTTTTCTTTCGCGGCTAGGGCATTATCTAAATCTTGCACTAACGCTCGCATTTGTTGATGTTCCATGCGCATAACTTGTGTTGGGCCTGATGTCATGCCCGTTGCTTGTTCAAACTTAGGGAATAACACTTCTTCTTCTTGGCTAAAATGCTTAATTAACCCTAATGCGAAATTCTGCCATTTAGCTAGTGCTAGTGTCCAGTCATCATTTGCAACAGCAGCTTCTGCTTCGGTAAAAAAATCATCACACTCACGGTGCATTTTGGTCATAAATTCAGGAATAGATGTCATAGAAAATCCAGTTATAGAAGTAGTTTACGATAAACTCTTTTGGTTTAATGCTTGAATAACTGAATTTTAACGACTGGTGTGATAAATGCTTTGACCTGCATTAACAAAATGAAAAGTAAAATGAAAAACAAAACGAAAAACAAGGTGATAAAAAGCCCAAGAATAACTAGCGGAGAAATAAAATATTGATGAGTTCTGTTCAAAGCGAATACAGGCTACACTAGTGCTTTATATATCTAACGTTAAATAGGTTCATTATGAAAAAAGTTCTTTTAGCTATTGCCGTATTCATTTTTTCACAAACAGTTTTCGCGGATGACGACACAAACGCTATCGCTAACTTCAAAAAATCAGTGCAAGTAAAAAAGTTTTTTGATAATGCGTACGGTTACGCTATTTTTCCCACCATAGGCAAAGGTGGTTTTGGTATTGGCGGCTCTTATGGTGAAGGCAGCGTTTTTAAACAAGGGGTAAAAACAGGCACGACTACCATGGCGCAAATTACTATAGGTTTTCAGCTAGGTGGGCAAGCGTTCAGCGAAATTATCTTTTTTAAAAATAAAGCCTCTTATGACAAGTTTATCAGTGGAAACTTTGAATTTAGCGCCCAAGCCTCTGCGGTTGCTATTAACGCTAGTGCTAATGCGCAAACCAGTACTACAGGCAGCTCTGCAGGTGCGGCAACTAGCCCAGATAAAAACCAGCAAGAGGGTATTTATCAAAATGACATGGCGACTTTCACTTATATTAAAGGCGGTTTAATGTATGAAGCTGCGCTAGGTGGGCAAAAGTTTAGTTTTAAGAAGCTTGCTAAAGAAGATTAAGTCGAATAGTTAAGTATAATAGTTAATAAAAAAGGAGTTACGCACTGTAACTCCTTTTTATTTGCTTTAAATTTAGCGCTTATAACCTTAAGCCAAACGGAGTAACTGCCCATCAGCAACTTTAAATTGATATAAGCGAACTTTATCAAAATATTCAGCGGTGCTTTGATAGTAGTTTTGTTTTGCTGTTTCTATGCCATCAACTTTGTCTGGAATGTTATGAAAATCTACCAACATTTCATTAGCATCTACTTCAACAATCACTACACCATGCTCTGCCATACGAGAGAACACTAAATCATCACTAATATCATCTCGCTGAGTGGCTGTTTTTACCAAACTATCAAAGAATAACGGTAACTGTTGCACTTCTGGTGGCACATCACCTAGCTGACCTAAAATATCATTCATGCCTTTTTCTAGAAACGAACCAAACGTGCCTGACGAAATAGAAGAAGTGGTGAAGTTAAATGATCTTAACCCAGTTACGTCATTGGCTTTATGCTCAGTAATGTAAGAACTATGTACATCACCACCTAATGATATTACGCCGTATTGACTCATGACATTATTAACAAAGTTTTCTTTATACTGCGGAAAACCATCCCACTGATCCGCTTCAAGATAAAAACGTTGTTTTAACGCTGCAGGAATTAACTCAGAGCCTAAAACGTATTCAAGCGGTATTATATTTGAATCGGCACGACTAGCTGAAAAATCAAACATCAGTGGAGAAAAAGACACTGAACTTGCTAATACTTTCCAGGTACTCGTTGACGTTGCAAAAGTTTCAACCAACCACGCAGTTTGTTGGTCATCAAACCCCCCTTGCACTGAACTGCCCTGCTGTTGCGCTATAAATTCTTTATAACCTGCATACAAGTCGTACGTTTCTTTCACAACAAAATAGCGACTGCCCAAGTAGTTAAATAATGACGTTTTGCCCATAGTATAAAATGCTAAACCTTGTTCAACGCCTTGCTCAGGCAGTGCAGGTAACTGTTGAATAACATGTTCACTGGGTAAGCTTGCTTTTGCTTGAACTAATACTTGATTTAAATAACTAGTGGCCAAATTCCCTTTAATCGCGGCAACGGCACGGGCACGACCTTTGGTAAACGCCTCGCTTTCATCCATCACGACACGCGCTAATATGGCTTGCGTATACAAACCCGTGAATATTTCTAAAAATGCGACTTTATAAGGCGAAAATGATAAGTCATCAATATTGATGTAAGGTGACATCTGCACAACCACACCATCAACTTGTGCTTGCACCAACCCTGTTGCCAATAAAAAGCCGGTTAGTGTGGCTTGACTCATTTCCACTGTGGCAGGAAAAGCATCTTCTGGTAGAATATGATCGGGACGATTCGTTCTAAAATCAGTCATGGCAAGGTGTAAGTGTTGACCAAAGTGAAAATCACGATAAATACGAGTATTCGGATATAAATAACTATCATCAATAGTCATTTCACCTGCGGCTAACTCACCTTGAGTATGAGGTTGTTCATGATCTATTGGCATAAATTCAAAATAAGCCATTTCTGAGTTTTTCTTACGTTGCGTTTGCTGCTCATCAGCCACACCATCAAGATACGTTGCGCGATCACTCCAACTGTCATCAGAAAACTCATGATCATCCCAAATAGCAATCATAGGAAAACGTTCATGCACTTTTTGCAGCAACTCATCACTGCGATATTCTTTATAGAGTTGACGATAGTTATCTAAACTATTAGCTGCTTGCGTGGTCTTTTCACCAACACCAATCGTTAATACATTTTCACTGTCATTAAAGGTAATAGAACGATCGTCAGTACTTTCTTGAAATAGCGGATCGCCGGTTGTTTCATAAATGTAATCCCCTAAATGCACCACAAAATCTAAGTCATCATTGTCTAACACTGACAAATAGGTGTTGTAATAACGGCCGATGTAATCTTGGCAAGATACATAAGCAAATTTAACTTTTACGTCGCTATCAACACTCGGTGCCGTTTTGGTTCTGCCATTTTTACTTAAATAATTAGTACCGTCTTTTTGATAAACAAAGCGATAATAATAGTATTGACTCGCATTAAGCTCTGTTACACGTATTTTAAGGCAATGATCGGCTGAAGCTAATGCCGTAAATTCTTGCTCTACGATTAGCTGATTAAAACTTTCATCAAGAGATACTTGCAGTGTTAATGCTAAGTCAGCATCGGCGACGTCTTCAATGCGTGTCCATAAAATAACAGAGTCAGGTTTGGGATCACCTGAAACGACAGACTGAGGAAAAAATTGGCTACCCACAATAGTGCTAGGCTCAACAGGTAGTACTTCAACATCAACTTCATCAGCTGAATTGTTACAACCTATTAAATTACTTGTCATCACCGCACTGGCAGTAACTACCAATGTTTTGATAAATTTACGACGATTGAATTGCATACTTTTCTCGCTTTAATATGAATATTGGCAATAGAAAGACAATTACTTTTTATATCTTTATTCCCGAGTAAAAATATATTAACAAAAATGCTGTTTTTAAGAAGGCAATTAGGCTGACAATTATGGACAAATAATTGATAATTTAGGTCAAGTATAAAAAACGAACAAGATATCTCGGACGCTAAGTTTATTTTAGTTTGGAAAAAGTTCTTTGGTAGTTATACCCAAACCACTTCAAGATGCGAGTTTCAGGACGCCTGAGGTGGCTTGGGTATATCAACACCCTAAATCAATTGAGCATAAAAAGCATGAGTATCGATTTCTTATTGGCTAACTTTTACACCCAATAATTCTCGAATAGATTGTGAAATTTCTTCAATGCGGTCAGCCGAGACTGGAGCAATGAAAATAGTGTCATCACCCGCTAGCGTTCCTAAAATACCGCCAGAATCTCCCATGCTATCAAGCATTCTGGAAATTAGCGGTGCACCACCAATGCCTGTTTTCAGTATAATTTGCATGCCATTATGTTTAACACTTAACACAACTGACTCTATTGAATGCTTTGACTTGGGTACGGCGAGTTCATCAGGCAAAATATAGATCATTTCATTGTTGGCGTTACGCGTTTTAACTGCACCTAATTTAGACAACAAGCGAGATATCTTGGCTTGTGACATATTTTCAAAGCCCTGCGCAGACAATGCTTGTGCTAATTGCCCTTGCGAACCGTAGCACTGCTCTTTTAATAATCGTTTAAAAGCATGCACCAAGTTTGATTCATTTTGTTTTCTAAGTGTGGTCATTATAATGCCGTCTCACAATACAGGTAAAAGTAAAAGTATAAGTATAAGTATAAGTACAATAATATTGACACTATTCTACACTAAAAAAACTCAATTGGCATAGCCTGCTTGACTGTACAAATGTACTCAAGCAAACTGTTCACGTTAACATTTATATAACAATTGAGAATTCTCACTATGAAAAAAATAGCATTATCATTAATTGCTGCAACCTTCGCATTAGCCGCTAGTTCAGTACTAGCCGATGAAGGTATGTGGCAGCCAAATCAATTACCAACTATAGCTAAGCAATTAACTAAAGCTGGACTCAAATTAAATCCAAATGACTTAACTGATTTAACTGGTTTCCCTATGGGCGCAATTGTTAGTTTAGGCGGTTGTACAGCCTCTTTTGTTTCCGATCAAGGTTTAGTTGCCACTAACCATCATTGTGTTTACGGCTCAGTACAATATAACTCTAGTGCAGAAAACAATCTGCTTAAAAATGGTTTTTTAGCTAAGTCATTTAAAGAAGAATTACCTGCAACACCCGGCAGTCGTATTTATGTAACCGAAGAAATTAGTGAAGTTACTAAATTAGTTAAATCAGACTTAACTGATGCTATGTCAGGCAGCGATCGTTATAAGGCTATTGATAAAAATTCAAAAACCTTAGTTGCGGCATGTGAAAATGATGATAGATACCGTTGTAGTGTTGTCAATTTTCACGGCGGCTTAGAATATTATTTATTTAAACAACTAACTATTCGAGATGTGCGCTTAGTGCATGCGCCCGCTAGTAGTATTGGTAAATACGGTGGCGATGTTGATAACTGGATGTGGCCACGACACACTGGAGATTACGGATTTTACCGTGCCTATGTTGGTAAAGATGGTCAACCTGCAGATTACAGCGAAAACAATATTCCATATCAACCTAAGCATCACTTAAAAGTGAACAAAAGCAGTGTTGATGAGGGCGACTATATTATGGTGCTAGGCTATCCTGGTAGAACAAACCGCTATAGAACAGCCTATGAAGTTGAAAACCAATTTACTTGGGTATACCCGCAAGCAAAAGCGTATCGAGAAGAAGTGATTAACCTTATTCATCAGCACTCAGAAGTAGGCAGCGAAGCACGCATTAAGTATGAAAGTACTTTAGCAGGCTTAGCAAATTATGCTAAAAACTATGGTTCTATGATCCACAGCTACAATAAGGGCAGCTTCCAAGAGCGCAAGCAATTACTGGAAACAAACTTAACGAAATGGTTAAGCAGTGATGTAAAACGTAATTTACAATTTGGTGATACGTTAACTGGTTTAAACAAGCTACTTAAAATGGATAATGAGCAACAAGCTCGTGATTTAATTTTAGGTTACCTTCGTTATAGCAAAATGCTTACCACGGCTAATAACCTGCATAGATTAGCGGTTGAAAAACAAAAACCTAATCTTGAGCGTGAAAGTGGTTATCAAGAACGTGATATTGCTCGTTTTGAGCAAAGCATGAAAGCGGTTAACCGCCGTTATGATGCTAAAATCGATCAAGAAATTATTGTTGCTATGTTAACCCACTACGTTGCTTTGCCTAAAACTGAGCGTGTGAGTTCAATTGATAAGTTTTTTGATTTAAGCAAAACCAACACAGCCAACTTTAATGAGAAAAAGCTACGTAAACAATTAACTAAAATGTACAAAAAAACTAAACTTAATGTCCAGGAGCAACGTTTAGCATGGATGAACAAAGACGTTAGTGATTTTGAAAAGAGTAACGACCCTTTTATTCAATTAGCCGTATCAAGTTTTCAAGAACGTAAAGCGATTGAAGATAAATCAAATGAGCTAACGGGGAATATTCAAGCTTATCGTCCTAAATATATGCAAGCGTTAATTGCCTATTTTAATGATAACAACTTGCCGGTATATGCTGATGCAAATAGCACACTGCGCATTACTTACGGTAATGTGAAAGGTTATTCACCACAAGATGGTTTAACCGCTACACCATACACCACACTCGAAGGTATTGTGGCTAAAGACACAGGAATTACGCCATTTGACGCACCCACAAAGCAACTTGAGCTGATTAACAACAAGCATTATGGCGAGTACGCGAAAGAGTCTCTTGGCTCAGTACCGGTTAATTTCCTTGGCACTTTGGATATAACGGGCGGTAACTCAGGTTCTCCAACCCTCAATGATAAAGCTGAATTTGTTGGCTTAGTCTTTGATGGTGTTTACGAAAGTATTATTGGCGACTGGGATTATGACACTAAATTGAATCGTTCAATTCACGTTGATATTCGTTACATGCTGTGGGTAATGGAACATGTTGATGGTGCGACTAATCTGATTGAAGAAATGGATATTGTTGAGTAAACCAATTTTAATCGTTATTTTAACCTTTAAAAAGAAGAAATCCGGCAATTGCCGGATTTTTTGACTCTGTAATAAAGAGCCCGTAACAGATTTTGTGTAACTGTCAGTCAACTATTACTCTGTTAACCCTTGCCACTTAGCCATTGCATCTTCTTGACCATTTTTGGCCTTAATATATAAATTAAGTAACCGTAATTCATTGCTTTGCTTTGATTCTATGGGATCGGCTAGTACTTCAATTAAAGAAATACCTGAGCATTGCTGAAACGCTAAAAAGCAGGCTTTAAAGTCTGCGACCGTTGCACAGGTTTTTGACTGTCCTTGATAGGCAGCAACAATGTGATGAACGTCAAAGTTTTCATCATTACAGTGATAAATTTTGCCATCGCCACTCTTGCCCAAATGAAAAATATTATTACGCATATAAATAATGGTAACGTCGGTTTTATCCTTTAAAAAATGGATCAATTCGTTTAACTGAAAATGAAAACCGCCATCGCCTATAATCACTACAGCACGCTCTTGCTTGCTATCATCATCAGCTTTTAGTTCTTTTAATCGCTGAGCAACCACGCGCGCGTAAGGTAATGCAGTACCCATTGCGCCATACCAAGGATTAGTTAACCAAGATCGCCCTAGCATAGACTCTCTAACTTTTAAGCTATAACTGGCAAAGTATGAATTGCCCACTTCAGGTAGATACACTAATGGCATTTGCTGCTGCGCTTGAATTTCATTTAACGTGGCAGCAAGATTATTAAAATCTATTTTGTCATCTAATGGTACTGGGGGAATTTCGTTACTGCTTAGCTTATAATCGAAAAAAGTTATGTCGCTACTGAGTAACTGCTCAAACACTTCAATTAAATCTTTCTCTAGCCTATCACCACCTTTTAGTACGGTTTTATTGTTAAAGGTTTCCACTTTATGGGTACCGGTAGCGAAGGCTATATTGCTGTCTTGCGCAATAATACTTGTGGCGACATCAATAATATAATCAACGTCATTGTCTATATATTCTCGTCCTGCTGTTTGCGTAAAAACCCCATTGTAAGATCCTAAACTCAACGCAGCGTATTCATCAAACAAGCCTTTGGCGAACCAAGAGGTTGCATAGGGAATATTAAATTTATTAGCAAATTTAATAATAAGCTGCTTTAGCTGATCGTTATGTTTTAGCCCATCACCAATATATAACAGCGGTTTTTTCGCTTGCTTAAGCTTGCTAACAATAGCAGCCACGATCAGCTCACTACCCGTCAACATATTGCCGTTGCGGCAAATATTCGCTTTAGTGTTGGGTAACTGAATTGGCTGGGTTTTAGCAAAAACTTGGTCGCGAGGTACTTCAATAAAAACAGGTTGTTTATTTTTATACGCCTCTGCCACTATTTGATAAAAACGCTGACCTGCAAGATTAGGGTGTCCGGCAAGTCGCTGCCCTTGTAACCTTTCTACGCGCACTCCCAAGGCAGAAAAAGCCTTCAAAGCATTATCATATTCTGCTTTCCATGAAGCATTAGGATGAATGGTATGGTGAAGAGCCAATTGATTCACTTCGCTTTCTGCCGGTGCTCCCGAAATAAAAACGACTGGCAAACTTTCTGTTACCGCCAAAGCAGCCGCACTAGTGCAGGGTAAACTTCCCACCATATACGTTGTTAAACAAAAACCCATGCCATCTATTTCAGCTTGGGCACACGCTGAAAAACCCGCATGCATTTCATTACTTGATGGGCAAATATCAATTTTTTCATCTAAAGCAGCAATAATGTTAGCGGCAAAATCACCCCCAACACCGTAAATATGTTTGCCACCAAAAAAAGTGATAACCTTTGCCATCGTGTCACCTAAGGTAGGCAGTTGGTCATTATAGTCTTTACCAAAATTCATTTCATAGGACATTTTTTATCTCATTAAAACAGCTGAATTACTTATATTAAGTATTATATTAAGTAAATTTATACCGTTACTTTAATCTGAGAAAAATTATAAAACGTGATCAAGATCATGCTTTAACACTATGACGATAAGACAACTTTTATCGCGGTGTTAACGCTTGTTTACAGTTTATGTAAACAAGCTCAATTGCTACTAACGGCTTGCCAAACTGTTTACGATCAGTGTGTATTGGCATATACACTTATTATTGGTTTAAAAATGACTTTTTAAACCTAACGAAACAGTATTTTTCAATAACAGAATAAAAACGATGCAGGGCAGTAACTATTTTCAAGAGAAATTTATTACACTTTTATTCATAAACAAACTTGCCATATAATAGGAAAACGATAAGCTACTCCCATGCATAAAATATTTATAAAAAGCTGTTTTCTCATACTGGTTATGAGCACATTGAGTGCTTGTAGCACCACATCATTTAATGATTTATTTAAAAATTATAATCAGCAAATGCATGCGGTAAAACAAGCCCAACAACAGGGTAACTTTCAGCAAGCGATTAGCTTAATTCCTACGCGCAGCCAAAGTGATAGTAGCTACAATTTAAGCTTGTTAGAAAAGGCACGTTTAGAATTCTTAGATAACAACAACAAACAAAGCCAAGAAGACTTTGCACAAGTGTATGAACTTGTTCAACAGGCTCAACTTGCCGCAAAGGTAGAACTAAGCAGAGGCATTGAAAATGTTGCTGCTGTAATGAGCAATGACAACGCTATTCGTTATGATATTCCGTTATACGAGCAAAGCATGTTGCACAGTTACCAAGCACTAAATTACCTAGCCCAGAAAAATTTATCTGGTGCACTGGTTGAAGTGCGCCGTGCTAACTTAGTTCAAGAACAAGCATTAACAACCAATGCAAAAAGCATTAATCGTTATCAAGAAAAAATGGCCGTTCAAGGTTTAAACAGTGATGAACTTTATCGTCAATACCCTGCTATGAATACTACTATTGGCAATATTAAAAATGGTTTTCAAAATGCTTACACTTTCTATTTGTCTGCCTTACTGTATGAAGCTGCCGGTCAAAGTAATGATGCTTATATCGACTATAAAAAAGCCTTAGAAATTTATCCTGACAATAGCTACTTGCAGCAAGATGTATGGCGCTTAGCAAACGCCTTGTATATGAGTGATGATATTGCCTTATTGAAAGCAAGCTTAGCGCAAACAATCACGAGCAAACTTTCGAATAAAGAAAGTCATAAGGATCATGACCATAGGGCTCAAAGTCAGGGACAAGTTATCTTTATTGTGGAAAATGGCATCGTGGCACCAAAACAAGAAATAGCAATCAACCTGCCTATTTATAATAGCCAAGGTAACATGCGTTTTTATAGTGTTGCTTTACCTAGTTATCAAAATTACTTAACCGCTTATTCACCATTAAGTTTGAATTATCAGGGCAAAAACTATCAATCTGAAGAAATAGTACGTTTGCAATCTTTAGCCGCCAAACAGCTAAAAGATCAATTACCTGTGATAGTAACAAGACAAATAGTTCGTTTACTTGCTAAAGAGGAACTTAGGCAACAACTAGCGCGTAAAAACGGTGATCTCGGCAACATTTTTGCCAGTATTTATAACATGGCTACAGAAAAGGCAGATACTCGAAGCTGGAGCACCCTCCCTGACAGCATTCATCTATTGCGATTAAATCTACCCACAGGAGAGCACCAACTCATGCTCAATATAAATGGTCAAAACCAACAAGTTAACGTGTCAATTAAGACTAATAAAATCACCTTGATTAAGCTAACTGCTATTGGCGCTTATAATCAATATCAAACTTATTACTTATAACCTACAATCTATAATCTATAATCTATAATCTATAATAAGTACAATTTAGGAGTTTACTCATGAACAACAAATACCCTGTTATGTTAGTACTCATTATTACAGTGTTTTTTATCACCGCATGTAAAAATATACCGCCCGTAACCGCTGGCATTGGTAGTAGCCAAATAACACCAGGGCAAAAATATAGCGAACATCTGCAGGTAGACAATAAAAAACTAGCGGCAAGGCTGTATATCAGCGATATTAAATCACGGACTAATAATGATTTATTGCAATTAAACTTAACGCTTACCAGTCGTTATAAAAAGTCGTTGCAACTGCAATATCAATTTCAATGGTTTGACCAAGATGGTTTTGCCATCGAAGCAGGAAAAAGTCCTTGGCAAGCGCTTGAATTACACGGCATGCAAACAGCAACCGTTGCCGGTTTAGCGCCATCAGCCAACGTATCAACATTTAGCATTTATGTACGCGAAGTACCAGAAAAGTTTTTTAAGTTTTAACTGAAATTACAAATTAAGAAGGACATAACAATGAATAAAATAGTTTTAGCAACCACCCTAGGTATCGCTTTGATCGCACTAGGCGGCTGTACCAACAAGTCAGTAATTCGTTACGGTGATGCCACCGCTGTAGAAACAACCAATATTAACTTTGGCTCAACTGATTTACAAAAAGTTGCCAGCCAAATGACTGACTCTTTATTATTATCACCTGTTGTTGGTACGTTAACCGCAAATACTCGCCCCATTTTATTTGTAGAAAGCATTAAGAATAAAACCAGCGAGCATATCGATACAGAATCAATTACCGACTCTATTTCAACCAAATTATTGCGCTCTGGTAAGTTTCGCTTTGTTGATATGGGCCGAGTTGCTGCGGCACGTGAACAGCTTGAATTTCAACAAAGCAGCGGTATGGTAGATGCTAGCAAAGCAATAGCCTTTGGTCAGCAAGTTGGCGCGCAATATATGCTTTATGGCAACCTTGCTAGCATTGTAAAATCTAATAAAGACAAATCTGATGTTTATTATAAATTTACACTCCGTTTACTAGATTTAAAAAGTGGCTTAGTTGAATGGGCTGACGAAACTGAAATTCGTAAAACCAAAGGTAAAGAGTTTATTAGCTGGTAGGTGATATAAGGTAGGAAATAGGAGGTAGTATGAAAGCACTAACCCTGAATATATTTGCATTATTTACATTCGCGGCTTTATTGATATTAATTTGTAGCACGACTAACGCTTATGCCGACTATGATAGAAACAAAGCTGTGCCCGTAGAAAAAGTTTTATTTGGCACCGTGATGTCTGTACGTAACATTAATCAAGAAGAGCTAATTCAAGATAAAAATAATGGTTGGCACACTTTTGGTGGCGCCCTTATAGGCGGTGTTATTGGTAATCAATTTGGCGGTGGTAACGGTAAAGATGTTGCGACTATATTAGGCGCAATTATTGGTGGTTCAATGGCTAACAATCGTCATAATCAACCTAAAAAAGTGCTGCTACGCCTAGTTGAATTAATGATCAGGGTGGAAGGCGGCGAACAGTTTATGGTGATTCAAGATTTTGATAATCAAATGATATTTCATTCAAAAGACAAAGTTAGAATGATTTATTTAGCCAATAGTACGGTAAGAATAGATAAACAGCGCTAATTTGTGATAGTTTTGTGATAATTAAGTAATCAAACCGTGATAACTTTGTGACCTTAACGCAATAACTCCCCTGCATACTTTCTCTTGAATTTAAAAAATCACAACTTTTAAGAGAAGGTATACATCATCATGAAAATAACATCTAAAAGAATAAATGCTTTACTCAGCGCTAGTGTAATAGCTTTTGCTAGCTCAACCGTAATGGCGCAAGACTTATCCATTACAGTAACTAACTTAACCCAAGGATTATATTTTACGCCAATACTCACCTCAGCTCATGTAAGTGATAACCATATTTTCATGGCTGGCACAACAGCAACAGCGGAATTACAAGCGATGGCAGAAGGTGGGGATATTTCAGGTTTAGTCAGCATATTGTCAAATGCTGATGCAAACACCAGTGAAAACCCAGCGGGGGGGTTACTAGCACCGAGCATGTCAACCACTTACACATTAACGAACGATAGCGCCAACACGCATTTATCAATGACAGCAATGATCCTCCCTTCAAATGATGGCTTTGTTGGCTTAGACAGCTGGAAGATCCCAACCGAGGCAGGTACTTACACAATAAATTTAAATGCTTACGATGCCGGTACTGAAGCCAATAATGAATTGGTTAATGGCGGCGGTGCTGTGGGTGTATTAGGTATTCCTGCCGCACCGGGTGGAGATTCGGGCACAAATGGCATGGGTGTTACCGATACCGAAAGCAATACCATGATACATATTCACCGTGGCAGCCTAGGTGACGATGTTATGGATGGTGGTAAAAGTGATTTAAACAATAGCATTCATCGTTGGTTAAACCCTGTAGCTAAATTAACCATTACCATTCAATAAGGAGAAGAATATGTTGACCTTTTCTTTAATTAAAAACCAAGCAATAGCCAACTCTATTAAAAAAAGTAAAGTGATTGTCGCAACTACGTTGTTATTAGTTTTATCAGCTTGTGGGAGCGATAATGACAATATTGTTGAAACACCACCGCCTCCTGCCCCAGCTGAATACAGTTATTCAGTTACCGTTACTAACTTAACTTACGCGCAGCCCCTTTCGCCACTTGCCGTCGTTTTACACAACGACAGTAAAATGTGGATGGTAGGTGAAGCATCCTCACAAGCATTAGAGAAATTAGCCGAGAGTGGTGATAATAGTGAATTTATTTCAGCTACAAATGTGCTTGCCTCAAACTCAGGTGAAGGTGTTGTATTGCCTGGCTTAGCCAACACGATTGAAGTAACCACAACAGACAGAAAGGCAACTTTTTTCACTGCAGCGACAATGTTGGTGAATACAAATGATGCTTTCACAGGTCTTACTGGAGTAGATATATCTACAATGGCAATAGATGACGTTAAATCATGGAGCTTAAATGTTTATGATTCAGGTACTGAAGCCAACAGTGAAGCTATGGGTACTATCCCTGGCCCAGCAGACGGTGGTACTGGTTTTGATGAAGTGCGGAACGATGTTGACTTTGTTGCTTTGCATTCTGGTGTTGTTAGCCAAGATGATGGATTATCTAGCTCAGTTTTGACACAGTCGCATCGCTTTGATAACCCTGCGATAAAATTAACCATAACACGAACAAAGTAAGATGAACTTGGCCAGTTATTTCAATTAAAATTAGTCCTTGTTCTACTAACTGGCCAATAATATGAAAGATACTGTTTTAATTGTTGAAGATGAATTCGATATTGCCAACTTAATTCAAGTGCATTTATCCGAATTAGATATTAATAGCGACATTTGTTGTCACGGACAACAAGGACTTGAACAAGCACTGAAGCAAAATTATCAGCTGATCATGCTTGATGTCATGTTGCCCGGTATCAACGGGTTAGATATTTGTCGTCAAATTCGTCAAGAAAAACCGTTGCAAGCTATTATAATGCTGACGTCAAAAACATCTGAAACAGACCGAATACTAGGGCTTGAACTTGGGGCTGACGATTACATGACAAAGCCTTTTAGTATCAGAGAATTGCAAGCAAGAGTACGCACACAGTTGAGGCGCGTTCATGCTTTTACCGATAGAAATAAAGCAAATAAAACTGAAACTGATAATAAAAATAGTAACAAGAACGAAAAACAAAAAAATAGTAGTACATGTATAGGAAAGCTATTAGTTGATCAGCGTTATCATCAAGTCACTTATAAAGATAATGCTATTAATTTAACCTCTACAGAGTTTGAATTACTTGATTATTTATGTAAAAACCCTGATCAGGTATTTTCTCGAGCCCAATTACTCGATAGTGTATGGGGCTACAACCATAGTGGTTATGAACATACGGTAAACTCTCATATAAACCGTTTGCGAAATAAATTAGAAGAAAATTGCGCAGAGCCCCAAATAATTCAAACTGTATGGGGTGTAGGCTATAAGCTAAATTCTGCTGGCGTTTATTAGCTAATGTGTGTGAATCAATGTGTGTTTATCATTTGTATTTACCAACGCGCATTAACCAAAAATCATATTTAAAAAGAGTTTTTCCATGAAATTTTCACTTTACCAACGACTCGCTTTATCAGTGTGCTTTGCTTTCATCATCTTAGCATCAATGCTTTTTTATTGGAGTAACTCTTTAGCTGAGCACTCAAAGTTACAAGCTGAGCAAAAATTACATAGCCAGCTTGCTGAGCACTTAGCTCACGATAATCCGCTTTTACAAGATGGCGTATATGATAAAGCCGCATTAAAGAATTTATTTCATACCTTGATGTTATTAGGTCCTGCGTTTGAGTTTTATTTTCTTGATCCTGCGGGAAAGATCATTACCTATTCTGCTGATGCCGATAAAATTAAACGTCAGAAAGTTGAATTAAGCCCACTGGTTAACTTAATCTCAAACCCTAATGCTGTACCTGTTTTTGGTGATGATCCTCGCAGTTTAAGCAAACAAAAAATATTCTCAGCCGCTCCCATCTATCGCGGTGACAATTTACAAGGCTATTTATATATCATTATTGGCGGTGAAATTTATGATTCTATTTTTAGCCAAGTAAAAAATGATGAGCATTTGCAACAATATGGTGCTGTGTTTATTGGCTCTTTATTGCTACTTCTATTAATTTTATTAGCCGTATTTCGTTATTTTACCGCCCCTATAAAACAGCTAGCAAGTGAGATGGAGGCGATTAACAAGGTGAAATTTGATCAATCTAAAGTCGACTTAACTCACTGGAAAAACCCTGAAAATAATGAAGTACACAGGCTTGGTGCCACCTTTAATGCCATGGTGAAGCAAATTAACCAGCAATTTTATCAACTAACTGAAAATGATCGTATCAGAAGAGAATTATTAGCACATTTATCTCATGACTTGCGTACGCCACTGGCCACCATGCAGGGCTATATAGAAACTATGGTCATTAAAGGTGAAGAATTAACAGCGTTTGAACGTGCCGATTATATAGCGACGGCACAGCGAAATGGCATGCAATTAAAACGTTTAATTGATCAAATATTTGAATTGGCCCATTTAGAAGACGGCCAAGTAGCTGTTAGCTTAGAAACCTTTGCTGTAGGTGAATTACTTCATGATATTATTGCAAAATTTTCACTCAAAGCCAAAGATAAAAATATTAACTTAAGCCTGCAACCACAACAGTGCCGTTTTGTTGTTTATTCAGATATAGCCAAGCTTGAACGCATTATCACCAACTTATTGGAAAATGCCATTAGGCACACCAAAGCAGACGGTGAAGTGGCTATTATTGTTAGTCAGCTAGCAGATAAAATAAAAATTGCAGTAACCGATAATGGCTCTGGTATCAGTAAAGAAGATATTGCTTATATCTTTGATGCCAGATACCGCGCAAGTAATGCTATTGAAGATAATACAACGCATGCGGGCTTAGGTTTAGCTATTAGTCAAAAACTGAGCAAAATTTTAAACTCTGAGCTTTTTGTTGATAGTGAACTAGGCCAAGGCAGTAGCTTTTCGTTATCTTTGCAGTTAGTAAGTCACTAATAACCTTATTATTAGTAAAGTTAATAGTAAAGTCATTAATAATACCGCTAATATTGATTTTGTGCAGTTAAGGCTAAAATATTTTTTTGGGCATCAACTAGTTGTTGGTTCACGACTTTATGATGTTTAACTGCATCTTCTAGCGTAATATGACATATCGCGCTATTCTGCTCTGCAATCATGATATTACTCTTGCCTTCAATAATCGCCTGCACAGCGGCAACCCCCATTTTTGTTGCCAATAACCTATCTTTAGGTACTGGCGAACCACCGCGCTGAATATGCCCTAACACACAGGCAGTGCAATCAATATTTGCTTTTTGTTTCAACTCGTTAGCTAGCTCTATAGCACCGCCCGGCCATAAGTTTTCAGCAATCACAATGATATAACTGCTATGACGGTTTTCTTGCGCGGTTTTTATTTCATCAGCCAGTTGTTGAAGTTTTGCTTGTTTGTCATCAACCGAGAAGTTTTCAAAAGATAACACTTGCTCTGCACCACATGCTATCCCTACATTAAACGTTATATGACCACTATAGCGCCCCATTAACTCAACAATAAAAATGCGTTCAAAAGCATCGGCCGTATCACGAATTTTATCAATAGCCTCAATAGCGGTATTAACGGCAGTGGCAAAGCCGATAGTATAATCAGTGCCATCAATATCATTATCGATAGTGCCAGGAATACCGATGAGTTGCCCTTGCCAATAATTTTTCAAATCGAGCAAACCATTGAAAGAACCATCACCACCAATAACAATTAACGCATCAATATTTTTTAAGGTTAATGTTTTCGCCGCTTGTTTTAGACCATTTTTGGTTAACATTTCAGGGCAACGAGCACTTTTCAAAATAGTGCCCCCACGCTGAATAATATTATTAGCATCAGCCAAAGTTAACAGTTTCGCTTGGTTAATGTGTTCAAGACATATAAGACCATTAAAACCATGATAAAAACCCACTACATCAATATGATAATGATGCGCTGCGAGCACAACTGAACGAATAGCCGCGTTCATTCCTGGTGCATCTCCACCACTTGTTAAAATAGCAATACGTTTTATATTTGTCATGTCGGTCGTCCATTTGTATAAGCTAAGCAATTAAGAAAGTTATTTCAATTAAGGAAAACTAAATATATTAAAAACTATATCACCACAATTAACCTTTATCACTGATCCCTAACAAGGTTTGTAAATTTACGAAGCGGTATCCCTGATTTTTATAATGCTTAATAATCGCAGGCAAAGGGGTGATAAATTACCCCTACACAAATCGACACTCTTTCCTGATGAAAATGAATTTTCAGCTTATGAATAACTAACCGAAATAGGAATAGTGAGCACCTTACTCCCTTGGTGTTTTAGCCAGAAATAGATACCGGCAAAACATAAAAATACTGCAGCAATTGAAATGCTTGCCATTAATGGTGCAACGAAAAAATTGCCCACTTGAAAGCACAAAGTTGCCATTAAATAAGCGAGTGAGAAGCTCCAGATGGCCGCGAAACCAGCCCAACGACTACCTACTTCATTTTTTATCGCGCCCATAGCCGCAACACACGGGGTATACAAAAGAATGAAAAGTAAATAACTAAAAGCGCCTAACTGACCAGCAAAAGCCGCCTGCATTACTTGATAAGTACTTAATTCAACATCTTGTTCTTTTGCAACAGCTGCTAAATCACTCAAATCACCCACATCAATACCTAAAGGATCATCAGGGGCAATACCAAGTAAATTTTCTTTGATACTCGCAGTCGCTTCATGCCAGCTTGCTATGATTGACGGTTCTGCTTTATCAGCACCACTTTTAGGCGAATACAAACTATTGAAGGTTGCAACGAGCACTTCCTTAGCAAAAATACCGGTAATTATGCCCACACCTGCTTGCCAGTTTTCTTCTTTAACTCCCATCGGTGCCAATATTGGCATAACGACTTGTGCACTTTGACTCAAAATTGATTTTTCACTATCTTGATGACCAAAACTACCGTCAGTACCAATTGAGTTTAAAAAATTAAGTAGAGTCACCACTATGACAATGGTTTTACCTGCCCCAGTAACAAAGCCATAAGTACGTTGCCATACTCGCTTACTTATTGCCGTAATACGAGGAACTTCATAAGGGGGTAATTCCATAATATTGAGTGAGCTAGTGCCAGAAAGTACTGTTTTTTTCAATAAGAATCCGGTAAAAATAGCCGCGGCTATACCAATTAAATACAAAAGAAAAACTAAGTTTTGACCGCTTTCTGGAAAAAATGCGGCGGCGAATAAGGCATATACGGGTAAACGAGCACCACATGACATAAAGGGTGCCATCATAATAGTTGTTATACGCTCTCTTTCACTATCAAGCACTCTGGCTGACATTACCGCAGGTACAGTACAGCCAAAACCCACAATAAGCGGGACGAATGCTTTGCCCGGTAAGCCAATTTTTTGCATTACGCTATCAACAACAAAAGCGGCACGCGCTAAATAGCCTGAGTTCTCTAGTAAAGATAAACCGATAAATAAGCAGGCGATAACAGGAATAAAAGTAGCAACAGTTTGAATACCACTACCCACGCCTTCTATTATAGTGAGGATCCACTGAGGTAAACCTAAAGGTTCAAGCAAATAAAGCGGATAAGAAACGAATAAGGTACCACTAAGAATATCAAAAAAATCGACGAAAGCACTGCCTACATTAATAGCAAACATAAACAACAAATACATCATGCCTAAAAAAATAGGAACTCCGGTAATTGGGTGCAGTACAATATTGTCTAACGAGTCTGAAAATTGGGCTCCACCACCCGTGACACTAACTCGGCTAAGAATATCACTAACATAATCTTGTCTGGCTTGAATAGCTGACGTATTTTCTGGCGTCAGCTCCTTATTGTTTGTTGAGTTAGTTTGCAAAGAGTTAGTTTGCAAAGAGCAGGCTAATAGTTTGTGCTCTACCACCTCAAATGATTTTTTATCTTGAGCGCTAATAGCAACAACAGGGCAACCTAGCTCATCACTAAGTTTGTCAATATTAACCCATTGATGTTTTTTTCTGTCAACTTTATTCAGCACTACTATCATAGGTACACCCAATTCAAGCAATTGAGTAGTAAGATAAAGTTGGCGACTTATTTGGTTGATATCAATGACATTGATCAAACAGTCAATATCATTTTGCTGAATAACCTGCTGTGAAATAGTTAAATCTTGCCCTTGTTCACCACGTTGAGTAAGTGAGCTTAAACCGGGTAAGTCAGAAAGAAAGGCATCGACATTGTTTAACTGAAGTGGTGATTTTTTTGCCGCCACAGTTATACCCGAAAAATTACCAACATTTTGTTTAGCAGCATTTTTATGACGAGACGTTAATAGATTAAATAGTGTACTTTTGCCTGAATTAGCAAAACCGACCAACGCATAATGCAGGCCTTTGGATGGTAATGTACCTTCTGCACATGATGAAGAATTAGAACAACAACTCATGAAAAAAACTCGTATCTCGTATAACGTTTACTGAATTCGGCTTTATTTAAAAACCCTAGAGCTTAAGCCCAACCTATAAAATTAAGCGGTTGCCACTTGAATTTGCTCAGCGATAGAACGCTGAAGGCTTATTTTTGTATTGTGAAGTCGATAGGCTAATGGACCATTAAAGGGCGCTTTATGGGCTAAAGCCACTTCAGTGCGTAAACCAAAGCCTTGCTCTAATAATTGCGCCGACAGTGTTTCGTCAAGTGGGAGGGCACTAATTTTAACAACTTGATTTTTTGCTACATCAACTAAAGTCATTTCTTTACCTTATTGCGGCACCTATCACTATTTATTTACAAAAAAGCTATTCTCAAATAAAGTGAACAGTAAAATACCAATGAAATATTCTCAAGTTCTATTGCTACAACAAGTTCTATTGCTACAAAAAATTGCTACAAAAAATTGCTACAAAAAAAAACACCGCAAAGACTAATGAGAATTACTATTATTTGCATTCTACGCTCAAATAATAAAAGACACAATGAAAACAATTGTTATTTGCATCTTAGTTGATATTGATCAATGAAATATTATCAGGGGGATTGTCGTTCCCCTGATATAAGGAGTAGCTATGAGTCTGCTGATGGTGTTGGTTCTTCATTCCTAGCAGGATCTTGTTCTGCGTTTGTTCCTAAATTGACTTTAGCCAATTCAATATCCACTTGATCTACACGTTGTAAACCGCGTGGTAGCTTGTTTCCTCGACGCCCTCTTTCACCACGATAATGGTCAATATCTGTCGCTTTTAAGGTAAGTTTTCGACGTCCTGCATGAAGTGTTACCGAGGCACCATCAGGTACAATTGCAAGTAAAGTAACAAACTCGTCTCTAGATTTTGATCTTGCTGAGGCAATATTAATAATTTTATTACCTTTACCTTTACTAAGCACTGGCAAGTTTTTCACTGGAAATACTAGCATTCGTCCTTCAGTAGTAATCGCGAGGCATGAGTCATGATCAACATTTTCGATTAACTGAGGTGTTAATACTTTTGCAGCTTGCGGCAAAGAAATCATGGCTTTACCATTTTTATTTCGGCTGAGCATATCGTTAAAGCAACTGACAAAACCATAACCTGCATCACTGACTAACAAATATTTTGTTTCACCCTGAGCCATCACACAGTGAACAAAAGTTTCACCTGAAGCCAAACTAAAACGCCCTGTTAATGGCTCACCTTGGCTGCGTGCTGTTGGTAAAGTATGCGCATCGGTAGTAAACGCTCGCCCTGATGAATCAATAAACACAACGGGGTTGTTACTACGACCTTTTGCTGAACAGAGATAACCGTCGCCAGATTTATAACTTAACGCTACAGCGTCGATATCATGCCCTTTAGCACAACGAGCCCAACCTTTGTCTGATACTACAACAGTAACGGGCTCACTTGGCACAAGATCTTTTTCAGTTAATGCTTTTGATTCACTACGTTCTACAATTTTAGAACGGCGATCGTCACCATATTCTTTAGCAGCAGCCAAAATTTCTTTTTTCATTAACGTGCTCATGCGCGTTTTTGAATTAAGAATTTTTTCTAAATAGGCTTGTTCTTCGCGCAATTCATCTTGCTCAGCACGAATTTTAATTTCTTCTAATTTAGCTAGCTGTCTTAGTTTAATTTCTAAAATGGCATGCGCTTGAATTTCAGACAAAGCAAAGCGTGACATCAACTCTGCTTTTGGATCATCAAAACCGCGAATAATCTCAATGACTTCATCAATACTTAAATAAGCAATTAATAAACCATCTAAAATATGTAAACGGGCAAGTACTTTATCTAAACGGTACTGTAAACGTCGACGCACAGTTTCTCGGCGATATTCAAGCCATTCAGATAAAATTTCTAGTAGGTTTTTAACCGCTGGTCGATTGTCTAAGCCGATCATATTGATATTAACGCGATAGCTTTTTTCTAAATCTGTACTCGCAAATAAATGCTGCATTAATTGTTCAATGTCAACACGGTTTGAACGAGGAACAACCACCAAACGTACTGGGTTTTCATGATCAGACTCATCACGAAGATCAATAACCATCGGTAATTTTTTTGCGGTCATTTGCCCAGCAATTTGCTCTAATATTTTTCCGCCAGAAGCTTGATGAGGCAAAGCGGTAATAACAACTTCTCCTTGCTCAACTTCATAAACGGCTCGCATTCTTATGCTACCACGCCCGGTTTGATAAATTTTTTCAATATCAGCTTTAGGCGTTATGATTTCGGCATCGGTAGGATAATCAGGACCTTTAACAAAGGCTAATAAATCCGCAACGTCAGCTTTAGGTTGCTCAATTAAATGCACACAAGCATCAGCAATTTCACGCACATTATGAGGCGGAATATCCGTTGCCATACCTACCGCTATACCCGTTATACCGTTGAGCATAATATGCGGTAAACGAGCAGGCAGTGTTTTTGGCTCATTCATGGTGCCATCAAAGTTTGGCACCCAGTCAACCGTTCCTTGGCCAAGCTCAGCAAGTAATACTTCACTAAAACGTGACAAACGTGATTCGGTATAACGCATTGCAGCAAAAGATTTAGGGTCGTCTGGTGCGCCCCAGTTACCTTGACCATCAACTAAAGGATAGCGATATGAAAAAGGCTGCGCCATTAACACCATTGCTTCATAACAGGCACTATCACCATGAGGGTGAAACTTACCGAGTACATCACCAACGGTTCGAGCCGATTTTTTATATTTTGCCGTAGCTGATAAACCAAGCTCTGACATAGCATAAACAATACGACGTTGTACGGGCTTCAAACCATCACCAATATGTGGCAAGGCTCTGTCCATAATAACGTACATAGAGTAGTTTAAATAAGCTTCTTCAGTAAAACGTCGTAGGGGAACCTGTTCTACCCCGTCTGGACTATATTCGAGCACATCAGACATGAAATGATTTTCCTATTCCCATAAACATTAGCATCGCAAACATGAGTACGATTTATTTTTCTTAGTAGATAGTGATAAATACGGCTATAAATACCGATATAAAGCACAGCTTATATGATTTTTATAGCCAAGTGAACTTGAAAAGTTAGTGCTGGCGCCTTTCTTGATCTTTAGCAATACTTTCATAACTAACCATTTGGTTTCGCCCTTGCGCTTTAGCTTGATACATAGCTAAATCAGCTGCATGTAAAATATCATCAAATTCAGCATTGGTATCTTTTATGTTAGCAACGCCGATACTTAACGTAATGTTCCTATTTCCCCCTAGTTCACTAAAGTTATATTGACCTATTTTTTCCAACACGCGTACTGCAATCGCTTTAGCTTGAGCAATATTGGTTCTAGGTAGTATAGCGACAAATTCTTCTCCGCCTAAACGAGCAAAAACATCACGAGATCGCATGGTTTCATTCACAAGTAGCGCTATTTTTTCTAAGACTAAATCACCAATAGGGTGACCAAATTGATCATTTATCAATTTAAAATAGTCAATGTCAAAAAGAAAAATACTTAATTCAAGTTGTTGCTCGCTAGCGATTTGTACTAGCTTTTGACCTTGATTAAATAAAGCGGCTCTATTTAATAAGCCAGTTAAGCTATCCGTTTGAGCGAGAATTATTAATTTTTTTCTGACTTTCAGTTGTCGTAAAAATAATAAAACAAACAATAAAATAGTACCGAAAATTAACACAAACGTCTTTTGCTGATCTTGCTGTTGCTTTTGAACAGCACCAATACGTAACGCTTTTAACTTATTTTGATTATCAAGTAATTTATTTGCTTCTATTTTATGAACAACTTCATATTTTTCAGTTAATTCATCAACCGTGTTTTCATGTTTTGCATCATTGTAATCGTTGTAATCATCTACAAAAGCTTTCTTATTTTGATACGCATTGTCATAGTCTTTTGTTGCGGCATAGCTAGTAGCTAAAACTAAATAGGCATTAGAGAAAAGAGGCGAATTCAACTGCTTTTCAGCAATAGTTTTTCTCAATAACTTTGCCTCTTCAATTAACGATATAACCGCTTTATGTTGCTGTTCATGCTGTTTTATTTTTGCTTTTACCAATAGAATTAAATACTGCTCGGCATAATTAAAACGTGAAGTATCTACCGCTATCTTTTGCAGCAAATTACTGGCTTTATTTGGTGTGTTTGTTGATAATTCAACTAAAGCAACGATATCTTTACTAAGCGTAAACTCACTAACTTGGGTTAATACTTTGCTTTCCTTTTTTGCATTTGATGCAGCTAGAGGCAAATTACAAATGGCACTCGCTATCAAAAAAAGTGATAGTATTAAAAGCTTAGCCATTAGATACACACCTTGTTTCGGCCTTGCGCTTTCGCTTGGTAAAGCAAACTATCAGCCTTATTAATTAATGTCGCTAAATCAGACGACTCTTCATCAGAAAAATCAACACTGTTGGCAATACCAAGGCTAATAGTGATAGTCAATGTTTCTTGTGATGTGTGACTAATTTTCCAAGAATATTCTTCAACAGAGACTCGAAACCGCTCGGCAATCATTTTAGCCTGAGAGCTAGACGTATTGGGTAAAAAGGCAATAAACTCTTCGCCACCAAAACGACCAAAAATATCTGTTTTTCGCATAAACGCTTCACCAAGCTCAACGACTTTTTTCAGTACCATATCACCAACACCATGACCAAATTCATCATTAACTTTTTTAAAGTAATCGATGTCGATCATGATGACACTGAAATCAGTTTTTTTAACGTTAGCTTGACGAAGTAATTTTCTCCCTTTTCTCATCAATTCCCTACGATTAGCAATACCTGTTAACACGTCTGTGCTAGAAGCTTTATGTAATCTATGCTGGCCTTGTATCAACTTAACCAGTAGCCATGCAAAAATTAATGCAACTACCGCGATATAAAGCAAATATAACTTTTGCTGCGCTTGCTTTTTCTCTGCTTCTAATAAAGATATTTCTTGTAATGTTTGTTTGTTTTTTAATATTTTTTTTTGTAAATCAGCCTCTTTAGCTTCTAGCGCTAAACGCACTTCAGCAACAGATTGAGTATGCTTTTTATCACGCAACGCCTGAGCTAATGAGAGTCGCTGCTCTTGTAATTCATAGGCTTTTTGGTAATGCCCTAACTTAAAATATGTTTTAGATTTTAGGTTAATAATACTAATGCGCGTTTGCATTTTTAAATGCCCTAACGGCATTTGTGCTGCCAGAATATTTTCTACTCTTGCGATACTATCGAGCGCTTCATCAAAACGTTCAAGCTCAAACAGCACAAAAGCCTCATCTACATAGTATTGCAGTTCAATATCATATTGCTCAATGCTTCCCATATACTGCTTTGACAACAATAAATACTGATAACTTGCTTCAGGGTTAGGATTTTCTTTCTTTAAATTTGCCCAAGATAAGCCTGAGTAAGTACTGTACATAATTTGATTAAGGGCAAAGCCATCAGATTCATCAATGATAGTTTTATAAGCAGTTATGGCTTGTTCATATTTTTTTTCAGATAAGTAATTTATGGCAATATTAACCAATGCATTTAAAGATAAAGCGGTTTTATTCGCATTCTTATAATGCTGATAGGATTGTTGATAATAAACCATTGCTTGCTTATTTCTATCCAAATGAGCATATAAGATACCTAGCTCAGAATTTACCGAGCCTTTTAGTTCTTCATCATTTGTTTGCTTTGCAATATTGTATGCATCATTTAATACAATTAAAGAGTTTTCATAGCGGTCGGTTAAGTAATATATAGCGCCTAAATTCACTAAACCCCTGGCGATTAAAACGTTATCGTTAAGTGATTTCGCTAACTCTAGACCACTTTCATAATCTTTAGTCGCAAGATCTGTTTCACCTATACTTTCATTGGCAAAACCTCGGTTATAAAGTATTTCAGAAATCAATAAACTGGGGCTAGAAAGTTTTAATGTTAATGATAAAGCATCAGTGGCGGTTTGTTTCGAAAGATGAAATTGCCCTTGTGAAATATAAATATCGGTTAACAAGTGCTTATAGGTGATTTTTTGCTTTAAAGATAACGCATTAAAACGCTCACTATACTTTTGCAACTGGGATTGCGCTAAAGGAGTATTACTATCAACCAACTTTTCAATTTTTAGCGCTGCACCGTCAAAGCCTGCAATACCTTGGTCTTGATCTTGAATAGCAGCAGCTACACTCGTTTTTACAACGAAGATAAAATAAAACAGTATGAGCAAACACTTTGCAAATAGTTTAAATAGCAATGCCACTGACCTAGGAATATTATTATTGTTAATCTAGTATAAAGTGATTCTTACAGCTACACCACTGCCAAATCACCTTTAGATTGAAGCCATTCTTTGCGATCCCCTGAGCGTTTTTTCGAGAGTAACATATCCATCATTTCAATCGTTTCGCTGTGTTCTTCATCAAGCGCTGTAAGCTGCACCAAACGACGCGTGTTTGCGTCCATAGTGGTTTCTCTTAGTTGTAATGGGTTCATTTCACCCAAACCTTTAAAGCGTTGTACGTTAACTTTACCTCGCTTTTTCTCGGCTTCAATTCTGTCGAGAATGCCATCTTTTTCAGCTTCATCTAGCGCATAAAATACTTCTTTACCCACATCAATACGATACAGCGGAGGCATTGCTACATAAACATGCCCGGCTTGCACTAATGGCAAAAAATGCTGGGTGAATAAGGCGCACAACAAGGTAGCAATATGCAGCCCATCCGAGTCAGCATCGGCTAGAATGCAAACTTTACCGTAGCGCAGCTCTGATAAATCGTCGCTGTCAGGGTCTATTCCTAAGGCTACAGAAATATCGTGTACCTCTTGTGACGCAAGAATTTGCCCTGAGTCAACTTCCCACGTATTAAGAATTTTACCGCGCAGTGGCATTATGGCTTGTGTTTCACGGTCGCGTGCTTGTTTAGCACTGCCGCCCGCTGAATCACCTTCTACTAAAAATATTTCGGTGCGTGATAAGTCTTGGCTGCCACAGTCGGTAAGTTTACCCGGTAAAGCGGGCCCTTGGGTTATTTTTTTACGTACAACTTTTTTACTAGCACGCATACGTTTTTGTGCATTGTTGATACAAAATTCAGCTAATAGTTCGGCAATTCTTGTGTGTTCATTTAACCATAAGCTAAAAGAGTCTTTTACCACACCGGTCACAAATGCAGCACATTGACGAGACGATAAACGTTCTTTGGTTTGCCCTGCAAATTGTGGATCTTGCATTTTAATAGACAAGATATAGCTACATTTATCCCAAATATCATCTGGCGTTAATTTTACGCCACGTGGAATTAAATGACGAAACTCACAAAACTCACGCATAGATTCTAATAAACCTTGGCGTAAACCATTAACATGAGTACCGCCTGCAACCGTTGGTATTAAGTTTACATAGCTTTCGCCAACACTTTCACCACCTTCGGGCAACCACGTTACTGCCCAGTTTGCCGCTTCACTTTGCGCAGTAAATTCGCCAACAAAAGGCTGTTCTGGCAAACTTACATAACCTTTAACCGATTCTTTTAAATAGTCTGTTAAGCCATCTTCATAGCACCACTCATATTTTTTATTATCAATTTTGTCATGAAATTTAATGGTTAAGCCTGGGCATAATACGGCTTTAGCTTTTAATAAGTGAGTCAGTTTTAAAACTGAAAATTTTGATGAATCAAAGTATTTAGGGTCAGGCCAAAATTTCACTCGTGTACCTGTATTACGTTTACCTACGGTACCTGTTTCGGTTAACTCTTCAACCTTGTAACCACTTTCAAACGCCATTTCATAGACTTTGCCGTCGCGCCTAACTGATACATCAACACGTGTTGATAAGGCGTTAACCACAGAAATACCAACACCGTGCAAGCCACCTGAAAATTGATAGCTTTTATTAGAAAACTTACCACCGGCATGAAGTTTACAAAAAATAAGCTCAACCCCTGAAACCCCTTCTTCAGGATGAATATCTATTGGCATACCACGGCCATCATCAGTAATTTCTAGTGATTGATCGCTATCTAAAGTAACACTAATATTTTGAGCATGTCCTGCAAGGGCTTCATCAACCGAGTTGTCTATAACTTCTTGACCCAAATGGTTTGGGCGAGTGGTATCTGTATACATACCAGGACGGTGGCGAACGGGATCTAAGCCGCTAAGTACTTCAATGGAATCTGAATTATATTGGTCGGTCATGATTTATTTATCTTTATAAAAATTATTATTTTTTATGCTTGAAACTATTTTATATTTGAAACTAAGTTATAGCCGCAAAAAATCAGCAATTATTGGGAGTTTTTCTTCAAAGCCAATAAAGCTATGATCACCGCCCTGCTCAACGATTAGGCGGCAGTGCTGATATTTGTCAACAGCCTGTTGATAATCTAACACTTCATCACCTGTTTGTACCATAATTAGGTAATTATTTTTTTGTTCATCATCAAAACTTGGAGCGCTTTGCTCAATCGCTTTAAGATCAACCATATGTTGCTCAGTGACTTGATAAATAGTATTGGTATAGGTGTTCTTCTGTTCGCCAATATAATCTTCAAGTAAGGTAAATGGCTTAATTGCAGGGTTTATCAATACCGCATGAAGTTGGTATTTATTCGCTAAGTAGTTAGCAAAATATCCCCCTAGTGAAGAGCCAATTAAAAACCAAGCCTCGTTATTTGTGGAATCAATACTTTTTGCCCTAAGAATGTGCTCTAGTTGTGAAATGGCTGCATTTGGAGAAGTGGCCAACTGCGGACAAACAAAATTTACTTCTGGAAAGTTATCACAAAAATATTGACGAGTTAGCTCTGCTTTTAACGAGTAGGGTGATGAATTAAAACCATGAATATAAAGAATATTTTGTTGCGTGCTTTTTTTCATATTTTTATTGCCGAATTTTTCCTATTAAAAATAAATAGTGTAGGTTGGAATTTATTCCGACAAACAAGCTTACAAAGTAATAACATCGCTACTGAGTGTGCCATCACTTTCAAGATAAAATAGTCGGTAACTTGGCACAGTAGAGTCTATTTTTTCTTTAGTTTCGCCAAATTGCACAGAGGTTGCAGGGCAAGTATACACATCCACATTTAATTTAGATAAATGAGCCGCTCTGTGTACATGACCACAGGCAATCGCTTTAATATTCATACGTGGTTCATTTAATTGAGCAATCGTTTCCCAAAAAACCTCCTGTTCTAATAATCCATGCTTATCAATATAATAACCTACGTCTACTGGGTGATGATGTATCATCAGCAACTGAAACTTATTGCTATCCATTTGTTGAGACAAGGCTTGCAAACACGCCTGACTAACCAAACCTGACGGGGTGTCACTTTTACTATCTAATAGCTGTATCTGCCAAAAATCATGGTTGATGGTTTTGTTTTGTTTGAAGGTAGGCGCAATTAAGTACTTAGTTAACAGCTGCCTATCATCATGATTGCCAGCCAAGAAATAAACGGGCATTTCAAATTGAGATTGCTCAACCGCACTAGCAAAGTGTTGATAAGAGATTTCAGAATGATCTTGAGTGAGATCACCGGTAAAGATAACGCAATCGATATTGCCTCGCTTAGCAATATCCGCCAATACTAATAGTAAATTTTGCCAAACATTAGCGCCAATATGTTTAGCGTTTTTATCCGCAAACAAGTGACAATCACTAAATTGGGCAATAACAAAAGGCTTTATTGAATTAATCATTTATTGGTTTGCAACTCAAGTTGTACCTGCCCATGTTCTAAACAAAGATGTAACCATTCATTTAAAAATTGATTAATTTGCTGTTTTTCATCCTGTTGATGCATGTTTTTATTCGGGTAATCGTAACGAGGCTGCACTTGAAAAATATCTTGGCTGCTAATGACTTCTGCCATACGAGCATCGTGATACATCCGAATAGCCATACGCGGGTGAAACGCCTTAGAGAAAATTTTTGCTTTCGTTGTTGTTTGATCAAACGCCTTTTGTTCGAATGCTTTTTGTTTAAATGTAAGCAGCGAAGTATAGCGAGTTAGTTCATTAACCGTAACCACGTAGGCTAGGTGGTCATTTATAAAGAAATGTCGTTGTTGGTCAAGTTGAGTCTTATCCGCTTGTACTTTCAACAATAATAAATAGTTATTGGCACACAAAGTCATCAAACTAACAAGGTTAGGTTGATACCTTTTTCGGCGATTAACGGTACTGTTTGGAAAAAAACTCACCTATTATCCTTTTGTCGAATTGAAGTCCAACCTACAGGGTTTGATAATTGATTGCTAACCATTGTAAGCCAATTATGGTGGCCGCGTTACTAATGTTACCTTCACTTAATAAGGCTAAAGCATCTGTACGTGAGATGATATGTAACAAAATATCTTCATTTTCATCCTCTAAGCCATAAATACTACCTGGCGATACTGCTTTACTGTCAAATTTCGCCCAAAATAAATGAATGCATTCACTCGTACCCCCTGGGCTTGAAAGGTATTGCATTATAGGCTTTATACTTGCTGGCGCTAATTCTATATTTGCTTCTTCTTTTGTTTCTCTAACGGCAACCTCAATAGGGCTTTCATCATCATCAAACATGCCGGCAACAAATTCAAGCATCCATGGTGTTTCACCTGTGCGTATTGCACCGGTTCTAAACTGTTCTAATAGCAACAACTTGTCTTGTGCTGGGTCATAAAGCATAACGACTACCGCATCGCCGCGTTCAAACACTTCTCGGGTAATAGTTTCACTTTGCCCGCCAGCAAAAAGCTTATGACTGAGTTGATATTCATTCATTTTAAAAAAGCCTTGATAACATGAATGCACATTGGTTACAGACACATCATCGTTGTTAAATTGTAATATGGCCATTGGTTTTTTATTTGTCATCGAATCTTTATCCTATTTGTTCTATTTGTTCTATGTACTTGGTTATACTATTTAAAATAATTTGTTACACTAGCAAACATTTATTGTATTGGTTAATTTAAAAAACGCTGTAGGATACTACGCTAGAAGTAAACATATGCTATAAATTAAGCTATAAAAATAAAGTAAGAGTAATATATTACTCGATGAATTTGCCTTTGTTTGGCAAAAAACATGAAATACGTATGAGAAACAATATGAAAAAAAACCTAATATCGCTCATTTTCGGTTTTGCTAGTGTAGCAAACAGTCACCTATTATATGCTGAAAATTTAGCAGAAATATATCAATCAGCCTTGCGGAGTGATCCAACAGTGCAAAAAGCACAAGCGCAAGCAATGGCTGCAGAAGAAGATATTGTTCAAGCACGGGCTGTTTTATTACCACAATTAAAAGCTTCTGGCACCTTTAGTAAAAGAGAAAATGACTCACAAAACTACAATGATGCTTTTGCGCCTGTAGGGTCTACCATTACGTCAACTTCTGATACTACTAGTTATACCCTTGAATTAAATATGCAAATTTATCGTCATGATTCATGGTTACGTATGAGTAATGCAAAAAAATCAGCCCATCGCAGCGATATTAATTTAAATGTGGTAAAGCAAGACTTAATTGTGCGAGTAACACAGGCTTATTTCGACATATTAAGTGCAAAAGATGATTTAGTCTTTGCCAAGGCTGAACAAAAAGCCATTGAACGCCAACTAGAGCAAACCAAACAACGTTTTGCTGTGGGTTTAACTGCGATCACCGATGTACACGAAGCACATGCACAATTTGATAACGCTGAAGCTGACGTGATTAAAGCTGAAAATAAGGTCTATAATACCGAAGAGGCATTAAGAACAATCACCAATATTTATCCACGTAATTTAAGTACACTCGACACATCTAGCTTTAGCACTTCAGCACCAATGCCAAATAGTGCCAATGAATGGCAGAAAATTGCCGAAGCGAAAAGCTTAGATTTAATCGTACAAAAAATTAATGTCGATATTGCTAAAAAGAACATTGATATCGCCCAAGCAGGTCATTATCCAACCATTGATTTTCGAGGCACTACAGGTGCGTCAAAGGATAAATCAGGTTTCACCACGATAAATGATACTTATCAATTCCCAGAAACACCTTATTATGACAATCAAAATTTAAGTATTACTTTATCGGTACCGCTTTTTTCTGGTGGTGCTACTTCCAGTTTAGTACGTCAAGCGCAACATAATTATGTGGCAGTAAGTCAAGATATGGACCTAACTTACCGCGATGTAGTACGTAAAACTCGCAATGCTTATAATGATGTTAGAGCGGCCATTTCAAGCATAAGAGCGCTTGAACAGTCTGAAATCAGTGCAACAAGCGCGTTAGAAGCAACAGAAGCAGGTTTTGATGTTGGCACTCGTACTATTGTTGATGTGTTAGATAGCACGCGTAATCTATACAATGCAAAGCGTAACTTATCTTCTACACGTTATGCTTATATTCAAAATGTATTATTATTAAAACGTGCGGGTGGCACTATTACCTACGAAGATATTTCTGCGATTAACGCTGGTTTAATGGCAGGAAAATAAAATTCAAGTAAAAAAAGGGATACTCATCACTGTAAACACAGAAGCATGTATCCCTTTTTATTTAACTGCTTTTACTTGCTACATTAAACGTCTGAAAAACTCAACTAACTGCTTTGCTTCTCGCTGAACTGTATAATGCTCAAGTACTCGTTCACGACCATTAACGCCCATTTGTGTTAATTGCTTTTGATCGCTCAACAACAAATCCATTTTTTCAACAACTGCGGGTAAATCATTTATTGGCACCACATAACCATCTATTCCTTCGCGAACCACTTCAGGCCAAGCACCTGCTTCACTTGCTAGCACCGCAGCTCCGCTGCTCATTGCTTCAAGAATAGTTAAACCAAAGCCTTCATTCTCACTTAACCCAACCACCAAAGATAAAGCACTAAATATTTTTGGAATATCAGCAAAGTTTTGTTCGCCCACAAAAACGATACGTTCAGTTAAACCGGCTTGTTCAATTTCAGCCTGCAAATCTTTAACAAAGCTTTCATTGCTTGAGCTAATGGAGCCAACCACTACTGCAGTATAATCTGGATATTTATCAAGTAGCTCAATGGCGCTTCTCACAAATAAGTGCACACCTTTTTGTGCTCGAACTCGCCCTAAAATAGCAATGCCATATTTCCCTTTTTGAGCTGATTCAGGTAATAAGTTTAATGCCTGCCAAGCCGCTTCCTTAGTTTCATGAGGCTTAGTTTCATGAGGCTTAGTTTCAGGCGGCGTATAAACATCTGTTTTAACGCCATGATAAATAATAGCATCGGGCTTGCGGTGCAAATAACTCGCTGAGGCTTTGCACATAGCTAATAAAGCATCCATTCTATCGGTTAACCATAACGTTAAACCACTGCGCTGCCGCTGTGCTGCACTACTAAATACAATGTTAATTTTTGCCCGAAACACATGCTTTAATATCAAGGCTTGGATCATTTCATCAACACGCCGTGCATGAAAAATTCTAAAACGACCATCAAGCAAGGGTGTTCTACACAGTTTAGCGACTTGCCAAAAACTAATATTCAATGATTCATCAGGCAAATGATGTTTGCCCATTACGCGCAGCTTAATGAGTTTTTGTTGTTCAGAAAGTAACTGCAACATAGTTGACGTTACACCGGAAAAATTTGAATTAGAGTTACCAATGATTAGTTCAATTTCTTTCGTTTCATTTTGGCGTATGGGGTTACTCATTAAGCATTCTCAAGGTTTATAGTGACTTACAATTACTGTATTCTACTTGAATATATAGCAAGCTTCACTGCACTTTTTAACAAAAACGTCAGGTTCTTCTTTCATACATCAACAGTTACCCGATATAATCAGCGTTATAAATATTTCCTAGCGTGTTATCAAGAGAATGTACTGTGAGTAGAAATAAAGTTTTACAACCTGATTTCAAATTAGCTTTTCTATTACCAAAATACTGGTTAACTTGGTTGGGCGTTTTCATTCTTTACAGTATTTCATGGCTACCTTACAAATGGCAATTAGGCTTAGGACGAATACTAGGCCGTTTACTTTTAAAAATAGGCTCAAAAAGAAAACACGTTGCGGATGTTAATTTAAAACTGTGCTTTCCTGATATGAGCAAACAAGAGCGAAATCGCATTTTAAAGGAAAACTTTGAGAACACTGGCATTGCACTTTTTGAAACTGGCATGGGTTGGTGGTGGCCTGACTGGCGAGTAAAACGAAAATTTAACGTAACAGGGCTAGAACACATAGAAAACGCCAAGCAAGCAGGACAAAATATCTATATTTTAGCGATGCATTATTTATCTGCTGAAATAATAGGTAGGGGATTTGGCCATAGTCATCCGTTAGTTATTTTTTATCGTCCGCACAATAACCAGCTAATGGAATTTTTTCAGTTTCGAGGACGAGGACGCTCAAATAAATACATGTTAGGTAAGCGAGATGTTAAAGGGTTAATGAAAGCGATAAGAGCGGGTGATTCTTGCTTGTATTTACCGGATCAAGATTACGGTCGTAACCGTAGTGTATTTGTCCCTTTTTTTGATGTAAAAGAAACCGCCAGTACAACAGGAACACTTATTTTTGCTCGCCAACCCAGAACTAAAACCTTTATGTTAATACCAAAGCGTCATGACGATGGTAGTGGTTATAGCGTTGAAATTACACCTGCATTAGATAACTTTCCTACGGATAATGATATTAACGATGTAACGCGTGTAAATCAGGAAGTTGAAAAAGCGATTCTACGTAAGCCAGAGCAATATATGTGGTTACATAGACGCTTTAAAACTCGTCCTGATCCTAACGCACCTTCAGTATATAAATAGCAATTAAATATAATTCTTTGATAAATTAGCCATTATTTTGTATGGTATATACATTACATGCAAAAACATGCCAATTGGATATTTATCATGGGTTTTTGGATTCGAAATGCTATTTTAGCCATAGTTTTAATTGGACTAGCAGTAGCCTTTTTTCTTAATAAAGATTTATTACTTGCTTTAGACCAAGAAGCAGTTCAAACGTCAACAACAAAAGTTGAAACTAAGAAGGGCGCGAGCAAAGATGTGACCCAAGAAACTCAAAAATATCAGCAAAAACAGAAAACGACTAACGCTGCAGCCGATGGACTTTCCAATTTTTATGCAAAAATTTATGGTGATAATAGTAAGAGAAAGGTAAGAAATAATATTATTTTCTTACCTGACCCTGAAGGTGATTTAGTTAAAATATTACAAGCAAGAGAGATGATCGTTCGCCCTTATCGTAAAAGTTGGAGTGGAACTACAGCGTCTAGATCCTTTAGAGAAGGAGAAACACTTTATCAAAAGCTTTCAGAGTATTCCGCCAGCGATGGTCTTGAAGTTATTTGGTGGATCAATAAAGACTTTATCGTTAAAGACCCTTTTCGTATTGATAAAAATATCTTAAAAACGGCTAGCCAAATAGGCAGAGGCGTGTCTGGCCATTTTCCTCAAGGCATCAAGAGCTACTTTTGTTATCGCCAACGAACATTAGTTTTTATCAATGATCCACTTACTTATCTTGATGATGAGTGTATTCTTTTAGAATAAGCGCGATTACTTTTAATCAAGATATTCAGCCTATTAACGAAAAGTTTTTGCTTCTAGCTTTAGGTCAATGCTCGATCAATTTTTTCCATAGTTTAATGACCTGACTTTGTTCTGTTAACAATGATTTATTTATTAATAGCGCTTCATTTTGTAGGGTAGCTTTATGACCATAATCCCTCAGTTGCTCATAAGTATTTATCAGTAATTTTTTCTCTGGTTCACTTAATATCTCAAGCTTTGCTAATGATTTAAAAATACCAACATTGTCACAACGTTCGGTTAAACTTTCATGCTTATAACTGTGTGCTAATACTAAATATTGCGCTAAAAATTCAATGTCTACTAACCCCCCTGCCCCTTGTTTCATATCAATAATATCATCTGCAGATTTATCAAGATGATTACGCATTTTTTCACGCATATCACTTACCTCGCCCTTTAACTGCGTAAGATCTCTTTTTTTACTTAAAACACTTTCACGGATGACTTTAAATTCATTTCCAATAGCATTGTTGCCATAAACCACGCGTGCTCGAACAAGGGCTTGATGCTCCCAAGTCCAGGCATCTTGTTGCTGGTATTGACCAAAAGTATTGATATGGATAACTAACACCCCTGATTTCCCAGAGGGACGCAAGCGCATATCCAATTCATATAAAATACCGCTACTCATCCGAGTATTAAAAATGTGCATAATACGCTGTGCTAATTTCATATAAAACTGGCTCGCGGCAACAACCTTTTCACCATTGGCTAAACCCGTTGTTTCATCACCTTCAGGGCTGTGATGAACAAAAACAAGATCGAGATCAGAGCCATAACTCAGCTCGTTACCGCCTGTTTTTCCATAAGCAATAACAGCAAAACCTTTATTGTTAGCATCTATAGTGTCGTTATCAACAATTGATTTGGGAATACCAAAACGATTGGCTACTTGCTGCCAAGCAATATTAATCACTTCATCAATAATTGCCTCGGCTAAGGCGGTTAAGTGTTGACTCACCTTTTTAACGTCTAACACGCCTGCAATATCTGCGGCAGCAATACGCAATTGTTGTGCTTGTTTAAAAAGACGTAAACCATCCATTTGTGCTTCAAGATCTTCTTCAGGAATACGTAGCATGTTTTCACGTAACTCTAACCCATAGGCAGATAATTGCGGCGGATTATGCAGTAACGTGGGGTCGATCAATTCATCTAATAAAATAGGATATTTAGCAATGTAATCGGTTACCCAACTACTCGCTTGGCATAAATGAATCAGTTGCTTTAGCGCCCCTTCATTTTCAAATAACAATTCTAAATAGGCCGTTCGAGTCACTATTTTTTTAAAGACATGCAAGACTCGTTCAAGCACAAATTCAGCTTGCTTCGCTTGTTGAATATGACTAATAAGCAAAGGAATTAATTTATCTAATACTTGTCTACCTCTGTTGCCAATACTGCGTTTGCTTACGTCATCTCTAAAGTCTGACAATAAAAGCCAAATGCTTGCACTGTTCCATGAAATCGTGTTTTGTGTTACTTGCTCTTGTTCAACCCAAGCAATTGACTCTTCATCACTCCAACGGCTATTCCACAGTACACTCCAATGCTGGTCTTCTGCTTGATGATTAGGGCTTTCAATACCAATTAGCTGCTCAAACTTTTCATGCACACCATCCATATGACCTTGCAAAACGTGGATAAAATCATCCCAAGAGTTATAGTTAAGTACATATAATAATCTTTGTTTATCTAATTCATTATTAGGCAAGGTTTGTGTTTGTTTATCCGCTAATGCTTGTAAAATATTTTCCACTCGACGCAAAAAGCAATACGCATTTTTTAACACAACTTTACTGTCTTCTTTCATTTCGCCTGCAATGACTAATTCAGGTAAAACGGTTAACAAACTTCTTTGTTGTAATTTTTTTACTCTGCCGCCACGTATTAACTGAAATACTTGTACTATAAATTCAATCTCTCGAATACCACCTGCGCCAAGTTTGATATTATTAACGAGTTTCTTACGGCGAACTTCTTGCGAAATCATGCTTTTCATTCTACGTAAACTATCAATAACACTAAAATCGATATAACGGCGATAGACAAAAGGTCGTAACAATGTTGATAATTGCTGATGATAATGTTCATCACCATTCGTTGATGGAGCTTCGACTGAAGGCTCTTGTCTTGAAGGATTGAGTATTAAAGGAATAACACGCGCTTTTAGCATGGCATATCGTTCCCAGTCACGGCCTTGCTCTTGATAGTAATCTTCCATCGCGCTGAAAGTTAATACTAAGGGACCGCTTTCGCCAAAGGGTCTTAAACGCATGTCAACACGATAAACAAAACCATCGGCAGTATGTTGATGTAACGACGTAATTAATTTTTGCGCTAAACGCGTAAAAAACTGTTGGTTATCTAAACTGCGTCGACAACCTTGTGTTGCCCCGCTATGGGGGTAAATAAAAATTAAATCAATGTCAGAAGAAAAGTTCAGCTCTTTTCCGCCAAGCTTTCCCATTCCATAAACAAGTAAGAGCTGAACTTCACCTGCTTTGCTAGTTGGCGTGCCCCATTTATCTTGACAAAACTGCGTTAACCAATCAAGGCTCGCTTGAATCAACGCATCAGCGAGCAACGAAAGTCTTTCTAATGAGCTTTCAAGTGCAATATTGAGCACCAAATCAGCAATAGCAATATTTACCATTTGCTGTAAACGAAAACGCCTTAAACTACGGTGCAGTTGCTCCTCACTTTGACAATCTTTTAATAAGCCTTTGAGCAAAATGCCATAAGAAGGTGTTGTTTGAAGATAAACACTTTTACTTACAAATAATTCCATCACTAATTCAGGGGCTTGTTGTGCGCTTGTTAAGATAAAATCACTTAGGGTAATCGCTAATTTGAAGTGCTCTAGCTGCTGTGGCGTTAACACTTGATAACTTTGAGGATGCTGCTGACTAAACTGCTGCCAACTTTTTTGTTGCTGCTGTTCAAGTAACTTATTATCATGAAGCGGTGACAAAATGGGAATAGACAAAAGCGTTCCTTTTATTTGGTATTTTTATTTGATATTTTTTATTTAATATAGATATAAAACAGTCAAGATGATAGACATAATATGTCATTGGTGTTATTAATATGGCACTAACTTGAGAATAACATAGCATTTTTATGGAGATGATGGCAGTAATGCAAAGGCTAATACAATCTTTTCCCCAGCAGTTTTTAAAGAATATATGCACTAGAGTAATGTTAGTGATAACTATTTTTTTATTATCTGCTTGTGGTGACCCAATTAAAGAACAAGCATTACAACAACTGCCTATTACACAGCAAAGAGTAGCACAATTAGGTGATGCTTTAAAAAGTGGACAAGTCCGTAACGCTATTTTGATTCAGCAATACGCTCAAAAAGTGTCTGTTCAAAAACCAGAGTTGTCTTCATTAGTGAATGAATTCAAAAAAGATGCTTCTATCCAAGGACCTATGTACCTTGCTTTACTTGATCGCGTTAACACCGCAAAGAATCAACCACAAATGTTTGCTTCAAGTCAGGCTCTTTATGATGAATTACTGAATATTTATCAAGCAGCCGATCCGGTACTTTATTCTGACGCATTAAGTGATCCCTTAAACGTTTTAGCCGATATGTCTGATGGCCAATTACCCCGTATAAATTCTTTATCCAAATTGCAAAGTCAACAAGCAAACAATTCACAAGATTTTGGTACAGGAGAACAATTAATTGGCAACCCAAGTTATGGTAACTGGCAGACTGGCAGCAATGGCATGTCATTTTGGGCATGGTATGGCATGTATTCAATGATGGGCAATTTAGGTGGTAGTCGTGCTAATTATAATGACTGGGGAAGAAGTCGTAATTACAGCTATTACAATGATTACGGTAGAACGCGTTATAGTTCACCTAGCCAACTAAATAACCAAACTAAGCTTGACCAACGTACTAAAAAATCATTTGCTAGTCGAGGGCAAAAATACTCGAGCCCGTATAGCAAAAATCGTACCGGCTCTTCAAGTTTGTCTAGCAAGAGTAAAACGGCACAAACCAGTGCTAATCGTTTTCGAAGTAATACGGTTAAAAAAAGTAGCTATGCAAGCAAAAATAAGAGCTCAAGCTTTAGAAACTCAAATACCAACACTTCACGTGGCTTTCGACGTGGCAAGTAACAAGCAACAGGAACAGAAAACATTATGAACACATTAATTGAGCTCGTTGGTGTAAATCAGGAATTACTCGTTTTTTTAGCTATAGATATCACTATTGCCATTTTACTTTTAGGCGCCATGCGCTTTTTATTAGGATTAACTAGCCAAGTTAACAGTACCGAAGAATTAGCCCATAAAGATAACTTTGCTTTTGGTGTTAGCGTTGCAGGCAGTATTTTAGCTTTAGGTATTGTTTTAACGGGGGCAATTACCGGAGAGAACGCACCAAGTTACCTGATGGAAATTATTGGTATGTTAGCCTACGGTACATACGGGTTAATTTTAATTAAAGTCGGTAGAATTATTCAAGACAAAGTGGCGCTAC
Source organism: uncultured Colwellia sp. (assembly GCA_963974965.1). GTDB lineage: Bacteria > Pseudomonadota > Gammaproteobacteria > Enterobacterales > Alteromonadaceae > Colwellia. The sequence continues at coordinate 79,332 of CAXBEX010000009.1, read as the reverse complement.
AACATTTAAATAAAACGGAACTAATAAAAGATAAAAACCTCACCATAGGCATTATAGATGCTGCGGGTGCGATTGCGACAGCCATTATTATTCGAGCAGTATTACTTTGGGTTGACGGCCTAGATATTTCCACGTTCATCGCCATTACAAGTGGCTTTGTTGTTGCTCAAGCGGTGTTAGTGTTAGTGACACGTATTCGCGAAAGTCAATACGCAAAAAACAATCAAGACGATTCTTTACAAGCAGCATTAAGTGAAGGGCAATTAGCACTTGCTATTCGTTATAGCGGCCAAGTTATTAGTACCGCTCTAGCTGTGACTGCCGCTAGTCATTTTATAGTTTACAGCCCTGAAAAATTAGTGATAAACCTTATTGGTTGGTTAGTATTTGGACTCATTATGACCATACTCGTATCACTGCTAACATCGCTGGCAAAACGCATTGTATTATGGGGGATTAACTTAGTAGAAGAAGTTGATCAACAGCACAATATTGGTGTCGCTAGCATTGAAATGGCAACGAGTATTGCTATTGCTTTAATTTTAACTGCATTAATGGCTTAAGAAAGCGAAATTTCAAGTTGCGAGTTAGCAGTTTCGAGTTGCGAAGAAATAGTACTCGTATCTCGCTACTCGTAACTTATCAGTTAAACGCTCAACCCGATCAAAAGTCACTTTAGTAAATTACCTTATATGCTTTCAAAAAAAAACCATCTCCTTGACGATACACTGCTGATTTTGACCATGGCGGTGTTAGCTGGCTGTGGTTTAATCTATGAATACCTTCTTTCACATTACGCAGGCAGAGTGCTTGGTGTAATGGAAAGCACCATTTATACCATGATTGGCTTGATGATCGTTTCCATGGGTTTAGGTGCCTTTGCCGCCCGTAAGGTACGCTGTGCTTTTAACGGTTTTATTTATTTAGAGCTAATAATCGCTTTACTTGGTTCGAGCGCTATTTTGTTTATTGGTGGGCTAATCGCCATTACGCAAATATTACCTCAAATTATCGCCGATCTATTTTCCCTACCACCTGATATGTTGCCCCAAGGTGGCCTTTTTAATACCTTGAGCTTTTTAGCTTTCAACAGCCCCTATTTTTTCGGTGTTATTATTGGTTTTTTCATTGGTATGGAAATTCCGTTAATTGCGCGTATTCGTGAACAAATTCATGGTGAACATTTAGCTAATAACTTAGGTACCATTTATGGCGCAGATTACATTGGTGCTGGTGTAGGCGCTGCCATTTGGGTACTATTTTTATTAAGTATTGATATAAGCAAAGCGGCCGCATTAACGGCTAGTTTAAACTTAGTTGCTGGTGGCTTTTTTATTTTACGATATTGGCATAAGTTACACTGGCGCAAAACATTTGTGGGTTTGCACTTTCTATTAGCCATAATCATTCTATTGATGTTTAATTATGGTAACCAATGGCTCAACCAAATGAATAGCTTGCTTTACTTAGATAAAGTGGTTCACGTTCAAAAAACACGTTATCAGCAACTTACGTTCACCGAACGATATATGGGTTTTAACTCAACGAATACAAAATTTGGTAAAGCTCAAAAAAGTATTATTAATTTTTACCTTAACGGCCGCTTACAATTTTCTTCCATTGATGAGCATATTTACCATGATTATCTAGTTGCGCCTGTTTTAGCGGGTTCGGCTCGCCATGACAATATTTTAATTATTGGTGGTGGTGATGGTTTAGCGCTGCGTGATGTATTGAAATACTCCCCTAAAAGCGTCACTTTAATTGATTTAGACAGTGAATTAATTGATATTTTTCAAACTCCAGAAGATCATTTAAATGCCAATTTAGCGCGTAAAATTAGTTACTTAAATAAAAGCAGCCTACAGGATAAACGGGTAAAGGTTTTGCGTAGCGATGCCTTTATCACCATTAATGAACTACTTAAATCAGGGCAAATATTCGACGCTATTATTGTTGATTTACCCGACCCTAGCCACCCCGATCTCAATAAACTTTATACCGTTAATTTTTATGCGCGATTAAAACAACTACTTGCTGGCGATGGGTTGATTGCCATTCAATCAACAAGTCCATACCATGCAAAAGAGTCTTTTATCTCTATAGGAAAAACATTAAGTGCCGCTAAATACCCTCATGTGCAGCAATACCATGACAATGTGCCGAGCTTTGGTGAATGGGGTTGGACTATTGCCTCTAAAATGGGAGCTAGTCCTTTAGCAAGGCTGAATAAATTAGAAAAACTCCCTATTCAACACACATGGTTAAATCTAGATTTATTAAAATCCGCTTTTATTTTCCCAAATAATTTCTATAATAATTCAGAGAATATTGGCATAAATACGTTAGGAAGCCATACCCTTTACCAACTACACCAACAAGCCTGGAAAAACCAGCAAGGAATTAAATAGTAAAGAGTTGGTAGCAAACAATAGGTAGAAAAGAGTAGAAAAGTTTCGAGTAGCGAAGATATAAAAGAAAAGAAAACAAAAAACACTTGACATAATATGTCAAGGTGATAAATTTAACCCCGATGACATATTATGTCATTATCAAGTAAATAGATTAAGGATAGGAAATACATGAACATTCATACTATAGCCGATCATTTAAATGGTTTGGCCGACAACTCAGACACAGGGATGAATTTTGATTGCCAACCAATTTCAGGTGAAGTCGATGTGCTGCAAATTACTATTTTTGGGCGAGAAGAATTACCCATTTTTGTTTCAGTAACTGACGATCAAATTCTATGCATCAGTTACCTTTGGGGTATTGATGAAGTTAAACCTAGTAGCATTGCAGCAATGCACGAGAGCATGCTAGAAATGAATATCCCTATGCCATTATCATCTTTTTCAAAAATTGGTGATAAATATGTGATTTTTGGCGCTCTTTCTATTAATTCCAATTTTGATGATATTGAACACGAACTTGCGGTATTAAGTAGTAATGCCTTAGAAGTAATTGACGATATGAGTGACTACCTTCTTTAACCAAACCGTTAAATGACATAGTGACTTTATTAGGAGAAAAAAATGAGTATATTTAAAAAAATTATGACCGCAATTCGTGGTGGCGCTTCAGAAGCAGGTGAAGCAATTGTAGATGCAAATGCAACCCGTATTTTTGAACAAGAAATTCGTGATGCTGAAAATCATTTAACCAAAGCGAAACGTGATTTAACTGGTGTAATGGCAGAGCAAATGTCTGCACAACGCGAAGTAACTCGCCTAGTAAAAGAAATAAATGAGCATGAAGGCTATGCAGGGCAAGCACTAGAGAAAGGCGATGAAACGTTAGCGCTTGCTGTTGCCGAAAAAATTGCCACCCTAGAAAGCGATTTAGCAACACAGCAACAAGCCCATGACAGTTTTGCAGGTAATGCCGATAGATTAAAAGACTTGGTTAAGAAAAGCGAACGTCAAGTAAGTGAGCATAAGCGTCAATTGTCTATGGTTAAAACCACTGAAAGCGTACAAAAGGCAACATCAGCCATTACTGATAATTTTTCATCAAGCAATTCAAAACTGTTAAGTGCTAAAGATTCGTTAGAGCGAATTAAAGCCAAACAGCAAAAATTTGATGATAAAATGAAAGCGGCTGAAGTACTTGAATCTGAAGATTCAGACTCGTCATTAGCTGCACAATTGAAAGCAGCAGGTATTGGCTCACAAGATAGCAGCGCCAACTCTGTACTCGATCGCATTAAAGCGAAGCAGAAATAGTTTAGAACTAGTGACGAGCTTTCGAGTAGCAAATTTGCGAGTAACGTGTCAGTTCAACTCGTTACTCGCCACTTTTCTTACTCGAAGCTAAAGGTATTGTATGAGTTTTTTCAAGAATGTTTTTAATAAAAAAAACAAGCCAGAACAACGTAAGTTAACACAAGTGAATCAACTTTTAGTCGGTGATATTATTGTATTAACTGACAGCTTTGCTTTGCCTGAAACATTGCGTAACCAACAACTGCAAGTAACGGCTGTTAACAGTTATGAGTATGAACAAAATACCCAATCAGAATGGACATTACAGGGAGATAATGCGCTTTTATTATTTTTATCTTTAGATGTTGATGATGCAACTGAATTAAAATTCAGCCTAAAAATAGCGCCTGAAGATGTAGAAATATTATTTGATTTAGACAGCTTTTCTGAGATTTTTGACGACCCCGGAGAAGCATTTCTAGAGCGAAAAACAGATAACAACCTGACCACTAGCTGGAGCAGTGAACAATACCAGCAAAGTACGTTTGCAAAAGTTGGCTATTTTCATCGCAAAGATCACCGCAGCGAAAACATTAGCACCTATGAAGGTAAAGATAGCGGTGAACAGTTTGAGCTTTATGCTTTGTATAATGAAGATCAAAGTAAGGGTATTGATATTGAAGTTTGGCAAGACGGAGATACCGATGTTTTTCTAACGCTCTTTAGACCACTAACCGACATTATTGATATGTATCCAGCAAGTTGATACAACCTGAGTAAAAGCTATCATGACAAAAAAAATGCCAGATAAATGGCAATCTTCAATAAAGGCAATAAAAGCGGTACAAGTCGCTTTTGATATGGATGAAAAAATCCAACTATCAATTAGAAAACAAGCGCTTGATGCCGGCTTAAGCCCTTCAGATCAAATTCGTGATATTTTAGGACTATCTATTAATAAACGCCCTAAACGCCCTCGCCTCACCGTCAGTTTAGCCCCTGATGATTACCAAGTATTGGCTGAAAAATACAATTTGAAAGCAGAGCAGCAACTTGAAATTAAAAAAAAATTAATGGATGAACTTATTAAGTACGTAAATATAAGTGAAAATAGATAAAACTATGTCATACTCTTAAAGCACTAAAAATACTCGGGATAATATTATGTTAAATATTAAAAGGTTGAATAGTAAAATGTTAAATAAAAAAACACTAAAAAACACACTTATCATTAGCTTTGCTTTGGGATTAACCGCTTGTGCGAATACTGATGGACTAGAAACTAAAATCACCACATTATCAAACCAAGTCAACACCTTATCTAGCGATGTTGCAGAGCTAAAGTCACAGCAACAAAAAATTAGTGAAGATGCAACAGCTGCTAAAATGGCTGCTGAACAAGCAACTGAAGAAGCGCAAAAAGCAAATGAGCGTATTGATAACGTTGTTGCATCTTATAAAAAATAACTTAATAGACTTGCTATTACTTGCCTAATTCAACAATTAACCCCCGTGGCTTTTCAAATATTGGGGTTAATTGTTGCCAATAATCTTCATTTTCACCTATAAATTTTTTCACTGCCTGAGGAATAACTATTTGTTGAGGTGTTTCATCAATAGACAAAGGTGAATGTATTTCAATAAGCTGTCTTTGACCACCTTCATAAGACATTTTAATAGGCTGTTCAATAATACGTACTACTGTATTTACGGGTACGTTATCAAAAAGCCATTTAATATCATCATCAAACATACGAATACAGCCAGAGCTTGCACGCATACCGACACCAAACCGCTGATTAGTACCATGAATTAAATACTCACTATTACCTAATCTCAAGGCATATTTTCCAAATGGATTATTAGGTCCTGCTGGGATTTCTTGCACCATTTCCTTACCATGTTCTTCAAAATAACGTTGGCGCATTTCTTTGGTTGGTCGCCAAGTAGGATTTTTTCTTTTACTACTAATATAACTTGTCACTTTAGGTGTAGTTAAGCCTTGCCTACCAATACCGACAGGGAATACATGTACTTTGTTTTCTTGTGGTAAAAAATAGTAAAGTCGTAACTCAGGCAAATTAATAACAATACCTTCATGTTTAATAAAAGGTAATAACATCGCGCTAGGAATAACAATATCGCTGCCAGGCTCGGGTAAAAAAGGGTCAACAGTTGGGTTTGCTGCCATTAAGGCTAAAAAACCAACATCATATTGCTCTGCAATGTTTTGAAAATAATCCCCTTTTACAACCTTATGACTTTGCTGTTCACCAATTAAGCGAGCGTTTTTTGTGGGCAATTGGTATTCAATAGCTGGCACTGAATGACTAACAAGCAAAGCACTGAACAGCCCAATAGCGGTGTAACGATTTAACCAGTTTTTAAAAATATTCACAGTAATACTTCTTTTAGTTTTTTTAGTTCTTTTAGTTTTTTTAGTTTTTTTAGTTTTTTTAGTTTTTTTAGGTGATGTGTTTTAGCTAATGTCTCTTAGAGAATGTCTTTAGAATGGAACTTGTTTATTTCACTGTAATATAAGCTGTAGCCACGTGCAGCCTTGCTTAAGTCAGAAGGCTTCATTGAAACAACAGCCATCAATTGCTTTGCTAAGACGAAAAGAGCTTGTTTATTACCGCTCACTAATTCTACCTCTATCTCATTAATAACTAGTGTAGGTTTTCCTATTGTGGTACAAATTTCACCTTGGTCTAATGCTAATTCAATGATGTTGTCACCTTGATGAATTAGCCAAGTTTGCCTGTAAAAATTAGTAGAAAAAATCACCTGCAAGCTTTGTTGTAATTGCGCTACATTAACATTTTCAGGCCAAATTTTTATCGGAAATAAAGATAAATCTAATTTTCCATTGGCTATATCAACATTATATTCCGGTCGTTGATGCAAGCCACTATCAACTTTTCCTGCTGTTTTAATGGTTTGCTCATATTGCTGTGCTTTAGAACGTATTCGCAAACCGAAATCCATTTTTCTTAAGTCCAAATTCTCGTTGTCAAAATAATCATTGGCGAGTTGATTTTGACCCATCTCAAAAAAGGTATTATTTGCCTTAAGCATGGCGGTTATATCAGCAACAACCGTATTATTGTCTTCACTCTTATCTGATAGCTGATATTTAAGTTCTATTTCTGTCGTCATTTATCTCAAACTTTACTTGTTGGTCAATAAGTTATTTCAATTGGTATTATTACATGATTTAGTCACTCACAGCACACACTTTGTTAATCAAGAGACCAAAGGATTCCTAATCTTAGCTTGATATCAGCGCGCCAAACACATAATATCTTATTTTCAATGATTTACTTTTACCTAGTGGCTGTTTCATGAATATTTCTAGCATATATTTCAAACAAACGATTAAACATAATATTATCAGTTTATTTGTTATTTTTATTACTGCCTTTTCTGCTCATGCAGAAGAAAATCAACAAGGCTACATATCTGACGATCTAACTATTTTCATGCATGCGGGGCCCGGTACTAATTACCGTATTTTGGGCACAATTAATGCTGGAGCTCAAATACAAACAACAGGTAAATCATCAAATGATTACAGTGAAATCACTGATGACAACAACAGAATAACCTGGGTTGAGACAAAATATATTACCCGTCAACCCGGGTTACGTTTTATTGTTGCTGACCTTAATGGCAAGCTTGCAAGTGGTAGCGATTATAGTGCGAAGCTTGATGGTGAGGTTAATGAATTAAAAAACAAGGTAGGTTTGTTAATTCAAGAAAAAGAAACATTACAAACTGAGTTCAAGCAAGTACAACATCAGCTAAAACAAGCACAAAGTAAGGTAAAAGATCAAGACACTAATATTAAAAAGCAATGGTTTTTTAATGGCGCCATAGTGTTAGGCGTAGGGTTGATTTTAGGGCTTATTTTACCTAGGTTTTTTGCTCGTCGTCGCAGCAGCATGGACAGTTGGGGTTAACTCTTTTTTTAAATGACAAATAAACTTATGAAAATATTAGTGATCCCAAACCGTGGTCGCTCCTTTAATGCTGTTCGACCTGAAGCAGAGTGCTATATAGGTTTAGCTAAAAAAGGGCATGATGTCACCATTATGACCTGTGAGACCAATGCTTATATAGAAGAATACCAAAAAGCTGGTTTAAAAATCATTTCATTAGCCTCTCTAAAAAAGCACAGCTGGGCAGTAATCAAGCAAATTCATCAATATATCAAACAACATAGTATTGATATTGTTTATGCAACAGAATCAAAGGGCATTCCGAATGCAGCCTTTGCCTGTATAAGTACTCAAGCAAAAATGATTGCCTATCGCGGTACCTCTGGCGGCATGTATAAAACCGATATAAGTAATTACCTCTGTATGCTTCATCCTAGAATAGATGGAGTGATTTGTGTTTCCAACGCTGTAACCGTGAATGTAAAAAACAAAGTTAGAAAATCTATAAAAGCTAATATTGAAACTATCTATAAAGGACATGATCTCACATGGTATCAAGAGCCCGCCGCTAATTTAAGGTTATTGGGTAGTGATGAAAAATATTTCAATGTACTATGTGTTGGCAGCCCTAGAGCCCATAAAGGCACACATATATTACTTGATGCCGCCAAAGAGCTTAGCGATATAGAAGATTTAAGAATTATTTTAGTAGGTGATGGCTTGCAGTGTGAGCCTTTCATTACTCAAGTTAAAAATTCGGGTATGAGAGAGCGTATTATCCAACCTGGGTTTAGAAATGATGTGCCTGCAATAGCCAAAGCCTGTGATTTATTAATCTTACCCTCGCTAAGCAAAGAAGGTTTAACTCGAACAGTGTTAGAGTCCCTTTCTAACGGAACGCCTGTCGTTGCTTCAGCTAATGACGGTGTAGTTGAAACCATTGAAAATGATGTAAATGGTTACCTAGTCCCTATAGGCAACGCTAGTGCCATAGCTGAAAAAATAAGAATGCTTTATCAAGATAGAGAAAAATTAGCGAAACTTGCTAAAAATGCAACAGCAGTGATTAAAAGTAAAATGTCACATTGTAAAACGGTTGAAAACATGGAAAGTTATTTCCTACAAATGCTGCCTTAATCTTCACTTACAATTTTTCACCTCACCAATATAATTGATAAGAATAGCAATAATTCAACGTTCTACATTGATGTCATCAAAAACAAAATTGATGTATTATAATGCGTTATCATTCAAAATTCATGGGTATTTTATGTTTCAACACTTTATAGTCACGCGCTTTAACTTACGTGATCCCAAGTTAATTACTCAAGGCGACACTTCTCTTTTACACGATATTTGGATGGAAAACAGGTTAGAGTTATTTGAAAATTATTGTTTTTCATCTCTTAAAGCCCAAATTGAACAAAACTTCACTTGGTTAGTGTTTTTTGATACCTCGACTCCAGAAAGGTTTCGTAAAGAAATAACACGTTTTGAAGCTGAATTTAGTCCATTCACGCCAATATTTATTGATGGAATGGATGCTTTCCTGCCTTCAATTAAAGCCGAAATAGCGACTAGGTTAACTGAACCTTATGTTATCACCTCTAGATTAGATAACGATGACAGTTTACATCAAAATTGTACTCAAGAAGTTCAGGCGCAGTTTGCGCAACAAAATTTTATGGCGATTGATTTTGTTGATGGTTACACGCTGCAAATAGAACCAGAAGTACGCCTTGGAAAAAGAGCTCATGTGCATAACCCCTTTATACATTTGATTGAAAAATCTGAAAATTTTGTTACCGTCTGGTCACGATCACGTCATGGTCACTGGAGCAAGGTCAAACAAGTAAAGCCTATTCGTAATAAAAGAATGTGGATGTCAGTGATACACGTTGAAAACAAAACAAACCTTTTTTATGGTTTTGGTGATATTGATTGGCAAGAAATCCAAGCATTCAATCTTAAAGGCGATTTAGCAAAGCAATTACAAGCTAAACGAGCCCCCTTTAACAGTTGGAAAAAGCAAAGCATCAAGCATCAATTCAAGACACTTTGGAAAGCTAATTTTAAATTATTAAAACGAAAATTTTCTTGATACTGTGTTGATTAAAAATTAACAAGCTAAGCTTTAATCAAATACATTTACCATCCCCAGTAATTTAATTTTTTTCTGATTTTAAAGCGTCTTAATAAGTTTAAAGGCTTAGTTTTACTGGGTAAATTTTCCCCCTTAAGTAATTCATCAGCTGCCGCCAATACTCTTAGCGAAGATTTACCATCAACATAAGGATGGGTATCATTAATAAAACATGCTACTTTTGCTTGTAATTCCGCTGGATAAGACAAAGCATATTCAATACTTTCTTCCAGCTTTTCTTTATCATTAATATTGACCATATACTCTTTAGGATCAATATTATTGAAGGTGATCACAGGCTTATTCAACATTAAAAACATCATTAATACTGACGAAGTATCACAAACCATGACATCAGCTTGTTGCAGTAATGGAATGACATTGTCTGTTTCAATAAAAGATAAATGTTCACTTTCCAAACTCTTGTATTGTTTAATGATATTTTCTGGCATTTTAGGGTGGAACTGAATCAACCATTGCCATTTTCCTGTGGCGCTTAACGTTTTTACCGTTTCAAACAAATGAGGAGCACAAGTTAACGCACGTGAAAAAGTTGAGCACATTAGAATAGTTGGTTTGGTGTATTTTTTAATCTGTGATGAATCAAAAAGAGGGTCTAAGGCTGGCCAGCCCGTTTGCTTTACTGAAAAATGTTGATGTTGCTTGGCGAGTTCTATAAAGGGCAAAGTTGTATTTGGCCCTTGAGTGCAATATAAATCAAAACAACCACGAATGTTAAAATGGTCTTCAAAACCCCGCCTATTACGTTTGCCTGAATTGAAACCATGAAAAACGCCTACTTTTATACCTGAGATGAAATTCGGTACAACATTGCCCGGTACAAAAACCACATCGGGTGCATATTTTTGCACTTGCGAAATTGACTGTAGATGTTGCTCGTTAGCTTGTAAATAATCTGAGTTAACTTCACTTCCTTCTAAAAACCACGCAGCTTGATCACCTCGTGCTAAAATCACCTTTTGTAATGGGCGTAAAATGGCATAAGAATAATTTTGTGAAATATAAAAGAGGTAACGTTTACCCGCCATAACAAAGCCTACTTATAAAAATAAGGTCATAATAAGACTGCATATTTTAAACCTATATAATCTGGATTAAAACACGTATAATCCTTTTTCTTCAAATGAATTTTTTTATTTATCCAACATTACCAATTAGAAAACGGATCTTTTTTTACATGTTATTTTCACAATCATTGCTAATAAGACTACTGTTAATCTGTACCCTACTGGTTAGCACTTATACCATAGCAGAACCCTGGATAGACACCTCAGATATTTATTTAAAAGCTAATATTCAATTACTAGCCGATACTGGGCATATACTAACGCCAGTTACCACTTATCCATTAATGTGGCACGATATTGTTCGTGATTTAAAAAAAATAAACCAAAGTAAACTAACGTCCAATCAGAGAAAGGCGTATCACTACATAAACCATCAGTTTAGATTAGCTAAAAAAAATCAGACTCGTATCAAGGCACAGGTAGGTTTAAAAAATAAGCGTTTTATCAGCTTTGGCGATACCGTCAGCGATAAAAACACCATCGCCGTACATTCCAGTATTATGTATGAACATTTTGCCGCAAAAATAGCACCTGGTTATACAAACAGCCCAAGCGATGGCGATAAAATTCGTTTCGATGAAAGTTATATTGCAGGTTTTATCGGTAATTGGGTTATATCATATGGTCGTCAAAATCGTTGGTATGGCCCAACTTGGGATACAAGCTTAAGCCTAACAAACAATGCCAGACCAATTACAGCGTTAAGCCTATCTCGAAAGTCAGCAGAGCCTTTGACCATTCCTTTTACTGAATTTGATATTCCGTGGACCGTAAGCAGCTTTATGGGGCAAATGGATGATGAACGCACAGTTAAAGACACTTTATTATGGGGCTTTAGATTAAATTTTAAACCTTTTAAAAATTTAGAAGTTGGCCTCACCCGTTTGGCACAATGGGGCGGAGAAGGACACTCGCAAAGTTTGTCTACCTTTGGGGATATCTTAATTGGTAGAACCAATTGTGGTATTGATGACTTAGTGTGTGATGAAAACAGCCCTAACCCTGCTAATCAACAAGCGGGCTATGATTTGCGTTATAGTTTCAATTTATTTGATGTACCCATGAGTTTTTATGGACAAAAATTTGCAGAAGATGGCAAAGAGGGTACTTTACAATATGTAACCAAAGCCCAACCTCAAATAGGTTTTGATGCCCATTTAACTATTTTCGACAAACCTAGCACTGTTTTTATTGAATTAGCTGACAGCTTGGCTGATTGTGGAGCAAGAGATAATATTGGTGATTGTTATTATGAACACTCTACCTATACAACAGGCATGCGTTATAATGGTCGTACTGTTGGTAGCACTTATGAGAATGATGCAAAAACTTATGTTTTAGGCACTATTTCACAACTGAGCATCAATACTAGACTTACCGCCAAACTACGCTACTTAGATCTTAACTATGACAATCGTGATAAAGCGCCAAACAATCCCATCATAGGCAACACGGTTACCAGCATCGCTGAACAAGTTTGGATGGTATCGAGTAGTTTGCAGCATGATTATAGAAATTGGCGTTTCATCCTTTCTGGCGACATAAGCCAGTCAAGCTTTGAAAATAACATCGATGATAAAACAGCGTTTAATGCTGCTTTGCAGGTTGAATATAACCTGTAATTATCGATCACTTTGTTTATCTATCTATTTATCGCTAACCTATATAACTAAACCATCTAGCATTTAAATATTTTTCATTTGACAAAATTTGAGTAAATGCGTTATTAATAGATACCTAAATAGATTTTATTATCTTTAAACAGTGTTTAAAGATAATTTAAATACTGTTAAATAATTTCAAAGAGTGAAAAGTCAGAAAATGATATTAGTAATTAAGCAAATTCTCCTCAACCTCCTCCTCGTACTCAAAGTGCGCGGCTAGGTTTTATTGCTTATTCATTAACATTTTCAGATACTACTCGAAAAGAGATTACTCTAAAAATATAAACAGATAAGAATTCATTAAAACCCGCGCTAATCAACGCGGGTTTTTTTACGTCTATGCGTTGGTTAGCTTTTAAAAAATTAGTAAACTAAATTAGACACATAAAGGATAAAAACATGAGCACTTCATCTTCAACAGGTTCATTATCTAAAGGTTCACTACCTAAAGATAATGTCATTATTTTTGACACCACCTTACGTGATGGCGAACAAGCATTAAACGCTAGCTTATCAGTACATGAAAAACTGCAAATTGCGCTATCACTTGAACGTTTAGGCGTCGACATTATGGAAGTTGGCTTTCCTGTGTCGTCTCCAGGTGATTTTGAATCGGTAAAACAAATAGCACGTACCATCAAAAATTCCCGTGTATGTGGTTTAGCTCGCGCGGTTGAAGCTGATATTGATGCCTGTGCAAAAGCATTGAAAGTGGCCGATCAATTTCGTATTCATACGTTTATTTCTACGTCTGATGTTCATGTGCAGCAAAAATTGCGCAAAGAATTTGCCGATGTTCAAGCGATGGCAGTACATGCGGTAAAATATGCACGAAAATTTACTGATGATGTTGAGTTTTCATGTGAAGATGCAGGCCGAACCCCTATTGATAATTTATGTCGCATGGTTGAAGCTGCCATTAATGCCGGCGCCACAACGGTAAATATTCCTGATACGGTTGGCTATACTATGCCTTTTGAATTTCAGGGCATCATTACCGACTTATTTAACCGAGTGCCTAATATTGATAAAGCCATTATTTCGGTACATTGTCATAACGATTTAGGTTTAGCGGTTGCTAATTCTATGGCAGCAGTGCAAGCAGGTGCACGTCAAATTGAGTGTACTATCAATGGTATTGGCGAGCGTGCTGGCAATTGCTCGTTAGAAGAAGTTGCCATGATAATGAAAACTCGCGAAGCTTTATTAGGCGTTAATACCAATATTAACCACCAAGAAATTGCGCGTACATCTAAATTAGTTAGCACGTTATGTAACATGCCTGTACAGTTAAACAAAGCCATTGTTGGTGGCAATGCTTTTAGTCATTCTTCCGGTATTCATCAAGACGGCATGTTAAAAGCCAGTAATACCTACGAAATTATGACCCCAGAAAGTGTCGGTATTGCTAAAACCAAAATGAACTTAACCTCTCGAAGTGGCCGTCATGTTATCAAGCACCGCATGGAAAGTTTAGGCTATCAAGAAAGCGATTATGAACTTGAACAGCTATACAATGACTTTTTAGTGTTAGCCGATAAAAAAGGGCAAGTCTTTGATGATGATTTAGAAGCGATGCTTTTTAATATTCAACAGCAAGATACTCAAGACTACTATCGCTTAGACACCATCAATGTACAATGTGGTGACGGTGAGTTTGCTACTGCTAGCATAAAATTATTATCGGGTGATGAGAGTAGTAAAATACACGCTGCCACGGGTAATGGCCCTGTTGATGCGCTGTATCAAGCGATTAAACAAGCCGTTGATATAGAATTTGAAGTCAGTGACTATAAAATATCAAATAAAGGCTCAGGTGAAGATGGTTTAGGCCAAGCTGATCTAGTTATCACTTGGCAAGGTCGAAATTTTCATGGTTACGGTTTAGCAACTGATGTTATTGAAGCCTCAGGACAAGCATTAATTCATGCATTAAATAGTATCCATAGAGCAATGACTATCGCAGAGCTAAAAGCGGCAAAGTAAAAGCAGCAAAGCTTGTCGCAACGCATATCGTAAGTAAACTAGAATACAAAAAATTAAAAGGTATAGAAAACATGTCCAACATAGCAATTTTAGCCGGTGACGGTATTGGCCCAGAAGTAATGGTTGAAGCCAAAAAAGTATTAGCCGCCATTGCAAAGAAATTTGAGTTAGAAATTAACACGCAAGATTACGATATTGGCGGCGCAGCCATTGATAACCACGGTAATGCTTTACCCGATTCAACCATGACTGGCTGTGAAGCTAGCGATGCTATTTTATTTGGCAGCGTTGGCGGCCCTAAATGGGCAAACTTACCCCCTACAGAGCAACCAGAGCGCTGTGCATTATTAGGCTTACGTGGTCATTTTGATCTGTTTTGCAATATGCGTCCAGCGACATTACAACCTGCCTTATCGTCATTATCAACACTACGCAGTGATATTTCTGAGCAAGGTTTTGATGTATTGATTATTCGTGAGTTAACGGGTGACATCTATTTTGGCGAGCCTAAAGGGCGTAAAGGTGAAGGCGAAGAAGAAACAGGTTTTGATTCTATGTTTTATTCGCGCCGTGAAATAAAGCGAATTGCTCACCTTGCTTTTCAAGCCGCACAAAAACGCAATAACAAAGTAACGTCAGTAGATAAAGCCAACGTGTTAGCCACTAGCCAATTATGGCGTCAAGTCGTAGAAGAAGTCGCCGTAAACTACCCAGAAGTAACGTTAGAACATCTTTATGTTGATAACGCTGCAATGCAGTTAGTGCGCGATCCAAACCAATTTGACGTTATGTTATGTCCAAACTTGTTTGGTGATATTTTATCTGACATCTGCGCAATGATCACCGGCTCTATGGGTTTACTGCCTTCAGCAAGTTTGAACGAGCAAGGTTTTGGTATGTATGAACCGGCTGGTGGTAGTGCTCCAGATATCGCAGGAATGGGTATTGCTAACCCTATAGCACAAATTTTATCTGCCGCACTAATGCTACGTTATAGCTTAAATGAAAATAAAGCGGCCAAAGCAATTGAAGATGCGGTAGCAAAGGCCTTAGATAACGGCGTACTAACCGCTGATTTATTACCTAGTGGTGATAAACAAAACGCTAAAACCACCAGCGAAGTTGGTGATTATATCTGTCAACAAATCGAGGAAGTATAATTATGACAGCTGCTAGTACTATGCCAAAAGATATGCCAAAAGATACGCCAAAAAATATACCAAAGACCATGTACGAAAAATTATGGCAATCACATTTAGTTGAAGACAAGTCAGGTGAAACACCTTTACTTTATGTTGACAGACACTTAATTCATGAAGTCACCTCTCCACAGGCATTTGCCAACTTACGGTTTCATAACCGCCCTGTACGTCATCCTGAGCGCACCATTGCGACGATGGATCATAATATTTCTACCCGTTCAATTGAAATAGATGCGGCTGGTGAAGGTGCCGCAAATCAATTACGCGCATTAGAAAAAAACTGTAAAGAATTTGGTATTGAACTATTTGGTATGGGTCACAAAAACCAAGGTATTGCCCACGTTATAGGGCCAGAGCTTGGATTAACCTTACCGGGTACTATTATTGTTTGTGGCGATTCTCATACCGCCACCCACGGCGCCTTTGGTGCTTTAGCCTTTGGTATTGGCACGTCAGAAGTGGAACACGTATTTGCGACCCAAACCTTACGTCAAACTAAAGCTAAAACCATGAAAATTGAAGTTAAAGGTCATGTTGGTAAAGGGATCAGCGCTAAAGATATAATTTTAGCCATTATTGGCAAAACAGGCAGTGCCGGTGCTACGGGTTATGTAGTTGAATATTGCGGAGAAGCAATAACAGCACTTAGCATGGAAGAACGCATGACTGTGTGTAACATGAGCATAGAATTTGGCGCTAAAGCAGGCTTAATAGCGCCTGACCAAACTACATTTGATTATGTTGCAGGCAAAGAGTACGCGCCAAAAGGCGATATTTTCAAACAAGCAGTTGCAGATTGGAAACAGCTAAAATCAGATGATGATGCCGTTTTTGATACCATTGTTATGCTTGAAGCAAAAAACATTAAAGCCCAAGTCACTTGGGGGACGAACCCAGGGCAAGTGATCAGTATTGATAGTTCAGTGCCCTCTCCTGACGACTTTAACGATCCAACAGAAAAAGAATCATGTATAAGTGCCTTAGCTTATATGGACTTAAGTGCAGGGACAAAAATTACTGATATTCACGTTAACAAAGTATTTATCGGTTCTTGCACTAACTCTCGCATTGAAGATTTACGCGCCGCTGCTAACGTTGTTAAAGATTACACAGCCAAAGGTCAGCGCGTACAAAGCTCTGTAGATGCCATTATTGTTCCAGGCTCTTACCGCGTTAAAGCGCAAGCAGAAAGCGAAGGTTTAGATAAAATATTTAGTGAAGCAGGTTTTGAATGGCGCTTACCGGGTTGTTCTATGTGTTTAGGAATGAATGATGATGTACTTGAAGCAGGCGATCGTTGTGCCTCTACCAGTAACCGTAACTTTGAAGGTCGTCAAGGCCGTGGCAGCCGAACTCACTTAGTTAGCCCTGAAATGGCTGCGGCTGCTGCAATTACGGGTCATTTTGTCGACTTGAACGCATAACCGCCTACAACCTTACTGAGGAATTGAACATGGAAAAATTTAACACACATACAGGCTTGGTTGTGCCATTAGATATCGCCAACGTCGATACCGATCAAATCATCCCAAAACAATTTTTACAAAAAACTGAGCGTGTTGGCTTTGGTGTACATTTATTTCACGATAGCCGTTATTTAGATCATAGTGGTAAAGAGCCAAACCCTGAGTTTATTTTAAATAAACCTGAATATAAAGAAGCCAGCATTTTATTAGCGAGAGAAAACTTTGGCTGTGGTTCAAGTCGCGAACACGCACCATGGGCGTTAGAAGAATACGGTTTTAAAGTTGTTATTGCGCCGAGCTTCGCTGACATATTTTATGGTAACTGTATCAATATTGGTTTATTGCCAATTGAGTTAAGCGAAGATAAAATTGAGCAGTTATTTGCTCAAGCTGTTGATGCTAAACTTACCCTAAAAGTTGACTTAGCTAACAATACCGTGAGCTACGGTGATGTTAGTTTTACTTTTGAACTAGGTAAATTTCACAAGTATTGTTTAGAAGAAGGCGTTGATAGCGTAGGTTGGACACTAAACAAGCTTGATAAAATTAAAGCATTTGAAGCGAATATGCCAGCTTGGCAATAAAAGTAGATAGGTCTAAGCAAAACGAGGTTCAACAAATGTTGCGCCTCGTTTCACTTATCACAAACTACAAAGAACCAGTTCTTCAGAGCCAGCAAGCTAAAATTTTAATATAGGTCTTAAAAACAGAGAGGGTAATTCGCTATTTAAGTGTACAATTCGAACTTAGAAAACTGATAGTGGCTTTAATTAACTCAGCTCGTGAATTATTAAAACTATGATCATCATCGATGAGTTTATATGAAATATTACTATTTTTTGTTTTTCGTAAAGCCGCTAATAATGGTTTGATATGTGATTTGATTGGAATAACATCAGTATCTGCCACAACAAGCAATACTGGTCTACCATTTAGACTGTTAACTCTTCTCACCAAGTTAAGATCTTTACTATGCTCATTCAATTCTTGTTGTCCTTTTACGCCTGACCAACCGTTTAACATGAACAACGAATCACTGTATTCTTTCCATGGTATTTTAGTTTCAGAATCTTCAAACAGTCCTACATCATTAACCCCTAAATTAGCGCCATCATACGCTATTGCACAGTTTACCGATTGGTTATCTAATATACCCGCTATGGCCATATGCCCTCCCATGCTGTGACCAACAATAGAAATTAGGTTGCGATCAATACGTAGCTTAGCTGCGTTATTTTCGTTGCTAAGGTATTGCAATACTGTTTGTACATCTTGTTCTGCATTTAAAAAGGAAAATTCACCTTCACTTCCCCATGCTCCCCGATAATGGAAAAACACTACATTCCATCCTTTACTTCGTAATGCCTGAGCAACATCAAGATTTTTTTCATTCCCTGGATAACCATGTAATAACAATATGGTTGGATGAGAGCCTTTACCCGATGTTTGATAAATAAAGCCTGACATACGCTTACCATTAGCGTTGAACGTAAGTTCAGTTGTACTTGCTGGGTATTTTCCAATAGGTTTTGCGTAAGAGAAATTAGATACGTTTATTATGGTTAAAATACATATTAAACTTAACGAATAAAGGAGTTTCATGTGATTGCCTTTTTAAAGCGGTGATTAAACGATTGTAATAAAAAATACAGCGAAGAAGGTCATTACCAATTCGTTAACGCGGGCAAACTAAATTTTTCGCCTCGATAAGTTAAAATCACTTGTTGAGGCAAAATTTTATCAATAATTACCCCATTGGCAATACTATCGCCTTCATAGCGATCTCGGCCATTAACATTGACCCAGCCCTCACCATCTGAAGCATAAATATGTTGCTCAAAGCGCAAGCTTGGTACACCTTCCTGCACCCAAGTAGGCATTTGCGTTAATGATTTTATTTCACTATTCACCGTTTGCGTACCCCCAGTTTTTAGTTCATTAGCTGATGCACCTTTAGTCTCATCAATAGCCGCTTGAAAACGTGCTAGCAAATCATCAGAAACACCATCAACCGCCTCAACTTGGTAGTTTTTTTGTGTAATGCCTTGTTTGCTTTCTTGTTTAGCATTTTTTTTAGTATACGGTTTAGATTCAGCCTGAGCTTTTGGTAATTCTTCAACCGATTCAATAGTCACAACTTTCACTGATTCTTTATGTAGTGCTAGTATTTTTTCTTGAAGTGCCTCTTGTTTTTCGCTACTTACCACTAACTGCTGTACTTCTTTTGGTTGCTCTTTTACTAACGCATTACTCGCTATTGGTAACGGCTCTTGTGACTGCTGTAGCTGCTCATTTTGTGGCTGATTTTGTGGCTGATTTTGTGGCTGATCATTCTGTCCTAACCAAAAGCCTGTCACTAGCACTGCCACTAACACGCTAGCTGCCAACGCAATTTGGATATTTTTATTCTGCCACCAAATCAGCTGTTCAAAATCATCCCCTAAAGCATGACTCGCCGCTCTTAATACTATTTTTTTATCAACAACCGCATTGTTACTGTTATAGGCTTCCATTAACGCACTATGGCAAAGCAAGTTAATAAGCCTTGGTATGCCCTGAGATAATTTATGAATTGCCGCTAAAGCACCTTTATTGAAAAGTGCTCGATGGCAATCAGCTACCGACAATCGGTGTTTTATATACAAGACTAACTCTTGTTGGCTTAACGGTAACAAATGGTACCGAGCGGTGATACGTTGCGCCAATTGTCGTAAATCGCGACGCTTTAATAGCTGTTGTAATTCAGGTTGGCCAATTAAAATAACTTGTAGTAGTTTCTTAGTGTCGGTTTCTAAATTGGTTAACAAACGAAGTTGTTCTAACACTTGCGGCTCTAAATGCTGAGCTTCATCAATAATCAATAAAGTATTAATGTTATTAGCATGATTTGTTATTAGCTTTTCTGAAATTTTGTCAGTTAACGTTTTTAATGTTGCCCCTGTTTTACGATAACGAATTTTTAATTGATCACAAATAGTCGCCAGCAACTCTTGACTTGACAAGGTTGGATTTAAAATAAAAGCCAATTGCGTATTTTTAGGTAGATCAGCCATTAAGCAACGACTTACTGTAGTTTTACCTGTACCTACTTCGCCAGTAAGTAATACAAACCCACCCGTACCTGAAACATTCGAATTTCCTGAGTTCGCTCCTCCTAAACCATAGCTTAAATGGGTGAGCGCCTCGCGATGCCTGTCACTCATAAATAAGTATTTAGGATCTGGGGCAATAGAAAAAGGCAATTCACTTAACGAGAAGAAATTTGTGTACATAAAGGTTTAACAACTAATAAAAGTATCGACAGAAGAAAACACGCTGATAAAATTAACCTGTTGGTGGCTTTATGTCCACGAATATTGTGATAAACTTTATCTATCGTTATTCATCTATTTGGGCTATTTTTTTGAGCGCTAATACTACCCTTTCAAATATAAGTGAGCTTGATGTTTATCTCGTCGGTGGCGCTGTGCGAGATCAACTGTTAAATAGAGCCAGTAAAGACCACGACTATTTAGTGGTTGGTGCGACTGTTGAGCAGATGCTATCACTTGGTTTTAATCAAGTGGGCAAAGACTTCCCTGTTTTTTTACACCCAAAAACTAAGCAAGAATATGCCCTCGCCCGCACCGAACGTAAACAAGGTCAAGGTTATACTGGTTTTGCCTGTTACGCTGAGCCTGATGTTACGATAGAGCAAGACTTATTACGCCGCGACCTCACCGTTAATGCTATGGCCAAAAGTCGTGATGGAGACATTATTGATCCCTATAATGGCCAGAAAGATCTTGAAAATAGAGTGCTGCGCCATGTCAGCGATGCCTTTATTGAAGATCCATTAAGAGTATTACGTGTGGCTCGATTTGCTGCTCGCTATCACCACTATGGCTTTAGCATTGCGCCTGAAACACTTGAGCTAATGACTAAAATCAGTAAAAGCGGTGAGTTATCAACACTCAGCGCTGAACGCGTTTGGCAAGAAATGCAGCGTTCTCTCTCTGAAGATATAAGATCAGATGGCAATATTGAGCAAGCTCGCCCTGACATTTTTTTTCAAGTATTACATCAATGTCAAGCATTAAAGGCACTTTGGCCTGAGCTAGAAGCATTATGGGGCGTTCCCAACCCTGCACAGTGGCATCCTGAAATTTGTAGTGGTGACCACACCATGATGGTATTGCAGCAAGCGGTAAGACTTACAGCAAATAATGAAAACAAAACAGCAATTCGTTTTGCTGCTTTATGCCATGATCTGGGTAAAGGGTTAACCGCCAATGAACATTGGCCAAGTCATCGTGGCCACGAAAAGGCAGGGTTACCTTTAGTAGAAAAAATTTGTCAACAACTCAAAGTGCCAACTTATTGCAAGCAGTTAGCTTTAAAGGTATGTGAGCATCACTTGCATTGTCATAAAGCGTTCCAGTTAAAACCTAGCACCTTGTTAAGAATTTTTAATCAACTGGATGTATGGCGAAAACCTCAAGAACTTAATGATTTCATTATCGCCTGTAAGAGTGATTTTCTCGGTCGACTAGGCTTTGAAAATCGTCCATATCCACAAGAGCATTATCTAAAAGATGCCATGTTAGCCGCGAGTGAAGTCAACGCTAAAGTTTTTGTGGAACAAGGACTAAAAGGGTTAGAAATAAAAGAGGCAATGATAAAAGAACGCTTAAATGCGATTAAAAAAATTAAAGATCAATATCAAATTGACTAACAGGGAGTGTTCCTCAAATTTATTTAAACCATCTAAAGATAGCTTAAAGTTCTAGTTCAACTCTTGCTAACTCAATTCTTTATACTTTAATTCTTGTTACTTCACTTCTTTCTACTTTAATAAGGGCTTTAGCATTGCTTCTAAGCCATTTAATTTAACTTCATACATTAAAGCTAATTGTTGTCCTAACTTTCCTTCAGGGAAACCTTTACTATGAAACCAAACTAAATAGGGTTCAGGAAGCTGTAATAACTTCCTGCCTGCATACTTGCCAAAAGGCATGGTTTGGTTAACGGCTTCAATTAATACTTGTTGATTTGCTATCACGAAAGGCTTCTCTCTTTTTTGAAATTTTTGTCATCAATTTGCCATCTGAGTGACATAAATTTGTCATCAAATAAACCTACACTTAGCGCAATCATTATACTCTATCTACAAATAAGGAAATACTATGTCAATTATTAGAAAACGTAGTGCTGCTCATAAAAGTTATATTCCTAATAACGCTCGTGATAATCAATATATTTTAGCCGAATTTACTATTACGGATGAACTTATTCAACGATTATCAAAAAACAGTAACCTAGGTAAAAGCTTGAAGCAAGGTGAATATCACGAGCTTTATCAAACTTTAGCCAAGGTACTATTTGATTTATCTGAGCTTTTTGAAGTTGAGAATTGCCAGTTTATTGCAAATGATAAGTTAGCGCGTGTAAGATTTAGCCAAGAAATGCATCAATGGCAAACGAATCAGCAAATTTTATTTTACTATAATCCTGAAAACCACCAATTAAAGAAATCTTTTTTTGATGCCAATATACGAGCCAAAAAAATAGCATTGTTGTTTCTCCCTTCAGGTCAGAACATTAGAGAAAATGCTGCCAGTTTTCATGCTAAAATTTCACAATTAGTTCGCGCCTACACTAAAAAAATAGCCATTGATGAAAGTGATGTTCGTTTACGTGATCATCAGCATATTACCTATGATTTGTTTGCCAAAAACAAACCTACCAATAAAGATAACAGGCTAACAACACAAGCGCATAAACTACGGCCTATTATCACTCGATATGAAAGTAAAAAAGTTAAATTGCCCGAATACCACTCTGCAATGACTTATGCTGTTGTTAATTTACCTATATCAAACAGGTTGCTTAATTTAGTTGAAGTCGATCCTAATTCAACCGACCCATACAATCCACTTTATACCTATTTAACTGATACATTAACTCAAGCGTCAAAACATTATAATTTAAATAATGGTGCCTTAATTGCCAATGGTTTGGTGCCTATTGTGCGCTATAGCATTCATGATATTGTTGCTCGTATTGGTGAACTGCAAATGCTTGGCTACAATCCTGAGCAAAATCCCTGTGGTATCGTAAGTAAATGGGATGCGAATGAACTGGTCGATAATGTGAAATTAATTTTTGTTGCTACCGATAAAAATAAAACTGAACATGGCTTTGGGCGCTTTTTAAATCAAATAGAGCAAACGTTAAAATTGATAGCAACTGAGCTAGAAATGGAGCCAAATAAAGACGAAGTTATTATCAGGTTTCACCAGCATGTCGCTTATAACTTTTAACTTACTAACTTACTAACTTACTAACTTTTAAAAATATAAAATAGGTGTAATGCTAAAAAGTACAAACATACAAAATCAAATTATCATTGTTTGCAAAAAACTGTAACATAGATTATGTTTAATAAGCATATAAGGAGGTATTTCAAAACATGAAAAAAACACCTGTATTTATTAAGACATATTCCAGATCGTAAGCCTTTGTTTAACTGGGTAGGTCATATTATTAACGGTACCTTTTCTTTATACTCACTAACATCAAACCAAATCTAACATCAAATTTTCATCTACTATTAAATGGTTTAATCCTTAAAATAATGATCACTAAGGCAGCGTTTTAGACGCTAAATCAGCAATTTGATGATATGAATTATAACAAGTAGGATCAGGTTGTATAACACCAATAGCTAACTAATGGATGGGTAGACTCTCATAGGATTCTCACTGGGTTTTGCCAAGAAAAAACCTTGGCTATAAACCATACCCAATTCACGTAGTAATTCAAATTCCTCTTTTGTTTCAATTCCTTCAGCAATTATCTGAGCGTTTGATATTCGACCTAGTTCAAAAAGAATTTTTAAGAATTCTCGTTTCATTACGTCTTGATCACATCGGTCAATGAAATACCTGTCGATCTTAACAATATCTGGGCGTAAGTAACTCCACTGCTTAAGACCTGAATAGCCAGCACCAACATCATCAATAGCAATATCAAAACCAAATTTGCGATATTTATTCAATGCTTTAAGTAAAATATCACTATTAGGGAATGGAGATTTTTCACTAATTTCAATAACTACTTGCTTTGCTAACAATCCTGAACGCTCTACTAATTTAATGGTTTCACCATAAGGGTGATCTTTATTAAGCATGACATTCAAACAAATATTAATGAATAATTTACCCTTTAATTTTAGCTCTACAAAACGAGTAATGGCACTTTCTCGACAAAGCAGCTCAAGCTCAGACAGTAAATTATATTTTTCTGCTTTAGAAAATAACAACTCAGGGGAGTAAAGTTCAGTATCTTTCGGCCCACGAGTTAATGCTTCGTAGCCGATAATTAATTCATTTTCAATATCGAAAATTGGCTGAAACACAGTAGTAATATATTTGTTTGATATAATTGATTGTATTGTTGTTTTCATTGAGTTACCTCATTATTTATAATGGGAAGACTACTATGGTTTTATTAGGGCGTGGATTCAAATAGTAATGCCATTGTATAAAAGCGATTTTATTAATAACGAAACTGAGTCAATGCCGCTTTTAATTCTAGACTTAAGTTTTCAACCGCTCTTGCATTATCGAGTACATTATTAGTATTTTCTTTACTTTTATGTGATAGGGAGAAAACACGATCCATCATGTTTTTCACCTCTTTAACTGCTTGTAGTTGTTCACTTTGGTTTTGGTTTACTTGTTCATTTTTACTAATAATTTCAGTAAAAGAATGGGTAATGACTTGTAAGTTAATTTCAGTATCTTTGATTGTTTGCGCGCCTTGGTTGGCAAAGTCCGCATTTTTTCTCATTTGTTGTGCTGCTTCATCTGTCGCTTTTCTGATATTAGCAATCACCGTTTCAATCTCTCCCGTTGATTCTTGAGTACGTTGGGCTAACGAGCGTACTTCGTCGGCAACTACCGCAAAACCACGTCCTTGCTCTCCCGCTCTTGCCGCTTCTATTGCGGCATTTAGGGCTAATAAATTAGTTTGCTCTGCAACCGTTTTTATCACCGTTAAAACTGAGTTAATTTGTTGACCATGTTCTCGTAGAATAGTCATTTGGTCGGCAGAGTGTTCTATTGCTTGTGCAAGTTGCTTAATTTGCATAGAAGATTGCTCTACTACTTTAAAGTTATCCGTAGCATGTATGTCTGCATCTTTACTTACGGTAATCGTATTTTCAGTATATGCTTGCGTTATTTCAACCGCTTTGGTCATTTGCTCAATAGAAATATTTGCGTTAGATAGCTCATTTTGTGTGCTATTGATTTGGCCTTTAGCTTCTTGACAAGCAATAATAGTATTTTCTGTCGCGGAATCTAACGTTGTACCAATATTAGCTAACGTATCAACAAAACCGACAATTCTATCCATCATAATGTTAAAGCTTTGACCAATTTCACCTAATTCATCTTGATTCGTTAGTTCTACTCGTAATGCTAGATTAGACTCTTGCTCTACGTTAATCATGATACGCTGCAGGTGCTTTAGTGGGTTTCTGATAGAGTTAAATATTGACCAACCCAAAAGTAGGATTAACATTGCAATAACGCTTACCGTAATAAATATTATTTGATTGGTTTGACTTGTTAACCTATTGCTCATTAACCTATCTTCATAAGCCAATTGCTTTTGCAATAACACTAATTGATCTAATTTCATTAAGAATGGTTCTAAAGAAGCATACAACTGTAAGTCGACATAATTACCCATACTATAAGAAGACGCTTGCGCCATAAAATCAGTGATTATTGCTATCGCTTCAATGCTACTTTGATAAAGAGGCTCTATGCTTTGAAGTAACTTATTTTCTTGAGCTGATAAGTTTCCCTTTTGGTAGTCTTGCCATTGTTGAACAATTATTTTTTTTCCACTATCTACCTTCTCTTGTGCATCTTGCCATAACGCCATACCGCTACGTGCTTTATGGGTTGTATCAATAATATTTGAAGTAAAAGTTCTAATGATTAAATTAAGCCTTTGTGTTTGGCTCAATCTAGCTTCAAGCTGTTGTTGCGAGTATGAATGGCGATCAGTATATATTTTAATACAAGTAAAAATAATTATGCTAAACATAAGTAAAGGCACTAAGGATAGAATAATAAGTTTACTACTAACACGTGTTAATTTTTTCATTTGAGATCTTAATAATTAAAAGGAAATAAACTAAAAACTAACAGCACAATAGCAAGCCATTATGACGGTAATGTTACCGTACTATTACAGTGATATTACAAAGATATAACAGAGATATTTCAGTGATAAGCCTTGGTCTTTGCTTAATAGAATGTTCTATATGAGAGGTTTAACTGCGATATTTATTGTTGTAATATACCCTTCTGAATAAATATCCTTCTGGATAAATACGCTTTTACTTGCAAGCAAAGCATAATAAAAGCAGATAATAGAATAAACACAATATGGCAAAGATTATGAACCCTGATGCTAAGCTTGATAACAAATTTGATAAAAAGCAACAACTTGCCACTTTAGCAGGAGGTTGTTTTTGGTGTATAGAAGGCGCTTTCAGCCAAGTTGTAGGCATACTTTGTGCCACATCAGGCTATATGGGAGGAAGCTCAACAGCACCAACCTATGAAGATATATGTACTGGCGAAACAGGGCATGCCGAAGTAGTACAACTTAACTTTAACCCTGCACTCATTAGCTACCAAGAAATACTTGAAATATTTTTTACCCTACATGATCCAACGCAGTTAAATCGACAAGGTAATGATATTGGCAGCCAATACCGCTCTGCTGTTTTTTATCATGATCAATCACAAAAGATCATTGCTGAAAAAATTATTCAAGAAATGGCTGATGATAAGATGTTTGAACAAGCGATTGTTACTAAGGTTGACCCTGCCCAAACGTTTTATTCAGGTGAAGAATATCATCAAGATTATGTGAACAATAACCCGGAGAGTCAATATTGTCAGGCGGTGGTTTCACCTAAACTGGCGAAATTTAGACAAACCTTTGTTAATAAATTGAAATGATAGATTAGAAAAATAGCGCTATAGATCTTTAATCATATAATATTTACATCCTGTTTTGGGGTATCCCTCTTGTATCCATTGAGTTTGATATCCTCTGGCTTGATAGAATGGCATCGCTTGAAAGTTTAAAGTATCAAGCAAACACTTGTTACATCCTCTTTTTTTTGCGGCAGCTTCTATTTTAGTTAGTATTTTATCTCCAACTTTTTTACCTCTGTATTGCTCATCTACCCATAAAGTATTGAGCATAAACCAATCACCAAAGCTTCTACCTGCCGCACCAGCAATAATATTGCCCTGCTCGTCAGTCATTTTTATGGCTAATGGTTTTCTTTCACTCACTTCCCAACGCTGCCAATTATACTCCGCAATTTTATTATCTAAGAAAGCAATAAGCTCTTGTTCTGGGTTGTCTATTAGCTCAATATTCACTTAATATATCTTTTATTTTTTGTCATAACCATTATTTAAAACGCATTGATAAATCAATAGCTTGTAAATGCTTAGTTAACGCACCACTAGAAATAAAATCAACGCCTGCTTTCGTGTATTCTTGTAATATTTCTATGGTCATATTGCCAGAAACTTCTAACTTAGCTTTGCCGCGAGTAGCGGTTACCGCTTGATCAATCATAACGGGAGTAAAATTATCTAGCATAATAATATCAGCGCCGGCATCAAGTGCTTGTTGAAGTTCATCCATTGATTCCACTTCAACCTCAACCGTTTTATCACTGTGGTTTTGCTTTGCTGTAGCAACCGCTTGGGCTATACCACCGCAAGCGGCAATATGATTTTCTTTAATTAAAAAGGCATCAAATAAACCTATTCGGTGATTTACGCCACCACCACAAAGCACTGCATATTTTTGCGCGCTACGTAAGCCTGGTAACGTTTTACGGGTATCTAATAACTTGGTATTTGAACCCGCTAATTCTTGTACATAGTGGCTTGTTAAGGTTGCTGTACCAGATAAGGTTTGCAGAAAATTAAGTGCGGTTCGCTCTCCCGTTAACAAGGTACGGGCATTACCTTCTAATTCAAATAAAGTAGTATTAGCTTCAACCATCTCACCATCGTTAACAAACCACGTAATTTTGGTTGTAGGTATCTTTGTAGGTTGTTTTCTACTTTGTGAAGCATCTAATTGGGCAAATACTTCATTAACCCAAGCAACACCGCAAACAATACAATTTTCACGGGTAATGACGGTTGCAACCGCCTGTTCACTTTCAGGAATTAACATTGCAGTAATATCTTGATCTGTACAAGGCATTTGTCCATTAACAACACCTAAGTCTTCTTTAAGCGCCCAAGTAACGGTTGCCGTGATATCGTGTTGTAGTTTTGCCCTCTCTGTGGAAAGAGTAGAAGAAAGAGCTGAGGTAAGTAATTCTGAGTTAAGCATCTGTTATTCCAGTTAAGTCCTGTTAAGGGTGTTCACGTAAGGTAAGTTGTTTACCTGTTTGGCTAAATTCGACTTTTTTTAAGGCGCTCATACCCAACAAAATCTCATCACTTTTCATTGCTGGGTTGATATGCGCCGCGACATTATATAGGAAAATATTGCCAATGCTAAGCTGATCTATTTTTGTTCTGTAAACCGTGACTGTGCCGTTAGCTGTTTGCACAGGGTAGCTACCAAAGCTTTCCAATTGTAATTCATCTGCAATATGAGCAGGAATTGAGACTTGCGTTGCCCCGGTATCAAGCAAAAAAGTGACTGAATAATCGTTTATTGTACCTTGGGTCAGATAATGCCCTTGCCTATTTTGCTTTAGAACCACTTCAGCTTGGCCTGAGTTATTTAAACTCACTTGCGGCTGACTATTAGGATTATATTGTTTATCAAGCACACCTTGAAAAAAATACATCAATAAAGCAATCGCGAAAATCCATGCAAGCCAAACAAATATCTTACCTATTTTGTTTGTCGGGTCATCTTCAGTCATAATAAAGATATTCTTAAGAGTTAAAATTAAAGCTATTGTATGTTGTTAAGCAATCAGAAAAAAGTTATAAAAGGTAATAATTTGCAACCAAGCCTCAACATAAAACATGGCTGGATATTGGCTGTTAATCAGCAAAAGTCAGATTTTTTCACGCCTCGCTCTCAAAATGATCAAGTATCGTTATTGGTTGTTCACAATATATCGTTACCCGCAGGCGAATTTGGCAACAGCCATATAACCGATCTATTTTTAGGTCAACTAGATGCTAATGCGCACCCAAGCTTTGCCGATTTAGCCCAATTACAAGTCTCTGCCCATTGCTTAATTAGGCGTGATGGCAGTATCATTCAATATGTATCTTTTGATGATAAAGCATGGCATGCCGGAGTATCTATTTTCAATGACGTAGATAAATGTAATGACTTTTCTATCGGTATAGAGCTTGAAGGAACTGACGATATTCCTTACGAAAAAGCACAATATGAGGAATTAGCAAAATTAACGGTATGTATTCAAAAAAACTACCCGTTAATTAGTGATAAGAATATAGTCGGTCATTGTGATATAGCTAAAGGGAGAAAAACGGATCCTGGGCAATCATTTAATTGGCCGTATTTTCATCAGTGCTTACAAAAACTAAAAGTTAACGAATAAGGTTATACATACACATGAGTCTACTAAGTTTACTAATCGCCTTAATGGCAGAAAAATCATTATCCTCTTCTGTGTGGTGCTTTGATCACTATTATCAGAAATACGTGACTTTTTTCCAAAACAACTCAACGTTGTCAAAACTTCAAAGCAGTAACCTTAGTTATACACTGTTCTTACTTTTTCCTGTCGCTGTTGTTTATGGTATTTTAAAGTTAGTAGACGACGGATTATTACATTTAATCATTTCAACCTTAATCCTTATCGTGTGTTTTGGTTGCTTCTCTACAAGAAATAGTTATAAACAATACCTACATGCTACCTTTCAAGGAGAGGCAACCACCGCTGAACTGCATCATAAGCAACTTCTGCAAGATAAAAACATCCCTGATATGAGTTTTGGACAAGCACTTATTTGGCTAAATTATCGTTATTACATCGCCATCATGTTATTTTTTGTTTTTTTTGGCGCGGCAGGTGTCGTATTTTATCGTTTGTTAACTGCGGTAATAGAGCAACAAAATGGTTGTTCTTTGGATTCAAAAAACATAAACAGTGAAAACATAGCAGAGCAAACTGATGCTGAATTGGAAAGTGCTAGCGAGCAATACAACGAACAGTCTATCGAACAAGATAACGAGCCTAATATTTCCTCTGGTTGTAAAAATTATCACCATATTCTTTTCTATATCGACTGGTTGCCTGTACGAATAACCTCATTCGGTTATATGTTTGTTGGTCATTTTTCAAAAGCTTTCCCTATGTGGCTAGAAAGCCTGTTTGATGTAAAAAAACCAGCCCATGAAATTCTAATTGATGTAGCTCAAAAATCTGAAGATTTTATGATTGATGAGGACGACTGCACTGCAGAGCCCTGTTTACTAGTACGTTTAGCTAAACGAAATGTATTATTGATATTATCTACTATTTCAATATTAACCTTAGTAGGAATAGTTAGTTAGCGTTTATAACCACTTATCTAGTAAACCGTACCTTGATACTCACCAAAAAATTGGTAAGACCATTAATTTAAAACACTCAAATAAAACGAGTGTTTGAAGTTGCAACTTTACTCTTAATTCCTTTTTTATTAAAAAACCTCCTTGCTTTACTGTTAATCTTCAACTAAATTACATTGCAAACAAGGCGATTATTTGTTACTTTATTGCTTACAAAATAAATGGTAATACCAATTTACCAAGGTTTCACAGGGTAATATTTATCTTTAAATATCACCTTGCGGGTCAGTATTAAAAATAAAAAGAATATTTATTAGGGTTTACCGCTTAATGCCACAGCCATTAAAACAACAGCTCAAGCCTCAGAAATTATCTGACATTATTTTAGTTCAGTTAGAGAAGATGATTATAGAAGGCAGCTTACTGCCCGGTGAAAAGTTATTACCTGAGCGCGAATTAGCCAAACAATTTGAAGTTTCAAGACCATCACTGCGAGAAGCGGTGCAAAAATTGGAAGTAAAAGGTTTGGTTACACGTAAGCAAGGTGGCGGCACTTTTGTCTCCAAAGCTATAATGAAGTCTTTTTCTGATCCTTTATTTGATTTAATGGCTGAAAATAATGAATCACAATTTGATTTATTAGAATTTCGCCATGGCATTGAAGGCATGGCCTCTTATTATGCCGCTATGCGTGGAACTAGCGAAGACTTTAAACATATTCAGGCCAAGCATGAACATATAGGCAACTGTCAATTGGAAGACGATTTTCGCTTAGAAGCTACCGCTGTATATGAGTTTTATTTAGCCATATGTGCAGCATCACACAATGCGGTGATATTACACACCGCCCGCAGCATGTCGGCATTGTTAATAGACAACATAGAACAAAATTTAACAGTTTTAGCCAAACGTCCTGATATCTTTAGCAAGATAACGGATTATAGAAAAAATTTGCTTGACGCTATCATTAGCGGACAGCCAAAAAAGGCTTGGGGTGCAAGTCATCGCCACCTGGCTTTTATTGAGGAGGTTTTACTAAAGCTGACTCAGGAGAACAGCCGCATGGAAAGATCCATGAGACGAATGTAAAGAATTATTAAATATATAAACAAATACTATTGGAGACAACGCAATATGTCAGATCTACCAAACAATGATATTGATTCATTAGAAACCCAAGAATGGTTAGAATCAATGGAGTCAGTATTAGAAAATGAAGGCCCAGAACGTGCACATTTTCTACTTGAAGCATTAATTGATCGTGCCCGTCGCGGTGGTACTCATTTACCTTTTGAGGCCACTACTTCTTATGTAAATACTATTCCTCCGGGACAAGAGCCGCATATGCCTGCGGATCAAACCATTGAATCTCGTATTCGTGCGGCAATTCGTTGGAATGCATTAGCCCTAGTACTACGCGCTTCTAAAAAAGATTTAGAGCTTGGTGGACATATTGGTAGTTTTGCTTCATCGGCAACGCTTTACGATGTAGGTTTCAACCATTTCTTTAAAGCCGCAACCGACAAAGATGGTGGTGATTTTATTTTCGCCCAAGGCCATATTTCTCCGGGTATTTACGCACGAGCATTCTTAGAAGGTCGCTTAACTGAAGAGCAAATGGCAAATTTCCGTCAAGAATGTGATGGCAAAGGTTTATCCTCTTACCCGCATCCACATTTGATGGGGGATTTCTGGCAGTTCCCAACAGTTTCAATGGGCTTAGGTCCTCTTCAAGCTATTTATACTGCCCGTTTCTTAAAATACTTAACTAATCGTGGTATTAAAGATTGTTCAGGTCAACGTGTTTACTGTTTCTTAGGTGACGGTGAAACTGATGAGCCAGAATCATTAGGGGCTATTGGTTTAGCTTCGCGTGAAGGTTTAGACAACTTAACGTTTATCGTTAACTGTAATTTGCAGCGTTTAGATGGCCCGGTACGTGGTAACGGTAAAATCATTCAAGAGCTTGAAGGTACTTTCCGTGGCGCAGGCTGGGAAGTGGTTAAAGTTATTTGGGGTAGCTACTGGGATCCACTTATTGCCCGTGATACTTCAGGTAAGTTATTACAGTTAATGAATGAAACCGTTGATGGTGAATATCAAAACTGTAAAGCTAAAGGTGGTAAATACACGCGTGAGCAGTTCTTCAACAAGTACCCTGAAACCGAAGCGATGGTTGCTAACATGTCTGATAAAGACATCTGGCGCTTAAACCGTGGTGGTCATGATCCAGTAAAAGTTTATGCTGCTTATGAAAGAGCGATGAACACTAAAGGTCGTCCAACAGTAATTTTAGCAAAAACAGTTAAAGGTTTCGGCTTAGGTGCATCGGGTGAAGCATTAAATATAGCGCATAACGTTAAAAAGATGGATGTAGAAGCAATCAAACATTATCGCGATCGTTTTAACATACCAATAAGTGATGAAGATATTGGCGATTTACCTTTCTTCCAATTCCCTAAAGATAGTGAAGAATATAAGTACATGATGGCTCGTCGTGAAGCGTTAGGTGGTTCTCTACCTGCACGTCGTCAGCAACCAGACGAGACACTGGAAATTCCGTCATTAAAATCTTTTGAAGCCATTACCAAGGGCTCTGGCGATCGTGAAGTGTCATCAACCATGACTTTTGTTCGTGTACTTAATAGCTTATTAAAAGACAAAAAAATTGGTAAGCGTATTGTGCCAATTATTCCTGATGAAGCACGTACTTTCGGTATGGAAGGCTTGTTCCGTCAAGTGGGTATTTACGCTAACGAAGGCCAGAAATATATACCTCAAGATGCAGACCAAGTTGCTTATTATCGTGAAGATAAAAAGGGACAAGTACTGCAAGAGGGTATTAATGAATTAGGTGCTATGGCATCGTGGGTTGCCGCAGGTACTTCTTATTCAACGTGTAACGCAACCACTATACCGTTCTATGTTTATTATTCAATGTTTGGTTTCCAACGTGTTGGCGATTTAGCGTGGGCAGCAGGCGATAGCCAAGCGCGTGGTTTCTTATTAGGCGCAACAGCTGGTAGAACCACGCTTAACGGTGAAGGTTTACAGCATCAAGATGGTCATTCTCATATTCAAGCAGGTCTCATTCCAAACTGTGTAACCTATGATCCAACTTATGGATATGAAATTGCGGTTATCATACGTGATGGTTTACGCCGTATGTACGAAGAGAACGAAAATGTTTTCTACTACATGACCTTAATGAACGAGAATTACCAACACCCAGCGATGCCTGACACGAAAGATATTAGTGATCAAATCATCAAAGGGATTTACCAATTAGAGCAAGTCGCTCCGGCTTCAGGTAAAGGAAAGAAAAAAGCCGTAGCCAATGTACAACTAATGGGTTCAGGTACCATTTTACAAAAAGTACGTCAAGCGGCACAAATTCTTGCTAACGACTTTAATATATCAAGCGATGTTTACTCAGTAACGTCATTTAATGAATTAGCTCGTGAAGGTCAAGATGTTACTCGTTGGAACATGCTGCACCCAGAAAGTAAGCCTAGAACACCTTACATCAGTAATATCATCACTAAAGATGCAGGTCCTGCGATCGCGGCAACTGATTACATTAAAAACTATTCAGATCAAGTACGTGCATACATTGACACTGAATATCGTGTATTAGGTACAGACGGTTTTGGTCGCAGTGATAGCCGCGCTAATTTACGTCAACATTTTGAAGTTGATCAAAATTACATTGTTATAGCTGCTTTATTTGAACTAGCTAATCGTGGTGATATTAAACATAGCGTTGTTAGTGATGCCATTAAACGCTTTAACATTGACAGCGACAAAATTAACCCTTTACACGCTTAAGCCAACTAGAATAAGGAAAATAAAATGTCTATTGAAAAAATTCTAGTCCCAGATGTTGGCGGCGAAGAAGTTGAAATTATTGAAATATGTGTTGCTGTTGGCGATACGCTTGAGGCTGATGAAGGCATTGTAACCGTTGAAACTGACAAAGCGTCAATGGATATCCCTGCCCCATTTGCCGGTACTTTAGCAAGTTTATCTGTTGCTGTTGGTGATAAAATTAAAGAAGGCGATGTTATTGGCACCCTTCGACAAGCTCAGGATGAACGTAAAGCTTCTTCGACAGGCTCAGAACAATCGGAGGTGGTAGTCAAAGTACCCGCAGTGACACCTGCAGTTGAAGCAGCCACTGTTGCTCCTGTAGCAGCGCCAGTTGCTTCTGCAATAATTGAAATAGCTGTGCCTGATATAGGTGAAGACGGTGAAGTTGATGTTATCGAAGTACTCGTTAGCGTTGGTGATAGCATTGAAGAAGAAGATGGTTTGATCACCCTTGAAACTGATAAAGCAACCATGGACGTACCGTCAACACATGCCGGTACTGTCAAAGAAGTTTTTATCAATGTTGGTGATAAAGTTAAACAAGGCAGCATCGTTATCAAACTTGAAACGTCAGGTGGTGCGCCAGTTGATGCTCCAGCAAAAGCTGAACCTGTTGCCGAATCTGCTCCGGTTGTAGCGCCTACACCTGCCCCGGCAAAAGTAGCACCAACCACTGCACCAACTAGTTCACCTGTGCCGCATCACCCTCAAGCCGGTAAAGTAAGTAAAGGCGCAATCTACACCTCACCATCAATTCGTCGTATTGCCCGTGAATTTGGTGTTGATTTAACGCTTGTTAAAGGCACAGGCAATAAAGATCGTATTTTAAAAGAAGATGTTCAATCTTATGTGAAATATGAACTTTCTCGTCCAAAAGCGAATGCTGGCAGCTCTGTTGCTGCGGGTGAAGGTGGTTTGCAAGTTGTGAGTGCCAAAGCTATTGATTTCTCGAAATTTGGGGAAATTGAAACTAAAGCATTGTCACGCATTCAAAAAATATCAGGTCCATTCTTACATCGTAACTGGGTAACTATTCCCCATGTAACACAATTTGATGAAGCTGATATCACTAACGTTGAAGCCTTTCGTAAAGAACAAAATGTTGTTTGTGAAAAACAAAAACTTGGTTTTAAAATTACGCCACTCGTCTTTATTTTAAAAGCGGCGGCTGATGCGCTTCGTACCTTCCCTATTTTCTGCTCAAGCTTGAGTGAAGATGGCGAAAACTTAATCATGAAAAAGTATATTCATATTGGTGTTGCTGTTGATACGCCAAATGGATTAGTGGTTCCGGTGGTACGCGATGTTGATCAAAAGGGTATTCACCAGTTATCACGTGAATTACTCGAAATTAGCATTAAGGCGCGCGATGGCAAGTTAAAAGCGGCTGACATGCAAGGTGGCTGCTTTACTATTTCTAGCCTTGGCGGCATTGGCGGCACAGCGTTTACACCAATAGTGAATGCACCAGAAGTAGCTATTTTAGGTGTTTCAAAGTCTGAAATGAAGCCTAAATGGAATGGTAGCGAATTTGAGCCTAAACTAATGCTTCCGTTATCACTGTCTTACGACCATCGTGTAATTGACGGCGCTCTCGCAGCACGCTTTACTGTACACTTAGCTGGCGTGATGTCAGATATTCGTAAATTAATATTGTAATTTTTATTGAGAAACACCCAATAAATATTGGCGAAATTCAACAGTTAAGCGTAGAATTTCGCCCATAAAAACATTTACACAAAATTAGAAAACTTTAACAGTTTTATTGAGGAATAGTATGAGTAACGAAATTAAAACTCAAGTTGTGATTCTAGGTGCTGGCCCTGGTGGTTATTCAGCCGCATTTCGCGCAGCAGATTTAGGCTTAGACGTTGTATTAGTAGAAAGCCGCGCTACCTTAGGTGGTGTATGTTTGAACGTAGGGTGTATCCCATCAAAAGCTTTATTACATGTTGCTAAAGTAATTGACGATGCCGCAGCAATGGCTTCTCATGGTGTAACTTTCGGCGCACCAAAAATCGATCTAGACAAAATTCGTGACTGGAAAGACAGCGTTATAGCGCAGCTTACTGGCGGCTTAGCCGGTATGTCAAAAGCACGTAAAGTAACCACAGTAACAGGCTACGGCAAGTTCACTTCTGACAAAACCATTGCGGTCGAAGCAAGTGACGGCACCAGCACTACCATTACCTTTGACAATGCTATTATTGCTGCTGGTTCATCGGTAGTGAACTTACCTTTCATACCAACGGATGACCCTCGTGTTATTGACTCAACAGGTGCATTAGCACTTGAAGATATACCCGCTGAAATGTTAGTGCTTGGCGGTGGAATTATCGGTTTAGAAATGGGTACTGTGTACGCGGCACTTGGTTCAAACATAAGTGTGGTTGAGTTTGCTGATCAATTAGTGCCTGCAGCGGATAAAGATATTGTAAAAATTTATAATAATTTCAACAAGAAAAAATTCAACATCATGTTATCAACGAAAGTTGTTGGCGTTGAAGCTAAAGACGATGGTTTGTACGTGACTTTTGAAGGTAAACAAGCACCAGCAGAGCCAGTTCGTTATGACAAGATCTTAGTCGCGGTTGGTCGTAAGCCAAATGGTCACTTAGTTGATGCTGATAAAGCAGGTGTTAATGTTGATGAACGTGGTTTCATTAATGTAACAAACGAACTACGCACGAATGTTAATCATATTTTTGCTATTGGTGATGTTGTTGGTCAACCTATGCTTGCTCACAAAGCTGTACATGAAGCGCATTGTGCTGCTGAAGTTATTTCAGGTAAGAAACATACTTTCGAACCTCGTTGCATACCATCAATCGCTTATACTGATCCAGAAATGGCTTGGGTTGGTGTTACCGAGCGTGAAGCAAAAGAGCAAGGCTTAAACATTGAAATAGCTAACTTCCCATGGGCTGCTTCGGGCCGTGCTATTGCTTCAGCGCGTACTGAAGGTAAAACTAAACTCATTTTTGAAAAAGAAACGGGTCGTGTTTTAGGTGGTGCTATTGTTGGTATTAATGCCGGTGAAATGCTGGGTGAAATTTGTTTAGCGGTTGAAATGGGCGCAGATGCTGAAGATGTTGGTTTAACTATTCATGCTCACCCAACCTTAAATGAATCTATTGGCTTAGCGGCTGAAATTTTTGAAGGTTCAATTACTGATTTACCTAATGCAAAAGCGGTAAAGAAAAAGAAATAAATAGCAAAAGAAGAACTAAGTAAACAACACTTTCATTCTTCTGTGTCTTATTTTTTTAAGCCATTACCTTACTTTTAGGTAATGGCTTTTTTATTTCTCTTTCAAAAAGCGTTATCACTTCTTTACGAATTCATTCCCTGATACCTCTCTAATAGTCCTCTAAATTAGTAATACGCTTTTTACTCTTATAATTGTGTTTTATACTGCGGGTAATTTCTTAAACATAATTTATTAAACGTAATTTATTAATCATAGTGAGAGTTCTCTTGAAATTTATTACCTCAAACAAAGCTATTTTAGCGACATCAACACTGGTCGCTACGCTATTACTCAACGCCTGTGTTACAACGCAACAAACTCAAACAGCAAAAGAAAATTCGAACAATGCTTTACATGAAATAGCAAAATTTTTCCCTAGAGCTGAAAACCAATACCTGAGCCAAGAACAAGCATTTAAACGTTCAGATCGTGTTTCAAATATTAACTACAAATTAAATTTTAGCTTAACGGGTGAAGAAAGTTTTTCGGCAAGCTCAACTATCAACTTTGATCTAGCTGATAATAATAACCCACTAACAGTCGACTTAAGTGAAGCAAAAATTGCAAACCTAGTAATTAACGGCAAAACTATGGCTGTCGACAAGCTGAGCAAAAATTACAACAACTGGTTTATAACTTTACCTGCTAAACAGCTTAAACAAGGTGCAAACACAGTTACCGTGAGCTTTACTCGCAAACACAGCACTAATGGGGAAGGTTTACATCGTTTTAAAGACCCTGTTGACGGTAAAGTTTATCTTTATTCTCATTTTGAACCTGCTGCCGCTCAACAAATGTTTGCCTTATTTGATCAACCTGATCTTAAAGCTACTTTTGAACTAACCGTTTCAGCGCCAAAAGCTTGGACGGTGTTTTCTGCAACGAAAGAAAATAAAACCACTCAACAAGGCGACTTTACCCTTTGGCATTTCCCGAAAAGTTTACCCTTAAGCCCTTACAATTTCTCAATGCATGCTGGCCCATATAAAATGTGGCAAGATAATAGCGGAAAATATCCACTACGTTTATTTGCACGCCAATCAGTTGCTAAACAGATAACACCTAAAGACTGGTTCACTTATACCAAACAAGGTTTTGAATTTTTCGATGATTATTTTGGCATAAACTACCCTTTTAAAAAGTACGATCAAGTATTAGTACCTGACTTTTTATATGGCGCTATGGAAAATTCCGCCGCGGTAACCTTTGCTGAAGGTAGCTTTTTAACCAATGGCGAAATGAGTCAAAGCCGCCGACAAAGACTTGCCAGTGTGATAATGCATGAAATGGCACATCAATGGTTTGGTAATTTAGCCACCATGAAGTGGTGGAATGGTTTATGGTTAAATGAAAGTTTTGCCGCTTTTATGGCAACACTTGCAACAAGTGAAGCAACCGAGTTTGATAACGCCTGGCGCAGTTTTTACGCTGGCGGTAAACAAAGCGCCTATCGTGCCGATCAACAGATAACCACCCATCCAATTGAAGTGCCTGTACCGTCAACCGCTAACGCTTTTGACAATATTGATGCGATTACCTATTCAAAGGGCGCTTCGGTTCTAAATCAACTACGTCATTTACTGGGTGAAAAAACATTTCAGCAAGGTATTCATAACTACTTAAAAGACAATGCTTATAAAAATGCCGTATTAGATGATTTTATTAACAGCTTGGCCAAAGCTAGTGGTAAAGATTTGAGCCAATGGCAACAAAACTGGCTTTATCAAGCCGGTGTTAATACCATCGAAGCAAACTACCAATGTAAACAAGGTAAAATCAGCTCTTTTGAACTATTACAAACGGCCGATAAAAGTCAGCCAACGTTACGTGAGCAAAAAGTTCAAATAGCCTTATTTACAGCGAATAACCCAGGGTTTAGTTTAACTAAAAAAGTAGCTGTTATTTATCAAGGAAAAACGACCAAGGTTGAAAATATCGTTGGCACAAATTGCCCTGATTTAGTCTATCCAAATTACCAAGATTGGGCGTTTGTAAAAGTAAATTTAGATAAACGCTCTTTCGCTACCACTAAACAAACACTAGCACAAATTCAAGATCCCTTATTACGTTCAATGCTATGGCAAAGCTTATGGGACAGTGTTCGAGATGGAAAACTGCCACTAAATGAATACTTAACCGTAGCACTAGCCAATGCACCACTTGAACAAGACTACACCACCTTAGGTCAAATATTAGGACAAATATCTTCTGCCAAGGTCTATTTAAACAAAGGGTTAGGCAGCCAGAATGTTTATGTGAAAGATATCGCCTTGCAGCTAGAAGAAATTACTTGGCAAAGCACATTAGCCAATAGTGATAACAAAAATATGCAACGTCGTTGGTTTAACAGTTATTTAAATCTAGCTCACTCTCAAGGTGCATTAGATAATTTGTATAAATTATTAACTGGGCAACATTCGCTTGAGAATTTAATTATCAGCCAAGATATTCGTTGGGATATTATTGCGCAATTGAGTCGCTTTCAACATAGTAAAGCTGCTGAATTAATTGCCCATGAATTAACGCTAGATAGCTCTGACACAGGTGAAAAGTCTGCACTTTATGCGCGAGTGATAGCCCCACAAGCACAAGTAAAAATTGACTGGCTAACAAAAATTCAACAAAAAGATAGTGACATCTCTTTTTCTAAATTGCGTACCGCCATGTCTGCACTTTATCCCAGTGAACAAAATGATTTCAGCGAACAAAGCGCTGTACAACGCATTAATACGTTGAGTGCAATAGACCAACAAAATGGCCCTGTGTTCATGCGCAGTTATGCTCAGTTAATTCCAGCAACTTGCAGTGAAGAGAGTGTTGCTAGATTAAACAAAGCCGTTGCTGAGTTAACGAGTTTGTCTGCAAGTACTAAGCGCAGCTTACTTATTACACAACAAGAAGATAAACGTTGTTTAATGATAAAGCAGGCGATAACAGGTTAATTCTTTACGCTTAATTTCCTACGTTGAAATACTTTAACGTCCTATAATAAAGAGTGAGCAATAAACTTGTTCACTCTTTATTATAAATAGCCATAGGAATATTAATGAAAAAAACAACGTCCATAATACTATTTTTCATTGTACTCAACAGTCTTATTGCTTGCTCTGGTTTAACAGATAATAAAACCCAAAGCACACCTCAATGGGACTTTGATCATCAAGTTCAATTTATACAAACCCAATTAAACAAAAATAATTTTCAGCTTGAAATAATCCCTAATAATAAGGTGAAGTTTACACAACTCGCCACATTTTTACTGCGCAAGTCTTACAGCCTTTGTGGAGGTTATCATTATAAAATTGAAATGATACAAGGCATTGAAAATTATGATGATAAACGCGCTATGCCAAACTATATAGCC
Organism: uncultured Colwellia sp.; assembly: GCA_963974965.1. Classification (GTDB taxonomy): domain Bacteria; phylum Pseudomonadota; class Gammaproteobacteria; order Enterobacterales; family Alteromonadaceae; genus Colwellia. The sequence continues at coordinate 38,061 of CAXBEX010000009.1, read as the reverse complement.
TCTTCTTTAATAGCCAAAATAGCATGCTAGTTTTCATTCGTAAAATTTAATGTAATAGAAATAACAAAGGGTTACTATTTTAGTTGATTGCAAGTTTTATCTCGCTTAACCAAAATAAGTAACCCTCAGACTTTATTCTACTTTATTAGATAAAATATACTTTCTATTTATTATTATACCACTTTAATAGGTACAGCTTTCCCCATAAACTTAGTGCTCATCTCTTGTGTCGGAGGAGTGAAGTCAGTCAGGGTAATACCTTCTACAGCAGCTTTGTATTCTTCGATTGTAGGGAAGCGACCAAGTACCGATGAAAGTACAACTAAAGGCGTAGAACCAAGTAGTGATTCACCTTTCTTCTCTGCGGTATCTGCTACAACGCGACCTTGGAACAAGCGTGTTGACGTTGCAATAACCGTGTCACCGGGTTCAGCTTTCTCTTGGTTACCCATACATAAGTTACAACCAGGGCGTTCAAGATACATGATATTTTCGTATTTAGTACGTGCAGCACCTTTCGGGTTTGCATCGTCGAATTCGAAGCCTGAGTACTTTTGTAAAATTTCCCAATCACCTTCAGCTTTAAGCTCATCAACAATGTTGTATGTTGGTGGTGCAATAACTAACGGTGCTTTAAAGGTTACGCTACCATTTTGCTTCTCAATATTACGTAACATTTGTGCGATTATTTGCATGTCACCTTTATGAACCATACAAGAACCAACGAAAGCTAAATCAACAGGCTTGTCTTTGTAAAATGATACCGGACGAATAACATCATGGGTATAACGCTTCGATACGTCTTCATTGTTTACATCTGGATCCGCAATCATTGGCTCATCGATAACGTCAAGATCTACAACTACTTCTGCATAGTATTTAGCGTTATCATCAGGCGATAATGCTGGGGTAGTGCCTGATTTTATCCCTTCGATACGCTTGTCAGCTAAGGCGATTAAACCGTTAAGTGTTTTCGCTTCGTTTTCCATACCCTTATTGATCATAATTTGGATACGGCTCTTAGCAAGCTCAAGTGATTGAATTAACGTTTCATCTTGAGAAATACAGATAGACGCTTTTGCCTTCATCTCTGCAGACCAATCAGTAAATGTGAATGCTTGATCCGCTAATAAAGTACCAATGTGTACTTCAATGACGCGACCTTGGAATACATTCTCGCCACCAAATTGCTTAAGCATTTGCGCTTGAGTTGCGTGAACTACATCACGAAAGTCCATGTGACTTTTCATATGGCCTTTGAACGTTACTTTTACAGACTCAGGAATTGGCATTGCCGCTTCACCTGTTGCTAGTGCAAGCGCCACTGTGCCTGAATCCGCACCAAAAGCGACACCTTTAGACATACGAGTATGTGAGTCACCACCAATGATGATAGCGCGGTCGTCCACAGTAATATCATTCAATACTTTGTGAATAACATCAGTCATTGGGAGATATTCGCCCTTAGGATCACGCGCTGTGATAAGACCAAACTTATTCATAAAGCTCATTAGCTTAGGAATATTAGCTTTTGCTTTACTATCCCATACTGAAGCAGTGTGACAACCTGATTGGTAAGCACCATCAACAATAGGCGAAATAGTAGAAGCAGCCATCGCTTCTAGCTCTTGGCACGTCATTGGGCCTGTAGTGTCCTGAGAACCAACAATGTTCACTGTAACGCGAACATCTGAACCCGCATGCAATGGTGTTTGTGAAGCTACACCAACAGCGTTGTTATTAAAGATTTTTTCAACTGCGGTTAAACCTTGACCTTCGATTGACGTTTCTTTCGAAAGTGCAAATACTTGTGTCGCCTCTACACCTAACGTTTGTGCGGCGAAAGTTTGTAGTTTTTTACCAAATACAACCGCGTAAGAACCACCTGCTTTCATGAATTCCACTTTCTGTGGTGTAAAGGCTGAAGATATGTCAGCGAGTTCTTTGTCACCGTTGTATAACTTCTTCGCTTTTGTATCGATAGTTAACACGGTTCCGGTTGCCACTGAGTAGGCTTCCTCAAGTACCGAATCGCCATTATCGTCAACCACGATGTTGCCGCTTGCATCGACTTTCTTAACCCAGTTTTTAAGGTCAAGACCAATACCACCAGTTACATCCACTGTCGTTAAGAATATTGGAGAAATACCATTCGTACCGGCAACCACGGGTGCAATGTTAATAAAAGGTACGTATGGACTCGCTTGTTTACCAGCCCACAGTGCAACGTTGTTTACACCAGACATACGAGAAGAACCAACACCCATCGTGCCTTTTTCTGCGATAAGCATTACTTTCGCGTTAGGGTGCTTAGCTTGTAATGCTTGTATTTCTTCTTGAGCTTGTGGAGAAATTAAGCATTTGCCATGCAATTCACGGTCCGCACGAGAGTGAGCTTGATGACCCGGCGATAATAAATCAGTTGATATATCACCTTCACCGGCAATATAGGTAACCACGTCAATTTTGTCTGCAATATCGGGTAACTTAGTGAAAAACTCTGCTTGTGCGTAGCTTTCTAAAATATCTTTAGCAATGGCATTGCCCACTTTAAAAGCCGCTTCAAGGCGAGTTGTATCAGCGTCATATAGAAATACTTGTGTTTTTAATACGCTTGAGGCTTGAACAGCTAACGCAGCGTTGTCACCTAATGCAAGGTCGAGTAACACTTCAATAGAAGAGCCGCCTTTCATGTGAGATAACAATTCAAACGCAAACGTAGGTGTAATCTCTGCAACAACCGCTTCAGCTAAAATGATTTCTTTTAGAAAAACAGCTTTTACACCTGCAGCACTAGTCGTGCCCGGCAAGGTGTTATAAATGAAGAAGTTAAGGGAATCTTCGCGATGCTCATTTCCTGAATCTTTAATCTGAGCAATAATCTCAGATAACAAAGCAGCAGCGTCAATTGGCAGAGGAGCCAATCCTAGATCGGTTTTACGACTTTCAATTTCTTTGATGTACTCTAAATATAGACTCATTTAAAACTCTCTCTAGTGCTAATTCGCTAATAACATTGTCATCATTAGCATGGACAAATTTTGTGTTTATTTTACCTGATTTTCTATGCACTACTAATCATTTGGTTAAATAAGCACTATTCACATAAATTATAGAAAGTAGAATGATTATTTATAACAGTTATATTGTTTCTATTACTTATTGATAATATTATAAAAATACACTTCACCTCATCATTTAGTAGTAAAGTCTAATGTTTTAATCCCTCATAATTACCTATATTAAATGTTATAGTAATCGTCTATTGGTTGGTGCTTTTTAACTTTCACGCAAGCATCAGCAAAGATGTATCATTAAATTTTAATCTCAGATGCATAGCAACTTTGTCCTAGTCTTGGTGATCAAATCATCAAGTTCAATCAAAAGAAGTGCTAAGTATCTCTATCATAAAGGTGAATGTCGTGCTTCAAGAATATCGTAACCACGTAGCAGAACGTGCAGCTGAAGGTATCGTACCTAAAGCTTTAGACGCTGAACAAACAGCATCATTAGTAGAATTAGTTAAAAACCCACCAGCAGGTGAAGAAGCCTTTTTAATTGATTTATTAACAAATCGCGTGCCCGCAGGTGTTGATGATGCCGCTTATATTAAAGCAGGATTTTTAGCCGCAGTGACTAAAGGTGAAGCGACTTCATCTATTTTAAGCCCTGAAAAAGCTACTGAATTATTAGGCACCATGTTAGGTGGTTATAACATTCAGCCGATGATTGACCTACTAGAATGTGACAAGCTATCAGCTACAGCAGCTAAAGGATTATCACATACTTTATTAATGTTTGATGCCTTCCATGACGTACAAGAAAAAGCGGAAGCGGGCAATGTTGCTGCTAAACAAGTTATGCAATCTTGGGCCGATGCACAATGGTTCACATCAAAAGAAAAAGTAGCGACAAAAATCACGGTTAAGGTATTTAAAGTTACCGGTGAAACTAACACTGATGATTTATCACCAGCACCTGATGCTTGGTCTCGTCCTGATATTCCATTACACGCGAAAGCGATGCTTAAAATTGCCCGTGAAGGAATTACACCAGATGAAGATGGTGTTATTGGTCCTATCGCTCAGCTTGAAGAAATGCAAAAAGACGGCATTCCACTAGCGTACGTTGGTGATGTTGTCGGTACGGGCTCATCTCGTAAGTCAGCAACTAACTCTGTTTTATGGTTCATGGGCGATGATATCCCTTGTATCCCGAACAAACGTGGTGGCGGTGTCTGTCTAGGTGGTAAAATCGCTCCTATCTTCTATAACACTATGGAAGATTCAGGCGCATTACCCATTGAATTAGACGTGCAAAAAATGAACATGGGTGATGTTATTGACATTTATCCATACGAAGGCGTTGTTAAAAATGCTGCTGGTGAGGTAATTTCAGAATTTACACTTAGCCCAGTATTATTCGACGAAGTTCGTGCTGGTGGTCGTATTCCTCTTATCATTGGTCGTGGTTTAACAGGCCGTGCTCGTGAAGCATTAGGTTTAGAAACTACCGATTTATTTGCAACGCCAGTTGACCCTGCTACGTCTACTAAAGGTTTTACCCTTGCACAGAAAATGGTCGGCAAAGCTTGCAATGTTGAAGGTGTTCGTCCTGGTCAATACTGTGAACCTAAAATGACTACGGTAGGCTCGCAAGATACTACCGGTCCTATGACACGTGATGAATTGAAAGATTTAGCTTGTTTAGGTTTCTCTGCTGATTTAACTATGCAGTCTTTCTGTCATACTTCAGCTTACCCTAAGCCTGTTGATGTTATTACCCATCACACATTACCTGATTTCATGATGAATCGTGGCGGTATTTCACTTCGTCCAGGCGATGGTGTTATTCATTCTTGGTTAAACCGTATGTTGTTACCTGATACTGTAGGTACTGGTGGTGATTCTCATACACGTTTCCCATTAGGTATTTCTTTCCCTGCTGGCTCTGGTTTAGTTGCTTTTGCAGCCGCAACTGGTGTTATGCCACTTGATATGCCTGAATCAGTATTGGTTCGTTTTAAAGGTGAAATGCAACCAGGTATCACATTACGTGATCTAGTACATGCTATCCCTTACTACGGTATCAAAAACGGTTTATTAACCGTTGAAAAAGCTGGTAAAGTCAACGAATTCTCTGGTCGCGTTTTAGAAATTGAAGGTCTTAAAGGCTTATCAGTTGAACAAGCGTTTGAATTATCTGATGCTTCTGCTGAGCGTTCAGCTGCTGGTTGTTCAATAAAACTTGAAGAAGACGCCGTTGCGGAATACTTAACGTCTAACATTGTTATGCTTAAATGGATGATCAGTGAAGGTTACGGCGATGTTCGTACCATTACTCGTCGTATTAAAGGTATGGAAGCATGGTTAGCTAACCCTTCATTAATGGCAGCTGATTCAGATGCTGAATACGCTCACATTATTGAAATTGATTTAGCTGATATTAAAGAGCCTATCGTTTGTTGTCCTAATGACCCTGATGATGCGAAATTATTATCAGAGGTTGCAGGCGTGAAAATTGATGAAGTATTTATCGGTTCATGTATGACTAATATTGGTCATTTCCGTGCTGCTGGTAAATTAATTGACGGTTTCGGTGGCACATTACCAACACGTATGTGGGTAACTCCGCCAACGAAAATGGATAGCGCTCAGTTAAAAGATGAAGGTTACTTCTCAATTTACGGTAAAGCGGGTGCACGTGTTGAGCCTCCTGGATGTTCATTATGTATGGGTAACCAAGCACGTGTTGCTGATAAATCTACTGTACTTTCAACCTCTACGCGTAACTTCCCTAACCGTTTAGGTAATGGCGCAAACGTTTACCTAACGTCAGCAGAGCTTGCTGGTGTTGGTGCTATCTTAGGTAAATTACCTACACCTACTGAGTATATGGTATACGCATCAAAAATTGATGCAACAGCAGCTGATACTTATCGATACTTAAACTTCGATAAGATGGAAAGTTACACAGAAAAAGCGAATAAAGTTATCCTTCAGACTGAAGCTTAATAACGTTGAAATAGTGTTGAAGTAACGTTAAATAAAACGCCCGTTGATTTTAATAATCAACGGGCGTTTTTTTATCTGCTATTTATGCTGATTAACTTATACCAATTGAATTAATGAATACACCACTTAGCGAGAATTATTTCAATTGGTATTATAGCTAATCGAGCGTCTTTTTAAAGCGAAGTGCAGCAATCATCAAACCTACTAGGGTAAAACCTATAAGCCATAGCATATCGAAAGTCATATCAATTACGGCAACATCACGTAGAACAACCCCACGAATTAAACGAATAAAATGAGTAGCAGGTAAAGCCTCTGCTATGTATTGCGCGGCATCTGGCATACCCTCATAAGGAAACATAAAACCTGACAGTAATATCGACGGTAATAAAATAAAGATAGTCATTTGCGTTGATTGCAATTGGTTTGTTGCCAACGTAGAAATGACCAAACCTAAGACCAAACTGGCACAAATAAACAGCAAGGTTGCCAGAGCTAACTGCCATAAACCGCCGTTAATAGGTACATTAAAAAAGAAATACCCTAAACCTAAAATAATAGTGACTTGAATCGCACCAATAAAAATATAAGGGAAAATTTTACCTATCATTAATTCAATTGAGGCTAAAGGCGTGGTTATTAAAAGTTCCATATTGCCGCGTTCTCGTTCACGAACAATGGCACCTGAGGTAAACATGATCATGGTCATGGTGAGAATAATCCCAACAAGGCCGGGTACAATATTCACCACACTACGCTGCTCAGGGTTATACAACAAAGTGACTTCAAAAGTAGGTACATTCCGGTTGGCTGGTTTATCTAATAGCTCCGCTAAGGGCATATTACGTAAACTTTTAATGCTACCAGCAATCGCCGCATCCGAGCCATCAACTATCCATTGAGCAATAGGACGACTAGTTTCTTCATCGCTCGCAGGTGGCAATCCAAAACCTACCGTTGAGTGCCTTACTAAACGTTGACTAACATCGTTAGGAATAATTAACACCGCGCGAACATCGCCTCGGTCAATTGCCGCTTGCACCTGTGGTAGCGAGTTATAATGTTGGGTAAATTTAACGATGCTGGTTGCGGCAACGGTTTGTTGTAATACTCGGCTCAGCGCGGTATTGCTTTGATCGAATATGCCAACAGGAATATGGCGAATATTGGTATTAATGGCAAAGGCAAATAATAATAATTGCACCAATGGAATCATGATCACCATACCAAAGGTCATTCTATCGCGTTTTAGCTGAATTAATTCTTTGACAATAATCGCTTGAATTCTTAATAAGGATCTCATGCTTTAGCCTTGTTCAAATGCAAATTCGATTTCGTGTTACTATGATTACCCGTTGATAACACAAAAACATCTTCAAGACTTGCTCTGACCATGTGCAGCTCTGACTTGTTCGAAATCATCTTGGTACTGTTCAAAAAAGCCATCGGGTTCGTTATGCTTTTATTTACTAATACTCTCAAATGAGCGCCAAGTTGTGATGCTGATACTACCTCGGGCAAGGTTATTAATTGCTGCTTTAACTGCCTAAGATTATTGGTTGATACTTCAATAACATTAGCGGGCATATTGGCCATTAAGTTATCGGGTGAATCGTCAGCGCGTTTAATACCATTTTCTAAAATCGCTAATTTATGACAGCGCTCTGCCTCATCCATATAATGGGTTGACACTAAAATGGTGATGCCCTGATCGCATAAATCAAATAATTGTTCCCAAAATTCACGGCGATTTTCAGGATCTACCGCTGAGGTTGGCTCATCTAAAAATAATAACTTAGGTTTATGCATTACCGCACAAGCAAGCGCTAAACGTTGTTTTTGTCCGCCGCTTAAACTACCACTCAGTTGATTATTAAGTTTCGCTAATTGATAAATGCTGGTTAATTCATCAAGCCGAACTTTTTGCTCTTTGGCTGTTAAACCATAAATTCTAGCGATAAATTGCATGTTTTCTTTAATGGTTAAATCATCGTATAAAGAAAATTTTTGTGTCATATAGCCTATTTGTCTACGCAGTTTCTCTGCATCTTCAGGTAAGTTGCACCCTAATACATTAACGTTGCCAGCACTTGGTTTTAACAAACCAGTGAATAATCGAATAGCGGTGGTTTTTCCTGAGCCATTAGGACCAAGAAAACCATAAATCTGCTGTTTCTCTACTTGTAAGTTGAGTGACGACACCGCTGTCATTGCGCCAAATTTACGGGTTAAATTGTTCGCTTCAATAACTAACTCAGTCATTAGCGTTCACTTAACTTGGTCAACTTCTTTGGTAAAAGCACTTGTACTGGAATACCAATAGGTAAATCAGCTGCACTGTCAGGGAGCACAATTTCGGCCAAATACATTAAATTAGCTCGCTCAGCTTGGTTAAGTGCATAATAAGGCGTAAAGGCAGGCTCTGTGGAAATCCAGCGTACTTTACCTTCTATTAACTGAGACAAACCATCAATTTGTACGCTTAAGCTATCACCAACTTTTATTTGCACCCGATAAGGCTCAGGTATGTAAACACGAGCAAAAGGCGCTTTGCCTGCTAACACAATAGCAACAGGGCTACCTGCGGTAACTCGCTCACCTAAATTCCATGGTAGATTATCTAAAATTCCATGTCGTTTAGCGGTAATAGTTAAGTCACTCAGCTTTTTCTGCTCACTAGCTAGCACGGCAAGATTAGTGGCTAAAATTGCCTCAGCAATGGCTAAATCTTCAATGCGTGTACCATTAACCAGTTGCAACAATTGCTCTTGCGCGCTATTGAGCTTAGCTAAATTTTCATCGCGTGCAGCTAAAGTATTATCGAGAGTTTCCTGGCTGGTCAAATTAGATTTTATTAAACTTTGTGCCCTTGCATAATTCGCCCTGCTTTTAACTAAAGCAGCTTTAGCACCAGCAACTTGCGCTTTGGCAGACGCCACTTCTTCTGCACGAGCGCCATTTCGAGCTTTATCTAAATTTGCTTTCGCTTGCTCTACCTGTGCTTGTGCTTTGCTGACTAACGCTGTTTGCAAAGTATCGTCCAGTTTAACCAACACCATGCCTTTGTTGACTTTACTACCTGCTCTAATAGGCAGTTCAGTAATAATTTCACTTACCGTTGCCGTATGAGCAATACGGTCTCGTTCTAACGTGCCTAAGGCGATATTGGGCTTATCGTTATTACAAGCGGTTAGCAATAGACAAATAAAACTGAGGAATATTTTGCTAGGCATGATAGTCATCTTCCTGATAAATGGTATAAATTTAGCTAATCATCTTTCAGTTTACTCTTCCAAAGGTGAAGTTCAAGCATTTTTGATATGACTATAATGAGAGAGAAAATAGACTTACCCATTGTCACCCTGTTAATATGCGCAACCAAAATATGACTCAATCATATTTTGATTTACCTTTTTATCTACAGCACTGGATTTACGTTCCAGTTAGCTCAATGGAGAACATGATGACTGCAGTTAAAACAACGGGTGCAATTACTATTTGTGCCCTTTATAAATTCGTTCGCTTAGAAAATCATCTAGCATTACGAGACCCCCTATTAGCGACAATGACCAACCTTGAGGTGAAAGGTACACTGCTGTTAGCCGCCGAAGGTATCAATGGTACGATTGCTGGTTCACAAAAAGCGATTGAGCAAGTGCTTAGCTTTTTGCAAGCACAACCTAACTTAGCTGGCATCGTTCATAAAGAGTCATTCAATGATAACAATCCTTTTCATCGCACCAAGGTAAAACTGAAAAAAGAAATTGTTACTATGGGTGTAGGAGGCATAGATCCAAATCAAGTGGTCGGCACTTATGTGAAACCACAAGATTGGAATGCACTCATTTCAGATCCTGAGGTACTACTTGTTGATACGCGTAACGACTACGAAGTTGAAATAGGTACATTTGAAGGGGCATTAAATCCTGATACCGAAACCTTTCGTGAATTTCCACAGTACGTCAAAGATAATTTAGACAAAACTAAACATAAAAAAGTAGCCATGTTTTGTACTGGCGGTATTCGCTGTGAAAAATCGACTGCTTATTTGAAAGAGCAAGGGTTTGAAGAGGTTTATCACCTTGAAGGTGGCATTTTAAAATACCTTGAAGAAGTACCCAGTACCGACACTATGTGGCAAGGCGAATGTTTTGTTTTTGATGGTCGTGTTGCGGTTAATCATGGTTTAGAGCAAGGTCAATATGATCAATGCTTTGCTTGTCGCTTCCCATTAACAGAGCAAGAAAAGCAAAGTGAACATTATATTAAAGGCGTTAGTTGTCATCGCTGTCATGATAAAGTAAGCGAAAAACAACGTAATCGTTTTGCTGAACGTGAGCGACAAATTGCGCTAGCTGCAAAGCGTGGTGAAAACCATATTGGTGGCGATGTTCAAGAAATTATTAATGAACGCCGCCAAGAAAAATCAGATAAAAAATCTGAACAAGCTAAAAAGTAAAAATAAATAGTGTTGGATTAGTTAGATAACGACTCTAACTTCTCTTCAAGTTTTTCTAATTTTTCGTGTATTTTAATATTTTGTGCAAATATATCTTCATTTTGTTTTCTCAACTCTCTGTTTTTAATATTAGTATCGGCAAAGCCAAATATTTTATTGGCAAATACAGCACCTACTCCACCTAATATACCTACACCTAAAATAAACATGATAAAAACAGCAGCCCTGCCAATAAAGGTTATTGGGTAAACATCACCGAACCCAATAGTGGTGGAAGACATCAACATCAACCACAAAGCATCAGCGTAGTTTTGCACCGGGGAATTAACCACGCTTATTTCAGCTAAAAAGGTCACATAGCCTAATATAATATTTAAGAGCGAAAAAACGGCTAACGAAAAAAAGCCTAATATTCCATAATTATAATTTTTAATGCCAAACTCATCAACTTTGTATAGGTTGCTTTTTTCCATAACGTTTTGCAATACGATCATATTTCACTCTGTTCTTGTTAGTTGTATTACTTCAATTGGTATGACTTCAATTGGTATGACTTCATTCGAATTTGTTTTATTGTGCCATTAGTTACTAAATTTTGTAACTGTTGTGATAAAAATTTAATCCAAACTATTGATACAACAAGTAATATATTATTGCATAAAATTAAAAACTAATTAATTATACGACGAATTTACCCTAAATTTAATTTACCTGTGTAATACTCTTATACTAAAGCAAATAAGTAACTTGTTAGTAGCAAAGGAATTAATATGAATATTCGCCATTCAGCCTCCATCGCATTGTGGTCTACTATTGTTTTTAGTACGAATGTCATAGCAAAAGACATTGCTATATACCGTTGGGTTGATGAAAATGATGTTGTTCATTTTAGCCAACATCAACCTCAAAATAGTAATTACTCTCAATTAACAACATTTGCGTCTTATCAGGCAAGAGGAGTAGCGCTGCCAAAAAGTGCTCAGACACCGTCTGTAGATGAGCAATTATCTCAATATAAGAAAGATAAAGCAGAGGTACTTGCTAAAAATGCAGAGATTGCCGAAAAAAACTGTAAAGCGGCTCAACTTAATGAAAAAATGCTGAACTCTTTTAACAAAGTAATGATCACCGACGCTAATGGCAAAAATAGCGTGATGTCAAACAAGGAGAAAAAAGCACAACTTGCGTTAAATAAAGAACATATCAGTTTGTACTGTAAAAAGGAAAACGAAAAAGATTCATAAAGTCAAAACGCTCCCTGCTTTCTTAAACAAAGCGTATTAAATAAGGAGTATTAAACAAAGAGCGCTATAACGATAAGTTTTGAACCTGTAACAGGCCCATTTAATGCTAACCTTTTTAATTAAACATTAACTCACCCTCTTTTTCGGTAATTTTTATTGTCGAACCCTTAGCAAAATATCCTGCCAATATTTTTTGGGATAATGGGTTTTCTATATTTTGTTGGATCGCCCGTTTTAATGGCCTAGCACCAAAAACAGGATCAAATCCTGCTTGAGAAATTAATGCCAACGCCTGTGGACTAACATCTAAACCTAACTCTTGGTGAGCTAACCGTTCTGATAATGCTTTAATCTGAATATCAGCAATTTTCTCAATTTGCGTCACTAACAAGGGATGAAATACTACAGACTCATCAATTCGATTAATAAACTCTGGTTTAAAATGATGACTAACTTCATTCATTACTTGTGCTTTCATTGCATCATATTGACTGTCATCACCAAAACTCTGAATAATATCCGAGCCAATATTTGAGGTCATAATAATGACCGTATTTTTAAAATCTACCGTCCGCCCTTGTCCGTCTGTTAAACGACCATCGTCAAGCACTTGCAATAATATATTAAAAACATCACTGTGAGCTTTTTCTACTTCATCCAATAAAATAACGGAGTATGGTTTACGGCGAACTGCTTCTGTTAAGTATCCTCCTTCTTCATAACCCACATACCCTGGAGGAGCGCCAACTAAACGCGCCACTGAATGTTTTTCCATAAACTCAGACATATCTATACGTATAAGTGAATCTTCGCTATCAAATAGAAAATAAGCGAGTGCTTTTGTTAATTCCGTTTTACCAACCCCGGTAGGGCCTAAGAATAAAAAAGAGCCTATGGGCTGGTTTGGATCCGCCAAACCAGCACGAGATCTTCGAATAGCATTTGACACAGAGGTGACCGCTTCACTTTGCCCAATAACCCGTTGATGTAATGCCTCTTCCATATTGAGTAGTTTTTCACGTTCTTGCTCTAACATTTTCGCAACAGGAATGCCGGTTGCACGGCTAAGCACCTCGGCAATTTCAACATCGGTTACTTTGTTAGCTAATAAGCTCATTTCTTGCATTTCAGCCTGACTCGCTAAATCAAGCTGTTTTTCGAGTTCGGGTAATCGTCCGTATTGCAATTCTGACATTCGGTTAAGATCGCCAGCGCGCTTTGCCGCCTCCAATTCAAGGCGCGCTTGTTCCAGTTCTTCTTTGATCGTTTGAGTGCCATACAGCGCCGCTTTCTCTGTTGTCCAAACCTCATCCAATTCATCATATTCCTGCTGCCTATCATTTATTTGTTCTGAAATATCAGCTAAGCGTTTTTTAGAAGCATCATCAGAGTCTTTTTCTAACGCTTTTTGCTCTAATTTAAGTTGAATTAATCGACGTTCGAGTCGATCTAAATCTTCTGGCTTAGAGTCCATTTGTAAACGGATACTCGAGGCTGCTTCATCAATTAAATCAATCGCTTTATCGGGTAATTGTCTATCACTGATATATCGATGAGACAAGGTAGCAGCAGCAACAATAGCGGGGTCGGTAATGTTCACATTATGGTGAAGCTCGTATCGCTCTTTTAAACCGCGTAAAATGGCAATGGTGTCCTCAACACTGGGCTCTTCTACTAAGACTTTTTGAAAACGACGCTCTAAAGCAGCATCTTTTTCAATATACTTGCGATATTCATCTAACGTTGTTGCCCCAACACAGTGTAGGTCACCACGGGCGAGTGCAGGTTTTAGCATATTCCCTGCATCCATAGCACCATCAGCTTTTCCTGCGCCCACCATGGTATGTAATTCATCAATAAATAAAATGACTTGTCCTTCTTCTTGCGACAACTCATTTAATACTGCTTTTAAGCGTTCTTCAAACTCACCACGATATTTGGCACCTGCAATCAAAGCGCCCATATCTAAAGATAATACCCGTTTATTTTTTAAGCCTTCAGGCACTTCATGATCAACAATACGTTGTGCTAAACCTTCAACAATAGCAGTTTTACCAACCCCTGGCTGACCTATTAATACGGGGTTGTTTTTAGTTCTGCGCTGCAATACTTGTAACGTACGGCGAATTTCATCATCGCGACCAATAACAGGGTCTAATTTGCCTTGCTCGGCACGTTCAGTTAAGTCAACCGTGTATTTTTTCAACGCTTGTCGAACATCTTCAGCATTTTGATCATCAACTTTTTGGCCACCACGTACATGCTCAATAGCAGATTTAATACGTTGTTCGTTAGCGCCTAATTCTTTGAGTATTTTGCCTAAAACACCTTTATCTTCAAGGGCAGCAAGTAAGAACATTTCTGAAGAAATAAATTTATCTGACATTTTTTGAGCATGTTTATCACATAAGTTAAATAACCTACCTGATGCAGCAGACAGTTGAACATCACCATCAGAGCCTTGTACTTGTGCTAAAGATTCTAGGGCTTGTTCAAGTTTAGTTCTTAATGTGCGCACATCAATACCGGCACTTTTCAGTAAAGAAATAACCGAATTACCGTTTTGATTTAACAGTGCCATCATCAAATGTATGGGCTCAATAAATTGATGATCTCGCCCTAATGCAAGTGATTGTGCCCCAGAAATGGATTCTTGAAATGATTGAGTAAATCGATCTAAACGCATAAATATTCTCCTGCCATATGAATCAGTGATATCTTGAAAGAATTACCTATAACATTAGGTCGAATTATGATTTTTTCAATAGAGAACAATGTATTAATTGTTATATTTACGCGCTTATGTATTTCAATCAAGAAATAATGATATTTTTTGTAGAGAGAGAATTTACAAAAGACAAATAAGCGTTGCCATACGGCCTGTAATAGCCTTTTTTCGATAAGAATAATATTTATCAGTGTTGGCGTAAGTACATTCTGGCAATGTACTTATTTGATTAATGCCTAAATTTTCTAATTGCAACTTTGCTATCTTGTGCAAATCAGCTAAATACTTATCTAAAGGGTTACTGTTAGTTTTTTTAGTAAAGTCCTTTTTAAAACATTCATCAAGGCATTCATTTTGTTCAACAAAGGCAGATTTTACCTCGCTACCCACTTCAAAAGCATTTTTTGAAATACAAGGCCCAAGCCAAGCATAAATATCTGCTGTGGGCGTTTTCATTTTTTCGAGTGTCTTGGTAATAATATTGGCGGCTAAGGGACGCCAACCACCATGAATAGCGGCTATTTCATCACCTGATTTCGATACCAATAAAATAGGTAAACAATCGGCAGTCATTATCGCTAAACACGTGTTTTTTTCACTGCTAAAAACAGCATCAGCAATAATAATTTGCTTTGACGCTTGAGTGACTTCAACAACCTCATTACCATGAACTTGTTCAAGCCATTGAATTTTAGTTTTTTTAGGTAACAATGTTTGCAAATAATTACGGTTTTTCTCTACCTGTTTTGCACAATCACCAACATGTAAACCTAAATTAAAACCTTGATAAGGTGATGTTTCATCGCCAGAAAAATCATTTGGGGCTACACGCGTAGTTTGTATGGCTAGCACTTTCTCATCTATATTTTTGTTGCCACTATTTTTTTCGCCTAGTGATGAGTGTACTGGCCATTGAACAAACTCAATGGCTGATTTTGTTCTTGTGCTATTGGCGCTATTAATACTCTTGCGTGGCATTAAGCTTGGTATCAGCATGTAACAGTTCAATCAACTCAACAAAGTCATCGGGTAAGTCAGCATGCCAAGTCATTAACTCGCCTGTTATAGGGTGATATAAAGAAAGCATTGCTGCATGTAATGCTTGGCGTTTAAAACCACGCAACTTGGTGAGTAATTCGGGTGTTGCATTTTTTGGTGGACGCGGTCTGCCACCATAAGTAGGGTCGCCAACAAGTGGGTGAGTAATATGAGCCATGTGTACACGAATTTGGTGGGTACGCCCTGTTTCCAGACGTAAACGTAAACGTGTATGCAGGCGATACTTCTCCATTACTCGATAATGCGTTACAGAAGGCCGGCCTGAAAAAGTTACCGCCATGTGCGTGCGTTTAGTGGCATGACGACCTATAGGTTCATCAACTAGGCCACCCGCGGTCATCAAGCCATTGGCTACGGCTTCATATTCTCGCGTTATTTCTCTTAGTTGCAAAGCGTCAACTAGGTTAGTTTGCGCGGCAATAGTTTTAGCAACAACCATTAACCCTGTTGTGTCTTTGTCTAAACGATGAACGATACCAGCACGAGGCACAACGCCTATCGCTGGAAAATGATGCAATAAAGCATTTAATACCGTGCCATCCGGATTACCGGCTCCTGGGTGAACAACTAAGCCAGCAGGTTTATTAATCACTAAGATATCATCATCTTCATAAACAATATCTAGTGCAATATTTTGTGCTTCAAAACGCCGCTCGGCTTCAACCTCTGCATTAATGGCAATGCTTTCTCCACCATACATTTTTTCTCGTGCTCGGGGTAATACTTCACCATTTACCATCACGCAACCAGCTAAAATCCAATCTTTTAACCTTGAACGTGAATAATCAGGAAACATTATCGCCAATGTTTGGTCTAAACGTTTACCTAAACACGCATCTGGAACTGTATCTTTATGTTGAATTATTTCAGACATTAAACTCTCTTTAAATTTTTTAACGTTGTGCAACTTATGATTGCTAGGTTAGAATGCTAATACACAAGTATGCACTAAGTATAATAGTTTCATTTTACTCTTTTTATGGTATCCATGCTACATGGCTATGAAAGGTTTCATACTTATTTAATTTCAAACAAAGGCGTAATTACAAATTCCATGGAAAAATTGACAACAAAAGTAATATTTATCACGCTCACATTAGCTTTAGCTGGTTGTTCATCTTCAGATAATGAAATCGAAATAGATAAAGTGCCTGATAAATCGGCTCAAGCACTATTTGTAGATGCTAGAACTTCGCTTGATAATGGTTTATATCAAAAAGCGATTCAAATCCTTGGCGCTATTGACTCTCGCTTTCCTTTTGGCCCTATCTCACATCAAGTACAGTTAGATTTGATTTATGCCTATTATAAAGTAGGTGACTCAGCGCAAGGTATTGCGTTAACCGATAGATTTTTGCGTTTAAACCCAAATAATCCAAATACTGATTATGTTTATTACATGCGCGCATTAATTAATTTATCAACAGAAGAAAATTTATTCCAAGATCTTGCTGGTATAGATCGCTCCGATAGAGATCCTACGGCATCACGTGACGCTTTTAATGACTTTAAACGCATTATTACTGATTACCCTGAAAGTAAATATGCTGCCGACTCTCAAAAAAGAATGATTGAGATTAAGTCTCGGTTAGCAAAATATGAGCTTGCCGTGGCAAGATTTTATTTGGAACGTGAAGCTTATGCTTCAGCAGCGAATAGAGGTCGTTATATTATAGAGTATTTCTCGCCAAGCCCTGAATTAGAGCCCGCGTTAGAAATAATGATTAAATGTTACGACAAGCTTGGCTTGGATGACTTAAAGAAAAATGCCTTACAAGTACTCGCGGCAAATTATCCTAATAATTCATTGGTTAGATAAAAGCAGTTGTGGGTAAGAAAAGTTTCGAGTGACTAAGTTCGCTACTCGAAACTATTAAATTTTCACTCGCTGTTTTAAATCGCTTCTTGGTTTTCTTCGCCTGTTCTAATACGAACAATACGCTCGACATCAGTAATAAACACCTTACCATCACCAATTTTACCTGTTTGCGCTGTTTCTAAAATAGCATTTACACAGCGCTCAACATCTTCTTTAGCAATAACTATTTCTAATTTAACTTTAGGCAAGAAATCAACCATATATTCTGCACCACGATAAAGTTCCGTGTGACCTTTTTGTCTACCGAAACCTTTTACTTCAGAGACTGTCATACCGGTAACGCCAATTTCACCTAATGCTTCTCTTACATCGTCTAGTTTGAATGGTTTAATGATCGCTTCAATTTTTTTCATCGTATTTCTCAGTTAAAAGTCCATGATTAGTTATTAATAACATTACAACGCGTTTATCATTATATTTCAATAAGCAGTTGTTATTATTTAGCTAACACATTTATTTTGTTACTATGGTATTCATTCAATATTCCCATAGAAAGTAGGAACCCCATGGATCAGCAAGCCATAATTGATGAAATGAAAGTTCTACCTAAAATTGATGTTCAGTTTGAAATTCGCCGACGGATTAATTTTATAAAATCAACATTAAAAAATTCAGGCTTAAAGACATTAGTGCTTGGTATTAGCGGCGGGGTAGACTCTTCTACCTGTGGCCGTTTAGCACAACTTGCCGTTACAGAATTAAATAGAGAGTTAAACCAAGAACGAAATAATGCGTTAAATGATAGTACAGCCAATGAATTTCAATTTATTGCTGTACGGCTACCTTATGGCGTACAAGCTGATGAAAACGATGCACAACAAGCACTAAATTTTATTCAACCAAGCCATTGTTTAACCACTAACGTGCTTAATGGCGTTAATGGCATACATCAAGCAGTCACTTCAGCGCTTATCGATGCAAGGCTATTATCTGCATCGGAGAGCCAAATAGACTTCTCAAAGGGTAATGTAAAAGCACGTGCACGTATGGTATCTCAATATCATATTGCGGGAATATTAGGCGCGTTAGTACTAGGTACTGATCACAGCGCAGAAAATATTACTGGGTTTTTCACTAAATGGGGTGATGGTGCTTGTGATTTAGCCCCACTTTTTGGTCTTTCAAAACGACAAGTGAGAATGTTAGCGAAGCACTTAGGTGCACCTGCTATTTTAGTTGAAAAAGCACCCACCGCCGATTTAGAAGATTTAGAACCGGGTAAAACTGATGAAGATGCCTTAGGTATCAGTTATGATCAGCTTGACGATTTTCTTGAAGGGAAAACAGTATCACCACAAGTAAGTCAGCATATTATTAATATTTACAAAAAAACGCAGCATAAGCGTCAACCTATTCCAACGATTTACGATTAACACTTTTATGCTGGTGTTATATGTTGGTGTTATATATTGGTATAAAAAGCAATTTTAATTCAATCATAACTAGCAAAATCTATTTTTCTTAACTATACCTAATTTACAAGGAAGTTATTTAAAATGGATTTTTTATGCGCAAACACATATACCCAATTACTCTCAATTCATCTAGTAAAGGTTTTACTCTTATAGAGTTAATGGTTTCAGTTTCTGTTACTTCACTACTTGCTGCAATCGCTGTCCCTAATTTTAATGATTTTATTATTAAAATGCGTGTCGACAACGAAATTTCAAAGTTACACCGAATGCTACTCATTACAAGAAATGTCGCCATTAATAGTGGTCAAAAAACTATACTGTGCCCATTAGACAATAGTTTTCAATGCACAACTCAATGGCAAAATGAGCTGAGTGTTTTTACTGATATTAATAATAATAAACTATTTGATGCTAACGAAAAGATAATCAAAATAAGGGAGGCCATAACAACTGGAGATACACTTGTTTATGGAAAAACTAGAAATAAAATAACATTTAAACCAACTGGACAACTGAGCGGCCTAGCAAATGGTACGTTTCGGTACTGCCCTAAAAGTTACAAAAATCATTCTAGAGGTCTTGTTGTTGCACGCTCTGGTAGAGTATATCAATCAAGCGATATTGATAATGATGGCATTGATGAAAATAGAGGAAATAAAGAGATTAATTGTGAATAAATAATTCAAGTGCATGACGTATAATACCAATTAAATTAATGAATACACCACTTAGCGAGAATTAAAAGGCTTAGAGGCAAGGCATTGATTGACGAGAATGGTTATTCAGGAGAATATGCTCCTGCATTCTCTAATAGGCTACATCCATGTAGCGTCCTTGTCAAAATCAATAACGGCGCATGTAAGCCTTTACTTTTTATTAGGTACTCGCCCTTCGGGAGCTCAGTAGCAAACTGATAACATCACAAAATTAATGAAATATAGAATAACTATGTTTAACTCATTTTGTTTGTTCTAAGCTCGCTACTGTAGCTCTAAGTTGAGCGATTCATTATTTCAATTGGTATAACATGATGTAGGCGAAATAACTTGATTAAGAGTAATCGCGTTTATTTTGAGCGAAAACACTTTTCATGGTCAAAAAGCAACCACTGGCGAGATGAGCAATAAAGTGGTATAAATGTTATAACGTCCAAGCAGTAGTTAATGGGTATATTATGGATAACATTTTAGGCACTTCCCCTCATTCTCCCCCTCGCCGCAAACAAGGCTTTACATTAATTGAATTAATGGTCGCTATTGCGGTTGTCGCGATATTATCCGCTATCGCTTTACCTAGCATGAGTACATTTTTAATTAGAATGCGTGTTGATAATGAAATAAGTGAAATGCAAAGATTATTATTAACCGCAAGAAACATGGCAATTAATACTGGAAAAAACACCACTGTTTGTCCTCTTGTCGGTGAAGATTGTATAGATGCTTGGCAGGGTGAAGTCAGTGTTTTTACTAATGGCGCTAATGACAATGATAAATATCAAGCTCCTGCTGATGAACTAGTTAAAGTTAAAGAAGCAATCAAATCAGGTGATAAATTACAGTTTGCTCAATCTAGTATAACTTACACACCATTAGGGCAATTATTAACACCCACTGTTGTTAGTATTTTTAAATATTGCCCTAAAGGAGAAGCGGATAGATCTAGAGGTATAGATGTTTCAATTTCAGGTAGAAGTTATACGAGTTCTGATACCGATAATGATGGCAAAGACGAAGACAGAAAAAATAATGAAATTGTGTGTAGCTAACAACTTAACGTAAAATAAAGTACTTATCTATCTAGGAAGCTCTTTATCTATAGCTCTAGCCCTAGAACTGCTAAATTCATCTTCTTCTAAAACACACTGCTTAGCTTTATAAATAGTCGACTTTTTCTTGCTTTGCCTGTTTTGAGCGCTCGCTATAAGTAGAATTTTTTGGTCTACAATCTTATCTGCTAATTTCTTTAATAACGATGGCTTGACTAACCACAAACTAATCGTTTCACCACCTCCTACCAGCTCAACATAACATTTTGCATTGACAGCCTTTTCTTTCAATTCAGGTGATGTCTCTTTTGCATTTGCTGCAACTACTGAATTTAAAGTAACTATGATTAATAAAAATATTAATGACTTTATTGTACTTTTCATTTTACTTCTCCCAACATGAAGCAGGTGTTTTTTGTCCTACTTCATTAATAGTAAGGCTAGTACAGCCAGAATCGTTTGCTTGAGTATTTTGCGCAATAGCGGTTAAAACAAAAGTGCTACCGCTGTTTGCAATAACTGCGTCGATGCTATAGTTCCCAGACTCTGTGACATAGGGATCAGTTGACATCCCTAAATCGGTCATATCATTAGTATAAGATCGAAAATCGATAAAACCTTGCTCTTCTACATTTGCTAAACGTAATAGCTCGCGTTGTCCTTCGCTACGGTTAGAGCGCATTACATAATCAACATAAGATGGATAGGCTACTCCAGCTAAAATCCCAACAATAGCTACTGTAATAAGTAGCTCAATTAAAGTAAAACCTAAGTGCTTTAATTTGTGTTTACTCTGAATGCTATTTAGTAGCCGCTGTGACATATTTATTGGTCCTCGGTAACATAAAGATAGGTTCGCATTGTTGTTAGGTTAAAGCCAACAGATATAATTTTTCTACCAACAATTAGGTTCCCTACGGCTTCATCAATAGTACTGGCATCGCCATCATCATTGGGTATTACAATTAATGTTGGTGAACCCAAAAACTGCTCACTGATAAAGGAGATTCTATCTTCTCTATTGTTAGTATCTTCTGCTGCCCAATTAAATTTTTTAATACCTAAAGCAAGGTCAACACCGTATAACCAACCTTGTCCGTTGGGAAGCTCACAACTTACTTGATTTTGTACTAAATTAGGTGGCGTGAACGTTGTAAAATAAACCGTATTATTGATAACAATAGCACTAGAAGTATTCTTTTCACCATCTTGCTTTAAATCAAAAAACCAACCTGATTTTTTACTTACTGCAACAGACAATGCTTGTCGCCCCTCATCGCTTACTATGCCAAAAGGGTTATCGGTAAAATCATATAAATCGCTACTAAGGGCACTGTGAGTTATAGCGGATGGTATTGGTGGCGTTGACGAACCAGAAAAAGTTTGGGTGATAATATTTTTATCTTTTATCATAAAGAAGATATCATCGGTATCTGTTCCTAGTGGATTCGACCTATCACCACTGCCTAATAATACAGCGTCATAGGGGATTTCCTGATTCACAGTAACCAGCGATGTACTTCCATCGGCGGCAGTAACTTGTGACTCGATAGTTTCTGTAATAAAGGTGCGAACAACGGAAGGTTCGTTAAAGAAACGTCGGTCAGTTAAATTTGTATCGCCACCTAAATTAGCTAATTTGAACACAGACCACGGTTCGCTACCTGTAGGATCATCGCTAGGCATGTCAACTCGCCAAACATTACCTCCTGTATCCCCCGTGTACAATCTATCAACTAAACCGTCACCATCGCTATCTAATATTGCAATACTTGAAGGAATACTGTCAGTGCCTGCAAAGCTAGTGGTTGCATTACTAGGCGCTATACTCCATTTTAAAGTCCCTGTTTGTGCATCAACCATATAAATTGCACGACCAACGTTATCTGCTGCACCAACGCCAACATTATCTTTTGAAGTGTCATATCCACCACCAAAAAACAAACCCGGCTTAGCAACACCACTAACAATATTAAGTTTAGAAAAACCAATTTTAGGCTGAGACCATGATTGCCCTAATTCGCCAAACCCAGCAGTATTAGCATCAATATGCCACATTAAACTAGGCGAATTTGGATCACTAATATCAAGGGCATAATAAGAAGTGCCACCACGGCGTAGACCAAAAAAGATCCAAACGGTATCTCCTGATTCAATAATACCATTGCCATTTTTATCATCAATGTATGAAGTTATTCTGCCATCAACGCCATAAATTTTATCGCTACTGGCATAGTTATCCCGTAATGGTTGGATATTAGGAAAGAATTCTTTGGGCATAAATGCCCATGTTTCATCTACAGTATCTCCTGAATCTTTAAACATGTGCAAAGCGCCCGCATTTGTACCTATGACCAAATGTATTTTGTCACCATAATTAACGACTAAAGGTTTAGAGTGCAGGGGATCACCAAATACACCATAACGCATATCGGTTTTGTCGCCATCCTCATCTTCATCATCAACATCAATACCTATATTCCAGTTAAAATAATCTGTTGCTTTGGTAACGTCTACTCCTAAATAATTAGCGTAATCTTGTGTAGTGCCAAAATAATTAACCACATTTGTTTCGGTTAGTTCGACTAAAGCACCACTACCACCAAGATCGCTATAAATCATGCGATTAGACTTTTTACGTAACATGTCAGCGACGCCGCCTTTGGCGACTGTATCACCATCTTTCTGAGTAGACCAAAAACTAGTCACCTCAGGAGAGAAATACCCTGTTAATTGATCAATTGCGGGATTGCTATTTTTACCTACTTGTGCGCTGTCAACCACTTTATATTTTTTTAAGTTACCTTGCCACCTTGGCCCTCTATCAGGTTGAAACATAGCATAATAAACAGAGTTTAATGTTTCGGTGCGATCAAAATTATTTGCCGCAACTGAGGCTGACGTTAAACTATCATTGCTTGGCTCTAAATTTGCTAATACATTGGTTAACGCCGTTGTTAAACTCGCAGTATCATTCGCTGGAAAATATTTCCCTCCCCCCTGTAATGCCGCTTCTTTTAATAAAGGCTCGGCATCAGCTTGCGCATCTTGCCCAAAACCTATGGTATAAGTACTTACCGTTTGTTTACCATCAACACTAGGATTCAAATCATTATTATTCATCCAACCAGCAAGAGCTGCTAAATAATTATTGGTACCATTTAAATTAAACGGAGCACCCATAGGATCTTGGCTCGTTGCTGGCATGCTAGTTATTTTACTATCAGCTCCGGTGTCAAATGTTGGTTCACCATCAGTGATCAAAATAACATAAGCCTTATCACTACATGAAGAAAAGGGTGATTTATAAACTTTGTTAGCATCTTCAATGCTGATATCTCGAGGTGGTGTATTCGCGGTATAACCACGACGGTTTTTATCATCATCACCGTAATCAACCCCTTTGCCAGCAAAATAACGAGATGCTTCATATAAAGTTTCGCACAAAGGTGTCCAAGTTTCGGGATCAAGTTGATTATTAATAATATCAAGCAATGTGGCGCGGCTCGCTATAGTAGACTCAGTAATGCCAAAAACAACACGTCCGCCATTACTATTAATACTTGTATTGCCATTATTGTAATTAAAAACCTGCAAGCCAAAATTGACATAAGGCGCTGAATTAATTAAATTAGTAACACTTTCTTGAGCGATATCAAGTCGAGATTTAGAAACATTGGCAATATCTTCACTTTGATACCAGCGCAGATAATTATCGGTATATAAAGTAACTAATCCCCCTGACCAAGAAACATTTGAGTCACCAACATTCGTGGTATGATAGAGCGGACTTTGCTTACTACCTTCGCCATCAATAGGAAAACCAGCAGGTAAAGCCGTTACTACACCTTGATTACTTACTGTGCCCACATTTTGGTCATCACCAGCGAGTACATCGTCTTCACAATCAATAACTTCGATATTTGCACCGTTATTTTCAGACACTTCAAGCCAACGCCCAGAGTTTCCTTGAAAATCATACTCACGAATTTTACCCGTATAAAAACCATACACATCAAGAATATCTCTTGCCGTTTGACAACTATTAATATCATCTAAAAAACGGCGTGATTCACTAGGGCTATCAGGTACAGGCAGAGCAGCACCGTCAACTCCTCCTTTAGTAAAGTAGACAAATTTATCAGATAGTGAATTCAAGCCACCTACAGCAGGGTAGTGTGTGTTGGGATCGTAAGACGCTTTAACTGTTTCAACTCGGCTCATACTGCCTGAGTTATCAAAAATAATCAGTACTTGTGGTCTTGCCTTTGCTTGCTTGACACTGTCGCTAATATATAGCTCAATATCTTCACTAAAAGCTAAGTTCGTTGTGCTGAGTAAAAGTACGCCTATTATAAATTTTTTCATCTTTATTCCCCGATCAAACAAATCACATTGCAATGAATACAAATTAACGTAATAACTGCTGCGCTATGCCTGAATTAACATCAACCGTACTAGTTCCATTACGGCCATATTGTCGGTTTACTTGCACCCTTAACACGTTACAAGTAAACACCTGAGTTGAAGAAGCTAATTTAGAATGGGGGCAATCAGCTTCTAATTGGAATTGATTATTAGTAATATTAACGCTAGCAGTGGCTGCAGTTTTTGTTCCCGGTAACAAGCCATTGCTCACTGGAAAATTAATAATTGCCTGAGCAAAAGTATTTACTGCACCAGGTCTAACTTGATTAAATATAACTTCATCAACGGCACTAACGGCTTCCTGTGTGGCGATAACTTTTTCTTGACTTGCTCCAGACATTTTCATATCAGTGGTGGTGTTTTGCATTAACGCAGAAGCAACGGCCGTTAAAGCAACAAGAAAAACTAGCGACACAATCAATACTACGCCATTTTGCTGATGAAACGGTCTACTCATTAAGTTGAACTTTTTACTTTCATTTACTAATCCCATAAATCAACCCCCGCGTTATATAAGGTAACCGTTGAACTAAATAGCAGTCGACGATAATTATCATTAAAAGTATAATACTGATCGCCTAACTGATAAGTATTATTGTTGGTATATTTGTTGTCAGGTAAAACATTACGAGCTAAAACATATACCTTTACTGATAATATCCTACTGGCGGCATTATTCCATAGAGCAGCCGTCATATTATCCGCAGAAACAAAAGCATTAACGATCCCATAACCGGGATCAGTAGGAGCAGTGTCTGTATCAATGCCGTACATAAATCTAATCATTTCAATACCATCAATAATTGGAGAAAAAGATAAGATATTAGATAATTGTCCCTGCATTAACACAGGAACCGTATTACTACCTTGCGTTTCTTCTCTGACATAATAAATATGATGTTGATATTCCCAAACTTGCGCATTTTGCACATTTGGCACTGCTCCGCCAGCGAAAAGAGTGCCATTGCTCGTATTAGCGACTAGATAAAAATTTCCTGCTGGAGCTGTCGTTACAGGATTGCCAGCACCATCAACTAATGGTGAAGAAATAACACGCTTTAGCTGTAAAACATCTGAACCAACTTTAGCATCCGTTCGACAACCTGATAAAATTGTTGCACTGCTGGCTGTTTTCCCCCAAAGCGTTCTAAATTTTCCTGCTGCTACTGGAAAAGTACCATTATTTATACCATCACCAATGCATTCTCCTACCGGTGCGCCTGGAACAGGGTTAATACTAGCAAGATCAACCGTACCAGTGTAATCTCCCCAAAAATCCTGCCTTAACAAATCATCACTCAGTACATTAATAGCAAAACGACCATTTTCTTGTAATTCACCATAACTCGAGGTTTCACTCGTTGTCGTTTTCATGCCAACAAAAACACTTAACACACCGGCAAAAATAACTAACCCTATTACTAGTGCTACAAATACTTCAAGCAAACTAAAGCCACTTTGATATGTCAAAGTTAACTTAGGTGTTTTTACTTTTATTTCACTATTTATCATCATTTTCATATTTTATTGAAATTTAAATCATCCATATAAATAAAAATATTACTATAAAACAAATGCTTCCACTATAACTTGACGACGAGTGTTACTCGATGTATCGCAGCTATCCGCTTGCCTAGCATCTGTATATTCCGCTTTACCTCGCCAAGTAACAACAACGGTAATAGCATTGCCATTTACCGTTAAACAGCCAACACCATTTACTAACCCACCAACATTATTACCACTATTTGTTGCTCCAGCTCCCATCAGAGATTGCTCCCAACCATGAAGATCATGAGTAACCATTTGAGTAGGACTGCACAGCGCAGCAGCGGAATTACAAGTAGGCGGTGAAACAATTTTTCCTGAACCATATGGGCTATTAGCAGCGTATAAAGCCAAGGTATTACTATCATTACCGCGCATTCGTTCAACAATATCTTGTGCTAATGCTGATGCTAATGAACGTTGCATGGCATCAAAACTACCTTTTTTAGCAGTGGCTTGCATAGCAACAGCGCCTAAGATACCCGTAACCATAATAAATAAGGCAATTAAAACTTCGATAAAAGTCATGCCTTTTTCTTTCATAGCGCTTTTACTTATATTGGCATTTAGACATTGAGTATTAACACGTTGAGGCATCAGCTTCTCTCTTTAATAAGTTGACTCTTTTTATTGCTTAAACTGCCTAATATTGTATCGACAAAATGCATAAGAGATAACTGTAACAAAACAGGTTTGAAAAGAGTGATTTTCAGTTGGGGGGATGTGAAAAAAAGTTCTTTTAGGTTTTAGGGTTACTACTTTAAATATAACTACTTTTAATATAACTGTATTTAAGACTACACCATTTTTAGGCATAAAAAAAGAGAGAGCCAATTTTGCAATAGCTAAAAACTCTTGGGAAAATTCACATGTGCTAAAAATCACTCGCGTGAACAACAATAACCCATATCCTTTTTGTCTGTATAACGTCCTTAAAAATACATTCGAAATATACGCATACATATTCTTGTGCTTGCTATGCCCATTTATCCATATCCTTGGGGATAGCCATCGACTTGCCATATTGCTTTGTTTTTGTTGCTATGGCTTCTGTAGCTATAGCTTTTTCTTACTATAGCTATGGTTAATTTATAAACAACCTAAGATTAGCGCAGTTCTGCGGGTACTGCAAATACAATATTTTCTTTACGACCTGGATATTCAATAACCTCTTGACCACCAAGGTTTTTTAATGCTTCAATAACTTGTTTCACTAAAATAGCAGGAGCAGATGCACCAGCAGTAACACCAATTTTATTTACACCTTTAAGCCATGATGTTTCAATATTATCTGCCGTATCGATTAAATAAGAAATAGTGCCTATTTTTTCAGAAACCTCTCTTAAACGGTTTGAATTAGAGCTATTTTTTGCGCCTACAACTAATAACAGATCAACTTGACTAGCGATAGCACGCACTGCATCTTGACGGTTTTGTGTTGCATAGCATATATCGTCTTTTCGCGGCCCTTCAATCATTGGAAATTTTGCTTTTAATGCATCAATAACATCAGATGTATCATCAACTGATAACGTAGTTTGACTACAATAGTATAGTTTTTCAGGGTTTTTCACTTTAAGCTTTGACACATCATTAGCAGATTCAACAAGATAAATACCTGCTGTTTCACTATCATACTGCCCCATAGTACCTTCAACTTCTGGATGACCTTCATGGCCAATCAGTACACATTCAATATTTTTTCTACTGACACGAGAAACTTCCATATGCACTTTGGTCACTAACGGGCAGGTAGCATCGAAAACTTTCAAATCACGTAATTTGGCTTCCTGACGAACTATTTTTGAAACACCATGAGCACTAAAAATTACAGTGCTATCATCAGGAACTTCATTAATTTCATCAACAAAAATCGCCCCTCGGCTTTTAAGTCCATCCACCACAAACTTGTTATGTACTACTTCATGACGCACATAAATAGGTGCACCAAATAAATCTAGAGCTCGGTCAACAATGCTAATAGCGCGGTCAACACCGGCACAAAAGCCACGGGGATTTGCTAAAATAATTTCCATAAATTTCTCAATGCCATTTTCTAGTTATAGTAACGCGTTATAATATTTCTACTAAATCAATAACAAAAGTTACTGACTGGCCCGCTAACGGGTGATTAAAATCAATAGTGACTGAGCTACCGTTTACTTCTTTGATCATACCTGGCAACTCACCACCGGGTTGTGAAAAAGTAATGATATTACCAACTTTTGCTGGCACTTTAGCTGAGAATTTATCAATATCCATATAATGAATATTGTCAGGGTTAGATTCACCAAAAGCATCAACAGCGTTAAGGGTAAACTCTTTAGTATTACCAGTAGACATACCTAGTAATTGTGCTTCGAATGCAGCAGAAATACTTTGATCACCCATGATGATTTTAGCCGGTTTATTGTTAACTTTCGTGCTATCAGCAGCAGAGCCATCACTTAATTTCATGGTGATATGTACTAAAACACTAGAGTCTGCTTGAATATTTTTATCAGTTGTCATTATTTATCTTCTATTTATCTTTATTAACGCTTTGTCGGAATAAATTCCAACCTACATTGAATCTTTAGATTCAGCCGTAAATGAATCTAAAATCATTAAGGCTGCACCAATAAAAATCATCGAATCGGCCACATTAAAAGCTGGAAAGTGATTTCCTGACCAATGAAAATCCAAAAAATCAATAACATAACCAAACAAAACTCTATCAATCAAATTTCCCATAGCGCCACTTAGCATTAACGCAAAAGCAATACTTAATATTGTTTGAGATTTCGGCGTTTTAGCGAGCCAAACAATAAACACAATACTGGCAATAGCAGCTATGGCAGTAAAAAACCAACGTTGCCAGCCATCTTGATTGGCTAAAAAGCTAAAAGCAGCACCGGGATTATGTACATAAGTGATACTAAAGATGGGCAATATGTTTAGTGATTCACCCAGGTCAAAGGAACTGGCAACCCATTGCTTAGTTACTTGATCAAGCACTAAACAAAGTAGCGTTAACCAAAGCCAACGCAAACCCGAATTATTGAACGCTGTAAAAAGCCTTTTTATAGAAGTACTAGGCATATTGTCGAACTTCACCTTCACCATCAACATTTGTAACACAACGGGTACAAAGATCTGGGTGTGCATCATCACTGCCTACATCAGTAGTTACATGCCAACATCTGTCGCATTTTTTACCTGTCGCAGCTGAAACTGATAACCATAAACCCTCAACCTCAGTTGCCTCGAAATTTTCAGGCACTTGGCTAACATCAGTAATAACTTCGACACTTGCTTTTGAAGTAATTAGTACAAAACGTAATTCTTCACCTAACTGCGTTAACTTCTGCGCTAAATCAGCGGTCGCGTATAAAGTAACTTGTGCTTCAAGCGCCTTACCTACAATTTTATCTTTGCGGGCAAGCTCT
Source organism: uncultured Colwellia sp. (assembly GCA_963974965.1). Classification (GTDB taxonomy): domain Bacteria; phylum Pseudomonadota; class Gammaproteobacteria; order Enterobacterales; family Alteromonadaceae; genus Colwellia. The sequence continues at coordinate 8,094 of CAXBEX010000009.1, read as the reverse complement.
AATGCACGGTTAACTTCTGCTCGCACTAATAATAACTCGCTCCAATAGTTGTTACCTAATGCTGCATCTTCGGGCATTGTCGCTAAACCATCAAACCACACGCCCGTGAAAACAAACTCATCACGCTCACCTGTAGCTGGTGTAGGTAGTGCTTGCCAAATTTCTTGTGCAGTGAAGGATAAAATAGGCGCCATCCAAGCAGTCATTGCTTCAGCAATTAAATACATTGCCGTTTGACAAGAGCGACGCGCATTTGAATCAGCTTTAGCGGTATATTGTCTATCTTTAATAATATCTAAATAAAAGCCACCTAGCTCAGTAGTACAGAAATTCATTAGCTTATGAACCACAACATGGAATTCATATTCATTGTAAGCGGTAATAATTTCTTCTTGTAAACGTGCGGCTTTATCAACAACCCAACGGTCTAAAGCAACCATATCTTCAAATGCAACCGAGTGCTGTGCTGGCTCAAAACCATTCAAATTTGATAATAAAAACCGTGAAGTATTACGAATACGACGATATGCATCCGCTTGGCGCTTAAAAATTTCATCAGAAACCGTAATTTCTTGGGTATAGTTAACCGAGGCTGTCCATAAACGTAAAATATCCGCACCTAAATCATTGGTGATTTGTGATGGTGTTATCACGTTACCTAATGATTTAGACATTTTGTGACCGTTTGTATCAACCGTAAAACCATGCGTTAGTACTTGTTTGTATGGTGCTTTACCATTCATTGCTACCGATGAGATCATAGACGACATGAACCAACCACGATGTTGATCTGAACCTTCAAGATATAAGTCTGCGATGCCATCAAATTCTTCACGTGCATTGACCACTGAGTAATGCGTGGTACCTGAATCAAACCAAACGTCTAAGGTATCAGGTACTTTAATGTATTCTTTAGCATCATCACCAATAAGTTCGGCGGCATCTAAATCAAACCAAGCTTGAATGCCTTTTTCTTCAACACGCTTAGCAACCGTTTCAATTAACTCAATACTACGTGGGTGCAAAGCACCTGTATCTTGATGTATGAATAATGCCATTGGCACACCCCACGTACGTTGACGTGAAATACACCAATCTGGTCGACCTTCAACCATTGATTCAATACGGCGTTGACCCCATTCAGGGATCCATTGTGTTTTTTCAATTTCTTTTAATGAATCTTGACGTAAACCTTTCTTGTCCATGCTGATAAACCATTGTGGTGTTGCACGGAAAATTAATGGTGTTTTGTGACGCCAGCAATGTGGATAAGAATGTTCTATCGCATGATGATGTACCAATGTGCCATGCTCTTGCAACGTTTCAACCACACTCGCATTTGCTTTAAAAACATGCTGACCCGCAAATAATGGTGTATCTTCTAAATAAACACCATTTGCACCCACAGGGTTTGCGACTTCAAGGTTGTATATTTTACCCACCACGAAATCTTCAACACCATGGCCAGGAGCCGTATGAACACAACCTGTACCAGAGTCGGTAGTAACGTGTTCACCTAAAATCACAGGCACGGTAAAATCATAAAAGGGATGCTGTAATTGTACTAACTCTAAATCAGTACCTTTACAAAAACCTAATGCATGGTATTTTTCAAGTCCAAATCTGTCCATACAACTTGTGACTAAATCAGAAGCTAAGATTAAACGCTCTTTGCCCTGCTTTGTTTCACATTGCACTAAGGTGTATTCAACATCAGCATGGACCGAAACTGCACGGTTAGCGGGTAGTGTCCAAGGTGTGGTTGTCCAGATAACCATGCCTATTTGGCCTGTTCCCGTGTGACCTTCTGGATGAGAAAATTTATCAGCGACACTTTCATCATTAATATTAAATTTAACGTCGATCGCAGGTGAGTGTTTGTCTTTATATTCTACTTCAGCCTCAGCCAAAGAAGAGCCACAATCTGTACACCAATGCACAGGTTTGAAACCTTGGAGTAAATGACCATTCTCAGCAATTTTCCCTAAAGCGCGGATAATATTCGCTTCGGTATCAAAATCCATGGTTAAGTAAGGTTTTTCCCAATCAGCAAAAATACCCAAACGTTTGAAATCTTCACGTTGAGCATTTACTTGCTTCGCTGCATATTCACGACATTTTTCGCGAAAAGCACTGGCAGTAACTTTATGACCCGGCTTGCCAACTTTTTTCTCAACCATTAATTCAATAGGTAAACCATGGCAATCCCAACCAGGTACGTAAGGCGAATTAAAATCAGATAATGTTTTTGATTTAACAATAATATCTTTCAATATTTTATTTACTGCATGACCAAGGTGGATACTTCCATTGGCGTATGGAGGACCATCATGCAAAATGAATGATTTTTTACCTTTTTTCGCTGCACGAATTTTTCCGTACAAATCTTTAGCAGCCCACTCTTTGAGCATGTTAGGTTCACGGTTTGCCATATTACCCTTCATCGCAAAAGACGTTGCAGGTAAGTTTAAGGTTTGTTTGTAATCACTCATTTAAATCGTTATCCGGTTATTTAAATTTTCTAAATTGTTAGGCAGAAGCCTAACCTATATTATTTATTCTTTATTCTTTATTCTTTATTCTTTATTCTTTATTCTTTAAGACTTGTTTTGCTTGCTCACTATCACACTTAATTTGCGCAGTTAACGCCGCTAAGTTATCAAACTTCATCACTTGACGCAGTTTTTTTATAATAATTACCTCAATGCATTGACCATAAATGTCATCACTGAAATCAAAAATATGTACTTCTAGTTGCTGCCTAATACCATTAACAGTAGGTCGGGCACCAATATTAGCTACACCATTAAAGATGCCTTGAACTGTTTTAACCCTTACCGCAAAAACGCCATTTAAAGGGGATTTTTGCCTTTTCAATAGAACATTAGCGGTTGGAAAACCTAATTGCCGGCCACGTTTATCACCGTGAAATACCTTACCGATAATTGAATAAGGCCTACCAAGCATATTTTCAACATCGTTTAGGTTGTCTTGTTCTAACGCTTGCCTAATTGCCGTACTGCTAACGCGGCAATTTGCCATTTTACAACTGGCGGTGTCGGTAACCTCAAAGCCAAAAGTTTTTCCTGCCTGAGACAGCATGGTAAAATCACCAACACGATTTTTACCAAAATGAAAATCATCACCAACTATTAAATGCTTAATACCTAACTTTTCAACCAATAAATGTTTAATAAATTGCTCTGCGCTCTGGCTAGCAAATTTACGATTGAAATTAACACAAATAAGGCGTTGCACACCTAATTCAGCCAACAAAGCATATTTATCACGTAAACGACACAATCTTGCTGGCGCTTTATCTGGCGCAAAAAGCTCTTGTGGTTGTGGTTCAAATACCAACACAGCAGCAACACAGTTAAGCGCTTTTGCTTTCGCTACCAATGCAGAAATAACCCGTTGATGGCCTTTATGAACACCATCGAAATTACCTATGGTTAACACACAGCCATGATCACCCATCTGAATATTATGTATACCGCGAACTAACTGCATTACTATTTAAATTGCCTTTTAACGACCAAAACTTGAACAGCTATTCTTAACACATCAATAGAGGTCAACACACGCAACAATTGATCACCAATCTGAATATTATGTATACCGCGAACTAACTGCATTACTATTTAAATTGCCTTTTAACGACCAAAACTTGAACAGCTACTATTAACACATCAATAAAGGTCAACACACCCAACAATTGATCCTTAGGCTGAATAATACCTCTACCGCGAACTAACTGGCTAATTCTATTAAGCGAAAAAACCTTTATATTGATTGTTTATAAAAATAAATCGCCGAATTATATATTAACGAGCAATAATAATCAGTACTTCAGACGTTTTTTTTCTAGCTTTTTACTTTAAAGTCATTAAGACGAACACCTAATAAAAAGATCACTAAAAAGTAACTCAAACAGCCTACACCAATACAAAGAACTAACTGAGATATTTGTTCAACAAAACTCATTAAAAGCCACACATCAAAATCATACGACAATTGATAAACAACTAATGCCATAACACTTGCAGCCAATATTAATTTACTAATAAATATTTTAGTGCTTTTTGATAAGTGATAAATTCCAGCTTGTTTTAAACCTCGATATAACAGCCAAGCATTCAAAGTTGCTGACATTGTCGTAGCAATTGCCAAACCAACATAACCAAAAAATGGCGCTAACATTAAATTAAAGGCCATATTAGCCACCATCGATTTTATGCCTATTTTTACCGGCGTTTTGGTATCTTGTCTCGCGTAATACCCTGGTGCTAGTACTTTAATAAACATAAAACTTAATAAACCAGAAAGATAAGCAAACAACGCCATTGATACTTGTAACACATCTGTTTGGCTAAATTCACCACGCATAAAAAGCACCATGATAATGGGTTGTGCTAATATCATTAGCCCTGCCAATGCTGGCCAGCCAAACAAGCTAATAACCCGAATCCCCCAATCCAACGTTGCGGCAAACTGTTTGGGATCATTCTTACTGTGCAATTTTGACAAACTTGGCAATATAACCGTCGCAATACCAATACCAAATAGCCCTAATGGAAATTCTAATAATCGGTCTGCATAATAAAGCCAACTGATAGAGCCAGTAATCAAAAAGCTCGCGATTAAAGTATCAAGCAATAAATTAATTTGCGTCACTGAAACACCAAATAGCGCAGGAATAATCAGCTTCCGAATTTTAATAACACCATCACTATGCCAAGACCAACAAGGCTTTACGAGAACATTCGCTTTATACAAAAAGGGAATTTGAAAAAGAAACTGAATTAAACCACCAAAAAAAACTCCCCAAGCCAATGCATAGGCTGGGCTTTGAGTATATTGCGCGCCATATATTGCCATCAAAATAATCGCAATATTGAGCAGTACTGGGGTAAACGCTGCAACAGCAAATCGCCCCATAGTATTGAGTACAGCACCGGCAAGAGCGGTAAAACTAATAAACCATAGATAAGGAAAAGTGATTTTCAATAAACTTGCTGCTAATTCAAATTTTTCACCGCCTACACTATCTGGACCGTTATTGAACCAATCTACAAACCACCCTCCCCCAAATAAAATGACAAATAAGGGTGATGCCAACATACCAAATAGGGTAACTAACGTAATAATAACGCCCAAAGTTCCTGAGACTTGTGCGATTAATCGCCGTGTTTCGTCAAGAGAAACAGCAATATTAGTTTGCTCAATACCTTCACTTTTTTGATCACTCTTGTCTGTCTTTTTTTCATCACGAGTATGATATTCACTTAATACGGGTACGAAAGCTTGTGCAAAAGCGCCCTCTGCAAAAAGACGTCTAAAAAAATTAGGAATTTTATTGGCAAACAAAAACACATCAGCCATCACGCCTGCACCCATCACATTGGCAATAACCACATCGCGCACTAAGCCCAAGACACGAGAAAGCAAGGTCATCGCACTAACAATCAGTCCTGATTTAATTAACTTTTTACTCAAAAATAAAACCCTTATGATGCCTAACGCGAATAAATTTACGCAGTCTATCCTGTTCATTATATTAAAACGATTACTCGCTACAAAAAACAGTTCAAAAATAATTTCTATTATGTGATGATCTTACCTATTTAAACAATGTATACTTGTATTGTTCACAACATACTTGGTTAACTATTTAGTTAGTAGCACTTAGTAAAACCAACGATATTCTTTTTAATTGCTTCCCCGATATTTTTTATTTAGCCTTTTATTGGGTAAGCAATTAAAACATTTGACAATCAGCTAAAAAACAGGCATATTTCGTCGCCTTAAATTTAAGCTTATATATTACAAACTTTAGGAGTCACCTTGGCTAACTCAAAGCAAGCTAAGAAGCGCGCAGTACAATCTGAAAAGCGCCGTCAAAACAATGCAAGTCGTCGCTCAATGATGCGTACTTTGCTTAAAAAAGTAATCACAGCAATTGAAGCTGGTGATAAAGAAGTAGCAACTAAAGAATTAGCTGCTGCAACACCAATTCTAGATCGTTACGCAAGTAAAGGTCTTATTCATAAAAATAAAGCTGCTCGTAGTAAGAGCCGTTTAAATGCTGCAGTTAAAGCCTTATAAGATTCTATCTTATAAGTAAATGCACATTGTTTTTATGAAAAATTGTTACTTATTAAGTAACTGCAAAAAACCGACTATTGTCGGTTTTTTTATATCTAAAATTCGAAATACTTTACACTTTCTTTGCACTTTTATTACTCCTTGCTATTGCACTTTTAGGCAATTTTTTTTAGTCTCTTTACCAGAAAAAAGCCGAATAACCATTGAGAACTAAAATGACTTTTCTAAAAACAAATAAATTCAAAAGCAAACACACAAAAATTGTAGCCGTAGTGCTAGCAGCGTTAACAACACTAACCGCTTGTAATAACGAATCAGCCTCAACACTTGCTACAAAAGATGTTTCGGCTAAAAACCAACAAACTTCTCCTCAATTAATTCCTGAGTTTAAAAATCGTTTAGACATCTATAAAGAAGTGACGCTTTCTGCTGATTTAAGTCACTTATCAGCAAATCAAAAAAAAATGTTAGCGCTATTAATTGACGCTTCTAAAATTATGGATGACCTTTTTTGGCAACAAGCTTTTTCTCAAGATAAAAAAGCATTCTTAGCTTCAATTAAAGATGAAAAAGTTCGTCGTTTCGCTGAAATCAACTACGGCCCTTGGGATAGGTTAGACGGAGACAAAGTTTTTTTGACACAAAGCGATGTTAAAGCGCATGGCGCAGAATTTTACCCCAAAGATATGACTAAAGCAGAATTTGAACAAATCACTTTAGCAGAAAAGGACGGCTTGTATTCAATCATTAGCCGTGATGATGAAGGACACCTCGTAACAATAGCTTACTCTGAAATATATAGTGATGAGATTACTCGTGCGGCAGCTATTCTAGAAAAAGCCGCGACTTTTGCTGATGATAAAGAGTTTGCTAATTACTTAACCATGCGAGCGAATGCGCTACGCACCGATGAGTACCAAGCATCAGACTTTGCTTGGATGGACATGAAAAAAAATCCTATTGATGTAGTTATTGGTCCAATAGAAAATTATGAAGATCAATTATACGGTTATCGAGCCGCTTTTGAAGCCTATGTATTAATTAAAGATTTATCATGGAGCGAAAAGTTAGCTAAGTACGCACAATACTTACCAGAACTACAAAAAGAGCTACCTGTACCGAAAAAATATAAAGCCGAAGTGCCCGGCTCAGATGCCGATTTAAATGCTTATGATGTTATTTACTATGGTGGTCACTCAAATGCAGGCAGCAAAACCATTGCCATTAACTTACCTAATGATGAACAAGTACAGTTAGAAAAAGGCACTCGTCGCTTACAGCTTAAAAATGCTATGCGTGCTAAGTTTGACACCATCATGCTACCCATTACTGATACTTTAATAGTGCCCGAGCAACGTAAAAACGTTACTTTTACCGGTTTCTTCGCTAACACTATGTTTCATGAAGTGGCGCATGGTTTAGGTATCAAGAACACACTTAACGACAAAGGTACTGTACGCCAATCGCTAAAAGAACATGCAAGCGCCCTTGAAGAAGGCAAAGCGGATATTTTAGGCTTATACATGATACGTCAGCTACTAGAAAAAGGTGCAATTACTGACGGAAAATTAGAAGAATATTACACTACCTTTTTAGCTGGCATATTCCGCTCAGTACGTTTTGGTGCAAGTTCGGCACATGGAAAGGCTAATATGGTTCGTTTTAATTACTTCCAAGAAAAAGGCGCGTTTAGCCGCAACGAACAAGGCTTGTATAGCGTAAATATGGACAAGATGACCGCTGCTATCAATTCTCTTTCTAAACTGATTTTAACGCTTCAAGGTAATGGAGATTATCAAGGCGTAGATGATTTAGTTGCCAGCAAAGGTGTCATTAGTGAAACTCTCGCAATTGATTTGGCTCGATTAGAAAGCGCCAACATCCCTGTTGATATTGTATTTAAGCAAGGAAAACAAGTTTTAGGGCTTTAGGTTTCGAGTTTCGAGTTTCGAGTTTCGAGTTTCGAGTTTCGAGTTTCGAGTTTCG